>JAKPOU010000063.1 GCA_029547705.1 Bacteroidota bacterium | reverse complement strand
AAAAAAAACAAAAATCCCTTACCAGATTACCGATGGGGGGTCAAAATATGCCGAAATGTCATTAAAACTTATTGAAAATTACGATCTTTTTCAATCCATTTCTAGGGGTCAATATCGTCCGAAATATCCATGTATAGACATACCCTGATAATCGTCCTGTTTTTATTCTTTTTTCATCAAACTTTTGCTCAAAAAGTCTTTAGCGTAGAATATCCCAATCAGGCTGATGTAAAAGTTTTTGTTGTCAAATATGAGAACCAAGCCGACTTAAAAGTATTCAAAGTAAAATACGAAAATCAGGCAGGAGAGAATAACGGGAAGTGGTTCTTCACTGAATATACAAGTCAGGCAAAGAAGAAGATTTTTTTTGTCAAATATGAAAATCAGGCTGATTTGAAGATATACTTCGTTGAGTATGAAAACCAAGCCGGATGGAGAAAAAAGAAAAAAATGCATCTTATGTATTGACCAATTCTTTTAACTCAAGCAAATATTCATCAGATGCATTCTCCTATAACCTATTTCAATAGTATTCATTTGGCGTATTATACGAGTATCGAGGTCAGCCAGCGACCTGACCAACCAGTCCGCATAAATTTCCATATTGTGAGAAAGGTTATAACAACTATTGGTTTTCAGATTATGAACACTGAGATAAATCACTCCCAGATAATCCTGATAGTTCAATAACCTGACGGCTGAAGTATCATGAGCATCAACTTTCTTGTCAAGTAAAAGGCAGGGCATACCCTTGGTTAATCGTTTGCCTTGGGTCAGGATGAATGGCAGGTCAAGAACAATTGTATCTCACAGGATTATTAAATGGAATTTATTAAAATTACCTTAAAGGTAGACATAAAAACTAAGAAGTTCTTTAATGACTACTGGGAAGGGGGGCAGATTACTATTTGTAGATCTATCCCTTCATTCTTTAGGGAAGAGAATTATCCTCACACAGGTCTGATAATACTGCTAATTATTTGAAGGGGTGTGATTCGGATTCCCGAAAGGAGGGTTTCTTTTCCTCGAGCTTCAACCGTTGTTCTCTTTTACCTATAACAAAAACCGTAGCAAGAGAAATTACCGTACTTCCACCCAATACACAAGCGACAGCTTCATGTCCAAACATAGCCAAAACAACAGCTGAACCTAAAGTAAAAAAAGCAATGATTAATCCAAATATTTGTCCCCGGCTTGACTGTTTTACCTGTCCAGCTATCACAGTTTCCTCAATTTAAATTCTATGGTTGGATTGATTCTCTGCCATCTTCATAATTCTATCTGCCCCATCAGGAATTACCTGATTGTATTTCTCCAATGCTTCAGGAGCAGGTACCGGGCCGCTATAAGCTTGATAGGAAGAAATAATAATAGATTTAATCTTTCTCTGTTCTTCCCGCGAAAGCTTCTCAAGTATTGGTTTTAATTCTTCGGTAACAGCTGAATTAATAATTGAAGGTTCAATACCCTGGTCATTACCGTGTTTTAAATCCCTTTTAGGAGCCATTATTTAAAATGGTAAAACGAGTTGTATGGGGCTTTCCTTCTCGTATCCTGAAATGGCTTGTTTAATATCTTCTCCAATTATGTGCCAATCAGATGCAATTGCGATTTCATCTGCTTCTTCAGGGGAAGTAGAATAATTATAGTCAAAATAGTTACCTGCCAGATTAAATACACTGCCTATCCCAATGACAAAGGAGTTTGCTGTCAAGAAATCGGTTTGGTACATATTTTTCTTATTCATAACTGCATTGTAAAATAGCAAAACAATTAAACGTAAAAAGTAACGAAATGTTCTTTAATTACTTTCCTTCAGCGCAGATTATTGTTAATAACACTTACTAAGTTAATAAGAATATTCAAACTAATAAAATGCATTTTGAAAGAAAAAGAGACAAATATCACATTTTCATCAATAAAAAACAAATCTTATGCCATATCTGAACCCATTATCACTTTCCCAAACTTAAGAACTTTTACATACATATCCCGTATTAACTCATGGTTTGATATTTCAGTTGACTTCTTGTCTTCAATGAAAAATCCCTGTCGCATCAGCACCGGGTTTTTTATTGACAACCCGAACCGTGCTTGTACGGATGAGGATTAAGGGATCATGCAAGTAAATCTCCGGTCTTCCACCTCAGCCCCTTCTGGTAGCTATCGGAAGGGACAGTTTTTAGATCTTCCCTGCAATAATTAATCGGATAACGAGGCCTGTGACTTGTTAAGCTTCCCTAAAAGAAAAAGGAAGTGAATAATCACATTTTATACATACTATTTTCTCTGACTTTCCTCAATCAATCCAACTGAATTTCATAAATTTGATTGAGTGATCAAGAAAAACACCTGGAAATTAAATGGAATATTTTAAAATCTAAAGAACATAAATCATGAAAACGAAGACATTTATTGTATTTCTATCATTTTTCTTATTGGTACAATGTTCTACAAATGAGAAAAGATTAAAACCACCCCTTGCGCCGGTAAAGCCTGTGACGGACGAATACTTCGGTGTTAAGATCACCGATCCATACAGATATATGGAAAATCTACAGGATACTACGGTTAGGCAATGGATGAAGCAACAATCAGATTATTCACGCAAAATTCTGAACAGTATTCCCGGAAGACAAAGAATGATTAATATGATGGTTGACTTTGATAAACGAAAATCATCAACAATAAGTTCTTTAAGGATCATAGATAATGATCGCTATTTTTACCTAAAGATGACTCCTGCTGATGAGACTGGAAAACTTTATTACCGCGATGGATTTGAGGGGAAAGAAATACTAATGTTCGATCCCAAAACCTATAGCCAGGACACTACAAAGAAATATGTCATCAGTTCAGTTAATCCTTCTATTGATGGATCGAAAGTTGCTATTGATATCGCTCCAAACGGATCTGAGAGCGCAGTTTTGCTGACAATAGAAACAGAAACCCTTTATCTATATCCAGAGAAGATTGATCGTCGTTTTGGCGGGTTCCCAGTTTCCTGGCTGGCAGATAATAACAGTTTCCTTTACAACCGCTTACAGTCGGATGATGTCCACGATGCAAACCGTGAAAAGGACAGCAAGACATATTTGCATATTGTTGGGAAAGATCCTTCTACGGATATGGAAGTTTTCTCAAGATCCAATAACCCTGAATTAGGCATCAAACCAGAAGAACTTCCATTTGTATTTTACGATAAGGATAGCAAGTTTTTATTTGGACAAATAGTAACTGTTGATAATAGAATAAACCTGTATTATGCTCCATCATCTGATCTGGGAAAACAAAAAATTGCATGGCTGCATTTGATTAAACCCGAAGATGAAGTATATGATTTCTTTACAACTGATAAAGACTTTTATTTATATACACCTAAAAATGCGCCAAATTTTAAAATTCTGAAAACATCCTTTGAAAAACCTGATTTAAAAAATGCCGAAGTTATCGTTTCTGAAGACCCTGAGAGAAAAATGACAAATTATAGCATCACCAGCGAGGGATTATTATATACTCTGTCTGATAACGGAATTAAGGAAACCCTCTTCTTCCTTCCTAAAGCTGAAAAAACAGCAAAAGAGATTGAACTACCGTTTGTTGCCGGAACTGTAAGATTAAGTTCAAAAGGTTATAAATTCGCTGACTGCTGGGCTGGTCTGACAGGATGGACAAGCGATTACCAGCGGTTCCGCTATATTCCACAAAAAAATGAATTTAAGCTTGAAAATCTCTCATCTGTTGCAGAGTATCCTGAGTATAAAGATCTAACCGTTGAAGAACTTATGATTCCATCACATGACGGGGTTAAGGTTCCGCTTTCATTGATATACAATAAAAGTATAAAGAAAACTGGAAATAATCCGGTTCTCTTCTATGGATATGGAGCCTACGGAATGTCAATAACTCCCGGATTTAGCTCCGATTTATTGCTTTGGACCCATGAAGGAGGGATCCTTGCAATACCTCATGTGAGAGGTGGCGGAGAGCTTGGTGAAAAATGGTACAGAGACGGGTACAAAACCACAAAACCTAATACCTGGAAAGATCTGATTGCCTGTGCCGAGTATCTGGTTAAAGAGCAATATACTTCACCTCAAAAAATAGCCATTAATTCAGCCAGTGCCGGTGGTATACTGGTAGGGCGGGCAATGACTGAAAGACCAGACTTGTTTGCTGTCTCAATTCCTCAGGTCGGTTGCCTGAACACAGTTCGGGCAGAAGAGTCACCAAATGGTCCTGTGAATACACCTGAATTCGGGACGGTTAAGGATTCTGTTGAATGTATGGCACTTATTGAGATGGATTCTTATATTCATGTAGAAGATGGTGAAAAGTATCCATCAACATTAATTACAGCAGGAATGAACGATCCCAGGGTAATTGCCTGGCAACCGGCAAAATTTGCAGCCAGGTTACAAGCTGCTAATAAATCTGATAAACCGATTCTTTTTCTAGTTGATTATGAAGCTGGACATGGAATAGGCAATACAAAAACAAAAATCTTTGAAGAATTCGCTGATGTATTCAGCTTTGCTCTCTGGCAAACTGGTCATCCAGATTATCAAATCAAATAAACTGTTCTAGCAAGATAATGCTAACCATGTCCCTTATTAAACATTGATTCGATATTTCAAACCTCTTGTTTACAAAAAGCCCCGCAGCTTTCGCACCGGGGCTTTTTGTTACACGCCCGCACCGTATGCACGGCATGCGAGATATAAACAGTCTACTTATAGTATGCGGTTTTCAGACGAATTTTTCCGGGATTTATACTGCTTCCAAACATTAAAATATTAAATTTGTGAGGAGTGGATCAGATAACTTTGTTTAATCCGCTATGACTAAGCTGTTTATTGTAGAATAATACTTTAATTCAAAATTTGGCCCTTATTGGTTCGTTAATAACACAATTACAATGCCGGAGAGAGGGAATTTTATTATAATTACTGTATAATCAATTAATTACTGTATTAACCATTAATTTTCTGCCTATGGGAAATGATTAAAAACAATGTAATTGAAATTGTCTTTGAGAAATTAACCTAAACAGTATAAAAGCATGAAGAAAACCGAATTAATTGGTACTGACATAAGAAAAGTACCGGTAAAACATTTTCCGTCAATGATGAAAATGTTTCTCATCCTGCTGCTTACCAGCCTGTTCTTTGTGTCACAGGCGGCCGCGCAGCAGAAGAAACAGCTTTCCGGAACTGTGGCTGATCCATCCGGGGAACCTCTTATTGGTGCAAGTATCATTGAAAAAGGTACAACCAACGGTACCCTGACAAACATCAATGGTATGTTTTCGCTGCAGGTTGAAGAAAATGCAGTCATTCAGGTTTCCTATATCGGCTTTCTGAGCCAGGAGATCAGTACAGCCGGAAGAACCTCCCTGACCATCACCCTGCTGGAAGATACCCGCTCACTTGAAGAAGTGGTGGTTGTGGGTTACGGAACACAGAAAAAGGCCAACCTTACCGGAGCGGTCGATCAGGTTGGTGAAAAGGTGTTTGTGGGCCGTCCCATGCCCAACGTGACCCAGGGACTGCAGGGAGTTGTTCCGAACCTCAATATTGCTCTGGCTGACGGTAAACCAAGCAGAACAGCAAGCTACCAGATCCGGGGGGTTACTTCCATCGGACAGGGAGGAAGCGCACTGGTAATTATCGATGGTGTGGAGGGCGACCCTGCCATGCTCAATCCCAATGACATAGCAAGCATCTCAGTCCTGAAGGATGCTTCCTCGGCCGCTATTTACGGGGCCAGGGGAGCCTTCGGCGTCGTGCTTATCACAACCAAGAATCCGGAAAAAGGCCGCACTTCCGTTACCTATAATGCTTCCGTCGTAGCGAAATCACCTACACGGATACCCGATATGGTAACCGATGCGAATCTTTATGCCACAATGTTTGTGGAAGCATATTCATCCTATTATGACTATGCCAGAACTCCTTCAACATTTCATAAGGCTGTTCCCTATACTGTTGACTGGCATAATGAAATGGCAAGAAGACCTCCGGGATCCGGAAAGCCCGAAGTTGAAATCGGCCCGGGCGGGAATTACCAGTATTTTGCCAATAACAACTGGTATGAAATGCTGTATAAGGACCGTGCCTTCGGCCATGAACACAATATTGCCATTCAGGGAGGCACAGACAGGGCCGACTTTATTCTTTCTTCAAGATATTATAACCAGGGCGGCATATTTCAGTATAACAGCGATGACTATTCAATGCTGAATATACGGGCAAAGGGATCCGCACAGATTTTTAACTGGCTGAAGGTTGAAAACAATGTGGCGATAACGCAGTCAAATTATTTCAACCCGCTGACGGTAGCCGACGGAAATGTGTGGTACGGACTTGAAAGTGAGGCAGAACCCATGAGTCCTATGTTCAACCCCGACGGAACACTTACAATGGCCGCAGCCTACAGCGTTGGAGACATGTGGTACGGGAAAAGCGGAATCAACACGAGAAAAATGCTTCTTCATAATACCACATCTTTTACTGCTTCGTTCCTGGACAATGCCTTCAGGCTGAAAGGTGACATTTCCTTCCGCAACCCCTATAACAGGGAAACCACCAAACGTGTTCCCGTGCCCTACAGCCCTGCACCGGATGTGATTGCATACCTCGGATCCGGCACAAACGATTTCGGAGAGGCAAATACGTCAACAAACTATATGGCTACCAACATTTATGGTGAATACGAAAAAACCTTTGCCGAAACCCATTATTTCAAGGGCATGCTTGGATACAACTATGAACAGTCATTGTTCAACAGCATATTCACTCAACGCAACGGTCTGATATTTGAAGATGTAAACAATATTAACCTGACCAACGGAAGCGGGATCACCATCAGTGCCAGCCACGAAAAGTGGAGAATTGCCGGTGGGTTTTTCCGTTTTAACTATGGATATAAGGACAGATACCTGATTGAGGTAAACGGCCGTCTTGATGGTTCAACAAAATTTCCGGTTGACCAGCAGTGGGGCTTTTTCCCGTCAATTTCTGCAGGATGGCGTCTCTCAGAAGAACCCTTCTGGAACCTGAACAATATATTCTCCGATGTAAAACTCAGGGCATCATATGGTTCACTGGGAGTCGGGAACATTGCTTCCTATACATTCCAGGAACTTTTCACCATCAGTACAATGGGAAGACTGATACAGGGAACACGTCAGCAGAAAACCTCGGCTCCCCCGGTACTGCCCGACGGACTGACATGGGAAACCTCAACAACTGCAAACCTGGGCCTTGACTTCGGAGTACTCAAAGGCAGGTTACGCTTTGCCGGTGATATCTATACCCGCAAGACAAAGGATATGTTTGCCGTGGGAATTGACCTTCCGGCTACTTTCGGAGCAACCGCACCCAAGGGAAACTATGCGGATATGAAAACCAACGGATGGGAAATGACACTCAGCTGGCGAAATGATCACACCCTTGCCGGCAAACCCTTTAGTTATGACGTCAGAGTTACCCTGGCTGACTATGTGTCGAAAATTACCAAATACACCAACCCCGAGAAGGAACTTGGAGCATACTGGGATGCACGGGCAAACTATTATGAAGGCATGACTATAGGCGAAATCTGGGGCTATGTCACTGAAGGATTCTTTACTTCAGATGAGGATGTGGCAAATCATGCCTCGCAAAGGCTCTATTTTGCTTCCAATTCCGGAAAATGGCTGCCTGGCGACATTAAGTTCAGGGATCTGAATAATGACGGGGTTATTGATTATGGTACCAATAAGGTTAATGATCCGGGCGACCGCAAAGTTATCGGGAATACAACCCCCCGCTATACCTACGGTATCAATCTGGGAGTAAACTGGAGCAATATTTTCATTTCCGGATTTTTCCAGGGTGTCGGCAAACAGGACTGGTGGCCGGGAACCGACAATGCCCTGTTCTGGGGCCAGTATAACAGGCCATACAATAATATACCCAAATCAATGCTTGGAAATATCTGGACAGTAGACAATCCGGATGCATATTTCCCGAGATACAGGGGATATGTTGCCCTTCAAAGCTCAAGGGAACTGGCAGTAACCCAGACCCGTTATCTGCAGAACGTGGCCTACATACGTCTGAAAAACCTGCAGGTTGGTTACAATCTGCCCAGACATATTGCCTCTTCCATAAGGATGCAGAACGCAAGAGTCTATATGTCTGCAGAAAACCTATGGGGCTGGTCTCCGCTGTATAAAATAACGAAGAACTTTGACTTCGGAAGCATTTACGGTACCGACATTGAACAAGCCCAGTCAGTGCCCAGCAGTGGAATTGCCAACGGAAGCCAGGTATACAATTATCCTATCCTGAAAAGTGTCAGTTTTGGAGTTTCAGTAACATTTTAAAAATGAGCAAGATGAAAAAACTAATATATTTAATACTGATTATGGCAGGCACCTTTGCCTGTGACATGATAGAGTTGCCGGAATCCAAAATTTCCAAGGAACCGATTTTCAATTCCGAAATTGGCCTGAAGCTTTATACCAATTCATTTTATGAAACTTTCCCCAATGCTCCAGCACTGTATACCAATTCCTATTATATAGCTGTAAACAGTGTCATCAAATATTTTACCAAAAACGGTTTCAGCGCAGAGGAGAGCAGCGGATGGAACTGGGGTACCCTTCGCAATGTTAATTACTTTATAGTAAATAACAATAATGAATCCGTACCACTGGAAGTACGTAACAATTACCAGGGGATTGCCAGATTTTTCAGAGCATATTTTTATTTCGGCATGATGCAGAGGTTTGGTGATCTTCCGTGGATAGATCATCCGCTTGACGTGAAGGATGAATTACTGCTTGCAGGCAGGGATCCGCGTACCCTGATTGTGCAAAAAATAAAGGAAGACCTGGACTTTGCAATTGCGAACATAAAGGAAAGGAAGGACAACACCAGCTCAACAATAACTTCCTCCGTGGCAGCAGCATTCAAATCCAGAGTCTGCCTGTGGGAAGGTACCTTCCGGAAATATCAGACCAGCTACGGACTTCAGTCATCTGCCAACGAATGGCTCCAGGAAGCAGTTGATGCAGCTGAATATGCAATGAATTCCGGTTATTCAATCTATACCGGCGACGGTCCAAAGCTTTCCTACCGTAAATTATTTATAAGCAGTGTGCCGGTTTCAAGTGAAGTGCTGTATGCAGTTACATTTGATACCGACCAGGGTGTTGTGCATTCAGGCAACAGGCGCTATACATCGGTAACCTATGGCAGCAGCCCCGCCCCGACACGTTCCTTTGTAAATACCTATCTGACCCTTGACGGCACACCCTTTACGGAAATTGACGATTACCAGACCAAATCCTTCACTGAGGAATGCCAGAACAGGGATTACCGCCTGTCACAGACCGTCCGAACACCCGGCTTTACCCGCATCAGAGGCGGACAAACAGTGAGAACAGCCCCGAACTATGCGTATGCAATCACGGGTTACCATATCTGTAAATTCACACTCGACGACGAACAGTTTGACAATGTTGATGTTTGCGACAATAATGCAATAATATTCCGTTACGCTGAAGTACTGCTCAATTATGCCGAGGCAAAAGCTGAACTGGGAACTCTTACCGATGCCGACTGGAGCAAAACCATCGGAGTACTGAGGGCAAGGGCAGGAATCACCGGCGGACTGGACACAAAACCCACCGTCGCAGATCCGTATATGAAGGCAAAGTTTTTCCCGGATATCAGCAATCCGGAAATCCTGGAAATAAGGCGAGAAAGAGCGATTGAACTGTCATTTGAAGGTTTCTCATGGCCGGATATCTGCCGCTGGAAAGTGGGAGACCTGGTCACAAATGTCTGGGATGGAATTTATATTCCAGAACTTGATGTGCCTTATGACATGGATGATAACGGCACCCTGGATGTATGTTTTACAAAGAACCTGAATCCTGACAAAGTACCGGGCGTATTCTACCAGTATGTGGGAGAAAAACTTGCAAGCGGGGCTACCAATAATTATCAGCTGGATGATGCCACACACTCACTTGTCTTTATGAAAGACCAGATAAGGACCTGGGATGATAAACTTTATTTTTACCCGATACCTGCCAACGATCTGGTTAAGAATCCTAATCTGGGACAGAATCCGGGATGGTAGTATCCTTCAGAAATAATTTCAGGAAGAAAAGGCTTGTTTTCAACAGGCCTTTTCTTTTTTCCGTCATTTACAGAATATTGCGGGATCAGGCAGGACACTGAATTCCGGTTATCTGATACAGTTAACCCGTAAGAAGCAATACAATAAGGCCTAAATTCCACGGAATATAACAGTAAAGCAAAATATTATACTCACAGGAATTCCCCGGAATGATTTTAAATAACTATTTTTACTATGTAATACGATTCTGCCATGGACAAAAATCATATCCCGCTTTTTCTGAAGGGAATAGAACTCTTCAGAAACCTTAACGACACGGAAATCCGGGAGCTTGCCGACAATATAATAACCAAGTCATGCGAGGCCGGAGAAATCCTGTTTTACGAAAACAGTCCCCGCGATGACATATTCATCATCTATGACGGTGAGGTGGAACTTTTCAAGCTTAACACCTACGGTACGGAAGTCAGGCTTGCACTGTTTGAGACCGGGGATTTTCTGGGTGAGGGAATCTGGGACCAGGGATCACTTCACTCCACCCATGCCCGGACTGTAATGCCTACAATCCTGCTGAATGTCAACCGGAAATTTTTTAATTACCGTGCGGAAACCACCCTCAAAATCCTGTCAAACATCACCCGCATCATATCCAGGAGAATGCGGAACGCAAATACCAGGATACTGGGATATTCCGCACAGTACGAATCAGGCAGGACACGCTGGGAACATGACCTCCTGGGCGAACGCGAAGTTCCCTATGAGGCATATTATGGAATACAGACCATGAGGGCTGTGGAAAACTTCAATATTTCCGGAGTGACACTGAACTTTTATCCCTCACTTATCAATGCCCTGGCAATGGTGAAGGAATCAGCAGCCAAGGCCAATTTTGAACTCGGACTCCTTGACAAAAATGTGAGGGATGCAATCGTAAAAGCATGCAGGGAACTGCGAAACGGGAAATACCATAACCAGTTTGTGGTGGATATGATACAGGGAGGAGCCGGGACCTCAACAAATATGAATGCCAATGAGGTTATTGCAAACCGGGCACTGGAAATACTGGGCCATGAAAGGGGAGAATATGTCCACTGCCATCCCAACAATCATGTAAACCTTTCACAGTCAACAAATGATGCCTATCCCACGGCAGCAAAAATTGCCCTTTTCAATTCCAACAAAAATCTTACCGCTGTCCTGAGCGGCCTTATTGACTCATTCAGGAAAAAGGGACTGGAGTTCTCCCATATTATCAAGATGGGAAGAACCCAGCTTCAGGATGCTGTTCCCATGACGCTGGGACAGGAATTTGAAGCCTATGCCGTAACCCTTGAGGAGGAAATTGAAAGACTCAACCAGAATGCCGCATTATTCCTTGAAGTCAACATGGGTGCCACTGCCATAGGTACGGGAATAAATTCCGCACCGGGATATTCAGAAAAAGTGGTAAGCTACCTCAGAAGGATTACCGGACTAAATCTTGTGCTTGCATCAAACCTGGTTGAAGCCACCCAGGACACAGGTGTTTTCGTAATCTATTCATCGGCAGTGAAACGGCTGGCCCTCAAGCTTTCCAAAATATGCAACGATCTTCGCTTACTGTCCTCAGGCCCCAGGACAGGAATAAACGAAATAAATCTCCCGCCGATGCAACCCGGATCGTCTATCATGCCGGGAAAGGTGAATCCTGTCATCCCGGAGGTGGTCAACCAGATAGCATTCAAGGTTACCGGAAATGACCTGACCGTAACAATGGCCTCCGAAGGAGGTCAGCTTGAACTGAATGTCTTTGAACCGGTAATTGTCCAGAGCGTATTTGAATCCGTTGAAATGCTCATAAACGGAATGAATACCCTGAAGCACCGGTGCATTGACGGTATAACGGCCAATGAAGAGAGATGCAGATCACTGGTACATAACAGTATCGGTCTGGTAACAGCCCTGGTTCCCTGGCTGGGCTATGAAGTCTCCAATGCCCTTGCCAGGGAAGCCCTTGAAACGGGTGAAAGTGTTTATTCCCTGGTCCTCAAGAAGAATCTTTTATCCACTGAAGACCTGGATACCATCCTTTCCCCGGAAAATATGATACGGCCGGGAAAAATGAAAGCCGACACTCCGGAATAGAAAGCTCCCTGCCGCAAAGCCGGATTAATTGTTTGTTGATACAATATGCTGAAAACAAGAAATAATCAGTACAGAATGTCAGAAACAGCTTTTACTACGGAACCCCGACGCTGATCCCGGACACTGATAGATAATGAATACTGTTCAGACCCTGTCAGGAACATTGTAGGGTTTTCTGCCACCTCCCGGACGTGACAAATAGGAATTTGCCACGTCATCATTCACATATCTTTCCGCCCTGCCGTCAAATATCAGCTTCCTTCCCGTCAGGTAGGCGGTATTTCCAATATGCATCATGGTGGTTGAAATATGTCCCTCTTCCACATCGGCAAGCAGATCAGCCCTGTTCCGGCTTTTCACACAATCAACAAAATTCTGGAAATGAAAATCAATTCCGGCTTTTGCAATCTCCTCCCGCCTGGGATCAGGATCAAGATCTGACTGGTCCACTATGATACTTGGCACAGTTGACCTGTCCTGCTGCAATCCGGTTGAAAAAGCGGCAGTTCCTGTCTGGCCGCCGACTGAGGCTGGCTTACCATCACCCAGGAAGACGAGGAAACTGTTTCCTGAAATATATGCATAACCCTTTGTGCCGAACCAGATAAAGCCCCAGGGCTCATTCGGGGTGGGCAGGCTTCTGACTTCAAGTTCAATAACGGAATTGTTTGCAAATTCGAAGGTGGCTACCTGGAAGTTGGGCACATCCTGGTCCGATTCGTCCTGATAGGCATAAAATCCCCCGCAGGCTGCTGCCTTTACCGGATGCTCACTGATATTCATTCCCAGTCTGAGAAGGTCAATGAAATGCGTTCCGTTGTTTCCGAATTCACTTGTACTTGTATCCCAGTACCAGTGCCAGTTATAAAGGAAATGGTTTTCATTGAACGGTATCATAGGTGCAGGGCCTCTGAAAAGATCCCAGTTCACACCGTCCGGGGCAGGGCCGTCAGGCTTTCTGCCTATACTTGGCCGTGAACGGAATACTGTTGCCCTCCCCATATAAACATCACCTATCACACCATCACGAAGCATCTGAATGGCTTTCTGGTTTATCCTGCTGGCCCTTCTCTGAGTCCCGATCTGGACTATCCTGTTATATTTTCTTGCAGCCTGAACCATCTTCCTTCCCTCATCAATATTGTATGCAAGAGGTTTTTCAACATATACGTCCCTGCCAGTCTGACATGCATTAATGGTCATCAGGGCATGCCAGTAATCGGGTGTGGCAATGGATACTATATCAAGATCCTTGTTTTCAAGCATCCTGCGGTAATCAATGTAAGTGGCGGGTTTTGCACCACCAAGATTTTCAACGTCCTTTACGGCTTTGGGCAGAAGGTATTCAACACAATCACATACAGCCGTTACCCTGGTTTCCCTGATCTTTGTGAAACTCGCTGTGTGGCCGGACCCCCCGTAAAAACCTCCACGGTCATTTATTCCGATTACTCCCACATTCAGAATATCACTGGGCTGAATCTTCGCATAATCCCTGATAAATGCGGGCGCTCCCAGGGTAATGCCTGCCGTAGCCATAGCTGACTTCCTGATAAATGCACGTCTTTTTTCAGTTGCCATTATTTTTCCTCCAGATATTTAATTGTTTCAAAAATATTTCCGGTTCATGAGATTTGTTAAAAATAATAAATAGATTAACTTAACGGATATACCGGCAATTAATATATTCAGGAAGATTGCCGAAACTAACCGGTTTAATACTCTACTGATCAAGATCATTAAATAATCCGTCCTGATTTTTTAAATTTGTGGCCGGTAAATACGGTTTAAAATCCGTAAATAAGCCCGAAAGACAATCTGAAAACATACAGGAGGGAATCTTTCAGGAAATAAGGCGGCGCAAGGCGCCCGGGAAATAAATATCCGAATGCATGGAATGGTTGGAAGCATTATTTTTCAATGACGGAATAGCCAGGGTTATCCTGCTCTACTCCCTGGCCATTGCCAGCGGTGTTCTTCTCGGGAAAATAAAGATCTGGGGCGTATCGCCCGGGCCCACATTCGTCCTCTTCACCGGCCTTCTGATAGGCCACCTCGGTTTCACGGTCAGCCGGGAGGTTTCGGATTTCATACGGGAATTCGGACTGATCCTTTTTATTTATTCAATCGGCCTTCAGGTAGGTCCCGGTTTTTTCTCCTCCTTCAGGAAGGGAGGCATGCAGCTGAACCTGATGGCGGCAGGTGTGGTGATCATGGGTGTTGCTGTGACCATTTCACTGTATTATCTGCTCGGAGGAAGAATACCGATGCCGATGCTTGTGGGGATAATGTCGGGTGCAATAACAAACACACCGGGGCTTGGTGCCGCACAGGAGGCTCTCCGCCAGGCATATGAAGCCGGACAGATTGCAGAAATACCACAGATAGCCCTGGGATATGCAGCAGCCTATCCCCTGGGAGTGATCGGAATAATCCTGTCAATAATACTGATAAGAGTGATTTTCCGTGTCAGCCTTGAAGATGAGGAAAGGAAACTTGAAAAAGAGAAAGAATCATCCTGGGATAGGCTCGAAATATTCACGCTCAGGCTGACCAACAAATCAATCAGCGGCAGGGAACTGTACGAAATAAATAAACTGATAGGGCGGAATTTCGTCATTTCACGTCTGAAACGCGATGATCTGTTTTCCGTTCCCAAAACCAATACAGTGCTGCTTGAAGGAGATATTGTTCTTGTTGTTGCAGCCACCGCCGACGTTGAACCCATAACAGCCTTTATAGGCGAGGCGGCAGAAACTGACTGGAAGGTATCCGAACCGGCCCTGGAATCACGGCGCATCATATTAACCCGGAGTGAAATAAATGGCAGGACACTCGGATCACTCAGGCTTCGTACCATTTATGGTGTAAATGTCACCCGGGTCAACCGTTCCGGAGTTGATCTGCTGGGCTCTGCCAACCTGGTCCTTCAGGTCGGCGACGCCGTAACCGTGGTCGGCGAGGTTGATGCACTGGAAAAAGTGGAGCAGTTCCTGGGAAACACCCTGAAGCGGCTTAATGAACCACATATTTACACAATTTTCATCGGGATATTTTTCGGGATTATTTTCGGAAGCATTCCCTTTTATATTCCCGGAATTCCCATGCCGGTCAAACTGGGTCTGGCAGGCGGCCCCCTCATCGTATCAATAATTATAGGACGCTTCGGATACAAATTCCGGCTGGTGACCTATACAACCCAGAGTGCAAACCTGATGCTCCGTGAAATCGGTATCACACTGTTTCTTGCCAGTGTGGGAATTGCTTCAGGCGGGCAATTTGCCGCAACAGTATTATCAATTGACGGCCTTGTCTGGATTGCAGCAGGCTTTTTGATAACCACCCTCCCGCTTCTGATAGCGGGAATTATCGGTATGAAATTTTTAAGGCTCAATTATTTCTCGCTGGCCGGGCTCATGGCAGGCAGCACAACTGATCCACCCGCTCTGGCATATGCCGGTTCAATTGCCGGCAATGACGAACCTGCAATATCCTATTCAACGGTTTACCCCTTAACCATGTTCCTTCGTGTTTTCATGGCCCAGATCCTGATACTTTTATTTTTATAAAACTGAATTTGGCAGCCGGAGCCTCAAATATCAAAAATGTAAAACCAGTTACTCCTCCGTGCAGGAAGAAGATATACAATTCCGCCGCAGAAGCAGAAGAGATGATCCGGCATATAAAGGAAATCCGTTTTGTAAAAAATCTCCGGGCCTACAAATGTTCTGTATGCGGGTGCTGGCATATCACAAGCAGATCAGAATAACCTGCCAGGTATCAGCAGTCAGGTTCCATAAAACACTGAAACTTTTACCTGTTCCCCTTATTTATACGCTGATTCAGCTATGGATCTGTATTTTTCCATGATAAGCGCCCTCCTGGGCTTCAGGGTCTGGGAGAGCATACCATTTTCCACTGTCCAGGACCCGGTGATATAAAAACTCTTTTTTATTATTTCGTAATCTGAAAGAGTCCTGTTGACAACGGCCACTTCCCTGTTAAGCATTTCAACAACTTTCCTGTTGCTTATCATCTTATCGTCACCCTCATCAGCCCTGATTCCGTTTTTCCTGCACCATTCACGAACCTTTTTCATATCCGGAATGATCAGGGCAGAGGCAAATTTCTGATTTTCCCCGAAAACCAGGCAGTTATCGATAAAAGAAGACTCACGCAGCCTGTTCTCTATCATCTGTGGTGCTATGTATTTGCCTGATGAAAGTTTAAAAATCTCCTTTTTCCTGTCGGTTATCATCAGGTATTTTCCGTCTTTCAGATAGCCTATATCCCCGGTATGCAGCCATCCATCCTCATCAATAATTTCACGTGTGCCCTTTTCGTCCTTGTAATATCCCTTCATCACATGAGGCCCTTTTACAAGTATTTCACCATCAGAGGCAATTATAAGCTCCGTATCGTCAAGAGGGGTTCCGTTGGTACCAAGCTCGTTGTCGGCCGGTGAATTTACCGTTATCACCGGAGATGTTTCTGTCATTCCGTAACCCTGGTAAAGATTTAGTCTGGCAGCTGTGAACAAACGAATGATATTGGGCCGTATTGCAGCCCCTCCCGACACCACCCACATTTCATGGCCTCCCAGATTGTCACGCCACTTCCTGTAAACAAGCCTGTCAGCCAGATTATGCCTTAAACGATAAATATATGCCCTGTTTTTATTGTCGTAGCTGTTTGCAAAATTCCATGCCCAAGTGTAAATCAGTCTTTTTATCCCCTTCAGGTTTTTCCCTGCCTCCTCCAGCTTGGAATACATCATTTCAAGCACCCTTGGCACCGCACTGAATCCGTCGCTGTGGCAGCTTGCCAGGTCCCTTGCAATGGTTGACAGGCTCTCGGCATAATAAATACTTATTCCAAGCTGCTGGAATTCGTAATTCATGGTCCTTTCATAGGCATGGCACAGGGGAAGAAAGCTCAGCATCCTGTGCTGCGGACCGGCTGTCTGCCGGATTGCATGACCGTTGGCATTGAAGGTAAGATTCCTGTGCGTAAGCATAACCCCTTTCGATTCACCGGTGGTTCCGGAAGTGTAAATAATCGTTGCCACATCATCAGGTGAAACTTCAGCCCTGTTGTGCTCAATCATGGGATCATTCACCTTCCTGTTCCTCTTCCCGAGGTCAATCAGGTCGTCAAGGCTGTATTCTGATCCGGAGCCGTCAATTATCATCATTTCAGCCCGATGATCCATTCTGGCTACAATGGGGGCAAGTTTGTTGTACAGCGACAGGTTTCCTGCAACAACGAGCCTGGCGTCACTGTGATTGAAAACATGAAGAAATTCACTTTCGCTCAGGGTAGAATACACGGGAACAAAAATCAGTCGCGATAAAGTGCATCCCATATCCAGAAAGTTCCATTCAGGACGGTTGTTGCAAATCACAATTACTTTTTCTCCCGCCTTGTATCCCGCCGATATAAGACCGCTGGCAACATTCCATGATGCTTCAATATATTCATCAACACTTACCTTTATCCACTCGCCACCGGAATATCTGGCGAAAATATCGTCCTTGGGGAATTTTTTCCTGAGAATGTCAAGATAATCGAAGGTTCGGGCTGGTGTCATAGCAGGGTTTAATTCAAAATGTAAAAATAAAAATATTCCTGTCAGTTTTAAATTGTGCCGTGCGCCGGCGCCATGAAGGGTCAGGCAAGGAGAAGATCTGCCACCACAAATCCGAATTCCGGTTACGCGAATTTCAATGAGCCTGCCGCAGGATACGGTCTGGGCACCACATCACTTCCAAACCCTGAATATTATTATGGCGGAACAAGTACACACGGATACCGGCTGAATATTTACGGACTCAATATCAACCGCAGTTTTTTTGCCGGTCTCGGATCGGGAGTCCTTTTCTCTGAAGGAGATCTGATGATTCCCTTCTATCTTGACCTCAGGTATTTCTGGAACAGCAAAACCATATCGCCATATATCATGGGTGAGGGTGGATTTCTGTTCAATCCCCGCGATGTCGACAAGAAAACCCTGCTTATGATCATCGGGGGCGGGGGAATCCAATTCAACATTTCAGATAAATTCATCCTGAATGCCGGTCCGGGTCCCGGCATACAGATGGGTATCGACGGAAGACGTTCATTCCTGTCCGGAAGGCTTGGCCTGGGATTTAAATTATCATCACCACACGGAGGATCAGGTCTTAATCAAATATTCTCGTTCCGAAAATAAATCTTTCCTTCCACCAGGCGTCATCAAGGGATGTGATGGTTACACCCCTTGAGGAAGAAGTATGAATAAAGGAGTTATTTCCTGTACAAATACCGGAATGTGTAATAAAATGCGATGTTTTGTAGGAACGGATGAAAAACACCAGATCCCCTTTTCTCAGTTCCTTCCTGTCGGTGATCAGCTTTCCGTACCTGGCCTGTTCTTCGGAATTATGCGGAAGGTTTATGCCATATCCTGCAAACACTGCAACAAGCAGGCCGGAGCAGTCCATGCATTTCATACTCTTCCCTCCCATGCAGTGCGGTACGCCAAGGTATTTCCGGGCAGCCCGGACTATCCCGTCAGGATTTGCCCGGCGTGTATCCAGACCCTTTTCAGTACCGGAATCAAGAAAGATCTGCAGCCGCTGCTTATCTGCAGAACTCTCAATATTGCTGAAAGAGGGTTCAGGGTAGATTTTCCGGGTACAATGGCTTACAAGCAGCTGAGTTATTAAAACCAGCATCAGTGCAACTATGGTTTTATAGCGTGCAAATGATTTCATCAGAACAGTTCTGCTGTAAGACAGCGTAAATATGGGAATTATTTTCAATGCTGTTTTATATGAGGGGTGAAAAAGTGTTTGCTGCATAATTAATTTGATATATTTACTCTGTATTACTGCCGCAATCGCGGCAGCAGAATAATTAACTTAATTCCAAAATCCCGAGAAAATGAAAAGATTTTATTCCCTGAGTGTACTGATTACTTTTCTGTCATTATACTCTTTTTCCCAGATGATTGACAATGATAATCTTGTCATAACCCATGGCCCCTATCTTCAGAATCTGGATGCCTCCGGTGTCACAATTATCTGGACCACCAACAAACCTGCAGTCCCGGGAATCAGCCTGACATATCCGGATGGCCTGAAACGTTTTATACGCAACAGCCATGACGGGATAATTGACGGAGGCGGATTATTGCACAAGGTAAGGGTTGAAGGGCTTGAAGCCGGAACCACCTATCAGTACAGCATCAATTCGATTCAGATTCTTAAGTACCAGGCCTACAAGATTTATTATGGCGATACCATTGACATGAAACCCCTGAGTTTCACCACACTCAATCCAAAGGCGGAGAAAACAAATTTTACTGTTGTAAATGATGTTCACGAGTATTCAGGAAAACTGGCGTCCTATATAAGAAACGGAAATCCCGCCGCACAGGAATTCTTTATCTACAACGGTGACATGGTTAACTACGTACAGTCTCCGGAACAGCTTTTTACAGGGTTCATTGACACTACCGTTGCATATTTTGCCAGAACAAGGGCATTTTTCTATGCACGGGGCAACCATGAAGCCAGGGGCTATGCAGGAAGGGAATTCAAAAATTATTTCGACTTCAGGGACAACAGGTTTTATTACAGCTTTGATCACGGACCCGTCCATTTCGTGGTTCTCGACTGCGGTGAAGACAAGCCTGATGACAACCGTTATTACTACGGTCTTGCAGATTACGATTCCTACCGGCTTGAACAGCTGGAATGGCTGAAGAAGGAAGTGAAAAGCGATGCATTCAGAAAGGCGAAATACAGGATTGTCATTGTACACATGCCAATATTGAATGAAGGTTCACGGGGGCATGGCATGAAGTTTCTGGCCGATAATTTCGGACCGGTCCTGAAGACTGCAAAGATCAACCTCATGCTTTCGGGTCATACACACAGGAACTCCTTCCATGCCAGAGGTGAGGCAGGCCAGGAATATCCCGTTCTCGTCAATTCCAACAATTCATTCGTGGAGATATATGTTGACAAGGAAAAAATCAGGGCAGTTGTCAGGGATGTAAACGGCGGAAACATAGCAGAATATGAATTCAGATAATATTAAGGGCCGGAGCGGCCCTTTTTTACCGGTTTCAGCTGCCATACTGAAATAGAACAGCACTTCCTGCGTTATAGAAACGGAACAGGAACCCTTGTCCTTGCAGCCGGATGAAATCCCTGCAAAGTATCAGAAGAATTCCCGAATGAAAAAGAAACGGAAAATAATAGTGATCTCTTTTCTGATTCTTCTTCTGTTTCCGCTTCTCTTTTTTATCGTGGTAATCTGCCTTGCTTCCAGAAATCTCCAGACCAGCGAGGAACTCCGTAATTTTAAAAATGCCGAGGCCTCCCGGGTACTGTCTTCCGGCGGACAACTGCTGGGCAAGTTCTATATCGAAAACCGCATGAATGTCACATGGGGGCAGCTTCCTGCCCATCTTGTCAATGCCCTTGTTGCCACCGAAGACGTGCGCTTCTTTGATCATGAAGGCGTTGATTCCCGGAGTCTTTACAGGGTACTCTTTAAAACTCTGTTGCTGAACAGGTCAGAGTCAGGAGGAGGAAGCACTATAAGCCAGCAGCTTGCAAAAAACATGTTCGGAAGAAAAGCCGGCGGCAGCTTTTCAGTTCCTGTCAATAAGTACAGGGAAATCATTCTTGCCAGGAGGCTTGAAAAAACCTTTACAAAGGAAGAAATTATCACACTCTATCTGAATACCGTATCATTCGGGGAAGATATATTTGGCATAGATGCAGCAGCAGGAAGGTATTTCAATAAAATAACGGAAAGCCTCAGGATTGAAGAATCGGCAATGCTCGTGGGCATGCTCAAGGCCACCACCCGTTACAATCCCGCCCTGAAGCCTGAAAATGCACTGTCCAGGCGAAATGTTGTCCTGAGGCAGATGGAGAAATACAACTATCTTGGTTCTTCTGATGCCGATTCACTTACAGCGCTGCCATTAAGACTTGATTACAGGAAGGCTGAGTCCGAAGGAAGGGCTGACTATTTTCTTGTGCGGGTCAGGAAGGAGCTTGATGAAATACTAGGCAATATTGCCCTGTCAACCGGCAGGAGATGGTGCCCGGAAAAGGACGGACTGATTATCACAACCTCCCTGGACGATGACCTTCAGAGTTTTGCAAGACAGTCTTTTGCCCGTCACCTTTCAACCATGCAGAAACACCTGCGCGATCAGTACAGCACTGCTGCCGGCAGGGCAAAACTCAATGAATTAACTGAAGCCATACTGCTTGAGAAAAACCTTGGCCACAGGGCCGGCAAAATAAACCGCCAGCTCATTTTCGACTGGAAAGGATCATATCCTGATTCCATTTCAGTCAGGGACAGCATAAAGCTGGCCCTGACCACCCTTCATGGCGGCCTGCTGGCAATGGACCCGCAATCGGGAGCCATAAGGGCATGGGTTGGAGGCATCGACTTTATCACCCAGCCCTATGACCAGATACTTGCCAGGAGACAGCTTGGTTCGGTTTTCAAGCCGGTATTCTATGCCCTTGCCTTTGAGGAGGGAATGCACCCCTGCCAGTATCTGGACAATGACAGCCTTGTACTCCGGGATTATCAGGACTGGAGGCCGGAAAATTTCGACCGCAGCTACGGTGGGAAATACTCCGTTGCCGGAGCCCTGGCCAGATCCATGAACATACCCTCTTTCGTCCTTTTCCGGGAACTGGAATTTGAAAAACTAAATCTCCTCTGGAAGGAAATGGGATTCACCTTCCCCCTGAGGAACACTCCCGCTCTTGCGCTTGGAACGGCTGAAGCCAGCCTGGAAGAAATTGCGGTGGCTTATTCGGTATTTGCAAACGGAGGATTTAAAATAAAACCATGGTCGGTAACCTCTGTAATTGAACCGGATGGCAATATTATTTATCTCAGGAACAGGGATGAAATTTTTCCCAGGATCCTCAGTGAAAGATCCTGTCATCTGATAAACGCCGTTTTACAGAAAGCAGTAAGGGAAGGAACCGGAACATCCATGCAATCGGTTTATGGCGTAAGCTCCGCTTTCGCTGGAAAAACCGGAACAACCCAGAACTATGCCGATGCATGGTTTGCAGCTTACAACCCGGGATTGACGGTTGTGGCAAGAACGGGTGCCTCACTGCCATCCATACATTTCAACAACCGGTACCACGGGACAGGCAGTGTCCTGGCCCTGCCGCTGGTGGCCCTGACTCTCAAAAAGGCTGAATCCCGTCCCGTAACAGCCGGCCGCTTTATAAAACCTTTCCCTCCTTTGCCGCCCGAACTGCAGGGATCACTCGACTGCCCCGACTTTATAGAGGATAAACTTCCTTTCCGCCAGACGGACAGGATCAGAAAACAGAGAACTGACAGAAATTACGGAACTGACAGGAGGAAAAGCTTCTTTCTGGAAAGACTGTTCAGGAGAAACAGGCGGAACTGAACTGGTATGATGACATCATTCCGGAAGTACCAGCGACAGACATTTCAGCCAGAAGTTGTTGTAATGCTCCCAGTACACAAAATTAAGACCCCAGTGCGGGGCAGGGTCGGAAGTATAGGCCAGCACCCTTCCCCTGCCGATTTTCCTTGTAGCAACCAGCGGATGCCCTGTTTCCTCAATAGTCACCAGCACCTCCCCTTCGGGAATTACTCTGGTTTCATTATATCCCAGTATCGGAGGCATCCCTTCGAAATCCGATTCAAAAAACACCTTCTTTCCGGCATCTGTCAGTTTCGGATAAAATCCCTCGGTGCTTTCCACCAGATCCTCATGCGGAAGGCATTCAACAGGAAGTATTGATCTGAATTCTGTTCTTCCCCAGCCTCCCTTTCCCAGTTCACCGGTAAAGGAATACCATCCGCCCAGCATCATAAGTCCTTTCCCTGCTGCAACAGCTTCCGCGGTAAGCCTGATCCTGTCAGGATAAACCAGTATCTTTTTCCCAAACTCCTCCCGTACGAAGAAATGCGGAGCCAGCTGGAAAAGTTTCCCTTCAATATCACTGAAAATAATTACATCATACTCTTCCAGGATTTTTTCATATTCACCCGGACCAAGTTTATAGAAATCCCAGCCGGGAACTGAATCAACCTGATGTTTCCCGTCAGATTCCAGAGCTTCTTTGAGCCACTTTCCGTAATTGAAAATTTCCAGTCCCTTCGGAGCAAACTGGAATGGTGATTCTGCAAATGTAGGTCCTGTAAGAACCGCCCAGTCACCTGCATAGTAAATTTTAGCCATAATTGTAATACTGAATTTGAAAATTTATCCCTAATAGAAAAACTGCATTTTAAATGTACATGAAAAATCCTTATTAACATACAGAAGATGAAAAATCCGTTCCGCACCTTAAGGTTCCTGAGCGCCCGGGAACGCAGGATGCAGCTCCGGAAAGCACCATTACATACCTCATTTTGCATCGGCGGTTATCATCAATATTGCCGGACATGTCAGGAAACCCGCAGATGAGCACGATCTGAATCATCAGTTTTGTCAGTAACAATTGTGATTGCAGGAACAGAAACAGGTTAAAAGCCTTTGAGAACAGAAAAAAAAAATTGACTTACAACATTTTCTGTCGTAAATTTATTATTGTAATTAATGATACCGAAATGAAAAACAGACAAAGAATTTTATCTATTCTGTTCCTGACCCTGTTCAGCATATCATACCTGCAGGGTCAGCAAGCCGTTGTCACGAGCGGCGGAATTGCAACCGGGACCACAGGATCAGTCAGCTACACAGTAGGGCAGATAGCCTATCAGACTTTTACAGGGACCGGCGGAACCTTACAGCAGGGTGTTCAACAGCCCTGGGAGGTATCAACTCCGGTTGCTGTAGCAGAAACGGAGGATATCTCCCTGTTGATGAATGTTTATCCCAATCCTACAAGCGGGGCTTTTAAGCTCATTGTCGGTACTCTGGAAAACAGAAACCTGAGATTCAGGTTGTACGACATGAACGGTCTGCTCCTTCAGGATAAAAAGATCGACAGCGAGGAAACCGAAATATTCCTGCAGGATCTTTCATCCTCAATGTATTTTCTTAAAATAATAAACAACGCCAGTGAGATCAAGGTTTTCAAAATTGTCAAAAAGTAATTGCATATGAAGAAATTATTTACCCTCATGCTGATGGTATTACTGACCATTACCATTCTTGCTCAGGCTCCTTCAAAAATGAGTTACCAGTTTGTAATAAGAAACACAAGCGGATCACTGGTTGTAAATAGCCCGGTCGGCGTAAGAATTTCAATTCTGCAGGGCTCGCCCGCGGGAGCACTTGTTTACCGGGAACTGTTCAATCCTAACCCGCAAACAAATGCAAACGGACTCGTTTCCATAGAGATCGGAACAGGATTGCCAATCACAGGCACATTCTCTTCAATTAACTGGGCAGGAGGGCCGTATTATCTCCTGACGGAGACTGATCCCTCCGGCGGGACAAGCTATACTGTTACAGGCACCAGCCAATTACTGAGTGTGCCATATTCATTGTACTCCGCAATGTCAGCAAGCGTATCCGACAACAGCATAACCTCTGCCAAGATAGCAAATGGTACAATAATCGCGGCTGACCTGGCTGACGGCTCAGTTACTTCAGCCAAGATAGCCGACGGCACCATAGCTACTTCCGATATCGCCAATAATGCTGTAACCGGGGCAAAGATTGCCGATGAGACTATAACTGCAGCCGATATTCAGAACAGACAAAGAAATATTGTTTTCCCTGCCAATGCTCTCAACTACGACAAAGGATCATCAATTCTGACTCAGGATGCCTATGGAATATATTGGAAATCCAATTTTGCTGATGGGGCTTATCTGACTATTCCCCGACCGCTTGACTGGGTCGGAACAAGTAATGTCATTTTGAAGCTCCATTTTATGAAAGGCGGTGCTACAGGCGGAGTTGTGAATTTTTTTATCAGGCCCCGTTCATATAACCCCGGTGATTCATACGCAGATGCGCCGGCCCAGTTCCCTGATAGTCCCGTTACTGTTGCTGCCGGCACCGATCATGGGATATATACTCAGACGTTTACGATACCTTACTCAAAATTCGGAACAAAAAACCTGTGGGTAATTACAATACAGAGGAAGGGTAGCGGAGAAACATTCACAGGTGATCTGATATTAATGGCAGTAGAGATTGTTTACATGGCAGAACAATAAGTCCTGAGCTATGATTAATCTGATTTTTACCTGTCAGGAAATTGATTGTCATCGTATTACAACAGATAATTATTTCAATGTAAAATCAGCACTAGCTATGAAAAAATTTATTATCCTGCTGGTGGTCTTGTTTGCGGGAGCCGGAATAATTGCCCAGGCTCCCCAGAAATTCAGCTACCAGTGTGTGGTACGCAATACCTCAAATGAGCTGGTGGCAAATCATGCAGTCGGAATAAGGGCAACTGTTCTGCAGGGCTCTCAGACGGGAACTGTGGTTTATCAGGAAACCTTTAACACACTTACAAACGGAAATGGGCTTGCCACAATTGAAATCGGAAGCGGAACTCCTGTTACAGGCAACTTCCCATCAATAAACTGGGCATCAGGTACCTATTATCTCCGGACCGAAACAGATCCTGCCGGAGGGACCAATTATACTATTTCAGGAACAAACCAGCTGATAAGTGTTCCTTATGCTTTGCACGCTAAAAATGCAGCCAGTTACAGCGAAACTGACCCGGTTTTTGGTGCTGCTCCGGCAAAAAACATTACAAGCGGAAATATTACCAACTGGAATACTGCTTACAGCTGGGGTAATCATGCCGGATTATACCGGCCTGCAGGCTGGGTGCCGGCATGGAATGATGTAGGCGGCAAACCGGTATTTGCAACCGTCGCAACAAGCGGCAATTATAATGACCTGATCAATAAACCCACTATTGTAAACAGTCCATGGACTACAACAGGATTTACTATTCATTACACCAAAGGAAATGTCGGGATCGGCATGAGTGACCCACTTTATTATCCACTAACAATATACAATCCTTACTCTTCGTACATAACATTTTATAATAGTACATCCGGGACCGGCCTTAATGATGGTTTTCAAATTGGTACAACTCACCAGGGGAGTCCGGTGTGGATATGGAACTGTGAAAACAGTAACATGCATTTCGGCACCAATAATGAAACCCGTATGATAATTCACGGTGACGGCCATGTGGAGATGACGCGTTCCCTGGATCTGAATACCGATAGCAACTTCGGGGCTCTTCACGTACAAGGGAAACAGGCTCTGTGGTGGGATGGTACATATTTCAGCTGGGGATATGATGCTGTCTGGAATTATTTTGCCCGCAAAGTATCAATAGGGAGAGCAGCCGATCCCGGCAGCAATATGTTATATGTTCAGGGATCCGCTTTCGCGACAGGAACATGGAACTCCTCCGATGCATCTTTCAAAAAGAATATATCAACAATCGGCAATTCACTTGACAGGCTGATGAAGGTCCGGGGGACCCGGTTCGAGTTCCGTACCGATGAATTCAAGGATTATCATTTTACAAAAGGACCCCAGTACGGATTTATTGCCCAGGAACTGGAAAAGGAATTCCCCGAAGTAGTCAGGACCGAAGGAGACGGTTACAAATCAGTAAATTACAACGGAATGATACCGGTCCTGCTTGAAGCAATAAAAGAACAGCAGAAACAGATTGAGAATCAGCAGAAACAGATTGATGAACTGAAAATGGCTTTCGAATTAATGAGAAAAACGGAATGACATCCGTCACGCATATGGCTGAATATGAATGCATCCGAAGCTCCGCAAGGATTCAGCAAATACCCGACACGTAGTCCCGGGGTTAATTCCTCATACCCGCCTGAAGAATGAACCGGATAGAATTCAAAAGGAAATACAGCTGACTGTCTTCACCGATGTCCGGCAAAACCGGCTGTAAAGCTATTCAGGGATGTTGTAGTTCTTTTTCGTCTCGCAATGCGCAAGGAATTCCTTTTCAAAAAGATCCCTGCTGCCTATTATATTGTAAAACTGGCCAATGTAATTCAGGACATACCTTTTACTTCGCTGAGACAGATGTTCCTGCTTTTTTATCACTGCCCTGAATTCAGGCCGCAGTGCCCTGTAAAATTTAAATACCTGCCTGAATTCATCCTCGGTATAGCATAAGCCCCTGAATATCCTGCGGCTGGTCAGTGCACTTTTTGTGTCTTGCGGAAGATATGTATAGGAAGCATTGACAAATCCCGAAAAATCGAAATCATACGGAACTGCATAAGGGTTCTGATCTCCGTCATCCGTTTGCATGATGATAATATTATGCCGTGATGTTACAAACCAGTCTTTGTTACCTATCATATACTGGAATATTGCAAGCTTCATATAATTATCCCTGTTAAGCGAAAACGGGGTAAGGAAATAATCCTTTTGTACCAGTCCGTTCCTGCCGGCAGTATGTTTCTTGTTTTCCAGGAAGAAACTATAACGCTCATAAATACTGCTGTCCCCGGCTGTATCATAATACTCTACCTTAACAAGCCTCGCCTTAAGACTCAGATCAGTTACCCGGTTATAAAGCTTGTAAACCAGATATTCATCAATAAGATCATCATCATTCTGGCAGGGAGTGACAAGCTTAAGCTTCCCCTGCCCCCTGAATACCGTATTGACCACATCATCTTCACGGAAGCTGATCATTAAAGGGGGAAAAGTACAATTGGCCGGATCTTTCCGGAAATGTCCCCTTACGGATACAACAACGGGCAATTTTACTTCAGAACCGTCAGTATTAAAATAGGTCAGCTGCCCCTCGTGAGGCTTAACCGTCCCGGTACGGTCGCTTTCAATTTCCGTGAAATCTGCCCGCAGCTCCATCCGTATCACTTCTTCCGACATGAAAAGAGTATCAGTTTCCGCTGCAGCTGCTGTTGCCAGAAAGGATGAAAACAAAAGGACACAGAGTGATATTTTAAACATATTGAAAACTGTGTTAATCAGATGGGTGCTTTTTCAGAATTAATCATTAAACTTGTAGAATACTGACGGGTATCAATCATTTATCCCGGCAAAAAATGAAACAGATGAAAAACATACTTTGTTCAAAATATAAGATCCGGACAAGATGTTTTCTGATTTCGCTGTCCCTGGCCATTGCCTCTTCAAACCACCTTGCGGCATCAGGAATAGAATGCACTGAAGGCGATACAGTTTCAATCAACGATGGCCCCTATATCTACTTTGACTATGATATCCTGAAAGTCAGATGGATAGAAAACAACAACCTGGTGGAGGAAGATCTGACAGCCTCCGGCTTTGAAGATATCAAGGAAAAATTCAATCTGTTATACAATTTCCATGATCTTCAGAACACTTTTCTGATTTCTCCTGCATTCAGGCAGAATTACAGGAACATCGACAGCATAGCCCTGATAAGTGACGTTCACGGGCAGTATGACATATATATAAACCTTCTTAAAAAGAATGGCATAATCGGTGAAGATCTGTGCTGGAAATTCGGCAAAGGCCATCTGGTAGTTCTCGGAGATGTTTTTGACAGGGGTGATAAGGTAACGGAAATATTCTGGCATCTTTTCGGGCTGGAAAAACAGGCCCTGAAAAGCGGAGGCAGAGTCCATTTTTTGCTTGGCAACCATGAAGCTATGATTCTTGGTTGTGCAACAAGCTATATACATGACAAATATAAAAAGGTTGAAAAGATTACCGGGAAGTATTATTGTGACCTTTATTCCGGGAATTCGGTTCTCGGCCGGTGGCTGCGCAGCAAACCGGTTATCGCATCCATCAATGACATTGTCTTTGTTCATGCCGGATTATCAGCGGATATCATAAAACAGAAATTGAAAATCGCAAAAATCAACCGCTTGTTCTGTGAAAAAATCATCGCAAAGGATTATTCCCTTATCGAAAAAAACCAGGATCTCCTCCTCCTCAGTGATGAAAACGGTCCGCTATGGTACAGGGGATATTTTTTTGACCGGAGCTTCAATGAAAACAGGATAGACTCGGTTCTTGACTTCTATGAAAAAAAACATGTGGTTGTAGGGCACACGGTAACAAAAGAAATAGTATCTGTATTCAATAAAAAAATCATAGGCTGTGATGCAGGTATCATGTACCGCAACCCGGGCGAAATGCTTATTGTTAAAAAAGGAGTGTTCCACAGGGGACTGAGCAACGGAGAAAGGATAAAACTATAAACAGGTTCCTCATGATTACTTAACCATAATAACCACTTCCAATGGCTGACCAGAATTATTCTTGTACAAGAAGGAAATTTATTCAGACAGCTGCTGTCGCAGCTGTTGGTGCACCCTTCATCATCAGATGTTCCCCGGGCGGAAGATCACCCAACGGCAGGCTGAATCATGCCTGTATCGGTGTCGGGGGAATGGGATGGCATGACCTCCATAAATTCATGGAGGATCCTAATGTGCAGATAGTGGCTATCTGCGATGTTGATACGGACTATCTGCAGAAAGCTTCCGAAGTTCTGCCTGATGCCCGGAAATATACTGACTGGCGTGAATTGCTGGACAGGGAGGCAAAAAATATTGATTCGGTAAATATTACAGTACCTGATCATAATCATTTCATCATTGCCTGGAACTTCATCCGTAAGAAAAAGCACGTCTACCTGCAAAAGCCCATGTGCCACGACGTTGAAGAAGTGCGTCTGCTGACAGAAGCTGCCGTCAGATACGGGGTGATCACCCAGCTTGGCACCCAGTTTGCCTCCAGGCCGGGTGACAGGGCAGGGGTAAAACTGATCAGGGACGGGGCAATCGGCAGGGTGAAGCATGCCTACCTGTGTTCAAACCGTCCCGGGGCAGTAGAAAATTACAGGCTGCCGGGGCCCAGGCCGCCGCGCGGGATGACTGCACCGTCAAATCTCGACTGGGATCTATGGCTGGGAACCGCTCCGGAAAGGGAGTATTCACCCGAAATATACCATCCCGTGAAATGGAGGGCATGGCTTGATTTCGGCACAGGATGGTCGGGCGATATAGGCTGCCATATCTTTGATGCAGTCTGGAAGGGACTGGATATGAAGGCGCCGCTGTCAGTAGTGGCCGAAGTCCAGGAATCATGGAAAAATTCCCCCGAGCGCAGGGCAGATGTATGGCCTCAGGGAGATCACATTACATGGATGTTTCCCGGCAACGACAGGACCGATTCAGATACATTTCCTGTGGAATGGTTTGACGGGGAATTCTATCCGCCGGCTGAAATAATGAATCTCTACGGAGGAGATGAGTATCCTGCCGAGTCTGCCATGCTTGTCGGAACCGAAGGAGCCCTGCTCATACCCCACGGTGACATGCCGGTACTGCTGCCTGAGGAAAAATTCGCCAGTTACCCGGTACCGGAATTTGATCCGGGCAATCACTATCACAGTTTCGTCGTTGCCTGTCTGGGAGGTCCGAAAACCGAATCCCACTTCGCTCAAACCGGTCCCATGACGGAGGCTATCCTGCTCGGGACGGTGGCTGTCCGCCTGCCCGGAACAGTACTGGAATGGAATTCCGGAACGATGCAGATCACGGGACATCCCGACGCCCGGAAATATCTCCGCCGCACTTACAGAAAGGGTTGGAAAACAAAGGATTTTTAATTCCTTCTGGCCGGATATATTTACGCTGCTGAAAGTAATATGCTTCTAGGCCCCTCCGAAAAGCACAAACATCCATGCTGCCAGGGCTGCTCCTATCATTGGCCCCACAACCGGCACCCAGGAATATTTCCAGTCGCTGTCCCTTTTTCCCGGAACAGGCAGGATGAAATGCATAATCCTGGGACCAAGGTCACGTGCAGGATTGATGGCATAACCTGTCGGACCGCCGAGAGAGACTCCTATACCCAGAACCACCAGTGCCACGGGCAGGGCATTCAGTGCACCGAGTCCTACATCGGGTGCAGCCATATACAGGACAGCCAGGGCAAGTATGTATGTCCCGATAATCTCGGTAACGAGATTATACCAGTAACCTCTGATATTTGGAATTGTTGAAAAAACCGCAAGCTTGTAATCTGCATCATCCGTTGCGTCAAAATGCTTCTTGTAAGCCAGCCAGGCAAGTGTTGAACCAAACATGGCCCCCAGCATCTGGGCAGCTATATACATGGGCATCAGTGAGGCGGAAAACTTGCCCGCAAGGACAAGAGCAAGCGTAACGGCAGGATTAAGATGGGCTCCGCTGACATCTGCTGCAATAAGCACTCCGGTGAACACACCTATTGCCCATCCGGTTGTTATAACGATCCAGCCGCCGTTGTGCCCTTTTGTCTTGTTCAGTAATACGTTTGCAACAACCCCGCTTCCGAGGCAAAGGATCATGGCTGTTCCGAAAAATTCTGCAAAAAACTGGTTCATACTTACCTTTTTATTTATCTGAGTTAATAATGTTATCACACCCCGTCTTCCCGGCTTGTTCAGGGCGGCCGGAACCGAATCCCTCCTGTCCTGTCATTCAGCCCACGACTCGGCTGCCCTGACTGCCTTCTGCCATCCCTGGATCAATTCCTCCCTCTTTCTGCTGTTTATCCCCGGATAGAAGATCTGGTCAACCTGCCACTGCTGTCTGATCTCTTTCAGGTCACTCCAGTAGCCCACTGCCAGTCCGGCAAGGTATGCGGCTCCCAGTGCCGTTGTTTCAGTTATTTTCGGCCTTACCACATTGGCCTGCAGCAGATCAGCCTGGAATTGCATCAGATTGCTGTTTACCGTTGCCCCGCCGTCAACCCTCAGCTCATAAATGTCAATATCCGAATCCTTCTCCATTGCCAGAAGCACATCAAGAGTCTGATAGGCTATACTGTCCAGTGCCGCACGGGCAATATGCGCAGCAGTGGATCCGCGTGTCAGGCCTGTAATTGTACCCCGTGCATGCTGATTCCAGTATGGCGCTCCAAGCCCGGCAAATGCCGGTACAAAATAAACACCCTCACTGCTGTCTGCTTTTGCCGCCAGCTTTTCAACATCGGCAGATGTCTTGATAATGCCCAGGCTGTCACGAAGCCACTGTACCACAGCACCAGCAATAAAAATGCTTCCCTCCAGTGCATATACTGTCTGATTCCCGATCTTCCACGCTATTGTTGTCAGCAGCCTGCTTTTGGATTCTGTAGGTTTCGTGCCTATGTTCATCATCATGAAGCAGCCGGTGCCATAGGTGTTCTTCACCATGCCCGGATCAATGCACATCTGTCCGAAAAGGGCTGCCTGCTGATCTCCTGCTATACCTGCAACCGGTACTGATGATGAGAACTGACCGCTGGTGGTACCATAAACCTCACTTGATGACCTCACCTCCGGCAAAACACCGGCTGGTATATCCATCAGTTTCAGAAGATCTTCATCCCACCTGAGGGTATTTATATTGAACAGCATTGTCCGTGATGCGTTGGTAACATCAGTGACATGCAGTTTTCCCCTTGACAGGTTCCATATCAGCCAGGAATCAATTGTTCCGAATGCCAGATCACCTCTTTCCGCCATATCCCTCGCTCCTTCAACATTGTCTAATATCCATTTCAGTTTTGTGGCGGAAAAATAGGCATCTATGACCAGTCCGGTTTTCTGACGTATCATTTCTGCATGACCTTCCTCTTTCAGCTGGTCGCAATATCCGGAAGTTCTTCTGTCCTGCCATACTATGGCTTTATAGACAGGTTTGCCGTTTTTCCTGTTCCAGACAACCGTTGTTTCCCTCTGGTTCGTTATGCCGATGGCAGCTATATCAGTGCTCTCGAGTCCTGCCTTGGTGATGGCTTCCAGTGCGACTCCGGCCTGTGTCGACCATATTTCCTCCGGATCATGTTCAACCTGTCCGGGACTGGGAAAATACTGTGTGAATTCTTTCTGTGCCGTTGCAAGAGGCAATCCGTTATGATCAAAGACTATAGCCCTGGAACTTGTCGTTCCCTGATCAAGTGCTAAAATGAATTTTTCCATCAGGAAATATTACAAATAATTAATTAATAATTTATTATACTCTTTTATCTGATTCTGAACCCAATCATCGCCATGTTTCAGCTCACGCGCCATTATCGCGGCAACCTCAGGTGCAATGTCTGAACTTGCCCTTGCATCCAGAATCAGGGAACGGGTTCTTCTTGCCATTACATCTTCAAGATTCACGGGCATCTCATTATGGCATATCCAGACAATCTCGGCCCTGGTATAGGGTAAACGGGGATCCAGCAACTCACCCAGATCAGGATTTTCCTCAATCATTCTTTCTATCACATCAGCCCTGCTCCCGTAGATTTTCAGCCTTTCAGACCTGAGTTTCACACCTGATGGACAGAAACTGTAGTTACGGGTTACACATTTTCTTTTTTCCAGGATTCCTGCCCGTATCCCCCTGTTTATTGTCTCTTCGGCCATCCGTCTGTATGAGGTCCACTTCCCGCCGGTAATGGACAGCAGTCCCGAGCTCGAGAGGGTAATCTTATGTCTGCGAGACACCTCCTTCGTGGATGCCGGGTTGTCCGGATCTGCTGCCAGTGGGCGTAATCCGGCAAAAATGCAGAGAACATCACTGCGCCGGGGTTTTTTTACAAGATATTTTCCTGCGGTTCTCAGGATAAAATCAATCTCTTCATCAAGGGCTTTGGGTTCATTGGTGACAATATCAAGGGGTGTGTCGGTTGTTCCGGCAACAACCCTGTCATACCAGGGAATGGCAAAAAGGACCCTGCCGTCATCGGTTCTGGGTATCATTATTGCTGAATCTTCCGGCAGAAAGGACCTGTCCAGTACAATATGCACACCCTGGCTCGGCCTGACGGTAGGTCTTGCCTCCGGATCATCCATACGGTGTATCTCATCGGTAAAGACACCGGTCGCATTGATAACCAGCCTCGATCTGATGCTGTAAATCCCGCCGGTAACAGTATCCATCCCCCTGACACCGGTGATCCTGCCGCTTTCATCCTTCAGAAGTTCCCTTACCTCAAAATAATTAATTACGCCTGCTCCGTTCACTGTACAATGCCGGGCCATTTCAACCGCCATTCTTGAATCATCAAACTGCCCGTCGTGATATACAATACCCCCCTTCAGACCTTCGGGATTCAGCAGGGGAAGGCGCTTCAGGGTTTTTGCAGGATTGATGAAATATGATTTCCCGAGACTGAGCCTTCCCGACAGAAGATCATAAAATTTCAGTCCTGCAGTATACAGTATCACGTCCCACCATGAGTATGCGGGAATTATAAATTCCTGGTTCCCGGTAAGATGAGGTGCATTTTTCAGCATTCGCCCCCTTTCCCGGAGGGCTTCAGTCACCAGCAGCACATCACCCTGTGCAAGATATCTTACTCCTCCATGAACCAGTTTGGTGCTGCGTGAGGAGGTACCCTTCGCGAAATCGGATTTCTCGAGAAGAATTGTCTTATAGCCTCGTGTTGCTGCATCAACAGCTATTCCGAGGCCGGTAGCCCCGCCCCCGATCACCGTGATATCCCATAAAAAATCTTTTTCCTGCTTTAATAAAGCAGTCTGCTCTGCGCGTTTCATCAGGAAAGAACTAAAATCCCGGAAAAACTATTTATATCTCCCCGGCCGAAATGTGAACCCTAAAAGAATTTCAGACAGGCCGGTGCCTGCATCACAACATTTTCTACAGGACCTTCAGGCATTCCTGTTCTTTTGTTGATCTTAAACACTGCAATATTGTCGGACCTCTGATTTCCGACAAGAAGGAATTCTCCCGAAGGGTCTATGACAAAATTCCTGGGCCAGTCTCCACCACAGGTAGTATGTCCTGCCAGATCGAGTGTCCCGTCACCGGCTACCTTGTAAATTACTATCGAATTCTCACCCCTGTTCGATCCGTAAATATATTCCCCGTTCTTTCCGGCGTGAACATCACCGGGATAATTCTTCTCGGCGGAATTGAAACCCCTCGTGGAAACCGTCTGCATATGGGACAGATTACCCTTATGATCGTTTTTGAATGTCATCATCGTGGATCCCAGCTCATTGATGAGATACATCCTGCTTGCGTCGGCACTGAAGGCAAAGTGTCGCGGACCCGAACCCTTTTCAACGTTTACCATGCCATCTTCAGCCAGGATCAGCCTCCCGGTTCCTGCATCAAATTCATATACCACAAAGCGGTCCTGCCCCAGGTCAGTTACAAATATATGGTCTCCGAGGGGATCGCTCATAACCATGTGCGGATTCGACCTGGCCGGCCTTTCCACCATATACCTTACTGTGTCCGTCACAGTTTCCGGGATCCCTTCACCGTTCAGCCTGACCACGGCAACCGAGCCGCTTCCGTAATTCGCCATAAAGAGATATCCCCTGTCGGGTGACATGGAAATATAACAGGGCCCTCCGAAGGGAACAACCATTTCACTTATTTTTTCCAGAGTGGCATCCTGGTCATTGTATCTCAGGGTTGTCAGACCACCCCCGCGCTGCCCAAGAAACATTCCTACCTCATTTGCCGCATACACGAGTTTATTTTCCGGTGAGTAACAAAAATATGAGGGATTGGGACCTGCATCTGCCTGCGACAAGAGCCTGACCGACCCGTTCTTCTTATCCATTTCATAAACAAACATTCCCTTTTCTTCACCCTTTGCATAACCACCTGCAAAGAATTTCGGATTCTCACCACAACCGGAGGTTGTAAATCCAATCATCGCCAAAAATGATAACATTAATAATCCTGTTCTTTTCATTCTCATTTTATTTTGTGAAACTGTTTCTGATATTTCAATGCAAGCCCAACCGAACATGCCTGGCGTGAACAGTAAAGGATCCTGTTACTAAGCGCTTAATGTTCAGAAGCCTCAAATATACTTTAAATAAAAATCATAATTTGTGAAAATAACCGATTAAATTTTTATTTTCACCCGAAAAATCTGTTAAAAATGATCAATTATTCACCTGTTTCCGTTATTCCGTTAACTCTTATTTTGTTATTGCCTGATTTGACGGGAGCGGACTGCACTCATTTCAGGTCTGCACTTTTGAAAACAGGGATTATGGATACTATTGATGCCCTTAGGGAGGAAAGGATGATTTCCTGTTTTCCGCCGGGGGCCTGCCTCTTGTTACCGCGCCGTAATGCCGGAAGAACAATAAGTAAGACTGAATAATACTAATCCTAAAGCTTTTTACCAACCTAAATCCCAAGCCTATGAAACAAGCCAAATTCTGATCCGGCACATGTTGTTGTGCCTCCGGTTTATCTGTTTGTCATCAACACATTATTCAGGGACTGTTTTCCCTGAAGGGAGTGTATAGTATTTCAATTAAAAATCATTCAAACATGAAGAAATTCAATAAAATAAATCAAATGGTATTCCCGGGGGATGAAATAAAACCATCCCTGAAGAGTATCTTTATTGCAGCTCTTCTTTTTATTTTCGGAGCTATTGCCATTCCCGGGCTTTATGCCTCTGACGATGGTGCTCCTGTCCAGCAACAGCAGGTCAGCGGCAGGATAACGGATGCCGTCACTGGTCAGGCCATGCCCGGTGTGAACATTCAGGTTAAGGGTACCACACTCGGATCCATATCGGATATTGAAGGCAGATTTACGCTCAGCGTCCCCGACCTGAACTCAACCCTGGTTTTCTCCTTTATAGGCTATATAAGCCAGGAAGTGCCTCTTGCCGGCAGGACCTCGCTGGACATAGCCCTCGGAGAGGACCTTACACAACTTGAGGAGGTAGTGGTTGTGGGCTATGGAACGGTCAAGAAAGCAACCATTACAGGTGCAATAAGCACGGTGGAAGGTGTGCAGCTGCAAAAATCCCCGGCTGTAAACATAACAAACTCATTTGCGGGAAGACTTCCCGGACTGATGGTTGTCACACGCTCCGGCGAACCCGGGAATGACCAGTCAATATTGCGGATCAGGGGATCCAACACCCTTGGTGACAACCGCCCCCTTATTGTCATCGACGGAATTGCCAACCGCAGTATGGACCGTATCAGCTCTTCCGATATCGAATCCATCACTGTACTGAAGGATGCCTCTGCCGCAATTTATGGCGCACAGGCAGCCAACGGGGTTATACTGATAACAACCAAACGCGGTATGGAAGGAAAGCCCAGGATTACAGTCAATCTCAACCAGGGCTGGAGCATGCCCACGGTACTGCCCAAAATGGCAGATGCAGCCACATATGCAGAAATGATAAATGAAATCAACTACTATGATGGTCTTCCTCCGAAATATTCTCCCGAGGAAATACAAAAATACAGGGACGGCTCTGATCCGTGGAACTATCCGAATACTGACTGGTATGGTGAAACCATGAAAAAGGCATCAGGCCAGAACTTTGCCAATCTTGACCTGAGAGGAGGATCTGCAGCCGTCAAATATTATGTGTCGCTTGGCGGTAATTTCCAGGACGGGATATATAAAAACAGTGCGACAAACTACAAGCAGGCTAACTTCAGAAGCAATATTGACGCAACCATTACCCGGCATATCAAGCTCAGCCTTGATGTTGCAGGCCGCCAGGAAACCAGGAACTATCCCACACGTTCGGCCTCCGGAATCTTCAGCATGCTTATGAGGGGATATCCCGTTGCCCATGCATACTGGCCCAACGGATTGCCGGGACCTGACATAGCCCTGGGAAATAACCCCGTGGTCATAACAACCAGCATGACCGGGTATGACAAGCAAAAGGATTATGTAATGGAAAGCGTTATCAAGCTTGATGTTTCCATTCCATGGGTGAAGGGTTTGTCATTTGCCAGCAATATCTCGTTTGATAAAAACATACGGAACAAGAAACTCTGGGAAACACCCTGGTACCTTTACGTATGGGACGGAGTATCACTTGAAGCTGACGGCACACCGGAACTTTCAAAAGCACTCAGGGGACTCCCCTCTCCGCAGCTGACACAAAGCATGATCGACGGAAACAGAACAACTCTCAATGCACTGGTAACCTATGCAAGAACTTTTTCCGAAGCCCATAACTTCAAGTTACTGGTGGGCTCTGAAAGAATTTCGGGAGAATCGATGAATTTTGAAGCATTCAGAAAATATTTCGTATCGAATGTGGTTGACCAGCTGTTCGCAGGAAGTGAACTGGAAAAAACCAATAACGGCTCAGCCAGCCTGAATGCACGTCTGAACTATTTCGGCCGATTCAATTATGATTACATCGGAAAATACCTCCTGGAATTTGTCTTCAGGTATGATGGTTCATATATCTTCCCCGCCGACAAACGGTTCGGATTCTTCCCCGGAGTATCCCTGGGATGGAAAATATCGGAAGAGAACTTCTGGAAAGACAACCTGTCGTTTATTAATACCTTTAAACTCAGAGGTTCATGGGGCCAGACCGGTAACGACAGGATTGAAACCTATCAGTATCTCTCCAGCTTTGGCTTCTCTGGCAGCAGATACGTTTTCCAGAATGAGGAGAAAATCCTGAATGAACTTCGTATCCCCAACCCGGACGTCACATGGGAAGTAGCCAACCAGCTTGATCTGGGTTTTGACGGTGCGGTACTGAACGGCAACCTGGAGTTCCAGTTTGACTATTTCCATAATCTCCGCACCAATATCCTGTGGTACAGGAATGCTTCCGTCCCCACAACAAGCGGATTAACCCTGCCCAGGGAGAATATCGGAGAAGTGGTAAACCGCGGATTTGATTTTCAGGTCACCTACAGGGATGTGATAGGACAACTGAATTATACACTTTCCCTTAACAGCGGTTACCAGAAAAACAAGATCAGATTCTGGGATGAAACACCCGGTATTCCTGAGTACCAGAAATCCACCGGAAGGCCAATGAATGCCGGATTGTACTACAAGGCAATCGGCATATTCAAGGACGATGAAGCTCTGAACGGCTATCCGCACTGGCAGGGAGCACGTCCGGGAGACATTATTTTTGAGGACATCAACAAGGATGGCAAGATTGACGGTCTTGACCGTTACAGGGAACCAAAAACCGATCTTCCCGTGTTTTCCGGAGGATTCAACTTTGACCTCACATGGAAGAATCTTTACTCTTCCGTATTCCTGCAATGGGCAACCGGTGCTGTCAGGAATAACTACTATGAGATGCAGGGAGAGGCAGGAAATTTCCTGGCTGAAGACGCCGCAGGCCGCTGGACCGAACAGAATCCCAATGCATCAAAACCCAGGACATGGAACCGTTATTACGGGTACTGGAGGGAGCAGTCAAACACATACTGGCTAAGATCAACTGATTACATGAGGCTTAAAAATATTGAAGTCGGTTACAACATTGCCTCCCTGCCATCAGTAAAAAACCTTGGAATTGAAAGTCTGAGGGTATTCTTTACCGGATTGAATCTTCTAACCTTAGACAAGCTTAAGGATTTCGATCCCGAGTCCACCTCTTCCACTTCCTATCCGCTCAACAAGGTGTATAACATAGGTGTCAGTTTAACCTTTTAATAATCAGAAAATGAAAAGTTTCAAGTTTATATATTTACTGTTGCCTTTTCTCTTTGTTTTAGGCAATTCCTGTTCTGAAGATTTTCTGGAAACAAAACCACTTACTGAAATATCGGAAGTTGACGTATGGGGCGACCCGGCACTTGCCAGGCTTTTTGTCAATCACATATATTTCAATACCCCGGAACCCTTCAGACGGGGCAGGCTTTCATCGAATCTGGTTGACGAAGCTGATTACAGGGGAAATACGGCTTCCCTGAACTTTAACAACGGAATCATCACAATGGATGCAACTCCTACCTGGAACAACATTTATTACAGCAGGACCTGGGCAGATCTGTATTCAAACATCAGGTACTGCAATTCATTCCTGGAGAATGCAGACAAGATTCCCTTCGATGATAATACCGAGAAAAACAAAATGGTTGGCGAAGTTCATTTTCTAAGGGCCAACCTGTATCATGAACTGGTTGCCATGTACGGCGGTGTTCCGCTGGTGAAGAGTACATACCGTCTACAGGATGACTTCGAGATACCGCGTGACTCCTATGAGGATTGTATAAAATTCATTGTGGATGAATGCAATATCGCTGCCGGAATGCTTCCGGAATCCCATTCCGGGGCAGATGTGGGCCGGGCCACAAAAGGAGCTGCAATGGCTCTCAAATCACGTGTCCTTTTATATGCCGCAAGTGACCTGCACAATACCAATATGTTTTCATCTTTCTCCGAACCAAAACTTCTGCAATATACCGGAGGAGACCGGAAGGCGAGATGGCAGGCAGCAAAAAATGCAGCCAGAGATATTATAGATCTCAACCTGTACAGGCTCAACAATGCCAATCCCTCTCCGTCCGATTCAATAGCAAAAGACTATGCGGATTATTTTATAACCCTTTCCTATACCCCGGAAGATATCTGGGCAAAATTCGTGGTAACGGAATCAGGTCAGATGATCGGCCTGTACAGCCTTATGAACGGCTACCATGGCTGGGGAACCAATTGTCCGGTAGGTGATATGGTTGATGCCTATGAAATGAGGGATGGAACGCGTTTCGACTGGAATAATCCGGCTCACGCGGCATCACCCTACAAGAACCGGGATCAGCGTTTCTATGCAACAGTTTTCTATGAGGGTGCAAAATGGAGAGCACGGCCCGGAGATGTGGCAGAGAAGGATCCTCTCAATGCCGTTCAGGTGGGAACATGGGAAAAATGGGATGAAGCCACCCAGTCTGTAAACTATGTTTTCGGCCTGGATACCAGAAAGGGCGGGATCGAGGAATGGAACGGATCCTATACCGGATATTACATGAGGAAATTCATTGACCCGGCCTGGGATGTATCGTTTATTGAATCGGGGGGTGGCGGCTATCAGACAGTTCCCTACCGCTTTTTCAGGTATGCCGAGATACTCCTTAATTACGCGGAGGCATGTATCGAACTTGAAGAATATGACGAGGCCCGCACCTATATCAATATGGTCCGCAGGAGGGCGGGACAGCCTGATCTGACAGAATCGGGATCTGCCCTGCGTGAACGTTACAGGAATGAGAGACGGATCGAGCTTGCTTATGAGGAACACCGTATTCATGACGTCCGCCGCTGGGCCATAGGACCGCAGGCATACAAGCCCGTGACGGCAGCAAAGGTAGTGTATAAACTCCTCCCCGATAAAACAACCGCAACGGTACCAACCATCACACATGAAGTGTTCCAGACCAGGAAGTGGCTTGACAAGGCATATTTCATGCCCATCATGAGGGATGAATTAAACAAGAACAGTGCTCTTGTACAAAATCCCGGATATTAACAAAACCAAAGTTGCCCTTTTAAAGGGCAACTTTTTTTTAAATCCATACCACTCACTGTTAAATACCCTGGAATCAGAAATTGAAAGGGTTTTAATGAAAATTATGAAAACCAAATCTTAAACCGGAACAAATGAAAAAACTGCTGATTATTTTACTCCTGCTGCCGGCATACTGCCAGACACTGCCGGCACAGGAACAAGCCTTTAAAATAACACACGGTCCCTATCTTACAGACATGAGTGAAACCGCAGTCACAATTGTCTGGATTACAAATAAAAATGCTCTTGCCTGGGTTGAAGTTGCTCCGGATGACGGAAGCCATTTCTATGGTAAGGAACGCCCGAGATACTATGATACCTATCTTGGCCGCAGGCAGGCTGCAACCACATTGCACAGGGTAAGAATAGAAAACCTTACTCCGGGAACGAGATACCGCTATGGGATTTTCTCAAAGGAAGTCCTTCACTGGGAAAATGATGCGCGGATTGTTTACGGCACAACCATAGCCAATCCTGCCTACAGCAGAAATTCACTCTCATTCAAAACATTCAGCAGCAGCGATGATACAGTTTCCTTTATAATGCTGAACGACATCCACGGCAGGGCAGACTTCATGAAAGAACTCTGCAGGGATATAGATTTCAACACCATCGACCTGGTTGTTTTCAACGGCGACATGTCAAGTGCCATTCATAGCGAAGAACAGATATTCAGTGATTTCATGGATGCTGCGGTTGACCTGTTTGCAAAAAGGGTACCCATAGCCTTTACGAGAGGGAATCATGAAACACGCGGTCCTTATGCCGACTATCTCATGTACTATTTCCCGCTTAAAGGTGAAAAGATTTACAGGACCTTCAATGTTGGGAATGTTGCCTTCATAATGCTTGACTGTGGTGAGGACAAGCCTGATTCCGATATCGAATACAGTGGCCTTGCCGATTTCGATGCCTACAGGAATGAACAGGCTGCATGGCTCAGACAGGCTGTACTGGAAAAATCATTCAGGGATACCCGTAACAAAATCGTAATTCTTCATATGCCGCCCGGAGTCAGCGACTGGCACGGCACCCTTCATATTGACGAGGTTCTGGTCCCGCTGCTCAATGAAGCCGGAACAGATGCGGTACTCAGCGGCCATACACACAGATATTCCTTTCACCCGCCCGTGCAGGGCAAAACAGCATTTCCCGTGGTGGTAAACAGCAACAACACATACCTCCGGGGAGATGTTGTCAACGGTAAGATAAGGATCAGAATGACCGGGACGGCAGGTACAAAACCGATAGAACATATTCTGGAATAAAGGTTTGTGAAATGGGAATTCCTTAAATACCCATTTGATTACGGGAAATTTTTAAAATAATTTGCATTATATCAATTTCCAAAACTATGATGATAAAATCATTGAGCAGGACAAGAATATTTTTCTTATCATTTGTTCTTCTTACATGCCCTCTATACCTTCTGGATGCACAAAAGGCCGGGGATTCCGGACAGCCAGGCTCTTTCTCCTTTGTTTATGTAACTGACATCCATCTTGATTACAATACTACAACCCTGCAGTATTTTGACCAGGCTGTAAACACTATAAATGAACTGGATCCTGATTTTATTATTACTGGAGGTGACAATATAAAAGATGCAACACAACCACGCAGATCCTATGCAGATTCACTCTTTAATCTGTACCTGTCGCAGATAAAAAGATTCAGGATGCCGGTCTACACCGGTATCGGTAATCATGAATGTTTTGGAATAAACAATCCGGATATTTCAGATGAAGATCCTTTATTCGGGAAGAAGATGTATGAATCCAGGATCGGGAAAAGATATTATACATTTACCCATAAAGGCTGGAAATTTTTCATGATCGATGACATCAGGATCACTGATACCGGGCATAAGTATATCGGTCATATTGATGATGAACAAATGGAATGGCTGAAGAATGAACTGTCTGCAACTGATTTCCTTACACCGGTTGTGGTATGCAGCCATATCCCCTTTATCTCTTCAATGAAAAAGTTTGAATTCGGTTCTTTAGCCGGCAATCCTGATAATGACGGAGTGTCCAATTCAATTGAATTCTTCAGGCTTTTTGAACATCACAATCTGAAATTGCTCCTTCAGGGACATTTCCATTTCTTTGAAGTTCTTTATACCAATAACATATATTATGTCACAGGACCTTCCCTGAATGGAAGATACGGAAGCATGCTGACAAAAACAGCAGGATACATTCTTTTTACCACAGACGGGGATCGTCTGTCATGGCAACTGATAAAGAATGAACTATAAAAAAGATTGAACTATAACAATAAACGGGGACATCCACCGGAATGTCCCCGTTTATGAATCCATATATCTTAATCTACTCCTAACGAACCATTTTCGCTGCAGCGTGAGGGAAAGGAGAGTGAACTGATTATATTTCAAAATTATCACATTCCCGGTATGCCTGGATTACCCTGGCTTCACCCTCTTTTGTACCCCGCTGGCTTATACCATGTTCCATTCCCAGTACACCGTCAAATTTTCGTTCGTAGATATATTTGAACACATTCCTGTAATTAATCTCACCCGTAGTAGGCTCATTGCGTCCGGGATTATCACCGATATGGAATGCAGCTATTTCACTCCATGCCGCCCCCATGTTCGGGATCAGGTTTCCTTCGGTAATCTGCTGATGGTACAGATCATTGACTATCTTGCACGATTTTCTGTTAACAGCACGGCAGATTGAATAAGCCTGGGGGATTCCGGTCAGGAACAACCCGGGATGGTTAATCAGTGTGTTGAGTGGTTCCAGAACCAGGGTAAGTCCGGCAGGTTCAACTATATCACAGCACATTCTGAGATTGTCGATCACGTTTGCTGTCTGATAATCCCGGTGAAGCCTCTCATCATATCTCCCGGGAACAACAAGTGCCCATTTCACACCGGTTCTTTTGAAGCACTCAACTCCTTCCTGCATTTTTTTCGAAAGCATTTCCCTTACTTCCTCTTTGTTCAGGACAAAGGAAGTAACTGAAAAATCAGCATACAGGACAAAGGGCCCCATTTCCATTCCCAGCCTGTTCATTTCACCCGCGATTCTGAGTTGCTCCTCAACGGGGCGGTTCATCAGGCCGTTGTCAAACATAGCCCTGAATCCCTGATCGTAACAGAATTTAATATTATCTACGGGATCGGTGCCCGCATGATGACGGAACATTCCGATACTGGGTCCGTATTTCAGCTTGAAAGGGGCTGTGGCATCAGGAAGTCTTTGCTTTCCCAGACCGAAGGCTGAAGGAGCTGCCAAAACGGCAGCTCCTGACACAGCGGCTTTTTTTATGAAATTCCTTCTGGAGTTGATCATAATCCTAAGTCATTATGTGTAATTTATTTTCTGCTGCAGGAGACTAGCTGCTCCTGGCGGCCCTGGCTGCAGCTCTTTTTGCTTCAGCACCGGCATCATATGCCTCACCGGCAATGGGAACTTCCTTTGGAATATCAACCTTGCCGAATGCAAATACCTTGGGACCGAGTTTCAGGTCGGAGTTCATCATTTCCTCCCAGGTTGTCTCCCTGCCCGTATAAGCGGAAATACGTCCCATAATCCCGACCATTGTGGATATGGCAGTATTTTCAAGCTCATTGAAAGGCTGGTTGTTGCGGATGGCTGTAACCATGTCGATATGTTCCTGCACATAGGGATCCATCATGCTTCTGCTTGAAGGATTGCCTTCACTGTCAAGAGGATATTGATATTTCCATATCTCGTTGCCGGCAAGGTCATGAATGGTATCCGCACAGTTTGTCGAGCCCTTTGTTCCCTGCAGTCTTTCAGCAACGCTGTTCCAGCATCCGTTTATCTGACGGCACTGACTGTGGAAACGCCGCCCGTCTTCAAAAATAAATTCAATGGAGAAATTGTCATACTGGTCACCCGTGACCCGCCTCAGGCGAGAACCCATGCCATGGGCCTTAACCGGATGCGAACCGGTGAACCAGTTCATGACGTCTATATTATGAACGTGCTGTTCAACTATGTGATCCCCGGAGAGCCATGTCCAGTTAACCCAGTCACGTATCATCCATTCCATTTCCGACCATGCGGGATTACTGTCACGGTGCCACAGCTTTCCGCCGTTCCACCAGATGTTTCCGCCTACTATGTCTCCGATTGCCCCGGCTTTCACCTGGTTGTAGTTGGCCACATAGTTACGCTGGTGCCGGCGCTGTGTTCCCGTAACAATGGTCAGTCCCAGTTCCTGGGCCTTAAGGGCGGTAGCCATCACTGACCTGGCACCTGTGGGATCGACGCATACCGGTTTTTCGGCAAAAATATGTTTCCGGGCAGCCACTGCGGCTGCCAGGTGTGCCGGACGGAAATATGGCGGTTCAGCAAGAATCACTATATCAACATCCGATGCAATTACTTTTTCGAAAGCGTCAAATCCGACAAAGCAATTTTCTTCAGGCACCTCCTGGCCCTTCTGTTTGAGAATTGCACTTTTTGCCTGCTCAACACGATCCCCGAAAGTGTCTCCAAGTGCTGTGACCTGCAGATTTGGACCCGCATTGAGGAAATTAATGGCTGCCCCGCTTCCGCGGCCGCCACAGCCGATAACACCGGCTTTCAGTACCGGTCCGTCGGGTGCTGCATCCAGCCATGTGCCATCGGGTACCGGTTTAAAGGGTTTGTCCTTGCCTGAGCTGCAGCCTGTAATGATAACAGGTGCCACAATACCGGCAGCCCCTGCAACAGTCGTGCCCAGAAAACCACGTCTTGAGATTCCAGATTTTTTCATATGATTTTGTTTTTATTTGAGGTTAAATATACTAACAATCAAGCCGGGCAGAAGTAATCGAATTTAAATATATGAATTTTATAAACAAATTTTCACCGGCCGCTTAACTATTTTTAACGGGGATATGCCTGACAGGCATAAATAAAACCTTCTGCGGTTTTATTCCGGCAGCCATCACCGCCTACACCACATTCAGCTGAAGGCTTTCCTGCCGGCGTCTCACTTCCAGTACCTGTGTTGTTCCTCCGGCCTCAAGATTAATGTCATGAGGCTTGTTGGTCTTCCATGCCCCGCAGGTAAAATCCGGAATATCTATCGTCTGTGACCTGTTGGCCACAGACCATTCGCTCAGCGGGGCCACCACGCTCCAGGCAGCACCGTCATATACGTTCTGGTCAAGGGGAAGTCCGTTGCGCAGGCAGTCAATCATCCTCCAGTCCATGATAAAGTCCATTCCCCCGTGTCCGCCAACCCTCCTTGCCATCTCTCCGACTCTCTTTATTATTTCAGGTGTGTACTTATCCCGCAGTTCTGCCACTTCCTCGTCCTTAACCCAGCTTTCCCCGAAAGCAATTCTCTCGACAGGATATTTCACGGCCATTCCCGTTGTTCCCTTCACCAGATGTATCCTGGAATATGGCTGTTCAGAAGACACATCATGCTGCACCTTAATGGTTTTCCCGAGTGCGGTGCGGATAAGCGTGGTATTGAAATTCCCCCTGAACCTGGAATTCTTCCATGGTTCATAAAAGGAATCCCCTGCCACGAGTTCTTCTTCCCTCTGATGCATCGTGAAATCGTTTGTTGACATGGAAGTCAGGTAATCCATCCTGTCTCCGCAGTTAATGTTCAGAACCTGTGCTATTGGCCCCAGACCATGGGTGGGATATAATATGCCGTTACGGCTGGCATTCTCTTTAAGCCTCCACATCCCGGTATAGGCCCCGTCTGACTGACGGTCATCTATGGGCTTCTTGAAATTCATTCCCAGCAGGTTGTGTATATATGCGCCTTCCCCATGTATTATATCACCGAAAAGTCCGTTGCGCGCCATGTTCAGTGTCAGCATTTCAAAAAAGTCATAGCAGCAGTTCTCAAGCATCATACAGTGTTTCCGCGTTTTTTCAGATGTTTCCACCAGCATCCATGCTTCATCCACAGTTTTTACCAGAGGCACCTCACATACCACATGTTTGCCGCATTCCATCGCATAGTTTGCCATTGCCGCATGCATGTCCCATGGTGTACAGATATATATAAGATCCAGACCGGGAAGCTCAATAAGCTTTTTCCATGAATCCTCATCACCGAAGAATTCCTGAGCCGCCGGACGGCCGATTCTTTCAAGATAACGCTGTGACCCTTTGACTGCAGCCTCACGAAGATCTCCGAAAGCAGCTATTTCAACACCTTCAATATTTGAAAGCCTTTGAACCGCACCACTGCCCCGGTCTCCCAATCCGACAAAACCCGTACGGACAACCGGCAGGGCAGGCGCTGCATAACCCGACATGTTAAAATGCATGCTGTGTTTCTTTCTTGCTGCAGCAATGATTTCCGGAAGATTTGACTGGGCTTCACGCGGTGCACAGCTCTGAATCATATTCCCCGCTATTGCTCCGGCTCCGGCAATAGCTGTTGATTTCAAAAAATCGCGACGACTGGTTTTCATGGTAATTCCTCTTTTCCTGTTAACTGATCAATTTATTTTTTAACAATTCAAGTGTAAATGTACATGAAAAATCAGGATTATGACAGCAGCAGGCGAAAAATAGACACCCGGAAGGAAGTGGCCGGGGAGCAGCGGCTGATCCATCCCCACCCGGAGGGCCGCAATAGAACATGAATAAAGGCTGCTGTTCCATAAAGGATTCTGAAAATTTTTTCTGAAAAAGTGTTGCCGCATGTTTCCAAAGGAATAACGGCATCCTTTTGCAAAAAGTTTTTAAATTTGTAGTGATACCTGAACCCTAATGCCGGAATCCCTGAAAAATATCACATGCCTTTTCTTCTTTGTTGCTCTGATTCCATGCATTCCGGGATGCAGGACTGAATCTGGAGGCGACCTGCCTGAATCTGACAGATTCCCTCGTATCAGTCCGGATTACACGGATATTTCAATCCCGTATAACATTGCGCCATTGAATTTCGTGGTAAAGGAAAAGGGTTCTGCGTATTTCGTCAGAATCAGTTCAGAAAATGATACCGCCATCAGACTGAAATCACGCAAGGCTGCAATCCGGATACCGCAGGGAAAATGGAAGAAGCTTCTGTCTGCAAACAGGGGAAAGCAATTAAACATCGAAATTTATGCAAAGCAGAAGAAATACGGCTGGATAAAATATAAAACAGTCACCAATGTAATATCCTCCGAGGCCGTCGATCCCTTTGTGACTTACAGGCTCATCCTTCCCGGATATGAGAGATGGAGCGATATTTCAATCCGGCAGCGCGATATCCGGGGTTTCAGGGAATGGCCTCTGATAAAAAACAGTGTTGCCGACCGGAACTGTGTCAACTGCCATTCCTTCAACAACGGCCGGACAGATGATTTCCTTTTCCACATGAGGGGCAGCCGTGCCGGCACTTACTTCTACTCAGAAGGAAAACTTATAAAGATCAATCTTAAAACACCTGAGATGAAAAACGGCCCGGTTTATCCCAGGTGGCATCCCTCCGGAAGATTTGTCGCCTTTTCTGCAAACAACATTGTACAGCAATTCCATTCTGCCAACGGAAACAAGGTTGAGGTAAGCGATCTTGAATCTTCCCTGCTTCTTTATGATACCGGCAAAAATGAGATCATGCCGGTGGATCTTCCTGACCGCGGGAAATATATGGATACATATCCGGAATGGTCTCCCGACGGCAGGATGATGTATTTCTGCAGGACCTCCCGTCTGGAAGAGAACTATGATTACCGTCATACCCGCTATGATCTCTACAGGGTTTCCTTTGATCCCTCATCACGCCGTTTCGGAGAACCTGAACTTGTAATCAATGCGTCGGAGAAAGCTAAAAGCATTTCATTTCCGAGAATTTCACCCGATGGCAGATTTCTCGCCATGACGTACCATGACTATGGCTGTTTTCCGGTCTGGCACAGGGAAGCTGACCTTATTCTGCTCAATCTGGAAACCCTGGAGATCATAAATCCTGAACTGAACAGTGATTTCCCTGAAAGCTACCATTCCTGGTCATCAAACGGCAGGTGGCTCCTGTTTGCCAGCCGCCGTGACGACGGCCTCGCAACCAGACCCTATCTGGCCTATGTCGGGCAGGACGGTAAATCGGGAAAAGCATTTATAATGCCCCGGAGAAATCCGGAACATTACAATACTTTTCTAAAAAGTTATAATCTGCCGGAATTTTCAAATCTGAAAATTACAATGAATCCGGGCAGAATACGAAATGTCGTCACCTCAGGAGCTCTTCAGGCTGAATGGGGAGGAAAATAGCAGAGGATGAAAATTAAAAGCGCAAAATTAACCGGGTTTTTCTCAGTCCTGCCTTCCAGATTGTTCTTCCTGTTTGCCTTTCTTTACTTTTACTTTTTCGGAAATCATGTTTTGTTTTTCCAGGAAAAAACCAGTCTTTTTATTTTCAGTTTCGAATTCCTGACCGAAAACATTAAGCAGCCAGGTGGTTTTCTTGTTTATATTTCCGCCTTCCTTGCAACATTTTCCTGTTATCCGGCAGCCGGAGCCCTGATATATGCAACAATACTATGGATGATTGTGGTTTTCTCCCTTGAAATCACCGTTGCCGTGAGCGGATCAAAAAGAGTTCTGATACCTTATCTGGCCGGACTTGCTCTTTTCTATCTTCAGCTTGACTACAGGTATTTGTTGTTCAACAATACGGGAATTCTGCTGCAGATTCTTTTTTTCTGGCTGTCTGTCAGGTATCTGAAAGGATTTATTCCTGTCCTGCTGCTTCCCCTCTTTTATTTCCTTACGGGAGGATTCACATTGATTTATCTTTTTATGTTCTCTGCCTGGCTCCTTTACACAAGACCGGAGGCATGGAAACTGAAAATGCTCTCCTTCTGGCTGATTATCTTGTTATTTTTCGGGTTATCGAAGGAATTTCTGTTTTTTCAGTCTGCAGATACATTGCTTAAATACCCTTTCACGGAAGCGGATACAGGTTCACAGATATATATTTTTTCTGCGGCAGCGTTCATGATCGCCTTCCTGCCATTATTGCCGGCTTTCAGGAAAAAGAAGCCGGTCAGGACCGAAATATTCAGGCTTCCTGCGTCACTTACCGGATCTGCCATCCTGTTTATCCTTCTGTCATCCATTGCCGCACTCCGGTATGACAAAAAGACCAGTCAGTATTTCCGGGTGGAAAGCCTTTTTTACGAAGGCAGGTACCAGGATGTTATTGATTACAATATCAGACATCCCTCCGGCAACATTCTTACACTCTTCCTGAACAATATTGCATTGTGTGAAACAGGCCGGCTTAATGACATGCTCTTTCACTTCCGGCAGAGCCCTGATGGCGGCACCCTGTTCCAGAAATGGGATATCAGCAGTGAAATATCCAGAAGAGGAGGTTATTTCTACTATACCATCGGCATGATGAACGAAGCACGCCGCTGGGCATTTGAAAACATGGTTACCAGGGGGTTTACGCCGGAAGGGCTCAGGCTGCTGATCAAAGCAGACATCATAAACGGTGATTATCATACTGCAGCGAAATATATAAGAATTCTGAAGAAAACCCTCTTCTACAGGGATGAGGCAAGGCAATTTGAAAAACTCCTTTTCGATGACAAAGCGGTGGATATGCATCCGGAGCTGGGCGAAAGGCGCAGAAGCAAAGCCCGGACAGACTTTATTACAATTTCCGGAATCCCCCTGATAAATATTGAAAGAATGCTGGCAACCGGTTCGGTGAACCGGAAAGCTTTCGAATACAAGCTGGCCTGGCTGCTCCTGACAAAAGATCACCAGGGCATTTTACAGGAGTGGGACAAACTAGGTGAATATGGCTTTGAAAAAGTGCCTGTGCATATGGATGAAGCTGCAGCAGCGGTAAAAGTCCTTTCTGCCGGACAATTTATTCCGCAGGGAGATTTCACGGTCAGTCCGGATACTGAACTCCGTTTTGAAAGGTTCCTGCAAACCTTCCGGGCTTACGGCAATAATCCGAAAGCTGCCGAACCTGCTCTCAGAAAACAGTTTGGAAACACATTCTGGTACTGGAATTTTTATCACTGACCGCTGTTCATGAATTTCTCTCTGCCTTCTCTTCAGCCGGAATAGCCGGGATGATTCCCTTCCGGATGTAATCTGCAGATGATGAAAAAAGCCTTCCGTTTCCGGAAGGCCGTTTCCTTTTAAGTGATTTCGGATAATTCCCTGAAAAACTAATATCCCGGAGCCTGTTCCAGCTGTGGTGCCTTATTGATTTCAGAACGGGCCAGCGGTATCCAGTAAAATTTGTTATTTGCCCAGGATCTGTCATCTGGCTTGGCAGACAAATCATATTCCCACTCCCAGTCTCCGTTCACGAATTCCCTCACCTTCATCTCATAAACATTGCCGATCACATCGGGAGCAGTCATCCAGCGGCGCATATCATACCACTGGTGTCCTTCAGCAAAATGCTCCAGATATCTTTCATGGCGAACCCATTTCCTTGCTTCAGCCTGGTCTGTTGTCACCCGGTCAGGCAGCCCTGCACGGTTGCGTACCATGTTCAGCGCATCGAGTCCGTTCTGCAGATCGCCGCCTCCTATTTCGATGCAGGCCTCTGCGTAATTAAGAAGTATTTCTGAATAACGGAATTCAACCCATGTATTTGTATTGTAATAATACTGACCTACAGTGGCTGGATCCATAAACTTTTTCAGATAGTATCCGTTTTTGGTTCCGTTCCAGGCTTCAATCTGACCCTGGCGGGTATCCACGCCATAGGATTTCACAGTGCCATCCATGTTGTACAAGTGCCCGGTCTGTACCCTGTCTGTGGGGTCAAATGCCGCCCTGTCTGCAGGACTTGCCTGCCATGGTGCCCCGTGATACAGTACCGTTCCGTAGAAGCGTGCCTCGCGTCCTGCATAGGGATTTCTCTGTGGTTCTGCGGCAAGCTGGGCAGCAGTAGCCTTCCGGAGCACCTGGTTTCCGGGATCATACCTGTCCCATTCAAAGGGAGTACCGTCAGCCATTTCATACTGCCGTACCGCCGGTTCCGTAGGATTATTGTTTCCCCAGTTATGATATCCGCAGGGACCGAACCAGATATTGGCCCTGTTTATATTTCCGCCGGTCAGGGGGTATTGAATTCCCCAGATGGTTTCACTGTTCCATGCACCCTTCTGATTGAATATCCCGAAATATGTTTCGGCAATAGCCTGAACCTCGGCTTCGGAATATCCTCCCGGTGGCGGGTTACTGATATTTCCCACGAGAGAGAATGTTCCGTAGTTTCCGTCCATCACGGCCTTGGCCGCATCTCTTGCTGCTATCCAGCGGGCAGCCTGACCGCCCGTCCCGAAGGAAACAAGGGTTTTCCCCGCTTCGTATCCCCCGTTAACCAGGTCGCTTGCACAGAACAACAATACTCTTGATTTGAGTGCGGCTGCAGCAGCACGTGTGGCACGTCCCTGCTGCATGGTTTCGGGAAGATTGGCAATGGCTTTGTCAATATCCGAAAGCACCTGGTCAAGAGTCTCCTGCAGGGAAGATCTTTTTTTCGAAAGGAAATCACCTCCCAGCTGAAAGGGTTCGGTAGCAATGACAGCCCCGCCGTAATTCATCAGAACCAGCGCATACTCAAACGCTCTGATGAAATATGCTTCTCCCTTGATCTGGATTTTAAGTGCTTCCTCCGTTGATGTGGGAGCGGGTACATTGTCGATATTTGCCAGAATGGTATTGACGTTCTGAATATTCTGATAAATAAAAGGCCATCTGAGGAAGCCGGCATAACCTGTATTCGCAAAATATCCCAGCTGATCGGGACTCATCGTACCTTTCAGGTTGACATAGTTGGCCGGACGGTGAATACATAAGGTCTGATCGGTTGCCGAAGACAAGAGATCTTCACGCATGCCAAGGATACCGTTATCAGTATTGCCTCCCATTCTGTCATAACATTTGCCAAGATAAGCCTTGGTTACATTGACATCTGCAAAAACTACCTGTTCGTTAAAGGAACTCACAGGGTCCTGGTCCAGAACATCCGTGCATGATGCAAGCAGAAACAGCAGGACTGATATTGCGCTTATATAACTTAATAACTTTTTCATACTGTTATATTTTTTATTTCTCAGTTAATTAAAAGGAAATATTTGCACCGAACGCAAATGTTTTCATTATCGGATACACTCCTGCGCCGTTGGCTTCCGGATCAAATTTCCTGGTTGCGGTCCAGAGCAGTGCAAGGTTGTTCCCTGAGAAATAAACGTTTGCGTTAGAGATACCAATACCCCTGAATATCTGACGTGGTATATTATAGGTGATTACCAGGTTTTTGAGACGGCAGTATGCAGTATTGTCAAGCCAGTAGGTACTCATGTTCACGGCATGGGCCCAGTAGAAATCGTTACGGTTAAAGGCCCTGCCGATATTTGTGTTTCTGTTGTCAGGTGTCCAGCGGTTGTCATAGGTCCATTTGAAATAATTGCCTGCCTCACCGCGGCGCTCGTCATAGTGATTGAATTTGTAGAATTTCCCCTGGCCCTGGAACATCAGGGACAAGGAAAGGCCTTTCCAGCTGGCGTCAATATTAAATCCGTAATAGGTTTTCGGCACATCAACCTCATCAATCAGTATCCTGTCATTGCCGTCAATCTTGCCATCCCCGGAAACATCCTCAAATATAAGATCACCCGGCTTTGCACCGGTCCAGGCAGGATAGTTCTTCACCGCCGCATCATCAGCAAAAACACCTATGCACTTATACATGAGCCAGGCATTGTAGGGATGACCTGTTTCTCTCTGCCATGGAACCGCTCTTTCAGGTTCATCCTTGAAAACCACCTTGTTGTGGTTATAGCTGAGATTGCCTGATACATCCAGCCGGAGGTCGGCTGTAAGATTTTTATGTACTCCTGCTTCCATTTCAAAACCGGAATTGTCAACACGGGCAATGTTTTCATTGGGAAGCGACAGACCCGTAAAATCCGGTACAGATGCATCCCTCGGGGCAAGAATATCTTCTCTTTTATTCTTGAAAAATTCAAAATTCCAGTGAATAAGGTCATTCAGCCATTTTGACTCAAATCCGACATTCCTGGTTGTCTGTGTTTCCCATGTAATATTCGGGTTTGCTATTGTCGGGGGGCCGACAACCGACTCTATTGCAGCACTCGTTCCGAACGACATTCCGCCGCCCAGTCCGAAACTGTTCATGTACTGGAAGGCTGTTCCGGGGTCCATACCCATCTTGCCCCATGAAGCCCTCAGTTTAAAATAGTTTATGAACGGAATATTGTCTCTCCAGAATCCTTCTTCGGAAGCACGCCATCCTGCCATGAATCCGGGGAAATAACCCCAGCGGCTGCTGGGCGGGAATTTAAGGGATCCGTCTGCCCGGAACAGGGCCTCGGCAAGATATTTCCCCCTGAAATCGTAGGTCACGCGGCCGATATATGATTTGCGGGCATATATGGATGCCTCCCCGTCAGTATTCTTGTTAAGGTCTGCCCCCGCATTCATGGTCTGTATCAGGGATGAGATGTAAAGTTCGCGGAATCCCCTGAACCAGTTGTAATCATTGGTGAACTGCTCAAAGCCGCCATAGACGAAGATGTTGTGATCATAAAATTTCCTGGTGTATGTTACGCCAAGGTTTATGGTCTTGTTGATGGTTCTGTCAAACCTTTCAGTATTCTGCGGTGAAGAAAGCCCCCTCAATGTCGGTTTCATGGGCATATCGGTCACGAATCCCGTATGCGGGTCAATAACAGCCTCGTCCCAGTTCGGGTAATAAAGAACCCAGGGCTTGTAAAAGGCTTTCTGGTAATAATTTGTCAGGTCATAGCTGAATATTCCGTTCAGTGACAAACCTTCCACAAAGGGAATTGTCAAAGTGGTATTGAATGAACTCAGCAGCCTGTAGGTTTTCTGATCATTCTTTCCGCCTTGAAAAGTAGAGGTTACAACGGGGTTATCCCCGTACTCAATATCAGGTCCGGGAAGGCCGTTGGGCCAGAATGACCAGTTGGTCGGCACAAGCCGTGTTGACTGGCCTACAATGGCATCGGCACTCTTGTAGGGATAAACCCTGTTTATCTGGAACCCGGCCAGTTCAACTCCTGTTTTGAACCAGTCGGTTATGGGCATGTCGACTTTGGCACGGACATTATACTGACTGTATTTCGTGGAGGACTGCTTATAGAATGATTCATCCCCCTTAAGGCCGACGGAAATATAATACAGCATACCTTTTGTGCCTCCGTCCATTGTCAGGTTATGGCGGTAGGTCGTGGTCCATTTTTTAATCAGATCGGCATACCAGTCTGTATCCGGATGCCTCCACGGATCGGCTCCTGATCTGAACAGCTCAATATCCTTATCTGTATAGGTCCTGGATTTACCGGTTGCCACCTGGTATTCGGAAAGCATTGTGGCATATTCGGCAGAATTGCAAACCTGCGGGATAACCGAGGGAGTCTGGAAGCCCTGGTAGAACTGGTAATTAAGCCTGGTTTTCCCCTCAGTCCCCTTTTTCGTTGTAATAAGTATCACACCGTTTGCAGCCTGTGCACCGTATATTGCTGCGGATGCATCCTTAAGGACTGAAAGGCTTTCAATGTCATTCGGATCCACTTCATCCATATTACGTCCGGGAACACCGTCAATGATTACCAGAGGTGCAGTTTCCGATGCGGCCGAGCTCGGATTTCTGCCACCGCCAAGAGTGCTGCGGCCGCGGACAAGGATCCTTGTCCCGTACTGACCGGGTTCTCCGTTGTTCTGAATAACCACTGAACCGGGCAGACGGCCTCCGAGTGAAGTTGATACGGTAGGAGCCGGCACTGCCTGAATACTCTGACCGGATATTGCAGTTACGGAGCCGATAACGTTTGCCCGTTTCTGGGTGGAATATCCTACCACAACAACCTCATCAAGGTCGGTGATTTCAGCTGTCAGCTCAACATTGACGACAGATCTGCCGGACACCGGAACCTCCTGGCTGATAAAACCAATAAAGGAAAAGACCAGTGTTGCATTTGCATTAACACCAGCAATCTCATATCTTCCGTCAGAATCGGAGATTGTGCCAAGAGTGGTACCCCTGACAACAATATTCACACCGGGCATGGCCTGTCCGGTGGCAGCATCCGTTACTGTTCCGCTGACTCTTACCTGCTGTTGCATGTCAGCAGGAATATGATCAGGGGAAAGGGACCAGGCCGGCATCACCATTCCCATGACCAGCAGGAAAGTCAGAATTTTCAATGTCAGCGACAAGCTGTGAAAATTCAGTTCAGGCCCGTCGGGCCAGAAACTACTGATAGTTTTTTTCATACCACTACGCTTTAGGTTAATAAAACTAAATTGCAAAATCGGGAAATCTCACTCCCAGGTTTATAAGTCTATGGAGCTGGTAAATTAAGATTTTTTATGAGAATAAAAAAATTTTATACCTGATTTCAGAGACCTCACAGGGAAAAAACCGGACAGGCAGAAAACTTCCGGGAGCCGAAGGAGCTTCTGCATGAACGGCAGAAGCCTTAAGATATATGTATTACATTTTCAGTTACCGGGAAGCTATGTTTCCGGTGTTTTCATCGAATTCACAAACCACCCTGAAGCCCACATGGTAGCAGTCTGAATACCACCATATACTCTTCGGGATCTGGGGGTCGGTCCTCAGCCATTCATCAGTCTGCGTATGCCCGCGGGCGGCACTTCTTACTTTTCCGGCCATATCCTGGAAAGATCCTCCCCGTATTACATGTTCTTCGCCTGATTCGGGTCCCTGGGGATCCAGAATAATTTCATCAGCCGGATATTCGGAATATGCATCTTCCTGGTACCAGTCGGAACAGAATTCCGCAACGTTGCCCAGCATGTTCTTCAGGCCAAACGGATTGGGTTTAACCATATCGGGAGTCTGGGTCTTCGACGGGCTGTTGCCCTGAAAAATAACATAGGAATTTATGACAGCGGTATCATTCTTTGAAAATTTTGCCCTAAATCCTGTTTTTTCAAAATTATCAGGATCGCCCGGAAAGAAATATGGTGTTTCAGTTCCGGCCCTGCAGGCATATTCCCATTCAGCCTCGGTAGGCAGGCGGTAAGTTTTTCCCGTCACCTGTGAAAGCCATCTGCAGTATGTCTCGGCAGCATGGTGGGTGAATGAGATTGCAGGCCTCTGCCCCATTCCCCATCCCTGGTCAGGCTGACCATATGGCGGGGTGGCTCCTGATATTGCATCTGTTTCTTCCGCCTGTCCCGATCTTATTCCTTCCGTATCAGTGGTTCTCCCTTCCGCAGATGTCTGTGCATAAAAAGCAAGGTATTCATCCCAGGTAACTTCCACTTCAGCCATGAAGAAGGGACTCAGTTCAACTTCCCTCACCGGGCCTTCATTTGATCTTCTGAAAGGTTCGCCGGCAGGGCTTCCCATTCTGAATCTGCCTCCGGGAATGGCTATCATATTGAATGACACGGAAGAATTGGGAATCTGTTCCGTGAATGATTCGAAGGCACTCACCTTTGCCGCTGTGGTAAACAATTCCTTTGGAGCTGATGATACCGCACCGAATGTTACATTGCTCCCGGTGGTATAGCCCTCTATATGGTGCCCGGAATTCAGATGACAGTTGATACAGTGCAGGTCCGGTGTCTTTTTTGTCTGCCTGTAGTAAAGATGAGCATCTTCTCCTTCCTTCGTCAGCTCGGGCGGGAAAAGATTCTCATGGCATTTTATGCAGCTGCTTTCATAGGTATGAAGCCTTGCGTGTTCCAGCCTTCCCTTTGCATCCCAGTCAAAGGATGCTGAGTCCTTTGTCCAGTAGGACCAGAGGTCGCGCAGGCCGGTAGTTGCCTTTGCCCACAGATATCCCTCTCCCTTGGGGGGAAGATGACATTCCGTGCAGCCGACACGGTAGCCGGATTTTGTCACGTAATGTACGGATTTTTTCCAGCTGTTATCAGCCCCGGGGTGAATATGGCAGGACATGCAGTATTCATTTGTGGAAGTTTTCTCGATCATTAATCCGCTTCCGAGCACAAGCAGGATCCCCAGAACCAGTCCGGGAGTGAACCAAATAAGGAACTTCTTCATCAGCATAGTAAATTAGCAGGTGAAGATAAAAAATATTTCTTTTAATAATACGCATCCCAGACTCTGTATCCGGTCCTGAATTCTGTTTCTTATTTTTAAATTTCTATTTTTACCGGGTCAATACATCTGTAGGTATAGTATGGAAAGAATCTTATCAATCCTTCTCGCATTGTTGATTACTGCCGTTGTGGATTGCCACCCCTGGAAGCCAAATCATTATGTAATAATCGATACTGATGGCGGCATAGACGACATCAGGGCCATAACAATGTTTCTTGCATCCCCTGATGTAAGGATTCTGGGAATAACTACCTCCGGCGGGGCTCTTTCTCCCGGAAATTCCTACATAAAAGTGAAAAGCCTTTTAAATTCAATGTTCCATGCAGGCATTCCTGTCGGAAGCGATACCGGAGGCAGCTACGGCATGAAGGAAATGCCCTTTGCCCTGCAGGCCCGCTGGGGCAGTGAAGACGGAATCTCGCCAAAGGAAGCCCCGGATAATCTTGATATTATCTCTTCCCTGCTTAAAGCCGAAAAAACAAAGATCTCCTTTGTATGCCTCGGCGGCATGCAGACCGCCCTTAAAGCCTTCAGGAACATTCCTGAGTTCAGGACACAGGTAAAGGATATTGTGTGGAGCGTCAATGAATCGGGATACAGGAACGGATTCAATTACAGGATCGACAGGGAGGCGGCTGATGCAATGCTGAAACAGGAGATACCCGTGAGGATGGTCAGGAACATGCCATCCGGTCAGAATGATTTCTGGAATGACGGACTGATAAGGGATCTGGCCGGAATAAAAAATCCCTACGCGGCAAAGCTCTCTACATTTTTCGCCAATGAAGACTTCAGATCCCACAGGTTCTCATTTTCCGGAAGCGATGAGATGGCAGCCGTTTTCATACATTATCCCTCACTTTTTGTGAACAAGATCACAGGAAGCATTTCAGAAAGCACACCAGCGGATATTGAAGGAATCAGGGAAGGCACACTGAAAATAATCAGTATGAAAACCATTGAGGAAAACCAGGTCATTAAGGAACTTCCCCTTGATCCGGCTTTCTATTTTGACGATCTCAGTCCTGTGGTGGAAGAGATTATTGAGAAGCACGGTGTTGAGGAATGGAAGTCAGGTATCTTTGCCAGTGAGATGCACCGCCATCTGGGAATATTTGAAATAATAGGCGTAAAAATGGGTATACGCGCAAGAGAATATTTCAATACCGGTGTTGATGAATTCAGGGCTGTGTCCTATGCCGGTTCAGTACAACCCATGAGCTGCATGAATGACGGGTTTCTCGTAAGTACCGGTTCCACTCCCGGACATGGCCTCCTGACTGTGAGAAATGATACGGCCCTCATCCCGATGGTTGATTTCATATATCTGGGAAGGAAATACCGGATAAAACTGAAATCAGAGATTACAACAAAAATAAGTTCGGAGCTTAAGGAAATAAACTTCATTTACGGTCTCGACAGCAATATCTACTGGGAGCTTGTCCGCAAGAATACCATTAAATACTGGAGGGATATGGACAGACATGATATATTTGAGATCGGGGAACTGAACTGAACAATAATGAACTGAAGCAGAATCTTCTTTCATCATCCGTTCCTGCCCCGGTATCCGACTAAAAGTCCCGATAAGTCCCGCCGGCAGATAATCCCGCTCCCTTCCGGCCAGAATTAAATATCACTTATTGTATTCATCAAAAAAATCATTCCCCTTGTCATCCGTAATGATGAATGCAGCCATATTCTCAACCCTGATCTTTCTGACTGCTTCCATGCCCAGTTCCTCAAAATCCACAACTTCCACCGATTTAATATTTTCGGCAGCCAGTACTGCTGCCGGTCCTCCCACCGATCCCAGAAAAAACCCGCCATGCTTCCTGCATGATTCAATCACGGCGCGGCTGCGGTTTCCCTTGGCCAGCATGACAAGCGATCCGCCGAGGCTCTGAAACAGATCAACGTAGGCATCCATACGGCCGGCTGTTGTCGGGCCGAAACTTCCCGATACCATACCCGGTGGTGTTTTTGCCGGACCGGCATAATACACAGGATGATTTTTAAGATACTCAGGCATAGGTTTTCCTTCATCCAGCATCTGTTTAATCCTGGCATGCGCAAGATCCCTTGCAACAATCAGGGTTCCTGTCAGACTCAAACGTGTTTTTACCGGATGCCTTGAAAGCTGTGCAAGAATTTCCTTCATAGGCCTGTCAAGATCTATTTCCACGGGTTCCTGCAGTCCGGGAGCCTTGTCAGGCATAAAGCGGGCAGGGTTCTTTTCCAGTTCCTCGAGAAAAATACCCTCTTCCGTTATCCTGGCTTTGAGATTACGGTCTGCGCTGCAGCTGACACCAAGTCCTGCCGGACAGGAAGCCGCATGCCTCGGTAAACGGATAACCCTGACGTCATGAACAAAATATTTGCCTCCGAACTGTGCTCCAACCCCGTACTCCCGGCATATCTTCTGAATCCTTTCCTCCCATTTGGGTACCCTGAATGCCCTGCCGCCTTCACTTCCCGTTACCGGAAGATGATCAAGCCAGCCGGCCGTAGCCAGCTTTACGGTTTTGAGTGTTTCCTCTGCCGAAGTTCCGCCTATCACGAGGGCAAGATGATAGGGCGGACAGGCTGAAGTGCCCAGGTCCTGTATTTTTTCTCTGACAAACCTTGTGAGGGACTCATCATTAAGCAGTGATTTGCTTTCCTGGTACAGAAAGGTTTTATTCGCCGATCCGCCCCCCTTGGTGATAAACAGAAACTCATACTCATTCCCCTCAACAGAACAGATATCGATTTGTGCAGGCAGGTTGGTACATGAGTTCTTTTCCTCAAACATCGTGTACGGCACTATCTGTGAATATCTCAGGTTCTTTTCCTGATATGCCTTAAAAATGCCTTTCGACAGATGCATCGCATCATCGGCGGCTGTCCATACCTGTTCCCCTTTTTTTGCAATAACAATGGCAGTGCCGGTATCCTGACACCAGGGCAGTTCCTCCTTTGCTGAAATAACTGAGTTCCTGAGCATGGTATAAGCCACAAAGCGGTCATTGTCGCTCGTTTCCGGATCATCAATTATGTCCCGGAGTTTCCGTGTGTGGGATGTTCTGAGGAAGAACGAAAGATCGGATATTGCCACGGCGGCAAGAACTTCCAGGCCTCGAGGATCCAGCTGGAGTATCTTCATTCCTCCGGCTTCGGTTGTTTTTACATAATCCTTTGTCAGAAGCCGGTATTCTGTTTCATCCTTTTCAATCTGAAAGGGTTTTTCATAAATAAATTTTGCCATATCTGTATTTTTTCTGAAAAGTCTTTAGGGGCAGCAGTTCAATTATATATCCGAAAGCTTAAACGTATTTTTTGCCCTTATCCCCCTGGAAGTCATATGAAGATCACAGCATTCAACATGCCGGTCGTGCTGAATCACCAGGATATAATCGTTTTCCAGTGCTTCTTCCAGGATCTTTTTCTTCTCACTGATGGTTTTAAGTGATTCTATATCATAGCTCATATTCCATATCAGGGGAAGATGTGCGGCAGTCGGAATCAGGTCGCCTGCATAGACAAGTGTTTTTCCCCTGTAATTCACAAGGGCTATCATCAGCCCGGGGGTATGGCCGTAGCATATCCTCACTGAAAAATCCTTGAACAGCTCTCCTTCTTCATCAATCAGGTTAAGGCGGCCGCTGTCATATACCGGAATATAATTCTCTTCCAGGAAGGCATCCTCCTCCCTGGGATTGTTTCTCAGGGCCCACTCCCACTGTATTCTGCTGACATGGTAAACTGCATTGGGAAAAACAAGCTCGTAGCCAGTACTCTTAGCGTTTTTTCTGACACAGCCGCCGCAGTGATCAGCATGAAGATGGGTCAGGAATACATCAGTGACATCCCCGGGACTGTAACCATGCTTCAGCAGTCCTTCGGTCAGTCCGTCGCCGTTGTGAAGGTGTACATGCCTGAAGAATTTCTCATCCTGCTTGTCGCCCCAGCCGGTATCGACGAGTATCACACGGTCACCCGTGCTGACAATAAGCGACCTCAGAGAAAGAGTGATAAGGTTATTCTCATCGGATTCATAGACCCTTGACCACAGAACTTTTGGCACCACGCCGAACATGGCACCGCCGTCAACCTTAAAATTTGCAATATTAAAAAGATGTACTTTCATTGTTTCAGCAGTTATTCTGTCAGCGGGGCCGGGTCTGACTGTTTCCCTGTACCTTGTCAACTATCACCTTGTAATATCACTGGCGGTATATGATATCCGCGGTTTACTCTTTTTTGTCGTCATCTGATATGTTATCCTCATAAGCAGTCTGAGAACCTGGTAGGAAAGCCAGCCGGCAAACTGCGAATACCATCTGCGCCTCCGGCTGTACTCTTCAAGGGTAATCTCCCTGCAGTCATTCCTTATTATTTCTGTCAGCTCCTTCTCGAAATTTTTTGTGAATTTATCATCGAGTATTCCCACATTGATCTCAATACTGGCATAATCACTCAGGTGGTTCATGTTATAGCTGCCCACGGTGCACCACATCCCGTCAACCGTTGCCACTTTGGCATGAAGATTTGACGGGAGGTATTCATAAATCCTGATCCTGCTCTTCAGAATGAAATCATACAGGAATTCGGTTGCCTTTTTAAACACGGGTGCATCCGATTCGGCGGAAAATACAACGGAAATATCCACACCTCTCAGGCCGGCATTTCTCATTAACTTTCTCTCATTTCCCGCAGGCAGGAAATAAGAGTTAAAAATTATTATTCTGGAACCGGCCAGACGGAATATCTCACGGTAACTTTTCGATATCTCCATCTTGTTGCGGTACCAGTTGTTCTGAAGTACCTTCAGCCTGATATCTTCCCTGTAGAATAAATGTGTATCAACAGTTTCCTGGGATCTTTCCTCTTTCGATATAAAGGTTTTATTCCAGAGCCTTTTCAGGATCGAAAGAGTATGAACACATTGTGGTCCCCTGAACAGTACTGCAAAGTCAAGCCATTCCTTTTTGCGGGGGGAACCATGATAGCGGTTGGCAAAGTTCATGCCCCCTATGATGGCCGCTTCACCGTCTGCCAGTACCACTTTTGAATGAAGCCGGAGATTGAGCTGAAAGCCCTTTCCGGTAAAAGTAGGGGAAAAGAAACGGAAAAGAATTCCGGAATTCTCAATGCTGTCAATAAAATCTTTTGAAAGGTATTTTGTTCCGTATGCATCAAGGAGCAGATAGGTACGGACACCTCTTTCCGCAGCCCTGATCAGTGCCTTTACCATTCTGGTTCCTGTTTCATCCTCGTCCAGAATATATGTCTGGAAATGAATGAAATGCCTTGCTTCATCAATGATTTTTTCAACAGCCGCGAAAAAAGGCTCACCACCCCGGAGCAGTTCGACATAATGTCCGCCCTTGTAGCCGGAAAGACCTGAAGGTTTTTTCATAAATGTGCTGCTGAGTTAACCTGATACAAATATAAGTCTTTAAAGTAACTGTAATGAAGTCTGACTTTGAGAAACAACAGACAACAGGTTTTAATGCCCTCACTTCTCTTCACTGTTTCAGCCGTCAACTCAAAAGCTCACGGTACAGGACAATTCAGAAGGGCTGTTTTCGTTTATGTAATGACATATACGGATGCGGACAATCAGCTGACAAAATTGCCGGAGAATATAACGGCATTGAATTTGCGGGACAGCGGCAGACTTACAAAAAAAATTAAATAATCAATCATGAAAAAAACATTTCTACTACTGGCTTTCACGGCGCTTATCGGTTTACAGGTTCACGGACAGGATTACAAAACGAGTGCAGGCCTCCGGGCAGGGGTTCCGTTTGGCCTGACTGTCAAACACTTTCTGACAAAAACCAATGCTGTGGAAGGAATTCTGGCCAGTACACCCTGGGGAGGTTTTGTTATTACCGGACTATATGAAAATGAACACTGGACAGGCAAATATCCCGGTTTAAACTGGTTCTGGGGTGCGGGAGCACACGTCGGTTTCTGGGACAGAGGCAGGAACAATCCCTATTTCAGCGACTCCTACAGGGGAAATGCAGTGCTGGGCCTTGATGCAATAATTGGTCTTGAATATACCTTTGATGATATTCCCCTGAACCTGTCACTTGACCTCTTTCCCACCTTCAATATTTTCGGATATACCGGCTGGGGAGGAATAAACGGAGGAATATCAGTAAGGTATGTTTTCTGAATTTTTCAGGGCTTCATGCCATATATATCCGGCTGAAAAGCAGACAGGCAGAAATAAAGGATATGTGAAAACAGTACTTATGCCGGTGCAGTTCAGTAAATAATGAAATAAATTATCCTTTTTACCAGTAAATATTTTGAATTATTCAAAAAACGTGTTTTCTTTGCATCCGCGTTTTTTAATCTTTTAATGGTCCATTCGTCTAGTGGTTAGGACGTCAGGTTTTCATCCTGGTAACAGGGGTTCGATTCCCCTATGGACTACAAAAAAATTCAATGGTATTCGTTACCAGTATCTTCTGTTTTTTTATTGCCTTTTTTTCTAATAATTTGGTCGTTGTCTGTTATTTGCAGCCATGACAAAGGATAACAGTCCTTTAATCGGGTTCAGGCGGGATTGCATCTTCTCATTTCAACTGTTTCTTTATGTAGATCTGTTCACCATGCGAAAAAGAATATTTCTATCTGTTTTGATTGCATTATGCATACTTTTTACCGGAAGCAGTTGCTCCATGAAAAGACAAAAACAATCGAATACTGTTGTAAGTATTAAAGATGAGAAATTTCTGATCAACGGCAGGCCCACATACCAGGGAATAAGCTGGCAGGGGCTCCCAATCGAGGGCCTTTTATTGAATTCAAGAATGGTACAGGGAATATTCGATGATAAAAATCCTGTAACCGCTAAACGATGGAAATATCCTGATACTCAAAAATGGGATCCTGACAGGAATACCGATGAATTCGTAAAAGCTATGGATGAATGGTATGCCAGGGGTTTGATCTCCTTCACCATTAACCTTCAGGGTGGCAGCCCGGTAGGATATGGCAGGATTGATTGTATAAACTCATCTATAAAGCCGGATGGCGAACTTGACAATAAATATATGGGCCGCATTGAAAAAATTCTGAATCGGGCGAATGAAAAAGGGATGATAGTTATTCTGGGCATTTTTTATTTTGGTCAGGATCAGAATATAAAGGATGAAGCAGCAGTGAAAAAAGGAGTTGAAAATACGGTTGACTGGCTTTTTGAAAAGAATTACAGAAATGTCATAATTGAAATAAACAATGAATGCAATATCAAAGATTATGATCATGATATTCTTAAACCTGAACGTGTGCATGAACTGATCTCTTTTGCTAAATCAAAGATAAAAAATGGCTATCGGTATCTTGTCGGCACCAGCTATGGTGGCGGAACAGTACCGCTTGAAAATGTCGTTGCTGTTTCCGATTTCATTCTTATACACGGGAACGGAGTAGAAGACCCCGCAGGAATTACAGAAATGGTAAAAGAAACAAGAGCAGTAAAAGGCTATAAACCAATGCCGATCATATTCAACGAAGACGATCATTTTGACTTTGATAAACCCGTTAATAATTTTACAGAGGCAATAAAAGTATATGCTTCCTGGGGATATTTTGACTATCGTATGAAAGGTGAGGGTTTTGACGATGGTTTCCAGTCCTTACCCGTTAATTGGAGCATCAGTTCCCAAAGAAAAAAGGCTTTCTTTGACAAACTGGAAGAAATTACCGGAGGATTTAAAAAATAAAAAAGTGACGATTAAAAAACGATAATAACATAAGTGCGTTTAAATTTTAGGGTAAATAACTGACTTTAAAGAGCTTAACAATACTTGCAGAAACTGCTGGTCTTGTAGTGCAAGCAGAAAAGAAATGAAAGAGTCCTCCTTGGAAAGCTGATGCTAACTCCAAAAAAGGAATTGCATTATAAAAGTGTCAAAAAGTCAAAATGCCTTAATCCTTTACGCAACGGACAGAAAACCCCATAACCTTAAGGATTGGCTCATAGGACACTTTGGTTTCATCGGAGGCCAGGCCAAAGATCTTTGCGGAGGAGGTCGCATTCTCTGTAGCACTCCACCAGCAACCTAGCCAGCCCATGTAATCGAAAATATTGGGATAACAACAGCCACCCCCGGAAGGGCTGTAAAAGTAACCGCTTAATTTGTTGCACAACCATTTGCAGACAATGCAATCTTTTATAGCTAATAAAAACCTGTTATGGGTACTGCAGGTATTTACAATGCCAGCGGGCTACAGGATTTAAAAATGCTCGCTCGTCTATGCCGTAGCATACACGACTCTTGCGGAAAACTTTTATTTTTGACTCTTCTGCCATCCTGTCAATTGTTTCGATACATTTTCAACTGCCTCGTTTATTCTTACAAATTTCTCAAGGCTTATTTGCTTCATATCTTTCATTACACGTATGAGCAAACGAATTACATCTATTTGCTCTCGTGCTATTTGAAGTACATCGGCTTTTTGATGCCTGGTATTGGCACGATATATCAAAGTAAGCAGTTCTATCGTTTCTTTCTTCAAACTCTCGCCTACCGTATATTTATATTCCCTGCTAAATTCTTTTGTAAATTGGAATATCGCCAAAACAAATCATAAGTTGCCTTTTATACGGGTAATTCGTTGTATTGCGCCAAAGTTCAAAAAAATTCGACCGCCTACGGCGGTGAATAAACAAATAAATCAAATAGTCAAATGAATCAAATAAATTCTTAATCCCTTACACAGCGAACAGATAAACCATACTCCTTACTGCCGCAGCCCCTGTCCACATCGCCGTGAGTGTAGCTCATATCCCGGACCCAGGCGTTATCGATACTGAACTCAGTAGCACTCCACCAGTAACCGATGCTTTCAACGTTGATGAATGCCCCATCGAGGTAACGGAGGCCCCCCGGAAGAGCCGTAAAACCGGTTTCGTTGGTTGCGCCGGTGTTTGGGCTATTCCAGTGCACGGTGCCGGATTCTTTTAGTTTATCCCCTGCTATGCTTTCGCCACCTAAATTATCGGTCAATTCTGACCACTCTGCATCGCTTGGCAAATGCCAGCCCGTTGGGCACACGCCCTGCACGCCACTTGGATTGGCTGAGCTACCTGGTTTGCCATTCATTGCAGCACGCCAGTTGTAAAGCACGCCGTAGGTTTGATAGTTTGAATTGGCCTTGGCCTTGGCCACATTGGTACCATTATAGCCATAAACATAATAATACGGGGCTGTTTCTGAACCTGTGCCAGGGCCAACTACACTGGGCAAGTATTTCAGGTTTTCGGCCATCCAGACCTGGTCGCCGATTTTAACTGTAGAATAATTGTTCCCGTCTCCATCAGTACAGGCAATGAAGTTAAACGTGATAGTTTTGTTTTCTCTGGGCACATCGGTAATTACAGTACTATATATATCGTAAATACCAGTTAACTTCAACCTTTCCCCATCATTATACTGCATTACAATTTCAGCATTTGCACCTTTGGAATCGCTTTGCTTCTCCTGTGATACCATGAGATTCCCCGTTTCACCTGAACCGGCATATACTATTTTGGCATTACCACTATTTGAACCGGAACTTATTAATCTTCCGTTTAAAGCAAAGCTGCCTGAATTAATGCTTACAAAACATATCCCTTCTCCGATTCCATGCAGTTCATAAGTATGCTGCCCGTAAGAAAGAAAATCCTGCTTCCGGGCTATTTTCCTTCCTGAAATATCATAGAGAGAAATTAATGTTTCCCCTGATTCCGGCAATGCAAACTCCATCCTCGTGAAATCATCCATAGGGTTAGGATAGAAGATTATTTTACCTGTTGTATTACCGTGGACGGTTTCGATTCCTGTAACAGTTCCCTTTAGGTGCAGGACATCACTTCCATTCATGGTAATTTCAGTTCCCTGGGTTAAGTTCTCAACCTTGACTGTTTCAACAGTTGTAGCTGCCCCGGATCCTGCAAAACGGATCTTATAATCCTGGGCATGAAGACAGGCTGTTAAAATGAATAGCAATGTTAAAAAGGTGTAGATTTTCAATTTCATGGCTAACTGTATTAGGTTTAATTCAACGTTTATCCCTGAAATTTCTGAAATCTGTACTTTGGAAGAAGGTTTTTTTCTACTGTTAAAGTTACGAAATACGAAACCCCAAGTCAAATAAAAATTCTCCGGGCGGACTACAATTCCTTAACGCAGTTGACAATGTCTCAGTCAATTGCGTTTTTATTTTTATAACAGTTTCCCCACATTAACCCTATAATTGTATAAACTCGTCAGACGAGAGTCTTTATACAGAATGATTTGCAAAGAAGACTACCAGGGAAATAATTACTTGTGAAGGAATTATATCTTCTGCATGAATAATGCAGGCTATATTGATTTTTCTTCTTTCAGGAATTCGCGCCGAATACCTTCCATAATGTCAGTTTTGTTGATTTCGTTACAATTCACGGCATAAGCACACAGTGCTGCATATTGAACCGCACTCAGGATGGAAGCTCCTGTAAGTTCATAAAGTGAGGCTATTTCTGAAATATTCACATCGTGTTTCAGTTTAAGGTTGGCCGGTAAGGATTTCTCCCATAAAATTTTTCTTTCTCCGGCATCGGGTTGGGGAAAATGCACGACTTCATGGAACCTGCGAATAAAAGCATCATCGAGATTGCTTTTAAAATTAGAGGCAAGGATTAGCAAACCCGGGAAATCCTCGACGCGCTGGAGCAGGTAACTTACTTCCTGATTGGCATATTTGTCATGTGAGCTCTGAACGCTTGTGCGTTTCCCGAACAATGCATCAGCTTCATCAAAAAAGAGTATCCAGTCCCTGTTTTCGGCACGTCTGAAAATATTTTCAAGGTTTTTTTCGGTTTCTCCAATATATTTGGAAATGATCTGGGACAGATCAATCCTGTAAACATCTTTCCCGAATTGTTTTCCCAGCAATGCCGTTGTCAGGGTCTTACCCGTGCCTGGAGGTCCGTAAAACAGGACACGGTATCCCGGCTTGATCTTTCGCGAAAGGTTGGAATCATTCATCATTGTATGGTGATGTTCAAGCCAGATACTGATATGATGTATCTGCTGCCTTGTTCTGGGATGCAAAACTAAATCATCCCATTCCATTTTGGTTGATATCCTGCGGGCAGGAAAATCAAGTCCGAACCTTGGGGCATAATCTCTTCCAAACAGCACTTTTTCAATCCATTCCTCGGCAAGAATCAGCCTGCCGCTCATCATAGGCTCTCCCTCCCTGACACCTTCAAGCCAGAGAATATTCTGGTTAAAAAGAGTGCCGCTTTCACGGAATATTTCCTGGACTTTCAGGCGTTTCTCCAGGTCGTCGCCGGCAAGTATAAACTGAACGGTTTCTCCGGTAGGCAATACTCCCCTGTGGTTTGACCCTTTAACTCCGCCGAATTCCGAGAATTCTCCGCCTTCGGGTAAAAATTCCTGAATGAGATTCTCAAAAAATGAAGGAAACACATGAGGCGCCAGCGCCATAAGAAATGCAATATATTCATCGTCGGAAAGGCCGGTCTTACCTTTGAATTCTGCTGACCATCCGGAATCTTTGATCATTTTCGCGACTTTATCTTGTCCCGGCTGATTAAAATAATTTGCCAGCCTGAGTTTACAGACATCTGACAAACGTGAGAGTTCATTCTTTATTCCGATATAAAGATCCATCAACTTTGGTTATTAATTAAACATACAACGATCATCGTGCTGGTTGTTTAATATACAATTTCTGATCAGGTTTCCTGAATAAAGGGCAGATATAATAACATATCAGCATCGATCAAAAATAAAAAATCAATATACTTTGAAGAAACTTCCGGTACCCTTTTTGCTTCTCAGTTGCAGCCATGCATGCAAAAATCTTTTTTCTGTAAACTCGCCACCACCTGAGATATCAATACTGGTTTCATTCCTGTTGGCATCGCTTACCAACGTGGTAGAAAATAACAGGTACCGGCCTTCCGGCATTTCAATAATTGCACCACCCTGCCCTGATAATCCTGATGCAGCTGACTGTGCTGCCTGAAAATCGTAAAATTCTGCCTGAAAAGCATCAACATGAACATCACTGCCAATCGTCAGATAACCAGCATCAATTTCAGCCAGATGGGTTCCCGTTTTAAGCAGATTTGCTGAGGCCTGAAGTACATCAGCAGTTTTTCCCAAAACATTGATCCCGGTCCATCCTCCCAGCAGGAACATAGAAAAGTCAGATAATGATCCTGTAAACAGCCAGTATGATCCTGATCCTGAGGCAGCTCTAATTACAGCATCCAGTTCAGGCAGAGAAGAAGCGGTAAAACGTGCAGGCGGATCCGTGCCCTGATCATACAGGTACCATGTACCATTGTTCAGTCTGCCAATAATTAAAGCGTGCAGGCCATATTTGCCCCCGCCCCTGCTTACATACCAGCCGATCTGTGCCACCTGTCCGGGAGCTAATGCCTTCAGTAAAGAATGATTTATGATCTCACTGTATGATCTAAGTCCTCCTTTTGACTCTGTTTTTATACCCAGCATATTAGTTATGTTCCATATAGCTGCCTGCGATAATCCGCTTGCCGGTGAGATATGCAAGGCGTAGATAGCAACGGATAATATCTGAAAATCATACTGTTGAACAACCGCGCCTGGTTTAAGGCTGTCATTCCGCATCCTGAGCAGCTCATTCTTTATAAAGTCAAATATCTTTTCCGCCTGTTCTGCGGGGATCTTACGGCCGGCAGCAAGACCTGATATAACACTTTCACGGTTCATCGTAAAATACGACAGGACAATATTGGCAGCAGCAATGAATCCGCTGTTGTCAGGCACAGAAGAAGTACTCAGCTGTTTGTCGTGTATCATTATGGCTGCAACAAGGGATGCGGCGCCACAGGTATCAAAGCTACCCTGTGATACTTCTGGCATTAAATCAGACTGCCTGTTACTCGCTTCTTTATCAGGCCCTTTTGCTAATACAGTATCGCTCGTGACTGAATCTTTCTTCTGAATTTTTTCCTCTTCCTCATGTTCGGTTTCAACCCTTTTTATAGAATTATCCTGCTGGATTACATGTGTAAGTTCATGCGACAGGAGCTTTTTGCCCTTTTCAGTGTCCGGATCATACTCCCCGTTATTAAAAACAATGTGGTTCTTATAAGTAAAAGCTTTTGCATGGACAGATGCAGCTGCTTCTGCAGAATCCTTATCGTTATGAATCCTGACCCTGCTGAAGTCAGCTCCAAACTTAGGTTCGAAAAATTGTCGCGATTTCCTTGATAATGAAGTCCCCTCTTTCAGAGTGTTAATATAGGCAGTGACATTACCGGGAGCATTATTATATTTTGAAATCTGAGAACGATTTAACTGATTGTTTTCCCGTTTTTTATCATCAGAATCACTTCCCCGGTCAATCATTGTTCCGGAAGAATGACCCTGGAAAAATGATCCTCCTGAATTAAAATCAAAAAATAAAGGTGAAGCTTGTTTAAATTGTGACGTTCCGGCACTCCTGCGGGTAGCAGATCTGTATTTGCGAAGGATTCTTCTCATTAGCCTCCTGAATTTGATTTATTCATGTTCAGATCCACGGACCTGAAAATTCACCAGATGTTATTATTTTGCCTTTATTCTGACGGTTCAGTGCAACAAGGCCGATTCCGATATCAGCCTTTCCGTTGGTGATCTTCCCCTTTTTCTTAAACGTGTCATATATTTTCCCTGCTCTTGCCTCCCCGATACCTTTTATTCCGGAAAATGTTTTTGCCATTTCTTTGTCTGAAGTGGCTTCCGGATTATTTTTTATCAGGTCAGCAAGTTTTATACTTACTTTCGGGGCCAGCCCCAGCTGATATTCTTTCAAATCACCGTGACTGATATCATTGTTAACCGTATAACTTATGTTTTCTTCCGGGCTCGAAGCATCCTTCCTTATAGTAGCTTTACACTCGAGAGTTGTTGGCGCATACATTTCATTATCAAGGATTTCAATAACTTCGTTTATATCCCAGTTACTTTCGTCGAATCCGGGTGGAAAATCAGACGCAGATTCATCCTTCAGCATAGTTTGTGATGAGGGTTCTGTCCTTCCGTAATTAGCTACAACTGAGAATCCTTTCATATATCCCAACGGTTTGGTGCTGTTTCCGGAGAGTTTACCGTTTACAGCCATCTTGACAGGATTCTCGAAATTAAGCTTGTGGTCGCTGTTGGCTTTGCTGCTCAAGGGAGTAAGATTTTCCCATATATTCCCCGGGCCGCCCAGGTTTTCATTCAGCAGGTGTCCTTTGATATAGTAGGGGCTCCCCCCCTGCTTACGAATGTTCATCTTAGACAGGGTCTTTGTTGAAGAACTCATAGGAGCTGATCCGGAAGGGAATGGCGCCTGCCTGAAAGCCACAAAAGCAGAAGAACCATGCTCATGATATTTTTGTCCATACATGATCTCTGAATTTGTACCGGCACTCGTCAAAGGCAACGAAGCTATCTCTTCCGCCAGTTTTGTTAATTGCATATTAATACCGGTAGTTTTCTTTGCTTCATCTGGTTCAGATGCTTTGATAAGTTTATCTATATTTTCTGCGGTCTGAAGAGGTATCTGAATATCGCTGTCCTTAAGATTATGTTTATCCTTCACCTCAGTCAGGAGATAATTCTTAACCGTCATCGGGGTTGTGGCGATCATAAGTGTGGCTGATGCAGCACTACCGGCTATATAAATGGTGTGGCTGATTTCATCTTTGGTTTTTACAGGCTTTCTAAGGCCAAGCCAGTTTAGCAGCTTTTCTTTTGCCGACTTTGCTTTTTCAACAAGCTTCTCTGCAAAACCGACCAGTTTATCGATCAGGAAATCAAGTCCCTGATCGACTTTCTCTCTCACTTTAGCAAGCACATCCCTAATACGTCCGCTCAGATCGAGACCCACCTGGTTGGCCAGGAAGCCGATCACCACCGGAATGCCGTTGGCCAGGGACCTTTCAAGGAAGTTGGCTGCCACCGCTATATTCCCCGCACAAATTTCTATGATGCCCTCAACAAACGAATTAACAATCTCAAGTAAGCGTGCCAGGTATTTAATGAACGACTGGATCGCCTTATACAGGGCTATCGCGCTGTTGACCACTGCCATTATTCCCGTCGGATCGAGCATGCTCAGAAGTTTTGCCGTAACTTTCCTGATGATCTGATCCATAATAAAACCCCGGACTGCGCCAAGCACCAGATCCCAGATATTGGTAAGCTTTTCCTTTATTCTGTCAACAACAGCCCCCATGCCACGCTGACGCACATCTTCAATAAATACCAGGGCTTCATTAGCTTTATCATACAGTGCCTCAGCCTTGTCAATGAGCCTCCTGATCTTATCAACTTTCTCTTTCCCGATGCGTGCCTCAAGTTTCTTCCATATCTTCTCCATCGTGATATCAAGCACCACAAGAAGCCATTTAATTATACCTGTGACTGAAAAATCAGTTGGTATGGGAACACCTGCGTCAGCCAGTTCCTGTCTGAGCCATGCTTTTAATCCATTCCAGAGGTGGGTAAGAATATTATCGAAGAACTGTATAAAGCCCTGCTTTATGGCTCTCAGTACATTCATGAAAAAGCCCGACGGATTTGCCCTGATGCTGTTCCAGGCTTTGACGACATTGTCGATCAGTTTGATGACCAGGTCCACTGGGAAGCCCATCAGCCTAAGTATTATCTCGAATAATGCCGTCATAACAGTAATGACGAAGCGGATTAGCCTGAGGACCGGATCCTTGAAGGTGTTAATGATCTTTGCAAATGCGAGCAATGGTACCAGAAGGTCTTTCCATGTGAATGAATTCCAGAGATTTATGAACAAACCTTTTACATAGCTCCAGCTGAATCCGAGGGTTTTAACTGCTGCATCAATTTTCTGGGTGGCCTTGTCGATGGCCCCGCTCTCCTTCATTTTATTAAACTGCTCTTCCCCTCCTTCCGTGAGCAGCATAAATCCCTTTATAATGTTTTCGGTGGTCCGGTCAACCTTTTCCCCTGTGAACGGATCCTTGCCGATGAGTACTGTAATAAGATAGAATCCTTTCCGGCCTTTTGCCTCATTTGAGATCCGTTTAAAGAGAACTTCCTTGACTATTTTCAGGATGGTGATCCCCGTCTCGATGACAAATGAGCCTACCCTCTCAACCGGCCGCCAGAACGAATCGAAGATCTTACGGAATGTCTCCACCGGATGCATAAGAGACTGAATATTGACATAATCCCAGAGACCCCTGAATGCTGCTTTCAGTTCATCGTACGATTTACTGAAAACGGCTATTCCTTTGTCAATCCATGCAGCAATCTTATTGAATGTGCCTGTTTCCTGCATTTTCTTCCTCTGCTCAATACCCCATTCGCTAAGGTTGAGAAAAGCATTCAGCACGTTCGCTCCCGTAAAGGGTCTGGGCTCATCGGTTAATGGATCTTTTCCCATTATCAGACAGAGCAGGTCCCAGAACCTGGTTCTTGTCTTAATATAATTACCTAATGGAATGAGCAATGCCTTTTTAATAAACTCGAGAAAATCACCTGCGACACCACTGGCAAAGCTCTTTATCTGCTCAAAGAATGATGTGAATGCGTTTTCGAGCCGGCTGAACACTCCTGAGACATTCCTTATATCTGACAGGGAAAGACTGTTCCAGAAGTTCGAGAATACATCGAATATTCCGTTAACAAGATTTTTAACGCGTCCAATTGTTTTATCGACAAACTGTTCAGCTTTTTCAAGAATGCCCAGTTCCTGCATCTTTTCCTTAAGCTGTTCGCCGAAAGGCATAATATCGAGGGCGGCATCAATGAAGTTCTTACCGTTACGCTCCACATGTTCCCCTGTGATCGGATCCTCACCCAGGACAACCCGTAAAGCTTTATAGCCCGGGACTTTCATGATGAGATTTCTAATTTTCCCGAGCAGCCATTTTTTACCCTCCTCCAGTCTGTCGCCGGCCCATTCAACAGCGCTGTTAATGGCTCCGCGTATTGCGCTGAAGATACCGCGCTGGACTTTCGGTTCGGATCTTTGCTGAACCACGTTTACAGCGGACCCTCCGGTATCGTGGATCAGCATTTTTGTCTGTAGTTTACTTTCCCCGTCTTCCCGTTTCTCCTCTTTCCGCTCAATCTCTTCCCTGTTTTCAGTGTCTTCAGTTTTTTTAGCCTGTACTGAAGGTGCCGGATGGCTCTGCACGGAATTTTCCTGATCCTTTTTACCGGTCTCATCTGACTGCTCCTTCCTCTGAACTCCAAAAAGCTCTTTCCTGAGATCACTTAACGATAATTGCCGTTCTTCAACCCCGAAGTCAGGATTGCGGACAGTTCCTTCAATAAGCTTCATGGGATCAATAAAAGCCATCCAGCCTGAAAGAGGATGGGTCTGCACCTGGACCTCACCTCCCAGATGATCATCGCCGGCGGTATTGCCGTTAATGGTTGTAACGCTTACTCCGTCTGATTTTTCGACCAGTCCGTAATGTGAGCGCTCTTTGCGGTAGGCAATTGCACCCGGAGGAGGAGTCGTTCCTGGAGAAAAGGCTGCCTCCGGAGGAATAGTCATTCTGCCGAGGGTCCATTTTTTCATTGGCAGCCCTGCTTTGTTCAGTGACCAGAAAGCAAAAATTCCGCACCAGCTGGGTAATGCATCACGGGTTCCTTTTATCACCCTGTTATCCGGTGTTACGACATCGACATTATCTGCTTTAAAAAACTTTCTGATCTGAGATTCAGATACGTCTGTGGAATCTCCTGTCTGCCCTTCAGGTAGTATCTTTTCCGGACCAAGGGCAGTCCTGAAATATTCCATCAGACGGGGCCACCCGACACGGAAACCGTCGGGGCCTTCCTTATTGGCTATAACTTTCCCGGCTTCCCCTTTGGCGATACTGACTGCTGCCGTCATGTTTGCAGCACTCCTGTGAAGGGTAGAATGGGTAGAATGGGTAGAATGGGCGTTATTATTTCTTGCGGCAACAGTAATGTTTTTTTGCCTTCCCGTGTTTTTGGGGGAAATATGACTGCTGGCTCCCTGCTGTATTGTATGAGTCAGTTCATGGGCAATAAGACTTTGCCCCTCCGGGGTACCTGTAGAGTATTTGCCGCTGTTGAAAAAAATATCATTGCCGTAGGTAAATGCCTGAGAATTGATCTCTCTGTTCATCTGAACGGATAATTCCCCGGTATGAATACGCACACCTGAGAAATCGGCATTAAAACGGCTTTCCATAAAGGAACGGGTTTCACCAGGTAACGGCGATCCGGTCCCTCTGGCAGATGAAAGGGAATGTTCAAATGAACTTTTTGCCGGACCAGGCGGGCTCCTCCCTGAGCGTGCGACCAGTACCCGGCCATCACCCGGGATTATCTTCCGGCTCACATGTTCGTCTTTCTCCCTGTCGTCCGGTTTCCTGATCTCTTCTGAAGCGGTTCTCTGAACCGGTTCTTCTTCTTCCTGGCGCTGAATTTCCTCTTCCTTTTCTGCCGGCGCTGACGAAACCTGGGTATCGGGCATGGTCATCACTCTGTCAGCCATCTGGTCGGCTTCCTTTTCCTGAGGATCTTCAGGCTGACTTACTGCTAATTTGGGCTGAATGAACGATGCAGAGGAAAATGCCTGACGGTTTCCCTGGAAAAATGTCATATCGTGCTTCCGGGCAAAAAAGGGTATTCCCGTCTGTCTGATCACGGTGGTAGAAGTCTTTCTTGTCTGCTCGGAAGAAGTATGCATACTTCAGTTTTAAATCCATTCAGTTCTTAACATTGCTTTCATCCAGGGAAGTCTGATGAATCCTATGCTCCAGGGCAGGCTTTGCAGAAGTATGTCAACCGTGTTCTGCTCAACATGCAGGAACCAGCTGTCATTACTAAAAGCCAGCTTACCTTTTCTCCGGAGAAAACTTTCCCGGAGTCCATCGGGCGAAGTATCCTTCAGCGCTCCCCAGTTCCTGACAGTCGCCTTCAGCATCTCCTCAACCTTGCCGTAAACATCAGGTTCCAGTCTGGTTATCAGCTTTAAATGATGTTCACTTCCAATATTACACAGCACCTTGCTTAGAACGGTATCATATTCCCTGTAATCAATATTACCCCATACAATAAGATGCATTATTGCAAGGGCCATGTCAGGATCGGTTATTTTTTTCCCTTCAAGTATCCGGCATTCATTGAATAATTCAGGAAGAAAAGGTGCCACAATGACCAGTCCGGCATTTTTTACCATCACCCCTTCCAGTGATTCAATCTCCCTTATAATATCAGATTGTTGTGCCTGTGTTAAATAATGAGGCTCCATTTCAGCCTTATGCGACGATGTTAAAATCCTTTTTTCCTTATCATCAGAAATAATTATGCGCTTCCCGGAAAATAATTCCTTCAGTTCCGTGTCATTGAGAACTTCATCCCTGACTGGAATCATATCACCTGATGAAAGCATCTGAACAACATCTGATAACCACCGGCCTGTAATTTCTTCGTTTGACTTTGCCAGGGCGATCTTCTGAACCAGCAATGATTTTATATGTGCAAGTGTTTCTGGGATAATAATTCCGGATGAAAGTCTGTTGGCCATACCCGCCAGAATTACAGAAATTCTGTTCATTGCAGTAACCGCCGGACCATGGGTCGGAGCTTTGCCCGGCTGAGAAGATAAAAATTCCAGCAACTGCTCAAAAACCTTATCACTGAACTGTACCGCAAGCCTGGCGGCGGCATATTCATGTGACAGTATCCTTTTCAGCTCATGCAGATAATGATCTCCCGGCCGGCTTAGAGTAAGAGTATAAAATTTCTGAAATGCATCTGAAATTTCATTTTCAAATTCAGCATGTGATCTTACTTCATACCACCAGGGAAACATACCCTTTTCAATAAAAACAATGAAAGCATCCAATGTTTTTTCCTGCAACGACATAAGCGATGCGGAACCTGTGCCTTTGATTGCACCGGTCAAAATCTGAGCCTTCCTGTCCTCAATCACTCCCTTCAGCTTTTCAGTCAGCAGATCGGCAAACCTTGATTCCAGTTCATCGGCATTTATATCACCAAGCTGAATATCAAGGCGGTCCAATATCAGCCATTCCTCACTGCTTACCAGATCATCGAACAATCTGCCCATTTTTTCAATCGCTTCACCATTCAACAGATTGGATATTTTTTGTTGCAGGGTAAATCCGTCCGATGTTCCTGTCATTACCTTCAAAGAGGTTCTCCGTATAATATGTTGTTGTATCGCAGTCAATTATCAGATCAACTTCTGGTTAAGAACATCTATCAGTTTATTCAAAGCATTCAGATAATTTTGTTTTATGCCGGCTTCGTTAAAACTATTCAGCTTATCAATCTCGTCTTTAAGGTATTCGATGAGTTCCTGAACCATTCCCTTTTCAGCGGCATTCAGCTTGTCCATTTCATTTAATTTAGTATTGATGAATTTAAACAGCTCCATCATGGTGCCGCTTATATCTTTTTTCTGGTTGCAGGCAATGATAGTGATGATGCTGATAAAGATCATCAATAACTGTAAGGAGAGTGTGCGTAACGCGGCAGGCTTTACAGGTAAAAGTCTGATCCAGTCCGGCATTACCGGGTGCTCGTCGAAAAACCTCAGATCGACTTTCCCTGAACGGGTAAGTTTATCTGAAAGAACTTTAAAAAATTCCTCAACATTTTTAATCTCCTGAGAATAATTCTCTTGGAAATCTTTCGAATTGAATAACGGATCACTTAGTCTGAAATATTTTTCGACGGGGACTCTGAATGACTGGCAAACTTTAACGGGAGGCTGATCGTCTTCTATGGCTGCAACAATATCTTCATTTTGCAAGATACACGGACCATTCAACAGAGCCGTTTTTACAGTGTATATTCCTCCTTTTAAATAAGAATGTCTCATGGTCTGGTTACTAAGACCGGTTACGGTATATGTTTCTGAGATCCCGTCGCCATAATCGGCAGTTATAACGGTGGTATTGGACAGACCGCTGAATGACAGATGAAGTGTGCGTATACCTGTATCATAGCTTCTCTTGCCGTCTGGTCTGTCAAAAACGGTGATACTGAAGGTTGCTGTGGCTCCCTGTGGTGAAGTGTAGTTGAATGTTACCTGTTTTTTTGAGGCTCCGTTCAGTTTAACAGAAGATGGATTGAATATATATTTGCCGCTGTCCGCAGGTTCTTCTGTAACGGCTTCACCTGTAAGCGTGCCTCCAGCAGGAGTAATCGTGAAAGGAACCGGCCCGGAATCGATGCATACTTCATTTTGCTCAATAGTCACTTTAACCGGTTCAGGTTCAATGACAGATATAGTTATATCCTCCGCTTTTGCCGTACATTCAACATTTTTAACATCAAGACCGATCTTATATTCCCCTGCACTGCTGTAAACATGAGTTGCGCTTATCTGTGAGGCTGTTGCACCATCTCCAAAACTCCAGTCAGCAGAAGAAACAGAATCAGACGGTTCAGGTTTGAAGTTATACTCAAACGGATTTAAAGGATTTGGTACGGCAATTATCTTCACTTCCGGCATCCTGTAAACAGTTATATTTATAGTCTGAGACTGATCGTCTTTTGTATATGTGAAAGACAGGACAATATTATTCTGACCCTCAGGAATGATCACTTTTGATGGTATGAAAGAATATAGTCCGTTACTCTTGTCAAGAACAGTATCAGGCTGGCTTGTGACAATTTTACCAGCGATGGGATTAGTTATAAAAATATATTCCGAAGTATCAGTATTACAATAGTTTGTCTTTTCAAGGGAGAAAGTAACCTTCGGCGGTGGAATGTTAATAACATACTGAACAGGCGGACAATCGGAATTGCTCTGATACGGAAGGTAAAAATCAGCTATGACAGTTCCGCTCTCGAGCCACAATGTTTTGTCATCAGTAACCCCTGCCGCCTGCTGCAAGTCAGATAAGCTGACACCAAGTATCTCCTCAATCTCCTGATCAGGCATTCCTCTGTCTTTCATCAGGGAAATCTGTGTTTTCAACTGGGACAGTCTTTTAGCTGTATATTTTGTTTTTGCTACTGTTCTGATTATTTTTTCTTTAGCGGCAGCTTTTGCTTCGCCACCGGCAGCATCCGATACTAAAAATTCACCCAGAAGCATATCTTTTTCAAATGCAGAGGCAGCGGCAGAAACCTCTATATTTCTGTAAACCATCACGAAGGTACCTCCTTTCGGCACGCCACCCTTATGGCGCAGGCCGGGATGTGAGGCGCTGAACTGCTTGAGCGACTGCATTTTTTTCAGATCAGCTGTCCGCCTGATAAATTCGGCATAAACCGAACGGAATGATGCAACATCACAGAGATTTAACAGATCACTGAGACAGGGGTTTGAGGCAAAGACATCTTTAAGAACAGGATAGTCTGTGCCTTGTTCCTGAAGAAGGGTATTGATGTTTTTTACATTTGAGCTCATCAGGTTATAATCAAAGCTGCTAAGCTGTTCAGTAAGTGATTCTGATAACTTTCCAAGAAGTAGTATAAGCCTGGTAAAGAAAATTGCCAGGGACGGGTCACTCAGAGCCTTCATGTTATCAGCCATCACCGTACCGCCGCCTTTTTCAGCTTCCATCATCTTAAAAAGGTTCTCCTTACCGAGAGCTTCGAGTATTTCAAATTCACTGTTTTTTGCCTTTACCAGTGTGGGATGAAGCTGTTCATAAGCATAACCGAATGTTTCCTGGCTGTAGAAAAGTACATCCTTGCAACCCTTTATAAGTTCCAGGTTGCTCTTAATCAGCCTGACTTTTTTTGTTTTTCCCGCTGACTTTCTTGGAAGCTTATAGATACATGCAAGTATTCTGCAAAAGCGGCACAGCAAAGCAGCCCTCAGTTCGTTGTAAACAGCCTCCAGATCGTTAAAATGGCAGGCATACAGAGTCTGATCGACACTGCCTGGCAGTGAATCGACCGAAACTGCAACAATATTGAACGGCAGCCGGTGTCTCTTTACAATGGTCTGAATGGAAGCAAGGGCTGTATAATACTTTTTCCCGATATGACCCTCAATCCTGAAAAAATTATAGGGTTCGAGATCATAAAGAAGGGGGTTTCTGACAAAATCATCCTGGGTGTTATACGACGGATTATAGCTTAATATCTGCCGTTCCTTTCCTTTGGATGTCATTTCGGGATCCCACACTTTCAGAAGGCTCCTGCCGGCTTCATCTGGTGTATAATAGAATGGAATAGCTCGTTTCCCCAAGGGATATGATCCTATCAGTGAAGGGGTTATCCTGATGTTGGCATCGGCTGAAGCCGTACCTGAAACAAAAGGCACAGGTATTTTAAGGCTTGAAACCAGTCTTTCAAGCCGGCTGAACAATCCCAGGAAATCATTATATTTATCTGAACAGATATTATGAATGGGTGACGGAATAAAATAATTCCTGTAAAAACTCCTGGAAAGCTCATCTGTATTGTCGGTGGTACCGAGGAACAGATGCCGGGGGAACAGTGCCCCGGGTGGTGTGCACAAACCTGTAAGTCTCAGCGCCGACTCCCTCCATTCATTATAGGCAGCAAGAAGGTCAGAGAAAAAATCATAGTAGTACTGGAAATTCAACAGGTTGTTACCATCAATGCTCCCGTTATGAAGGAATCCGAATTTTGCACTGAAATCAGTAAAGGGATTAACTGCTACTTTAAGATATCCTTTGAAAGTATTAAAAGCTTTATTAAGAACTTCACCGGTGTCTTCAACGAACTTTTTTGTAAAAATTTTCCTGTATGCATTATAAACGTCACTGGTAGTCTCAAGACTTGTTGCCGGAACGTCAAACCCTGGCAGCCTGATATCCGGTAAACTAAATATACCGGGGAATACTTCCCCTGAGCCTGATGCACCTGCTTTTGCGTTCAGGGTATTTATTATTGTTGTTGCATCGGTTATTGTAATGAGAAGAGGCCGGATATTGATAAAAACCTTTACTCCTTTATCATCACACGATAAAGGATCGCAGTTCTTTGCCTGCTCATCAAGTATTTCATAAAAAAGGAGACATACCTTATTGTTAAGGAATTCTTTGCTGAGGTTATGGTCGTTCGTATCTTCATGGTCTTTATCTATAAGTTCCCATAATGCATATTTTTGAACATTACCATTGACAAATACATCATATGTCCTGACTTTCAGAGCATCAAAATTCCTGTATTTCCTATAAATTACCGGGTCATCGCTGTTCTCAATGCCATGAGCAATCAGGTACCCATGTGACGTAACTCCCGTACCTTTGGTAATGGTTACGGTTTTACCGTCTCCCGATCTGGAAACTTTCAGCCCGCACACGATCCCTATTCCCACCAGGTTGGTCCGTGTCAGCCTTTCCTGTACATCCAGAAAATCGAACATGTGGTTCAGATGACTGGCAGTCAGGATCTGATCAGTCTGAAAATTCGGATAATTAAAATCTTTTTCGTCAGTTTTTACTGGTATCATGGCAGTTGATTTTTTTCATTTACAATTGAGTCTGGTCAAGAAGCACCGGGTTCTCATCATTACCGTCGATGCAATCGTGCAGAGTAGGAGAAGGATATATGCTTTTAAGTGTTTCGAATATACTGACCAGCTTTTCGAGCTTAAGGGATCTGGTTGATGATGTTGCACTTAACCATTCACAATAAGCTTCTTCAAAAGCCAGGAAGACATCATGTTTAACCCAGCAGATCTTGGCCATAACATGTGCGGGAAGTTCGTTCCGGATAGTCTTTTCAGCGAACTTTCTGAAGTTGAAATGTTTTGCAGGAAGTTCAGATTCACCGTCAAAAACAAATGTCACTTTATATGAATAAGGATCTTCTTCACCGCAGAAATCACAATTATTGTCAACACATACCGGTAACAGCGGATCACCTTTTACATGTGGACGTAAAAGTATATGCTCAACAATAATAAATCTTTCATCGCTCAGATTGAGCTTGCAGAAATCAACAATCCTGTCAATTGCGGCAGTTGCATCAGTTTGATTGTCAAATTTTTCTCCGGATATTGCAATACCAGGTACTCCCAGCTCAATGATGTATTTCCCCGAGGAAGGTTTAATCCTGTAATTTGACTTGCCGATAACCAGATTTAAAATACGTGACATATTCAGGTTAAGCTGCTTTACAATAATGTCACGGTCTTTATCTTCAGAAGTGTCTGCCAGTTTAAGCAATACTTTATCATCATTGTCGCGGAGCTTAAGTGACGATCTGTAATTACCATCTCCTGTTTTTGAGATCACAAAGTCAAAATAGTTCAGTGAGTTCTGTATTCCCAGCAGAGCGCTTATGCGGTTATGAATACCGCTCAGGTCCTTATTGAGACAAATATAATCTCCCACGGTATGATCAAAGCCCTGTGCTTTGTTTGCACTCTGCCACGGGAACTGTTTCAGGAATGCGATTTTTGAAGTAATGAGATTTTCCGATGCGATCTTTTTTTGAATCTTGTACGAATACAGAAGCAGAGCGTATTCAGAAAAGCTTTCGTTGAAACGGGACAAAAGCTGATCAAGAAATTTATTTCTGCGGTTCAGGAAGAGATCCCTGCTCTCAGTCATCTCAGTAAGACCGGCCGCATCAAAATCTCTGTAGAATTCAGTGGTAAAATCATTATAAAGATCGTTCTTCAGGAGATCAGCACCCAGAAAGACAGGGAAGTATGTCTGTTTTATACTGTTGTCAACAGAAAAGAGATGTTTCAGGTTAGCCAGCTGACCAAGATAGTTTACCAGGAGTTGTTCGAAAAATGTAAGATATGATTTCAGTTGTTTTGCCTGGGCTCTTCTCAGATCATCTGCCCGGGGGGGCAGACTTTCGTAACCGGTACCGTAGACGAGTGGAAGGGAATTCTGTACAGGTTTATAATCTTTCATCGGGTAGTATGTACCTTCAGGGATATCAAGGTCAAGGTCATGATCTTTCAGCTTTGGCATGGTGCTTCGGCTGCTTATAACCTTAATAGTGTCCAGCAGTTCGGATGTATCGGGAAGAAAAGGCAGTCCGTTCTTGAAAACAAGAAGCTTTGAACCCTCAATATATAACCTGGGTAAATGATTTTCTGAAACTTTAAGCTTCCAGGGATCGGGGCCGGCATTCTTCCCCTCCTTGTCGAATCTTATAAGTACAAAATTCCGCACGCTGATCACGCCGGGGATATCCATTATGATATTGATAATATCCGAAGAATAGAGAGTTCTGTTTAATACGTTCTTTTCCAGATCATTATCTTCAATAAATCCATGCAAAAGCTTAGGCCCGTCAAATATCTCATCAACAGTTTTTGATTCAAGCAATGCGGCCAGAGTTTTAAATTGTATTGTCGGATTGAAATATTCTTCAATCCGGTAATATATTTCGGCCAGCACCTCTTCGATATCTGCTTCAGGTGTCAGATCAATATCTGCACAGACCCCCACCTCTTCAATTTCAACCTCCTCAACACAGCAGAAATCTTCCGTGATGTTCCTGTGACTGTTCAATACTTTTAAAGCTTTCCCGACAGCTTCGTCAGCCAGCCGGGTCTTTAGCATATACCTGGCTGCGATACCCGACTCGGTTTTATCCTTCAGGATATCCCTGATATCCTGTAGAACCATCTCATACCTGATCTCGCTTTTAAGCAGTAAAAACCTGAAAGGCACATCCCTGAATGTCACTTTCCGTGTTTTGGCAATGCCGGGAGTGGTCAGGAACTCATCAAACGATATTTCAAAGCTTGCATACATGACACTTCTTAAAGCCGTTATCACTCTGCTTTCCTCGATATCGGCAGAATCATTCTTTTTATCTGATATAAGTTTTACTTCAACATTACTTACCCTGCTTTCAGGATGTCTGAAAAGTTCAAGGTTGGCATCTGTTTTCTGAAGCCTGTTAAGTTCCTGTCCCGATGGGAATCGTACCTCAAGGTACAGTGTTTCAGGATTACCATCTACGAGGTGGCTGTATGAAACTGACACCTTACCGGTATTCAGGTCACCATATTGTTCATCCCTGTCAAGCTCAAGAAGAACATTATATATACCTTTCGGAACCACCTCACTTATAAAGGCTTTGTTAATATCAGTTTTCTTAAAAGTCAGTTCGCTCTTTTTACAGTTCACATAAATATCGGGACCACAACTGCATTCATTACACTTTATCCAGGCATTCCGTATCTCCTCCAGGTCGATAAGTATCTTGCGGTAATCATTTGTAGTCCACGGTGCGGTGGTAAGTATTTCACGTGCAGAAAAAAATGCCTGTGTCTCCGGATTGAACATTCCGGGCTTTTCCTCTGCAATCAGGTCTTTTACGCTGAACGACGACCGGTATGAAAGATCAGTTATTGCATAGCATAATACTTCCAGGATGGTAATACCGGGATCATGAATATTGTAATCGGTCCATATCCTGCTTCCCAGTTGTTCAATGAGCTTCAGCCCTTCCCTTCTTAAAAAATAATAATCCTGGGATTGAGGCAGAAGATTGTCCTTTGAAATGGTAATATGGTCATTTCCATTCATTGTTGTCATTTGTTTTTGGGTTTGGCAGAATGTTAATGAAATGGCTGCTTGCCGGAGCGCTGACAAGAATGGACCTTGCAGTGGAGGCAATTATTTCTTCCATATCGCCACCCGCCTGTGAGGCGGATGAAGTGCCCTGATACATTTTAAGATCGAGAATAAAATCGACATAACTTCTCTCCTCGATAAAATTTATGATATCGCTCTTTGTGATCTTACCGCCGAACTCTATGTCAGAACCTGTCTTATACGCCCAGGGAGTAAGGAATTCCACAAGTTCCTGCTTCAGAAGTCCGGCATAGAAAGTGTTATTGCCCGATGCATCGCCGGTGAGGACAATATCGGCTTTGATCCTTACCTCCTCAAAGGCCGGATTCTCCACATACAGACTGACATTGCAGTTGCTGATCTTTTTGAGATAATCTCTTATCTCATTCAGTCGGCCACGGCTTGTATAGGGCCTGAGAGGATCAATGGCATTCTTCTGGCGGAGATCGGGAATGGTGATAATGGTAACATGCCCGGGAGCCAGTTCATTATAAACGGCAGGTATCACCTGCAGATCTAGTTTTGTATGATTCAGACATTTAACCTTATGAATATCGGGGAATGCCTCCAGTATCAGCTGTTCAAAATCGCGGATCGTTATCGCACGGTTCTTATGCCGTAACCGTTCACTCGCACGGGTATAAAAGCTTACCGGATCTTCCTTATATCTTCCTCCGAATGAGGAATATGGCTGTTCAACTTTCTTAACTGACACATCAGGCTCGGCAAACTTTTTTATGGTTTCGGGACCAAGAGGCTGCTTTAAAAAATCCTCTGAATTATTCCTGTCGCAAAAGGTTGCCCTTACAGCCTGGGCCCTCACATCAACAATCCTGCAAACCTGCCCGGGGAATTCTTTGATGCCGGCCTTTATCCAGTAATAACCTGACGGCAATATGGTGTTCCCGCTGGTAGCGTTGCCGGTAAACGGAAAGTTTATTGTGCCTGTCGAGATAAGCTGACGTGTGTTGTCGGCAATTTCATTTTTATCAAAGTCTATCCACCCGTCATTGCTCAGATAACTCCAGAATACATGCTCTGCCGGTTTGCTCTGAAGCGGATTTGTCGAACCATCAAGTAACTGAAAAAGTATGGAAACCCTTTGCTCCGGAACAACATCTTTCAGTCCTATATAAAATTCAGCTATGTTGTGAACCGGTATATTGTCTTCGCGGTGAATGAATTGCGGCATAAGGTTCACCATGTTAAGGGGAACATTGCTGCTGTCAATCCTCTCATAGCCAAATGGATAGATGTGTATGAAACTGGAAGGATTTTCCCCGGGTGATGAAAACCTTATCGTGGTTTCGGCCTCATAACTTAAGAAAACCGATTGTATCTTAGGTATGTAAGGTTTTACCGGCTGGGTTTTCACCGTCCTGTCGGCCTGAGGTGTCTTATTGGCAAGTTCTATCAGGAAGATCTGCAGATCAGAAAAATATTTATCTAACTGAAAATCGGAGTTGAGTTCAAGTCTGAAAAATCCCCGCTGACTTGAAATGCCATACTGAACGTAATCATCCCTGTAATCGGTTATGCATTCATCAGGTATTGTGGCTTTAAATGAAGGCAGATAGGTATCGGGGATCATAATCGAATTCTTACCCCAGAATAGTTCTACTTCACCCCGTTCAGCCGAGTGATGCTCTTTATTCAGAAGACTGTACTGGTCCCAGTTCGTCCATATTCCGTTGTTCAGAAATTTCAGCTGTGCAGTCGGAAAGAAAATGTCGGTCAGATTATAATCCATATCCTGTATTGTCTGATCCATCTCAGCCCATTTTACCGACAGGGTCATCTTAGCCCCTTTCTTGCTGAAAACCTCCTTATTACCAATCACCAGCCCGGTACCGGCCTTTGGATTCTGACCAAAAGGAATGAACGGTTTTGAAGGATCGACAGTTCCCGAATCAGTGGATACAAACAATTCTTTAAGGCCCTTCTGGTTGTATTTATTCAGATCACCAACAGTTACTTTCAGGTCGACATGAGTTATGAGCATATCCTTCAGTGTGTCATACTGGTTCTTCCCGCTAATGTTCTTTAAAATGAACTTAACAACCGGTGTATCGATATTATTAAACTGATCGAGATGCACCTTTTTAACATATGCTGTAACAGGAGGGTCGGAAGGATTGATATTTATGGTAATGGTGGCTCGGGTTGATGTTGCTGCTACAGATATATCGCTCTTTTCAAGCCATTTCTTCTCCGTGGTGAGTAAACAAAGGAACTCTGTATCTGACAGGGACCGGAGTGAACTGCCATGAATGGTAATTGTGATCTTCCTTGTACCTTCCTTTAGGAAGAGGTAATGTGATGCCAGGGCGAATCCCACATTAGCTCCGGGCATATTGATGTCCGATAATATTCCTTCCGAAAATATCCTGTTTGCAAACGGGTGCCAGTCACCCGATAAGCTGGTAAGTTTGGCACCCGCACCGTCTGCAGAGTTTGCTTCCGGTGAAGCGAATAACATTCCCCTGAACGGATTGCTGCCTTCAGTTGATGTTTCCTTATAGAAAGAGCACAACCTGCCGACTGCCGATCTGTTTATGATTATATCCTCATCGGTATTGTAAAAAATCTCTTTCCCCTCATTGTCTTTTCCTGCCCTGAATGCGGTTCCCTTTTTGATCAGATGTTCATTTACGGTTCGGGCAGGTTCAAAGATCAGAAACACATGGTTTGGCTCACTTTTTTTCTCAGCCAGCCTCAGAATCTCTTTATAATAAAAATCAAGATGACGCCTGGTATAAGTGTTCAGTCCGTTTTGAGCCAGCCTGAAAAGATGCAGGAATGAAAGGTAAAGCGCATAATGAGGTTCATGATTATTATGTCCGGTTATGGTCTTTATCAGCTGTGACTCTGCATCACTCACAATTCTGGCATAAACAGAGAGATATTCTGAAAATACGGAGGAAAAAAGATTATGGCTGGCAGCATGGTTGAGCAATTTCCAGAGGTCCGGATCATTTACTACAGGAAGAGGATGGTCATAGATCTTTTCATCAACAGGGATCTCATCGTAGAAGTCGTTATAGTTTACAGCAGTTAATGGCCTGTAGATCCATCTTTCAGATAATTTTCTGACAAGCGACACGGCCTCTGATACTTTGACCTGTTTAAATCCGAGTATGGTCCAGTCACTGATTTCACTGTCAGAAATGAGAGGCGGTGTATAGAAAGCCTCAGCAGCTTTGTAATAGCCTATAAACCGTTTTAATACCCGGGCCAGTTTTGTAAGGATCAGGTTTGATATGGTGCGCTTAAGAGTTATGTCATCGGGAATTATCTCTGTGAAATAATCCATTCTGCTGCTAAGCGAAAATATTGCGCTGAAAAGAAGCCCGAAATGCCTTCGCAGTTCAGGTGCGTTTCCCTGAAGTTCCTTAGATGAGATTGAATCAATCAATAAACGGATCCTGTCCTTATAGTCATTGACATCCTGGATGGCAATAAGAGCGAGTACAGCCGAAACGTCGGTGTTAAAAAATGGTTGCCAGTCGCCATCCTCTTTATTGCCTGTGTTATAGAATTTTATATGAGATGCCAGGTCTCTTGCATAAACAAGCCATTCTTTGAAGCCTTTCCCGTCAGGCAGAATGAATTTCCCGTCAAGTTCCCGGAGGATACGCTGACTCTGGTTTATACCGCTGCGAATCAGGGGATTTTTATTTTTTGAACAATCTGCCATTTAGATACAATTCTCAGATTTTTAATAATGATGATAATTCTGTCCCTTCCTGCCGCCAGAACGGATATACGAAGTTAAAACGGCTGTTGGTCGCGCTGATGATATAATCGATTTCTATCAGGATCACTCCTTCGGGGATTCCGGTTGTATTGATCTCTATCTTTTCAATCTCAATCCTGGCCTCATAGAACAAAATAGCCTTCGTTATTTTGCTTTTGAGATAAGTTATCACTGATGTATCGAGAGTTTCAAATACCATATCCTCCAGATTACAGCCATAGCTCATATCCATGACGCGTTCACCCACTATTGTCGACAATAGTATTGAAAGACTGTTATTAATATCCTCAGCCTCCTCAGTCATAATTACGGTTTTGGACACAGGGTCGAACTGAGGGGGGAAACTCCAGCCTCTACCCAGGAAATTCCTGTCATCTGATGATTCATCCATAATTTCAACCTCCTATATTAACAGTGGGGGCTCCGGCGATAATAACTCCTCCGTGTGCAGTGCTGTCACCCATACGGGCGGCCGGTTTTCCTCCTATCATCACAGTTGCCGATCCCTTGACTATTGAATCCGGAGGACCGGTGCAGGTACACATATCACCTACGGTAGCAGCCGGCATACCGGCGATCATCACAGTTGGCGTTCCCGGGGGCAGAACAGGCCCTCCGACATGTGGCACAGGTCCCGGCAATACCATCGGGCATGTGTGCATATCTCCGACTCTGGCTGCAGATGCCATATTGCAATCCGGATTTATGTATCAGTTAATATTCACAACAGATCCTTTCACGCTGGTATTACCGCCTGAAGCATATTCCGCACCGGCCTCTCCTTTCACTTTTATCTGCGCGCTGGCTTTGATCTCGGCATTCAGACCTTCAGCTTTCAGGTCATTTGAAGCTTTCAGCGACATGTTTTTTGCACTCTCCACCGATATCCCGTCATTGTTCATGACTATTTTATTTCCATTCTGATCGGTCAGTGTTATGCCTTTGTCCTCATCAGAGATTACGATCTTATTACCACCCGGTGTTTCCATTGTTATCACTTTCTTCTCATCATCGAACATCAACTTAATCTTTTCCCGGGATACATACCCTTTCAGGTGATTGGTATCTTTCGCCTGTGTATGAGCCGGCAGCTTGCTGCTGTTCAGCATACCAAGCACCACAGCATGCCTCGGGTCCTCATCAATGAAGCCGACAATGACTTCATCGCCTATCTCGGGACGGAAAAAGAGACCACGTTCTTTTCCGGCATCGGGAGAAGCAACACGGCACCAGATACCTTCTTCACTTTTATGGATAACCGGTAGCCGGACCTTAATACGGTCCTCTCCATCGGGATCATCTTCCAGCCTGGTCACTATTCCGGTCTGTAATCCGCGGATCGCAGGGAGCATTCCACCCGCCAGGGGCTGCTGTACATTAAAAGTCTCTGCAAACCGCTCGCTGCTGGTGCCAAACTGTATATTGGTGGTCCAGTTACCATTCTCGATCTGATGTCTTATCCCGGACACTATAAGCCTGCCTTCAAAACGTGTTCCCACACCGTTAAGCTGCAGTATCTTACCCGGTTTGATCTTTGCATAACCTTCAACCTTTACTCTTCCCCTTATTTTTGCCAGGCGGTTTTTCTGAAGACGCGCATCAGCCCATTGCTGTAATTCCGCCTCGGTAATCCTGCCGCTGTGTATCATCACAGGAGAACCGGGTGAAGAAGCAATTTTGAGATCATCGGGAGAGAGGTTACCAGCAGCGGGAACAGGGGGTTCAGATCCTTCAACGGTATCAATCAGTTCCTGATCGGTATAGTTCCAGGCGGCTGCTTTTACTCCCGGCAGCTGAAGCCTGGCATCAATTTCAGCGTCAAGGTCAAGTACTGTTGATCCGTATTGCACCGTGAGTTCCGGGGTTGCACTTACATCAGGCTTTTTAATTGTTATTTTCCCGTCGTCGGCAATCACAAGCTTTCCATTGACATCGGCACGGCATAACATGAAATCCCAGTCGGTGCTGTTGTACTGGACCAGTTCCCTGTGCTGAAGAGTGGTTGCTTCAACATCCGCTGTCAGACCATAGTCGTTGATTATTTCTTCAAAGATCTCGCTGTCCTTTTTGTCATTGAAATACTTACTCTTAGGAGCGATAGTCATCTTCATCGCCTCATCACGGCATTCCACCATTAATACAGAATTGCTTTTCCTTACTTTTATGTTCTGCTTAACAACCATACCTTTGAAAATGGTCTCTTCATTACTTACCCATCCCGCTTTTATCTCAATCTTCCTGCCGGGCTTGAAATCATCGGAGTTACTTATTTCAAAGGTTTCGGTTGCAACATCACCGTCAATCAGAATTATTGTTGCCGATGGAATACGATTAACCTCCTTATATACCACAATGCTCAGCACATGCCAGGCTGATGGCACAGCGCTGCCATCACTCAGTATTGTGAATGTGCAGACCGATTTAGGCTGGTCCGACGGTATGATACGTTCATTACTCATTTTTAGCAAATGCCGGGAAAAATATCTCTGTGCCCTCCTTTATGTTCCTGAAGTCTGAAATATGATTGGCACGTGCGACCTGTATATAGTATTTCGGATCACCGTAAATAATGTTGCACAACCAGGGCAATGACTCTCCCTTTCTTATTATTCTCCTGTGTGTAAGGTCGGGTGAGCTTTTCCGCTCCTCCGCGGTACGCTCCTTCTCTTCAATGCTTTTCTTGATTGTCACTTTTACAGTGGCACGGATCGGGGAACCATCAGGATTGAAAAGTTTATAATTAATGGTCATACCCGTGATGCGGCCTTTAAAGTCGAGTGTGCCCCAGATCAGATGAATATGACGCGGTTCATGCACCTTACCATCCAGCTTGAAAGCCAGATCCTGAAGTTTTTTCAGATCGTCTGCTATCCCTGCCTTCTTTGGTTTCCCGTCAATTATTCCGGTATTGTCAAATAAAAACTCGAATGTGAACTCCTCGGGCTGCTTAAAAGAGAACTTCTGTTGCTTGCCGCTGGTACCCTGCCCCTGACCTCCTTTTGTTTCCATCTTCAGATCGATGGTGTAATTTTCAGGATTGACCATGGCATAGAATTCCCCTGCAAAGTCCTTATCCTCCATTTTTGCGGAATTATATGACCTGATCCACATTTTCTTTATTTCACCCCTGTCTTCCATCATCGTTCTTTTTTGTCATTCAGTATCTTCATGATCTGTTCCACACATTCATCCACAATATTTTCAGCGGAACCCTGATCATCAGGATTCTGTGTCTGTGCTCCCGGACTTTTCTGATCTCCCGGCTGATTTACTGACACACTGATATTCAACTCTGTAATCTGAACCGGCATTATAATCGCTGTTATTCCACCGTAAAATAGCTATAGCATAACTCAAGGGTTTCAACCACAATGGAGTTCTCCCCGGCATTAAAATCACTAACGTTCCATTTGCGCGGCCAGGCATTATTTACCTTCCAGGTCCTTAAAGGCTGATGTTCAGGATTAAGAAGAATTACGATAACCTGAACAGGTGTGATCTCCCTGTCGAATAAGGCTTTTTTGCACCATCCGATCACTTCCGAATCGGTCAGCATGCCGCGCTTCAGCACAAGGTCGGAAAACTTTGAACGGACCGGCAGCTTATGTTCAAAATGATTCTGTCCGCCTTCTTTTATTGATTCGGTCTCATATTCAATATTCAGGCCTGAAACTGACTGGAAGCGTGTGTCATTATCATTCCCTATTCCCTGAAATTCGACTTTAAAGTGAAATCCCAGAGGAGGATAATAACCGCCTGCCGAAGGTAATTTGCTGTCAGCCATAGTTTGCAGTTTTTACCTGTAGGATCTTTATGCGAAAGCCACTATTTCACTATACTGAGGCCTTCGTGAGCGATTTCTATGCTTTCGATTGCCACCTCGTTGCCATCGGCTTTAAGGTCACTGGCCTGAACTTTCAGCGGGAAGGCATTGACTGCCCTCCAGGTAACTACCGGTTCGTGTTTTTCATTAAGCAGTTTGATCACTATATCCCTGCGTTCCACAGTATTGAGATTTATGGTGTTGATCCAGGTATAGAAATCAGTATCTCCTTCAAAAGTGCCCCGCTTAAGAGTAATGTTACTGTACTTGTGTAAGCCGGGCATCTTGACCTTGGAATATGTCTTGCTTGAACCTTCACGGTATTCTATCGCTTCAACCTGCATGTCGAGCCCTGTTACTTCGGTAAATCCGATCTTGTTGCCACCCCATTCTACCATGAAATGGAATTTCGGAAGAGGATAATTTGCCATTATTTTATAATTTAATATTTGAAAATTATTTTACTCTGATATACAAATAACTAGGACTCGGCCATTTTATGGGAGAAACGTATGATAATAAATTCAGCCGGACGAACAGCGGCCATGCCTATTTCTATTATCATCCTTCCTTCCAGGATATCAATCGGATTCATTGTCTTACCCAATCCGACTGCCACATAAAAAGCATGTTCGGGTTTTGCGCCCTGTAAGGCTCCCTGACGCCATATTATATGAAGAAAGTTTTCGATCATAGCCTGTACTTTCACCCATGTGTTGGCATCATTAGGCTCGAATACAAATTGTTCGGTTGCCTTTTTGACCGATTCCTCGACCATGATAAACAATCTGCGGACCGGCACATAACGCCATTCGTTATCATTACCTGCAAGTGTACGGGCACCATAAACAAGTGTTCCCTTGCCGAAGAAAGTCCTTATGGCATTTATTGATTTGCCGGCATTCACATCAACATTCAGTGCATCAAGCTCCGATTTGGTAAAAGTTACCGTAGGCTCAATCACATTTGCCAGGCTCACATTGGCAGGAGCTTTCCACACCCCGCGCGTACGGTCGACCATTGCATATATTCCGGCAATGGCTCCGCTCGGAGGTATTGAGGCTGAGTAAGTGCTTACCCCCTTAAGGATATTTTTATACAGCGGGAATGCAAGTGATAAAGCGGTATCGGCATCTCTGGCATTGGAAGCTGCTGCATTGACGATGAGCGAGAGGTATGCCCTGCTCAGCGTATCGAAAATGTTATTCAGGGCATTCAGGGCCAACTCCAGGTTTTCTTCATCCGTTGCAGCGGTCAGCAAGCCAGAAGCTGCGGTTCCTGCAACAAAGCCTGCTCCCCATATTCCATCTGTAAAATCGGCAGCTTTCGCCTGCGTGGTATAACCTGCCCCAAATTTAGCCTTAAGGTCCTTGTCGAGGCCGATTATTTTCTTTGCTTCAGTTGAAAACGTTGATATATTAGCAGTAACTGAATTTTTAAGAGCTGTATTTGTCAGCTCTGCTGCATTGCCTGTTTTAAGATAATCATCTGTTTTCCAAATAATCGACAGCACATAAGTCAGTACTGCCTGCAGATTTCCGGTGGTCTTGCCTGCATTATAAGTGGCAACCACTGAATTGTATTTATCCCTGAGATTGGCTGACGGACTTGCAAGAGTATCAGTTCCCGAGATGATTTTTGTTTTATCGGCATAGGCCTTCTCCAGTTCATCTATCTGGGTCTGAATAGCCGGATCACCTGTCAATCCTTTAAGGGTAACAGATGCACCGTTTTTCTTTATCACATCCTTTATGTCGGGGAAAGTGACCTTTTTGGGCAGATTGGTCTTTAACCAGGGAGTATAGGCTATCCCATAGCTAAGGAAGCTGGTACCAATGTTTGACCGGAAGGTTGCTCCTTTCGGGTCATCCTCTTTCAGATCAAATACTGTGACACGGTCGAGCCTGCTTTCGTCGCCGCAATGGTTAAGAGCATGTGTCTGAACGGCAGCCAGATCTGAAGTTCCAAGTGTCACAGCATCAGGAAACAGCAGAATTGTCGGGTCATCCTCCTTTAAAAGTGTATCTATGCCCGCTGTAAAATCGCCTGCCGTAACTGCTGCCGGGTATTTCCCTATACTTACTATGAAACAATCGCCGCCCCCGTTTGCAAAGAACAGCCTCAGACTGTCATACATATAATAATCGGAAGTGATCTTTGCTGATTTGAAATTATTGCTCTCATCTATGGCAACCTCGCTCACCTTTAAAGCGGGGCCGTTCCCATAATAATATGAAAATTCAACCAGCGATCCGATGCGTCTCGGTTTTTTGATGAGATCATCCGGTGCAAGATCCTCTGCCTTTTCCGTATAACCGATAAAGGCAGGAATTGCAGTTTCTACCTGAGCTACCGAAGGAGGAAACTTCGATATCTCTTCTATAAAAACACCAGGTGTTTTGTAAACAGTTGCCATAAATTTCGGATTTAAATTTTTTAGGAATTAACGGATATTTCTGTGGTGAAAATTTCATCACGCTTATTTAAAAGCCTGTCGGCCATAGGATTAGGCAATGGCGAGGCTATAACCAGGTTACCTGAATCAGCGCTGAAGGTCTTCCTTGGAGTATCGCTGAAAGGGATGGGCGTCTCCGAAATAAAAAATCTCGGTCCGTCAGGTTTGAATTTAAACTCACCTGCAGAGTCCTTAATATTATCTATAACTGTCGTTCTGGTCCTGTACCTCCAGAAGACCCTCCTGCTGGCAAAATGAATGGTATATTTTATGTTCTTCAATGTACCGTCGGGCATGACAAGTGACCGCGGATCAGATGGAGGCAGATTAAATATCTCAAGAAAAAAAGGTGAATCCGAATCAATGCCCGAGGAAACCATATAAACAAAATTGACTTCATTTTCCACCCTGATCCTGTATAATCCTGAGGACAGGGAGCGCATATCTACCTGCACCATGTCATGGGGGCTGTCGAAGCGGACAATATCGTGGTAAACCTCATTGCTGTAAGTACCTGAGGAAAAATTACAAGCATATACATTCACATTATGAACTGTCCTTTTGACTGCAGCCTTAAAATTAAATACCGGTCCGGTTTTTTTGATCTCAAAACTTTCATCTGCATCGACAGCAATAGTATCTCTTTCACTTACAAGCTGAGTATCACCATGTTTAACCCAGTATTCCTTTGAACCGGTATCGGTATCATCAGGAGCCTGGATGTTATTATTTATTTTAATTGATTCATATACACTCCTGTCGGAACCCAGGCAAAATTCTCCCGGTTTATAAGTAATAACCGGGGAGTAGTTCTCTATTGCGGATGAAAGGTAGTTCACACCGCCTGAGACATTATTATGCAGATTGTGAAAATGCAGGCTCTTTATACGGGATTCCCGGAACGGGAGATTTGAGAAGTTTATGTAATTCGGAGTCTGCGGCTGAAGAAAAAATGAAAATCCGGTAAAAAAATCAGGTAACCTGAGTGGTTTCATATCTTTATCCACTCTTGTAACCACAAGCAATTGATTATGAACCTTAATTATCCTGAAGCCTCCGGAACCGATAAGTTTTTCCGTTTCCGGCAGCGGTAAAAAAGAGATCTCCTTCCATTTACCCGAACTGAAATAATCGTTAAGAATTGCGACCGAAAATAATATTCCGTATCTTACATTCATCAGCGTCCTGCCCTTGTTTCAGTTATTATCGTTTCAATCAGTCTGCCTTCTGCGGCAGCAGCTTCTTCATCCTCTATCTTCAGTTGTCTCAGCTTATACATTACGGAAGGAAGGTACTTGCCACCCAGTGTGCTCCAGATATGGTTGATCTGTTCAAAATTAAGTGAGAACAGATCGGCGCTTATCTGTGATATCCTGCTATCGAGCCCGGGGTGTGTAACCGGCGTAAAACAGTTTTGTGACTGAAAAAACTGCATAATGAAATTTATAGCTTTCAGACTGTCACTGTAATTTCCCAGATTGGCAGCTATAAGGATATAAAGATTGACAAACAATGGCGGGTTCTTGTAAATAACCGCCGTTTCTGTCTTTGTGTAATTTTCGCTGATCTTTGCAACTTTGTCTTCCTCAATATTGATCAATGAAAGGAAGATCTTATTAACAGGATCTTTACCTGACTCTCCTTCAAATGCTTTTATTATATTACCAACCAGGAGCCTGGGATCGGTTGTGGGACCCATTTTCTGATTCAGGAACTTGTTGAGTTCGGTGGCAAGGAAGTTCAGCGTTTCACTAATCATACGGGAAGTATTTAACAAACCAGATCCAATTCAGAAAACTCGCCTTATTAATAACATTTACCGGGTAAAAAAAGTTCAGTTGTTTTTTAAAAAAACAGGTTCTGCTATAACAGACTGTTCAGGCAACCGAAGTAGCAGATTTTCAATTTCATGGCGAACTGTATTAGGTTTAATTCAACGCTTATCCCTGGAATTTCTGAAATCTGGTACTTTGGAAGAAGGTTTTTTATTCTATTGTTAAAGTTACGAAATACGAAACCCCAAGTCAAATAAAAATTCTCCGGGCGGACTATAATTCCTTAACGCAGCTGACAGTATTTCCCGACAAGTGACGCTCTGCAAAATTAATTCTGCATTTATTTGTAACACCCTGATCATAAATGATAAAATAATCAGAAAATTGGTTTTTACCGCACTAACGCCAATAATTTGTAAATTGCCATGAGGAGTGAGAGCAATACTCTGTAACTCCTGAACCCCTAAACTTTGAAACTCCGTGAAAAACTGAACATTAAAACCCTGTAATTAACCATGAGAGAGAAATACAAACTAAGAATCGGCCTTTTCGGGATCGGACTTGATACCTACTGGCCCCAGTTCAAAGGATTGAAGGAACGCCTCGAAGCATATCTGGAAGAAGTCTGCGGAAAACTGAAAAACTTCAATGCTTATATTGTCAGTCTCGGACTGATCGATAATCCGGTCAGCGCCCTGGAGGCAGGACATAAATTCAGAAGAGAGGATGTTGATATAATATTCTTATATGTTACCACCTATGCTCTTTCCTCCACGGTACTCCCGGTAGTCCGGAGAGCCAAGGTACCTGTGATTATTCTTAATCTTGCTCCGGAGAAAGCCATAGATTATCAAATCTTTAATAATTTGAATAACCGGACCGCAATGACCGGGGAATGGCTTGCAAATGTCTCTGCCTGTCCGGTTCCCGAAATAGCGAATGTCTTCATGAGAGCAGGTATCAGATTTCACCAGATAACCGGCGTTCTTCATGGTGACGAGGAGGTATGGAAAGAGGTTAGTGAATGGGTTGAGGCAGCAAATGTTGCCAATATACTGGCACATAACCGGCTTGGTTTAATGGGTCATTATTATGGCGGAATGCTCGATGTTTACACGGACCTTACCCTCCAGCTGACCTCCTTCGGCGGTCACATTGAAATGCTTGAAGTCGATGAACTCTCATGTCTCAGAAGAAAAATTTCCGAACAGGAAATCGCCGACCGTCTTGAACTGTTTTACATGGAATTCGATATTGATGACGGTTGTGCCGCATCTGACCTCAGACAGGCTGCAATAACATCAGTTGCCCTGGAAAAAATGATTGAAAAACATGATCTGGGTTCACTGGCATATTTCTACAGCGGCACGGGAATACAGGAAAATGAAGATTCAATAAGTACAATCATACTTGCCAATTCATTGCTCACATCAAAGGGAATACCGGTAGCAGGCGAATATGAGGTCAGGAATGTCCAGGCCATGAAAATAATGGACAGTTTTGGCGCGGGAGGATCATTCACGGAATATTATGCACTCGATTTTAATGATGACGTGGTACTGATGGGACATGATGGCCCCGGACATCTGGCAATTGCCGAAGGAAAAACAAAAGTCAGGCCTCTTGAAGTATATCATGGGAAAACAGGTAAGGGTCTTTCAGTTGAAATGTCTGTCAGGCACGGACCGGTAACACTTCTTTCTGTAGTACAGAAGCCTGATGGAAAGCTTCTTCTGCTGGTGGCTGAAGGCGAGTCAGTCCCGGGCCCGATTCTTGAAATTGGCAATACCAACAGCCGGTACAGATTCCCGGGCGGGATGAAAAATTTCGTCAACGCCTGGAACAGCCATGGCCCGGCACATCATTGTGCAGCCGGTGTCGGACATATCGGCCGGAAAATAGAAAAACTCGGCGAATTACTTGAAATGGAAGTTATAAAAATCTGTTAATAAAATTATCAGGATCATGAAAACGGGAAACATCTTTTTCTTATTACTAATTATTATAACGGCTGGCCTGATCAAAGGGTGTAAACAACCAGCCGCGACCAGAGCGGGAATCAATGATTTCGATACAATCGCCGCTATCTTTAAATCACCACCCGCGGAATTTACAACCTCTCCTTTCTTCGTATGGAATTACAGGATCACAAAAGAGGAGATTGACAGATTCATGACCGATTTCAGTAACTCGGGAAGCAGTCAGGTATTTATTCATCCGCGTCCGGGGCTCATTACCGAATACCTGTCGGAAGAATGGCTCGATCTGGTTGAATATACCGTGAAAAAAGGCAGAGACCTCGGGATGAAAGTCTGGCTCTATGATGAAAATTCATACCCGAGCGGATTTGCAGGTGGCCATGTTCCTGACCGGATGCCCGAATCCTATAACCAGGGACAGGGATTGCTTATGAAAGAATTTGATATCCTGCCAGATACAGCGGATAAGTTTTTCCTGTGCCTTAAAGAAGAAGATGGAAAATATATTGGTATCACTTCAGGTCTTGAAAATAACAGGGGGAAAAGCGGAAAATATCTTCTTTTCCATAAAACATATTACAGCAGGAGCGGCTGGTTTGGAGATTTCTCGTATGTTGACCTGTTATGCCCGGGTGTGACACAAAAATTCCTGGAAATTACAATGGATACCTATGAACGAAGAATCGGGTATGATTTCGGCAAAACTGTTCCCGGCGTTTTTACCGATGAACCGGAAATCAGTTCCCCGGGAGGTATCCGATGGACGCCGGATCTTTTTGAAACTTTTCAGAAAACCTGGGGATATGATCTGAAGACTAATCTTCCATCACTGTTCAGGGAAACCGGGAACTGGAAAAAAGTAAGACATAATTATACCAAAACCCTGCTTCAGATGTTCATCGACAGATGGGCCAAACCATATTATAATTATTGTGAAGAAAAAGGTCTGATATTCACCGGTCATTACTGGGAACACTTATGGCCGGCCATGAATCATGGCGGAGATAATATGGCAATGTATGCCTGGTTTCAGATGCCGGGGATAGATATGCTTTTCAATCAGTTCAACGACTCTTCAGCAAGAGCCCAGTTCGGGAACATCAGGTCAGTTAAGGAGCTGGCCAGTGCAGCAAACCAGACAGGGCGCCAAAGAAAACTGAGTGAAACCTATGGCGGCGGTGGCTGGGAACTGACCTTTACCGACATGAAACGCCTTGGCGACTGGGAATATGCACTGGGTGTTAATTTTATGAATCAGCATCTCTCCCACTACAGCCTTGCCGGAGCAAGAAAATATGACTACCCTCCCACATTCTCATATCATGAACCCTGGTGGGGTAATTACAAGTATATCAATGATCATTATGCAAGGCTTTCAATGACACTTTCAGCAGGAAAGCAGATAAACAGTATCCTGATCATCGAACCTACTACATCGGCATGGCTCTATGATTCCTACACCGCGAGGAATCCTCAATGCAATACAATAGGGCAATCTTTCCAGGATTTTATAAGCATCCTCGAAAAAAGCCAGGTTGAATATGACCTGGGATCAGAACAGATAATCAAGGATCTGGGATCAGTCAAAGGCAGAAAACTGGTAGTGGGACAGTGCAGTTATAAAACAGTGGTATTACCCCCTCTGACGGAGAATATTGATCTTTCAACCTTTAAGCTCCTGCAGAAATTCGTTGCCCGGGGAGGAAGGCTGATTGTATTTTCCACCCCTTCACTGGTTGACGGAAACGCTGATGAAAGCCTGAAAAGCTTTTTTGAAAAATATGCAGACAGGATCAGTCATGAGGAAAATCTGACAGCAGACCTTATTACAAAGTATTTTAAAGATCAGGAAACAAATTTTACGGGCGTATCCGGAGGCAGTCTGTATCACCACAGGAGAGTCCTTGCCGACGGACAAATCCTGTTCCTGGTCAATTCCAGCCTTGATGAAAATGTCATTGGTTCGGTAAGCACCGATGGTGCTGATGCCATAGAAATGAATACCCTCACGGGTGAAATATACGGATATCCTAACAAGTCCGAAGGAAATTCAGTCAGCATTACATTTAACCTCCCTCCCGCGGGAAGTCTTCTTCTGTATATTCCGAAAAACAGGAAAACAGACTATGACATGCCGGAAGTTCCTGAAGAATTCACCCGGGTGCCGGGAGCATCATCCATGAAGATCAGAAGGGATTATGACAATGCCATCGCGATTCCATTCTGCGATCTGCTCCTGGATGGGAAACTGAGCAGGGATCTCCATAATTATACTGCAGCCGACATGGTTTATAAACACTATGGTTTCAAAGACGGGAATCCCTGGAATCATGCTGTTCAGTTTAAAACAAATATCACCGGCCGCGATAAATTTGACGCGAATTCAGGCTTTACTGCAGAATATCATTTCAACATAAAAGGGAAGTTTGACTATTCTTCCTTCAGGGCAGTTATTGAAAGACCATATCTGTGGAAAGTTTATATCAACGGAACCGGAATTGAGCCGGAGGAGAATGAATGGTGGCTGGACCGGGAGTTTGCCGTTTTTGATATAAGCAGTTATCTGATACAGGGGAATAATACAATAACCCTGAAAACCGCTCCGGTGAAGGTTTATGCCGAGATTGAACCGGTTTATATTACAGGTGATTTTTCGGTAAGCCCCGCGTCAAAAGGATGGCTGATTGAAGCGCCGTCAGGAAGCTTAAGGTCCGGAAGCTGGAAAGATCAGGGAATGCCGTTCTATTCATGGACAGTCACATACAGCAGGGATTTTAATGTTGAACAGCAGAATTCCATTTACAGGGTTCAGCTTAATGACTGGAAAGGGACGATAGCTGAAGTATCGGTCAACGGGAAATGGGCCGGTGTCATTGCTTTTCCTCCCTATAACCTGAATGTAACGAAACTTATTCAGCCAGGAACAAATACCATTGATGTAAAAGTCACCGGAAGTCTTAAGAATCTGATGGGCCCCCATTTCAACGATCCTGCTCCCGGCATGACCGGCCCCGGCCACTGGCGCAATGTAAAAAATTATCCGGACGGCAGGGATTACCAGCTCCTTGATTATGGACTAATGGAGGATTTTGAATTGTTGAAGATAAAAACTTACTTGTAAACCGTCACAATGATTTCCTTTAAAAATGCGTTGAATCAAAAGAAAATCTATCTTTGAAAACAGATTGTCTGAAATTGATGTTGCGACAGTTAATTCATTAAAAACCACATGAGATGAGAAAGATCAGCTATGCTGCACTGCCGGTATTAATTGCAATGCTGGCCGCTTCCTGTGCACCTGTTTACAGATGCGGGGAGCCGAGACCTGCAAAGACCCCCCTTACCTGGAGTAAAAACCTGAGGGACGTGGTACGGGAAAGAGATATAGTTTGTGCCGAACTGGAACTTAAGGAGGCCGAGAATGCCGGACTGACAAGCAGCCTGGCCGAAATGACGAAAATGCATAATGAGGTACGGAACCAGTATAACGACCAGCTGGCAGCCAACAGGGAATTGCAGGAAAAATACAATACTCTTATCGATAACAGCCTGTCCCGGACCGAACAGCTTAACCAGGCACTGATGGCAAAGTCAGCCGAGCTCGACAGGAAGGAAAGGCTGCTTTCCGAAAGGGAGGAAACACTCCGGGAGATGCAGAAAATCATTGCCAGGCAGGATTCTATCACAAAAAGGCTTAACAGTATCCTGCACAATGCCCTGCTCGGATTTAATCCGGATGAACTATCCCTGGAAATAAAGAACGGGAAAGTGTATGTTTCCATGTCTGACAAGCTCCTGTTCAGATCCGGCAGCGCCGCGGTCGAGTCAAAGGGACGTGAAGCCCTGAAAGTCCTGGCAGATGTTCTCGGGAAGAATACGGATATTGATATACTTGTTGAAGGACATACGGATAATGTGCCCATTAAAACTGCTGTTTACAAGGATAACTGGGATCTGAGTGTTGCAAGGGCAACGTCCATTGTCAGGATATTGTCTGAAGACTACAGGATTGAACCCACACGCCTTACGGCTTCAGGCAAGGGTGAATTTTTTCCGAAGGCAGATAATGCCACAGCTGAAGGCAGGGCCAGGAACAGGCGTACCGAAATAGTTCTTTCTCCCAAACTTGAAGAGATCATGCAGCTGCTGACAAACTAAAATTTTTCCCTGTCGTTTCCATTTTATAAAAATATAATTATCTTTGCCCCGCTAAAACAGAACCGCAGAAGAAAATGGCATATCACAAATCAGCGAAAAAAAGGATAAGGCAGACAGAAACCAGGAATGCCAGAAACAGGTATTATGCAAAAACAATGCGTAATGCACTGAAAACCATACGTACTTCCACAGACAAAACCGAGGCTTCGGAGTTACTGCCAAAAATGAATTCTATGCTCGACAAGCTGGCCAAAAAGAATGTCATTCACCACAGCAAGGCAGCAAACCTCAAATCTTCTGTCGCAAAACATGTAAACAGCCTGAAATAAAATCAGACAAATATTTCCCGGGCCGTCAGTATTGACGGCCTTTTTTATTTCCGCCGTAATTTCCTATATTGCATAAGGAATAAAAATTATCGCTGTATGTCGCTAAAAATTACTGACTGGGCTGCCGAGGACAGACCCAGGGAAAAGCTTATTCACAAAGGTACTTCCAGTTTAAGCAATGCCGAATTATTGGGTATTCTGATAAGCTCGGGCACAAGGGACAAATCTGCTGTCGATCTGGGCAGGGAACTCCTCAGCATGGCAAAAAACAATCTGAACAATCTGGGGAAACTAACAATTTCAGATTTTACAAAGCTTAATGGTATCGGTCCTGCAAGAGCTGTAACCATTGCTGCCGCACTTGAACTGGGAAGAAGAAGAAAACTGGCGGAGGCAGAGAGCTTTGTCCTTATAAAATCTTCAAAGGATGTGGCGGATATCTTCCAGCCGATACTGTCTGATCTTGCCCATGAGGAATTCTGGATACTGTACCTTAACAGATCAAACAAGGTGATCAGCAGAATGAAACTCAGCCAGGGAGGTATCAGCGGAACGGTCATTGACGTAAGGCTGATACTGAAAAAAGCCGTTGAATGCCTGGCTTCGGGAATAATTCTGTGCCATAACCATCCGTCAGGAAACCTGAACCCCTCCGAGGCCGACACAAAAATCACCAAAAAAATCAGGGAAGCCGGCAGTTACATGGATGTCCAGCTCCTGGATCATCTGATAATCTCTGAAAAAGAATATTTCAGCTTTGCTGACAACGGATTGTTGTGAAGTCTGACTATCACAGATTATTTTTTCTGTACTCAGCCACCTTGTTCCCGTCCCTGCATTCAGCCAGCAATTCACCAATGCTTTTCCCTAGTACGGGATGGACTGTATCTGAAGCAATCCCTGAAAGAGGAACCAGAACAAACCTCCTTTCATGGAGGCGCGGATGGGGTATCTGCAGGGCCCTGGTTTCAATTACCCTGCTGCCGAAAAGCAAAATGTCAATATCAATTATTCTCGACTTGTAGCCCTTGCCTTCACGCAGTCTTCCCATCATTGCCTCAATCATGAGTGTCCTTCCCAGCAAACCGGAGGGGCTCAGATCCGTTTCAACCTTAACAGCCATGTTGAGGAAACTTATTTCGCTCGTGAAACCCCAGGGTTCCGTTTCATATACAGGTGATTCCGCAACAGGCTTCCCTATATGTTCTTCAATAAGCAAAACCGCCTTCCGGAGATTTTCTTCCCTCTCCCCCAGATTTGTTCCTAAACCGAGAAAAACTGTTTCCATTCCTCCTGTATTACATTCAAATTTATTAAATCCTGTGATAACTTTACATAATTTTCAGGTTTTTCATATATTTGGTTCTCTTTATTTTAAACTCACCCTGCAATGAAAAATTTTCTTGTTTATGTACTGGCAACAATAACAGGTATCATAATTGCATCAATCCTGTTTTTCCTGGTCATGACGGCCAGTCTGAGCATTATAATTGCCTCCGGAAACAAAAGTGTATCACTTGCCGATAATTCTGTACTGGTACTCAAGACAGGCATTCCCGTTCCTGACAGAACCGACCCCAATCCCTTTGCAGGCCTGGATGTCCTTAACATGACAATTACCCCGACTCCCGGACTGAATGATATTCTGAGAAACATCGAAAAAGCCGCAAATGACAGGAAAATAAAAGGGATACTCATCGAAAACGGCATCCTGGCTTCAGGATGGGCCACAACGGAAGAGATCCGGAATGCACTTCTGAAATTCAGGGAAACAAGCAATAAATTTGTAATCGCCTATTCCGAATACCTGTTGCCGCAGGCAGGTTATTATCTCTCATCCGCTGCCGATAAAGTCTATATAAACCCGGCATCAGTCCTCGATTTCAAGGGACTGAGCGGAGAGATAATGTTTTACAGGAAGGCTCTTGAAAAGCTTGGCGTTGAAGTGCAGGTTATCCGTCACGGAAAATTCAAGGGAGCAGTTGAACCATACATACTCGACAGGCTCAGCAGTGAAAACAGGGAGCAGATAAAAGATTATGTCGGATCCATCTGGAATCATGTGGCAGCAAAGATAGCTGAATCACGGGGCATGACAACCGGAAGGGTCAACTCCCTTGCCGATAAACTCACGGGATACAATGCAGATGATGCTTTTGAAAGCGGACTGGTTGACGGACTGATATACCGCGATCAGCTGATCGATACGCTGAAAATACTGTCGGGGCTGGGTACGGATGACAAGATAGCCATGGTTCCAATGCACAAGTACACTAAAGTTCCGGATCCTAAAAAGGTACTGACAACAAAGACAAGAATTGCAGTAATCTATGCATCGGGAAACATCACCGACGGAAAGGGAAATGAAAGCAACATTGGCGGAGACCGCTTTGCGGAGATCATCAGGAAGGAAAGAAAGGACAGCACGGTAAAAGCTATCGTCCTGAGAGTAAATTCCCGCGGGGGAAGTGCTATAGCATCGGATATTATGTGGAGAGAACTCGATCTTGCAGCAAAAACAAAACCCCTGGTAATCTCAATGGGAAATTATGCAGCCTCCGGAGGATATTATATTTCCGCACCGGGAACGAAGATATACGCCGGTCCGACCACTATTTCAGGATCAATAGGTGTTTTCGGCCTGTTTCCCAATACAGGAAAACTGATGGAACAGAAACTGGGTATAAACACTGAAACGGTTAATACAAATGAGAATTCTGATTTTCCGTCGGTTTTCAGGCCCATGACCAGCTATGAGAAACAGGTAATGCAGGCGGCCGTTGAAAAAACATACAGCGATTTCATCGGAAAGGTTGGTGAGGGAAGGAAGATGAGCAGCGAATCAGTCGACAATATTGCACAGGGACGTGTATGGAGCGGTTCAAGCGCCATGAGACTGGGTCTTGTTGACAGTACGGGAGGACTGACTGATGCCATAAAAGGTGCAGCGGCACTGGCAGGAATCGAAAAATATTCAATAAGGGAACTGCCGGTTGCCGAAGACCCGTACATGAAACTCATCAGCCAGCTCGGATCAGAAATCAGATCCGCATTTCTGAAAAAGGAACTCGGGGAATCAGTCAGATTCTACAGGGAACTGAAGGAAATAAAGGAGCTTTCAGGAATACAGGCGCGCCTGCCATATCTTATTGAGATAAACTGATAGATGGGGAACAGACGGAGCATATTCCTGTATCCCTTTTCCATCATCTGGGGAATAATTACTGGCTTCAGAAACTTCCTGTATGACAAAAAGATACTGAAGTCACGGAAATTCAGCCTTCCGGTAATATGCATCGGTAACATTACAGTGGGCGGGACGGGCAAAACGCCTCATGCCCTATACCTTGCAGGACTCCTGGGCAGCAGGTACAATGTGGCGGTACTGAGCCGGGGATACAGGAGAAAAACAAAGGGCTTCCTGCTGGCCGGACCGTCTTCAGGAACGGCCGATATCGGTGATGAACCCCTTCTTATCAGCAGAAAATTCCCGGATATAACGGTTGCAGTGGACCGCGACCGGTGCGCAGGTATAACCAGAATACTCGAGGAAAGACCACAAACCGGCGTTATTGTCCTCGACGACGGATTCCAGCACAGAAGAGTCACGCCGGGTCTGTCAATACTTCTTTCGGATTATGACAGGCCGGTGTACCGCGATCATCTTCTCCCCTACGGAAACCTGAGGGAAAGTCGGGGAAACCTGAAGCGGGCCGATATTGTAATCATCACGAAAACACCTGAAGACATCTCCCCTGAGGAGCAGAAAGCTATCAGGGAAAGCCTTGACCTGGCTCCGGGCCAACAGCTGTTTTTTTCCAGCCTGGTTTACGGGGATCCTGTCCCTGTATTCAAAGGGAATACACTTCCCGGCCCTTCCTCCGGGGATCCGGATAACGGCATCCTTCTGCTTACAGGAATAGGAAATCCCGCACCACTTTATAATCATCTGCGGAAATCGTACAGCAGGGTGATACACCTGCGTTTCAGCGACCATCACTATTTCCGTCCGGGGGATATCCGGAAAATTCAGAAGATACTGACCGGACAGAAGGAGGAACTGAAATATGTCATCACCACCGAAAAGGATGCTGTCAGGCTGAGGGAAACGGGTTCCGTTGCAGAACCCCTGCTGCCGGTGTTGTATTATATTCCCGTGGAAATAGATTTTCCGGATCACAGAAAAGAAGAATTCAATAAGCTAATAACAGATTATGTTGGAAAAAATTTACGAAACAACTGATTTCCTCAGAGAACGAGGCTTTGTCAATCCTGATGCGGGCATCATACTCGGCACCGGACTGGGGGGGCTGACGGCAAAGATGGAAAACTGCATAGAAATGGATTACAGGGATATTCCCAATTTCCCGGTATCAACTGTCGACGGGCACGACGGGAAGCTTATCTACGGCGATTTCGGCAACAGGAAAGTAGTGGCAATGAAAGGGAGGTTTCACTACTACGAAGGCCATGGTCCTGAAAAAGTATCATTCCCGGTAAGGGTGCTGAAATATCTTGGAATCAAATGCCTTTTCCTTTCCAATGCCTCCGGCGGATTGAATCCCGCATTCGAAATAGGCGATATCATGATTATCACCGACCATATCAACCTTCTGCCCAATCCTCTCATCGGTCCCAATGACGATCGCATCGGCGTCCGTTTCCCCGACATGGGGGAAGCCTATGACGGGTATCTTATCAGGAAGGCAGCAGAGATTGCCGGGGAACACGGGATCAGGGTCAGGAAGGGAGTTTATCTCTCAACAACCGGTCCTACATTCGAAACACCGGCAGAATACAGGTTTTTCCGGACAGCCGGCGCGGATGCAGTAGGAATGTCAACAACAACCGAGGTCATAGTGGCCCGCCATATGAATCTTCCCTGTTTCGCGGTAAGCATTATCACAGACCTTGGTGTGGAGGGAAAGATTGAATACAACTCCCACGAGGCAGTACTAAAGGAAGCTGCAAAAGCAGAAGACAAAATGACAATAATAATGACAGAACTGATCTCGTCACTCTAAAAGGCCGGCTGTATACTGACCAGCTATACAGCAGGGGAAATCCTGAATTCTAGTAAAGCTTATTCTCCAGCATGTACTCGGCAATCTGAATGGCATTGGTTGCCGCACCCTTCCGGATATTATCGGAAACAACCCACAGGTTGAGGCATTTTTCCCTCGAAAAATCCCTTCTTATCCTTCCGACAAACACTTCATCGCGGTTGTGCGCCATCAGCGGCATGGGGTATTCATTACGGAAAGGGTCATCATGAATGATATTGCCGGGAAATGCCGAGATAAGGGCCTTCACTTCATCAATGTCGAATTCCTTTTCAAATTCAACATTCACGGCTTCCGAATGCCCGCCCACAACAGGTATCCTCACGGCCGTCGCAGTCACCATGATTGACTGGTCCTCAAGTATCTTCCGTGTTTCATCAACAAGCTTCTGCTCCTCGGTGGTATATCCGTCCTCCTTGAAGGCGCCTCCGTGAGGAAAGCAATTGAGATCAATGGGATGAGGATAAACCATTTCCCCGCTGATTCCCTTCCTTTCATTCTCCATCTGCCTGACAGCCTCTACACCTGTTCCGGTAACCGACTGATAGGTTGCAACAACAATCCTTCTGATCCTGTATTTCCTGTGAAGGGGTGCCAGTGCCATAACCATCTGTGTGGTCGAACAGTTCGGATTTGCAATTATCCTGTCGCCCCTGCGGATAACATGACTGTTTATTTCCGGAACCACAAGGGGAATGTTCTTATCCATCCTCCATGCCGAGGAATTGTCTATCACCACCGTTCCGTTCCCTGCAAACACAGGAGCCCATTCCTTCGACACGGATGCTCCTGCAGAAAATATTGCAAACTCAGGTTTCCTGTCCACGGCTTCCCTGACGCTGACAATCTTTACCGTCCTTCCCCTGAAAGTGATCTCCTTTCCCGCAGACCGCTCCGATGCGGCAGGAATAATTTCAGTAAGGGGAAACTGTCTCTCTTCCAGAATATTCATCATCGTCCGGCCTACCATGCCGGTCGCTCCCACTACAGCAACTTTCATTTTCTTGATTGGGATTTGTAAAATTATTTATAAATTTATTAAGCAAAAACGGTCAAAAATAAGGTTTTTTTCAATTCGTCACGCTGCATGAAAAAAGTTATTTTGATGGCCTTCCATGTGCTCTTAATGGCACAGGGCCGCTCCGTTCCCCCGGCCCGGCCGGAATGCTGCCTGTCTTCACCGGGGGTCATGCCGGGCGATGTGGTGATAACGGAAATCATGGCTGATCCCGTTCCCTCCCTTGGCCTTCCCGGTGAGGAATATCTTGAAATCCTCAACCGGAGCCGGCACACAATTGATCTGACAAACTGGAGGCTCTCCTCTGCCACCCAGCATTCCTATTTCCCGGAAATAAGTATCGAACCCGGGGAATATCTTATTTTATGCGCAGTCAGTGATACCGGACTGTTCACAGGATACGGCAGGGTTGCCGGACTGAAGCCTTTCCCGGCGCTGACAAACAGGGGAAGGCTGGTTCTTCTCTACGACGACCGGGGAAACCTTATCAATGGTGTCGATTATTCCTCAAACTGGTACGGCAACAGCCTGAAAAGCAAGGGAGGATGGTCACTGGAAATCATTGATCCCGGTTTTCCCTTTTTCGGGGAAGGCAACTGGGAAGCCTCATCCGACAGGAAGGGAGGCACTCCGGGAAAGATCAACTCGGCTCACCGCTCAAACCCGGATAACTCGTTCCGGGGTATTACCAATGTTTTTCCTGCAGACAACATGAAAATAATAATTGAGTTCAGTGAACCGCTGATCGGTTTCGGGAATCAGACCGGCAGTATCACCGTCGGGGAATCCCCTGTAACCGGCTGGGAACTTTCCGATCCGCTGTACCGCAGCTTTACCCTTATACCCGGTCTTCCCCTTGAAAGGGGAAGGATATATACCCTGGGTCTTCCTGCGGAAATATCGGATTTTGCAGGCAACTGTCCCGCAGTGTATGATTTCCGCTTCGGAATCCCTGAACCTGCCGGCGCGAAAGACCTTGTCTTCAATGAACTTCTTTTCAATCCCCTCCCCGACAATCCCGATTATATAGAATTCGTCAACATCTCGGGGAAAATTCTTGATGCTTCAGAGTTCATGGTCTCGTCCGTGAAGGAAGGCAGCGGCGCAATCTCTGATCCGCTCAGCATTTCCACCGGACCTAGATGCATCATTCCCGGAACCTGCTATACCATCACAACCGACAGGCTGAAGGTGATATCGGGCTTTCCCCTTTCAGCCGGGGAAAATATCCATGAAGTGCCCGCACTTCCCTCAATGCCCGATGCCAGGGGTCATCTGCTGCTGATGAACAGGCAGCTTGAAAGGATTGATGAAGTGATATACAGCGAGAAAATGCATTATTCCCTTCTGTCAGGGAAGGAGGGCATCTCCCTTGAGAAGATAAGGCCGGAACTGCCCTCTGATGAAAGAACGAGCTGGCACTCGGCTTCCGGCAGTTCAGGCTGGGGCACTCCCGGAAACAGGAATTCCGTATTTACTGCAGATGATAATCTCACTGAAACAGTTGTACTTTCCTCTCGGAAAATTTCCCCGGACAATGACGGTCACGAGGATGTCCTGGTGATAGGAATTAATTCAGATGACCCGGGAAGCATTGTTTCAGTGCTGATATTTGATGAAACCGGCAGCTGTGTCAGGAAGCTTGCAGAAAACCATCTGGCAGGATTCAGGGCCTCACTGGTGTGGGACGGCTGCGGAAATGACGGCAGGCCTGTCAGGAGGGGTATATATATCCTGGCTGTCGAAATCTACAATGCCGGCGGAAGGGTAAGCAAATGGAAAAAAGTGTGCGCCGTCATTTAGTTTTCCAGGTACCTGATCGCATACTTAAGTGTGGTGTCAATATGCTCCCATATGGGATAAAAACCCTTGTTGTCAAGGATATTGCGTGCGATATAAGCCTTTATCTGCGTGTGTATCACCCTTCCCGAAACCTTCAGTCCTTCCGGATCAGGTTTAATGACGGTGCCTCCCGAATTTCTTCCATTATCCTCTGCCGCATCCCCGTTTTTCCCGGTGCCGGCACCGGCTGCCGCAGACTGTCCGGACCTCATGTTGCCTGATGCCATAAACCTGGTGAACTGCTGCAGCAGACCCTGCCTGTCGAGATATTTTTCCAGTCCAGCTGCCTCAGTGAATTTTTCCAGTGCATTCCGGTTGTTCTCGGTATATTTTAAGGCAAACTGGTAGATGAAGGGCCTTACCATCAGGAAATACGATGAAATTTCGGAAGTGTCAACCGGTACAAATTCGTCAGGCATGATCCCGCCTCCGCCATAGACCGTTCTTCCCCCGGGTGTCGTGAACCGGAGGGATTCGGAAAAATGAATACTGTCGGATACTTCGAATTCCCCGCGGCTGTAGCGTGAGCTTAGATCATTGAAATAATCCGTAAAACCTTCAGTGTAGGGTTTCTGTATTGACCGCCCCGTAGGAGTGTAATACCTGGCTATGGTAAGCCTCATGCCTGAGCCGTCGGCAAAGGGTATCGGCTCCTGTACAAGGCCCTTCCCGAATGACCTTCTTCCGATAATCGTCCCCCGGTCATTGTCCTGAACCGCCCCTGCAAGGATCTCGCTGGCTGATGCACTCCATTCATCTATCAGAATGACAAGGTCGCCGTTTTCAAACTCACCCTTGCCCGTGGCCCTGGCCTCATTCCTCGGCTGGTTCCTTCCCATCGTGTAAACAATAAGCTGACCTTCCTTCAGGAACTGGTTGGCAATCTGAACGGCATCTTCCATAATCCCCCCGGCATTCCCGCGCAGATCCACGATAAGCTTGGTCATACCCTTCTCTCTCAGCTCCTTCAGACCCTTCATGAATTCATCGAAGGTGGTGACTGCAAAATTGTTTATCTTGATATATCCCGTGTTGTCGTTGACCATGTAGGCAACATCCACGCTGTAAATGGGAATCTTATCCCGTATTATATTGAATGTAAGAAGATCATTGTAGCCCTTCCGGAGTATCTTCACCCTTACCGTGGTACCTTTCGGCCCCTTCAGCATCCCCATCACGTCCTCATCGCTTATTCCCTTTCCAGCCACCAGTGAATCGTTTACATAAAGTATCCTGTCACCGGCAAGCAGTCCGAGCTTTGCCGAGGGCCCCCCGGGAATAGTGCTTATAACAATGATTGTATCGGTAAGCATGTTAAAGGATATCCCTATTCCTTCAAAATTTCCCTGAAGGGATTCATTTGCCCGGGCAAGATCTTTTGCCGGTATGTAAACGGAATGAGGATCAAGTTTTTTCAGAATCGCAGGAATGGCTGCCTCAACAAGATTGTCGCGGTTTACGGAATCCACATAATTCCTTTCAATAATATTCAGTATGGTACTCAGCTTGTCATTTCTCGGCCGGATACCGGGCAGCTGCGCTGCAGAATCATTTTTCCGGGGAAGGATAATTCCGACAAGTATGCCCAGTACAACTGCAATCGCCACCATCAGCGGCAGAAAAATGTTCCATCTGTTGTTATTGTTGCTCATAAATATCGTTTTCGGGATCAATATAAACCAGATCAATTCCGGCACGTTTTAAAAGGTCCAGCCCGTCAGTGATCCTGTATCTGTTACAGTACACAACCCTTCTGATGCCCGACTGTATTATCAGTTTTGCACATTCAATGCAGGGTGAGGTTGTAACGTACAGCGTTGAATCTTCACTGGAATTATTTGATTTTGCCACTTTTGTAATGGCATTTGCCTCTGCATGCAGGACATATGCCTTAGTAACATTGTTTTCATCCTCGCATACATTCTCAAAACCTGCAGGGGTACCGTTGTATCCATCCGAAATGATCATCCTTCCCTTTACAATAAGGGCTCCCACCTTGCGCCGCCGGCAATAGGAGTTCTCTGCCCATATACGGGCCATTTCGAGGTAACGCTTATCGAAAACCGGCTGCTTATCACCATAAGGTCTGATGGAATCGTTGTTTGCCATTTTGTAATGCCCTGCTATCAGAATCCAGCAAAATTAATCATTAAAATACGTTTATTTAGCATGTTATTAAAATTTTTAACTTTAATATCAACATCATTTAAACCCGTCATTCCTATTTTTGTTTCATGAATACACTTGCAGACAAAATTATCTCCTTTTACACTGAAATAGATTTCAGGGGAATCCTTCCCGCCGGTGTCTCAATAATGAACCCTTTCAGAAACAATCCCGATGTAATCAATACAGTAACCCTCTTTTACAGAAAATACTACAGCGATTACAATAAACGGCACATGATAATCGGGATAAACCCCGGAAGGCTGGGCGCGGGAGCAACCGGGATACCATTCACCGACACCATTCGCCTCAAACAGGTATTAGGGCTTCCGGCTCCCGGAATTGAAACCTATGAAACATCATCGGTTTTCATGTACGGAATGATTGACCGCTATGGAGGACCTGAAGCCTTCTACGGGGATCATTATATAAGTTCCGTCAGTCCCCTGGGATTCACCGTTACCGGGCGCAACGGAAGGCAGGTGAATTACAATTACTACGACAGCAGGGAACTGACCGGCCATATAATGGATTTCATACTTGATTCCCTCAGGGCCCAGCTTGAATTCGGAATCTTCAGGGATACATGTTTTTGTCTGGGAAGCGGTAAAAACTACAGCTTCCTGACTGAACTAAACAACACATACGGTTTCTTTGAGAAAATAGTTCCCCTTGAACATCCCAGGTATATCATGCAGTACCGTCTGAAGAAGAAACAGTTTTATACAGATATGTATGTGGAAAAACTGAAGGCCCCTCTGCAATAATTCCGCAGGCCCGGAGTCCTGCCTGCCTGACAGCCCTTTCCGGATTACAGTCTGCCCGTCAGTCAGGTGAAATGTTAATTTCCTGAAGCGGATCCGGATCAATTTCAAAAAATCATCATCTGGCAGAGCTTTATTCCGGTATTTTCATATAAATTGTAAGAATAATAAAAATCTGCTGCCATGCTGTGCAAATTACTTCTTCTGGCGGTTTTCGGACTGGCAATGGCTCATTTTGAAGGGGTTGTTGTGTTTTATCTAAGGAAAGTCCTCGGTTTAAACGATACAGTCTCGAACAGGGAATCGGTAAGGGAATTCCCGAAACGTTATTTGTATATCGAAATGACGAGGGAAGCAGCTACCATCATAATGCTGGTGGCAATTGCCATACTTGCCGGATCAACATGGATTGAGCGCGGCATATTGTTTCTCTGGACATTTGCATTCTGGGATCTGTTTTACTATCTTTCCCTCTATATTCTGACAGGATGGCCGGAGAACCTGAAAGCAACCGATGTCCTTTTCCTGATTCCCGTACCGTGGATAGCCCCCGTATGGCTGCCGGTGGGTATTTCTTCCGCAACAATAATTGTAATAGCATTGTTATTCCTGTTCAATATTATATGACCTGCCGGCATTTCCCTGCAGAAACACTTTCCCGGAACCTTTTAATGACTCCCGTATGAAATCGTCAGTCAGACAAACATTCCTTTACCTGATCATTTCCATCCTTATACCGGCCGGTCCTGCCAGGGCCGCTTCGCCTGAACCCGGAAACAGGCCGTCAACACAGGACAGCCTGAAACAGGAAATCAGGCAGCCTGTTTACACCACTTCCCGCCTCGTGACTCCGAAACCTGTTATTGACGGCAAACTGGATGATGAGTGCTGGAAGCACGGAACCTGGGCAGGAGACTATCGCCAGTATATTCCCCATGAAGGGGCAAAACCCACCTGGCCCACGGAGATGAACATACAGTATGACGACCGGAATCTCTACATAGCTTTTCGTGCCTGGGACGGTGAGCCGGATAAAATAGTCAGGATGTCCGGGGGACGTGATGAAATCGTCGGGGACGTGGTTGGAATAGCCTTTGACAGTTACAGGGATTACCGTACAGGATTTGAATTTACCATAACAGCATGGGGACAGAAGGTCGATCTTGTACTTTTCAATCCCATGGACTGGGATTTTAACTGGAATGCAGTATGGAAGGGGAAAACCGGACTGGAGGATTCCGCATGGGTAGCAGAAATTGAGATTCCCTTCAGTCAGCTGCGTTACAGCAACAAGGATGAACAGGTATGGGGAATGCATACATGGAGGTGGATAGCGCGGCTCCAGGAAGAAAGCAACTGGGAAATACAATCCAAAACCGGTCCGGGATTGCTTTACAATTTTGGTGAACTGAAAGGGATAAAGGGTCTGCCACGATCCAGGCGCCTCGAAATAATGCCCTTTGTACTTGGAGAACTTGAAACAATGAAGGCCGAAGCGGGCAATCCCTTTAACAAAAATGGCAGAATCTGGAAAGGAAATGCCGGACTGGATGCTAAAATAGGCATCTCAAGCAATTTCACCATTGACCTTACGGTGAATCCTGATTTCGGCCAGGTTGAATCCGATCCGTCGGTAATGAACCTTACCGCCTTTGAGACCTTCTATGAAGAAAAACGTCCCTTCTTCCTGGAGGGACTTACCATATTCAACTACGATTTTGACGATAAAAACATTTTCTATTCCAGGCGCATAGGCCAGGCTCCTTCACTGGTCATCAGTCCTGACGGCGATTCCTTTGTAAGCATTCCCGACAAGACCAGAATACTGAGTGCCGCCAAGTTCAGCGGTACCACGGCAGAGGGATTGTCGCTGGGCCTGATCCAGAGTGTTACGGCTACGGAATATGCGAGGATCGGTGACCGCCACGGGAATATTACCAAAAGCCGGATTGAACCCCTTACAAGCTATACCGTTGCCCGTGTGCAAAAGGGATATAATGCCGGAAATACCACTGTTGGCGCTATGCTTACTTCCACCAACCGGGATGTAAGGGGAGATGCTCCGGGCTTCCCTGCCAGGAATGCCTTCACCGGGGGTTTTGATCTCCGCCACCACTGGAAAGACAAGAAATATTTCCTCGAGACAAAGCTGCTCGGGAGTCACATCAGCGGTAACACAAGTGCTGTAAGGGAACTGCAGCGCTCACCGGCACGCTATTACCAGCGGCCTGGTGCTGATTACGTCATTTATGACACTGCAAGAACATCCCTGAGCGGCTTTGGCGGAAAGATCAGGGCAGGAAAGGGATCAAAAGGTTTCTGGAAATACAGTACCGGAATAAGCTGGCTGTCACCCGGACTTGAACTGAATGATATCGGCTATATGAACAAATCGGATGAGATCCGTCACCAGACTGATCTTGAATACATTGTAAACAAACCGGTTTCAATATTCCATACCTGGAGCCTGAACCTTGAACAATTTAATTCGTGGAATTTCGGAGGCACTTACCTGGGGTCAGGGGCCAACCTTAAGGCATTAGCCGAATTTACCAACAACTACAGGATCAGCACCAATCTCCTTTTTCATTCAAAAGCCGCAGACCCCTGGAAGCTCAGGGGAGGACCCGACATGATAATGCCGGGGCGGCTTATGGTTTCCGGAAAAGCCGGAACCGATCCCTCAAAAAGATACATGTTTGAACTCAGGTATAACTATGAAATGTCGGGAAACAAATCCTCCCGGGGTTTTGTGATCGGACCCGGAATAACCTTACGTCCGCTGGACTTTTTAAAAATCGGAATGACAGTCGATTATGACAAGAATCATGATGAACTCCAGTATATTGCCACAAAAACCATTGATGAACGGGCAGGTGACAGGAGATACATACTCGGAACCATCGACCAGAAGACAGTGGCGCTCACCTTCAGGGCCGATCTGAATCTTACACCTGAATTCTCGGTTCAGTATTACGGCAGTCCCTTCGTCTCAAGAGGCGCCTATTCCGCTCTGAAACGCGTAAGGAATGCCGGGGCCGGAAAATATGCCGACAGGTTCGGATTATATGATGATCCCGTTCTGAGCGGCGGAAATTATATTCTTTCTGATTACGACAGTGGTGAAAGAAAAGAATACAGCCTTGCCGATCCCGATTTCAACTTTTACCAGTTCCGCTCAAACCTGGTTGCCAAATGGGAATACCGGCCCGGATCATGGATCTATCTTGTATGGTCAGCTGATAAAACAGGACGGGACAACTTATCGGGTACATCCCTTCCGGAATCATACAGGATACTGAAAAACGTTTATCCTGAAAATATTTTCCTGATCAAGATCAACTACTGGTTTTCATTGTAATTCGTCTAAAAAATACGGTTGTTAATCCATTTCCTGAAATTGTTAGCAAAATTTTTCAGGGAATTTTGGTATAACTGTGTATAATTTTCATTTTTACAACGTATAAGGCATAGGAATGGCTAAAATTCAGAGATGCCTTATGAACAACAGCATGAGGATACTTATTTGCGAAGACAACAGGCTGGCGCTTAAAACTATTTCTGTTGTTCTTGAAAAAGAAGGGTTTAAGTCTGAAACCGCAGAAAATGGTGCTGATGCCATTTCATTGCTGAAGAACAACCAGTATGATATGGTGATTGTGGATATTCACCTGCCCTATCACAGCGGACTGGAACTGGTGCAATACCTGCGTTCGGACCTGAAGCTTCAGACTCCTGTTCTGATAGTAACGGCATTCAGTGATCCCCAGGTCCGGCGACGGGCATCTGAACTGGGAATTGACGGATATATACTAAAACCATTCAGTCCTTCTGATCTGATCAGCACAATACGGACCATATTAAAGAATTGATTTATGAACAGATCCTTCATTCTGTTTACCGCCATATTGTTATCAGCCGGAGCACTGGTCTGCAGACCGGCATACGCCCAGGAGGCGGGTGATCCTGAATCCGAATACATGAGAATCAGATCCCTTGCCTTCGGAGGCGATTATGCCTCTGCCGCGGCCGCTGCCAGGAAACTTGTCAATGTCAGTCCTTCATACGGCGATGCCCGGATACTTCTCGGAAGAATACTTGCATGGCAGAAAAAATATGACGAGGCAGCTGCCGTAATCGATACCCTTCTGGCAACGGATCCTGATAATGCAGACGCTCTTGCTGCCCGGAGGGATATTTCACTCTGGTCGAGGGAAAACTCCCCGGTGGCTACCGATATCAGGGCCGGCTACAGCTTTGACAGCTTTACCGAGCCCTACAGGCGATTCTGGCAGGTATTCAGGGCGGGGGCCGGTCACCGTTTTGACTGGGGACCTGCAGCAGCAGGACTCAACCTGGGTACAATAACCATGAACGACACACTGGTGGCCGAGCTGCAGTTTGAAGCCGAAGCCTGGCCAAAACTGTCAGATAAAAATTATGCTTACCTCTCATATGCCTTCAGTCCGGGAAAATATTTTCCCGGCCACAGGGCAGCGGCCGAAGTGTGGCAGATACTCCCGAAAGGCTGGGCAATGTCAGCAGGTATGAACTACTACCGCTTCGACAGGAATATATTCATTGCAGGATTATCCGCCGAAAAATATATTCCCGGATACTGGTTCTCACTTAAGGGTCTGCTGGCTTTCAGGAATGAAGCGGCAAGACCGGCGGTATATCTCAATGCAAGGAAATATTTCAACGATACCGACTACCTCCAGCTGACACTCGGAACCGGTGCTGCACCCGATGAGCCTGTTTACATACAGACAAACATTGAACGGTTAAGTGCAAACAGCATCCGGCTGGCCTATTATGGCTTCCTGACAAAAAAACTGTCAATCCGCGTGGGAACAGGCTATTCACGTGAAGAATTCCGCGGGGGCAACTGGCGGAACAGGCTGGAAGGCCATGTAAATCTTTTTTACGCGATAAAAATGAAATAATGAGATATATTCTTTTTTTCATATTAATATTTATTTCAGCAAAAGGAACTGTTGCAGGCCGGTCCGAAGGGATCACTGACAATCCCATGGCATCCGGGGAAGAATTTACCGGAAGCGGAAATCATCCGGACAGCGGTCAGTTCATTGACTATGTCATTAACGAAACAATTGTAAGGGGATTCATTACTTCGGTTAAAGATCAGTTTCCTGTTCAGCTCGGCGCCTTCAGGGTGAAATTCAATGCTGAGGCCTTTTTGAGTGAGGTAAAAAGGCATATTGACGCCAATGCCATCATGTTCAGGGAGGATGGCTGGTATAAGATCCGGATCTCCGGGAACCCCATACCGGAAGAAGCCTTAACCGCAGAAGCAGAAACCATACAGTCCGGGACTGAAACCGTAAATGTCTGGTCAGGGACCGAAGGCAGCGGCAGCAAAGCTGAAGGGGGAAGATTCCTGATTGCCAGGGCTGAATATTTTGATCGTTCAGATACTGCTGAGGCTGTATCTGATACTTCGGAAGTAATGCCATACACCGCAGCAGAAGAAAACGATGGGGCCTTCATGAAAAATCCTCCCGGCAATCTTCTGATTGGGAATAACAGTCCCTGGCTGAAAAGAATAACTTATTTCGGGAAATCCCTGGCACTGATAAATGCGCTGATAATTACAATACTGTTCAGTATCTGTTGCATGATACTCCTTCTGATCTTCATTCTCTTCAACAGGAGAAGGATGGAAAAGAAGCAGAAGCTTCACCAGTATCTCATGGAAAAATACCAGGAACTCATCATCAACTACCTTTTCGGCACCGCCACTCCGGAAGATTTCCGCCCGATTGCCTCCGACACCTATCGCAGGCAGGTACTGATTGACCAGATGATTGACGTCAGCATCAACCTGAAGGGAGAAGAAGCCAGAAAGCTTCTCGGGCTGTATAAGCACCTGGGACTGGACAGGGATTCTGAAAGGAGGGCACACGACCGCAGATGGCATAAGAAGATCAAGGGATTCCGGGAACTGGCATTCATGAATATCAAAAGTGCAAACGAGGCAATATACAAGGCTCTCAATTCCACAAATGAAATACTCAGGATGGAAGCCCAGATTGCCCTGGTACGGCTGGGTGATGACAAGCCCTTTGATTTTCTCAATCATCTCGAAAGGCCGTTTTCGCTCTGGGAGCAGATCTCGCTTCATGAGCTTATAGTGCAGCACAACCTGCCTCTCCCGGAATTCAGCCAGTGGCTCAATTCCCCGAATCCGACGGTTGCAATGTTTGCCCTCAGGATGATAAGGGAATTCAAACAATCTGAAGCAGAGGAAGCGGTTCACGGCATTCTGATGCATCCCGATCCTGAGGTAAAAAAGCTTGCCATACAGGTGGCGGGCGACATGAACATGCGTTCAACACTGGAAACCATGAAACATATGTACAAGTTCCAGGACTATGATATATGCCTTGAAATAATCAGATCAATGGGAAAAATGCCTGACCTGTCACTGCTCGGATTCCTGAAACTGGTTCTTGACAAGGAAGATGATGTTCAGCTGCAGATTGAAGCCACAAAGGCTATTGAAAACAATGGCGAGGAAGGCGTCAGGGCACTGGTCAAGATAATGAAGTCGGAATACAAGAATTATAATATAATCGTCAGGCATGTGCTTGACAGAAGAATATACTAGCTGGCTATGGGTTTTATTTTCGGACACGTAATATTCATACTTACCCTGATAATCTTCGGGTCGTATCTCACACTGGGCATATTCTCCGCAATCGCACTGAGGAAATATCTCAGGAAAAACAGCTATGTGAACTACAATTCACTTGTTCTGTCACCCTTGAGTCCAAAAGTGTCAATTATCGCTCCTGCTTTCAATGAAAGCAAAACGATAATTGATAACGTCAGAACTCTCCTCTCCCTCTATTACAACAATTTTGAGGTGATACTCGTAAATGACGGATCAACTGATGATACCTTTGAAAAGGTAGAGGAAGCCTTTGAGCTCGAGAAGGTGAATTACTATTTCGATTACCGCCTTCCCTGCGAAAAGATAAAGGGTGTTTACAGATCCGCGAATCCCTCCTTCAACAGGCTTACTGTGATTGACAAGAATAACGGAGGGAAGGCAGATTCCCTGAACGCAGGGATAAACATATGCAAAAGTTCCCTTTTTGTCTCCATAGATGCCGATTCAATAATTGAAGCTGATTCGATACTCAAACTCGTAAAACCCTTCCTTGAAGAAAAGGAAAAAAAGGTCATAGGCACGGGAGGGGTGATCAGGATTGTCAATTCATGCGACACCGAACTGGGCCATATACGTCAGATCAATGTTCCCAGGCAGATACTGCCACGTCTGCAGGTTCTCGATTACACCCGTGCATTTCTCCTGGGCAGAATGGCCTGGAGCCAGCTGGACGGACTCATGCTGATATCGGGGGCAATGGGAATCTTTGACCGTGAAACCGTTATCAATGCAGGGGGATACAGTACCAAAACCGTGGGGGAAGATATGGAGCTTGTATTGAGGATGAGGCGCTATATGTCGGAAAACGACAGAAAATACGAGGTTACATACATACCTGATCCTCTCTGCTGGACTGAAGTTCCTTCCGACCTGAAATCCCTGCGAAAACAGAGAACCCGCTGGACAAGGGGCCTGGTGGAATCACTGAAGACACACCGCAAGCTGTTTTTCAATCCGAATTTCGCAAAGCTCGGAATGCTCGGCTATCCCTACTGGATGTTCTTTGAATGGCTGGCTCCCCTTGTCGCCTTTGCCGGATTCATCTATACCATCATCCTTATCCTTACAAGCGGAATCAACTGGCCATTCTATCTTCTGCTCTTCATTTTCGTCTATTCATTTGCCGTCATGCTCACAACCTGGGCAATACTGTTCGAAGAGATCACATTCCACAAGTACAGGAGGAAAAGAGATGTTTTCAGACTCGTTGCCACTGCATTTATTGAGCCATTCTTCTATCCTGTCCATACCTGGTTTGCAGTAAGGGGCAATTTTGAAGCCCTGAGGGGCAAGAAAGGATGGGGCAAGGCTGAAAGAAGCGGATTTGAAAAAAAGAAGAAAATTATCCGCCAGCCTTCAGTCCGTCATTCAGCAAACATGGCAAAGGCTGCAAGTCCCGCTTCCACTATCTGAAAGGATTCCTTCAGCCGGGGAACGACAGCCGGCACCACACGCCATTTATCCCAGAGATAGCGGTTGGTGGCGGAAGTGACTGAACCGTTAAAGTAAACCGAAACGGCAATGCCGTCAGACTCCGCTGTGTAAATCTCGAAGGAGCGGCCGCCGTCCCATGACTCTGCACCGTCCACCACTTTCCTCTGTGTGGGGTCATAGAAGTGAAGCATGGTCCAGGGAAGACGTATCCTGACCGTTCTGCCGTTCCATGCCCCAACAGTCAGTCCGCCCGGCGACAGCTTCCCTGAATTCTCAATGGCAATTCTTCCAATCCGCTGCTCCGTCATGGAAAAGCCGTCATTGATCCATTCCATCAGTTTCCAGGGAGCCCCGTCAGTAACCGTACTCCTGAACTTCTGAACGGAGGGATCCGTGAAATTGAACCTGGGTGAGAAACCCTTCATATTATAGGCTTCTGTCACGTAATAGGATGCGGAATCCTCCCCGGCAACCATCACGAGCAGAAACTCGGAGCGGTTCCCCAGTATCTTTCCGTTGGGCAGGCGGGATTCCCCTGTTGCTGCGGAATATGTATCAAAGGCTGCCATAATGGTGTCGCCGGATGACAAGGCCTTTTTAAGCTCAATGTTAAGATAGAAGTAATCATTGCCGTGAGTGGCCTCTATTGCTGACACGTCACCGGAATTGTTGTCCCTGCTGTATGCAGTGAAGGGAGGAATTTCCTTCTGGTCAAAAGTCACAAGTCCGAAATTCTGTTCCGGGGATGCAACATTATGCCACAGCTGCCTCGTCGGGATGAAGAGACCGCCCTGCATCATACCGTAGGCCTCCAGGTAGGAAACGATCCATGTGGGCTTGAACCATTCGTCCATCCACGAAAACATGAATCCGCCGGCACATCCCGAATCAAATATATTGTGCATCAGCCTTATGTTCTTTTCTCCCTGCTGACGTTCGGAATATCCGCCGTGATGCATGTTGCTGAAAGCCTGATGGGCGCTTCCCCAGCTTGACGGGACTCCGAACTCCCCGATAACAAGCGGAATGCCGCTGTAATGGTTTTTAAGGTCGGTCAGGTAGCCGAGATAGCTGTTCGGCCCCTGGCTGTCGGAAAAGGAACGGTAAGCCGGTTCCTCACTTATAAAATTAGGATAGTAGGGATAGGCATGGTAGCAGGCAAATATCCCGGCCCGGAGATTCTGCCGGCTGATCTTTGTAATGTCATAGGTTGCCTTGTCCTCATCAGTATGTATTTCGGTGGGATGATGCAGGGGATCCAGGGTTGGCCAGCTTGAAATGCTCACGGGCCTGTTGACTGAATATTTCTGATATTCATATGTTACCGTTTCGTCAAGCATCTGCGTTACAAAAACTTCGCTTGCGGTGGCTCCCGAAATACTCAGCTGGCTGCCGGTAAAAGATGTCATTGATGGATGAAGCCTGTTCGTGGTATCAACCTCCTGGGGCATTATCTCCCTCCCGATGATATAACCCGCTGTCCAACGCGACAGGTCGGTGCGGTAGCTGCCGTATGCCCGTCCCAGCCTGAAGGCGATCTCCCTTTTTCCGTGTATACAGTCAATCACCTCATGAATCTCGCTGCGGAATGCATTTGTTCTCTGAACAAGGTCATATTCCGACGTAACGGAGCCATCCTCTATCTCTCCCAGCCAGATACCCTGAAAAAGCAGGAGCGGTTTGCCCGGATTCCTCTGATTGTAATTAGCCAGCTTCTCATAGAATTCCGGTGGATGCAGTGTGTAAACCCTTATACTGTTGAATCCTGCCTGGGCTATCAAATCTATCCAGTCCTCATACACCTTTTCCGTTATGGCATAGGCTATCTCGCCCGGGAAAGTCCCGGGGGGCGAGGATCCCAGATTTATACCCTTCAGGTTCAGTGGCCGGTAAGCAGACCCGGTATGCATGGCGACAAAATCAGCAGTGGTATTGAAAGGTATCGCAACCGAAGCACATATTTCAAAATTTATCGTTGTATCACGGCCTATCGTAATATCTGTAAGCCTCACCGGGTAATAATCCCTGCAGCTGACCATGGTGATCACCGGCACCCTGTATGAACCGCCCGCGGAAGGGCCAGCTGCGGGTATCTGCACCTGTTCAAGGGTTGATACCGCCGACAGGGATGAACCTGAGGAATATTTCACAAGGCGGCCTGACCATGATCTGCCGGAAAATACAATGGTGTAAATATACAGGCCCTGCCGTGCAGGTGCTCCGTTATCAGTCCTTCCATCCCATATTATCTGATAACTGCCCGCCTTCACCGCGGGAAAGAAGAATTCCCTGATTTTCTGCCCTGATATGTTATGGATCATCAGCCGTATGTCACCGGTACTGTTAATGATAAAAGGTATGTTTATGGAATTCAGGAAAGGGTTTGGATAGGGAATCCCCTGCTTCAGAAGGTCGGGTACAGGCTCATAGATTCCCGAAATCCTCAGGGAATAGCTGCCGTCGCTGCCACTCACCGCAGCATATTCAGCACTGCCTGCCAGCATGGAGACTCTGGCATCCGGAACCGCCCTTCCGGTCTGATCAGTAACCGTTCCGGTAACAAGGTAATCCCGGCCTGCTGACTCGGCCGCAGAGTAAAAAAGAATCAGAGTGGCAAGACATGCTTTGAAAACAGAAAAAAAACTACTTGCAACTTTCACATTCAGGAGGGTATTCAAAATAATTAATCCAGAATTCAAATCTAATAAAAAGATACATAATTACAATCATCCGTGCTACTTATGTTTATAATTCATGAAATTCAGTCTGCTTTTTTAACTTTGCGGCTGAACAGGATAATTTTTGCATTGAGCATAGTTTACAGGCATATCAGGAAAAAGGATAATCTGCCGCTTGCCCGGCTGATACGATCGGTATTCAGGGAATTCGGAATCTCGCGCCCCGGAACGGTTTATACCGATCCCACCACGGATGATCTCTATTCCCTGTTCAAAGAACCCGGATCAGTTTACTGGGTGGCAGAAGAGGATGGAAATATAGTCGGAGGCTGCGGTATTTTCCCCACTGCCGGTCTGCCTCCCGGATGTGCCGAATTGGTGAAACTATATCTCGTCCCTTCAAAAAGAGGTCAGGGAACAGGCTATGAATTGATGAGGAAAAGCCTGAGATCAGCCAGACGGCTGGGCTATGACCAGATATATCTCGAATCCCTTCCTGAATTATCCAGGGCCATAAGTCTGTATAAAAAAGCAGGATTTGAATTTATTTCTGCACCCCTTGGAAATTCGGGGCATTACGGATGTGATATCTGGATGCTGAAAAAATTCAGGAAAAGAAATCCATAATAATTTTTAATATATTGCGGCTAAAAAAATAATGGCATTCCTGAAAAAGCTTGTACCTCCGGACAACTGGAAATTCCCTGTAATTGTTACACTTGCCATATTCACCGGACTGGCGCTTTTCGTTTTTAAGATTTCAAATGCCCCTTCCTATCTGGGCGACAAGCCGGAAACCTGTGTCAACTGCCATATTATGGCACCCCAGTATGCAACCTGGTCTCACAGCTCTCACCGCGAAAAAACCAATTGCAATGAATGCCATGTACCCCAGGATAATATTTTCCGCAAATATTTTTTCAAGGCCAAGGACGGCTTGCGGCATGCAACAGTTTTCACGCTCCGCAGGGAGCCCCAGGTCATTTTTATAAAGGACGAGGGCCGGAAAGTGGTACACAGGAACTGTATCAGGTGCCATGAAGAGCTTCTCACCGACAGCAAACTGCTTGCAAGAACCACTGAAACTCACACCTTCAGGATGGAAAGGGACTGCACGGACTGCCACAGGGAGACCCCCCACGGAAGGGTGAACAGCCTCTCAAGCGTACCTTGGGCAAGGGTTCCCCTTCCGGGGCCCATCGTACCCGGATGGCTCAGGAATATGATGAAAAACAAAGATTAAATAATTCACAGGTATGAAGTCAATACAACAGTTACTCAAGGAAAAACCATGGTTAGGATGGATTATTTTCACTGCCACGGTATTAATTGTTTTCCTGCTTGGCATGCTTGCATCGTCCATTGTGCAGCGCAGGGCTGAAGCGGTGTTTGCCTATACCCCGGAGGTGACCTTCTCTGATTTTGAACCCAGGAATTCACTGTGGGGCGAACTGTTCCCGCGGGAATATGACTCATACCTCAAAACGGCCGATACCACTTTCAGAAGCAAGTACAACGGCAGTGCAATGGTTGACATGCTTCAGGAATCACCGCGGATGGTGGTGCTCTGGGCAGGATACCTGTTTTCAAGGGATTATGGTCAGGGCAGGGGTCATTATTACGCTATTGAAGATATATGGAATACCCTCAGGACAGGAGCTCCCGGAGCAGGTGTTACGAGTCCGCAGCCCAATACCTGCTGGGCCTGCAAGAGTCCGGATGTTCCGAGACTCATGAATGAAACCGGAGCAGCAGAGTTTTACAGGGGAACATGGGAAACCAAAGGCAGTGAGATTATCAATCCGATAGGATGTGCTGACTGCCATGAGGCAAAATCAATGAATCTCAGAATATCCCGGCCAGCCCTTATCGAAGCATTCGAATCACAGGGACGCGATATCTCGAAGGCAAGTCATCAGGAAATGAGAAGCCTGGTCTGTGCACAATGCCATGTTGAATACTATTTCAACAAGAAAAGGACAGAAGGCGTGGATTACCTTGTATTCCCCTGGAAGAACGGAACCTCCCTGGAAGAAATAGAAAAGTATTACGACGATATTGAATTTGCCGACTGGACCCACGCCCTGAGCCGCGCTCCCATGCTTAAGGCACAGCATCCCGACTATGAGGTTTACCTGACAGGAACCCATGCTTCAAGGGGCGTGTCATGTGCCGACTGCCACATGCCCTTCATCAGTGAAGGAGGACAGAAATTTACGGATCATCACCTCCAGAGCCCGCTGAACAACATTGCTGCGTCATGTCAGGTCTGCCACCGTGAAGAAACCGACAAACTTGTTCAGGATGTATATTCAAGGCAGGACAAGATCATGGAAAACAGAATCATCCTGGAAACGTTGCTGGTCAGATGCCATGTTGAGGCTAAAACAGCATGGGACAAGGGAGCAGGCGAAGATCAGATGAAAGATATTCTTTCGGATATCAGAAAGGCCCAGTGGCGGTGGGATTTTTCCGCGGCCGGACACGGCAACTCCTTTCATTCACCGGTTGAAACCGGCAGGATAATTGCCGGCGGAATAGCATATGCCCAGGATGCAAGGGTGAAGCTGGCGAGAGTGCTGGCAGCACTGGGGGAAAACAGGGAGATACCCTATCCCGACATTTCCACGAAAGAGAAAGCCCAGGCACTCATCGGACTCGACATGAAAAAGCTGAGGGATGAAAAGAAAATATTCCTGGACAATGTTGTTCCTGAATGGATCAGGGCAGGAAAAGAAAGGGAAGCAGGTTATTAGGTACCACAGATCCGGTCCAAAAATCTGCCGGCCGGACTGATCCTTATTCCAAAATAAAGTGTAAATTCCGGTTGTTAAATTTATTATTAACCTGATAACTTGTTAAACTCATGAAAAACAATGGAATTTTCAGCGTCAGAAAGCTTATCTGCTTATCTGCCTTTTTTTTAAGTACGGCCTTCCTCTTTGGCCAGGCGAATTTTTCAGGCAACTGGGCCTTAAATGACTCGAAAAGTGATTTCGGCGGAAGCCAGTTCAGGTTTGCCGCAACAAGTCTCTCGGTTCAGCAGGCTGCCGGCGTATTGACTGTTGAAAGCACCATGCCCGGCCGTGACGGAGGAGAAATGAAAAGCACCTCGAAATATAAACTCGATGGCTCTGTGAGTGAAAATCCCATGTTCAACTCCACCAGGAAATCAACCGTGGCATGGTCGGCAGACAAAAGCACTCTTACCATCACATCCACGATGACCTTTAACCGGGACGGACAGAGCAGGGAAATGAAAACCACCGAGACCTGGAAGCTGGCTGAAGGCGGAAAAGTTCTTAAGATTGAAAGTGTAAGGCCGGGCAGGGACGGTGAGATGAAAACCACCGCAGCATATGATAAGAAATAAACATTTTCTGATCATACTGCTTTTTCTCCTTCCGCTGGCAGGATCAGCAGATACTCTCAAAACAATAAGTGAAAAGGATTACGCAGGATGGCAGACTCTGGGGCCTGTATCCATTTCCGGTGACGGGCAGTGGATAAGCTGGAGGATTACCCTTAACGAGGGCGACGACACATTGTATATCAGTAATCCTTCCACATCAGTATTGTATAAATACCCGCTCTCCTCCGCCGGTGTTTTCTCCTCCGATTCAAAATGGGCCGCCAGCAGAATCGGCTACAGCGAAAAACAACTGGAGAAAATGACAGAGGAGAAAAAAACGGTGAAATATAAAACCAGGCTGCTCAGTCTCGAAAGCGGTAAGGAAAGAATATTTGAAAACACTGAATCCTTTGCCTTTACAAAGGATGCCGGCCATATTATACTGGCAGGATACGCGAACGACAACAAAACAAAGGATATCTTCATCCATAACCTGAAAAACGGAACTACAAAGAATATCGGAAACGTTGCGGAGTATGCTGTCAATAAAGCGGGAAACAGGCTGGCATACATAATTAGTGCTGCAGACAAAAGCGGCAACGGTGTTGAACTGATGGATCTGAACAACTATAACATCTCTTTCCTGGACAACGATACATCCGTTTACAGGAATCTGGTGTGGGAAAAGGAAGGAAACGCACTGATGTTCTATAAATCCTTTACCGACAGCACACGGCTTGAAGAGAATCATATTGTATTTGCAGTCAGGAATATTTACGGAAAACCCGAAATAAGAAGCTTTGATCCTTCCTCTGATACTATCAGGTTTCCCGGAAAATTATATGTAAAGGAATCATTCAAACCTCAGATTTCCGATAACTGCCGCATAATCTATTTCGGTGCGCATAACTGGACAGTAAAGGAAAAGAACAGTAAAAAATCCTCCGAAAAACCAAAAATCCCCGGTGTTGATATCTGGCACTGGAAAGACGATCCCATTCAGCCGAGGCAGCAGAAAACCTATGATACGGACCGCAATTTCACATATCTGTTTGCATGGAATCCCGACAAGAATTCCCTTGTCAGGCTGAGCGGCGACAGTCTCAGGCGGACCATGCTCACAGGCGACGGGACAAACGTGCTTGTTATGGACGACACACCGTACAGGCCCGCTTTCAGGGAAGCTGTTTCCGATTATTACCTGGCCGATCCCCTGACGGGAAAAAGGAAACTTCTGCTGCAGGCTTTTTCATCAGTGGCTGCATCCTCTCCGGCCGGGAAATATGTATATTATTTCATGGAAAAGAACTGGTGGGTGTATGACATAAGGAAGGATATACATGTTAACCTGACGGGCGTACTTGAGACAGTGTTCTGGAATACCCGCGACGACAGTCCGCGCGATGAGAAGCCCCCCTTCGGTACCGGGGGATGGCTGAAGGATGACAAGGCAATTTTTGTATATGACGAGTTTGACGTGTGGAAAATCGGCATGGACGGATCCCTGCCTGTACGTCTGACAAACGGGAGGGAGAACAATATCATTTTCAGACTGGTCAGGCTTGACACCGAATATCCCTATTTCAGCGATAAGACAGATCTGTACTTTTCAGCTTTCGGCGATAAGACCAAGGAATCGGGATTCTACAGGCTGACTGTGAAAAACAAATTTGAAAAACTGATTTTTGAGCCCAGATCAGTAAGCGCCCTGGCCAGGGCTGAGAAATCTGATTATTTTGTCTACAGATCCGAGTCATACACGGAATCTCCGAATATCTACAGGGTTTCTGCTTCCTTCCGCAATCCCCTCAGAATATCCGACACCAATCCGCAGCAGGCAGAATTTGCATGGGGGAAAAGTGAAATAGTGAATTTCACCAGCAGGGACGGCAGGCCCTTGCAGGGAGCACTGTTTTATCCCGCCGCTTATGAGGAGGGAAAGAAATATCCGATGATAGTATATATCTATGAGATCCGTTCAAATGTTCTCAATAATTATGTTGTACCCTCTCCCAGAAGTGCATACAATACCTCAAACTTTACCGGCAGGGGTTACTTTGTCTATCAGCCCGACATTGTCTACCGTACAAACCATCCCGGGGAATCTGCTGCAGACTGTGTCATACCAGCAGTGGAGGAAGTACTGAAAACCGGAATGATTGATGCCGGCAGGGTAGGAATCATGGGACACAGCTGGGGAGCCTACCAGACCAGTTTCATCATTACCCGCACCGGGCTTTTCTCGGCTGCGGTGGCAGGTGCCCCGCTTATTAACATGATAAGCATGTACAATGAAATATACTGGAACACGGGAACCCCGAACCAGAATATTTTTGAGATATCACAGGGCAGGCTGAGGGAACCCTGGTGGGAACAGATGGAAAATTATATGGCCAATTCCCCCATGTACGGAGCGCAAAACATAAACACCCCGCTCCTTGTAACCTTCGGCACCAGCGACGGAGCCGTCGACTGGCACCAGGGCATTGAAATGTTCACAACCATGCGAAGAATGGAAAAACCTTATATCATGCTCGTTTACGAGGGGGAAAACCATTCGCTGGCAAAAAAGGAAAACCAGCTTGACTATACGAAAAAGGTTGCTGAATTTTTTGATCACTATCTTCTGGGAACGGAACCTGCGGAATGGATACTGAAAGGAAGGAAATACCTCGATAAAAAGACAGAGGAGGAAAGGGTAAAGGAGAAAAAGTGAGGAGAAACCGGATCGGGGACCGGGGGAATCTAGAACCATGATCTGACCGGCACTCCCCGGTCATGCTGGTAGTCCGTGAGTTTGTATGAAACCGTGGAATCGTTCTCGATTATATAGATCCAGTATCCTGAAATACCTCCCGGACTGAAATACTCGCGCCTGAAAAAAAGCCTGTCACCCGGAACAAAATCGCAGGTCTTTCCGAATGCGGTGATTTTCCCGTAAGTGCTGTCCTGCGAGGTCCTTATCCAGATAAGGTCATAGCCGGTAAAATCATCCGGATCCGTATTCCTGTATTCAATATAATCGCCGGCATAACGCCTTGTAATCATCAGCCGGTCTTCATCAGGACTGGTATATGAACTTCTGGTATTGATGCAGGAAGAAAACAGCAAAACGGCAAACAGTGCCGCAGTCAGCGAAATGTCAGCTTTATTCACGGTATTCATTCAGACAGAAGATAAATCAATTCAAAAATAATTCAAATCCGCAAAATAAACAAGAATCACCGGAAACAACCGGTCTTCACGCCGGGATGGGCCGGACGGGATCAGGCGGCGGATTGAATTCCCCTTCCCATCTTGCAATCACAGCGGTAGCCAGGCAGTTGCCAAGAACATTTACTGATGTCCGGGCCATATCCATCAGCTCATCTATGCCCAGGATAATATATATGGGCCATGCCGGCAGACCAAAGCTGGCAGCGGTACCCAGCAGTATGACCATGGAGGCTCTCGGTACTCCTGCCACTCCCTTGCTGGTTAGCATCAGGGTGAAGACAATCAGCAGCTGTTTCTCCCATGAAAGGTGTATGCCACTGATCTGGGCAACAAATATGGTTGCAAGGGACAGGTACAGTGTTGTTCCGTCCAGATTGAAACTATAGCCGGTGGGCATCACAAAGGCCACAATCTTTCTTGGCACCCCGAATTCCTCCATCCGCTCCATTGCTATGGGAAGAGCCGATTCGGAACTTGTGGTCGCAAATGCTATTGTCACGGGTTCGGCTATCTTGCTGAGGAATTTACGCACAGGTATTTTGAACATGATGGCTACGGGCCAGAGCACAACAAGCAGGAAAATTATCAGGGAGGCATAGAGGGTGGCCAGCAGCTTGAACAGATTGACAAGTATCTCCAGCCCCATATTCCCTATGCTGTATGCTATTGCAGCAAAAACGGCAAAAGGCGCGAAATACATTACCAGCTGAGTGAACTTGAACATCGTTTCTGCCAGCGATTCAGTGAATCTCAGCATGGGACTCCGGTATTTTTCCCGGATCATCGCAACCGCAATGCCGAAAATGATACTGAAAATAACTATCTGCAGAACCTGCCCCTCATAAATTGACTTGGCTATGTTTTCCGGAAAAACATGAAGAATGAGATCACTCCCCGTGATAGGTTCTGTATGCGGGATGTCAGACTGATCAATCGTGTCGGGTACATTGACTCCGATTCCTGCCCTGCTGATATTGATTGCCAGCAGTCCTATGATAAGTGCGATGGTTGACACAATTTCAAAATAGACCAGGGATTTCCATCCCATCCTGCCAATCTGTTTAAGATTTGAATGCCCTGCTATGCCAACCACCAGTGTTGCAAAAAGCAGGGGGGCAATGATAGTCTTGATAAGACGAAGGAATATTTTGCTTACCAGATTCATTTTTGCTGCCACCTGAGGCAGATCATAACCAAACTCCGCTCCCACGATCATGCTGATCAGTATCCAGGTGGTCAGCGATTTACGGAACCATGCAAAGCCTATTATGGCAAATATGGCTATCCACCGGAATATCATCAGAACCCTGCTTCCTATTTTAAGGATATTGAAATGGTCTGCAGCGGTAATTAATGAGACCACAAAGAGAACTCCAAACAGAAAAAACAGATATTCCCGGGGTACCTTGTTGTTTCCTTTATTGTTTCCTGGTGTTTCCGGGGCTTTTAGTGCATCCGCCATAAGATAATGGTAAAAGAATTACAAACATAATCAATTGAAGCGATAGGTTGGCACATAAAAACCCCTGCCTGATACAGGAATTGTAAAAAAAGAAGTTAAAAAAAGAAAAATTTATTTCTCCTGCCGTATTTCAGCCAGTAAATTTTCACCTGTGAGCCTGAAATTTGAAGAATTTGAAGGAGGAATTATATATATCGGAGTACCCGGCTCAAGGCCTTGTTTCACAACCACATTCTTTTCATTCATGTCGCCGAGAATAACAATCTGCCTGGTTTTGTTTCTTTTGTAAACAAAGGGAATACTGTCAGCTCCCGTGTAAACACATTCAGTCGGTATATAAACGGCATCATCGATAGTTTTGGTGATTATCCTGTTCCAGGTTGTCATTGCCGGCCTGAGTGAATTACCGCTGTTATCTATTGCGATAAGCACCTCAAACATTTTTGCATCGGAATTAGGAAGCACCTCCCCCACATTTGCCACACTCATCACAGTGCCGGTATATGCTTTCCCCGGCAATGCATCGACGGTTACCACTACCCTCTGCCCTTTGGCAACTTTGTTTATCTCAATCTCACTTACATATGTCTTTGACAGCATTGAGGAGAGATCCGGAAGGGTGGCAACAACACGGTCAAAGGGATTTATCATTGACCCTGTCTTTCTCTTTGTTCCGTTCCATTCCTGCTTGTATATTATTATTCCGTCAGAGGGAGCGGTTATCGTAAACTTTGAAAGAAACTCCTGGAGAGCATTCACAAGTTCCTGTCCGTTTACAAGGTCCTGTTTTGTCTTTCTGATGTCGGTAAGTGACTGTGCATACCTGAGATCATAGCTTTTTTCCAGCTGCTCCAGCGCACGTTCTGCCTTGTTAAGCCTTATTTCAGCCTGACGGATTGTTGCCGGAGGCTCATATTTCGATTCAGCCAGGATTATTCTGGCTTCCTCAACAACATAAACCTGGTTTTTTATTTCATCCCTGAGATTGGTAAGGGTAACAGCAGTATCCAGAATCTTCATGTCCAGGTTGGCCTGCAGAGTGGTCAGTTGCTCAAGCTGATCCCGGAGAGTATTGGTATAATCAGTCCTGTCAAGCTGGGCTACATAATCGCCTTTTTTAACAATGGTGCCCTCAGGTATCAGGTCCTGTATCTTGTAGGTGGTGATACGCATGCTGTGCTGACCGCCTCTTCCGCCACCACCCCTCTGGGGCTGGCTCTCCTGGATTTCCGGACCCATTATATCGAAGGAATTCTCGGCAAAAAGCTCACCCGCGTTTGATATTGCTATTTCAAACAGCCCCTTCTTAACCACTGTGAAATCACTTACTTCATGTTGTTTGGATACCAGCCGGTTAAAAATCATCAGCCCTATCATCACAACAAAAACAACAATAGCAGTTATGATTATGGTTCTTTTCATTTCAAATTATACTTTTGTACGACCATTATTCACTATATAGACCATTATAAAGGCAATTTATTCCAATTTTCAAAAATAAAATGACAAACGGAATAAAATTAGTATTTAATATTCACAGAATGTCACGAAACTATTTAATCCTGCTGCCACTTGTAATGATCATTCTCAGCGGAAGCTGTTCACGGACTAAAAAGTCCCTGGCCGTTTCGGATCTTCGCTGTGAGAATCTGACCGGTCCCCTGGGACTGGGAACAGACAAGCCACGCCTGAGCTGGAAAATAATATCCGGGGAGAATGGCACTGTTCAGAAGGCTTTTCAGATACTTGCTGCCAGCAGTATCGCATTGCTCGACGAAGAGAATGCCGATCTCTGGAATTCCGGCAAGATAATGTCTCCGGAAAGCCACCTTGTTCCGTACCGGGGCAGGGAAGCCGGATCAAGAACCCTTTGCTACTGGAAAGTGAGGATATGGGATGCCGGTGACAGGTGCTCGGAGTGGAGCGATGCGGCATTTTTCAGCACGGGACTGCTGGGAGAATCAGACTGGAAGGCAGAGTACATAGGCTTTCCGCATTCAGAGGGATACACTGTCAGTCCCCAGCTGAAAAGAACCTTCACCCTTGATGATACCGGGGAAAAAGTCTTTCTCTATGTCAATTCCCTCGGATATCACGAGGTGTATGTCAACGGAGCAAAGGCAGGTGATTATGTCCTTACTCCCTCGGTTTCACAATTCAGCAAAAGATCCCTTGTTCTTACATACGATATCAGCCATATGCTCAGGCAGGGCAGAAATGACCTGGTGATCTGGACCGGCCGGGGCTGGTACAGCGAAGGACTTCCCGGAGTATCCGCTTCCGTTCCCCTTGTGAGGGCCCAGGCCGAGAAACTCAGCGGGGGCAGGTGGGAACAGATCCTGGTTACTGATACACTCTGGAAGGGACGAAACAGCGGATACTCCACCATTGGAACATGGCGTCCGCACCAGTTCGGAGGGGAATATGCCGATGCATCGCTCCTGCTGCCGGATCTCAGCGCGGAATCCCTCGACAGGGTCAGCTGGACATCCGTGTTTTCAGCTGAAAAGCCCGCCGGAGAAGCAACATCCCAGCTTTGCGAGCCCGACAGGATCTTTGAATCCATCCATGCCGCCTCGGTTGTTAAACTGAATGACAGTTCCTGGCTTGCCGACATGGGAAAAAGCATCACCGGCTATGCCGAGATCCGTTTCCCGCAGTTGCGAAAAGGCAGCAGGATCCTGATGGAATATTGTGATCACCTTGATGATGAAGGGAATATAGTCAATCAGGGACAGAGGGATATTTTTGTATCCGCCGGTGCCGGTGATGAATGCTTCCGGAACAGGTTCAACTATCACGGATTCCGCTATATCAGGATTTCCGGTCTGCCGCGGGAGCCCTTGCCGTCCGGTATAAAGGCTCACCTGATACACACGGGATACGGACAGGCTTCAACGTTTGAGTGTTCCGACCCTGACCTCAACAGGATACATGACATGATCAGCCACACTCTCAGGTGCCTCAGCCTGGGAGGATACCTGGTCGACTGCCCCTCGGTGGAAAGGCTTGGATACGGTGGTGACGGAAACGCATCCACCGAGACAGCCCAGATAATGTTCCCTCTTGCACCACTCTATTCAAACTGGCTGCAGGCATGGGCCGACTGCATACGTGAAGACGGGGGAATGCCGCATACCGCACCCAATCCCTACAACGCCGGGGGAGGTCCCTACTGGTGCGGATTCATCATCACCGCCTCATGGAGAACATACATGAACTACGGTGATGAATTAATTCTCTCGGAATATTACCCGGTGATGCAGAAATGGCTCGGATACGTGGAAAAGTATTCCCCGCGCGGCCTACTTGAACGATGGCCCGATACGGATTACAGGAACTGGTACCTGGGTGACTGGGCCGTTCCGGAAGGAGTTGACCAGACCGATCCCGCTTCAGTAAACCTGGTCAATAACTGTTTTATAGCCGTATGCTATGAAACAATGGAAAAAATTGCCGCCGTACTGGGAAAAACACATGACTCGGAAACATACCGCCTGAAACGCCGGTCCCTGAAAAACCTTATTCACAACACATTTTATGATGCCGCAAAATCAGTTTACGGAAGCGCTTCCCAGATTGATCTCACGTATCCCCTGCTTGCCGGTATCGTTCCTGACAGCCTTGCCGGAACAGTAAGGGAAAACCTGAGGGATGTGATACTAAACAGGTACGGAGGCCATTTTGCATGCGGGCTTGTCGGAATACCGGTTTTCACCGAGTGGGCGGTAAAAAACAGGGAGGCAGACCTCTTCCGGTCCATGCTGCTTAAAAGGGACTATCCGGGATACCTGTACATGCTCGGCAACGGTGCCACCACGACATGGGAGCACTGGAACGGTGCCAGGAGCAGGATACATAACTGCTACAACGGAATCGGCCGGTGGTTTTACCAGGCAGTGGGGGGAATACAGAATGACGAAACGGAATGTGCCTACAGATCGGTTATAATAGATCCCCAGATACCCTCAGGAATAAGCTGGGCAAATACATCCCAGGAAACACCATACGGCACCGTCAGGGTGAACTGGAAAATGACAGATGCCGGCTTTCATATGGAAGTAGGGATCCCTTACGGAAGCAGAGCCAGGGTGATGATACCCGGACATGCGGAAAAATACAGGATGAACGGGAAAGAAATCGGAAATGAGACTTCCGTGGCGGAAATTCCGGGAGGAACCTATATTTTTGAGTGGCAAAAATAAACAGGCAGACTGTGAGTGAGGAAAGAGATTTTGAACTGGTAAGGAAACTGAATCCCGCCAGAATAATCATTCCCGTTCTGATCGGACTGGCGGTGGTTGCCTGGCTGATATCGCGGGAGATCAGCCGGGAAATGCTGAGTTATCTCCAGCTCACATGGCAGTCAGTATTCTGGCTCTTCATAGCAATATGCTTCATGATAGGAAGGGACCTCGGCTATATGATCAGGATACGGGTACTGTCAGAAAAGGACCTTACCTGGAGACAGGCATTCAGGGTAATCATGCTCTGGGAATTTACCTCGGCAATTACTCCGTCAACCGTGGGAGGCACTGCCGTGGCTGTTGTTTTCATCCACAAGGAAGACATCTCAGTAGGCCGGAGCACTTCCATTGTACTTGCAACTTCCTTCCTGGATGAACTGTATTTCGTGATAATGTTCCCGCTCATCCTTCTTATCGTCGGAAAAGATGTCCTTTTCACCACCTCTCTCCAGGGCACCGGCCCCGCCCTTCTGAACAACCTTGTCATTGTGGCTGTGGCAGGATACTCAATAATACTCGCCTGGGTGGTCCTGGTAGGATACGGTCTTTTCGCCGATCCGGAAAAGATCAAGAAGATCCTTGTCTGGATCTTCAGGCTGCCCGTGCTGAGAAAATGGAAAGCTTCAGCCGAAAAGGCAGGAGATGACATTATTTCCAGCTCCGGGGAACTGAAAAGGAAATCCGTTTTTTTCTGGATAAAAGCATTTACGGCAACATTCCTTTCATGGACATCCAGGTATTTTGTGATAAATGCAATACTGGTTGCATTCTTTGAAATAAGGGACCATCTGCTGATCTTTGCACGCCAGCTGGTCACCTGGATCATGATGATCATCAGCCCCACCCCGGGGGGAAGCGGATTTGCCGAAGTCATACTGGGGCGCTATATAACCGATGTCATTCCTGCCGGCCCCGAGCATACCGTGGGCCTGGCCCTTGCAATAACAATTATCTGGAGAATAATAAGCTACTATCCTTATTTAATAATCGGAAGCATAATATTACCGGGCTGGATACAAAGAAAATTCGTAAAACATTCTCTCAAAAAGAAATAGTTTTATAACTTAGATGCGTCTGCAAGATATATAGCACTGAGCATCGATGAGTGAAGAAATTCTGAAGGCCCTGATGGAATTATTTGCCCTGATTGTCAAGCAGGACGGGGGTATGCTGGCAAGTGAACGGGAATATGTGAAAAACTTCCTGGTCAGGCAGCTCAGCAGTGAAAACGTGAGTCAGTACCTGGCTCTTTTCGATGAACATGCCGGCCCTGTGAATGACAGTGAGGACTCCAAGGACACAAATGTAAAACCATCAGTCAGGGATTCCGTCAAGATACTGGCCATATGCAAAAAGATCAACCGGACACTTAACGGGGAACAGAAGGTTATCACCCTGATGCGCCTGTTCGAGCTGGTGAATGCCGACCGGCGCTTCACCCCGCAAAGAATGAATATCATCAATACCGTTGCGGAGGTTTTCAATATCCCCCCGGAGGAATTCAGATCAGTCGGGATTTTCGTTACAAACAATGAAACGGAAAACCTGTCTGATCCGTCCATACTGCTTTTCCATCCCGGTGCCCATAAATGCAGGGTCTGTGAAAACATGGAGGCAGGATATCCCGGTACGCTGCTGGTATGCCTGAGAGTGGCAAGCGTTGACCTGCTCTTCATGAAATATATATCCGGAGAACAGCTGAAGCTGAACGGCCTCCCGATATTCTCAGGAAATATCTACATTTTTCCCAAGGGCGGCTCGCTCAGATCTGCCCAGGGATACCCGATATACTACAGTGATATCAGTTCAAGATTCCTTTCCGAAACCATTGCTCATAAAATTTCCTTCAGGGTTGAACATCTGTCATACTTTTTTGTGGAGGGCCATCCGGCAGTTGACGATGTGAGCTTTTCCGCGGAACAGGGTCAGCTCATCGGGATTATGGGAGGAAGCGGATCGGGCAAGACGACACTGCTGAATCTTGTTTCAGGAATCGTTAAGCCATCAGCGGGCTCAGTAAGGGTAAACGGACTTGACATCAATAGTGACACTTTCCCCGAGGGTGTCCTGGGATATGTGCCTCAGGATGACCTGCTGATTGAGGACCTTACAGTTTTTGAAAACCTTTATTATGCTGCCTGCCTGTGCTTTAAAAACAAAACAAAAGCAGAAATAATTTCTCAGGTCGAACAGACTCTTCTGAATCTGGGGCTTTTTGAAAAAAGAAACCTGAAGGTGGGATCTCCCCATAACAAGGTTATCAGCGGCGGCCAGAGAAAAAGGCTGAACATAGCCCTGGAAATGATCAGGGAACCATCCGTTCTGCTTCTTGACGAACCCACTTCCGGACTGTCATCAAGGGATTCCGAAAACCTGATGGACCTGCTCAGGGAACTGGCCCTTAAGGGGAAACTCGTTATTTCCGTGATACATCAGCCCTCATCGGAAATATTCAAGATGTTCGACAATATCCTGATAATGGATCAGCGGGGCAGCATGGCATACTACGGCAATCCCGTGGATGCAGTTATCTATTTCAAGACTCTCGATGCACAGATCAATGCATCCGTCGGGGAATGTCCTTCCTGCGGGAATATAAATCCCGAAACGATATTCAGTATTATCGAAACACAGGTGGTTGACGAGTTCGGGAAATATACCGAAAAGAGAAAGATAAAACCGTCGGAATGGGCATCACTGTTCCGGGCAAAATTCCCCCTGCCGCCGGAAGCGGAAGAAACGGAAAAACCGCCCAGCAACCTTGACAGACCGTCCGTACTGCAGCAGTTCAGGATTTACCTTTCACGCGACCTGAAAAGCAAACTGGCAAACCGCCAGTATCTTCTGCTCACTCTTGCCGTGGCCCCCCTTCTCGGACTCATCCTTTCCTTTATAATAAGATATATTCCCGATCCCGATTCAGATGTTTACCTGTTCGCGGAAAATGAAAATATTCCCATCTACATCTTCATGGGCATAATTGTGGCACTCTTTCTCGGACTTACGATTAGTGCGGAGGAGATCTTCCGTGACAGGAACATACTCAGGAGGGAAAGGTTTCTGAACCTGAACCGGAGCAGCTACCTTCTTTCAAAGGTCAGCGTGATGCTGATCATTTCGGCAATCCAGACCTTCCTGTTCTGTGCAGTGGCCAATCCCGTACTGGGAATCAGGGGGCTCTTCATGTACTACTGGATCGCCCTGTTCAGTACATCCTTCTGCGCCAATATGCTCGGCCTGAATATTTCTTCGGCATTTAACTCCGTAATAACCATTTATATTATAATACCCCTTCTCATCATACCGATGATGGTACTGAGCGGGGCCATGTTTCCCTTCGACAAGCTCAACAGGAAAATCGGAAATGTCGGGAAAGTGCCCTTTCTGGCGGAACTGATGCCCACCCGCTGGACCTATGAGGCCCTCATGCTCACGCAGTTCAGGAACAACCGCTACAGTACCACCGAATACAACCGCGAAGGGGAAACATATTATTCCCTTCAGAAGAAAATCAGCGAATCCGATTTCAACAGGGTTTACCGGATTCCGGAACTGAAAAGAAGATTGTCGGATATTCCCCGGGAAAATGTCCCGGCCAGCACCGCAGGCAAAACCCCGGCCAGGCCGGAAAAATGGAGCAGCGACCTGATTCTCCTGAAAAACGAAATGATAAAAATAAGTGATGTTTACAAGGTGCCGCAATTCGGCCATATTGCTTCACTCAGCCCCGAAGCATTCAGCAGCGGAATTGCAGACTCACTGAACTCATACCTCAGCCGCCTGGATGAAATCTTCAGCATGCGCTTCAACTCCGCAAGCGAAACACGCGACAGATTCTATAACCTGAACTCTGCTAAACTGAACGAACTGCAGGATCAGCACTATAATTACCAGCTGGAACAGATAGTCACAAAATACTTTGAACGGCATAAAATGCTCATCTACAACAATTCAATAATCCAGAACGTGGATCCGGTCTACCTGGATCCGGTGAAAAAGGGAGTATTGTCGTTCAGAACTCATTTTTTCGCACCGACCAAATATTTCCTGGGAAAAAATATTGATACTTACAGGTTCAATATCAGGGTAGTACTTATCAACAGCCTCTTTCTGTACCTTATATTGTATTTCAACCTTCTTGCCCGGGCCATCGGTTCTCTTGAAAAATTTAAAACCCGAAAACGATTAATAAGTAAATAGTTAAATACTTTTTTATATATTTGCATTATTCAATGTAGTCTGATGAAAGGAAACTTATTTTTTATTCTGATCGTTTCACTTATATTATCCGTCTCATGCAGAAATTCCCAGAAAAACAGCTCCGGGTTTGTTTTTCCCGAGGATGATTCAATCCCTCTGGGTGAGGCTGAAAAATTAAGTGCTGAAGCTATAGCTGATATTTCAAACAATATCGCCTCACCGGTTGAGATTGCAAATCTTCTTCAGATGTTGTCCGTACCCTATTCGCCCGGTTATCTGGCTTCATCAATAAATGCAAACAGGCAGCCAACGGATTTTGACAAGGCGCTGGCCCTGGGAATCCTGGGGGCCGACCTGGGTTATCTGAACATGTATGAAAAGACAGCTACTGCAATCAATATTCTTTCTGACATCAAGAAACTTGCGGAAGGTCTGAAAGTCGGCCAGTTTTTTGATTTTGAGGCAATCAGAAGGCTGTCCCTCAACCGGTCCAACCTGGATTCCCTCCTGTTCCTGTCCATCGACTCCTATACAAGGATAGACAAATATCTCCGGGATAACGGAAGGGGGCATCTGTCTGCACTTATGATAATCGGAGTGTGGATCGAAGGCCAGTATCTGGCAACACAGGTCATCAGGGAATATCCCCATCCGGTTCTCCGTGACAGGATAGGTGAACAGAAAATTATTCTCAACGATCTCATAATGCTTGCGGCACCGTACTGTGAACGGGATACGGAATTCAGGGCACTGTGCGGTTATCTTCAGGATATGAGGGAAAAATTCAGGAATGTAAAAATAACATACAGCCTGGGTGATCCTGTCAGCATTGAAAAGGACGGTGGACTTGTTGTTGAACAGACAGAAACGAGCAATGTCGAAATGAGCGATGAACAGCTGGCCGGACTGGTTGAGATTACCGGAAACATTCGCAATAAACTGGTTTTAAATAACTGACATGAAGTTATATCTATCACTGATCATTATGATGATCACCGCATGCATCACGGCATACGGACAGTCATCAGAACTCCTGGTGAGCAACTGTGTCCAGAATGCAGGACCCGATGCAAGATATCTCAAGGATTTCAGGATTCAGCTCGGGAAGACAGACAATCCGGGAGAACCAAGATACAAAACCCAGATGTCGCTCTGGAAGAATACCAAATACAGGTTTTCCCTGTGCAACTCGGAGGATTCGGAGGGTTTACTGTATCTGAACCTTAAGGATGATGCAAATAAAATGGTACTCTCATCCCTGGATCCCGAAACCGGGAAAACCTATGCCTTCATCGACTTCATCTGCAACAAAAGCGGAATATACCAGCTAAGCTTCGATTTCACCGGCGGACTGAAAGGTTCGGGAGTCGGAGTGGTATCAATGATAAAATGATTTCCGGGTTAAGGACACGGCAAATAATACGGTCGGGCCCACAGGCAGGATTGCGGCAGAACACAAACAGCCGGTTTACAAGGCGGAAATCCCGGTAAAGTGGAAATCGCCGAATGAAAAGACAACTAAAGGAGGCTCAGAACCTGAACCAGTAAAACCAGCAGGAAGAAACCGCTGAACATGATCTCAGGGACAACCTTTTTCCTGACGAAAATGAAATAGTGTGACAGGATGTATGAAACAGGTATTGCAAAAATCCACAGCAGTTCCGCTGAAGCCGAAGGCACTGTGAAATACACCACAACCGTGATTATCATCACCCACAGCAGGAGGTAGAAAGTCTTCCGTGATTTTATTTTCCTGCTGTCGATCATTTTCAGCAGAAAAGCCACAGCCGTAAGTATCATCAGTCCCGTAAAGACCAGGGTAAGCGTTTCAATTCTCGAAAGTGCAAATTCAGCCGGCTCAGCAAAAAGATTCTCCCCTAACACGGAAACCGGCAGACTGACGTCCTTCCCGATAACGTAGTAGATGCCGGCCAGGATAATGTAGGGTGTGGCAAGGCCGATTACAGATGTTGTTATCTCAATAATATTTCCAGATCTCAATAAAATAATACCGATGAACACCACTGCCCCGAACCAGATGAGATTCGCGTAAAACAGCGACCCGGTACTGATGAAGAGGGCGGCGTCAAAAAAATTGAATGCGGTTCCGGCTTTGCGGTAGGATCCCATTATCCGTTTCAGGGCAAGCATCAGGAATACTATTGCCGGAAGGACGGGGTTGGGAACCTGATTGAACGGCAGAAGGGCGGTCATGAGAATATACATGAAGGCCGGGAAAAAGGTACGTTCCCCGATGAAAAATACCGATGTGTTGAAATTGACCAGCAGGAAAAGGACGAATATCAGTACCAGCATTGTGAATATCAGTCCGGACCAGACATTCGGACCGGTTATCATCTTTACAACAGCATACAGCGGCATGGGATCGGATTCATATACAGCTGCCTCACCTGTTCCGGGCTCAATGAATGCACTGATCCACATGAGTGCAAGGATGACAACAATCAGGAATATCACTCCCGGTCCGGTTCCCCTGAATAATTTTGAAAACATGTCCTATTTCAAGTCAAATCCTATATCCTTCCTGTAATACATGCCGGCGAAGGAAATCTGTGCCGCATTGCTGTATGATCCTTCAAGGGCCTCATTCAGGCTCTTTCCCCATGAGCTCACTGCCAGGACCCTCCCCCCGGAGGTCAGCAGGCGCTCCCCTTCCGCTTTTGTTCCGGCATGGAAAACGGCGCAATCGCTTGTTTTTTCCAGTCCCGTTATCTCCATCCCATTTTTGTAGCTTCCCGGGTATCCTCCTGATACAAGCATGACGGTAGTAACGAAGCGGCTGTCAGTTTCAAGGGAGCGTTCCGACAGATTTCCTTCCGCAACACCTTCAAGCAGATCCAGGAGATCCGACTTTATCCTGGGAATAACCACCTCCGCCTCAGGATCGCCCATGCGGACATTGTATTCAATCACGTAGGGATCGCCGTCAACATTCATCAGTCCGAAGAACAGGAATCCCGTGTATACAATGCCTTCTTCGGCAAGCCCCCTCATCGTTGGTTCAATTATTCTGTCCCTGACCTTGTCCATGAACTCCTTCCCGGCAAAGGGCACAGGCGACACAGCACCCATTCCCCCCGTATTCAGTCCGGTATCCCCGCTTCCGGCCCTCTTGTAGTCCTTTGCTTCAGGAAGCAATTTCCAGGATTTCCCGTCAGTAAGGATAAAAGCCGATAATTCGATGCCCTTCAGAAATTGTTCCACTACAACCTTTTCCCCGGCGGAATCGAATTTCCCGTCCAGTATGGCATTTACCTCAGCGGCCGCCTCATTAATGTCGTCGATTATCAGAACACCCTTGCCCGCAGCCAGTCCGTCAGCCTTAATAACATAAGGACTCCGGAGAGTGGCAAGAAATTCAGGTACCTCATGTGCAGTCGCCCTGTTGAAAGTCCGGTAGCGCGATGTGGGTATGCCGTGACGCATCAGAAATGCCTTTGCGAAATCCTTGCTGCCTTCAAGGCGCGCAGCCGACCTGCAGGGACCGATAAGGGGAATGTTTTTCAGCAGGGGATCGGAAAGGAAATAATCATGTATGCCCGCAACCAGCGGTGCTTCCGGGCCCGCTATCACCATTCCTATATCGTTTGCAAGCACTGCATCCCTCACCTGACCGAACCTGCAGGGATCTATCGCCAGGTTTGTTCCGGCTGCGGCTGTACCAGCATTACCGGGACCGGCAAAGATCCTTCCAGCTTTTTTGCTCTGTGTCAGTTTCCATGCAAGGACATGCTCCCTTGCGCCCGAACCCAGGATAAGAATATTCATCTGCGCATTTAATTTGGCTTTTCCCGAAAATTATAATTTCCAGCTATAAAAGTAAAGCCTGCTGAGCAATAATTCAAATTATTGTAAGTCAGGACAGCGGAATTCCCAGCCTTTCCCGGCTGAAGTCTCAAGAAATTCATCAAGGAACAGAACCGAAGTCGAATCCTGCCTGTCATGGAGTACTATCACTGATCCCGGCCTGATCCGCCTGTTCAGGATTTCAAGTGACCGGGCCGGCGGAAATTCCCGGTCAAAATCATAGGGCATCACATCCCAGAATACTATCCTGAATGAAGTCTTAAGGCGAAGATACTGGTTATAGCGTAATAATCCGTACGGGGGCCGGAATAAACTTGCTGAAGTAAATCCGGAAGCCCTTTTCACATCCCTGCAGTATTCACCCGCTGAGGTACTCCAGCCGTTCAGGTGATTATAGCCGTGATTTCCCACAATATGGCCCCTGTCCCTTATCATGCCCACCAGGCCCGGATAGGTTTCAGCCGCTCTTCCGTCACAGAAAAAAATGGACCTTACATTATGCCTTTCCAGTATTTCAAGAAGTTCCGGAGTGGATTCCGGATCAGGTCCGTCATCAAATGTAAGGCAAAGGATTTTCTCCCTCGTCCTGATCCTGAACAGGGCTTCGGGATAGATCCGGGCAGCAAGGGAGGGGATGGTAAAAAACCTCATAACCTGTCAGCCCCTGCTGTAAAGCCTGTCATAGTAGTTACCTATCAGGGCCTCGGTAATGCTTGTCAGATCGCTTTCCTTCAGATCAATTGACAGCCGGTAGAGATCCAGAAGTGCCTGCATGTTTATGCCTGTCGGATAGTCAAGTCCGTATCTCCTGCCGGCATCCAGACTGATGGCGTAATCGAGATATTCCCGGGCATGATTGATGATATCCCCTGCCAGCCTCAGGCCTTCCTCCTTTTGTCCCGCCTTTATCAGTACTTCAGCCAGTCCTATGCTGAAAAAGTCGTGCTGAAGCTTTTCGGCCGGAACAATCTCCATGCCCCTCCTTGCAACCTCAACAGCCCTGACCGTATCTCCTGCCGCCAGCAATGCCCTTCCAAGGTTTCCGAACATTCTCCTGAAATTGCTGAACATACGTTTATTGTTCTCATCCAGGTAAACCGAGGGATCTTCAGCATTGCCCCATCTGAACCTGTTCATCATATTGTCGTACATGACCACGTGGTCAATTATTCCATAATCCCCGCCCTGCGAATTATCCGTGTTTATCGGAACTATTCTGTATGCCATGCCCTCCTGGACAAAGAATTTTTCAAGACCGTTGTACTGGCTGGAAGGCACCGTGGTTGAAAAATAAACCGGACGGGTCCATTTGCTGGTTGCCAGCAGGTCCATTATTGCAAGATCATTCTTGAATGCATCCGATGATGTAATTTCCCATACAATGGGTGAAAGAAGCCTGTTCCTGAAATATTCCTTAACCGTTCCGTTGGACAGTACAACGGAAGTATCAACATCTATAAGCACTTTGTTGCCGGGGAAATAATTCACATAATCCCCTCTTCCGGAGATGTCAACAAGATATTTCCTGTCATCCATCCCCGCAAAATTCACAAGCTCCCTGATATTGACCGGATCATCAATCCTTGACAGTACAGGGATCTGTGTACGCTGCCCCTCACGGTATTTATCCTGATCCAGTGACAGGGGAAGGGGTTCCGACTTAAATGCCTTCTGCCTCATCATCTCTATATACCATCCGGCCTGGAGATAGCTCAGGTTTGCCACCCTGACGTCGGTTCTCACTTCCTCAACATCCTGAATATACCAGAGCGGGAAGGAATCATTGTCGCCATAGGTGAAAATTACAGCACCGGGAGCACATGACTCCAGGTAATTGGCACCTATATCCCTGGCTGTGTAGCGGCCCGACCGGTCGTGATCATCCCAGTTCTCCGCGGCCATCAGCACAGGGCCCGCTGCAGTGACGGCAGCAAGAGCCGTTATTGCAGCCGGGGCGGATTTCAATATCCTGTTCAGCAATTCGTACAAAAACATCACACCCATTCCTATCCACATTGCAAAGGCATAGAAGGAGCCGGCATAGGCATAATCCCTTTCCCTGGGCTGGTTTGGCGACTGGTTCAGGTATACAATGATTGCAAGACCTGTCATGAAAAAGAACAGGAAAACAAGAAAAAGACCCTTCCTGTCTCTGCGGTACTGCCATAATATGCCCGCTATACCCAGGAGCAGCGGAAGCATGTAATACCTGTTCCTGCCGGGATTTTCCAGAAGCTCCGAGGGCAGCTGGTCCTGGCTGCCCAGCCTGGCATTGTCAATAAACCTGAATCCCGATATCCAGTTCCCGTGTATCTTGTTTCCGTTGCCCTGAATATCGTTCTGCCTGCCTGCAAAATTCCACATGAAGTATCTGAAATACATGAATCCTGCCTGATACCTGAAGAAGAATTTCAGGTTTTCCCCGAAAGTAGGGCATACAAGCGTTCTCTTGCCTGACCCGGAAGTGATGGTATATTTCTTCCCCCTTATCCCGGCCCAGTAAGTATAGGCCTGTTCATGTTCAGGATCACGGCTGTACATTCTGGGAAAGACAGTCTCAAACCTGTTGTCATATTTATATTCCGGCCGGTAATAGGGTTCATACTTTCCGTCAACCTTGTTGTATCCCGACACCCTGTTTTTCACATCAATGGCCGGTGCACTGTAGTAAGGTCCGAAAAGCAGCGGGGCACTGCCGTACTGCTCCATATTGATATAATACCCGAGGGCGAAAATGTCTGAGGGATTGTTCTGGTTCATCGGAGGCCTGGCCGATGAACGTATCATGATCATTGCATAGGATGAGTGACCTATCATTATCACCGTCAGCGCCGTAATGATATAATTGAGAATGATATTCTTCTTCCGGATTGAATATCTGATACCGGCAACCAGCAGAACAGTCACTGCCGCAAGAAAAACGAACAGTCCGGTATTATATGGAAGTCCGAGAGCATTTACAAAAAACAGTTCAAACCATCCGGCAGCCTTCGGCACTCCCGGTATGAGCACAAAGACCATAAAACCCAGAGTCAGAATGGCAGTCAGCAGGGTGTTCAGGATTCCCTTCCCGCTGATCTCATATTTTTTAAAATAGACCACAAACACGAGAACCGGGATTACCAGGAGGTTAAGCCGGTGAATTCCCAGGCTGAGTCCGATGATATAGGCTGTGAGAATGATCCATCGTCCGGCATAGGGTTTGTCCGCTTCCTCCTCCCATTTGAGCATGGTCCAGAAGACAAGTGCGGTACAGAGCGATGAAAGGGCATACAGTTCCCCTTCCACTGCCGAAAACCAGAAAGTATCGGAAAATGTGTAAGCCAGGGCTCCGGCAGCTCCGCTGCCTATAACCGGAAGAATATGCTTTGCCTGAAGCTCTCCGTCCCTGCTTACAACTCTCCTCACGAGGTGGGTGACCGACCAGAAGAGGAAGAGGATTGTCAGAGCACTGCAGATAGCCGAAAAGCTGTTCACCGTAAAAGCCACCTTCAACACATCGCCTCCGGCAAAGAATGTGGCAACACGGCCCAGCATCAGAAAGAGCGGTGCTCCCGGCGGATGGCCGACCTGGAGCCGGAATGCGGAAAGAATGAATTCACCGCAATCCCAGAAACTGACGGTCGGTTCGGCAGTCATCAGGTAAACGGCTGCCGAAACGGCAAAGACTGACCATCCGGCAATATTGTTCCAGCGTCGGAAAATGTCCAATACTGAATTCATAAGGAAATATTTTGAATATTTGAGCTAAAGAACGTAAAAAATTATCAGATATAATATCTCCACGGTTTGTTTTTCCAGAATTCACCGGCATAATCAATTCCTATCCTCGGGCCCTGCCTGAAGGACGGACTGATACCGCCGTCCTCAACCCAGATCCTGCCAGACACTGCAAGGTCTTCACCATAAAAGGAACGGTCCTATTCCGAGTTCCCTGGTCAGCTTACCCGGGCCCGTGAGCCCCTCAAGGGCCCTGATGAGAACAGCCTGGGGATTATTTTCCTCTCCGGTTACAAAATTCAGCATCCAGTACATGCCATATATGAGATAGACATAGATCCTGCCTCCCCTTCCGTACATCACCCTGTTTCTCGGGGTTTCCCCCTGGCTGGCATGGCAGGCCTTGTCTTCAGTCCCGCGGTATGCCTCGGTTTCCGTAATCATATATCTTTCCGGCACACTGCCCCGCCGGATCACCAGGTACTTTCCGATAAGTTCAGGTGCAACCTCAAGAACGTCCCGCGAGAAGAATTCCGCGGACAGCCTTTTTTCCCCTTCCATATCAGTAGGGGATTTTATTTTCATTTTCATTCCACTTCCTGAAAGGGTCCGGTCCGTTGCAGCAACCGGGAATATGAAGGAAGCGGACATGCCTTGATGAAGGTTCCAGCATTATCTCATCATAGATGAATTTATCGCTGAAGCCTGCCTTTTCTGCCTCCTTCCGGTCGAAGGCATATACAACCTTCTTTATTCCTGCCCAGTAAACGGCGCCCAGGCACATGGGACAGGGTTCGCATGAAGAGTATAGTATGCAATCTGCAAGATCGTGGGTTCCGAGAATTTCGCAGGCTTTTCTTATGGCATTGATTTCTGCATGGGCCGTGGGATCCGCTGAAAGAACAACATTATTCCAGCTTTCGGCAATTATCCTTCCGTCTTTAGCAATCAGCGCACCGAAGGGCCCTCCCCCCTCGTTCACTCCCTGAACTGCAATTTCCAGGGCCCTGCATAAAAAAACACGGTCTTTTTCCATAAGGCAGATTAAATGAAATACATTACTGTTGAAATGGTTTGCAAAAATAAGCATGCTTTGAGCTGCCTGAATAAATTCCTGCAAATTCTTTTTTTTTATCAAATATGTTGTATTTTTGCAATCCCGAAAATTAGCGGGTTTTAACAGTAAGTCAAAGTTTTTAAACAAAAAAGTAAGACAAGTGGACACCTTAAGCTATAAAACAGTATCGGCAAACAGGGCAACCGTAAGCAAGGAATGGGTAGTTATTGATGCGGAAGGAGCAGCCCTCGGACGCCTGGCAACCATGATAGCGGGTTTGCTGAGAGGAAAACACAAGGTAAATTTTACACCTCATGTTGACTGCGGCGACAATGTTATTGTTATAAATGCTGAGAAGGTTTCACTGAGCGGGGATAAATGGACGGATAAAAAATATGTAAGCCATACCGGCTATCCCGGCGGGCAAAGGTTCACCACAGCTGCTACCCTTTTAAAGAAGAATCCTGCCGGTCTCATTGAAAGGGCTGTCAGGGGAATGCTTCCCAAAAACCGCCTGGGCAGGGCATTGTTCAGAAACATGTATGTATATAGCGGATCTTCCCATCCCCATGAAGCCCAGCAACCCAGAAAAATTGAATACACAAACAACTAACTCACTCATATGGAACCTATCAATGCTATTGGAAGAAGAAAAGCAGCCGTCGCCAGGGTATATCTGAGCAACGGCAGGGGCAACATCACAATTAACGGCAAGGATTACAAGGATTATTTCGGACAGGCTACGCTTCACTATATTGTTACCCAGCCGCTGCTTCTTCTGGATGCTTCAGACAAGTATGACATTACCGTCAATCTTTCAGGTGGCGGGGTAAAGGGTCAGGCTGAAGCACTGCGGCTCGGAATATCAAGGGCATTGGTCAGGATTGATGAGGAAAACAAGACTATTCTCAAGGCAAATGGTTTTATAACCCGCGATCCCCGTGTGGTTGAAAGGAAAAAGCCCGGCAGGCCCGGGGCCCGGAAGAGATTCCAGTTCAGCAAACGCTAGGAACAGCTGCCTTAGCGGATGAGATGGAAGTTTAGTATCTAAATTGCAAAGACTTCCCGCAAGGGAACTACTCTGTGATTGACAATAAAGAATGTAAACTTAAATATTGATACATGCCCAGAACAGATTTTAAACAATTACTTGATGCAGGAGTACATTTCGGACATCTGAAAAGAAAATGGAATCCTGCCATGGCTCCGTATATTTTTATGGAACGCAATGGTATTCATATCATTGATCTTGAAAAAACCATTGACAAGCTTGATGAAGCAGCTTCAGCAATGAAGCAGATTGCCAAGTCGGGAAAGAAAATCCTTTTCGTGGCAACGAAGAAACAGGCCAAGGAGATCGTTGCCGATAAAGTCAACAGAGTAAATATGCCCTATGTGACCGAACGCTGGCCCGGCGGCATGCTTACGAACTTCCCGACCATCCGCAAAGCGGTCAAGAAAATGAGTTCCATTGACAGAATGGCTGCCGACGGCACATTCTCAAACCTTTCAAAACGCGAAAAGCTCCAGATCACCAGGCAGAGAGCCAAGCTTGAAAAGAACCTCGGAAGCATTGCCGACCTTACACGCCTTCCCTCTGCACTTTTTGTCGTCGACATATGCAAGGAACATATTGCCGTGAGAGAGGCAAAGCGCCTGGGTATACCGGTATTTGCAATGGTGGATACAAACTCCGATCCCACGGAAATAGATTTTCCGATACCTGCCAATGACGATGCCTCCAAATCGATTTCCCTGATAACTGAAATACTTTGCCAGGCTATTGAAGAGGGTCTCAATGAGAGAAAGATGGAGAAGGACAAGGAGCCGGGAACCAGGGAAAGAAGGGTTGTCAGGAAGGATACTGTTGCAGCGGGAGTATCCGCGTCACTCTCAGGCCTGGACGGCGATGATGAGGAAGAGGAGGAGGAAAGCGTACCGCGCAGGGATTATTCCCGTCCCGATGAGGATGCAGACGCTGAAGATACGGATGAGGATGATGACGGGGAAGACAGCGACGATGATGATGATTCAGGCGACACCGACGAAGATGATGACCTCATCTACAGTATTGACGAAGAGGAATAAACAATATAATTAATCAATAAATTTAAAACCAGGATCTATGGCTACAATTAGTGCGGCAGATATTGCCAGACTGAGACGAATGACCCTTGCAGGGATGATGGATTGTAAGAAGGCTCTTGAGGAAGCCGAAGGCAATTTTGAAAAGGCAGTGGAAATAATCAGGAAAAAGGGACAGTCTGTAGCAAACAAGAGGGCTGACCGGGAAGCTTCTGAAGGAGTTGTCCTGGCCAGGGTAAGCGATGACGGGAAAAGAGGTATCATGATAGTGCTGAACAGTGAATCGGATTTCGTTGCCAAGAATGCCGAGTTTGTGGGATTCGCCAATCAGATACTGGATCTTGCCATGAAAAGCAATCCTGCTGATCTCGAAGAACTTAAATCCCTGCCCATGGATGGTGTCACTGTTGGTGAGAAAGTGGTTGAGTATATAGGAATTATCGGTGAGAAGCTGGAACTTTCAGCTTATTACAGGATTGAAGCTCCCTTTGTACAGGCATATATTCACCCGGGCAACAAACTGGCCGCCCTCACGGGTTTTGACAGGGCCGGACTCGACCAGCAGGTCTATAAGGATGTTGTAATGCAGGTTGCCGCAATGAATCCCGTTGCTGTTGACAAGGGAGATGTTCCACAGTCAGTTATCGACCAGGAACTGGAAATTGGAAGGGAACAGGCAAGACGCGAAGGCAAGCCGGAAGCCATGCTTGAGAAAATAGCCCAGGGCAAGCTTGCCAAATTCTACAAGGAAAGCACACTGCTGAACCAGGATTTCATTAAGGACAGCAAAATAACCGTTGGCCAGTATCTTAAAACGGCAGGCGACTCGCTTAAGGTTACAGGCTTTGAAAGACACAGCCTGACTATTTAAATCCTTTCACTGCCGGCACCTCTCATCAGAACAGGAAAAGGGACCGCCCCGGGTAACGCAGGAAGCCTGCAATGAACGATCCGGGGTAACGCAGGAAACCTGCAATGAACGGTCCCGCTCAACGGAGGAAGCCTGCAATGAACGGTCCCGGGCAACGGAGGATACCGAACCGGACGGAACCAGTGCTGAAGACATATTTCCCCGTACCGTAACAGGTGTCACCAAAGGGGTAAAACAATCAGGGAGACATTCATTGTCTCCTTTTTTTATTAATTTCGCGCTGTTTCATCACTGTTAGTCCCTTACATGAATATGAAATACAGGAGAATTTTATTGAAACTCAGCGGTGAGTCCCTTGCCGGATCAGGCAGTTACGGGATTGACGGGTCAGTACTTGATTTCTATGCAAAAGAAGTCGCGGAACTGGCTGAAAAAAAATACGAAATATCCATCGTTATCGGAGGCGGCAACATCTTCAGGGGCCTGAGCGGAAGCGAATCGGGATTTGACAGGGTAAAGGGCGATCAGATGGGTATGCTTGCAACGGTGATAAACAGCCTGGCACTCGAAAACGCGATACAAAATAAGGGATATGCCGCAAAGGTCTATACCTCGATAAGGATGGAGCCTGTCGGCAACCTCTACATACGTGATACTGTAAACGAGGAGCTGAAAAAAGGCACTGTCTGCATTATTGCCGGCGGAACGGGCAATCCGTTTTTCACTACCGATACCGCTGCGGCTCTGCGGGCTGTTGAACTGAAGGCCGATCTTCTTCTGAAAGGCACCCGGGTGGACGGGGTTTATACAGCCGATCCCGAGAAAGTGGCCGATGCCGAAAAATTCGACAGTGTTTCATTTGACGAAGTCATCTCCCGCCGGCTGAAGGTCATGGATTCGACAGCCTTTACCATGTGCCGTGAAAACAGGATGCCTGTCATTGTTTTCAACATGAATATTCCGGGAAACCTGAAAAAGGTTGTCAGCGGCCAGAAGACGGGAACTCTCATTTATCCCTCCTGACTGATCACACTTTTATCTATATTTTATTAAATTTGTCATAATACGGCCGGGAAAGCGGCCTTTTACACAACAGGAAATTATTATCTAACAATTCTGACAATATGAATGAAGATGTTGAACTGATTATAGAAGAAACAAGGGACAGAATGCAGAAAGCCGCTGACCATCTTGAGCATGAACTGGCAAGGCTCAGGGCAGGCAGGGCCAATCCTGTTCTCCTTGAAGGAATTACGGTTGTTTACTATGGAGTCAATTCACCATTGAGCCAGGTTTCAAATATCAATACCCCCGATCCCAAGACAATACTTATCCAGCCCTGGGAAAGAAGCATGCTGGGAGCCATCGAAAAAGCCATACTGGCTGCCAACATTGGCCTTACACCGGTCAATAACGGGGAAGTTATCAGGATCAATATTCCTCCCCTTACTGAAGAGAGACGGCATCAGCTGGTAAAACAGGTGAAAAACGAGGGTGAAACAGCCAGAATAAGTATCAGGAATGCACGGAAGTGGGCAAATGATGAGCTTAAAAGCCTCCTAAAGTCAGGACTTCCCGAAGACACTGAAAAGACAGCATCGGAAACGGTACAGAAAATAACTTCGGAATTCAATGCCACTATCGACAGGATCGTGGCACAGAAAGAAAAGGATGTTATGACGGTTTAAGCGTCAGTACATACCTGGCAGCCGCCCTGACCGCGGCCTCACTGAAGAGGTCCCTGTAAAATCCCCCCTCAACATAGGTCTTTGTCTGTGAAAGATAGAACTCACTGGCAGGAACGCCTGATGCACCCGTCGGAATGACCGTCCAGGACTCATCCCAGTCGGCAAGGTTGTAGATATGCCTTTCCGAGGCTCCGTTCGTAACCCTGAAAAGGTCGTTGTAGGTGTAGGGACAAACAGTGTGATCACTGCCTCCCACAGGGTATGTTTCGGAATTCAGCCCGAAAATTCGGTCCATTATCTTCACTGTCCCTATAGGATGTTCCAGTGTTATCCTGTGGATATCCCCCCATTTCCATTTTGAAACATCATTCCCCAGGGATTCTGAAAGCTCTCCCGTGGCATCCCTGAAGCTTCTGAGAATAATATCATCCAGGGTCTCAGTGTCTGTGGTCCTGACATCATCCACCCATCCGTCAGGTCCGTTTTTAAGTATCCTGTAGATATAATAATCCTTTATTGCATCAGGCAGCTGGCCATAGAGCTCACCCAGTTCGTCACCCAGGAGGTTTTCCGCAAAGCTGTGGGAGAAAAACTCAAAGACAGCCGGAGCTGCCTCATCTGCCCTCATGTCGTAATCCCAGCCGGTCATTATGTCAAGCACCTGGTTTTCAGTTGTGTTCAGTTCTGGCCTCTTGTCACTGACTCTGAGAATAAAGGGAGTAAGCAGTTTTGCATAGGCAGAATGCTGATCAGTGAGCATTCTTTTAAAATCATTCACATCAAGCTTTTCCCTGTCCGTGATCATTTCCCGTATCCTGTCGATTCTGTAGGGAACATAGAATCTGAATGAAATATACCAGGGATATTCATCGCTTACGGTCTTGTTATTGGCCGATGACACGTAACCGGATTCCGGATTGAAGCTGTACGGAAGCTGTTCCGTGGCAACATAACCCTTCCAGTCAAATTCATCCGTCTGCCCCGGTCTGATCATTGAACCATAGCCCTTCCTGACGGGTATGCCGCCACCGGTGACAATCCCTATGTTGCCTTCCCTGTCGGCATATGCAAAGTTCTGGCTGATGGAACTGAAATGTGCCACTCCCTTTCTGAAGTCTTCCCAGTTCTCCGCCCTGTTAATGGAATAAACCGCCTTCAGTTCATCACTGGGATCATAGCCCGACCACCGCATGGTCAGAACAGCATTCTCAACCTTCTGCATGCCGGATATAACCGGTCCCCTGTGGGTGAATCTCAGCAGCATGGTATCGGTCCTGCCTGTTTTCGATCTGATGATCTCCTTTCTCACAAGCATGTTCCGCCATTCACCGTTGAAGTAATACTGATTCTCATTGTCCGGATTTATTTCCTCCCTGAAAAGATCAACATCGTCAACCATGAGGTTTGTCAGTCCCCATGCTATATTTTCATTGTGCCCGGCAACGATGAAGGGTTCACCCGGAACAATCACTCCTGTCACGTTCAGCTTACCGGGAACAACCTGGTGCATCTGCATCCATATTCCCGGAGACGACAGCCCCAGGTGCATGTCATTTGAAAAGAGAGGCATTCCCGTGGCGCTCCTGCTTCCCGACACAGCCCAGTTATTGCTTCCCGAAAAGGAATGTATTCCAAGCGCCTCAAGCTGATCGAGTGTCTTTATGAAGGCTCTGGCGTCCCGGAGCATATCATCCTCAAGCCTGAATTCCGGGAATACCACTGAAGACTCCACGCCCCAGTCCGGAACCAGCTGCGAGACCTTCTCCTCTCCCAGTTTTTCTATAAGCCTGTATATGAATATGTCGGTAGTAAGGTTTCCGGATGCAAGATCCCAGCCCATATAGCCTATAATATTTGCAATATCCTCAAGCTGCCATTCGTCAGGCCGGTATGACAAGATCCTGAATTCCGGCGGCAGCTTCCTTCCTGCATCACTGATATAGCTGTTCACCCCGCCGGCAAAGGCCTGCAGGCAGAGTGTTATTTCCTGAGGCTGGTTGCTGAGTACCATTTTCGACTTTGTGGTCATGTCGAGACTGCGGAGAAAAAGATCGGTCTGAATAAAATCATCTCCAAACAGTTCAGCCAGTTTCCCCTTTGTGGCACGACGGATGAGATCCATCTGCCAGAGCCTTTCCTGTGCCATTACATAACCGGTGGCAAAATAGAGATCATGCTCATCCTGTGCATAAATATGAGGCATTCCCCTTTCATCCCTGTAAACAGTCACTTCCCCGTTCAGTCCGCTGATTTTCAGTTCGCCGCTGTAAACAGGCAGGGCGCCTTTCTTTATTCCTGAAAGCAGTATCAGTCCGCCGATAATAGCAATAGCAAGTATTGCCGCCAGTACAAGTAAAATGGTTTTAAGGATTTTCATGGTTTTGCTGATTATTTATCTGATTGGTAATTATTTTTACGGCCTTAATAAAAATCTGTGTTTTGCTGAATTTTTTACGGCTTTCTCCGAGAAATGATCATTGTAGAATCTCCCTTCAAGATAAGGTTCAACCTGTGAAAGATAGAATTCGCTTTTTGGTACACCGGATATCCCTCCCGGAAGAACCGAATATGATTGATCCCAGTCGGCCGTATTGAATATATGTCTTATAGAAGCTCCCTGAGATACCCTGAATCCTGCTTTAAAGGAAAATGGACAAACCGTGTGGTCGCTTCCGCCTGTCGGATATTCCCCTGAATTAAGTTTGAACAGTGATCCAAGGATTTTAACGGATCCGAGCGGGTGAATAAAAGTAATGGTATGGATCCTTCCCCATTGCCATCTGGCAGGATTTTTACCATATTGTTTTGAAAGCATTTCTATTGCGTCCTTAAAACTCTCCATCACTATATCATCAAGTGTTTCTTTCTCCGGTGTGTTTAAATTATCAATCCATTCATCCGCTTCTCCTGTAATAAGTCTGTAAATATAGTATTCACTCGTCATATAGTACATCTCATTGAAAAGATCGCCCAGATCATCAGCAAAAAGATTCTTTTTAAGACAGATCCTGAAGAATTCAAATACGGAGGGAGCGATCCGTGAGGGGTCCATTATGAAATCCCACGCTGACAGAGAATCAAGGATGGCGTTTTCTATTTGTGAAAGCTCGTTCCGTTTTTCCTTAAGTTTTAAAATAAAAGGAGTAAGTAACCGGGCCATAACCGATTGCTGGTCGGTTATCATTCTTTTAAAATCTTCTGTGCTGAACAATTCTTTTTGACCGAGCATCTCCCTGATCCTTTCAATTCTGTAAGGAACGACAAAATCCTGTGAAATAAAATATGGATAACCGGCCACTGTTTTATTATTTGCGGATGATACATTTCCGTCCGGAGGATTGAAGCTGAAAGGCATCTGGTCAAAAGGCACATACCCCCTCCAGTCGTATTCATCGGTTTCTCCGTTTCGGATCATAATTCCATTCCCTTTCCGCAACGGAATTCCGCCTCCGGCATTCAAACCGATGTTCCCGTATATATCCGAGTATATAAAATTATGACTTGTGGAGTTGAATAATGCCACTCCCGACCTGAAATCTTCCCAGTTTTGAGCCCTGTTAAGAAGGTAAATACCTTTAATTTCATCACTTATATCAAATCCCGACCATCTGAAGCTCAGTGAAAGATCTTTAAGATCTTCAAGCCCGGCTAAATAATCATACCCCATCCATTTAATCTTTGCAGGCATGTTATCCGGATTTATCAATCCTGATATAACCGGTCCCCGGTGTGTAAAACCGATTGTCACCGGAATCTGTTTACCTCCCCTGATATTTATTATCTCGGTTTTCTTTATCAGATCTTTCCACTGGCCGTTAAAATAATACTGATCGTGATTTTCCGGATTGATTCTTTCAGTGTAAAGGTCAATATCATCCACCATCAGGTTTGTCATTCCCCAGGCGATTTTATCATTATGCCCCGCCACAATAAAAGGTTCCCCGGGGATAACCACGCCTGTGACATTTATCTTACCGGGAACTATATGGTGCATTTGTATCCATATTGACGGAATGTTAAACGGAAGATGCATATCGTTTGAAAGCAGAGGCTTCCCGGTTGCACTTCTCTCTCCTGAGACTGCCCAGTTATTGCTTCCTGAAAATAAGGGCACCCCGAGTGAAATGATCCTGTCAAATGATGTTATCAGTGACCGTACCTCTGAGATCAGGGTGTCGTTCAGCACAAAATCGGGATAGACAATTTCCGTAGCCAGATCCCAGTCCGGAATAAGAGATGAAGCCTTTTCAGCCCCTGTTTTACGTACAAGCTGATAATTAAAAAGTTCTGCCGTCAGGTTTCTTGAGCCAAGGCTCCAGCCCATCAACCCGATTATATTAACTATATCTTCAAGACTCCAGGGTTCAGGTCTGTATGATAATAACCTGAACTCCAGCGGCAGTTTCTTACAGTTTAAAATGAAGAAATTAATCCCTTCAATATATGCCTGCATACAGGCAATAACTGAAGGATCTTCATTTTCCAGGATTTTTCCGGATTTATCTGTCATCCGGAGGCATCTCGATATTATATCGGCCTGCAGAAACGATTTCCCGAAGATCTCAGATAACCTCCCCGTTGTGCTGCGCCGGATCAGATCCATCTGCCAGAGCCGTTCCTGTGCGGATACATACCCGACCGCCAGATAAAGATCATGTTCATTTGAAGCATAAATATGTGGCATGCCACGTTCATCCCTGTAAATGGTAACAGTATCTGAAAGACCGCTGACCGTGAGCACTCCCTCATAACAGTAATCTACCTTTGAACAAGCCTTGCCGCAGGCCTGCGTGGGCTCCCCTTCAGAACAGTAATCTGATTTAATACCGGCATCTGATGATAAAAATGACCCGGGATATGTCAGAAGGACTATAAGGGCTGCAAGTATCATGACTAGGAATAATAATTCCGCCGATCAGATATATTCACAAAAGTTAGTAAATTTTCTTCTTATCAGCTAATAATTCCGGAAAAAAGTCCTGACGTGCAGTTACGACAAATCGCTGTCTTCTTCCTGTCGTCCAGTATACTCTGCCGGAACAGCCTGTAGGGCCGGCCCGTAGGGGAAATATAATTTGTACTATAACCGGGCCTTTCTTTGTAATATGAAGTAAGTGTGAGGAAAAATTCACTTAGGGATTAATTGTAGAATTCTGTGCTGACATGCGAAGTAAAACCTGTTGCTAAGCTTTATCACATGATTTTTTTGCTGCTTCAACTATTTCCAAAGCAAAACTATAAAATCGGCTACTCTCTTTCAGATCAGGTTTAATAAGAATCTTATCACGGATAATATTATAAAGCATCTCAAGGGAGTGTGTTTTTATGAAGCCAAGGTCGAATTCTTCAATTAATGCTTTAAATGCTTTTTCAACAGCCTGCTGTGCGTGGAATGCAACCATATGAGTCAGATTTTCATTTGAATGGATCTCATGAATTAAAAGAAGATCACTTTCAGCACTTTCAAACCATTCTTCAGTTGCTTTTTTCATAGATCACTTTCCCTTTTGTTATTAATTCCCTGGCAAAAAGACTGTTTTTTTCAATGAATAATTTATGCATCCCTTTGGTATGGACAAGGAGATCAACCGGAAATTCCTTCTTAATGTCCGTAATTGCTTTAGATATCCTCAGGTAGATACGGCTTTTGTCTTTAAAGCTCGATGGAATTATATCATCCCCGGTTACAACAAGAATATCAAGATCACTGTCAGCCGAAGGTTCTCCCCAGGCATAGGAACCAAAAAGAATTATCTTTTCGGGATCTTCTGGTTTCAGCTTCTCAATGATCAGAGGTATGTATTTAAATCCATCCATATATATAACAAATCACAACACAAATTTAAGAAAACACAGTGAAATTAAACCTTGTATGAATTTTTTTACTTTGTGACTGGTGATAACAGGGGATCAGATTGTTGTTATGATTTACAATGAAAAGACTATTTCTAATTTACAATTAGTTGTAAAGCATTAATAATTCGTAATTATTTAGCTGTTACAAAATAAGTAAATTATGTGACTACATGGTTATTGGCAGGAAAAATCAAAAAATTATGTTTCGGTTTCGGATAGAAACGCTGCTATCTGCCGGTCGTTTTACCGGTTTTCTGCTGATGTCTTTGCTTAACGATCTTTCCTGGAATTCTGCTGTTTGTCCCGTTTAATGTTTTGCCGGTTATGATAAAGGCCCTCAGGACCTCCCGGGAAATAAACTGCGAAAAAAAATAAAAATATGAAATTAAACTTTTGTCAGCTAATAATTCCGGAAAAAAGTCCTGACGTACAGTTATGACAAATCGCTGTCTTCTTCCTGTCGTCCAGTATGCCCTGTCTGAACAGCCTGTAGGCCCGGCCCGTCCAGATTTCCCTGAAAGTATTCTCATTCAGGTCACCGAGAATATGTCCGGCATCCTTGTCGAAACAACAAGGGATCACCTTTCCGTCCCATGTTATAACCGGATTGAACCACAATCTCCTGCAGCTGTCCGGAAGATTGCTGAGAATGGTGTATTTATTCCCTTTCAGCTGATAGCGCCTGAATTTTTTATCTGACGGAAGCCATTTCTCATGGGAATCCTCGTTTATCACCTGCATCGATTTCAGTTTCAGCGTTGCCCTCATCTTCCGTGCAAAACGTCTTACATCAGGGATCTGATGCTCATTTTCCCGGTTGACAAGGAACTGTATTACCAGTTCAGCCCGCGAACCGTGTTTCCTGACTGCTTCCGACATGTTGCCTATTCCTTCGGCCACAGTCCTGAAATTACCGTTAACCCTGTAAAGCGAATAACTGTCCTGGTCCATGCCGTCGAGGGACACAATCAGTTTGTTCAGGCCGGAAAGAGCAAGCATCTCTGCATTGTCCGGAGAAAGGAAATGGCCATTTGTGGCCAGGGTCGTTCTTATTCCCCTTGCTTTTTCAAGGAAGCTGTCCAGACCCGGATGAAGCATGCTTTCTCCCTGGAAATAAAGACTCACCTCAAGAAGGAAGGGTTTAAGTTCATCTATGATTCTGGTGAAGAGGGAAATGTCCATAAAGCCTTTTTCACGTGTCATTCTTCCGGATCCGCACAGGCATTCCGGGCATTTCAGGTTGCAGTGATTGGTGAGTTCAACACTCAGGGCAACCGGCATCCCGGAAATTGCAGCCTTCCTGGTAATCATGCTTTTCAGGAATGAATATCCTGATACCATGAGATTCAAGTATCCTGACACAGACGAAGTCATATTCCCTCCTGTAAGGTCTGTCAAGGTAATAAAATAATTTTCTTAAAAACAATAGGGTAAGACCGGCTGTTAACGGTCTTAGTGATGGAAAGCCAAAGAAAAGCTGGAAAACACCGGGAGAAAATCTCATGGTAAAGCCGGTTGTTAACGGTCTTAGGGATGGCAGGTTTTTAAACAACAAGCTTAAAGAAAAATTACAGTTAAAATCAGTTATAATTTAAACCATAGCGACATGAAAATCAGAATGAATATTAAGTCTGCAGCAATATTTCTGCTGTTGGCCCTTGCCTTCGGTTCACTCTCCGCTGCGGAAGCAGGAAACAAGGGCAGAGCTGCGGATGCAGGAAAGACCGGCAGGGCTGCGGAAGCGGCCAGAAGCGGAAAAGCTGCAGAACAGGAACTTATTGTTCTCAGGGGCAGGGTTATTGACGCGGAAACAAAATCCCCCCTTGTTTTTGCCAGTGTTGCGGTAACGGAATCCAATGTGGGGATAATTACCAATATCGATGGTGAATTCACACTGAAAATCAGTCCGGATCTGGTCAGCCACAATATAGAGGTCACCTTCCTGGGATATAAAAACAAGATTGTTCCGGTAAGCAGTCTCCGTGACGACGGTTTCAAGAACACCATTGCCCTCGAAACAGCACCCATACCGATAAAGGAGGTCATTGTAAGGCCGCTTGATCCGGAAGCAATAGTCGAAAGGGCCATTTCCCGGCTGGGAAAGAACTATGAATCCGTTCCCAACCTCATGACGGCCTTTTACAGGGAGACAATCCGCAAGAACCGCACCTACGTGTCTATCGGCGAGGCAGTCATGGAGATATTCAAAGCCCCCTACAACAACGATCTCCGCTTCGACGGCGCAAGAATCTACAAGGGAAGGAAAAGTACGGATGTCGAAAAGATGGACACTGTGCTGTTCAAGCTCCAGGGTGGCACCACCAGCGTTCTTCAGCTTGACATAGCCAAGAACACTGAAGCCATACTCACCACCGAGGCAATGAAATACTATGACTATTCAATCACCGGTGTGATAGAGGTGGATGACAGGCCTCACTACGTGATAGGCTTTATACAGAAACCCTGGGTTGACCAGCCCCTGTTCATGGGAAATCTTTTCATCGACATGGAAACAAATGCCATCACCGAGGCGGAATTCGGATTCAACCTTTCCGACATAGCTGCGGCAACTGCAATCTTCATACGGAAAAAGCCCTTCGGAATGGAAGTGACTCCCGAGCTTGCAACCTACAGGACAAAATACCGGGAACAGGACGGGAAATGGTATTTCAGCTATTCCAGGGCAGAGGTAAGGTTCAAGGTCAGGTGGAAGAGGAAACTGTTCAGCACCTTCTATACCACCATGTCGGAAATTGCTGTCACAGACCGTACTGACCAGGAAGTTATTAAATTTGCAGGAAAGGAAAAAGTCAGATACACTGATATCTTTTCCGAAAAGGTTAGTGCTTTTACCGATCCTGATTTCTGGGGCGATTACAATGTCATTGAACCTGACCAGAGTATCGAAGCGGCAATCCGCAAGCTCAGCCGCAGGCTTAAATTCAGCGACAGGCAGGATCTGGAAGAATAATTTAATAATGATCAGTGACAATGAAATAATCAGAAGGATCCGGAAAGGTGACGTCGCACAGTTCGAGTCACTTTTCCGTTCCTTCTATGTTTCACTTGTCAGATATGCATTATCATTTGTCAGGGATCATGATACGGCCGGAGAAATCGTTCAGGACGTGTTTTACAGGATCTGGGCCGGCAGGGAAAGGATAAGCATAAAAAAATCACTGAGTGCCTATCTGTTCAGGGCTGTTCACAACAGCTGCCTTCACCTGCTGGAACACAGAAAAGTAGTTGAAAAACATGAAAGGGAGATCATCCGCGAAAGGGAAACAAATTCAGGAAGCACATCGGAACTTGTGCAGTACAACGAACTGTTGTCGGCAGTTGCGGATGTGCTGGAACGCCTTCCTCCAAAATACGGGCAGATCTTCTGCATGCACAGGTTTGAGGGACTGAAGTATGCCGAGATTGCAGAAAAGCTTCAGATATCGGTTAAAACGGTTGAGGCCGGCATGAGCAAGGCACTAAAGGAATTCAGAAAAGCACTAAAGGAAAAATGACAGAAAAAATGAATGTGAAAGATTATTCCGGCATGGAGTACTACGGACCGGGAAGACATGAAGGTGACAGGATTATCGATGTGGACAGGGCATGGAACAGCCTTCTTGCACGGATAAATGAATCACCGGTATCCGGGACCCCCGCAGCTCTTCCCCGGTTCAGCAGTAAACTGCTGAAAATTGCTGCTGCCCTGCTGGTCATTACCGGCCTGGGCCTGGCGGGACTTTTTATTTCCGACAGAAAACTGCTCAGTAAAAAGATAAGCGTTGTCACCGATATCAACAGTAAAAACCTGGAAGTCACCCTGCCCGACGGAAGTATCGCGATACTGAACAGAGGAACCGTCCTGAGCTATCGCTCAAACTACGGGAAAACAGAAAGAAAGCTGTCCCTTTCAGGTGAAGCCTTTTTCGAAATCATGGCAGATCATGGCAAAGCATTCACCATCGATGCAGGGAAAGCCGTGGTGAAGGCTGTCGGGACTTCATTCAACGTAATAACCAGTAATCCGGACTCACAGGTTGAAGTGTTCGTCAGAACGGGAAAGGTTCTGCTCTCGGACAACAGCGGAAACAATTCCATTCTCCTCGATCCGGGATATATAGGCACAATGGATTCAGGCAAACCGTTGAAGTCGCTTAACCGGGATCCGAATTACATGGCATGGAACACGGGAATACTGGTATATGACGGCCAGACCCTTGATATCGTGTTCCGCGACCTGAAAAGAGTGTACAACATGGAGATCATCGCCGATGATCCTTCAATCCTGAAGGAAACATGGACATCACCCATCAATAACCAGTCGCAGGATACAATAATTCGCCTGATTTGTTATAGCTTTAACCTGGGTTATACAAAAGAGGGTAATACCTACCATCTTTCAAAAAGATGACCCTTTTCATGAAATATGCTTACGGACAATGGCTTCATAGGGAAAAGACTGAAGGCCGTCCTGCTGATTCTTGCACTCAGCCTCTGGTGCAATGTAAAGGCACAGGAGAACATCCTGGATTCCCTCTTTACATTCACCGAAGGCGTGGTGAACACGGGCAGTGCTCTCAATATCATCAGCAGGCAAAGCGGCTATAATTTCAGCTATGACAGCCGTCTTATTGATCCCGGAAGGGAAACCAGCCTCTTATTCAACAATACCAGGCTGAAAGACATCCTGGATGCCGTCCTGGCCAGTGATTCCCTCAGATACACTATTGTCGACAGGTATATTATCATTTCCAGGCAGCTGCCGTTTCCCCGGGCCGCAACCGACTCAATATTTCCCCCCAGCCATACCTATATCACCGGAACCGTGGTTGATTCAGATTCGGATGAACCATTGCCCTTTGCGACCATCGGACTGAAGAATACCGGAAAGGGAACCGTGACAAATGCCACGGGGGAATTCGGACTGAACATTCCCCGCGACCGGATGAATGACACCCTGTCGGTTTCCTATCTTGGCTACCTGGGAAATGAAATACCCATAAAACAGATACAGGGCAGCAATTTTCAGATCCGCATGCAGAGGGATTTTATTTCCATACCGGAAATCATTATCAGGACACAGGCTCCCCAGGAAATCATTTACAGGTCATTTGCGGCCATACCATCGAACTACGGCAATACGCCGGCAGGCCTGACTGCTTTCTACCGCGAGGGCGTGATGAAGAAACAGAAACTGCAGAACTATTCTGAAGCCGTGATAAAAATATTCAAGAGCTCATATTCCGGATCCTTTTTCGGCGACCAGATAAAAATACTCAAGAGCAGGAAAATTGACAATGTAAATATGAGAGACACCCTCTCGGTGCGGCTCAAGGCAGGATTGAGCACCTGCCTGGAACTCGACGGGGTAAGAAACCATTTCGATTTTATCTCCAGGGCAAGCATGCCGGAATACAGGTACAGCATCAGCGATATTGTATCCTATGAAGATGAATCGGCCTATGTGATAGATTTCGAACAGAGGGAATACGCGGAACAGGCCCTCTACAGGGGTTCGCTCTATATCAATGCCCTGGATTATGCCATCCTGCATGCCGGCTTTGAAGTCAATCCTAAATACCTCGGCAGGATGAAAAGCTCCTTCATCTCGAGCACCAGCAGGGGTTATGACACCTGGCCGCAGTCGGTGAAATATACAGTAAGCTACCGCAGGTACAGCAACAGGTATTTCCTCAACCACGTGAGGGGCGACCTGGTTTTCATATCAAAACAGAAACGGAAATTATTCAACACTCAGTTCAGGGTGTTTTTTGAACTGGCGGTTACCGGTATCGAGACTGAAGGAGTCACCAGGTTCGACCGCGAGGAGCTTGCTCCCATTCATTCAGTATTTTCCAGGACAATAAAAAGCTATGATTCAAAATTCTGGGAAAACCAGGATTTCCTCAAGCCTGAGGAAAACCTTCTTCAGGCACTGAAAAACATGAATGTCCGCCTCGGGGAATTCACCGGGGATGATCAGTAACTGTCGATCAGATTGTACAGGCCTGTAAGGTCGGGTGTAAGAACCACATCCGTCCTTCTGTTTTTCTGCCTTGCATCGGATGTCTTCCTTGCATCAACCGGCATAAACTCACTGTGACCGGCAGCAGTAAGGCGCTTCGGATCAATCCTTGAACCTTCCAGCAATACCCTTACAACGGTTGTCGCCCTTTTCACGCTCAGATCCCAGTTGTCCCTCAGCTGGCTCCCGGAAGGGTTATAGGGCACATCATCGGTATGGCCCTCTATTGTTATCTGTATTTCAGGGTTTCTTTCAAGTACGGCCGCCAGCTTTTTCAGTGCATTCCTGCCGTTTGCATCAATCTCCCAGCTTGCACTTTTGAAAAGGAGCTGCTCTTCCAGCGAAACATATACCTTGCCGTTTTTCTGGGTTACCGTAAGGCCGTTGTTCTCGAAGCCGAGCAGGGCTTCAGATACCTTGTTCTTCAGATCCTGTGCAATCCTTTTCTGTGCGTCAAGTATCCTTTCCAGCTCCACCAGCCTGGCATTCCGCTTTTCAAGCTCATAGGTGAGCTCATCAAGCGATGCCTTCCTTGTATCAAGCGTCTCCTCCAGCCTGCGGAGCAGGTCTTCCTTGTTCCTGAGATTTGCCTGTGCGGCCTGAAGCTCGGTAAGCAGTTTCTGCGTTTCCCTTACATTACCCCTGATAAGCTCTTCCTGGGCATTCTGGAGATCGTTGTATCTTCCTGAAATGACCCTGAATTCCTCCAGAGCCTTGTCCCTTTCCTTTTCCGCCTTTGAAATATCTTCCCTCGTCTTCTGAACCTCCCTGTCCATAAGCGCCATTTTGGCTTCAAGCTCACGATTTTCCATCTCCAGATAAAGGTTTGAACTTTTCAGGTCATCCCTTTCATTCATATTCTGCATGCTCGTAACCTGAAGATCCCGGTACTTTTTTGCCGGAACACAGGAGAAGGACGCAATGAGAAAAATCCATAAAAGAGGTTTAATCATTTTTCCGCTCATGATCCGATATTTTTAATCATAAAACTCCTGACTTCAATAAAATATATCCACACACTCATACAGACAGGGCAAAAATAAGAAAATCCTGCCTATGCTTCTTCAAAGCGCAGGGAATAATAATTGTTATATTTGCAAACTAAGGCATTTTTTTAAATGAGCCAGGGTAAAGACCTGTTATTCAAGATATCATCTCCCGAAGATCTGAGGAAGCTCAACCCTTCCGATCTCATCAGGGTGAGTGAGGAACTGCGGCAGTTCATCATTGATGAAGTCAGTAATAACCCGGGACATTTCGGTGCAAGTCTCGGCGTTGTGGAACTGACCATTGCCCTTCATTATGTTTTTGACACGCCCCGCGACAAAATTATCTGGGATGTCGGACATCAGGCATACGGGCATAAGATCCTCACCGGCCGGAGGGATGTTTTTTCCACAAACAGGAAATACAGGGGCATATCGGGTTTCCCGCGCATGAGTGAAAGCGAATATGACGCTTTCGGAACGGGCCATTCCTCAACGTCCATCTCGGCCGCGCTCGGAATGGCGGTCGCATCCAGGCAGAAAGGGGAGAAAAGGCATGTCGTTGCCGTGATAGGAGACGGGGCCATGACCGCCGGTGAAGCCTTTGAAGGACTCAACAATGCCGGTATAGCCAAGTCCGACCTGCTGGTTATACTGAATGACAACAACATTGCAATAGATCAGAATGTGGGGGCACTGAAGGAATATCTCCTCGACATCGCCACCAGCGGATTCTATAACAAAATAAAGGACAAGGTGTGGAACCTGCTGGGCAGGGCCGGAAGATTCGGCCCGAATGCCCGTACCCTGGCCGCACAGCTTGAAGCCGGATTCAAAAGCACTCTCCTCGACAGGAGCAACCTGTTCGAAGGAATGAACTTCAGGTATTTCGGACCCATTGACGGGCATGATGTGATGCACCTGGTGAAAGTTCTGGAAGACCTGAAGAGAATAAGAGGTCCAAAGCTGCTGCATTGCCTTACAGTCAAGGGGAAAGGCTTCCGGCAGGCTGAAAGGCACCAGACCGAATTCCATGCACCGGGCAGGTTTGACAAGCAGACAGGTGCAATACTGAGTTCAGATCATGAGGATTCCGCCCCTCCCTACCAGGAGGTCTTCGGACATACCATTCTCGAACTGGCCAGGATGAATGAAAAGATTGTCGGTGTTACTCCTGCCATGCCAACCGGCTGCTCACTGTGCATCATGATGAAGGAAATGCCCGGCAGGGCTTTCGATGTCGGCATAGCGGAACAGCATGCTGTTACTTTTTCTGCCGGACTGGCTACACAGGGACTGATACCTTTCTGCAACATATATTCCTCCTTTATCCAGAGAGCCTACGACCAGGTTATCCATGACGTTGCACTCCAGAACCTCCGTGTTGTCTTCTGTATCGACCGGGGCGGCCTTGTGGGCTCCGACGGGGCAACACACCACGGCTTTTTCGACCTTGCATTCATGCGCACCATTCCGAATATGATTGTTGCCGCTCCCATGAATGCCACCGAGCTGAGGAACATGATGTACACCGCCCAGTCAGACAGGGTCAGCTCTCCCTTTTCCATCCGCTATCCCAGGGGATCAGGCATGGTAAGGGAATGGCGGCGGGGCTTCAGTGAAATCCCGGTCGGCAGGGCAAGACTGATCAGGGAAGGAAGTGATATTGCCGTTCTGAGCATAGGCCATCCGGGCAATGATGTGGATAAAGCAGCGCGGAAACTGGAAGCTGAATCAGTTTCAGTATGCCACTGGGACATGCGCTTTGCCGCTCCCCTCGATGAAGAAGCCCTTCACTCGGTGTTCGGCAGGTTTAAAAAGATCATAACGGTTGAGGACGGAATACTGAAAGGCGGATTCGGCAGTGCAGTGATTGAATTCATGAGTGACAACAACTACAGTGCAGAGATAAGGCGGCTGGGCATTCCCGGCTATTTCGTGGAACACGGCACACAGGAGGAGCTATACCGTGAATGCGGCTATGATGCCGTAGGAATTGAAAACACAATAAGAAAGATGCTGAAATAGTATGTCCGGAACCTGGCAGGATGCATAAAAGACTGTGAACCAGGAGGAGATGCCGGGTTCATATTATCACTGAACAGAAGATCGTAAATCAGTATATACTAATCAACAATAGAATCAGTCATGAAAAAAACAATCATTTTACCGGTGCTTGTTCTGCTCGCCGCATCATGCGGAACAAGGACGAACAAGGCAGACAATGAGGAATGGATTCAGCTTTTCAACGGCAGGGATCTCAGCGGGTGGATTATCAAGATCAAGGGATCGCCCGCGGGCGTGAATTACAAAAATACCTTCAGGGTTGAAGACGGGATAATGAAGGTAAGCTATGATGAATACGACAGGTTCAATGCCGAATACGGGCATATATTCTATGAGCAGCCCTTTTCGCGCTACAAGCTGAGGATAGAATACCGTTTCACCGGCAACCAGGTAGCGGGCGGTCAGGGCTGGGCATACCGCAACAGCGGGGTCATGCTCCATTCACAGTCTCCCGGGTCAATGCTTCTTGACCAGGACTTCCCTGTATCTGTTGAGGCCCAGTTCCTCGGAGGAAACGGTGTCGACAAGCGTCCTACCCTGAACGTGTGCACTCCAGGTACTCACATCGTGATGAATGATTCGCTCATCACCACCCATTGTATAAACTCAACATCGAAAACCTATCACGGCGACGTGTGGGTCTCGTGTGAACTTGTGGTCTTTGCCGACAGCATCATCCACCATATTGTTGAGGGAGATACCGTACTTACCTACTCAAAGCCGCAGGTGGGAGGAAGCAATAAACCGGCAGATTATCCCGTGCCGGACGGCACCCTGATAAAGGAAGGATACATTTGCCTTCAGGCAGAAAGCCATCCTGTGGAATTCAGAAAGGTTGAGCTCCTGAACCTGGAAGATAAATAAGGGTTCTTTTGGCTTCCGGCTTTTGCCGTTTATATTTTTCTTTATAATTTTGCTCCGCTTTTGCCCGGATGGCGGAATAGGTAGACGCGCTGGTCTCAAACACCAGTGGCAGAAATGCTGTGCCGGTTCGATCCCGGCTCCGGGCACCTGAATATATCGATCTACTTCCTCAGCACTATGAATCCGCTGATTTTCTGCCCGTTCTCCGTTTTCAGTACGTAGAAATAAGTATCATCGGGAAGTAGTCTTCCATTATAATCCACACCATTCCAGTCATTCTGGTAATCCCTGTCATGATACACCCTGGCTCCCCTCCGGTTAAACACCACCAGTTCCGATCTGCCCATTTTTTCCAGACCCACAATCATGAAATAATCGTTCCGGCCGTCCATATTGGGGGTAAGCAGTGAGGGCACCAGAAAATCCTTTACGGTTATTATAAGGGAATCCACGGCTTCGGGACAAACACCGTTTTTTACCTTCCAGAGGAGGATATTCTGCCCCATTGACAAATCCCTCACAGTTGACCGGGGATCATAGATATCATCAATCCTTCCGTCTCCCGTCAGGACAGTCCACATGCCGTTGCCGAATTCAACTCTTGCATCCAGTCTTGTCTCAAAAACATAAGCCAGTGTAATGTCGGGTCCGGAATCCGCAACAGGCATCTCATCCGCCAGGACAATTACCGGTTTGATCACAAAATATCCCGCAGCAGTAGTGCCTTTTATGTAATATGTTCCCTTAGGGGCTCTGGCAGGTGTGTTCAGAGGTTCCCGGGCCCTGTCGTCACGCCAGTATGTCAGTATCAGTCCGGGATCCGAACCTGCAGTGATTTCAGGCCGGGTAAGGTCAGCAGTTTCCGTGGAGCAGATTGTAGGCGGGTTGTTGATTACCAGTACCGGGGCATGAGGCTGCGGATTGATAACTACTGCAGCCGACGGACGAGAGACGCATCCTTCCTCATTTGTCACGGTAAATGTATAGCTGCCCGGGGGAAGGGAGCCCACCAGGGTTGTGGTTCCCGTGCCGCTTGTAACAACATTCCCCGGATTCCGGGTGAGATGCCAGAGGCCCCGTGACGGCAGACCTGTGATTACCACGCTTCCCGTGGGCACATCGGGCGTGGGATGAGTAATCTCTCCCGGCACCGGTGCTGAGGGAATATCTGGTGCATCGGGCATATTAACCCCGTCCGACAGCGGGGAGATACAACCCGCGGAATTGGTGACCGTGAAAAGATATTCCCCCGGGGGAATTCCTCTAAGAACAATCCGCGTACCGCTTCCGGTTGCGGTATGTGCTCCCGGATACCTTGTGACTGTCCAGTTTCCGGCTGAAGGCAGACCTGACAGCGCAATACTTCCCGACGGAACAGTGCATGACGGCGGAATGACTTCCCCGGGAACAGGAGCTGAAGGTATTTCACCAACCGTCAGGGCATAAACAGCTGTGGCAGCTTCACATGGAGGACCGGCAGGATTATTTGTCTCTGCAATGATACTGATTATTTTTCCTATATCATTTTCTGCCGGGATATATACAAACTCGAAACTGCCGGAACCTGCTGAAACAAGGAATATTCTCCCTTCACCGCTTGTATGAAGGCTCACGCTTGTGGCACTTCCGCCGAAGCTGTTATCACTTACCGTAACGGCGGCAGTGCCGCATGTACTTCCGGAATAGCTGCTGAGAACTATGAAGGGAGGATCTGCACAGGGACAATCAACCTCGAAGGGAGCTGTGGTGACAGTACATCCGGATTCATTCCTCACCGTAATGGCATGACTGCCGTTTAATACGTGTCTGAAAACGGGCTCTTTCTGATAGTCCCCCTCATCAAGCCGGTATTCATAAGACCTTGCTGACTGGCTGATTATGCTTACCACCGCTTTTCCCGCCCCCAGGCTGCAATCAACGGAAACAACGGGCACTTCAGGAAGAGGATTTGCAGTTATTGTGGCATTTCCGGTCATTTCTGTCTCCCCGCCCCTGTTTATACCGGTAACCGTGTATACTCCGTCCTGCTGAATGCCGAAAGAAATTTCTCTTCCGGTTCCCTCAACCCGGATATCCTGTAATATTCCATTGCGGTAGAGATGATAAATCACACCCCGCTGTGATCCTGCCAGGCCGACAGGAAGTCCTTCCTCACCTTCACAGTAGGACCCGCCGCCTGTAACTTCAAAAGCCACCGGGGGCCTTACCTGGTTAAGTACAGGATTTTCATATACAATGGCATTCTGGCCGGGGATCACAGGAAGAGGGGTCCGGACCCGGTTAATATATGCAAAGACTTTAGTGGGAAACTGGGGAAAGACAACAATTTCTCCCGTAAATTCAATATCCGGAGTGCTGTTGATAGCGAAATCCACTGTGGAAGTGATGATAAAACGGGTCATCAGATTACCGGGCTCAACCTTGTCAATTATCATTCCGGAGCCTAAATATGCAACAACTTCCGGGTCCAGTTCTATATATGTTTTGGTCCTGTCTGAATACCTTGAAACCCGGGGTTTTGACGTGAAAGGAGGTTTGATTGTTGAATTCCGGTTATCAATTGCCACATAGATATCGCCTCCTTCATAAATTCGGGAATTCAGCATGAGTCCGATCTGACTCATGGCATAATGGAAATTCTGTGCGGGATCTGTGTCAAGGATGTACAGATCAAAAACAAGCTGATTCGGAGCTGTCTGGATAACGTTCCTGATTGATATTCTGAAATCCCTTTCCCCGGCACGCAAAAAGGCTCCGGGAATCAGGAGAAGAATCAGTATGCTCAGCCAGAAGATCTTTTGTCTGTTCATTGTGCAAATAAATCATCAATGACCTGCTATGAAGCTTTTATGCATTCAGTTATTCATGACAGGTTTTAAAGTTATCACAGTCCGGATAAGACCAGACTGCCGGTTTCAGATTAAAGTCCTGCAAAAATCGTTCCCGAACCAAACAGACCGGGAACAATCAGTTATTTCAGGGAATAAAGTTAGGCATTCCTGTAAAAATCAACTTGCTGTTAATCTGATTTTTGTCAAGTAAAAAAGCCTGATCGTCAAATTTTCCCCTTATTCAGCTATTTTTGTATTTTTCCTCTGAATTAAAGTTCCCATGAAGAAACTCTCACTCATTCCCGTTGTTTTACTGCTGACATCCGCCGGCTTATCCGGCCAGGATTACCGGGAGACGGGAAGATTCAACACCCACATACGGGCAGGGGATTGCTTTTGACCGTACAATAAAAAACAGGAAGATAATTTACGGAATAAGCAGGAAGGATAAACTGATCATCTCTTTTGAAATTGATTAGCCGGAAAGTCCTGTTCCGGGGACTATCAGAAGAATGCGTAATCGAGCTTTATCATGAAGCTGTTCCCGGGAAATATCCTGAAGAGATCTGACAGCTGGCCTCCGAGGGATTGCTCATAAGCCGATTCGCCCCATGGAGCAAGCGGATTCATATCATCCCTCCTGTTTCTCGAATGGCTCCACACGAAATAAATCGTTGATCCGGGCCTGTATTCCCATCTGGCAACAAAGTTTGACTGAAGGTTTTTATAATTGAAATCCCTTCTTTTCGGATATGCGCTGAAATCCGCCATATGATCCGGATCTGTCAGCAAGCTGAAATTATCATAAATTCCCTTGGCAACGAAAAACTGTGTATAGAGCTGGAGCGAGAACTTGTTTGTAAACGTAAGTGATCCCCGCAGTACAAGATCGAGTGACCTTGTGTCGCGCTGTCCGAAGACCGGCAGGTAATAGTAATCCGGTTTGAACTGGTCCACACCGTCGAGGATTTCATCAAGCTGCCCCTTATCGTCGAATTCTGCAAAATCACTGTATTCAAGATTATCCGGCGAGAGCGACTTGTTTCCTATTTTCCATGCTGAATTTTCTGACAGAAAGGATTCATTTGACGCCCATGCCGTTTTGTTTACTTCCCAGTTACCCCTGATGTTAGCCTGAAATGACAGTCTGGTTCCTGTATTAAACACACTCTGCAGGCCTGCGGAATATTCCCTGCCTCTGAGATTATCCCCTTTTGCCGATACCGAGGGCATGATTTTCCAGTTCTTCCTGTCATCCGTGCTGAAATCGCCTGAAAACCCTATTCCCGCCGGTTTGGCCCATATACCGAGCCCCCGTGTTTCCCACAGGTCATATCCTCCCAGCAGGTCAGTGAAATTTCCGCCAACTGTAAATGATCTGAAATTTTTTGTTACAAAATTGGTACTGAGATTGGCGCTTGCACCCATATCATACCATTCGATAAAGGACAGGCGCCTTGAATAGTGCATGTTCACCATTGCCCTCTGGAAATTGCCGAAAGGTTTGCCCTGATTGATCTTATAGCTCAGGTTTGACCACAGCTGGTACCAGTTCTGTTCATAGCTGATCCAGCCCACGTCGTTCGGATTGTACTTGTCAGAAAACATGAGCAGCGTCAGATGTCCGTCAATAACACCCTGCCTTTTCCTTAAAATCAGGGCGCTCATGAAACCATCCTCATTTTTTCTTCCCGGCTCAAGGGAGTTTCTGTCGGAAAATGCAAATACACCTTCCAGTCCGTACTTGTTCCGGTTGAACCTCATGTCCCAGTCGACTCCCCCGGTTATGCTCTGCCAGCCCCTTCCCTTTTCTGCAGGGCTGTAGTAATATGTTACTATTCCGCCTGCTGAGGAATATTGTCCGATAGTCTGGTTTGCCCTGAAAACCCCGTAGTTATTGGTAGGATTAAAATCTTCACCCGTGGTTGTTCCAAGCAGGCCGAACGACAGTCCCTTTTTTGAATGGCCCGAAAGTTTGGCTGCGGCAATTATAGGTTCACTTGCACCCAGCCTGCGTGAATAGAACAGCCTGCTGCTTCCGATGCCGAATTTGAATATATCGGCACCCTCCAGGAAAAAGGGTCTTTTTTCCGTAAAGAATGTCTCGAAGGCAGTCAGGTTAAGAACTGCAGGGTCGGCCTCAACCTGTCCGAAATCAGGTTTTATGGTGGCATCGAGCATTACATTGGGTCCCAGTCCGACCTTCAGGTCGGCTCCCGCACCATACTTCCACCTGGAGGCAGAATGGCCGGGATTGTTTTTGTCTTCAAAAACATCCAGACCGGTCAGGACATAGGGCCTCACCTGGATACTGCGCCTGGGGTCAAGATCCCTGATTCCGGTTATTGTCCCATAGCCCGAAACGAGATTCATCCTGACATTTCTGGGAATATACGGCCATTCCGACACTTCACCGTTTTTCGGTATCCGCCTGGTGAAATGAATGCCCCAGTTCTGCATCTGGCTTCTTGAATAGCGGAGCATGCTGTACGGGATTCTCATTTCGGCCGTCCACCCGTCATCTCCGGGTTTCACTTCCGAAAACCATATTGCATCCCACGAAGGATCCAGGCCCATCGGAAGCATGGGGTTCATATTGAATGATACCAGTTTCTTGTTGTCATCCTGCTGTCCGTCAAACTGAACACCGGCGGCATTCACGGCAAAGGTGTATGCGGTTTTCTGATTATAGTAGGAATCTATTGAGACCATGAACCAGTCGGCCCTGTTGTATTCATCCCTGCGTCCGAGATTCTGTTCTATGTTTTCCGGATCATCATACATTCTGGCCCCGATGTACAGATCATTCTTCCCGAATAATACCCTCACCTCTGTCCTGCGGTCTGAGGGTTTACCCTCCTCCGGCTCAAACTGGATAAAATCGCTGACTACAGGAGCCAGCTGCCATTCCGCTTCATCCAGGAAGCCATCGATGGTGAGCTGGGTATCTGTGAAGACAGCCTCAAAGGATTTTGTGTCCTGTGAAAAGCAATTAAATGAAAAGAGAGATATAGCGACAAGGGAACAGAATTTTTCAATCATGGACAATAAAAGTGTATATATATTTAAAACAGGATATTTTCAGTTTTTTTAAAATTTTTGCAATTATAGCATTTTTTTCAAATGCGAAACTGTCCGGGAATGCATGGTTACCGCCTCAGTGCACTATATTAACATAATTTAAGAAGCCAGCCCTGAACTTTGTGTAACTACTCCTAACCTGATTTGGAATTTGCACTGAATTAACGGGCTGGCTGGTTGGAAATTCTATTGAAAAATTCTACAATTCCTTTATAAATTTACACCAAATAAAATACGAAATCAAATTTTTATTCATAAAAATGAGGGGTTTTTGTTAATTTTTTTCAATTCCCGGATGCTGTTTTTTCCTTCCGGATTTTCCGTTTATAAGTAACTGATCCGGAATGATTTTTGTAGTAACTTAAAAGATCTTCCGTATCAAAAACCGCCCGGCATGAAAACACTGTATATTCTTCCGGCACTGTTATTATTTATTCCCCTGTCGCTGCCGGCCCAGTCAGGGGGAAAAGAAACCGGCAGACTACGGCCTGCCGTAAATGATTCAACAATATCCCTGTCCCCTGATTTAAGTGACACACTCATTCAAAAACGGCCCGGAAAGAAAGACGAAAATCCTTTTATTTTCAGGCACCAGTGTCCGGATTTCCGGCCGCCGGGGGGATCTGAAACATTTCCCGATCTGCGGCCACCGCAGGGTTCAGAGAAATTTCCGCATTCAAGGCCACCGCAGGATTCAGATAAATTTCCGCATTCCCGGCCACCTCAGGGTTCAGAGATATTTCCCCCTTCCCTGCCGCAACCGGGTTCGGAGATTTATCCCGGTGCGCCGAAATTCTACGGTAAAAGCAGGACTCAGCCCCTGCCGTATGAAAAATCATTTGTTATCCCGCACAGAATTCCTCTCAACAGTAAATATCATCTCATAATAAAGGATCCTCTCACTAAAAGGATTATCAATTAGTATCAGAAGTCATTCCCTGTAAAGCCCGGTCTTTCCTTTTCATCCATATGCATATGAGACTGTCGTTTCAATCAGTCTGAAACCTTCTCCTGTTCTTTTTAGGGTGGCCGGTCGTTTACGGGAGACAGGGTTAATCTGATCCGGAAAATTCTATCAGACCATTGATAAATTTCTCTGCTTCTGCCGGAATGATTCCAAGCTCTGCTGTCCTGGCCTGCAGCCGGAGTCTTATTTCATCCTCTTCAAGAGCAGGTGATTCATCTATATAACCCCTGTCTGTCAGATAATCCCTTAACTGTTCCTTTTTGTCTGCCCTGAAATTCCGGATGGTATCCAGCGCCGCAATCAGTTTCAGGGGATTGCCTTCTGCCTTATCCAGCTTTCCCTTCACTTCATCCAGGAACCTGTCTGAAACCGTTCCCGATTCAATGATTACATCAATACCTACCGGCCGCGGCCTGCCCTGCCGGTAAAGCTCCTGGAAGTATTCCAGCAGATCTGTCTTTTTTTGCATTTCCGCTATCAGTTTCTCATCTGTTCCGCCGATCTTTCCGCCCGCCTCATGAAACGCATGAAGCTGGCCCCATGTCGCGACACCCCCGGATAGACAGTCATAAAGCAATTTCACATCTCCGGTCAGAAAGGACAGGGACAGGCCCGCCGTATCATCCCGGATAAGGTCATATGGTCTTATCCCGAGCACTTTCCGGTATTCATTCATTTCCATATTCCCCGGTTCAGGAATTTTCTGAACAAAGCTGATGCTCTCAATTTCCGGTTTGTGAACATCGTAGCTGCCCTCTCCTTCACCGCTACCTCCGAGCTGAATGATTTTATGGCTGATATCATTGCGCCTGCGGAGATATGACAGCCATCTTTCCACTTCATCGGGCTGTGCGGTGAAATAAAACACCTGTCTGCCTTCACTGCTGATACCACACAGAGCCTCAATAATGGCATCCGCCCTTTCATCGTCGCTGTTTGCAAGGAGTTCATCTGCCAGAACCGGAAGTCTGACATCGTTCTCGGCTGTTTCCACAAAAGCGAGTCTTGTCGCAAGCAGAAGCTGCACCCTTGTACCGGTTGAAAGCTGATCCAGTGTCAGTCCGAGATCCATCACATTGTCAATGGCCCGGAATACGGGGCCCTCCTCATCTATGACCCTGAGATTGTAGCGCCCTTTTGTTATCAGACTGAATATCCTGTCAGCCCGTTTCAGCACCTCCGGCCTGCTCAGGTTTGCCGTTTCCTTTCTCAGATGTCCGGCAATCAGGAAGCCTGTCATGGAGGAAAGATTCGAAGTGTAAAGCTTCTCAAGTTCATCTTCAGCATTCTTCTTCGCCGCCAGGGCAGCTTCAAGCTCGGCACCTCTCTTTTTCTCTTCAATCAGGGTTTTAGTACTGATAATGGCCTCGTTAAGTTCCCTCCATCCGGCTGCTGTCTTCTCCAGCTCTTCAGCCCTGGTCTGAGCCTCAAAAAGGCTTATTTCGTTTAATACTGCCTCATGTTCCGGGTATAGGGAATGCCCCTTCAACTCATTTTCCTTTATGCTGAGTTTCACGGAAGCAGCATCATAATCCTTCTTTACATCCCTGAAAAGCGGATAGTCTTCCATTATCCTTATGACTTCAGCAAAGTTTCCCGGTTGTGTTTCCAGTTTATCATACAATGCCCTGATTTTTCTCTCAGTATCGATGATTCTTGCCTTGCTGTTTTCAATCTGTCTTCTCTGACCGGCGATTTCCCTTACAGCCTCCCGCCTTTTGTTTTCTGCTGCTGAAAGAGTCTGGAACAGGGCTCTGGCTTTCCGGGAATAATCGGAAAGATTTATCCGTAATTCTTCGTAACCGGAATCGTTCCTTTCAGTTTTTGTTAAATCGCCGTCAGTCGTGCTGTTATCAGTCAAACCTCCATCAGGCCGGCTGTTATCTGTCAGATCTCCGTCAGTCCGGCTGCTATCTGTCCGGATCCTGTCAGAACTGTCAGGATCTGTTATAGATCTGGCAAACAAGCCACTGTCTGCCAACAGCTCACCCGGTCTGCCTGGTCCACCTGGTTCGTCTGGCCCGCCTGGTCCGTCTGATCTGCCTAGTTCGTCTGGTCCGCCCGGTTCGTCTGGTCCGCCCGGTCCGTCTGATCCGCCTGGTCCTACTGGTTCATCTGGTCTGTCTGATCCACCTGACCCGCCTGAATCTGTTACAGCTGCACCGGATTTAGCGGAATCATCCGGAACCACTATGTTTATACCAAGCTTTCTGAAAACAGCATTGCATTTTTCAATTTCTTCATTTCTCCTCTTCTGTAAACCGGCAAGAGACTCTTTGAGGGAAAGGAGGCTGGTGTAAGCAGACTGCCATCTATTTAAACCCGTAAGGAAAAGGTAAAGCGGTGATATTGCATCTTCCGCGCTTTCCGGAAAGTCAGGCATTGCCCGGAGTTTTCCCAGAAGCATCTCCCTGGTATTGTTCATTTCCCTGATCTGAACATTCAGCCTGTCAAGTCCGGTCCTCAAGTCCTTAATTCTGTTCTGTCTCGTCCTTCTCACCTCTGCTGCGCCTGTCACCTTATTCAGTTCCCCTATCAGCTCATCAAGCAGAGCAGTAACCGTACCCGTCTCCCACTCAACAGGCTGTTTCAGACCGGTTCTGGCGTAGTCATCCTCCCTGACCTTCAGATTTCCTGCAATATTCCTGCTGCTGTTTCTGAGCAGGCCATATATCAGGATACCCAGGATCAGGAGGATACCCGGGATCAGGGTTGCACCGGCAAAACCGTATATGCCTGAAAAAAATATTGCTGCAGCTGTCAGGATTCCTGCCAGTGACAGAACAATGAACAACCATTGCTGAACACCCCTGAACGGTCTGGCTTCCTTGAGCCATTTCCCGAGACTATCAATACCCTTTACGAGTTTATCCGCATCAGCTGTAAGCTCAGGGTCAGTTGTAATTGCGGTGGCAGGGGCAGTATCGGCAGTTCCGGCATTTTCTCCTATTGCCGCTTCTTCCCATTCAAGTCTTTCAAGTTCTGTTCTTATGCTTATCTCTTTTTGCATCAGGGCAAGAGACTTGTGGAAAAACACATCAAGCTCTTGTGCCCCTTCAAGTTTCAAACCCTTCCATTCCTCCGTTCTCCGTATGTTACTGATACTTTCCCTTGCCTGAATCTCCTCGGTTTCCAGTTTTATTATCTCGTTTTCCAGCTCCCCGATCGACTTCCCGGTTTCATATATTTCCCGGATCCTGCTGTCAAGGTCAAACAGCAGCTGATCATCAATACCCTCTGCCGGCAGTGCCAGCTCCCGGATTTTTTCTTCCTCCTCGGCTATGATTTTTGTGGCAGCCTCAACAACGGAATTCTCCCTTTCAGATTCCCTCTCCAGCTCTTCAATCCTTTCCTGTTCATCTCCGGCAGCATTATTCAGCACGGCAGGGAAGGCATCCATACTGATTTTAAGAGCTGCTGCCTCCTGTTCCGCCTGACGTAACTGAATCACCTTGTCATACAGGTCCCTGAGCTCACCGGCTCTCTCTGCCTCAAGTTTCCTTTCCTCAAGCTGCGACAGATTTTCCTCATCTTCCTTCAGTTCACTGTGAGCCCTGCTTAAGCCGGCAACCAGCCGCGATGCATCATTAAAATCCGTGAACTCCCTGCTTCTTTTATTTCTTGTTTCGCCGGAATATTTAAGATCTGCGGAAGCCCTGTCAAGGTCATACCCCCCTATTGACTCCCGGAGTATCCTCCCGGCCAGATCCTTATCATCCTGGCCAACCAGTTCATGAAGGGCAAGCATATACACTTTCTGAAGTTCCTTTGGCGGGATCCCTGAAGGAGTGCTGTCTGTTCCGTCTTTCTGCACTATCCGGGCTGTAGGATCAATATGGACTGTCCAGGGTTCCTCATTGATCATATAGGAACCGTAAACATCTGCCGAAACAGTTCTTTCAGGCCAGATCAGCTGGTGAATAAGACGTGCAATGGTTGTTTTCCCCGTACCGTTCGGACCGGTGATAATATTTATATCTCCCGCCAGCTTATCCAGGCCCGGGGCATGCAGACCGTCCCTGAAGCCGGGAGCTTTCCGTATTCTGATTGATCTGAGTTCAAGTTTCGCCATGTTATTCTGATTTTTGCTGCAACAGGTTTCCCAGAAGCCTTTTAGACTCGGCCAGGATGAACTGCTTCCCCTTTTTTTCAGCATCATCATCCGTCAATGCGGATTTCTGCAGACTGAGATAGATCTCCTTCCTGTTCATTTCCCTGTGGTTTGTTTTCCATTCGGCAAGAAGGTTTTTGAGAAACTCCGTTTCCTCTCCGTCTTCAATGGCAACAATGGTTCGTGCCAGCATTCCTGCCGGTGAATTTTGCCTGGCAAGCTCCCTGAGGTTACTCACCTCAGGCTGTATGTTGAAATCCGTGTCGTGGACAACTATCTTCGTACCATCAGCAGTTTCATGGGAGAAATCATCCCTCATACCTGATGCCCATGATTCCACCAGTGCCGGATTGGCATGAGTGCCGGTAAGCATGACCCCATAGCTTATACAGCTCACATCCTGAAGCTCGTCCCCCAATGAAAGAGTCCTGTCCAGCAGTCCGTTTACAAGGGTATCACGAAGTGCTTCCTCAGTTCCGGAACCGCTGATGTCAATGCTGATGTTTTCGAAGCGGACGGGAGACGGGAAAGCCCTTTCCGCCCTTCCTGCCGTGTTATTGTTTACTGTGATAACCACAGGTCCATGTGCCCCTGTTTCCTTTGAACTCAATGCAAGCGGCGATCCAGGATAAAATATATAGGGACCGGAAAGATTCAGTTCCTGCGGTTTGTGAATATGACCTAGAATCCAGGCATCTATACCCGGACGGACAAAATCCGGAAGGCTCACGGGATTGTAGGGACTGTCTACGGCTCCGTAATCCGCATGCAAAAGTCCTATGCAGGGCAGATCCGGATCAATACCAGTGATATCAAAATTTTTCAGCGGACTGTTCCTTACATGCTGTACCGGAAAGGACCATCCCGCGAACTGCAGCGTTTCACTTCCCTTAACATACCTTTCCAGCTCCCACGTCCCGCCCGCGCCAAGCAGTTTTACATTGTCATGGCTGCCGGATCTGATGATTTGCGGAAGCACATCAAAGTCGTGGTTCCCGGAAACAATAAAAACCCTGATATTGTTTTCCCCGAGCTTTCTGAATCCCGCCTGCAGGGGTCCCACCGCCTCAAAGAAACGATTGTCCCTGTCCACGATATCACCGCTCAGTGCAACAATATCCACATTGTTCAACACGGCCCAGTCAACCATACGTTTCCAGATGTCCCTTGCGGAAAATTCCCCCACACCGGCAGAAAGTCCCGTGACTATAAGCCCGAGATGAATATCTCCCGCAGCTAAAATTTTAATCGGCATAATCAGATCAGTTTATCACCCTGATAATTGCTTCAAACCATTTCCTGAAATATCCGGATAGGGGAAGCATGATTTATTATCACACAAATTAAAAATATTGTAAGGAATAGCCAAATTATGAATCAGGATAATCGGCAATAATCATATCAGGATTATAACGATGTAGGTACCAGGCCCAAAGATAACACTCCTGATATGATAAGGATCCTGCGGCCCGGAACAGTTACTCCGCTGAGGCTAATGAAGCTTCTGTCACGACTGGTTTATCTGTCATTCATACCTTGACCTTTCCCTGAAACAGATTGCCTCTCCCCTGTCTCCGTTTCCCCTGTCCCTGGCTGATATCCTTATCATATCATATTTGCCGGCAGACTCTTTGCCGGGATCTGTATGAATCAAAAAGGCATACAGCATCTGTTCCCCCGCAAATTCTTCCACTCTTTGTATATGGTTAACATTTACAGTCTCACCGTTTATTTCAACCCGGATTTCCAGCTGTTCCGGCGGCGGAGCTATTTCAGGGATATTTACCTCCATGTCAGCAGACAAAATACGTGTAAGGCTCATCGGTCTGAAATAAATTGTATATCCCGGGTATGCACCCTGTATTTCAAAAACATTAAGACCGTAAATTTCAAGCCTGTCATATCTGGCATCAATATTCAGATTTTCAAAAGCAGGTATTTCAAATGCCCAGAATTCCAGTTTGCTTTTACCGTAATCCTCCATATCAATGACAGCCATACCGGAATACCATCCCCTTTTTACCTTAAGGGAATAGAAACCGTGCCGGTCTGAATAAGTGGTATCAACGAATCCGCCGAAATTTTCACCTTTCAGCATTACCAGGGCATTCTTCACAGGCCTGTCGTCGAAGTCGGCAACCTTTCCGCAGATTGACACGGAATCATTCTGACCTGAAGCCACAATAATATTAAAAACAAGAACAAGGAACAGTAATCTTTTCATGACGGTATTATGTTATGGAATGTAAAAAAAATATAAGTATTAAGTAAAAACCTGATCCGGGTGCAATTTCTGAGTTTATCGAAATTTATGCACAAGTTCACAAAAATTTATGAGATAGAACAGGGATTATATATAAACCGGCAATCGAAAAGCTTTCCAACCGGCTTACATCTTTATTTCCGGCCAAAAAATCCATACGCACCCCATATTTTACTATTTTAGTAGACTTATATGGTTCCCTCTAAATCAAAGTACAATGAACAATCCGTTTAACGTATCAGAGGAGAAGCTCAAACAGCTCTTCCGGGGATATGATGCATGGATTAAATCTATTCCGGAAAAATCCGCAGCCCCCGGAGAAGCAAAAGAAGAACCGAAACAGCTGACAGAGCAGTTACTTGATCCGGATACGCCTGCAACCCTGTCTGATGCTGATCTGTATGAAAAAGTATACAGCTATATTAAAAGCATTGACGTAACGGTTAAAACCGGAGCCGCAAAAGAAGGATTACGGGATTCCTTACATGATATCAGGCGGAATTTAAACTATCTCATTACATCAGAAGACACGCCCTTCATGACAGCTCAAAATATTCTTGAAGGCGAATACAGAATTGAGGCGCTTCCCGGAGCATTCTGGAGTCCGTTATTTAGTGCCCGTTTCCCTGATAAAATACCGGACTGGAATAAACCGGCAGAAAATTTTCTAAAAAAGTTAGGAATAAAGCTCTCTCCCTCAAAAACATCAGTTTCAGAGAAATATAAACTCCTGTCGGATGCATTCGCCTTCCTTGCATCCTTATCTGAAGGTCACGATTTTCATACCCTCAGCCATCTGATGTTTTATGCCACAGCAACAGCTGAAGGTACAGAGCTTGTAAATAAAATCCGGGGTATCAGGCCGGATGATAAAATCCTGGATATTGTCTCACGGTTTAAGGAGAGGGTGAGACAAGAAGGCCTGGCTGATGAACTGTATAAGTGGCAGCTGCTAAAGAAATACCGGGGAAGGCCTGATACTTCGGCCTCTGATTTCAACGAGGAAATAAGAAGTATTGACTTAAGCAATCTTGTTTATCATATTGCAGCAGCGGTTAAGAACCATATTGCTTCCACCCATCCCGAAGAATACAGAAAATGCTTTATTCAGCTCTTCGATGAAGATGAGGATCTGAATACCCGCGTTCAAGGATTCATGAATAATGTCCTTTCAGTTTATCGGAAAGTTGAACCTGTACTGAGCAGTCATCATGACGAACGGACTGCCTCTGTGTTTCTCACTTATCATGATCCCGGGAATTATGCCCTGTACAAGGATTCCTTCTACAGAAAATACTGCAGCCTTACAGGTGTCAGTCCGAAACCCTCCGGAGAAAAATACGCCCATTACATGGAACTTATCTCTGAATTCAGAGACAATTATATTTTAACCGACAAGGAATTAATTTCACTGGTAAATGATTCCCTCGGACCTGACTGCTATCCTGATGAATCCCATTTAATCCTGGCCCAAAACATTTTATACGTGATGCTCGACAAGGACAAGAGCATGGCCAATGAATCAGAGCTTATCAGCGTACTTAAAACCGCCGCTTCAAGAAACTATGCGGAAGCATATTTCAGTATTCTGGAAAACCTTGCTGATAAGTTCGGATTTACAAATGACAACCCAAGACTCGCCTTTTCAGTTACCCGGTCTGACAATAAATTAAGTGTAACAGTAAATCAAAGACCTGTAATCAGTACAGATTCAGGAAATGACAACATATTCGGGTCTTCAGATATTATCTGGCTTCTTATACCGGCTTCCCGGTCGGATTCCCTCAGGGAACATGAACACTTTATCAAACTATCCGGCGAAGACGCGTATGAAAAGATGCCAGGGGAGACTGTAGCTCCCTCACGGGCGGCTTTCAATATATTTTCCGTCATATATGACGAAAGCATATTGGAGGCCTGGTATGAAGCTGTGAAAAGTGAACTTGACCATGGCACGAAATCACCTTTCAGGAAATCCCATAATTCTGCATTTCTGGATGCGGTAATTGATCCTGACTACAGAGAATTATTATTTAAAAAAGCATATGGACCAGATATCCCGGTTATGAACCTCAACACCCTACTCTACGGCCCCCCCGGCACGGGCAAAACCTATTCAACCATTGACCTGGCTGTACGGATCACCTCACCGGAAGATTATTCCCCCGGCAATCACCAGGCCAACAGGAAAGTATATGAAAAACTGGTTCGTGATGGAAGGATCGTTTTCACCACATTCCACCAGAGCCTGAGCTACGAGGATTTTATCGAAGGAATCAAGCCATCAGCTGACAACAGCGGCAATCTCACCTATAGTGTTGAAGACGGTCTGTTTAAACGCCTTGCAATAAACGCTGCATTTGAGTACGCCGGGGAAAGGCATCCTGAGGAAAACAAATCCACTGTGATACAAAAATTACTGGAACAAGATATTGTTGACACGGAGGATAGGAAAAAGTATGTTCTGATAATAGATGAAATTAACAGAGGCAATGTATCTCAAATCTTTGGCGAACTTATTACCCTGATTGAGGAAGACAAAAGATACGGGAATGAAGAAGGCCTTTCCGCAATACTTCCGTATTCAAAATCGAAATTTTTCGTAACGCCTAATCTGTATATTATCGGAACAATGAATACTGCCGACAGGAGTGTGGAAGCCCTTGATACAGCCCTGCGAAGGAGATTCTCATTTATTGAAATGACTCCGCAGTACGATCTGGACGGAATGGATAATATGATATCCGGATACCGCATTTCAGAGCTGCTTGAAACATTAAACCAGCGGATTGAAAAGCTTGTCGACAGGGATCACAGGATAGGTCATTCGTATTTCCTGGGATTAAAAAATCCTTCAGACCTGATGAGTGTATTCAGGAATAAAATAATCCCCCTGCTGCAGGAATATTTCTATGGAAATTATGATAAGATGGGACTGGTACTGGGTAGCGGATTCATTGAAAAGATAGCTGATGAGAGCGTGAGGTTTGCCAGCTATCAGGCTGATGAGAATGATTTTGCCCACAAGCAGGTATGCAGGATAAATAAGAGATCGCTAAAGGAAATAGCAGAGTTTGAAAAAGCCCTGGCAGCATTGATGAACAAGTAGAGCATTGTATTGGAAGCAAGCGGATCAGATAAGGTATTCCGGGTTTTTGAGCACAGCTCATACAACACAAGGAATCCCGGCAGGGAAGGCAAAATACTTCCGGAAGAACTGTTTGCTGCTCTGAAAGATTTTGCCGGCGAAAGGGACCTGCCCTGGTACAGTCTCACCGCAAACGGCGTTAGATTTCATCAGTATGTGGGTGCCATCCAGATAGGGAAGTATTGTGTGGAAGTCCTGCCAAAGATTGACAGGGGCCGGCAGAATGAAGAACCTGCTCAGACGGTTCTTATAAATATGCTTAAGCAATGTGGTTATTTTTCAGTCAACACCCCCACCGAGTCAGATCTGAAGCTCAGGAGCAACTTCATCCTTGAAGTATACATCAAAATGTTTCTCGATGAAGTCAGGGATCTGATGCACCGCGGTCTGGTAAAACATTACCACAAAACAGAAGGTAACAACAATTACCTGAAAGGAAGCCTTTTATTTAACAAGCATATTCACAGAAACCTTATACATGCTGAAAGATTCTATTCGAGGCACACCATTTACGATCGGGACCATTTTTTAAACCGTATCCTCAGGAAAACATTAAAAGTAATAGCACGGCTTCCGGTCAGCAGTGAGGCAACGGGAACTGCCCTCAACCTGCTTTCCCTTTTCCCTGAACTCGGGGATATTGAAGTGAATGATGAGCTGTTTGACAAAATCCGCTATCACAGGAAAACAGAAGCATACAGAAAATCAGTCGAGGTATCCAGGTTATTATTGCTGAACTATCATCCGGATCTGAATCACGGACGAAATAATGTACTGGCGATAATGTTTGACATGAATGACTTATGGGAGACCTGGTTTACAAAAAGACTTATTATTGCCGCCAGAGATTATCCCGATGTATCAGTTAGGCCTCAATACCGAAAGGTATTCTGGACAAGCACAGAAAGTGTCATTCGCCAGAAACCCGATATAATAATCGAGATTGACTCTCAGCCGGGCTGTGTAATTGACACAAAATGGAAGATTATCTCCGGCAGGCCGTCCGAAGAAGATGTAAGGCAGATGTTTGCCTACAACAAACTGTTCAATACCAGGAAATCGTGGCTTGTTTATCCCGGCGAAACCGCATCGGTAACAGGCAGGTTCTATGAATCTGAAAACAACGGAGAATGCAGTCTCGCGTCAATAATGTTTCACCGCGACGGCAGGCTCTGCGATGCCGGGATAAGGGAATTTGCTTCGGAGCTCCTGAGTATGCAGATGATTTTGATTATCTGTTATGGTCAATTCAAATAGTCAATACAGCTTATAAAACATACCGACCATCTCAGGTGTTAAAGCTATTTTGTCTTGATGGAATTACTACGTTCTTTTGATGTTTTAACTATTTGAAAAGCTGCCACGCTTTGGCAGCTTTTCAAATAGTTATGAATTATTAAAACTGAATACTAAGAAGTTCTTCTCCAAAATTATGTATCGCTTTTTCAATCTTTTTTGATTGCTTTTTGCTTGGTTTCTTTATGCCATTTGCGTATTGGCTTAATAAACTTTGGTTCATTCCAGTGAGTTTTGCAATTCCAGATTTGGTTAGTACACCTGAAAACCACTCAAATAATGATTCGACATCAATTTTATAAACAAAATTATAATCATTTTGCAGTGCTTCAGGAATATCTAAACCTTCTTCCTTCATTCCGTCAAGATGAAATTCTACAGCTTCTTTGATATGTTCCTTAACCTGATCTATTGTTTCTCCAGTTGCAACACATCCGTCCAAGTCGGGAATATAAGCTGAATAATTATTCTCTGACCTTTCCAAGATGACTATAATGGTTTTCATATTTTCGTAGTTGGTTTGAATAATTTGTTTTAATAATTTCCTTAAGTTCCAGTGTGTCTTAGAAATCTTGGATACATATATTGAAGCTTCAGATTTAATTTTAACTCACACTAAGACGAGCCGAACTATTTGAGTCCGGCTTGTCTTAAAATGCTGCCTAAAGTACCTTTTCTAACATCATCAGATAGTTTACCAGATACAGTAACAACACCTTTTTTGTTAGAATGTTTAAATTGCCGATGACTTCCTTTAGTTCTTGAAAGCACCCAACCGTCCTCCTTTAGGATTTCAATCAAATCTGATACTTTCATAATATTCCGTTTTAAATTTTCAAAGAACGCAAGGTCTCAATTCAAAAACTCACCACAAAAGTAATGAAAACATTACTTATTTCCAGACATTTTTAGTGAAAAAGTAATAATATTATTACTGAATATTCTGATTCGTCATGAAAAAAATTATTATAAATAAGTCTATAATGCTAGTATTATGCTGTTTGCGTCTTACGTCTAAATTGTTATTCGGTTGTTATTTTCAATTCTTTTCCCTTTTTCAAATCATCATGCGACACAAAATAATCATCTATCTTTCGTCCATCATATGTGATGCTGCTGATCTTTCTTCCGTTATTTATTTTGCTGATGGTAAATGGAATTCCATCCAGATCAAAAACAATTCTATCAAAAATAGGAACTGTGATAATGTATTCCGGGTCTGCAGGTGAAAATGGAAATAATCCGATAGCATTCAGCACATACCATGACGACAATCCGCCTTCATCGTCCATTCCAGCGTATGCCAGTCCTTCTTTGCCCATGTCGTAATATTTTTCCATAATAATGTCCAGTTTTTCCTGACATTTCTCTTGTTTGCCGATGAAATAGTAATAGTATGCTATACCTTGTGAAGGCTGATTACCTGCACAGTACTGACCAAGAAAACCCGTTAAATTATCAGCTTCGTAGCCTCCCCAGGGAATGATAAACAGTGAATCAAGCTTTTGTTCGAAAATCTTTTTGTTTGGGAAAAGCCCTATAAGCCCCGATGGATTTTGCGGTGCAAAAAACGTTGCTTGCCACCCGGTTGATTCGCGGTACATATAAACATAGTAAGGGTAATCAGGATAGAAAGGTGTAACCCAGTCGCCATTATCAAATCGACCGCGCATAAAAAGTGTTGATGTGTCGAACAGATTTTTATAATTTTCTGAGCGTTGCATCAACATGTGATAATTATCCATATCACCTAACTCTTTGGCCAGAAGTGCAACTGAATAATCACTGTAAGCATATTCTATCGTTTTGGACACTGATGCTTTTGCCTCGTCTTCTTCGGTCCCGGTAGTAGGATTTTCAACACGGTTTTCGGCAATCCATCCTCTGTCAATGTATTCACTGAGATAACGCCTTCCGCCTCTTCTTGGTCCTTCTGCCACTTTAGTGGCGTTGTTCAATGCTAAATAGTAAGCACTGTCAATATCATAATCACGAATACCGCGAAGATAACTGCCGGTAATAAATGATGTGGAAAAGTCCCCATGAAAACCACTTGACAAGAAGCCTCCTACTTTACCCCTTTCAATATCTGAGCGAATAACATCAGCTGTTAATTCGGATTCCAGCATCTCCATCAACACCATTTTAGATTGCCAGGTGTCCCAGTAATTATTACTGGTATAATAATTAAACCCTTTATTGACTGTATTGCCACGTGAATCAGTGTATTCACCATCAATATCGCTTCGAATCGCCGGCCACTGTAACGCTCTATACAGGCACGAGTAGAATGTCCGTTTTTGTTTTTCAGTTCCGCCGGTTACCTTTATTTTCGATAAAAGGTCTTCCCATGTCTTATCAGCCTCTTTGACTACTTGTGCAAAATTTTTGTCATTCATTTCCGCTTCCAGGTTTTTCCTGGCCTTGTCAACGCTTACAAATGAAAAACCGATCTTCAGTTCAAGCGGTCCTTTTTGACCGGTAAAATCAACAATGGTAATTTTTTCTCTATTGTCTGTGAGTGAATCTATGCTTTTGATATCGTGGTTGGCTACTGCATAAAAGTAAATAACTTCGCCCGAGCCTTGAGAACCGGAGAATGTGTTTCTGTTTTCCTGTTTGAAAGAAAATCTTGTTCCGACACGCATGCTATTTGTCCGGGACAGATTGAGTAACAATCTTTTTTCGACGTTCGCCCGGTATGTGAATTTATGATATGCACAACGCATTGTAGTAGTCATTTCAGCGTTTATGCCGTACCGTTCAAGGTAAACCTGATAGTAGCCGGGCTTTGCTGACTCGTTATCATGATTATAGGTAGAATGGTAATTATCAACTGTTATTTCTCCGGTAAAGGGTAGAATGGGTACATGTCCCAACCCCCATTGTCCCTTGCTGGAATGAGAGAAAGCAAATATAACTGTATCCTCGTACTGATAGCCAGAACCGCTGCCATACATGGTTACGGGAGTAGCCTGCACCATAGCATGTGGTAATGTCGATCCCGGATAGCATTCGCCTCCCCATGCCCTGGTAATGCCTTTCGCCGGCCTTCGTCCGAATTCAGTAAGGACAGTACGAAATTCAGGCTCGGGGCTGGGCTTATATCCCAGATCAGAACTGTCCCAAAGCGTTGTAGTACCATAAAATGGATTTACATAACCGGTTACCGTTTTGGGATCAGTCGAGCAACAAATAAGTAATGCCAGCAACAGGATGAAAATAATTATTGATCTGTTATGCATGTTTATAACTTGTTATAGTTTAATAAGTATTTCTAATTATCCGGACTTTAAAAAAATCACTTCACTGGAACTGCAAAAATAAACCGTATACACTATTAAGCAACTAATTGATTTTTAAATTTCTCTCTCTTATTTCTGATTGATGTTTTTATTGATGTATGAATACGGCTAACATCATACCATATTTCAATATATTCAAAGGCAGAAAGTTCAGTTTTTTTAAAATGTTACGCTCTGACCGGGCTTCCCGAAGTTACTTCTTTAACCAAGCTATCTCCATTTATTCCCCTGTCATGGTTTTGTCACCCCGCTCCGGGAAGCTAGCCCCCAAATTGACCAAAGCTAACTGTCTTCAAATATAGATAATGTTGGCTTGAATATTCACTTCCTTTGCCAGTACAGTCAGATCATCTCTTGTGCTTTAAAGCTCAACAACCTTTCCCCGTTTTGGGGAACATCCATAAACCTGATAATGGGTCTTGACCCTTTGGGACTTCAAACAACCTCTATAATACTCTCCAAAACCCACTGTTTCCTAACGGTTTGGATATTGCCGAAGGCGAGGATTTTTAGCACGGAAATTCAATTGAAGAACGATAGTTGAACCTTGCACAAATGTCCAATCGAAGCCGTTCAGCCCCGCTTTTGGTAATACCTTGTTACAGGCTGGCATTCCTTTCAATCAATAGTATTCATAAAGATGTTTAGGTTGTCGTCTTCCACTTCTAAAATCTTCCAAAATTGAGTCCCGAAGTTGAATCGCTTGTAATACTGCTTCTTCCACTTTTAAAATAGATTCTTCGTCTCTTTGAATTTCTACAAAATGTAAACAATCATTTAAATTGCTTAGTCTTGGATCATACGAAACAAAATAACTATGAACTGCTCCTGATACCCACATCTCTCCTTGTATTTGCCAATAATATTCTGACTTTTTTTTCTTCAAAGATTGTGTGTCTAAAATTTTATTCAAATAGTCTTTGTGGTATTGAGCGTTATACGGGCATTTTATCTGAGCAATGATTAAATCATCAGGATTGCTAATGTCTATAACCCGAGCGTCTGGTGTAGCTCCTACGGAATTTATAAGAGGATGTTCAATATAACCAATATCTGCAACCTCCTTACCGATGCGTTCTGAAAACAGTTGTATAGCACGATTCTCGTACTTCAATCCCCAACATGTCGAATCACTATCCGGTCGTTCGTAATATGCATTAAAATAGAGTTGAGCTGCAGCTTTTTCTATGCAATTTAATGCTGATTTGGAAATTGTAGCGTTCTTGTCAGCGGGGCGAGCTAATAATGAATGAAAATTTGAAGCAGTAAATTTACCAATTCTTGCCATGTACCATTCTTTGGTTCGATGTTTAATCATATAGTTTAAAGTTTATTTTTTCCCAAAAAGTTTCTGATACCATTTTAGATTTCTAAGCCTATTAATTTCTTGTTCATTATTATTAATTTGGCTTTTTAATTTTTCGTTTTGCCTTTCAAGGTCTTTGGTTTTGTCAAGTAATAGTTTAATTGCCTTGTTTTGTTCGTTTATTTTTGACTGTTGTTGTTGTTTTTCACTTTCTAATTTAGAAACGGAAACTTGTAATTCTTCGTTTTCTTTCGTTGCAGTTTCAAATTTGTTTAGTATGTCAGTGTATTTTTGTTTGAACGAAGCAAGTTTATTAGCCGTTACAACAAAATACTTTTTAAACAAATCAGTTTCAATATCGTTTCTAAATTTGATTGCCTTTACAAAACTGTCGTATGCTTCTAAAAAGTTTAATGCTTTAATTTCTTCACGAACTTTTTTGTAATAAAAATCCGCTTTGCCTGAATTTAACTCCTGAACAATTAAAGTGCTTGGTGTTTCGTTTTGTGCAAATTGTAAAACTTGTGGGTCTGTTTTGATAGCGGTGTTTCCAATTTTTGATTTAAGAACCAATCCGCTAAAAGAAGTACACCTACTTAATGCAACATAAACTTGTCCTGATGTAAATGCCGCTCCTAAGTCTGCAATAACTTTCTCAAAGGTCAAGCCCTGGCTTTTGTGTACCGTGATAGCCCAAGCAAGTTTTATTGGGAATTGAGTGAATGTGCCAATAATTTCTTCTTCAATTTTTTTCTCTTTCTCGTTCCAAGTGAATTTTATGTTGTTCCATTCTTGTTTTTCTACAGTAATTTCGTTGCCTTCTGAAAACTCGACAATAATTTTATTGTCTTCTATTTTGCTTATTTTTGCAATTTTACCATTGTAGTATCTCTTCGCTTTATCGTTTTTGATGAACATAATTTGCGAACCTTCTTTGAGTTGCAAAACTCTGTCCGTTGGCATTATGTTGTCGGGAAACATTCCACTTGGATATTTCGGACGATATTGACCCCTAGAAATGGATTGAAAAAGATCGTAATTTTCAATAAGTTTTAATGACATTTCGGCATATTTTGACCCCCCATCGGTAATCTGGTAAGGGATTTTTGTTTTTTTTGGGAGGGTGCGCGTGAGCGCGTTTAACTTTTCGGAGCAAGTTGACCCCCTAGGGAACGTGTTGGACTGGATCGGTTCAAAACTTTTCGGAGCATATTGACCCCTTTCCTGATTTGATTATCAGAGGTTTTATTTATTAGAGTCAAAAACTCTAAAACAGGACAGATGGCAGGAAAATTAAAACCAATGAGTCAGATCAAACAATTATTGTTATTACACGGTCAGGGCAGGAAAATCAAGTATATAGCCAGAACACTGGGTATAAGCAGGAATACTGTAAAGTCATATCTGGGACGGATACAAGATTTAAAACTGGATAGTGGGGATATTTTATCTATTGATGATCCGGAACTTGAACATGTTTTATCGGGTGGCAATCCTGCCTACAAGGACGATCGATTTGAATATATAAAATCAAAGCTCGATTATTATCAACAGCAGTTAAAACAAAAGGGCGTCACTCGTAAACTCCTGTGGGAAGAGTACCTGGAGGAAGTTCCTTCCGGGTACGGTCTTACACAGTTTTGTTTTCATCTCAAACAGCAGCTTCTGGCACGTAAGCCAAGCATGGTGCTTAATCATGAACCGGGAGAGAAACTTTTCATTGACTTTGCAGGGCACAAGTTGTCCTATATTGATATTGGTACCGGAGAGTTGATTCAGTGCCCTGTTTTTGTAGCCTGTCTACCTTACTCTGACTATGCATTTGCTATTGTAGTCAGAAGTCAGGGCATTGATGATTTTATATTTGCTCTCAGACAGTGTCTTGAGTTCCTGGGCGGCAGTCCAATAATACTTGTGCCAGATAATCTTAAATCAGCCATAGTAAAAGCTAATCGTTATGAGCCAGAGTTAAACCGGGCTCTTGAAGATTTTTGTAATCATTACGGTATTACAGTTTTACCGGCCAGGGTTGCAAGTCCAAAGGATAAAGCTCTGGTAGAAAACCAGGTTAAGCTTGTCTACAACCGGGTTTATGCAAGGATCCGTAAGCTGCAGTTTTTTGATCTTCATTCTCTTAATGAAGCAGTGCTGGATAAGATAAGAAAGCATAACCAGACACGCATGCAGAAAAAACCATATTGTCGTGAGGAACGGTTCCTTTCAATGGAAAAGGGAAAGCTTTTACCATTACCTGAAACTCAATATGAGATTAAATACTATCGTGAACTGACAGTTGCCCAGAACAATTATATATATCTGACTATTGATAAACATTATTACAGTGTGCCGTACAAATGGATCGGAGAAAAGGTCAAAGTGATCTATACCCGATCCATCGTACGCATTTACATACGGGGAGAGATGGTTGCCATACATCCCCGTGACTATACAATCGGAGGCTACTCAACCATATTAGATCATCTGTGTTCGCATCATCAGCACTACCTTAAAAGGAGCCCGTCATATTACATGGAAAGGGCGGAAAAGATATCGAAACCTTTATTACAAGTTATGCAATCGCTCTTTAATGGAGGCAGACCACCTGAACAGAACTACCGCACTTGTGACGGCCTTCTTAGCATATCCCGTAAAACCTCTCCTGAGATATTTGATGAAGCATGCCGGAGAGCTATTGAGTTCAAATGCTATTCTTACAAGTATATACTGAGCATGGTTGAGAAGATGCAAAAATATGGGCTGCCCGAAAAAGAAATATTTATCCCTCTGCCTGAGCATAAGAATATACGTGGACGGGATTATTATAATCAACTTTCATTAAATCTTTAAAAATCATTTTATGGAACAACAAATTGAATTAAAACTTCGACATATGAGACTTGCAGGTATGGCTCGCGGATGGCAGGCTCTAAATGAAACCAGACAGGTCCATGAGCTATCTTTAGGTGAAGGTCTGGAGATACTAATACAACGGGAAGAAGAAGAGAGAAAGAACAACCGTTTTAATCGTATGATAAAGGGAGCAAGGTTCCGATACCAGGCAAGCCTTGAGGAATTGCTCTATGAACCATCACGTGGTCTTAATAAATCGATGATTGCTTCTCTTGCCACATGCCAGTACATAACAAAAGGAGAATCTGTTTTAATCAGTGGTGCCACTGGCTGTGGTAAGAGTTATCTGGCATCAGCTCTCGGACACCAGGCTTGTCTGCATGGGCATAGTGTAATATATTCCAACACACAGAAGTTCATGCTCAGAACAAAAATGTCAAGGGCAGATGGGACTATCTTGAAATATTTTGATAAAATTGCAAAGGCATCCCTGTTAATACTCGATGATTTTGGGTTGACTAAGATGGACCAGCAACAGCAATTTGATCTTATGGAGATAATTGAAGACCGGCACGGAAAAGCATCGACAATCATTGTAAGCCAGCTACCTCCGGCAAGCTGGTTTGATGTGATAAGTGAAACGACCATTGCTGATGCAATACTTGACAGACTGGTACACTCATCAAACATAATCGAATTAAAGGGTGAAAGCTTAAGAAAAAAACGGTAATATTGTCAGTTACCATCTGTTCTTTCAAATAAAACCTCAGGGGGTCAACATGACCGATTTGAGGGGTCAATATCACCGTTTTTTCCACCACTAACAGTTGCTTCAAATAGTTTTAATTCTGTTGGAAGTTCAGCAAGTTTTGTAAGGTTTGTGCTATCAACTAACTTGTTGTGTGTCGCAATCGTTATATAGTTTGAATTTTCGTTTGGCGAAAAAGTTGGATTATATTTTGAGTTCAGCAAATTCAGTTCGTTTGCTGAAACTTGGTTTATACGAACTCTGTTTAATAAGTCAATAAATTCTTGCTCATTTTGTCTGTAAATTTTTTTCAGTTCGATGTAAACGGGTTTGTTTTGCTCAATAACTTTTGAGCTAAAAAAGAATGGACTTTGGTAATAAGGCTGTAATAAATTCCATTGTTCAAAGTCTGCGATTGGAGGCAACTGAAATGTGTCTCCAATAAGTATTACTTGTACACCGCCAAACGGTTCACTTTCTCTATGTCTAAATACTCTTAGTAATCTGTCAACTACATCAAGCAAGTCGCAACGAACCATTGAAATTTCGTCAATGACTAAAAGCTCTAAACCTTTGATTATTTCATGTCGTTCCTTAAAATATTTGAAATGGTCGTAAATAGTGCTTTTGTCTGTATCGGTTATATCTGCTCTTGTTCTTAATCGTTTATCGTTAGGAATATAAACACTCGGTTTTATTTGGAAAAATGAATGAATTGTTTGTCCGCTTGCGTTGATTGCGGCTACACCTGTTGGGGCAAGAATTACAGTATTTTTTGTTGTGGTTTCACGAAGATATTTTAAAAAAGTTGTCTTACCTGTTCCTGCTTTTCCTGTCAGATAAACAAGTCTGTCTGTGTGCTTAACAAATTCAGACGCATTGTTGAACTCGACGTTTGTTTCATCTAACTCTATGTTGTCTATGACTATTGCCATTGTTGAATTTGTGCAGGATGCCGGTCTATACTTGCCTGTAGCGATTGACCAGCTTTGCGTTCGGGCGGGATCTTTTACCCAAAAATCTCAAGCGAGCGACAAAGCTCAAATTTACAATAAGGTGTCGAACGGGAACATTCGACCCGCCTGACGCAAAACTGGCTGTTGGTAGTAGTTATTTATTCATCTCTTTTTCAATTTCTGCTCGTGTTATGTAGTCTGGGTTGTCATTAAATTTTTCTAATGCGAATCCATAATACATTTTTGCAGTTTCTTTTTCTCCTTTTGCTTCATTAATTTTTGCAAACCAATAAAAGATTTCGTGAATGTCAGGAAGCCCTTCTTTCATTGTTATCATATTACACTGTCCAAAAGCTTCTTTACATTCTTCAAAATTTCGCTCAAGAAACTTTATTCTACCTAAAAGGTAGAAATATCGTATTAGTAATTTTGGATGCTGTCCTTTGGAATTAATTTCATCTACAACACTATTAATGGTTGGAATAATCTGATTTATATTAGCGTCTAATGGAATTCGTCCATTTGTAACACTTTTTGAGGATTCAAGAAGTTCTTTTTTCCATAATGCTCTAATTCTTATATCTCCGTCACGCATCATCTCAGGGTCAATTAATGCATGTTTTTTATTCGCCGAAAATCCTAATTTTTCAACGACACGTTCAGAATGCAAATTATCTCTATCAATATCTGCTTCGATTTTTTCGACACCTTCCTTTTTAAGGTTTTCTATAACAAGTCTAACAGCATTTGTTGCTATTCCTTTTCGCCTGTATTCAGGTAAAATAGCATAGCTAACTCTTGCTTTTTTTAAAGAGTCTCTAAATTCAAAAGCTACGAAACCAACTTGGTGATCGCGTGCAAATATTCCATGCCCCTTTTTTATTATTACCCAGCAAGTTCCAGCTCCATTCCTAATGTCGTTTAGCCAATAATCCACCAGTTTTCGATAGTCTTGTTGTGCTTCTTTGGGGACTATGTAATATTTCTTTATTTCATTGTCGCTGAATAAGCCATTGATGAAATTCCTGTCTGTGTCAGAAATAGTTTTAAGCAACAAGTCTCCTTGTGCAATTTTTTTATTAATGTTATTAAAGTTCATTTGATATCGTTTTTATAATTATTGCTAACGGCTGGGTATATGAAACGTTTGGCATTTCAAAGCGATTCCCTATCAACCCGTTTCGATGTTTATTAAATGTAGTGTTCTTAAAGTTAGCACATTTTGCCAAATGTTTTATACACCATGTTACCTGCTGGTTTTGTTTATTTTCAATCTATTATATTTGCCAATCTTTCGGTCAGCGTGGGATCCAGGCTCTTTTGCAAATTTTGGTATGCGGGTGGCAGATGCGATTTGCAAATGTACCTGTCATACCATCAGGCTAACTGTTTCTTAAAACATTTTTTTATCTTTTCTTCCATATCTGCCGGATGGAATGATACATCCCAATTCCATTTTCCAAATCCACCGTGAACATTTACCGCATTTACCCATTCGTTTAAAAATTCTCGTTTGGCCTGGTTTTGTTGATTATCAACTCCTTTTGTTTCAAGTATCAAATATTCCCCATTTACCAAACGAATTAAAAAGTCCGGGTAATACTTTCTAATTACTCCGTTAAAATTGTAGAGTATAAAAAAACCTAAATGGTCATTTTTTACAAATGATTTTACTAAATCGGATTTTTCTAAAAAGTAAGCTTCGCTTGCCTCCCAACTACTATCATAAACGCAATGGCTGATATGTGATTTCGCAACCCATTCGCAAGGTTTGCTAGTGTACCAAGTCCTCATGTCTCTGGTTGAGCGTATCGGATTTTCTTTATTGAAAATTGCTGTTAATCGTTCTGTGTTTTCAGATCTGATTTGTGTCCAAATGTGTTGAATAATCTTATTCATGTTGAGCATGATAAGAATTTTCCTTTTAGAATTATTCTGATGGAACAGATCATGCTTTATAGTGATTTTATCCGATTCGATAAATTGCTCAACCAAACGGACTACCTGAGCTAAGAATATCTCTTTACTGCCTTTCCAGTCAGGTCGTTTTTCCGAATTGTAAATAGATGAAGCAATTCTGAAAACAATAGTTTGAATTCTTGTGTCCTCAGCAATTTGCTCTAATCCAATAAGCGATTTTAACTTTTCATTCGCTTTCCCGGAAATTATTGCAGCAAGTTCCGCTTTGGTGATTGATTCGTATGGGTCAATTTCCAAGGTGGGGACTCTATTCCAATCTAATTTTAAAACAGGACGATAAACATGGTCAATTCTTAAAATATTTGGCCAAATAATTTCATGTTCAGCTTTTTCAAGAACAGGTTCGATTTTAGTTTTTGGCGGTGGCGGTGGCGGTGGCGGACCGTCTCCTCCTTCGTGTGGAAGGAAAGTAAATGGAACTCCGAATATATTTACATACTCAGCTTCGAATAAGCCATCGTCGCCAACATCGTAAGAAACACGGCGCAAACCTCGACCTATTACCTGCTCGCAAAGCAACTGACTTGAAAAAGCACGTAAACCCATTATGTGGGTTACTGTTTTCGCATCCCACCCTTCAGAAAGCATCCCAACCGAAATCACATTTTGAATTTGTTCGCCAAGTTCACCAATCCTGCCAACAGTGTCAACAGTTTGGCGGAGTAATTCGGCTTGCTGTTTCTTTGTCAGTTTTGATGTTGTTTCTTCTTCGTTTTCATCATCTGTTTCAGTTATTATCTCAATGGCTTCGGTTTCCGATTCGGCACTCTCCAAAACTTTGCTGTCAATTTGCAGTATTTTTTCAGGTATGCACAATTCAGGTATTAATATTTGGTTGTGGTCGAACGCATATTTTATCCTTGAAGATGTTTCTGTGCGGTTGGCAACAGTAATCATTACGGGCGGCACTTTATGCCCCGCCTTTCCCCAATCGTTTTTGGTTTCCTGCCAGTCTTTACCCAGTAAATAATATGCGTTTATAACCAAATCGGGCAAAGGTTCGGTTTCGTCTGCTTTACGGTTGATGTTATCTTTTACTTCACCGTCCATGTAAATATGATAAAGCTTTGACTTCAATTCCTTGGTGCGCTCGCTGTCATCGCGAATAACCACACGGGGCGTTTTTACCAACCCCGATTCAATGGCATCGTTTAACCCAAAATCGGATACAATCCACGAAAATAAAGACTCTTCAGCTGCTTTTTTACCTGACGGTGAAAACGGTGTTGCCGATAAATCGAAACAACGCAATATATTACGTTGTTTGTGGATTCTGTCTAAACCACCAACCCAAATAGTGGCTTCTTCTGCACTATCTTTGTCAGAACCCAGACGTTGATATTTTCCTTCGGCTTCGGGATTTACCCGCCAAGCATGGTGGGCTTCATCGTTTATAACAATAATATTTCGGGCATTTGACATTTCACCCAAAACCTGCTTTACATAAGCCTCACCGCTAATCTCCATCCGTTGGCGTTTGTCAACAGAGCGGAGCTGCCCTTTGGCTACTTTTGCATCCAGCTTTTCCTGTGTGTCCCAAGCTAAAGAATGCCAGTTGTGGATTATAATTTTCCCCTGACGGAGTTTATCCATAAGCGAAGCAGGGACAATATTAAATTCTTCATAATAGTTCCCTTTATTGGTTGGTTGCAAAACCTGCAAACGGCTTTTTACAGTTAATCCGGGTGCAACAACTAAGGCATATTTACTGAAACGGGCATCGGTTGGGTTAGTAACCTTATTCAAAAAATTCCATGCAATAATCATTGCCATGATAATGGTTTTACCCGAACCGGTTGCCATTTTACTGCACCAGCGTTCTATTTCTCCTCCATCGCTTTCTATATCAATTCCCACTTTCTCGGCTGCTGGGGCTTCGGTTAGCCAGATTAAGGTTTCGATAGCCTCTAGCTGACAAAAGAAAAAACGGCGGTCTTTCCGTTCTTCGGGATCTTGCCAATGGTCTAAAAGCCTTTTGGTAATTCCGGTAACACCCGGATAACCGGCTTCACGCCACGATTTCACACGGGGGCGAATTTGGTTAACAATGTCTATTTCTACAAAAATACCCGGATCATCAAATGCTTGCGAATTGGGCGTAGCTACAACATACCCTGCCGGACGGCGACCTTCTTTGATGTGAAAATCACGGTTTTCCCGATCGTAAAACCAATACTGAGTTGGCTCTTCGTAAGGGCTGTTTATAATTAGTTTCTCTATACTCTTTGCCATAATTGCCCTTACATTTTAATTACTCGTAAACTTTCAATGCCACGATCATCGATGATCTTAACTGCTATGGAACTGCCTGGCTCAAACTCTAAAGATAGAGTTCCTCTAAATGCTTCAATTTTATCTTTATCAATTTCGGCTTTTAGGTTTTTTGCCAGTCTGCCCCAACCATCGCCACTGCCTGCCATTGGAAAAAATACCTGTGAAGGAAACAACGATCGATTGTCATAGTCAGTGTCGAGCATCCACATGGCAATATTCTTTTTGCCTCCGCTTTCCACCTTTCCGGTTTTGGGATTGTAATAATCAAAACCCATTACTTCTACCTGAACTTTACTACCATCCAGCTTATGCACTTTTACATCGGGCTGACCAATCAACCAAAAACTTTCATTGCTGCTACGTTTTTTTCGAAGGTCATCGGTTAGCATATCTGCATTCATCTGAGCTTTTAAGAGTTGCATCCCTGCAATGGCGGGAGTAAGTTCGTCTATGTCTTTTGCTGCTTCCTCATCGAATTGAAACGCACAAAACAATAGTATGTCGGGTTTAAAAGCCCTTGCTTCTTGCCAAGCATTCTCAACCATGCGCTGCTCCAATGGCGCATGCTTGGGGCCAAACACCACCAGCACCTTTTTGGGTGTGTCCTCCTTGGTTTCAGCTTCTGCCTGTATAAACCTTGTGCCAGCCATGGGCTCAACCCTGCTAAACTGGATAATATTACCACTTTTGGCTCGAACGCCCGATTTAAGTAATTCATCTCTCCACTCGCTCTGACGAAGAGTTTCGCCTGTGCGGGCTATTGAAGTGTATGAAGCTGCATCTTCGCTCACCAAATCGTCAAAACTTTTGGCATATGGAGCGGGAACAGCTTCAACGGTGAAAGGACCTGTTATTCGTGCTTTACTATTGTTAATTTTAGGTTTGTCATAAAGTATCACTCTGGAAGTAGAGTCATTATTTGCTATAGCTTTCATTGAAATTGTATCAATGTAATCGTAACAAAAACCTGATGAAACACCTTCTAATGGTCTAGCTAATTCATAATAATCAAATAATGACGTCATTAAACGTTGTTTTGTCAACTGTATTGCAACCCTTGAAGTATCACAAGTAATCCACCTTCTACCCAGTTTTTCAGAAGCATAAGCACTTGTTCCACTGCCACAAGTTGTATCAAGTATCAAATCCCCCGGGTCAGAAAAAAGATTTATGCATCTTTCTAATACTTGAGGTGATGTTTGAACAGAATAAATTTTCGAATATGAAGATGCAATATCATCCCACAGACCTGTAATTTTCTTTAATGGAAAATCATCAAAGTACATTTTGAATACAAGATTATTTCCTTGAGTTGTTATCCTATTTTGTTGTATTAGTTCTTTCAGTTTATCTTTCGAAACAATCCAACAACCATTACTAGGCGGAAAATATTCTTTCCCTTCAAATTCAATTGAAAATACGCTGTTTTCAGAAAAAGAAGGCGCTAATAATGAAACAACTCGAAACAAACGAGGTTTTCGATTCGGGTCTAAAGTGGGAAAATCAATAGGATTAATTTTCTCCATACTTCCATCACTATATTCAACATTTCCCCAATGTGAAGTAGAATCCTCTGGTTTTTTTTGTGTATATAGTTGATGGTATTTTAATGATGCTCGGTCTTTTGCATAAACAAGTAAATGGTCATGCATCATTTCTACATACTTTCCTCCTAAGGGTAAGTTTTTCTTTCTAAAAGGAATGTTTGCGATAAGATTTTCTGGTTTGAAGATTTCGTCCAAAATAAGACAGAGTCTATGTTGATTTTCAGCATTGATTTGAAAAATTACACAACCACTATCACTTAGTAATTCATAAAAAAGTTTTGCTCTGTTTCTAATGTATGTTAAATAGGAATGTATTCCAAGTTCCCAAGTATCTCTGAAAGCTTTAATCATTTCAGGTTCAGAAGTTAAATCCTGGTCACGTTCCTGAACTTCACGTTGTTGTATATATGGCTGAAAGTTACTGCCGTACTTGATTCCGTAGGGTGGGTCGAAATAGACCATTTGTACTTTACCAGCCATTCCTTCTTTTTCGAGCAGGGAGTTCATTACTAACAGGCTATCGCCAGCTATCAAGCGGTTAGTCCATCCCTCCTTATGTTTGTAAAAGTCTATGGCTTCACGCAGAGGTTTCTCATTGACCTCAAAAAGCGACATTTGCTTTGTCCCATCATGTTCCTTTTTTACGGTTTCAATTATTGTGTTTGGGTCAATCCGCTCGTGCACATGCAAGCTCACGGTTGGCACTTCAAAACTGGTATGCTCGGCTTTGCCAGCCCATTGCAATTGAGGGTCAAGGTGAGGGTCATATTGATAAGTTTTTTTCTCACCTGTATCGGGATCACTGTCTGGAGTAACCAATCCAACTTGTGGGTTATTTGCCCGCTCTTTGTCGGTGTGCTCGTATTGCTCTATCTGTTTTGTAATCTTTTTCTTAGCCATTTGAAATCCAATGTGTGAATATTCTATAATCTAATAAGTAAATGTAAATCTTGTTGTTGCCTTCTGGTGCGGTTGCAAAATTGCACTCTTTGGCAAAGCTTTGGTTTTAGCATCTGGTTGTGAGGCTTTGCCAATGTGTGCAATGAGAGGTCGGGTTATATTTTTCATTTTTCTATTGGCAAACATTTTTCAGTGTCTCTGTATATTTTTTAGCCTTGCAGGTAACTTAATAGTATACCAAAGTTACACAAAAACTACAAATCAGGAATGTATTGTATAGTAAAGCATTAGATAAAATATCATTTGATTATTCTCAGTCTATAAAACGTATATGCGCTTTGAGAATCGTATTGATTTCCGTTGAAAACCATTCCAATTATACAAGACCACCTTTGTTAATTGATTTTATAAGAAAGAAGAGAGAAACATGATGAAGATGATTGCAAAATATAATCACGACTTATTTTCAGCCAATAATTCCATTCACTTGATACACCTGAGTTAGTTATATCTGCTATCTAATTCTTTAAAGCTTTGCTTAATAACTCTGTCGATTCTGCTAGATCTGAAATCATTGGTACTGCTGTTAGAACCAGATTAATCTTTCGATTTCCAGCGTATAATGAGGCTTTATGATATGTCCTGTCTCTTAAAATCATGGACTGCCATGTAGTTTCACGACAGGGGTAAATCAAACAGCTTGTAATACTCTTTTTGTCAGACAATGTTGTATAGGCTAGAATTTGAAGTAAATCATTACGGTGCTGTTCTCTAATAACTTCTTCTACTTTGCTCCATGGACTAAAACTCAGTTCTTCCCAATGTTGCTTGTATTTGGCATCAAGGATTATTATATCGTTTTCTCTCTCAATAATTACATCGGGTAACAAATATTTCTGTGAACCTGTGAAAGGAGGATCCCAAGAGATAGGAGTAATAGTTTCGCGTTTCCTGCCGGCTTTAATCTGTCCTCCTATATTACGAATAAGGTGAGACGCAATGGTTTCAATCCAAGCTTCAAAGAATTGCTCCATAGGCATTATCCAGGGTAAACCTTGAAGATTTGCCAGTCCTGCTAGTCCCCTGTCTTCAATTGTCCATTCGATAGCTCTTAGGCCTTCCCGGAAAGCTTCAGTACGAACAGGAATTCTGTTCCAGCGCTGTATACTAAATGCTGAGGGTGGTCTGGCCATTACCGTATTTACTCTTAAAAGAAGCTTATGACATAGCTCAATCAGTTGCAGAACATAAATACCTGCTGTTCGCTGGCTTTGAAGTGATGACATAATAAGCTTTAAGGTATAATGAATTCCCGATTTAAGATCTTCATTATCTTGTAAGTCGGGATATTTACAAGGTATATCAAGAAGTCACAAAGCAGATAAACGCCTGGTAGCATATTCATTCCAGTTTACGGATCCTTTTGGAGCTGCTACATCTGTTTCAATAAAACTGAAGTTTCTGTTAAGTTGGTCGAGCATTAATTCAATCCGGCGCAAAGTGATACTGGCAAGAACCCAAGGCGGAATCTTTCTTTCAGTTCCAGGAACAAGAGGAAGTCTCAAAGGGGTTGGAACAATTTTCCAGCCCATTGAAGAAAGCATCGGGCCAAGTCCAATCCAATCAAATCTTGGTCTAATTATAAGTCCGTAATCTACTCTGCCTGATGTAGGTGACAATAATGGGGCCGCACCTATACAATTTGATGAAGAGAATCTCAGAAACACTTTTTGCCCATCGTATTTGGATTCAACACTTACACCAATATCATTCAGCAATCCTCTGTTTTCATTAATAAATTGAGTTGCAAGTCTGGCTATCTGAGATTCAGGATTGCGAGTATTAATATCTTTAATTAAAAACTCTGCAGGTATTTCACTTAAGCTCAGATCTGTCATTTCTATACAGTGCGTAGAGGCTTTTTCGTAAGAAATACGGGATAGCCCTGATGGTTCTCTCCTTTTTCGTGTTTGTTTAGCCATGCCAGAACAAGTTATTTATAGACTTTCAATCCATTGGAGATGAGCTCTAATAGAATCAGCAAATGAGGCAACATATCCCTGTGCCAGATACTCTTCCAGAAGAGGTGCAAGCTCAACTTTTAATGTTTGTTTTGCTTTCTCAGTATCTTTTTCAAGAAAATAAGAATGACCCGGAACAAGATTGAAAGATTCTTCATTTGAGTATTCCACAAAGATCGAAATAGTTTTTATGAAAGCTTCTTTCATAAGATCGCAAGAGTATTTGTTGACAACTTCCATTTGAGGCCATAGTTTGAGATAAGCAAATCTTCTACGAACAGCAACATCAACAATAGCAATACTCCTATCAGCTGTATTCATAGTACCCAATATATGCAGATTATCGGGGAGTTGTAAAACATTGTTAATGGGGTTGCCGAAATCATGTGCAAGTTCTACTTTTCTACTTATTTCACTCTTTGGCTCAAATAGATAAATTGCTTCACCTAATACTTTTGATAGATCGGCCCGGTTAATCTCATCAATATGTAATAGGTAATTTTTGCCATCAGAGTGTGATGCGCTGACAGCTGCATCCATTAAAACACCTCTTTTAGGTGCAAAATGAAATCCTAATTCACTCGCATCTTTTTCTGGAGATAGTCCACCCACAAAAGTTTCATACGTTGTGTTTGGGTGAAACTGGATAGTTGTTCCATTATTCTTATAATCATTTTTCAGTATTTGCATTGCCATCCTGGTCTTTCCTGTCCCTGGAGGTCCCTCTAAAATGACATATTTTCGGTTTTCTAATAGGTTTACAACTTCTTCTGGTTTAATTTGGGGGAATAAACAGGTAAAATATTCCGCTTGGATTTCTTCGTATTCTTTTAAAAAGCTAGCCCTAGGTTTAATCTCCCTCTCTTCAAACATCAGATCGAGAAATGCTTTTAAAATTTTTACTGTTGCCTCTCGGTTTTCAGTTGGGCGGAAAATACCATACAATACTTTACCATACCTGGCAAAAACCGATGAGTAATAAGTAAAAATCTGTTTAACATTGAGTGGTATGTCAAGATCTGTTCTAGTAGGATCTTGTTTTGACCAAGCAAGCATTTCTCCTCTTCCATATTGGGAATTAATCATAGCACAGATTGCTCTTACTTTTCTTATATGGCCAGGACGCCCAAGGATGCTTTCATCAGGGCTCAAGCCTTGAGTTCCAATAACCAATGAGATCAAACAGGGTCCATTTTCTATGGGAAAGATAACAAAGGACATCCCCCCATAGGCCCCTGAATCAGGGTTAGAAGGATGTATAAGACCTGCAAACGGTACTCCACTTTCGAATGAAGAACCTGGTGCTCTTAGAGAAGTTGTTTTTTCCGCTTTTTGTGGATACCTGGGATTTGAACCTGAATAAAGCTCATCGAAAGCTTCTTCACATCTTTGTTTCCAGTTCTCCGCCCCAGAGGTATGGATCAGTTGAATTAATTTTTCCATATGTTAACTTTTATCTGCACGGTTTGTATACTATTTATTGGCTTCTCTAATTATGTTAAAAATACTTCGTTGTAATATAATTGCACTCAATGTTCATGTATTGAGGTTCATGTTTTAAACTTCCGTATTCTGCTCAGAGAATTAAGTGATACCATTAGAATAGATTATGTAGGCTTATAATTGTTAAAGATAATTATATGATCTCGTTTTCATAAACTTACTTTAACGACTGATTTATCAGTTTACCTAAAAAACAAGAAGTACTTGAATTTAAAGATTTATTAGAATATGTCACTTCTAGCTTGCTAAGTCAAAATTATCCTCTGCTAAGCACAATCTCAGGAAGAAGAATAAGATACTCCTTAAAGGAATCTTTCGGCTTCCAGTAAACAGAGTAATTTACTGTTGCTGATTCCGGACTATATCCTCTTTCAATAAAAGAGGCCAGAATTTTTCTGAAGCTTTCGGAAAACCTGATGACACAAAGGCCATTTTTGTTGTAGCATCCGGTTTCATCAACTTTCAGCTTTACTCCCGCAGTGATCTGGCCGATCGTCATCTGCAACGACTTGAAATAATCCAGGTACACATCAGCATGTGTCAGCCTGATGACAACAGATGAGGGCTCATCGTATAAAACCGGATCTGAAATGTGTTCAACTACCGGCAAACTGATCCTGTTAAAATATGTTCCGTTATGATGAATTGCCAGGTATTTCTTAGCACGGGTCATGGCAACATAGAGAGCCCGCTTCTGATCTTCTTCAGTTAACTTATAATTCTCTAGCATAATGAAAACGTTTTCAAACTCCCTGCCCTTGGATTTGTGAAATGTTGATACATAAATCGTTTCAGTATCAGTTTCGAGAACATCATCAAACCTGGCTTCAAGGAAATATTGCCTGAGATCAGAATAGTATTTCTTTCTCTTATTTATCTCATCAAATTCATTAATCAGTCTGATACATAATTCATAATTCTGACTTTCGCCATGCTTCAGCCTGAACTCATTCAGCGATTCCTTCCATTCATCATCGCTGATAGTAACGGGGATAACAGTATCATCATCATTTTTTTTGAAATAGTCACAAAACCATCTGAATTCCTTTAAATTGTAAAGATTGAAATCATCATTGCTCTGGATAAGCCTGGCCCTGGCACCCATTCTGCTTAACAAAGCTGTAAGGGTGGCGGCCTGGTCATTCGTATGTGTAAGAAGTGCAGTGGAGCCTGTCAGAGATGTTTTAAGAATATCCCCGGATACCGGCAGATACAGGTTGTTACTGCGGTAGCTGACAATTCTGATCTGTCCTTTCAGCCGGCTTGCTGACCGGATCACTTCGTTCTTGAGCCTGTTTTTGATACTGCCTGCGAAAAAGTTTGTCAGGTCAACCAGTTCAGGTGCACTCCGGAAGTTGTCAATCAGTTCATAGGTACTGGAATTTTCGCGTTTTGCCAATAAGTAAAAATATTTAGAATCCGAACCTCTGAATTCAAAAATATTCTGATCATCATCACCTACGGCAATTATTTTAATTCCTTCATTATATTCAGCTATTGATAAAATAAGTTCATATTCTGCAGCAGACATGTCCTGGGCTTCATCAATAACCAGTACCGACCGTATAAGTTTGCCCGGTTCAGCCTCCCGGTTTTTTATCCTTTCAGTTGCCTCTTTTACAACATTCTCCGATTTTTTAACTGTGCCTGTAATTCCATACAAATCAAAACAAAATGAATGGAATGTTCTTATTTCAACATAGTATGCCGCTGTTCCCATCAAAGCCTGAAGACGTTTCTGAAACTCAGTGGCGGCAGCCCTGGAGAAAGTAAGCACAAGGATGTGTTCAATCTTAAACTGCTCAAGCATTACTAGAGATGCTATCTTATGAATCAGCAATCTTGTTTTGCCGCTTCCGGGCCCTGCCGCAACAACAATTGTCTCAGAATGATCGTCCTCAATTATGGTTTTCTGGGCCGGGCTAACATCCATGAGCTCCTTGTATCTGGCAGGTGTAATTGTTTTTGAGATCTCCCTGCCCCGGGTGCCGGGGAAATATTTACTGAGAAAACTGCTGTAGTTCAGCCGGAAGTAATCATCAACAAATGCCAGTGCTCCTGAATAATCATGAAGCATTTTTTTGGCATACTCACCCACTATATGTATTTGCTGTACCTTGTTGGCATAATGCTCTTCAAGCTGCCTGTAATCATCACTTTTGTACTGGATCCTGTTATTTAACTGAAGACGTTCAATAGTCAGACGATTGTATATTACAAAGAAAGCTCCGTCGATTTTAATTGCCCCTATCCTTGACAGATAAAGCAGTGTATCTTCTATCTCCACAACTGAAACCGAATCCTTAAAAAGTGCGAATTCAGTTTTCAGCATATTTTTCAGTTCCAGGATGGAGAATTCGACTATCCTGTATCCCTGGCCCGTAGCCCCAGAATCAGGCTTACGGAACAAATACCGGATAATAAATGAAGCTGTTTCATGCCGCCTCTGGATTTTATCTGAAGTAAGTTCATCAGGCATCCGTTTTCTGATCCGGAGCATATGGTCCCCGCTTCTGTTTCCGTAATATTCTACCCAGTTCCGCAACGTCCAGAAATTGGTTAATGTTTTTATTCTCCTGGGATTGATACCTGTACAACCATTTACTGAAGCCTCTTCATTCAGATCTTTTACGGAATAAGCAATGACATCATCTCTGAATTTGGTGAACAGAAATTTTTCAATCCCGGCAAAGATTTCAAGGATTGAAAGGGATCCGTTTTCACTGTCTTTTGCGAAAATAAAGGCTCGCATGTCTTTGCTGTCAGCCAGTATTTTTTCTTCCCTTAAAAGCATGACGGTCCTGACAACTTCTTCTTTTCGGATTCCCAGATTATCAGACAAATAGTCGATTCTTGATTCAGCAAGTTCATCACTGGACCTTTTCCGGCTCCGGCTTGAGATTAATGCTTTTATTATTCTTGTGGCGTATTCTCTTTCCTTGTCTGAGAAGCGTTCTGATCCGCTGATAATGTTAATAGCCTCATCTGCAGATCTGACCTGGATACTGTTAGCATATATCCTTGGATTATTCTTGTCTCTTTTGATAAAACGGGCCATTTCCAGGGCAGAGAGCACTGTCAACACACGTGTCTCCAGTTCAGCTCCTGTATCATCTTCCCATCCTGCTTCTCTTGCTAATTCAAGAGCGGAGTAGGATATTTTCTCCCTCATTCTGGAAATGGTTCTTATGGCACGCCATACCTGCTGAATCTCCTTGATGTGAACCTTCTGCCGGTTATGATTATGAAAATGCTTAGCCAGATCATCATCGTTAAACAGTATGTAACAGTCTGCGGTAATCGAAAAATCCCTGCCTGCCCTGCCCGCCTCCTGAATATAATTTTCCAGTGAATCTGATATGTCATAATGGATTATAAGCCCGATGTTATCCTTGTCAACTCCCATTCCGAAAGCAGAGGTGGCCACCATGGTGTTAACATCTCCTGCCATAAAGGCTTCCTGATTGCGGGTTTTGACATCACGATCCATCCTGCCGTGGAAAGGCAGGGCATTTATTCCGTTTTCACCCAGTTGATAAGCAAGTTCTTCTGCTTTTTTTGTCCTGGCTACATAGACTATTGAAGGACAGTCATACCGTTCAAGGATTTCACGCAGTCTGAAAAATTTGTCGCGGTCGTTCTTGACTTCGATAACCTTGTAGTACAGATTCTGTCTGGTTTCATCGGTGGTGAAAAGCTCAAGATCAAGATCCAGTATTGCCTTGAAATATGCTCTTATGTCTTCAATAACCTTTCTTTTGGCAGTAGCCGTAAAACATGAAACAGGAACAGGCCGGGAAAGACCCTTGTCTTCCTGAAGCTCTTTTATGAACCGGCCAATATACATGTAGTCAACACGGAAATCATGTCCCCAGGCAGAAAAACAATGTGCCTCGTCAATGACGAATCTTACTATGTTCCTGCCGATGAGCCTGTGTCTGATGGATGCTGTACGCAATGACTCAGGAGCAATATAGAGTATGGATGCCGATCCGTTCACCACCCGGTTAAGTGCATCCTGCCGTTCGATCGGATCAAGCAGTCCGGAAACAGCCACTGCTTCAGTAATCTTCTTATTTTCAAGATTATCCACCTGATCTTTCATAAGTGACTGAAGCGGGGAAATAACCACGGTAAGTCCTTTTACGGTTTCGCCGCTTATAAGGGCCGGAAGCTGAAATGCCAGAGATTTTCCACCCCCGGTCGGAAATACAGCCAGAATGGATTTGTTGTCAACAGCTGCTTTTACAGCCTGCTCCTGGAGAGGTTCTCCCCCGAATTTCCTGAACTCTGAAAAACCGAAATACTTTTTAAGTCCGTTGACAGGATTCATCACTGAGCTGCAATAAGTGCAATCCTGTATGCATGGCGTGTCTCTCAGAACCTGAATCACCTCAACCGTTTCAGGGAAAGTCTTCAGAACCCAGGGTGGTGTGATTGAATCTCTGTCGTTGGCATTAATGATTGCCAGGGAATAGGCAAGTTCAATTGGCTTGAAAAGTATTAAATCGTCAAGATTGCAGTTGCTGCAGATTGATCCACTGAAATAACTTCTTATCAGTTTCGCTGCAGGCAACGACAGTGGAGGACTGAATGAAATAAAGCGGAAGAATCCTGCGAAACCGGAAAACCCGCCCAGAAGACTGTAAAAGATGTTTCTCAGCTCTTCCGGAAGATCATTAAAAGCATGAATCTCATCATACAGCAGGTCGCGCGACTTGATAGCGTCACTGACAGGGTTATTAATATCTTCGGGGATAAGCTTATCATCTTTTATGAGTCTGTGGTAAGGCTTTCGGGGAAAAAGAAGGGGTGACCAGAAGAGTGTATCGATGATGGAGTTTTGCGCGATTGTGAAACCGTGAACCTGCTGTTTTATATATTCAAGGTCATGGTGGACAATGTTATGACCGCATAGGAATGCAGCATCTTTAATGAATCCATGGAATACCGCACCTGATCGTGTCCGGCATTTGGCCCCGTCATTACGTATTGCTCCGTAATCGAGAATCTGACCGCTATGGCCCCCGATTTCAGTATCAATAAAAACAACAGACTCGTTTGACATAATGAGGAAAAAGACTTAAACCTCAACAAGGAGTACGGATAATTATACGGAATGTTATACCGCTTTGATGTTATCTATACACATCTTCTGAAAATCAAAGATAGCCGTATTTTCTGATTCGGTGACAGTAAAAACAAGTGACTATCCTTTGTGTTCTGAACTTTTAATATCCTGGAGGTTTCCTTTATAAAGTAGATATAACCGGATTATTCCCCGGAAGATAATTATTAAAGAAAAATTACAGAGCACTGGGGAAATATAAATTCTTCAGAGGAAACCACCCTCATTTTTGCAGTAAATTGGGATTCAAATGAAATATTCCCCTGCAGATGAAGGGATTTTTTAAAAGGAAATCCGGTTATGCTAAAAATCTTTTTGTCTTACCCGGGTACCTTGTTGTTTTATGATCTTGTCATTTATCTTGCTTCTGTTAAAATCAGTTGGCGGTTTATAATCAATAATCGGATTAATTTCTGGTTTCAATATAATTACAGGATCGATATAATTGACTCTTGCCTTATAATCGGAAGGATTAATTACACTGGAAAATCTGATTATATTATTATCTGACAGTTTCTTCCACATTTCCACTTTGGTGAAATTACGATTGCTGAACCATCCCGGATCTATGGAACCCTGTGATCCGCAAGGACTGCCTGTAATAACTGTACCGGGAGCAGGAGGAGCAGAAACGGGAGGATATAAGATTGCCTTGATTGTACTGATCTTGTCGTAGGTATCAATTGTAGCTTCAGGGCTGACAGATGCATACAGACACCAGTTTAATTCTTCCAGTGCAGTGTTTCCTATTGGTTTAAGTTCTTCAATACTCTTTCCTTCATTTTTCATCGATATAAAACTGGTATAGAAGCTGCTTCCCCTGTCGCATGATTCTTCCCATTTTGGAATTGGTATTTCCTCACCTATCATGCGGGCCAGGGCTGTTTTGCTTAACATCAGGAAAGTCCCCGCACCCACAAGCAATACTATAAGCACAGGAATACCGATTGCCAGAACTTTTGATTTCGGGAATGTACTTTTCCATAACATTTTTATCAGCCAGAACAATAAAAGGAAGCAAAAGATAAAAATGATTATCTTGACAACTATCTTAAGAGTGTTGTTAACAACCAGGGCTACCCTGTGGGTACTGGTGTCAACCAGCATGGATGCCCTGATATAGATACGGTCAATGGCGTTTTTCAGCGTGGAGTCAATCTTATCCATTATGCCATAGGCAGCATCTGTTATCTGCTGTATCCTCTGTGCAAGCACATAATCAATACATTGGATATTTTGCTGAATCATTCTGTTAACTTCAGATAACAGTTCCTTCGCTTTACCGATAAGGTTATTTATGATTGAAGTAATCTCTGCAGATGCTTCTGCAATGAGTTCGGATCCTGCATTTTGTATCTGATCGATCCGCTGCTCCATTTCGGCACTGAGTTCAGCTATTGATTGTCTTATCTGAACCCCCGCTTCACCTACCAGCTGGCTGCCTGCATCCTGAAGTTGCTGTATAAGACCTTGTAATTCAGCTATAGGCAACTGGACATTGACATTTGTATCCTTTACCTTGGCTGTAAAGCAGGCATCACTGACAGATACAGGTATCATAAAAAGTATAAGCATAATAATACCCGTATAAATACCGTGGTTGAGCTTTTTTGTTTTCATTTGATTTCGTTGTTATTTGCAGTTTGACTGGCCATAGGTAAAATTGAAGGATGTGGCTGTTTTGGGGTTGATAACCTTGGTGCATGACGCAGACCACGTTTTTGCACTTACAGTTATTTGCCAGTTTCCCGGTTTGAGGTTATAACGGGTAATCGCAGGAACAGGTGACACATTGCTACTGGTCACCTCACAGGTTTTTTGCGTAGTAAACGAAGTTTGTCCGGTTCCTTCTCCGGCTGTGATTAAAGTTCCACTGAAACTTACATTTATATACTCCTTAACGGAAGAACTCACCGCTCTGTTCAGATCACTCAGCGATACTGATGCTGATCCGGCCTTGCCCGAATCTTTAATATCAACGTTAATATCGCTGGGTGTTTTACTGCAGCCTTCACAGGACTGGAATAAAAAAGCAATTAAAAAAAACAATGATCCAATCCCGATAATCGCAAAAGTCGACTTTTGAGAATAACGTGCCATTTTGTTCGGGTATTAAGAAATGGAATTAAAAAAAATGAATCTCAATATAAATTTACGAAATACCTGAAATCAGGAACAAAAAAGAAAAGTAAGAAAATGAAAAAAAATGAAATGATTATCTGCTCGCAGGTCCGGTGATGCCTTGCAAAAAAGCTATTATAATTATTTGCCTGTATAACAGCCTTAAAGCCTTTCCCGCCATAACGTGAAAGAATATGACTGCATTCACCAAGGGAAGAGACAGTACATGAAATTCCCATGTTTGATGATCTTACTACAGGTTTTCTATATTCAATGGCCCTTAAAACAGCAAGATGCATGAATTGACCGGCTACCCGCAGATTATTATACCATCCTTCATTAAGTATTACAGCGATAAAAGTATTTTCATTAAATCGTAAAGGCAGGTTAATATCACAAAAAGCCGACTCATAACAGATAGATGGAACAACACGGATATTATCACTGATAAAATTTACTTTTCCATAATTCCCGCTTTTTGAAAACCGGTAACCAGCCAAACCTTCGATATAATTTGAAAGGAAGGACAATATCTTCGGATATGGTATTCTTTCGGTAAAAGGAACACATTTATCTTTTGTTTTGATATCAATTCTTTTCTGCGATGGGATTATTTGTACTGCTGCATTATATTCTGTGAATTCTGTTTCTCCAGATTCAGGTTTGCCCATCTCTCCAAGAACAAATCCTGTAATGATCTTAGTATCTGTATTCCGGTAAAGCGTAATAATTGAATCAACAATTTTATCAGTCTCCAGGCTATCAATAAAAACCATATCCGGAAAAGCAGTTTCCGGCCAGATCAGATAATCTGTATTTGGAGTTAAATAAATTGAAGATACCGACAGATAATGCTTCAACAGTTTTTCATTATCCATATTGTACTTATCAGGTATTCTGATCTGCGGATGAATTGCAACAACCTCAAGCGGGATTGATTCACCGGGTTTAAAGCGGTTTCTTATGTGTTTTGATATTATCAGGGGAAATATCAGAATCAACATGAAAAGAAGAATACGCAAGACAATTGTTTTAGAATGATCCGATTTGAAATTTATAAATATGGAAAATACCAGTATATTGGATATTAAAATCCACACCGTGCCCCCGTAAATCCCTGTATATTCATACCATTGTATTGTATCAGGAGCCACTGAAAATGCATTTCCCAACAAATGAAACGGGTAGGATAATTGCCAGGTTTTATGAAATATTTCCATTGACAATACTGAGATTATCAGAAAGGAATATTTTATTAATGCTATCCTTGTTCTTTTTTGAAACCTGGAAAAAATAATCCATGGTGCAGATATAACCAGAGTGTTCAAGATTATGGCCAGTATACAGGCTGTGGCATTGATTTTAAAAATCCATAAATTTTTAAAATTCCATATAAAAAAGGGTAAAATGAGTAATGCAGAACGTACTGCTGTTGATCTGACAATTGTCAGATTTTCAATCACAAATAAAAAGGGTACAAATGCTATGAAAATCAGGTAAAAGCCTGATGGATTGAACCACGAAAAAAGCAATATGCCACCTGACAACAGACTGAGGAATACAAAGAGAAACGAGTTTTGCTTCACATGCAATAAATATGATTCTACTACTCAATCATGAATATTTTAATATCCGGCTGCAGTTATTTCATTCACTGTTTCGCCATGTATTTTAAAACCTCCCTGTTGTCAGTCAGCAATAATAAACTGGTTTCGTTTACCTTATATTTTTTCACATTCCTGAGAATACCCCTTATTGCGCCTGCCTGGGACATGACCTCCTGTCTGCACATCATCAGGGTGGAGGAGATATTCATGAATTCAATTTTATGGCAATGGCCTGATTTAAAACTGCCAAATATTGAATTACACCCGTCATTACCGGAAAATTTACCGTCTTCAGCCAGATTTAAAACAATCTGCTTTTTTACCGGCAAATCACCCTGGGAAGGGAAAGTGATACTGACCAGCTGATCTTCAGGGCCGTATTGTTCCAGAATCCAGGATTTATACAGCAGTTTCTCCCGGTTACATTGTAAACCAGTTACAGCTGTCAATACTGTCAGAATTAATATGACTTTATTGATACGGTTCTTAATCTTTAAAGTTTTCATTCTTAGTCATCTGGTTAGTGGAAGAATTTATAATTCCAATTTCGAAGATTTAAAACACATTTACAACACCTGTTTTTATCCTTCTTATCTGTTTTATCCGACATGTAACCTTATCTACTATTTCTATCCCGGAATCAAGCAGATTGCTGATAGCTTCTGTATGCGTCAATTTCATATTTATACCGGTAATTTATACAATAAAACTGTTCATGTCAAGAATATTTTATACAAAGGTTCCTGACTATAAGGTCTGTGATAAACAGACAATCTGTTCTGCAAATTCTAAAGTAAACTACCATCTTCAGGGAAGGTGGCTTTTAAACAACTTTATTGCCGTCTTACCTTTCAAGATACCCATGAAGTCTGATACAGACACTCCTGGCGGAATAGAAACAATCATATGGTAATCACGGCATAACTGGCACAGGCTATCCGTGCCGTGATACAAGGAGGAGCCGCCCGGGTTCGAGTATCTCAATATTTTTGCCGGAAACACTGATGATACCGTCTTTTTGCATAGCGGTGAGGCTGCCTATAACACTTTCCTTCGAGAAACCCACAGTATCGGCAAATTCATCGCGGTTGAAGGGCATGCGAAAAGAATGACTGTTGAAAATTTCAGCCAGGTCGAGCAGTATTGTGGCAGTAGCTCCGTTGGCCTGCTTATGGCTCAGCCCGATAAGGTCGGATACTATCTTGACGGTAAAGCCCGACATAAGCTCAATAATATGCATGGCAAACTCACCATTTTCGCGGATGATCTGCTCAAAAACCCCGCGGTCAATGATTCTTACCACACTGGTGTTGATGGCCAGTGCGGAAAAATCATAGTTCTTCCTGGCAAAGGAACACATCAGCCCGACAAAGGTATTGGCGGCAACGATCTTAAACACTGTCATGCGGTTGCCGTCTTCCGAAGCCAGCTTTACGAGTCCGCTGTTCAGCAGGTATATATGAGTGACCGCCGTACCCTGCTTGATAATGGTTTCCCCCTTTCTGAACACAACTTCACTGGCAGAAGCCCTGAGCTGTTCCTGCTGCTTGTCGGTGAGAAAGTCAAACCACTGCTTTTTATGCGTTTCCCTGATTGTCATGGGGCTATTCAAAAAATGTAATATTACAGATTTATTGATATTATATTCCTTTATTCCCGGTGTAATTGTCAACTCTTTTTTCCCGGGAGTATCCCGTCTTTAGAGTAATTTTACACTCGAATTTTAATTCACTAACATATTAAAGAAAGAAAGGTTAGAATTATGGCAGATTTAATGTTTAAAATAAGCGCACATAGTGCAAGTCCCGCAAAAACGATTGTTAAGGCCCGTAATTTCCAGATTATTGTCGATGAACCTGCCAGTCTTGGCGGATCAAACGAAGGACCCAATCCGGTTGAGTATGTTCTCGCATCACTGGCGGGATGTCTCAATGTAATGGGACATGTCGTTGCAGGAGAAATGGGTTTTGAATTACGCGGTGTGAAAATTGATATCTCCGGCGATCTGAATCCGGACCGCCTTTTTGGCAAGAGCTTTGACGAAAGGGCAGGATACAAAAATATTGAGGTTAAGATGACTCCCGACTGTGACACTGACAAGGACACCCTGGAGAAGTGGATTGAAACTGTCGATGAAAGGTGTCCGGTGAGTGATAACCTCTCAAATGCTACGCCGATTCAGTTTAAACTTGCTTAGTAACAGGGAAAGGTTCTCCGGCAGGAGGGCCGGAACAGACAATGATGCCGGACAGCTTGTCTGGCATCATTTTTTGAACAATTTTGACAGGTCGAACATATTTTCCACCCCTTGCCCGGCTGAATTGGTTTTTTGGTTTGCAGCCCATTCCGACGCTGATGAGGCCTTGGATGTCTGGAGTTCAATACTCCGGCCGGAAGGTGGCAATATCGTGAAGCTCTCTGAGCAGGGCAGTGGATCTGCTGCTGGTAAAATGTAAGGAGTCGAGCACATCGAGATTATCAAGCAGACCTGCACAGGTCACAATGCCCTTTTCAAGCAGCAATTGCTTTTCCCTGTTGGTGATTTTTGTCAATACTGTTATGGGATAGATATTTTCCCTTTCTATAATATCTTTAAGACTGTGGCCGGCAGGATAGTCCCAGCTCATAAGTTTCAGTCCGGCACATTCCCCGTAGCTTATTGAATCGGATGAGAAACGGTTGTTGGTAACCACCCAGCCGAAAAACCTGTAACCACTGAAAAGATTGTCGATCCTGTACTGTGCCAGGATATCGTCAAAACGCGATTTGACATACAGGGGCGTCTGCACCGGTATGCGTCTGCCCCGGGCCTGACTGTACTTGCACTCCACCAGGTGATGCTCATGGTCGTTGGTGGCAACCACATCAATCTCGTGGGTGACACACTTGCCCTGTTTAATCTGGTCCGTCTGTACACTATATCCCTGAAGCTCGAAAATCCTGCCGATAAAATACTCAAAAGGATAGCCCGTAGGCCCCATATCGTAAATGGCCTGCTTCAGCCGGTAGCGAACGGCAGCCACACCCCTGATGCGTTTCAGCAAACCAAAGGCACGGGAATATATCTTTTTGGTGGTCACTCCCGGATAGATCCACCCTTCAATATCATTTATTATCTCCCTGATGGCGGCATTGTCGGTTCCCGCATTACGCAGTGAAGACTCGAGCTTGGAAAACCGGAAAGGCTCCTTCTCCCCGTTTGCCTTTATTACATATATCTCCCCGCTGTGATGCGTAGCATTCCTGGTCATTTCATTTTGTTCCTGATTAAGCAAAACACAAGATAATCAGAATTCGGGAATTGGAATATGTCAGCAGCTAAAGATAGCCGTATTTTCTGATTTTGTCCAGTATGTCTTCTCTGGTCTTGCTATCCATTCCCCACCCGGCTCTTTGACCATTTAACAATGCAACGATCCTGATCTTTTTGGGTCTCGTACCGGGCAGGGTTCATCCTTAACAAAGGAGAACCGGCCGATGTCATAAAATTCATACTGAATGATTTTATACCGGTTCCGGTACTCTCAAAACGAAGGGTCGCCGGAAGGTCCATCCGCTCTGAACTGTCAAACCCGCATTTCTGGTTCTTCAAAAAGCCCGGACGGCACGGATTACATATTCTTTTTCCTTGTTTTCAGTATTTACAATGTAATTAAGGAAACGAATGTAAAATGCAGCAGACTCACTCCACTCCGTGCTACTCCAATGATAATCAGTGGATAGGAGCGGTGCAGAGCCAATTGTCCTGAGCGTTTTGTTCACATGAAAGCGGTTGCGCAAGAGCAAGGCCAGCTCATCAACGGATGGCAGGTACCAGCCTGTGCCTAACCCTGTAATCCAGGTCTTGGCGGGGCTATCAGTCATTCGTGCTGTATTGTAATATCCATCATCTGTTCGATCCGCACCTGCTAAATGCCCAGCGGTGTTTTGCCATTTAGCACGTGCTTCGGTTTTAGAAACTACCAAACCGTGTTGTTGCCCGTCGCTGCCAATGTATAGGTGAAAAATAATGCCACCGAGATACTCTTCACCCAGGTAGCGTCCTGAAGTAAAGGCTTCGGCGGTTTTTGAATTTTCAGCGGTTTTTGAATGAAAAGAATAAGGTACACTTAATAACTGGCTTGTGCCTGAAATGGTGTAAGTGTTATATGGAGGAAATATGGCTATTCCTGTTTCAATGAAATAAGTTCCTGTCGGCCAGTCGATCATATTAAAATCGTCGTTTCCGCCTATTTGAATACTTACCAATCCATTGGCATTGGTGGTTAGTGTACGGTTTTCTGTGTAAACCACCGGCCCTCTTACAGAACCTTTCCGGATATTTATTTGTATCCCTATTAGTTTGTCGGTTACCAGTTCATTGTCTTTATCGCGTATTACTGTCTGATAATTTATTTTCTGCGGAAATTGAGCAAAAACAGATATGCAGATGAGCAGATTTGTTAATGTGATGATTAATACTGCTTTAAATTTTTGTATTTTTGTTTTCATAATTTTAAATTTTGAAATTATTGCTGTTTTTTAATTTTTCATAGTTGAAATTGTTGAATCAATGATTTTTTGATGCTGATAATATCTGCGATTAAACCGGTGCTTGCCGGGCGATTTGTTTGCGGATAAAATCCTGATTTTTCCATCATTTTGAGTTTAGCTATTATTTATATCAGATGAAGTACCTTTCTCACAGGGTAAATAGTTAAAAAGCCCGAACGGCACGGACAAAATAATAATTTAAGCCCTTACTACTTAAGGACTCTACAATGCCGGCACTGAAAGAAATGCTGCACGCAGTGGACAGACTGGTCTCCGTACTACTCCAATAATATCCCCTGCGTGCGAACCCTGCAGAACCAATTGCCCTGAGCGTTTTGTCCACATGAAAGCGGTTGTCCCAGAGCAAGTATAGCTCATCAATGGATGGCAGGTACCAGCCTGTGCCCAGCCCTGTAATCCAGGTTTTGGCGGGACTATTAATCATTCTTTCTGTATTGTAATATCCATCATCTGTTCTATCCGCATTTACCAGAGATAAGGAGCTTTGCCAATATGCATTTGTTTCGGTTTTAGAAACTACCAAACCGTGTTGTTCCCCGTCGCTACCAATGTATAGGTAAAAAATAATGCCGCCGAGGTACTCTTCACCCAGTTTGCGTACTGAAGTAAACTTTTCGGTGGTTTTTGCATGTTCTGCGGTTTTTGAATGTAAAGAATAAGGCACACTTAATAACTGGCTTGTGCCTGTAATGGTGTAAGTGGTATATGGGGGAATAATGGCTATTCTTGTTTCAATGAAATAAGATCCTGCCGGCCAGTCAATCATATTAAAATCGTCGTTTCCGCCTATTTGAATACTTACCAATCCATTGGCATCGGTGGTTGGCGTCTGGGTTTCGGTGTAAACCACCGGTCCTTTTATATTACCTTTTCGGATATTTATTTGCATCCCCATTAGTCTGTTGGTTACCAGATCATTGTTGTTGTCACGTATTAATGCCTGATAACTTATTTTCTGCGGTAATTGAGCAAAAACAGATATGCAGATGAGCAGATTTGTTAATGTAATGATTAATACTGCCTTAAATTTTTGCATCTTTGTTTTCATAATTTTAAAATATTGAAATTATTGCTGCTTACAACACATCAGTCAATCGTCAAATAAATTAGTTTTTAATCACTTTAAATGTTTTAAATTCTTTGTTTTTCCGGATCACTTTAATAAAATAAGAACCGGGTTCAAGATTGCTCATATCAATGTTTGTCTGAATACTTTTAATTTTTTCGTTTTGTAAAAGTTTTCCGTTCATGTCATACAGGTAAAAGTATAAAGCAGAAAGATCAAAGTCTTTCACTTCCAATGTAAGGTAATCGGTGGTTGGATTGGGATATGCAGAGAGCGAAAGCTTAATTCCTACCGCTTCTTCAATTCCTGTTACTACCGAAATTTCATATGGCTGCTGAACTCCATGTGCCATCGAGCCAAATTGAGTAGCATGAGTTTGGTATACAAGCTGTCCAACGGAATAGGTCACCGTGCCTCCGCTGCCTGAAGCGTTGCCGCCTGTGGTGTTAACGCTTTCCTGTGCCTGCAGCCCTGTCAGTCCGAGACAGAACAATAGCATGGCACTTAATTTTAATAGCTTTTGTTTCATTCTCGTCATAGTTTTTAAAGGTTAATACTTATTTTAATTAATGGTCATATTCCTCTTTGTCTGGTTTGTTTCGTTTTAATGCAATAAGCGCCAACACCACGCTAAACGAAGTCCTGCACTGAAGGCGATTCCGACGGAGTCTGCTCTGAGCGGAAGTAAAGCCCGCAAGGGCGGGACCAAATTGCGTTTAGCGCCATGTTCGGGAACGTTTTGATCGACATCCGGCTAAAGCTGATTATTTATATAAATATACAAAAAAATTCAATTGATACACAGACGAATAGAAATCCAGTCCGTGCTTTGAAATTTTTTCGTGTCCGAGACACATTCGTATATCAGGGTTGGTTCGATGCAGTTCGATTCCGTGTAAAGAGATTCGTGAGTTAAGGGTCTATATTCGTAAATACATTAAACTTTCGGCAGCGATTGACATCAATATTGCAGGACATGGCAAGAAACCCGGTGATGTGCGGGATCCGTATCACCAGTTTTGTCAGCAACATATCGGGCAAAAGTGTTATGAAGGTGAGAACGATCCCGGGGTTCTTTCCGGCTATATTCTCATTTTGCCGGCCATGACTGTAATTGCAGAAACAGGAGCAGATATGAAAGCCTTTGAGAACAGCGGGAAGTTTGCCGGCTGGACGGGATTGCGTCCGGGAAATGATGAAAGTACCGGGAAATGTTCAGGCAAAAACGGATTATCATATGAGTGAATTCAGGCGTCTGGAGAACCTGTTGAAAAACTAATGCGTAAAGGCCGGTTAACTTTATGGTGGATGAAACCCCGTTTTTAAACTGACCAATGCTACTTGTCCTGAGAAGGACTCTAAGAATCAAACCTTTAACCGGATCAAGATAAGGCAAGACCTTTTCTGTTACGAAATCAAATAAATCATCATAATCTCCTTTCTGTCGCTAGTGTCATGTCAACCATGAATTGACGGATATACTCTATTTAATTTTACTATGCCATCTGTGGTTGTAAACTGCCATTTCATTCTTGCATCCTTATTATTTCGGTGGATCTGCCAGGCTTTAACCTCTGTCTTAATCGTTTTAATATCTTCAATTCTTCTGTTCAGACATTGTTTTGTCAGTACAATGAGCCCTATCTCCGCCATGTTTAATCAATTGCCATACTCAGGCATACAGATGAATTCCGGGTCCTTCCATATTCTCTTTGCTTACTCAGGCTCAGATGTTTCATATAATGCAGCCGCACTGTGTGAGGCCAGATTATCCATAACCAGTGTTATGATCTCTGTGTCAGGATATAACTTGTCGAATATGTACTTTACCAATAGCACCCGGTCTTTCTTTATACTTTTGCTAGTGCCCTGATTAAATACAGGTGAAATCCTATGCATCGCAAAGCGTTGAATAAGATTTCCCTTATCACCGTTTTGCTTATTTGAACTGAGAAAAAGTCTGCGGAATTATGGTTACGTAAAAAAGAGGGTTAATAACGTAAAATTCCGTAAATTGAGAGTAGCTTTTTAATATTTCAGTTGAGGATACTGTTATGAAAACAATTGGCTTTTTTATATCAGCAGTTGTCTTTTTTGGCTTGGTACATACAGGCTGTAAAAAAGATAAAAATGAAGATCACGATTACATAGAATATACCCTGACGGTTAAAGTCGATAATGGTGCTGATGGGGCTCCAAGAACAGGGTCATATCAAAATCCGGCCGGAGACTTAGTCAATTATGGTTACAGGGTATTGGATGACTATACTGACATGGTTGTCATGCTTGGTACTGATACTGTTCCTTATAAAGGAAGTTTCATTATGGATGGAAATAAAACGCTGACAGTGACCTCTAAACAGATGGTACTGTGGAAATATCAGACAGAAAAAGCGGTATATTATTCAACTCCTGCAATCGGAGATGATGGAACGCTTTATTTTGGTACCGGTATGGGTGGAACAAGTAACGGAGCCTTTTTTGCCATTTCAGGAGATGGAACACTGAAATGGAGCTTTGCAGGTCAATATTCTTTTTTTTCACCGGTAATTGATGCAACAGGACACATTTATGTTCAGGATTTCGGCTATAATTGCTATGCATTTTATCCTGACGGTCAATTGAAATGGAAATTCCCGAATATTCCTTTCCCGCGTTTGGTGGAAAATGTTGGCCAACGCTGCCCTGCCATATCCGAAGACGGTACGATTTATATATGTGCTGACGGCCTTTATGCGGTTTCTCCGGCTACTATGGAAATCCTGTGGCATTTCCCCGGGTCGAAGACCAAGTCGTCACCTGCAATCGGGCCAGATAAAACCATTTATGTTGTGTTTGGTCAGGATAAGGTAAAGGCAATTAATCCTGACGGATCACTAAAATGGGAAAACAGGTTTGATAACCCATGGGAAATGTCGTTTGTTACTCCTGCTATTGACGACCGTGGTTTTGTCTATATTGCATCCGAAGCGTTTTACGAAGGGCAGGATTATTCCGCTTTGTATGCTTTCCGTCAGGATAATGGAGAAATTCAATGGAAATATCCAGTGGGCCTGTTTGTAAGAGCTTCACCCGTAATAGGCACAGACCATTCAGTATATATTGCTACCAAAGCTACAGAAACAAATACAGCCAGACTTATTTGTCTCTCCCCTGAAGGAGTGAAAAGATGGGAATATGTAGTGGAAAATGTTCATGTTACTCCTGATGATATATATTCAACTCCGACGCTCGGGGCTGACGGCCTGATCTATTTCGGTGCAGAAACCGGATTTCTTTATGCTGTTCGCGCCTCAGACGGTGTCTTAGCCTGGAAATTTGATCTGAAAATGACGGTCAACTGGTCATCACCTGTTATTCTGGAAAACGGCACTCTTTATATCGGGGGAATGGGAGGTACATATTTTGAAGGTTATATCAGGGCGATAAAAACCGGCTGTCCGGGTTACGCTGCCTCACCATGGCCAAGGTTCAGGCATGATAATAAAAACAGCGGAGCCTCAAATTAGTAATTGCAATATTTTCAAGTAACGCCTAACGGGCCCGGGATTGACGCTGTGAAGCCCGATTATCCCCGGGCAACTTTACTTTTCCGTCTGCTCAACTGGTAGTCTTTCACAAGAATATTCGCTGATAGATTAAGTCTGGAGGTTAAATTTCTAATCATATCTACCGTCAGTTTTCTTCTTCTATTCAGTATTTCTGATACTCTGCTTTTTCCTCCGATTTCATTTATTAAATCCGATTGTTTTAGCTGCAGTTCCTCCATTCTTATCTTAATGGCTTCAATTGGGTCTGGCGCTTCAATCGAGAAGTGCTTTCTTTCATAGTCGTCGATAACCAACGCCAAAATATCTGCTTCGTCGCTTTCTGGTGTCCCCGCCGGCGCATCGAAAAGAAGTTCCATTCTTTTCAAAGCGTTCTCATAGTCCTTGTTTGTTTTCAATGGTACGATATTCATGGCTTTTTGTATTAAATTATATTTGCATCAATTCTGTCGTATTCAGCATGAGTTCCGATGAATCGAATGAATGCCCACTGTTTCTCAAAGTTGAATTTAACAACCAATCGGTACGAATTTCCTTTTATATTAAAAACTACTCTGCTATCCTTTAGGATACTTGCAGTTGCATAAGTGAGTTTTACGTCATTCGGGGTTTTCCAAACTGAACTCATGGCTGTGTCATACCAAGTTTTCAGATATTGCTCGGAATCAGGATGCTTCTCCCAATAATCACGTAATGTCCCTTTTGCAAATATTCTTTCCACTCTTTTTAATTGGATTTCGATGCAAAGATAATACAAAGTTCCCACATTGGGAACTTTCTTGCAGAATTTCTTTTAGCATTGTTGCCAACTTAACGATTACATGTATAAAACGTTGGGGATTGCGGGTTTCGTCACTGTCTGCCAACACAAAAGCCGATGGAGGGGGAGGGAAACTTCATGTAATCACTTAAACCCCAATGTTTTATACATGGTGTTGGCAGCTGGCAATTTTTATAGTCTTTTGTAATTCATTAATTATCAGGTTTGGTATGTCTATCAGGCTCATATTATTTATGTCAATTTTCAAGTCTGCACGTTTATATGAATCCCTGAAATAGTTATAATCACCTTTAATCTCTTTCAAATATCTCTTTTTCTTTGAATCATCTAATTTTTCTGTGATAGGATTTGAGTCTTTATCGTAGAATGTCAATCTATCCAATACATTTTCACACGAATCATTTATCAGAATTGAATATAAGTCTTTGTCTGCTTTATGTTTTTTATAAACTTGCAGATATGAAAATTTTAATCCTGATGGTGTGCCGGAAATTACTGAATCAATGTTTTTTGAAAACAGGTAATCTAAAACTTTACTTGCTTTTTCTCTGTATCCGTTCATTGAAAAACACTCATCTTGAATCCTTTCGATTGGTTTATTATAATAATTCTGAATCTCTATATCTAAGTCAAAGAAGGAAAAATCAATATTTTCGGCCAACATTTTTCCAATTGTTGTTTTCCCCACACAGCTAATACCAACTAAATACAAAATCATAGAAACTTGCAAACATTTAAAAATCAAATTTTCTTTTTTCAAGCGGAATGGTTTTTACTTTCTCGATATTTTTTAAAATCTTCTTACAAGTATTAATCAATTTATTCTTGTCTGGTGGATTACCCCAAAATAAATCTTCTAACTCAAAATCATCCGCTTTTTTTAATATTTCTCTGGTCAGTTTCTCGGCTTTATCAAGGTATTCGGTCTCATTTTTACAATCATCTGATAATAAGCCATAATGCAAAGCCAAATCATGAGTTAATTTCTCTGCTTCTATTAATATCCCATCATATGCTTCTTTTGACAAATCGTCTGTATCCATGCAGTGTGTTTTTTTGCTTGCTGCCAGCTTATTTTATGTATACCAAAGGTACACAAAACCTGCAAATCGGGAGTGTATTGTGCAGTTGAGTTTTAATAAATTGTTGTAGCCAATGCTCTAATGCCTACCAGAATACTATTAAGCCGCATCCTGGAAATTATTATCTTTGCGTTAGTATGAATGTATTGAATCAACATGCCGACCAAATTAAAAGACTTTGTGAATTGAACAAGGTAAGCACCTTGTTTGCATTTGGTTCAGTAACCACTGATAAATTTAAACCTGACAGTGACATTGATTTGGTTGTAGAAATTGATGATAATGATCCAATTTCTTACTCTGACAAATATTTTAATTTAAAATTTCAACTTGAAGAAATACTGCAAAGACAAATTGATCTTCTCGAACAGAAAGCTTTAAGAAACAGATTCTTAAAAAGTGAAATAGACCGAACCAAAGTTCTAATTTATGGAAAATGAAGTCCAAATTTGGCTTGAAGATATCAAGCAATCAATTGATTAAATTGAAGTATTTCTTCCCAAAAGAAGAAGCAGTAGCAGTCCTTGGTATAATTCTGCGAGCATGAGCTTATAAATGGTCGATGCGTTTTATGCCGTATTTTATCCCTGTCTATTTCTGAAAACAAATTGAGTTGTTTCACTCTTTTTTTTAAAAAAGCCACAGGGAAATAATCCCCGTGGCTGTGTTTTCCTTCAAATCCCTTACACAACGGACAGAAAAGCCCAACTCCTTATTGTTGTTGTTCCTGTTCACATTGCTGTTGTTGTAGTTCATTTTCAACTGCCTCGTTTATTCTTACAAATTTCTCAAGGCTTATTTGCTTCATATCTTTCATTACACGAATAAGCAAACGAATTACTTCTATCTGCTCTCGTGCTATTTGAAGCACATCGGCTTTTTGATGCCTGGTATTGACACGATATATCAAAGTAAGCAGCTCTATCGTTTCTTTCTTCAAACTCTCGCCTGCCGTATATTTATTTTCCCATCTAAATTCTTTTGTAAACTGGAATATCGCCAGAAGCAAATCATAAGTTGCCTTATATACGGGTAATTCGTTGTATTGTGCCAAAGCTCAAAAAAATTACTTTTGTGATTTTTGCTCGGCTTGGCAAAGCTCAAGTAAACTTGGCTCTGCTCTCGCCTTTCGCAAAAATTCGAGCGCCTGCAGAGGTAAATAAACAAATAAATCAAATAGTCAAATGAATCAAATAAATTCTAATCCCTTACACAGCGCACAGAAAAACCATTCCCCTTACTGACGTTGTACCAGCGCACAAAGCTGTTACTGTAGTCCATATCCCGGCTCCAGGCGTAATCGGTATCGCGCTCAGTAGCACTCCACCAGTTACCGCTGCTACCAATGTAGTTGAAAGAGCCAACGATGCCACGGTGGCCCCCCGGAAGAGCCGTAAAACCGGTTTCGTTGGTTGCGCCGGTGTTTGGGCTATTCCAATGCGCAGTACCGGCTTCTTTTAGTTTATCCCCGGCAACGCTTAAGCCGCCCAAATAATCGGTTAATTGCGTCCATTCGGCATCGCTGGGTAAATGCCAGCCCGTTGGGCACACGCCTTGCACTCTGCTTGGATTGGCTGAACTACTTGCCTGGCCATTCATTGCAGCAGGCCAGTTGTAAAGCACGCCGTAGGTTTGATAGTTTACAGTGGCCTTGGCATTAGCCACATTGGTACCATTATAGCCATAAACATAGTAATACGAGGCTGTTCCTGAACCTGTACCAGGGCCAACTACACTTGGCAGATACTTTAGGTTCTCGGCCATCCACACCTGATTGCCAATTTTCACAACTTTGTAGTGGGAGCCATCCCTTGAATCGGTAAAGCCTTCATTTACAAGTTCTAAATTCTCTATTCTAGCCAATAATGCATCAACATACGCTTTGGTAGCGGCATCCCTGGCGTCAGTCGGGTTGGCAAGATTGGTAATTCTCTTATTGCCTGCACTGTTTCCTTTGGTTAGAACATTATCCAGATTCTGGTTTTCCGTTGTCAGGTAATTTCCCAAATCTGAAATCTGGCTTTCGGTAATTGAAATTCCAGTTGATTTATCCCAGGCGGTGAATACCGGGTCGGTTTCGGTAATGCCACCGGTCACACTTTCAGCTGTCTTGGCATGTAATGCGTACGGAACACTCAATATCTGAGAACTTCCCGTGATGGTATAATTCGTTCCACCTTCCGGGTCTATTGCTGTCATCAGCTTATATGTTCCGGACGACCAGTCAATTGTTGAAAAAGTTCCCCTGAGTGGGATTCCCCCTCCAATTTCAACCGTAACAAGCCCATTCGCGTTTGTTGTTGGCTTCGGATTATAAGTTTCCTCATAAACAATTGTTCCAATGGTTAAACCTCTAAAAATGCTTATTTTCATTCCAACTGCCTGATTCGTTACCAAATTATTATTCTGGTCCCGAATTACTGCCTGATAGCTTATTTTTTCGGGTGGTTGAGCGAACACGCCGACAGTGAAAAATACTGCCGCCAAAACTGTAAATAATTTTTTCATTGTTTTGCCCTCCTTAGTTCTTAATGATCTTAAATGTGTTTGTTGACGTTGCTTTATTGTGTCAGTGTTTTTTCCACTGAATGCTAATCGTTTATGTAAACCAAAGGTAAACAATAATTGCTGAATCGGGTGGTTTTTTTGCAGCTGAATTTTTATGAATTTTTGCTCATTTTGATTCATCTGTTAAAAAGGTTTTTCACTGTAATATTTGAAATTGATTACCAGACAGGCCAGATTGTAATGTACAGTTACAAACTTTTTATTGCGGGAATCTCCCAGGCAGCAATTAAAATAAAAAACCACCCGGCTGAAGGGGTGGTTCCGCATGCTATAATCATGATTTGTGGAGATTAGGGGAATCGAACCCCTGACCTTTTGACTGCCAGTCAAACGCTCTAGCCAACTGAGCTAAACCCCCGGAAAAAAAGCCTGTCTGATCCCATCCGCTTCCGGCTTCTGAAACTTCTCCCGGATCCCTCAGTACGGAACCGGCCGGAACAGACTCTGATTTTGAGCCGGACAAAGTTATATAAAATATCAATATTATAAAACATACTTGCCGGGCTCATCCTCCGTTTTGTCAGTAATCCGCTATTTTGTAATTTTGCAGGACATTTTAAACAGGAATGGCTTTGTTCAATGGTACACCGGGTTTTGATGAGATTGTATTCGCCAGCCGTAACAGGGATTATGGCGCATACAAACTCAGAAAAAGATATTTCTCGGCCCTGCTCACGGGACTGATATCTGCCATTCTTATTGCATGTATCGTGGTGCTGATCCCTTTCTTCTCCAAACCGCCGGAGGATGAAATATTCCCGGGCGGAGGCAGATATATCAGTATAATGATGGACAGGCTCGATGCTCCCTCCGACCAGATCTACGTTCCTCCTCCCCCGGCAGCTCCTTCACGTCCCGTTCCGAAAGCCGCCCAGGAAATAGTCAGATATGTTGCCCCCGAGGTTATTGATACCATAATACCCTCTGTACAGACTCCCTTGTCAACAGATGAACTGATTATCCAGTCGGGGGAAGGCACAGATGATAATGAAGGTTTCGGCTTTGGTGACGAAATATTTGACGGGCACGGAAGCGGAGGCTATTACACCGATGAGCCGTTCTTCCTTGTGGAGGTGATGCCCTCATTCAGGGGAGGCGATATAAACCGCTTCCGCGAATGGGTCCAGAAAAGGACAAACTATCCGCAGGAAGCTCTCGACAAGAAAATACAGGGGAGGATCTTCCTTACCTTCATTGTCGAGGCCGACGGCGCAGTCAGCAATGTAACAGTTGTAAAGGGTGTCGATCCGCTTATTGATGATGAGGCAGTCAAAGCCATTGCTGCTTCCCCGAAATGGACTCCGGGGCTTCAGAGAGGGCAGCCCGTAAGGGTGAGATATTCGCTCTGGCTCAGTTTTGTTATCTGATTACCTTAAACTGTGGACAAGAACCCGTTTTTCCATTCCCTTTTAATTAATGTTTTTCTTATATTTGAGCTGGTCTAAGTCAGTGCAATATGAAAAGAAGCGTAATATTTGTTTTAACACTTACAATCCTCCTCCAGGGATGCGGATCCTCAAAAAAGCAGTTTGAAAGAGGTAATTATGATGCTGCAGTAACAAGTGCTGTCAGGCAACTGCGAAAAAAGCCGGATGACACGAAACAGATCACTACCCTCGAACGGTCATACACAATAGCAAATGAACAGGATCTCGAAAGGGTGAGATTCCTCAAAATGGAAAACAATCCCCGGAACTATGACGAGATATACCAGATATACCAGAGGCTGAATGACAGGCAGTCCCTGGTCAGGACAGTTCTTCCGCTGCGCTCGGGGAGCAGGACTATCGATTTCCCGTACGTGGACTATATGGAGGAAATGATAGCCGCCAAAAGGAAATCAGCCGATTTCTATTATGCACACGGTATGGATCTGATGAAGAACGGACTCAAGGATTCATACCGCCAGGCATACTATGAGTTTGTAAGGGCAAAGGAATATGTCGGCGACTATGAAGGAATAGACAATAAGATCGCCGAGGCAAAATACCTGGGTATGAGCAGGGTCCTTGTCAGCCTGCAGAACAGTTCAATGATAAGGTTCCCTCAGGAATTTGAGGATGATCTCCTGAATGTCAATCTTCAGTCACTGAACAGTGAATGGATTGAATACCACACAGTGAGCTACGACGAAAAGACTAAATACGATTATTTTATCAACGTAAATGTCAGACATATACTTGTCAGCCCCGATCAGACTTCCCAGGTTGATTCAGTTATTAAAAGGGAGGTTGAGGACGGATTCATCTATCAGCTTGACAAAAGGGGAAACGTAATGAAAGACAGTCTGGGGAATGATATCAAGACAAAAAAATATAAAACACTGCAATGTGCCCTGATATCCACACTTCAGACAAAATCCTGCCAGATCGAGGGGGACATTGAGACAATACAGATAAATCCGGATAAACTTCTGAAAAAAGATCCCATAGGCGCCCATTCAATATTTGAACATGTTTCTGCAAGAGCCCTCGGCGACGTGGCTGCACTCAGTCCGGGACAGCTGGCCAGGACAAAGTCACAGGTCATCCCCTTTCCTTCGGATATAGAAATGATACTCAGATGTTCGGAATCGCTTAAGAATGCCATAAGGGGATCGGTCCAGAGCAACAGGAGGCTGATCATTTAGATTGATGATAGAAACAGGTATCCCGGCGGAAAGAGCGGTACTGGTAGGTATTAATTACCCCGGTCAGGATGAGAATGATACCAATGAATTTATTGATGAACTGGCTTTTCTTGCCGAAACTGCCGGAGCGGTTCCGGTGGAACGGTTTATTCAGAAGCTGAATATTCCCAATGCCGCAACCTTCGTAGGTTCGGGCAAAACAGCGGAAATAGCCGGATTTGTTGAGGCCAACAGCATTGATCTTGCCATTTTCGATGATGAACTCTCACCGGTACAGATCCGTAATCTTGAGAACGCTCTCCAGTGCCGGGTAATTGACCGGACAAACCTGATACTGGATATTTTTGCCCGCAGGGCCAGGACATCCCATGCCCGTAAACAGGTTGAACTGGCACAGTACCAGTATCTTCTTCCCAGACTGAGGCGGATGTGGACTCACCTGGAGCGGCAAAGGGGAGGAATAGGCCTGAGAGGACCCGGTGAAACAGAGCTTGAAACCGACCGCAGGATCATCCGGGATAAGATAGCCTTGCTGAAGGAGCAGCTGAAGAAGATAGACGTACAGATGGCAACCCAGCGGAAAAACCGCGGCAAGCTTGTCAGGGTGTCACTTGTCGGATACACCAACGTGGGGAAATCAACCCTGATGAACCTCCTGGCCGGATCGGAAGTATTTGCCGAAAACAAACTGTTTGCAACACTCGATACAACCGTCCGTAAGGTGGTTATCAGAAATCTTCCCTTCCTGCTTTCCGACACGGTGGGTTTCATCCGCAAGCTTCCCCATGATCTTGTTGAGTCGTTCAAATCAAGTCTCGACGAGGTCCGGGAGGCAGACCTCCTCCTTCACATAGTGGATATAGCACATCCGCGCTTTGAAGAGCAGATAGATGTTGTGAACGAGACACTGCTCGAACTCGGTTCCATGAACAAGCCCGCAATAATCGTATTTAACAAGACGGATATCTTTTCCCATGTGCCGAAGGACGAAGACGATCTCACTCCGCTGAAAAAAGAGAATTATTCCCTGGAGGATCTGAAGAAGACATGGATGGCAAAAAACATGAACTACCCGACAGTATTCATTTCTGCAAGAACCGGGCAAAACATGGATGAACTAAGAAAGATACTGTACGACAGGGTAAGGGAGATACATGTTACCCGTTATCCCTATAATGACTTCCTGTTCCGGTAACAAACTCCGACAGCTTCTTCAGTGCTTCTGCCTCTTCTTCAATGAATCCCATATGTCCGGAATTTTCAAGAACAAAAACTTCGGCATTCGGAGGCAGTTTCACCCTGGTCTGAATCTGCCTGTAATCAATATAGTTATCTCCGGCCCCGAGAATCCACAGTAAGGGAACCTTTCCCCCTTCCATGACGGAGAGCCGGGAAGGTCTGGCCATCATTCCGTTGAGAACGGAAATAACAGCCTTGTCCGGAATTGTTGAAGCGATTTCCCTTGAACGTTCAAGTTCGCTGCTGAATTTTTCCAGACTGCCGGCAGCATACATCCTTTTGATATTATCTGCGAAAAAAGTGTTCCATTTTCCCGCATTGATGAGCCTGATCTCCATTTTTCTCTTTTTAATCACTTCAGGAGTATCCGGGAACGGATGGGAATGGAAAAGACAGTATCCGCTGAGTTTTTCGGGAAAAAGGTCGGCAAAGGCAAGGGTCACATAGCCACCCATTGAATGACCCGTGAGGAAGATTTTCCCGTCAACGGTATTCCCTGCAAGATCATTTATGACAGCAGCCATAAACTCCATCGTGTGAGTGTCTCCGTAGCTGTCTGATCCTCCGTGACCCGGCAGGTCAACCGATATCACCCTGAATCTTTCGGAAAGCTTCCGCGCAAAGCTTCTGTATACTTCCGAAGTTTCGAGATATCCGTGAACAAGAACGATTGCATCGCCTTCACCTTCGTCATAATAGCTTATCTTTCCACTGCCGTAAATAAAAGATTTTTTCATGGCGTATTTTGTTTATGATAATAATAAGCACGCTGAAATTTGATCCATATTAGTGTTTTGTGAATATATTTGTACAGAGCCTTAATCATGAAAACCTGATCTGACAAACTGAGACCAAACAACAAGCATGCGGCACAATGAATAAAATTCTGTTCTCATCTGTTTCCATGAAGTTTGTGATGGCCCTTGCAGGACTCTTCCTCCTGTTGTTCCTGCCTGTTCACCTGGCAATCAATCTGATGCTTCTCAAAAATGACCCTGAGCCCTTCAACTCCGCTGCCGGCTTCATGTCATCATTTCCTGTTATAAAGGTAATTGAAGTCATTCTATTTGCCGCCCTTCTGATACATTTATTCTATGGCATATATCTTCAGATCAGGAACTGGATTGCCCGTCCTGCACGCTACACGACAGGAACCAGGACAAAAGTGTCATTCTTTTCAAAGTTCATGATCTGGACGGGACTGTCTGTCCTCACCTTCCTGATACTGCATTTCTTTAATTTCTTCTTCATAAAGCTTGGTCTGGTACCCGGCAATCCGGACGATTTTTATTCACATGCACATGCCTTGTTTAAAATACCGGCATACAACTATATTTACCTTGCCTGCTTTGTTCTGCTCGGTCTACATCTTTTTCACGCATTCTCCTCGGCTTTCCAGACACTGGGCCTGAACCACAGAATCTGGACCCCGGTGGTGAAGGTGTTTGCAAGAGTCTGGTCAATAGGCATTCCCGCTGGCTTTGCCCTGATTTCACTGACTCTCTGGCTTTTCAGATAGAAATATTATTCGCTATGGAAAAACTTGTCTCAAAGATACCGGACGGACCGCTGGCGCAGAAATGGACTAAATACAAGGCATCATCCAGGCTTGTAAGCCCGGCCAACAGGAAAAAACTCGATATTATCGTTGTGGGCACGGGCCTGTCGGGAGCTTCCGCTGCATCTGCACTGGGAGAGCTGGGTTACAATGTAAGTAATTTCTGCTACCAGGATTCCCCGAGGCGGGCTCATTCCGTTGCGGCCCAGGGAGGAATCAATGCTGCAAAGAATTACCGGAACGACGGGGATTCGGTTTACCGCCTGTTTACCGACATGATAAAAGGAGGGGATTTCCGTTCACGGGAAGCAAATGTTTACAGGGCGGCCGAGGTGAGCAACCAGGTAATAGACCATTTCACGGCCATTGGTGTCCCATTTGCCCGTGACTACGGCGGTACCCTCGATACCCGCTCCTTCGGGGGTGTTCAGGTTTCAAGGACTTTCTATGTAAAGGGGCAGACAGGACAGCAATGCCTTCTCGGCTGCTACTCTTCACTAAACAGGCAGATCAAAAAAGGAACCGTAAAGATGTTTCCCCGCAGGGAGATGCTCGACCTGGTGCTTATCGGAGGCAAAGCCAGAGGCATAATAACCCGGAACCTGGTAACAGGCGAAATAGAAAGGCACGGGGCCCATGCCGTCGTCCTGGCAACGGGAGGCTACGGAACAATCTACTACCTTTCCACTCTTGCCGTTAATTCAAATGCATCAGCTGCATGGAAGGCATACAAAAAGGGAGCCTTCTTTGCCAATCCGGCTTTTATACAGATACATCCGACCTGCGTTCCCCAGATGAACGAGTTTCAGAAGAAACTCACGCTGATGTCCGAATCGCTTCGAAACGACGGGAGGGTATGGGTGCCTCTCAGGGCGGATGATGAACGCCGGCCAAATGACATTCCGGAAGGGGAAAGGGATTATTTCCTTGAAAGGAGATATCCCGCATTCGGCAATCTCGTCCCGCGTGATGTGGCATCAAGGGCAGCCAAGGAACGCTGCGATGCCGGTTTCGGCGTGGGGGAAACAAAACTTGCAGTGTATCTCGATTTCAGGGATGCAATTGAGAAACAAGGGAAAAAAGTCATTGAAGAGAAATACGGCAATCTTTTCCAGATGTATAAAACCATCACGGGAAGTGATCCCTATGAGGAGCCTATGAGAATCTATCCGGCAGGGCACTATACCATGGGCGGCCTCTGGGTTGACTATGAGCTCATGACAACCATTCCCGGACTCTATGCCATAGGAGAGTCAAACTTCTCGGACCACGGAGCCAACCGGCTCGGTGCAAGCTCACTGATGCAGGCAGCAGGAGATGGTTATTTCATTCTTCCGAATACTATAAACAATTACCTTGCCGGTGAGATACAGCAGCCGAAGATCTCAACCGATGCTCCGGAATTTGAGGAGGCGGAAAGATCCGTTACCGGAAGGATCAACAGACTGATGGCTGTGAGGGGAACACAATCGGCTTCTGCGTTTCACAGGAGGCTCGGCAAGATAATGTGGGACCATGTGGGCATGGTCAGAAACGGGAAAGGACTTGAGGAAGCTCTTGGAATGGTTGCGGAACTGGAAGATGAATTCTGGAAAGATCTTTTAATTCCGGGATCCCCTGATGAGCTCAACCATGAACTGGAGAAGGCCGGACGGGTTGCCGATTTCTTTGAGCTTGCCCGCCTGATGATTACCGATGCGCTGCACCGCAGGGAATCGTGCGGTGCGCATTTCAGGGAGGAATACCAGACTCCCGACGGGGAAGCAATGCGTAACGACAGGGAGTTTGCCCATGTTGCCGTATGGGAGTATGCCGGAGAAGACAGGGAACCGGTGCTTCACAGGGAAAAACTGGTTTTTGAGGAAGCAGAAATGAAGATAAGAAGTTATAAATAGTGGAGCTGAACTGAAGAATCAGCCTCCCGTAAGAAAGGCCGGCAGGATTAGGGAAACAGAAGGAAGGCGGGAAAAAAGAAAATGAACAAAAAAAAGGCCGGAACGAAAAAGTGAGCAGCCGGAAAACCGGAAAAGGGCCTGAAAAAAGTAACAAAATTAAACATATATCGGGAAGGTATGAATCTCACTCTGAAGATATGGAGGCAGAAGAATGCGAAAGCAAAGGGGAACTTTGTTACATATAAGATGGAGAATGTGTCTCCGGCGATGTCATTCCTCGAAATGCTTGATGCGCTCAACGAAAAGCTGGTGAGGGAAAACGAAGATCCCGTTGCTTTTGACCACGACTGCCGGGAAGGAATCTGCGGATCCTGCGGAATGTATATAAACGGTCATCCCCACGGTCCGGTTCCCGCCGTTACCACATGCCATCTCTCGATGAGATATTTCAGCGATGGCGACACAATCCGGATTGAGCCCTGGAGGGCAAGGGCCTTTCCGGTTATAAAAGATCTCATCGTCGACCGAAGTGCCTTTGACAGGATTCAGTCAGAAGGCGGTTTCATCTCAATAAACACCGGTTCTGCACCGGAAGCCAACTTAATCCCTGTAAGGAAAGCTGACGCCGATACTGCTTTTGATGCGTCAATATGCATTGGCTGCGGTGCATGTGTTGCCGCCTGCAAGAATGCATCGGCAATGTTGTTCGTGTCGGCAAGGGTATCACAGTATGCACTGCTTCCACAGGGACGTACCGAAGCCAGGGAACGTGTAAGGGCAATGGTCAGCATAATGGATGAGCTCGGATTCGGAAGCTGTTCCAACACGGGCGCCTGCGAAGCCGAATGTCCCAAGGAGATTAAACTCACAAACATAGCCCGGCTTAACAGGGAATACCATAAGGCTTACTGATCCCTGAAACAATACAATGAGGTTTCCTTTAATCCCGGGAACAAAGTTCCTCTATCTCCCTTACGGTCTTGGGAATGGGCCGGCCCAGAACCTTATGCCCTCCGGCAGTGATCAGGATATTGTCCTCTATTCTTATTCCGCCGATTGACATGTATTTTTCCAGCTGGCCGTAGCTGATGAAATCCGTGAACTTCCCCTCCGCCTTCCAGCTTTCAATGAGCTCGGGAATGAAATAACACCCTGGTTCAATGGTAAAAACATGTCCGGGTACATAGGGAAGCGCAAACCTGAGGAATGCAAGCCCGAACTGTTCACTTCGCCTTAGGTCATCACTGTATCCCACAAAATTCTCTCCCAGGGCCTCCATGTCATGGACATCCAGTCCGAGCATATGGCCTATCCCGTGAGGCATGAACAGCGCGTGTGCCCCAAGGGCAACGGCTTCATCAACATCCCCCTTCATCAGACCCAGATCCTTCAGTCCGCCGGCCAGTACCCTGCATGCCAGGAGATGAACATCGCGGTTCGAAACACCCGGACGGGTTGCATTTATCGCCTCAATATTCGCTTTCAGAACTGTTTCGTAGATCTCTTTCTGAAGGGTGCTGAACTTCCCGCCCACAGGAGTGGTTCTCGTTATATCCGATGCATAGTGAAGGTTTGTTTCTGCTCCGGCATCGGTCACCATCATTCTTCCTTTCTCAAGGATATTGTCATGTGAATGATTATGCAGGGTCTGCCCGTCCATGCTCAGAATGACCGGGAAAGAGACTCCTGCCCCCATCGAGAGGGCGATACCTTCAATCGCCCCGGCAATTTCCTGTTCCTTTACTCCCGGCCGGCACATTTTCATTGCCGTGACATGCATTTCCCGGGCTATGTCAACAGCTTTTTCAATTTCGCTGATTTCCGCTTCACCCTTCAGTGATCTCAGCGACACAACCGCCTTTACAAGATCAGCTGAGGGAGCGGTTTTCATGCTGCAGGGATTTTCTTTCAGCAGGGAAGCAAGCATGATTTTTGTATCTCCGCGGTAGGGCGGCAGAAAATGGATTTTCCTGTTTTTCGACAGGGCTCCGGCGATGAAAGTCTCAAGCTCCGCCAGGGGAGCCGTTTCAGTTATACCGCTCCGGAGTGCCAGTTCCCTGACAGTGGGCTGGGGCCCCATCCATACGATATCATCCATGTCGAAATCATTTCCGAAAAGGATTTCCTTTCCGGAATCAAAATCTATCAGGCCTGCAAATCCCGGCAGATCAAGACCGAAAAAATAAAGGAAATCACTGTCCTGCCTGAACCGGTAGGGATTGGCAGGATAATTCATCGGAGCCTCAGTGTTTCCGGGGAATAATCCGATTCCGCCTTCCATCCTGCCGCGTAACTCCGACCTTCTTCTTGAATATACTTCCTTGCTGAACATAAGAATTCTTCCTGTTTGTTAATAATGCGCTAAGTTAATATCATTGATTCATGAAACAATCACCCGCAGGCAAACAGCTGTTGATAAATTCACTGTTATGAACAGCGAAGAGCCGGAAAGTGCATCAAAATGACACTATATTCGTATAAGTTTCCAGAAAGGTACATAAAATTCAGTTTCATGCCATACCGCAGATTGCCAAACACGGATGCTGCCCGGATGAGGGCAATGAAAAAAGCACTGAAAACATCACGGGAATTGCCTCCCAACAGGATGGCAATCTCGCCCAGGTCGCTGGTTGCCCTTCAGAGGTTCGTGCCCTTGTTTGAACAGGAGATACTGCTTCAGAGACAGGCTTTTATCTTTCAGCAGAACCGCAGCGGGGACTACAGTGAGATATCAAGAAAGGCCAGGCTCTATCTCACCCATTTCATGCGGGTGATGAACATGGCAATCCAGCGCGGGGAACTGCCGCCGGAAACGAGGGAATACTACGGCCTGAAAAAAAATGACAGTTCCCTTCCTTCCCTGAGAACAGAGAATGAACTTATTACCCGGGGACAGAGAATTATTGAGGGTGAAGAACAAAGAATAAGAGACGGCGGCTGTCCTATTACAAACCCGACAATTGCCGTGGTGAAAGTAAGGTTCCGGAGCTTTCTGGAATTCAATAGCCACAACAAATCCGTCGCAAAACGTGTACGCGACTATTCTTTTAAGGCCAAAGGCTTCAGGGAGGAAGCCGATGAGCTCATACTGCAGATATGGAATGAGATAGAAGGGTATTTTGCACATCTTCCGCGTGAAATCCGCCTGAAGGAATGCGAAAACCATGGAGTTGTTTATTTTTACAGAAAAAGTGAAAAGATAAAACAGGCCATTTCCGGAGATCAGCTTTCCGTTTACTATAAAAAGGTTGGCTGAGCGGACTCATTCAATATCAAAAATTTATCTGTCTTGACCATCGGCAATATATCACTGGGTGATTACCCGCTCTTTCTTGCTCCCATGGAGGATATCACCGATCCTTCATTCCGCTATGTATGCAAATTGTCCGGCGCCGATTTCATGTATACGGAATTCATTTCCTCCGACGGTCTTATCAGAAACGGACAGAAGAGCGTGGACAAGCTCGATATCCGGGATTTTGACCGCCCGATAGGGATTCAGCTTTACGGACATATTACCGGAGCCATGGTTGAAGCGGCACATATGGCCGAAGCGGCAAAACCGGAACTGATAGACATCAATTTCGGCTGTCCGGTCAGGAAGATTGCCGCACGCGGAGCAGGAGCAGGCATGCTGAAAAACATTCCGCTGATGATTGAGATGACCTCTGCAATAGTCAGGGCGGTAAATCTTCCCGTTACGGTAAAGACAAGGATAGGCTGGGATGATGAGAATAAAAATATAATGGAAGTGGCCGAAAGGCTTCAGGATGCCGGAATAGCGGCAATCACAATCCACGGCAGGACAAAGGCCCAGCTCTACAGGGGAAAGGCCGACTGGACCCTGATCGGTGAGGTCAGGAAAAATCCGGGGATAAAAATCCCGGTCATCGGCAACGGGGATATTGACGGACCGCTCAGGGCCAGGGAGATGTTCTCACGCTACGGGGTTGACGGAATAATGATAGGACGTGCCGCAGTGGGCAGGCCCTGGATCTTCCGGGATATAAAACATTTCCTGAGTACCGGTGAGCTGCTGCCGGAACCGACAACGGAAGAAAAAGCTGATCTGGCTCTCCTGCACTTCGAAAAGTCTCTTGAGTTCAAGCAGGGAAAAAGGGCAATACTTGAAATGCGAAGACATCTTTCAAATTATTTCAAGGGACTGCCCCATTTCAGGGAAACCCGCCTGAAGCTGCTGACAAGCACTGAACCCGACGAGATAAGAGCAATAATAAGGGAAACCGGGAATAAATACGGTAGCTTCCGGACCGAAGACAAAACATCTGTTTACCAGGACTGACGCTAAAACATCTGCTCCTCCGGTCCTGACGACAGACATCATTTGACCCCGGCTGAGCCGTGAAGCTTGTTTCAGGGGTTTTCGGTATTCCCCGGTTTTTCCACCTTTCCGAAAAGCAGGCTGAAGCTGCCCCATCTGAATATCTTCCGGAGAATAAAAATTGTCAGTGCCCCCATTATGAACATGAACACAAATTCCGTCCAGGGCTGAATGGTATGCTGCTCCCAGACGGCCGGAGTCTGCAGGGCCGATGATTTATTGGTGACCATTATGCAGAGGAAAACATTGTTGGCTGCATGAATTCCGATGGCTGATTCAATCCCGTCATCCATCACTGCAACAATCCCGAATATCAGTCCGAACAGTATGTACTGGGGCATCATTGTGAGGAAGCCGAATTCACCGACTTCCGGATTGAGGGAATGCATCAGTCCGAACAGGATGGAAGTAACAACAAGGGGAAAGATCCTGTTCCGGAAAAGCACCGTGAAACCCTGCATCAGATAGCCCCTGAACAGAACCTCCTCGAAGGCAGCCTGGAAGGGCACCAGCAATAATGAAACAATCACCAGCAGGATGAGCGATGAAGAGAGGTTGTTGACCGAAAAATTGGCAGGATCGAGTTTCAGGCTCACCAGCAGGTAAATAACCGAGATACTGATCCATACCGCTGCCGACAGGAAGAACCTGTTCCACCTGAATGTCCCAGTTCCGTTTATCACGGCCATAAAGCTTCTGCCGTTCAGCGGACGGATGAGGAGAATGAAAGCAAGCAATGCAATAATGAAGGGGATGAGCAAAAAGGCGAAGGCAGTTATTGAACTGATTCCCAGAACAGTAAAATCGCCCGGACTGGAAGCCAGTTCTCCAGCTGCTGCGGGATTCCGGAGTATGCTGATAATCAGCGGCAGCGCCCCTATGGTATTTGCTACGGCAATAACCGCGGCAATCATGATAAGATATCTCCAGAAGGCGTTTTTGCCGGCAAATGATGATTCAAGATGATTCATTGACTGATTTATTTAGAATTCACTAATGCCTCTTTTGGGGTAATCAATGGAATAATGAAGCCCTACACTCTCTTTCCTGTACCTGGCAAATTTTATTATTATATATCCCACATTGATCAGGTTACGCAGTTCACAGATTTTCTGCGATATAAGCGAGCTTTTATAAAGGTTTTCGGTTTCTTCATAGAGTATCTCCAGGCGGACCAGTGCCCTTCCCAGACGAAGATCCGATCTAACTATCCCTACATAATTGCTCATGATTCCCTGTAATTCCTTCAGGCTCTGTGTTATCAGAACCATTTCCTCGAGATGGGCGGTTCCCTTGTAATCCCAGTCAGGGATATTTTCCTCGAAACCCATTCCGGCAAGCCTTGCTCCCGAGTGAAGGGCAGCCCGGTGAGCATATACTGCTGCTTCAATCAGTGAGTTGGAAGCCAGTCTGTTTGCACCATGCAGACCGGTTGATGCCACTTCGCCTATGGCATAAAGCCTGTCTATGTTGCTCTGTCCGTTCTTGTCAACCTTAACACCGCCACAGGAATAATGAGCTGCCGGAACCACGGGGATCATGTCCCTGGTGATATCAATTCCCCTGGTGAGGCAATGATCATATATTGTCGGGAAGTGATCCTTCAGCCCTTCAGGGTCAAGGTGTGTGCAATCAAGCCATACATGATCATCCCCCCATATCTTCATTTCAGTGTCAATGGCCCGCACAACAATGTCCCGCGGGGCAAGGGAGCCGCGGCTGTCATACCTGCTCATGAAGTCTTCACCTTTCAGGTTCTTCAGCACTGCCCCGTATCCCCTCAGTGCCTCTGTGATAAGAAATGACGGCCTGGTATTGGGATCAAAGAGGGATGTCGGATGAAACTGCACGAATTCCATATTCTCGATAGTCCCCTTGGCCCGGTATACCATTGCTATGCCATCGCCCGTGGCTATCTCGGGATTGGTGGTGGTCAGGTACACGTTTCCTATTCCGCCCGTGGCCATGACCGTGATGCGCGAAAGAAAGGTGATCACCTTCTGGTTTACAAGATCGGCAACATAGGCTCCGTAGCATTTTATTCCGGGATGGCTGCGCCTGACAACCTCTCCCAGGTGGTGCTGTGTAAGAACCTCTATTGCAAAATGGTTTTCAAAGATCTCTATGTTCGGCTCCCTTTTTACCCTCTCAATGAGTGTCTCTCCGATGACCTCCCCTGTCTTGTCCTTGTAGTGCAGTATCCTGTATTCGGAATGCCCCCCTTCCCTTGCGAGATCATAGGATCCGTCCTCCTTCCTGTCGAAGGGAACACCAAGTTCTATCAGATCCTTTATCCTTTCCGGTGCCTCGCTGACCACCATTCTCACCACCTCCTCATCACAGATCCCGGCTCCGGCAATGAGAGTGTCGCTGATATGCTTCTCAAAATTGTCCGGTTCCCTGAAAACAGAGGCAATACCGCCCTGGGCGTACCTTGTGTTTGAATCTTCCATCCGCCGCTTGGTTACAATGGTCACCTTCCCGTATCTGCAGGCCTTGAGAGCAAAGGTCAGTCCTGCAATACCCGATCCCAGAACAAGAAAATCCGTTTTCCGCTTCATACAGGCAATGAATTTTGAACTGATAAAGATAATAATAGAATCAATGAGATGAATTAGCCTTTGTGAAAGCAGATTTTTTGAATTAATTTTGCCTCCCTCATAATAAAAACCCTATGGCTCAGGAAGATATTTTTAAAAAGCTGACGGCTCACTGCAAAGAATACGGCTATGTGTTTCCTTCAAGCGAGATATATGACGGATTGAGTGCAATCTATGATTACGGCCAGTATGGCGTTGAACTGAAAAACAATATCAGGAAATACTGGTGGGACAGCATGGTTCTCCTTCATGAAAACATTGTAGGCATTGATTCGGCAATATTCATGCATCCCACTATCTGGAAGGCTTCCGGACATGTGGATGCTTTCAACGACCCTCTCATTGACAACAGGGATTCCAAAAAGAGATACCGCGCCGATATCCTGATCGAAGAACACATGGCAAAAATCGGCGAGAAGATAGACAGGGAGATTGAAAAAGCCGCCGCACGCTTCGGTGAGGCATTTGACGAAAAGAAATTCAGGGAAACAAATCCGCGTGTGCTTGCATATCAGGAAAAGATAGACGGGATATTTGCAAGGTTTTCAAAGGCCATGAATGACAACGATCTGCAGGAACTCCGCCAGATCATTGTTGACAATGAGATTGTCTGTCCCGTTTCCGGAACCCGCAACTGGACAGAGGTAAGACAGTTCAACCTGATGTTTTCCACTGAAATGGGCTCCACAGCCGAGGGATCAAGCAAGGTATATCTCCGTCCGGAAACCGCCCAGGGTATTTTCGTCAATTTCCTCAACGTGCAGAAGACGGGCAGGATGAAGCTGCCCTTCGGGATTGCCCAGATCGGAAAAGCCTTCCGCAATGAAATAGTTGCACGTCAGTTCATCTTCCGGATGCGCGAGTTTGAACAGATGGAAATGCAGTTCTTTGTCAGGCCGGGAACGGAGCTTGAATGGTTTGAATACTGGAAGGAAGCCAGGATGAAATGGTTCAGGGCACTCGGATTCGGAGATGACAATTACCGCTTTCACGATCATACAAAACTTGCCCATTACGCGAATGCAGCAACCGACATAGAATATAAATTCCCTTTCGGCTTCAAGGAAGTTGAGGGAATACATTCGAGAACCGATTTCGACCTCCGTCAGCATCAGCAGTACAGCGGAAAGAAAATGCAGTACTTCGATCCGGAAAAAGGTGAATCATATATTCCCTACGTGGTTGAAACCTCAATCGGACTGGACAGGATGTTCCTTCACGTCATTTCGGCTTCCTACAATGAGGAAGAACTGCAGAAGGAAGACGGAAGCTCCGATATGCGCGTGGTAATGAAGCTGCCTGCCTTCCTTGCCCCGGTCAAACTGGCTGTAATGCCCCTTGTCAGAAAAGACGGGCTCCCCGGGATTGCTGAAAAGATTATTCAAAACCTGAAGTTCAGCTTCAACTGCCAGTATGACGACAAGGATTCCATCGGCAGGAGATACCGCAGACAGGACGCTATAGGCACACCCTACTGCATCACCATTGATCACCAGACCCCCGGGGATGAAACGGTTACAATACGATACCGCGATTCCATGATACAGGAAAGGGTTCCGGTCAGCCGGCTGACGGAAATTATCGGTGAGAAAGTCTCTTTCGAAGGTCCCCTGAGGACAATCCGGGATGAATAGGGTTCTTATCATAACCTATTACTGGCCGCCAAGCGGCGGAGCCGGTGTCCAGCGATGGCTTAAGTTCGCCGGATACCTTCCCTCATACGGATGGGAACCGGTGATCCTTACCGTGGACCCGCAGTATGCGTCATACCCCCAGAGGGATGAAAGTCTCCTGAAGAAGGTTCCGCCCGCCGCAGAGGTCATCACCACAAAATCATCAGGAGGAATTTTCCGGGCTTACAGGATGCTTACCGGAAGCCCTGAAGTCCCTTACGGCGGATTTGCCAATGAAGATGACCCCGGATTCCTGCAGCGCCTGTCAAGATTCATCCGTGGAAACTTTGTGCTGCCCGATGCACGGAAAGGCTGGAACAAACATGCACTGGAAAAGGCAGTCGAAATCATAAAGACCGGAAATATCCGGGCTGTTATCACGACCAGTCCCCCGCATTCCACGCAGCTCACCGGACTGAAACTTAAAGAATCACTTAACATTAAATGGATAGCCGACCTGAGGGATCCCTGGTCCGAAATATATTATTCCCGCCGGATGTACCAGACCAGCCTGGCACGAAGGATCAACCTGTCAGTGGAGAGGAAGGTTCTGAACGCTGCCGACCGCGTGATCGCCACATGCAATGCCACTGCAGATCTTTTCAGGTCGAAACTGGCAGATGGCCAGCTGCCGGAAAAAGTGATCACAGTCACCAACGGATACGATCCCGGTGATTTCAAACATATGAATGCCGTGCCGGAGTCCTTTGCCATCACCTACCTCGGAACATTTGCGGCAGATTATGATGCGGAAACCTTTTCAGATGCAGCTGATTATTTTACAGCCCATAGTTCCGGCGTTATAAACCTGCGGTTCATAGGGAAAACCGACAGCAGGACAGAAAGGCTGTTCAGCGGCAGGAAAAACCTGAACCTTCAGGTAATGCCCTATGCGGAACATGACAAGGCACTGGAATATCTTGCCGGATCCGCAGCACTCCTTCTGGTTGTTCCCTCCGGCAGTAAGGAAACCGAGATGATACCGGGAAAACTGTTTGAATATCTTGCATCAAAAAGAAGAATAATCGCCCTGGGACCGGAAGACAGTGATGTTGCTGACATTCTCCGGAAAACAGGCGGAGGGAGGATATTCTCCCGGGGTGATTCCGCGGAACTGGGAAAATATCTCATCAGCCTTTATGATGATTTTAAAAATGGTAATTTCGAAGCAGCATCTGCAGGACTGGAAGAGTATTCCAGGCCGGCCCTGGCGGAAAAAATTGCCGCTGTGCTGAATTCTCTCTGAGTCAGTGCCGCCTGCCGGGAACAAAAGCACTGCCGCAACTGAAAAAATATGCCCGCATGAATGTTTTAATGCTTCTGGAAAACGATTATGAAAAGGACCTGAGGGTAAAAAGAGAGGTCCGGGCACTTCATGAAGCAGGATTCAGGGTGACAGTGGCTGCAATTTCCCGGGAAAGGGATTTCCCGCCGGAACAACGGGACAACTGCCTGCTTTACAAAAGGAAAATTCCGGTCTTTATATACAAATCCAGCGTGGCCGCATTGAAATTGCCCTTCTATTTTAATTTCTGGAGAAAATACGTCAGGGAAATTGTCAGGGATTATCCGGCTGATATCATACACGTGAATGACCTGCCCCTGGCCCGGATCGGGCTTGAAATGAAAAAAGCGGGGAATGTTAAATTTGTACTTGATCTTCATGAGAACTGGCCGGGATTGCTGAGAAATGCACAGCATACCCGGACACTGGCCGGACGCCTGGCCTCGTCAGACAAACAATGGGTAAGGTATGAAAAAGACATGGTTCAGGAAGCCGATATGGTGATTACCGTTGTTGAGGAAGCCGGGGACCGCGTGGCAGCACTGACAGACAGACCGGAAAAGATATACATAGTTTCCAATACCATTGATACGGAAAATATTTCCTTTTATGAAAGGCAGGGGAAAAACAGGGAATTCACCCTGTTCTACGGCGGGGCAATCAATAAACACCGGGGCCTTCAGATAGTAATACAGGCAATAAAAATCCTGAAAGACAGAAATGTTCCGGTCAGCCTTCAGATCATCGGAACCGGCAGCTATAGAAAGGTCCTTGAAAAAGAGATTGAAAAAAATGATCTTTCATCCCGGATTGAATTTCACGGATACAAACCTCTTACCGCGATGCTGGAGATGCTTTCACATGCCGATGCAGCCATAATCCCGCACCTGAGGAATGAAAACAATGACGCCAGCATGCCCAACAAGCTTTTCCAGTATATGTTCAGTGCAACGCCGGTCATCTCATCCGATTGTATCTCGCTTAAAAGGATAATCCTTGAAACCGGTGCCGGATTCATATACAGGAATGATTCCCCTTCAGAACTTGCATCACTGCTTGAGCAGCTCAGCCACAACAGGGATATGACCGGTGAAAGGGGGAAAAAAGGCAGGGAGGCTGTGCTGGCACGCTATAACTGGAACCACGACAGGAAACAGCTGATTGATGCTTATAAAAATCTGTCGAAGACTGATACATGAAGGTTCCCGTAATAATCCCGGTTATTTTCCGATAAAAACCATGCAGAATCGCTTATCAGCGGTTTTCCTGCCCCCTCCTTGAAAGAATAGCGCTTGCCAAAAAAAGCATCCTCAACAGATTTGCTTATTTTTCAGCATAAACCATGTAGTAGCGCGGATATATCCTTCTCAGGAAAGGCCTTATTCCTATTGTATTGTCCCAGGACCGCCAGGTTACTGAATCAATTATCTTCCAGCCGGTTCTGTCCATCAGATGATTAAACTGCCTGACTTCAAATTCATGATAATGGCAGTTCAGCTTATCGTTGTAATCCCAGAATGCAGGGGCAAACCATAATCTCAGGGGCACTGAGGCAATTAACTTTCCCGAGGCTTCCCGGAGCAGGTTAAAGGGTGCGAACATGTGTTCAAAAATCTCAAATGCAGTGATATACTTATAATCACTGATGAATTTATAGTCAACATCCAGATCCTCTCCGCTTGTGTTCTGTATCTTAAATCCGTCCGCCCGGAGATATCCGGCAAGATCATTGTTTACACCGAGATCCAGTATCAGATCTTCCCTGTTAAAATGCTTTCTTACAAACGAGAGGGTTATCGCGTATCTTTTCTTTAAAGGATCGGCCATAGCTGAAAAATGAGTCTGCTGTTATTCCTGTTAAAACCGTTGCGGCAAATTTAAATTAAATAGCTTTTAGTTTAATTATCGGTACAGTGGAATTCACATACGGATTAAAAATGTAATTTTAAGGTTTTCAAAATATTTGTACGGCGGGTTAGCCCAATGATCTGTAATTCTATATGCTCAAGTCTATAAAACTGACGGTAAAAGATTCACTCATATATGGATTTGGCAATATTGCCGTCATGCTTGTCGGCCTGGTACTGATCCCCCTGTACACCGACCCGAAATATTTCACTATAGAGGAATTCGGAATAATCGGGATACTCGATATCACCAGAACCGTACTGACAACATTCCTGACCTTTTCGCTGCCCAACAGCTTCTTCAGATGGTACTGGGACAAGGATCACAGGGATAATCAGAAAGGCCTGTTTTTCATGACCCTGATGTCGCAGATTGTCATTACCGGCTCCCTCTGCATCCTGCTGATTCCTCTTTCGGGAAAATTATCCGGAATCCTGTTCAAAACAGACGAATGGACAAATGTAATTATCCTGCTGATTATTTCATCTGCATCGCAGGCAATAAATTACCTTATAAGTGTACTCCTCAGGCTTGAGTCACGATCCGGCCTGTTCACCCTTACCAACCTGTTCAAGCTGATAGTGGTGCTGGCGCTTACCATTTATTTCATAATAGTGAAAAAAATGGGCATTGAAGGTATTTACCTGGCACAGGTTATCGGAAATATGCTTTATATCCTGGTCCTCTCGGGATTCATAGTAAAAAACTGCAAGATCAGCTTTAACGGAAAGGTGCTCCGGGAAATGCATGTCTACGGCTTTCCCCTCTTCCTGGGAAGCATTGCATCCATACTTATGAATGTGGTTGACAGATATGCACTCAATACCTTGTCGGTTCTCAGATCAGTGGCACTGTATACCCTGGCGGTGAAACTGGCGAACGTCATAAAACTGATTGTCGTTGATTCCGTGAGGCTCACCATCATGCCCGTCTTTATGAAGAAAATGGATTCCCCGGACAACAGGAGATTCCAGTCAAAGATACTCCTGTACACTTCCCTGGTGGTAATGTATGCAATAGTAGCCCTCTCCCTTTTCTCACTTGAAATAACAAAGGTAATCACCAGTTCCAGGGCTTACTGGAATATTGTTTATATAATGCCCGTCCTGTCACTTTCGGTATTTTTCGTTTCCATGAAGGAAATTACGGTATATGGCCTCTATATCGCCAAAAAAAGCAGGACTATCAGCTATATTGTAATTTCTGCTACAATCCTCAATATAGTTCTGAACATAATTCTCATCCCCCTGTGGGATGTAACGGGAACAGCCCTTGCAACGCTTTTGTCCCAGGCATATTTCTGGTTTATGTGCTATTTTTTCTCCCAGAAGGAATACCACGTACCCTATGAAACGGGGAAGCTGATCATACTTTTTGTAACCGGGACACTGTTCGCCTTTTCCGGACTTCTCCTCGTAAATGTTGATACAATACCCCGGCTGATCATAAAACTCTTCCTTGTTGCAATATTTCCCTTCATCCTTTACATTCTGAATTTTTATGAGAAGGCAGAAATAAATGCCGTCAGGGGCTTTGTTGCCAAATGGTCCGATCTGCGGCGGCTGGGCGACAACCTGAAATCATTAAAAAACATCACCGATGATCTATAATGTCGCGGAATATGTAAATTGCCTCCTTTTTGTATTATATTGAACTGATTATTAATTTTTACTTCCGACAAAACTCCGTATATGCCGATCAATGTTAAAATCAGGAATTTCCTGCCTCACGTCCTGGCTGTGATCTTTTTCATAGTCCTTTCATATATGTATTTTTATCCGGTACTTGAAGGCAAGATACTGATGGCCAATGACTCGAACGTATCCAGATATGCCTCCAAAGAGATTGTTGATTACCGGGAGCAGTCCGGCAGGGAGCCTTTATGGACAAACGCCATGTTCAGCGGAATGCCTGCCTATCTCATTTCGGTAAAACATCCGGGTAATCTTGTAAAGCCTCTCGATCTGGCACTGAGGGTTTTTAAAATGCCGGTTTCCGTTCTCTTTCTCGCGATGACAGGATTCTACATCCTGCTTCTCATGTTCGGGATGAACCGCTGGATAGCAGTGACAGGAGCCGTAGCCTGGGGCTTCTCATCCTTCCTGTTCCTTATTCTGGCAGCGGGGCATAATACCCAGGCAATAGCCCTGGTTTACATGGCTCCGATGATTGGCGGAGTCTGGTATGCATACAGGCGCAATGCCATAAAAGGAGCTCTTTTCACTGCCTTTGTCCTCTCACTGGAACTGGTTGCAAACCATCCGCAGATAACATATTATGCCGTAATATGCCTGCTGGTGTTCATAATCACTGAATTCATCCGCTCGCTCAGGGAGAAGGAGATTCCCGCCTTCCTGAAAACCTCGGCCCTCCTCGTTGTCCCCGTTATCATTGCCCTGGGCATAAACTTCGGGAACCTTTACACCGTTTATGAATACAGCAAATATTCAATGCGGGGCAAGTCCGACCTCGTCATCGAAACCGGGAACCAGTCAAAGGGACTCGACAGGGATTATATAACCCACTGGAGCTATGGCATTGATGAAAGCATGAACCTGCTGATCCCAAACTACAAGGGAGGGTCCAGCAGGCCGTTCGACCGTGACTCAAGGACTGTGAGGGCCCTCAGGCAGAATGATCTCGCTTCGGCTTCCGGCCAGGTACTGAAATACTGGGGTACCCAGCCCGGTACAGACGGACCTCACTATATGGGCGCCATAGTGATCTTCCTTTTCATTCTGGGACTGATTATCACCAGGGGACCGGAAAAATGGTGGCTGCTCATTGCCACCGTCCTCTCGCTCATGCTTGCATGGGGAAAAAACTTCATGCCATTCACCAACCTGTTCATAGACTTTTTCCCGGGATACAACAAGTTCCGGGCAGTGACCATGACCCTTGTCATAGCCCAGTTCTGCATACCGCTTCTGGCAGCCCTGGCCCTGCGGGATGTTTTTGAATCCAGGGTAACAGGAAAGGATCTGATGAAAGGACTTAAAATTGCTTCGGGGATATCAGCCGGAATCCTTCTGCTGGTGATAATATTTCCCGGAATAGCAGGATCATTCCTCAACGAGGGTGAGGCACCCTATCCCGAGTGGCTCAGGACCGCAATGATTGCCGACAGGAAAGAGCTTCTGAGGACCGATGCCATCCGTTCGCTGGCTTTCATACTTGCCGCTGCCGCCATTGTACTGGCATTTGTAAAGGACAAGCTCAGGAAGGAGCACTCGGTGATTCTGATAGGTATGCTTATCCTGCTGGACTTATGGAACATAGATAAAAGATATCTTGATGCCGGCCGGTTTGAAAAACCCTCATCTTTTCAGAAATCGGTCACTCCCTCTGCTGCCGATGCCTTCATCCTTAATGACGGATCGTACTACAGGGTACTGAACCTTGCAGTATCAACATTCAATGACAATACCCCCACATCCTATTTTCATAAATCCATAGGCGGCTATCACGGGGCCAAGCTGAAAAGATACCAGGAACTCATTGATTCGGCAATTATAAGGGACCTGATCATTTTTACGGAATCGGCCCGGGATGCCACATCAGCTGATGACCTTGTCACTGCACTGGCCGGAACTCCTTCATTGAACATGCTCAATACGAAATACATAATATACAATCCCGAGGCTCCCCCCGTCATTAACCCCTATCACTCCGGAAATGCCTGGTTCGTGGAAAACCCCGTAATGGCTGCCAATGCAAACGAGGAAATAGGGGCCATTAAAAACCTTGACCCCTCTGACCGGGCAATAATCGACAAACAGTTCGCAGATCTTGTACCTGCAGCCGCTTATCCCCTTTCGGACGGCGACACCATCAGCCTTGTTTCCTATAAGCCGGATGAACTCGTTTACAGCTATTCCGCCGCAGATGAGAAACTGGTGGTTTTTTCGGAAATCTATTATCCGGCAGGCTGGAAATGTTATGTTGACGGTACCGAAACGCCGTATTTCAGGGCAAACTACGTTCTGAGGGCAATGGTTGCACCTCCGGGAGAACATGAAATAAGATTTTCATTTGAACCTGCATCATACATAACCGGAAACAGGGTTTCCCTGGCTGCTTCAGTTCTCCTTATCCTGCTTACGGCCGGATATTTTGCCTCAGGCTTTGTAATGAAACCGAAATCCGGGTCAGTAAATGGTTCATCTCAGTAAATGTCCGCTCTGCGATTCGGGAAACATCACTAACTACCTGAAATGCAGGGATCATTTTCTCAGCGGGGAGATATTTGAGCTTTCCCGATGCAGATCATGCGGTTTCGTCTTCACACAGGATCATCCCGATGAAAAAGATTCGGCGAAGTATTATGAATCGGATGAATATCTGTCGCACAATACCGGCTCCGGGGGCTTCGTCAGTCTGATTTACCGGATCTCAAGGAAGATCATGCTGACCCGCAAACGAAGACTCATAGTGAGGGCTGCCGGCATGAAGACCGGCAGGCTTCTGGACATGGGAAGCGGCAGCGGACATTTTCTGTCAGCGATGAAAAATGCCGGCTGGGATGTTACGGGAATGGAAATAAATGACAAGGCACGCAGCCTGTCAGAAGAGCTGTTCAGCCTGAAAGTGATTCCCCCCGGCAGGATTGACACTCTGGAAACGGGAACCTATGACTGTATCACCCTGTGGCATGTGCTGGAACATTTTCATGATCCCTTTTTTTATGCACGGGAAATAAAGCGGCTGCTCAAGGATGAAGGTATCTGCATTGTGGCACTGCCGAATGCCGGATCATACGACGCCGCCCATTATTCCGGATCATGGGCTGCATATGATGTGCCAAGGCATTTATGGCATTTCAACCCGGAAACATTCAGACTGTTTTCCGGGAAGGCAGGATTCCATGTGAAAAAGATTCTTCCGCTTCCCCCGGATGTATTTTATATTTCCGCTCTCAGCGAGAAGTACAAAGGATCCGGCATCTTTTTCATTAAAGGAATTATCCGGGGAATATGGTTTTCAGTCCGCTCCCTTTTCAGAAAACACAGATCCAGTTCACTGGTTTACATACTTGGGAACAAAACTGACTCTGCTTAACGCTAAAACGACCCCCTGCAACAATTCATTCTGCCGGTTAACAGCCCGGCAGGCCGGAAAAACAGACAGGGATGCTGTGCTTTTTAATAGCGGTCGAGCCAGCGGTATTTTCTTGCACTGTCTCCCAGCTTGACTGCCAGCGTTATTTCATGTGTCCCGTAGGTTATTCTCTGGATTTCCTGGAGCGTGAAATCAAATGCATATCCGATGAACATCCTGTTATGCTTTACGCCCACATTTGCTATGATTGCCCCGTTTGTCCTCCAGGAAAGGCCGGTCCAGAACCCGTTGTTATAGGAATAGGTAAGGCCAATATCTGCTTGTGGCCTCAACTGCTCCGACATCATGATGAGGAACGCGGGCTCCAGGCCCATCATTGAATTCAGCTCGAAGGAGTATGATCCGAACAGGTAGTAATGCCTGTACATTTTGAAATATTTATATGCCCGGCTGCCTATTTTCGTCGAGCCCCCGAAGAGCTGTTCAGCTGAAAATCCCGCATTATACCTGTGATTCAGGAGATATATCCCGAATGATGCATCCGGTACGAATATTCCCCGGCGCAGTTCATTGTTAAGCCAGGGTTCATCAGGGTCCTCAAAATTTATCTGCGTCTGATCAATCTTATAGTGATAACCGGTGAATGAAAGTCCGAAAGAAAGCTGTGTGCTGTTATGGAGCCATGTATGGTATGCATAGGAGCCCTGCAGTCCGGTACGGGAGATCAGCCCGTTCCTGTCACTGAAAATATATCCTCCCATTCCCACTCTTCCATCCGATTTGGGTCTGTAAACCTGTTTCCGGGTATTTGTTTTCTTGATAATATAGCTTCTCTTCAAAAACCTTGTCTGTCCGCTGAATGAGAATGTCCTGGGAGCACCTGAATATCCGACCCACTGTTCCCTGGCCGTGAGGTTCCAGCTGGTATATCCATCACTGCCCGCAACAGCAGGATTGATAAGAAACTTGTTATAGAGATACTGGCTGTATATGGGGAGCTGCTGCCCTGTTACAGCAGAGCCCGACACAAACAGGAAAGCCAGTATGTAGAGCGTTTTTCTCAAAATCCCCGATTTTAATTTATTCTCATCTTACAATAGTTACATTTCCGACAATGGGCTTTCTGCCCTTGCCCAGATCAATGATATAATGGTATGAATCAACCGGTAATGGCGTTCCGTTGCTTCTTCCATCCCAGGGATGAGGATATCCTCTTTCCGATTTCCAGACCGTTCCCCCCCATCTGTTAAAGATCTTTACCTCTGCCTCCGGGTAAAGCTCTATCAGGCCTATGTTCCATTTGTCATTTACAAGGTCACCATTGGGAGAGAATGCATTGGGTATAATCAGGCATGTGCTGTTGAGAGGCTTGACAAGAACGGAATCCCTGACCGTGCATCCGTTAATATCCGTAACTGCCACCACGAATTTTCCCTCTACTATATTCAATATTTCCGTTCCCACAGAACCATCCGACCACAGGTAAGTATAGGTAGTCCCCGGCACACCTCCGGTCACATCAAGGGATATCATGCCGTCCGGCTTGTCGGGGCACCATGGAGGAGTGACCTCAAAGCTGAGCTTTATCGGATCCGGTTCCGTCAATGTGACCAGTGAATCAATCATGCATCCGTTCGCGTCTTCGGCAAATACACGGTAATCACCGGCCGGCAGATTGTCACGCATGGCAGTATTTCCGCCGTCCGACCACAGATACCGTACCGGTCCTGCCTGGTTAACAGGCTGTATCTCGACAGAACCCGAATTTTCGCCCGCACAGTTGATATTAAATCCTCCGGCAATACTTGATGATTTCAGTATATTAATTCCGAATTTCCCGGGTTCGCATATCTCAATGGTTTCAGTAGCAGTACACATATTTGCATCTGTGATATTCACCACATAAGATCCTTTTCCGAGGCCGGAGATATGGTCACTGTCAGAAATGAACCCGCCCCCGCTGTCCTTCCATTCATATACATAGGGAGCCTGTCCGTTATTCATGCTGATGCTGATCCATCCGTCCTCCCTGCCGTTGCATGTTACATTGAAACCGTTATAGTCCGATACAGTCAGTTCATAGGAAAGGGGTGGCGGCAGGTTTATTTCTACACCGCCGGTGAAGGAACATCCGTTGGCATCTGTGAATGTAACACTGTAGTACCCTTCGGTTAGTCCGTCAATGTTTTCCGTTGTTTCGCCATTGGACCACAGGAAGTTGTTGTATGGTGCAACTCCTCCTGAGGGTATCAGGCTTATTGAACCATTGTTAAAACCGGGGGGATGGCAGGTAATGTGTGTCGGAACAAATGTTGCAGATACAGGACCGGGCTGCGTGAGAATGATTACTGTATCCTTCTCGCACAGGTTTCCGTCCCTTACCTTAACACTGTATGTGCCTGCCCTGAGCGATGGCTGTTCAGCCAGTCCTTCTTCAGGGGCTGAACCATTTTCAGTACTCCATATATATTCGTATGCACCAGTCCCCCCGGTAACATTCAGTTTTATCGATCCCGTGCCTCCGTTACAGCCAATATTATATGAACCGTCAGCCGATTGTGAAGTCGTTGCATTGAAGATGAGTTCTGAAGGCTCTGCAAGTGTGAATGAAGGATGGTGTGAATATGGCATGACCTTCAGTTCACAACCGTTCTTGTCTGTAATCCTGCAGACATAGGTTCCGGCAGTCAGATTTTCAATGTCTTTTGTTACTGCCGTAAACGACGCCGGACCGGACCAGAAATAATTATAAGGTCCCGCACCTCCGGAAATGGTTAATTTAATGAACCCGTCGCTGCCCTCGTTGCATGAAATATTATATATGCCATCAGGACTGGTAGAGAGATCAAAATCCACCAGTTCCATCCCTTCGGGCTGATTCATGATGATAGTGTCCCGGCGCTGACATCCCCGGCTGTCAGTTGTGGTGAGATAATAAATGCCTGCAGGTATATCTCCAATTCTGCTTTCATTATCCGGTCCGGCTATATAGCCTCCCTCTGTTTCCCAGAAAAAGGTATATGGCCCCCCGTTGCCTCCGTTTACTGAAACAGCTTCAATAAACCCGTCATTGTATCCCCTGCATGTGATATTGTAACCGTTATAATCAGATTTCTTGAATGATACCTCCATCCGGGGAGGCTCTGTGATAACAGCCATAGGATAGTCAGTATTATAGCATCCGTTGCCATCCCTGACAATCAGTTTGTAATATCCGGCGGGCAGACCGGATTCCTTCGTGATCATCTCCTTTTGCTGAATGATGCCCGATCTGACAGTATCCTCTTCATTATATACCAGCCAGTATTCCAGAGGAAGTTTCGCAGTGGAAGTCCACTCCTCATTAATCCATATTTCTCCGTCAGGAATTCCCGGACAAAGAGTACCATATCCGCCTGATCCTTTGTTTATTACATATATATTCGTTGAGAATGTCGTACCCAGGACTGCCAGACCTTCTATACTGTTTGAACACAGGTGATTATCGGTGACAGTCAGATTATACATACCGGCATATTTTACAGCAAGCCGGTCATGGTTAAGGGTTGTTGTGTAAGTGGTATCTCCGAGCCACGGTCTTTCCGTCCAGGTCAGAACATCAGGCTTGGAACCCCTGGCAAGAACAGCGGTGATTTCACCATTCGTTGAACCGGCACATGTGAACGGGGTTGAGATGAATAAATCCTGAAGCGGCTTCGGATGAACCTTCACCTCGGGAATGGCAATACTGTCGTACCTGCACCCCAGCTGGTTGTTTTTCGGAGTGATGGTGTAGAATATTCTCAAAACAGTATCTGAATTATTCTCATATCTGTAACTGATGGAATTGCCCGGCCTGAGGGTCATCGGAGAGCTGTTTCCTACGATCTGTCCGGGATTTCCCTCAAAGTCAACGAAATAATCAAATACTATTTCACCCCTGGTCATTTTTGTCGGAGTTGTAAGAGTTATTGATGTTGATTCGCCGTAGCAGATTACCGGATCAGCATTGACCGGAATGACTCTGGGTGTGGGATTCACGGTTATTGTAGCCATTACATCCTTACCGGTGCAATAGGTTGGTGACGGACCGACCGGGGTAATAATGAAGGTTATGGTGACGGGATAATCAGTTCTGTTAATAAATGATCCCGACAGTGCGTCACCGATATTATCCGCGCTTCCTGATTCAGGTATCTGCGTTTCGATTCCTTCCGGATTATCGCGTTTCCAGATAAAGGTTGTTCCCGGGTCCCAGTAGTCCAGTCCGAGAATAATATCTTCAAAATCAATATCGGAACATTCATGGGGCTGGTCTGAAGGAGTTACATTTGCAACCGGAATCTTCATGACAACAAGGGTGGCATTGTTGCTTCTGACTTTATTCTTGTATCTGTCCGTCACAATGCAGTAATATTCCCCTGCATCTTCGAGTTTTGCGCCGATAATGGTGAGTTCAGGCGTTCTTGCCCCCTGATAGTGAGCTCCGTTTCTTATCTCAGTTCCCGGTTCCTTGTACCATGTATATTTTAGTTTTTCTGCCCCGCTTGCCTCAACACTGAATGTGGGATTGCTGTTCTCACAGACTGTTGTGTCACGCGGATGGGAAATGATCAGGGGCCTTATGCGGCCAATCGCGAAATCAGTTCCTGAAGGGGAGATATCCCCCGTCAGATTATCCCTGTTAACAATATTATCAACTGCATCCCTGTGGGTTCCGTCAGTTGCCCAGTCCCCTCCTGCGTCGCGCCTGATGACTCTTGTAACATCCCGGATGGTATCCGCAAACCCTTCAGCATTCAGGCTTATATTGAAATCTGTAACTGAGAAGCCTCCCTTTGCCCTCAGGCTCCAGTATCCGTCGGGATAACTGTCAAATATTTCAACCGGAGGATCGGGAACCGGCAGTCCGCTGTTTCCCGGATTTTCAGTGACAAACCGTGACAATACCGAACCCTGGACAGGGAAACTGTTAAGATTAAAATTCAGCGAATTGTAGGAATCAGCTGTGCCAAGAGGAAACAGGTAAACAGCTTGTTGAGATATTGACCTTTCAAAGTAACCGCGTATTCTGCTTTTTGTTTGTGATGTATAATTCAGGGCTGTTGTCAGAGGATTGGAAAGATGAAGCAGCCAGGTACCTGCATCGATATTCCCGAGTGACATTGTGAGTGTTCCCAGTACTGTCACATTATCCCTGATTGTAAGCCATTTATTCAGGGAGGCTCCGCTGTTTTCAAGCTTCAGGCTGAAAAATGTCTCTCCTCCGGTCCGGGTGATGAACTGATCATCAGAACCATTGAAGATCACGGTGCTTGATCCCGGAATAAATATCCCCCCAGTATTTGTCCATGATCCCCCGAGGGTGTATATGCCGTCTCCCCCTGTAGTTCCGGTACTGGTATAGCTTCCTGAAAGGTTCAGGTTTCCGTCGTTTGTCAGTGTTCCTTCATTATTGACCGCATCCCCTGAGATGATGAATGTTCCCTCCTTTACCGAAACAGCAGCCTTCTCATTCGTTATAACCTGTGAAAACAGATAATCCGGACCGATGATCAGCAAACAGCCAATAATAAAAAGTATCCGGCCCGCCGCGGATATTTTTATTCTTGCTGATATTTCAGGAAGTGTGCTGATCATGTTTCTTTCTGTCCGTTTGTTGTCTGCTTTTTCGGATTATCCCGATTCCTAATACTTGAGAACGCTGACCCTAAAGGTGCCCGAAACAGGATCAAGACTATTGGTGCTGTAATTGTTGAATCTGACTGTGACTCTGTTGTGGTTACTGACCCACGCTGTATAATTCGAATTAGGTAATACAGCGTCGCTTGGCACACCCAGAAGGACCACATCACCGGGTCTGGCTCCCGGAACATTGATGTACAAATCTGAACTGGTTCCAGGGTTCGTATTGAGAAAATTTAAAATTCCTTCACCAATCAGCGTTTTTGCCAGGGTATAGCGGGTACCGCCACTGCTTACATAATAATTCGTTCCGTCATACTCCACAGCACCATTTTCCACCGTTGCCAGATTTGTTCCGGCAGTAAATTTCAAGGGGGCAGTACCGGCAGCGGATGTTCCGGCATTCAGGTGAAGAAGCGCACCAGGCTCTGTGCCTTTTGTGATTCCTACGCCTACTTTCCCCTTTTCGGGACTAAGCCATATATGTCCTGTTGAGCCATCTGTCCGGAGAAGCTGGGTCCATGAAGATGATCCGTCATAACTCCAGACAGCAAATTTTGACCTTGAATTATCGTTGCCGCCACCAAAATCCCTTATAACAAATTCTGCACTGCCTCTTCCGGGCGATTCTGAAAAGTTACTGCCGGTAATTTTAAAATAAGCTCCGGTAGCCTCTGAAATTCCGCCCCAGATTCCCAGTGAACCATTGGCATTATTCCTGGATATTGATTCATATCCGCCATTAGGTCCTCCCAGTGTTATCCTGTTTACCACAGAGGAGGTTCCGACACCGAGTCTGTTATTTGTATTGTCCCAGTAAAGATTGGAATTGTTCTGACTCAGGGCGCCTCCCGGTCCTATAAAAGGGATTGAACCCTGAGTAAGAGTTGTTGAAAGGGTGATTCCAGGTGTTGTGGCCGGATTCAGGACAGATCCTGAAAATCCGTTTGCTGATACAACAGAGACAGAAGTTACTGTACCGGCAGGAGAAGGATTTGCCCAGGCAAGATTACCGCTGCCGTCTGTTGTAAGAACCTGGTTTGGTAATCCGGCACCGCTCGGAAGGGTTAATATATAACTATCTGTTACCGCTGCATTTGCTCTGATACTGGTTGTTTTTGAAATACCTGCGGACGCATCATGCAGTACGATGGTTCCCGCACCTGTATGACTTCCCGATCCTATGGTAACAATACCTCCGGCTATAGCTGCATTGCCGCTCGCAGCTATGTCTCCCGTGACATCCAGTTCAGCAGACGGAGAATTATTCCGTATCCCAAGACGGTTATTCACTTCGTCATATACAGATAAACCGAACAAAATTCTGCCTTTACCGGAGCCGGATGTACTCGATAAAGTAAGGGTACCTCCATCAGCATTTCCTCCTATTACACTCTGGCCTGTTCCTTTTCCTGTTGAAAGATCGGCAGTAATACTGTTGTTATCTCTTGTCAGCCCTGTTGAGAATGTCAAACTGCTTTCTTTTGAATTAAAGAGATTCCAGTCAGCTGAGGTCAGGTATCCATCTGTTGTGATGCCGGCAACTCCTAATTTTGTTTTTATGGTTGAAGACGTTTCATCTCCGGTATTATCTCCGGATAAGCTTGATCCTTCTGTAATAGTCGCATTATTGATTGCATTTGCAGGAATACTGATGGATGTATTGACTGCTCCGCTTATTCTTCCCCTTGAATCAACTGTAATTGCCGGAACATGTGTACTGCTCCCGTAAGCACCTGCACTGACGCCGGTATTTGATAATGTAAGGGAACCCGTATTACTAATTGTTGCATCATTACTCATTGCTACCGAGTTCCACCGTGTGCCGTCTGCCACAAGAATGTTATTGTTCGTTGCCGTTGTGGTTCCAAGCGCAGCACCGTTAATTCGGCCAACTGTAATAACCCCGGTACTGTTTATTGTCGCATCCCCGCTGATGGCTGTTGCAGCAGGAACTCCGGATGAATTGCCTAAAATAATATGGGCTGCGGAAAGGCTTTCAAGCTTCGAAAATTTAATACCTGCATCATCAGCTATATCCACATCTGTAATGGTTCCGTCAGAGATTTTCTCCGAAGTAACTGCACCATCAA
>JAKPOU010000052.1 GCA_029547705.1 Bacteroidota bacterium | reverse complement strand
TGTTCCGCATTTTATCGTAATTTTGGTAATCATAGTTTCAGCCGGGAATGGCAAGTCTTTCAGACATAAAGAGACCAGTAGAGACAGAGATGCGTGAGTTTGAATCTTACTTCAGACGCACCCTGCAGAGCGATATTCCTTTCTTTCATGTCATCCTTGATAATCTGCTGCGCCGTAAAGGCAAGCAGATGAGGCCATTGCTGGTCTTTCTAACCGCCAGGCTGAACGGAACAATCAATGAGATCACATACGTTGCAGCCACCTTCATAGAGCTGCTCCACACAGCGACACTATTGCATGATGATGTGGTTGATGAAGCCTCTGAAAGGCGCGGACTCCCCTCAATCAACGTATTGTACAATTCCAAGATTGCAGTGCTGGCCGGCGACTATCTCCTGGCCCAGGGCCTGCTGATCAGTGTGGAAAAGCATAGCTTCAACATGCTGGGCATTGTTTCTGAGGCAGTGCGTGAGATGGTGAAGGGAGAACTTGTTCAGCTGCAAAAGACCCGTAAGCTTGACATTAGCGAAGAGGACTATTTCCGGATAATAAAAATGAAGACGGCTGCACTCATTGCAGCATGCACCGCCTGCGGAACCAGCTCGGTCACCGATGATCCGGAAACCATCGCACGGATGAAGGAGATGGGACAGAATATCGGCATCGCCTTCCAGATCAAGGATGATCTGCTCGATTATACCGGCAACGGGCTGACAGGCAAGCGGGACGGCAATGATATCAAGGAAAAGAAGATAACCCTGCCACTCATACATGCTCTCCGCGAAGCCGGACCCGTCGAGCGCCGCCATATATTCAGGCTCCTCCGAAAGAAGAAAAAGAGCAGCAAGGAAATCAGGGAGGTAATCGGGTTCGTGAAAAAACATGGAGGACTCGAATATGCAGAAAGGGTCATGAAGGAGTACTCTGACCGGGCAATCCGGATACTTGAGGAGTATAGTGATTCTGATACAAAGTCAGCGTTGACTGAGTTTATAATATTTTCTACATTGAGGAGAAAATAAAGGATGCAAACTCCATTCTCACGCCTGGTAACTATGCTATAACAGGAGTTCCGGGAAATCAGAAAACAGAAGTTTCAAACCCCATCCTACTGCCGGGTAACTATGTATAACAGGAGTCTCGGGAAATCAGCATCAATACGGAATGGTCATGTTCCGGAATTTGTTCAAGAGGATGACTGACGCAGCACCTCTCGGAAAACGTAGGGTAGCCACTCTTTTCACCCTTTTCTTAAGAGAATATCCGGGGGAGTGCCCGGCTGAGGTAAAATATTCAATTCTCATGAATTTGGCAGTACAGGTAAGGTGCTCTTATATACTGTATACCTGCGTTTTATGATCAATGTACCACTATTTTGTTCCACGTGAAAAAAAGTCATTTTCTGAGCGCAGCGGCCAAAAGTGAGGCTTTTTTGGCACCAATTATCTCTTCAAGCTCTTCCACGGTTGCTTCGGAGAGTTTTTTGACCGAACCAAATTTTTTCAGAAGCCGCTCCTTTGTCTTCTCCCCTATACCGGGTATTTCATCGAGAATTGAACGGTTCATGACGGAGCTACGCTTTCCCCTGTGGAAATTTATTCCGAAACGGTGGGCTTCATTTCTAAGGTGCTGGATAATTTTCAGGGTGATACTGTTCTTGTTGAGATAAAGCGGAACGGAGTCACCAGGAAAGTAAACCTCTTCAAGTTTCTTGGCTATTCCTATCACCGTCAGCCGGCCCCTGACGCCCAATGCGTCAAGACTCTTCACGGCTGACGACAGCTGCCCTTTGCCGCCGTCAATCACCACCAGCTGCGGGAGTGGTTTCTGCTCATCAAGCATCCTCCTGTAGCGGCGGAAAATGACCTCTTCCATTGAGGCAAAATCATCAGGGCCCGTCACCGTTTTTATATTGAAATGCCGATACTCCCTGTTGCTGGGCCTGCCGTTCCGGAATACAACACAGGCTGCAACAGCTGATTCACCCTGTATGTTGGAGTTGTCAAAACATTCGATATGCAGGGGAAGCTCCGGCATGTGAAGATCCTTCTTCATCTTTTCAAGGTTCTTTTCAGTCTGCTTTTCTTTTGACCGGTCTGCCCTTTTCTTTTGTCTTTCCAGCTTGAAAAACACAGCGTTGCGGTTAGCCAGCTCAAGCAGTTTATGCCTGTCGCCCCGCTGTGGAACCGTGTATTTTACCTTATCAAGCTTTATATCAGGCATAAAAGGAACGATAACTTCCCGGGAATCACTTGATACCCGCTGCCTTATCTCTGTCACAGCGGTTGAGAGAAGCGACTCCCTCTCCTCTTCCATCCTCATTTTCAGTTCAACAGACCATGACTGGACAATAGCGCCGCTAACAACCTTCATGTAACTGATATATATTGATCCCTCTCCGGCAGAGCATCCAAATACGTCAACATTCCTTACAGAAGTGTTGACAACCACTGATTTGCTGCGGTATCTCGAGAGCAATTCAAGTTTCTCCTTGATCTTTTGGGCTTCTTCAAATTTCAGATCTTTTGCATACTGCCGCATCAGTGATTCAAGGTATGCCGTTACACCTGAAAGATCACCCTTGATTATCTCTTTTATCCTGTCTGTCTGAAGGTTATATTTTTCCTCACTAATAAGGCCGATACATGGTGCTTCGCAGTTTCCAATATGGTATTCCAGGCAGGTCTTGAATTTGCCTTCTGAAACTGACCTTGTGTTGAGGGGCAGTGAACAGGTGCGTACGTGAAA
>JAKPOU010000035.1 GCA_029547705.1 Bacteroidota bacterium | reverse complement strand
AAACTGTGCCTTTTCGGGCAGGAACATTGCATTGCGTTCCTCAAAATCTTTTTTGTTAACCGGCCGTTTTCCACGCTGCGGATGCACAGGCAGGTGTTTTTCAACTTCAGTTTTTACTTTTTGGAAACGGTTATAGGCGTGTCGTAAAAATATCAATCCCAATACAGGCATTGAGTATTCCGAAGCAGTCAGTTTACTGTTGGCTCTGAGTTGGTCTGCTGCTCTCCAAAGTTCAGCTTCTAATTTCCTGAGTTGTTTTCCTTGCATTTATTATTTCAATATCTTATTAATATGCCAAATTTATCATTTTTATCGGTGCCTTGGCAAAGAAGTGGCTCTATTGATTTTGAGACGCATTCGCTTCTAGCATTGAGCAAAGCCAAATGAGCTGCTTGCGGGCTGGTCAAGATTGTTTTTTAAATCTACAGTGGAGGAAAAATAAAAACTTAGGGTAAGCAATTAGTGTCGGCTTACTCGTTGGCTTCTTGAAATGTGGTTTATATGTTGTTCACTTGTCAAAACTTGTTTCTCTTTTTTCTTTTTTACTCGGTCAATGTCTGCTGTGTTGTGTCGTTTTTACACTTGCTGCCAACAGGTATTAGATTGATATAGTGATATCCCATTATTACAGTGCCCGGTGGATCATGATGTCAACAGCTCTGACTTGTTAGGATACAGCTATGGCAATTTATAGCTTATTGTGAATTACCATTTGACCCGCCTTCCGTCCGGCGGGACTTCCACCATAGCGAAGACTGAATTGATACGGATATTTCAAGGTTATAAATAATTATCAGTTGAAGCCGTTTGTCTGTCTGACTCAATACTGCTCGCTATTATAGTTCGTATGGTTATATATTTTTTCTTTTGGTAATCGATTTACTTTTGATAAGGGCAGTGTAAAAGCTTCTTCAATTTTCGGCATGCTTTCCATCAAAAAATCCATCATTTTAGGCCAGTCTTCCCTGTCAAACATATTCACTTCAGTTAATTCCTGTTTTATTCTACAGGCTTTTTTATTATTTAATCTTTGCCATTCCAAAGATCCTGCTTTTTGCCCGATGAGATCTTTCTGTCTATACAGTTCATCAAAAATCAATTTATTTTCATCTTTTTCACTTGATAACTGTTAACCAACCGTGATTTTCTATTTACTATTGCACCACTAATCTAATTTTTCAAAAGCAAAGTTGCCTGGCGCCGGCTACATCCCGGAGTTCTTTGTCAGATTATTTTATTTAATTTCTGTTCAAACTTTTTCCGTTGTTAATAATAGCACCGTTTGATACCAATAGTAGAATGAAGATTTATCTGGTTGCTTTTTCAACTTGTTCAGGAAGTTCCACTCATGATCTTCCATACTCCATTCTTTAAAATAGGATGTTTCAATTACCTTGTTTAGAATATTCTCAAGTTCTTTTCTGCCTGTATTGCAGATGATATCAAGGTCTATTGAGAACCTATTTCCTTCTTTGAGCAGGAGCACTAAACTTGTACCACCTCTGAATACGAAATCCAATCCATTTGCTTTTAGCCTTTCCAGCAAATGCAAAGCATAAATCATTTTCCCGAGAATAATCTTGTCAATTCGTTTGTGGTTTTTTTGCTTTTTGAATTGGTCCAGCCATTCTTCTGTAAAGCATTTATCCTTAATCATCTATAATATCTTTTATAAGGTAAAGCATGTGGTTGGTCATGAACTGTTTTATGTCCTGTTCTCTTTCTCTCCTTTTTGCATAGCTGAATAATTTGGTAAAATTGATTGTGTAATTGCTGATGGCATTTTCATAGACATGCATCAATTCAACACCTTGCAAATAAAAGAAAAGGCGTTCTTCAGAGAACAGGTCTACCAGTATCTTCTCAAGAGTGGGAGTGTAGAATTTGACCTTCTTTTCCATTCGTTTCATAAGTGGTGCTCTTGTGAGCAACTTTTTGATGATGATAGGTTGATTGCTTTCTGCTATATAAAAATCAATTGTCCTTTCGTCAGGATTTACAAATACTTCCTTGTGTAAGTTGTCTTTTAAAGCATAGAATATCGATTCTTCAAACCCTTTCTCAACTTCAATATAAATAATTGATTTATTCATTTGATGCTGTGCAAATTCGTTCAACCATACAGTTTCCCAAAAACAGTGTTTAACTTCATCAAACTTTTGCGAGATTTGTTTCGCAATCCTGAGAAGGTTAGTAGAGATGTCCGGTTTGTATTTGGGCTTAATGGAAATTACGTAAAGTCCTCTTTTGATAGGTTTAATTATGTTTCTGTTTTTTAAATCATAGATTCTCCATCCGAAAGTTCCTTCTTTCAGTTCAGGTTCGAAATAACGGTAGAATTGAAAGAGTTCTTCGCGTGTGAAAGACTCTTTATCCTTGAATTTTTCGATCAATTTATTTTCTAAGAATTTAAGCATGCTGAATCCAATTTTTACCAAAGATAGACAATTATGGCATAATTTAGAAATCAAAAAAACACCAATAATTAAAATATCTGGTTTATTTTGGCTTCTTAACAAAGCTTGAGTTAGGGATTGGCCTGTGAGGTTTTGCAAATGGGTTAAAGACGGGCTGACAGAGCAATTTTTGAAAATGCGAAGCTATGGATATAGTATTTTTTTCATTATCAGGTGAAAGATTAAAGATTAAAGATTTCTACAATAGTTCCTATTGCAAACCAGACTCCAAATAAAAAGGACTCACAGTCTCTGAAACCGTAAGTCCTTTCTGTTTATGAGCGGGAAACGGGATTCGAACCCGCGACCCTCAGCTTGGGAAGCTGATGCTCTGCCAACTGAGCTATTCCCGCATTATAGTTTCCTCCGACAATAATATCTTTTTTTCCGGAAAAAATTATGACACAAAAGTAGTAAATACACAATTGAATTCAAGCATGCGAAGAAATTAATCTGACAATCTTTGCCGGTTAAATTATGCATGCAGTAAAACTAAGCATCAGAGCCCGGAAAGATGCTTTTTCTTTCTGCAGATGCCGGATTATGTCATGTCTCGGTTCAGGCCGGAGGTGCAAGTTCTTTGAAAGCCTGGTAAACAAGAAATGCGGGCCAGACAATTGCTTTCAGGAATCCAAGAACTCCCATCCAGAAACCTGTGGCTGTTGAAATGAACCATATTGCAGCACCTACAAATCCGAGTCCGTATACTGCGCCTGACGAAGCATTACGGTTAAGATGTTCTTTCATGATATAAAGTAAAAAGTGAATATGTATAGAAGATATGCCGGAAACGTCTCTCTCCCCTATCCTGCCGGCCCCGGAAAATTGAGCCTCCAATGGGACTCGAACCCACGACCTGCTCATTACGAATGAGCTGCTCTACCAGCTGAGCTAAGGAGGCAGAAAAAAAATCCGCTGTAAAGTTAAAAAATCATTCCAGTCTTTCAAGCCTTTGAAGCAATGGCGGATGGGAATAATGGAAAAAAACATACAGGGGATGAGGCATCATGTTTGTCAGGTTTTTAACCGATAACTTCCTCAGTGCACCCCCAAGTATCCTGCTGTCATAGTTGTCCTTTACAAACCTGTCGGCAGCAAATTCGTTCCGGCGGGATATGATGTTGGTGATCAGTCCGATTATGAGGGAAAGCGGACTGTATAGTATTCCGAACACTATGAGTCCGAGGTGGAAACTGCTTTCCTCTGCCCCCAGTGCCTGGGACAGTTTCGGATTGTCAACAACCAGGGAAAAAAGAAAAAGCATGAATCCGGTTACCAGAACCGATAACACCAGATTTACCAGTACATGCTTCTTTTTATAATGACCGATCTCATGTGCCAGTATCGCCACTATCTCCTCCTCAGTAAACTCCTTCAGCAGTGTGTCATACAAAACAATCCTTTTCTTCTTGCCGAAGCCTGAGAAATAGGCATTGCTTTTTGTGCTTCTCCGTGATCCGTCAATGAAATAAATGTTTTTGAGCGTAAATCCTGCCCTGTCTGCAAATTCTTCAATCTTATCCCTCAGGGAACCTTCCGGCAAAGGGGTCTGCTTATTGAAAAGGGGCACAATCAGTTCAGAATAAAAGAAATTGATGAAAACCGACAGGGCAGTAACCAGTCCCCATGCATAAAACCAGAACCCGGCCCCTGCCCTGTAATAAAACCATGTCAGCAGGCCCAGGACGGGCATGCCTATAATAAGAGCTATAAGCCACGACTTGAAATAATCCGTTACAAAGGTTCTGCCTGTCATGGTATTGAAGCCGTATTTCTTTTCTATAACAAAGGTGTCATACCAGCTGAAGGGAATGTTGATGATTTCCGAGGCAAATCCAATGATTATGAAAAAAATCAGTGCAATGATTACGAGGTTCAGGCTGAAGCTTCGGGCAATGTCATCAACAAAGGAAAATCCTCCTGCGATTATCATCAGAAGAATTATGGCAAGATTGAATGTGGATGACCAGAAGGAAAGCTTCTTGTTGTCGCGGTCATAGAGCTGGGATTTCCTGTATTCCTCTTCCGGACAAATCCCTTCAAGCTTTTCGGGAAGCTTGTCCGACCACATTTTGTTATTGAGGTGAATAAGAAACTGTTCGAGCAGATAGCCTGAGAGAGGAATGATCAGTATCAGAAAAAATATCGTATTGTACATTTGGGGTAAAAAAAAGAAGCAGGGTGTCTGTTTAAAATAAGTGTGGAATAAATATGTCTCGCTGCATTTCCTCGTGCTAAAAGGATAGACACCCTGCGATGTTGTAAATATAATAAAAAAATTTAAGTTAACATACCCCCACACACATGAATTATTTGTCCACTTATGTAAGAAGATAAATCGGAAGCCAGAAAAAGAGCCGTATTTGCCACATCCTCAGGGGTTCCGCCTCGTTTTAAAGGTATCCTGGCTGTCCATTCTTTTTTAACATCGTCGGGTAATTTTTCTGTCATTTCGGTGAGAATGAATCCGGGTGCTATTGCATTGCATCTTATATTTCTCGAACCCACCTCTTTTGCAACACTTTTTGTGAAACCGAGAATGCCCGCCTTGGACGCTGAATAGTTGCTCTGGCCGGCATTTCCCGAAACACCCACAACGGAACTCATGTTGATGATTGAACCGCCCGTCTGCTTCACCATAGGCATCAGACAGGCTTTTGTCATGTTGAATACCGATTTCAGGTTTACTGCAATTACAGAATCCCACTGCTCTTCAGTCATTCTGAGCAGAAGGGTATCCCTGGTAATTCCGGCATTGTTGACAAGAATATCTATCCGCCCGAAATCCTTTATAATTTCATCGGCAGTTTTCTGCGAATCAGCAAAACTGGCTGCATCTGCAACATATCCCTTTGCCTTTACACCGAGTTTTTCTATCTCGCTGACGGTTTCCCTGAATTCTTCATCATCTGCAATGTTGGTTACGGCAATATCTGCCCCTTCGGCTGCGAAAAGAAGAGCTATGGCCCTGCCGATACCCCGGGAGGCTCCGGTTATCAAAGCTGTTTTTCCTGCTAATAATCCCATATCGTTCTGGTTTAATTCAGCCGCAAAGATAAAATAAAGTCTTTAATGTTATCCGGATTCCTGAAAGCCTGACAATCCGGGTCCGCTTCGCAGTACAGCTTCAGGCCGGCCGCAGGGTCTTTGCCACGGAAGCCCCTATTTCAGCAGGTGATTCAACCACAAAGATGCCGCAGTCCCTCATCACCGTCATCTTGGCTTCGGCTGTATCGGCCTTTCCTCCGATAATTGCTCCGGCATGGCCCATCCTTCTCCCCCGGGGAGCGGTGCGGCCGGCAATAAAGCCAATAACCGGCTTGGTGCCGTTTGCCTTTATCCATTCAGCTGCCTCGGTTTCCATATTTCCGCCTATCTCCCCGATAATAAGAATGGCTTCTGTTTCGTCATCCGCCATAAGCAGCTTAACAGCATCGAGAACGGATGTTCCGATGATGGGATCTCCTCCTATCCCGATACATGTTGACTGCCCCATTCCCAGCTTCGTGATCTGATCAACCGCTTCATAGGTCAGTGTCCCGGAACGGGAAACAACGCCTATGCTGCCCTTCCTGTGAATGAATCCTGGCATTATGCCGGCCTTTGATTCTCCCGGTGTGATTATCCCCGGGCAATTGGGTCCGATGAGCCGGCAGTCGCGGTACCTTATATATTCCATAACCTTAATCATGTCGGAAACAGGAATGCCTTCCGTTATTGCAACAATCAGCCCTATCCCTGCCGAGGCTGCTTCCATAATGGCATCCGCAGCAAAGGGCGGCGGAACAAATATAACCGACACGTCGGCCGGTGCATGATCCTGTGATTCCTGTACACTGTTAAAAACAGGCAGGCCCAGGTGAGTCTGTCCTCCCTTGCCCGGTGTTGTGCCGCCAATCACTTTCGAACCGTATTCAATCATGAGGGCAGAATGAAACGTTCCCTCCCTTCCGGTAAAACCCTGTATAATAATTCTGGAATCTTTATTAAGAAGAACACTCATAACATGAAATCAGATTTAAATATTTCGTCACATCCGGCGATGACCGCGATAGTTACAGTATGGACGCAGGTCAGCACTTCCCGGCAATCCCGGATACCTCTCAAAAATACTTATTAATTTTAGCCCTTATTAGTATCTTTGAAATAAATTTCGTACAACAGGATGGTGAATATTGATCCCATACTATACATAGGCATCTCACAGTCTTTTTTTGCAGGATTACTGATTTCAACAAAAAAGCCATTTACAACTGCCAACAGGATACTTGCGGCATGGGTATTCCTTATCTGCATCGAACTGATTTTTGCCCTGATTAATTCAACGGTGATAGAAATGTATTCCTTTCCGTTTGTTTCCTTTACCTACGGACCCCTGTTATTTCTCTATATCTATTTCATGGTAAACCCGGGAAAGAAATTCAACTGGCTTTCCCTTCTTCATTTCATACCATTCATAACATTTTTTATCGTTTCGGTTATTTTCAGATCAAAGCCCCTTCTGCGTGATCTGAGAAGTTTCTTTGTTCCCGACAGATTCATCACCCTCAGGATAGTCTACAGCACTGCCATGTTCACCTCACTTACCGTGTATAGTACTCTGGCATTCATAATGATCAGAAAACACCAGAAAAACCTGAAGAACCTGGTATCATACACATCAAATGTAATGACACTGAACTGGCTGAAAGTGATATCAATAAGCCTCTACGTGTCTTTTCTGATCCTGTTCATTCTCGGCGGACTAAACATGATTGGCGACATCATACCCTTTGATCCGTACTTTGTTGTTTTTGGATTTATTTCTGTCTTTTCATTCGTATACAGTTTTTACGGAATCAAACAACCTGTCATATTCGATCCGGAAATTGAAACCAACGGCGATGAAAAGAAAGAAACGGAAAAATATATAAAAAGCGGCCTGAAGGATGAACAGGCTCAGGAATATCTTGAAAAGCTCATTTCTGTTATGGAAACGGACAAGCCCTTTCTCAACAGGGATCTCAGCATACAGGATCTGGCACTCATTACAGACATACCCCGTCACCACATCACACAGGTCCTCAACGAGGTACATGGCAAAAACTTCTTTACTTTCATAAATGAGTACAGGGTGGAGGAAGTGATAAACAGGTTCAGGGATCCTGCAAACAATAATTTTACAATTCTTGCCATTGCCTTTGATGCGGGTTTCAATTCCAAAGCAACGTTCAATTCGATTTTTAAGCTGCAGACCGGGATGACTCCGAGTGAATACAGGGAAAAACTGACCGGAATACGAGGGTAAACAGGCGGGAATGCCAGTAAGGAGTAAAACATAAATCACAAATTCCGGAACCGGATTGTAAAAACGGGGTCTGTCCCGGACGGCACGTACCTGTAATACGGATTTTACAGGTACGGGACAATTGGTTCAGACGACGGACCTTGTTAAATACTGTTCATTTGTATAAAAAACACAGATGAACAGAATTTGCATTTCATTTCTCACTCTATTTCTATTTTTTCCTTTATTCCTGTCTGCCCAGGATGACGGTTTATCCCTTTTGACGGAGAATCCTGAGAAACCGTCCGTTTTTTACGGGTTTGTAAGAGGCGGCCTGTACGGAACCATGGATAAGAATGATGATAAACCTTACGTCTCAAGTGCTTTCTCGGATTTCGGGCTGAAGGCGGAAATAAAGGACAACATCCGTTTCAAGGCATTTGCTGATATCAGATTCAGATACGGAACCGAATTCCTTGAACCGGTTAAAAATATAAACCTGAGGGAGGCATATGTAAAGGTGAACGGCAAATTCTGGGATATCACTGCCGGACAAACCATTGTCAAATGGGGGCGGACTGATTTTTCCAATCCCACATCAAAGCTCAATCCGCAGAATTACATATCACGTTCCCCCGATCCGGAAGACATGGATATGGGTAATCTGCTTGCAGAACTGAAAATATATCCTGCACCATTCTTCAGCCTTCAGGCAGTTGCAGTGCCCTATTACAGGCCTTCCACCCTGCTTATCGATCCCCTGCCCCTGCCGGGCTGGATAAAAATAAATCAGCTGCCGGCGCTGCTTACATCAAGGGATATGTTCAGCTACGGACTGAAAGCGGAATTCCGGCTTTCAGGAACCGACATGAGCCTGTCGTGGTTCAACGGCTACGATCCCATGCCGGGCGCAGCCCTCACGGCATTCAGTCTCGACATGTCAGGATCCTTCCCCTCTCCTTCCGCGGAGATCTCAATGACTCCCTACAAAATACAAAACTTCGGTATCGACTTTGAAAACACAATAGGAAGCTTTGGCGTCAGGGGCGAAGGTTCATGGAGTGTTCCTTACAAATCGCATAAAACAGCAGAATATGTACCCCTTGAGGAAGTAAAATATGTTGCAGGTATCGACTGGATGCCGGGAGACTGGCGCTTAACGGCAGAATACTCGGGAAAGACCATATTGGGTTTTGAGGCACCGGCTGTGGAACCCCTCATAGGTGCGGAACTTGATATGGCAAAACTGTCAGCACTGCTGGCAGATCCTGGCTTTGTCCTCGACGATTATGTCAGGCAGCAGGTAAGCTCCTTCAACAGGCTCTACAACTACCAGATGGAAAAAACCTATCACTCGGCCGGTTTAAGAATAGAAAGGGAACTCTTTTACGGCAAGGTGGTTCCTTCGGTTTTCGCGCTTTACAACTTTACCTCGCGCGACCTTCTTCTTATGCCGGAGATCAGGTATAAACCCGCCGACGGACTGACAATCTCGGCAGGCGGAGATATTTACTCAGGTAAAAAAGGCTCTGTCCATGACCTTGTAAATGATTTTATGAATTGTATAAGAATAGCAGTAAGAGTTGATTTTTAATACTATGGGAAATTTCATCATTAAATATTACAGGCAGATAATTATTATATGTATCCTTCTCGGACTCGGCTTCGGATCCCTCGTCCCGTTTTCGAAAACCGATCCCGAAATAAGAAATTATGTTCCGTCAACAATGGAATCAAGAATACTGACCGACAAGATTGAAACTGAATTCGGGATACAGGATATAGTAATGGTGATCTTCAGGGACAGTACCGTTCTTACTTCCGATAATCTGAACAGGATAAAACAGATAGACAGGGATATTTCCAGACTGAGCGGTGTGACAAGCAGAATATCCCCCTTCACGGTCAGGACCATTACGAGTACTGAAGGGATGATGACTGCCGATCCGCTTATAGCACGGGTACCTTCTGATCCGGAAGGATTGGCCGCTCTGAAAGATGAAATCCTCAAAAACCGGTTTGCAAGGGATATCGTGATTTCATCGGATATGACAACAGCCTCTATTACTGCCACAATAAACCAGGCTGAACCGGAAACTGCAACCCTGCACAAAATTGATTCAATCATTGCCGTGCATGCAGGCGGTTCTGAAATCCTCACAGGCGGACTGCCATATATCCGTCAGCATATTATGAAGGATGTGAACAGGGATGCACTGATACTCGTGCCGATAGCCCTTCTCCTGATGCTGATTGTGCTGAAACTGAACCTTAACGACTGGAGATCGGTTCTGATGCCGTTCAGCGTGGTTCTGTTCTCAACGGCAATATGTACGGGAATGATTCCGCTTCTGGACTGGCGGCTGTCAATAATCAGTCTGCTGGTTCCCGTGATACTCATCGCCGTGGCAAATAATTACGGGATATATCTCGTGACGAGATTTCAGGAAATCACACAAAGAAAGGACGGAACTTCTCCTGGGAACATGCTGAAGGAGCTCACCGGCTCACTTAACATGCCAATCCTTTTCAGCGGTCTGACAACAATTGCCGGCATTCTCGGATTACTTGCCCATTCCATAATTCCCGCCCGCCAGGTCGGGATACTGGCAGCAAGCGGGGTGACAGTAGCCTTGATAATGAGCCTGCTGTATATCCCTGCGATGATTTATGCACAGAAAGGACGCATAGTGGCGAAAAAACAGCCTGCAGGACAGCATTTCATCTTTAAGACATGGCTTGACAGGCTGTCGTCGGTAATAGTGAAACATCCCGGAAAGATAATAACAGTCTTTGCAACTGTCACCCTGATATTTGCACTGGGCTTCACTTTCCTGAAAATAGAAACCAACCAGGAAAATTATTTCCCGAAAAAGAGTCCTGTACGAATGGCTTCCGATCTCATAAATTCAAAGTTTGGCGGGTCCCAGACCGTCTCGGTGATGATTGAAGGAGATATAAAGGATCCGGAAATAATGAATGGTATTGACAGGCTTACACAAAGACTCGAAAAAACGGACGGGGTCGGAAATGTTTTTTCCATTTCACAGGCCGTAAGGGAGATGAGCAAGGCTATCTATACCGAAGGTGAAAGCATGTATGACAGGATTCCGGAAACACGCGACGGAGTGGCACAGATGTTTGAATTATACAATATGAGCGGTGATCCGGATGACTTCAGTCAGATGATGAACCTTGAGAATACCCGGGCACATGTCCTGGTAAGACTGTCAAATCCTGACAACAGGACCATCAATGAAGTCAAGGCGGCTATATCATCTGATATAAAAGACATACCTGCAAAAATCACGGTCGGGGGATATGCCATAATAATGACTGATTTTGCTTCATCAATAATAAAGGGCCAGGTATTTTCCCTGATTTTTGCAATGCTTACGGTTTTCATCCTGCTTGCACTGATATTCCGTTCAGCGGCAGGAGGAATGATAGGAACAATACCACTGGCCGTATCAATTGTCATATTGTTCGGATTCATGGGATTTACAGGAATTGCCATTGATGCGGCAACCGCCCTCCTGTCATCGATAATGATAGGTGTGGGAGTGGATTTTACCATTCAGTATATATGGTGTTTCAACAGTCAGATTGTAAAAGGCCTGTCGTACGAGGAATCCATCAGGTCCTCAATGAGGATTATCGGCCGTAGCATAGTGATCAACGCCCTGACCGTGATGTCCGGTTTTTCCGTGCTGATGTTTTCAGGATTTGCCTCAATACGCTTCTTCGGATACCTTGTCCTGGTATCCATCAGCTCGTGCCTTCTGGGCGCAATAATTCTGGTTCCGGCCATTATACTGAAATTCAGGCCCGGGTTTGTGAAAAAAGATATGAATAAACCAAAAATAATAAAACATGAAAACGAAAATATCGCTTCTGGTATTCCTGGTGTGGCCGCTTTTGCAGCTGTCAGCCCAGCAGCTGGACGCGGGTCAGATAATGAGTAAAACCCGTGACCTGAGCCTTCTTTCTTCAATGCAGGCGACCATTAATCTGTCGATAACCGAGAAAAACGGTGCTGTAAGAAACCGTACCGTTGCAATGACCACAAAGAGTTATCCTGACGGTCTCGAGAAACGATTCATCCGCTTTGTCGAACCAGCCGATGTCAGGGGTACGTCAATGCTTGTTATTGACAACAAGGATAAAGCTGATGAAATGTGGATCTATCTTCCCGCACTTAAAAAAACAAGAAGAATAGTATCGGGGGAAAAGGGTAAAAGCTTTATGAGTTCTGAATTCTCAAACGCGGATATGAGCTCCCCCACTCTTTCGGATTTCACCCACAGGCATACAGGCAGCTCCGGAACTGCCAATACATGGGTGATCGAAAGCATTCCGAAAAATGATGACATTGTATATGAATACGGTTATTCAAAAAAAATAACCTATGTCTGCATGGATAAGTTCCAGGTGCAGAAAATGGAATTCTACAATTTCGATAATGATCTTTTCAAAATCATTGAAACAAAAAGCGTCCAGTCGTTCCAGGATGGAAAATACATGATAAAGAACATGATTGCCAGCAACCAGATCACGGGAAGAAAATCCGAGATCCTGTTCAGCAATATTAATGACAAGGTCACAGTACAGGATTCATTCTTCACCGTTCAGAATCTGGAGAGATAAAAGGGGCACCTGACAGTGGATAATGTTTTTTAACTTTGCGTTTGTTAAGGAGAAGCGGAATGTTAATAAGCGAAACGACTGTCTGTGCGCCGGCCACATCCGGAGGCGGGGCAATTGCCATAATAAGAATAAGCGGCCCGCAGAGCATTGAAATCTGTGAAAGGATATTTGTTCCGGCTGACCCGAAACGCAGGCTGAAGGAACAGAAGGGATTTACCATTGTCCTTGGCGATATTAAATCGGGAGACGAAATAATTGATGAAGTGCTCATAAGTATTTTCCGTGCTCCCCATTCTTTCACCGGTGAGGATTCTGCAGAAATATCCTGTCACGCTTCTCCCTATATACAGCAGAAGATAATGGAACTGCTCATAAGCCACGGAGCAGTTGCTGCCAGACCGGGGGAATTCACCCAGCGAGCCTTTTTAAACGGCAGGATAGATCTTTCCCGGGCTGAAGCCATTGCAGACCTGGTTGCATCTGAATCAAAGATGGCCCACAGGATCGCGATGAAGCAGATGAAGGGTTCATTCTCTGATGAGATAGCTGTTCTGAGAGCCGACCTGCTTCATTTTGCCTCACTGATTGAACTGGAACTGGATTTCGGGGAGGAGGATGTCGAATTTGCCGACAGGAAAAGCCTGTTCGAAATTGTTGACAGGGTACTGAATGTTTCCCGGAAGCTGTCATCATCCTTCAGTCTCGGAAATGCCGTGAAAAATGGTATTCCCGTTGTGATTGCGGGCAATCCCAATACCGGCAAATCAACTCTGCTGAACAGGCTGCTGATGGAGGAAAGGGCAATTGTGTCAGATATACCCGGAACTACCAGGGATGCCATCGAGGACACAGTGGTCATTGAGGGAATCCGGTTCAGGTTTATTGATACAGCCGGTCTGAGGGACACAACCGACATAATTGAAAACCTGGGAATAAAAAAGACACATGAAAAAATTTCAGCTGCCTCGGTTATTCTCCTGCTGGCGGATATTAACGAAGGGGCCGGTCCGCTTAATGCCCTGCTGAAAAAAATACGCGGGCAGCTTACGGATGAAAAAAGGATAGTGATACTCGTAAACAAGACGGATAATGATTTATACGGAAACAGGCAGCTGATGCAGGAGAATATTTTACCAAAGCAGGATGAATCAATGTTGTTCATATCGGCAAAAACCGGTGAAGGCATTGATGAACTGAAAAAGCTTCTGGGAAGGCTTGCCGGTGCCGGAAGACTGAATACGGAAAATGTGATAATTTCCAATGTGAGGCATTATGAGGCCCTGCTTCATGTTGCCGAAAGCCTGGAAAGGGTAAGGACCGGACTTGAAAACAATCTCCAGGAAGACTTCATTGCCACCGATATCCGCCATGCAATTCATTACCTAGGCGAAATAACGGGGGAAATAACCACCGACGAGATACTTCAGAATATTTTCAGAAACTTCTGTATAGGAAAATAAACCGTAAAATCTGATCAGCCTTTTATGCTTATTCAGTTGCGGAATTTATCAGATATTTTGCAACAACCGACTGAAGGGATCCGGCTGCGGGAAGCCCCCTGCTTATATTGTGCAATATTTCCAGATCTGATTTCCATGCAACATCGGCAGGAGCAAGAATACAAACGCTGCCCTTTTCATATTCCCTGAAAAGCCTGTTATCCCTGAAATAATAAAATTCACCGCTTGCCTCCGTCGGGTAGGTGTGCATCAAAGGCGGCATGTCATCAGGCCTGAACCACAGTTTAATTTCCCTTTCTGCCGATTGTGGCGTGTCAGATGCGTGAATGAGATTGTCCATACGCTGCCCGATCACATTGCCGTCATCATCCTTCAGTGGAACCATTGTACCGAGTGAACGGATACTTCCCGGTTTTTCCACTCTGGCATTAAGAGGATTCGTAGGTCCTACAACCTCCCTGATTTTTTTTATGGCATCCCTTCCCTGGTATACGATAGCAATAACCCTGCGCTTCATCGGATTGTCAGGATAATGACTCTCTCCCATCAGGTATTCAAGAATAGCAGGAAAAAACACCTTCCCCCTGTGTTCGGCATAATGTTCCTCAGCCAGCATCCTGCCAACATGCACAATCTTGGTCCCGCAGTAATGCAGCCCCGTGTGGAATTCTGATAATACGGAAAGAATATATCCTGTCAGAGAATTTTTTAGTGCGTCCGGTTTTATAAGTACCAGCGTTTGTTCAAGATCCTTTTTGTCCATAGGTGTGTTATTTTGTTCTGAATAAGTTATTCCGGTTTTAACCGCAAATTAAACTAAAATACTCTTATCAAACATTTGATATGTCATGTATTTTCTTTCCGGCACCAGAATGCAGATAGTCTTTACAGGATGATTTGGGGATCAGGTAAAAAAGAAAATCAGTGAATCAGGCCTGTGCAGTCAGGAAATCAGCCGGCAGCCGCAGGGATGCGGATTCTTTTCCGTTTCACTTATTTAAAATTTCAGAATTAAGGATTATTCATGCCCGCATTATTCCGCTTCCGTCCTTAATCGCCTTGAACTGCCAGTGTCTTACTCCAAAATAAGACCAATAGGCTTCAATCAGCTTGTTCTGGGAATCACTCAATTCTTCCAGACACCGGATCAGCCTGTCGTGAACGTCATGCAGCTTTTCGTGATTCTCAAAAGAAGGCATTGCTGAGTACAGATCCTTTGATTGCTCGTATTCAGCGCGTAGAAGCTCATACTTCCTGTCCAGATCCCGGCATTGATCGGTCAATTTCTCAACAGTTAGTTCTTTCAGTTCCATAATTTTACATTTTAAACTTCACATCACATTCAGGTAGTACGATGGTAAAACAGAACAGTAAAACCTAAACCGGTAGTAAGTAGTTACGTATGTTCAGGACTAACAGTATTGCATCACAAATATAAGAACTAGTTTGAGAAAATCCAAATTTTTTCAACCATAAGTTGCAGGATATTAGCAAGATCGGATAAACTGGAAAGAATTGCCGGGACTGCTGGCCAGCAGTATTTCAGCGATTTTTTATATTGCTGAATATCAATGTATTAGTAAAATTAGTTTTGCTTTATCCAATTTCATCTGCCAGGAATCAGAAGCCTGAAAAAAGTATTAATTTTGATGCTGTCTGGCTTTTCAGATAAAAACTTGATATAAAAATTTAGCATAGTGGAAAAAAGAAACGAGCGGATAAGGATTTTTGCCGGTTCTTCAAGCAGGGCCTTCGCCGGAAAAATGTGCAGCTACCTGGGTATAGAAGCCGGGATATCGGAAGTATTCCAGTTCAGCGAAGGGAATACATATGTGAAGATCGGGGAAAACGTGCGTAACAAGGATGTTTATATTGTTCAGACAGTCGGGCTGAAAGCCAATGATTCATTCATGGAGCTTCTTTTCTGGATCGATTCGTTCAAACGGTCCAGTGCCAGATCGGTCACGGTAATAATGCCATATTTCAGTTATGCCAAGGCTGACAAAAAGGATGAACCGAGAGTGTCGATACGTGCCCGTGTTTGTGCCGACTGTATAGAAATTGCCGGTGCTGACAGGGTAATAACGATAGATCTTCACAGTCCGCAGATTCAGGGCTTTTTCAAGAAGCCTGTTGACAACCTGTATGCCTATCCCCTGCTTTGTGAGTATATGAAATCAAGGGGAACAGCGGATCTGGTCGTGGTATCCCCCGATGCGGGATTCGCCAGGGATGCGCGAAGGTACGGATCATACCTGGGTGTTCCTGTATATATATGTGAGAAAACCAGAACGGATCATTCCGAAAGGGCAAGCGTAAACATTCTTTCAGGCCCGCTGGCGGCGAAAAATGCACTGATAGTGGATGATTTTACCATTTCGGGAGGAACATTGATTGAAACGGCAAACCTGATGAAAGAGAAGGGTGTGGACCAGGTTTATGCAATGGTGACGCATGCCCTGCTGCATGAAAAGGCAATTGAAGAACTGATGAAAAGCCCGATTCACAGGCTTATCGCCACCGATACTGTTGAAAATCCCAATCTGCTGAACAACGAGAAAATTGAGATCATTTCAGTTGCCCCCCTTTTCGCGGAAGCAGTGAATATAATCCAGCATGAAGGCTCTCTCAGTTCATTGTTTGATTCGCTTCCCGAAAGAGTTCTGAAAAGCAGTTTCTGAAAAGTAGCTTCTGAAAAACAGTATCTGAAAACTGCCTCAGAAAAGCAGCTCCTCAATAAAAAACGGATCCGTATCCTGAATTACCACTCCCCTCTCCCTTATCAGGCAATGTACTTAATGCCTTGTTAATCAATTTCTGCTTAAATACTTCCTTATTAAATACAGTCCCTGGTCAGGGATGCACGTATTTTCCACGGTAATTCCTCTTCAGCAGCGCAGATGCCGCGGGATTGCCGATGATCTCCTTTTTATCATTGTCCCATTTCACCTTTGTTCCGGTATAATAGGATATCATGGCCAGTTGCACTGTGGCAGTTGAATGAAATGCATCTTCAGGATCACAGCTGATAAGATTTCTGTTTTTCTTCCTGACTGCATCAAGGAAGTTCCAGACATGATTTTCCTGCATCAGGGGCGCCGGAACGGAAATATCCTCCCTTTTGCCCTCCCTCCCTGCAGGGAATATTGCCAGACGTTCATCTTCCGCAAACAGGCTGCCTTTCTCACCGTGAAAAAAGATACCGTTATTGAATTCCCGTGTTACATCGCCATTGCCCCACAGCCTGTGCTGCCACAATACCGGGGCACGGGCAAATTCCAGTCCGGCAGTAAGCGTATCGGGTGTCGTTATCTGGTCTTTCAAGGCAAAGATGCCACCCGATGCATGAAACGCATCCGGCATTCCTTCATCCATTATCTTCCTAATTATATCAATATGGTGTATCCCCCAGTCAACGAGATGACCGTTTCCGTATTCCTTTTCAAGCCTCCATGACCGGTGACCTATACTCGGACGGTAGTCGAGCAGGGGTGCGGGCCCGCACCACGCATCCCAGTCCAGGGAAGGAGGCGGAGCCTGAATCCTTGTATCCTGAATACCGGGATTATAGTGTATCTGTGCAACAATCTGATGAACATCCCCTATCCTTCCCTCTCTTATCAGTTCCCCGGCTTTCCTGAATGCTCCGCTCTGGCGCCGCTGAAAACCAATCTGAACTATGTTTCCTGCTTTTTTCCAGGCATTTACCATTGCAATACCTTCCATCACGTCATAGGAAAGGGGTTTTTCACAATAGATATCAAGTCCTTTCTCACAACCCGCAATGAACTGAAGGGCATGCCAGTGGGGAATGGTTCCTATAAACAGTGCTTCCAGCCCCTTGAGGCCTATAAGGTCCTCATAATGCCTGAACGTTTCCGGACGGGTGCCCTGCAGCTTTTCAATCTGAGAGGCAGCTGAACTGAGATGCTCGCTGTCAATGTCGCATATGCCGGCAACTTCCACATTGCCTGACTTAAGAGCCGCTGTTGTGATAACCATCCCGTACCAGCCGGCACCAATGAGACCGATTTTTATTTTACGGTCATCCGCCGGCCGGGGGAAGTAGACTGATGAAGCCATCCCCGCAGATCCCAGAGCTGCGGTTTTCAGAAAGATCCGTCTTTTCATACTTTTTCGGGTTTAAGAATTTTGAAATAAACTATTCACTAAATTATAATTTTTCCCTCAATATACTCAATACAGGAAGTCTTTCTTCCCCTTCTCCGCATCCTGCTTTATATTATCATTTATTGCTCTTTCTCCGGGGAATATTACTTTTGTATTTATATGCAGAAAGGAAAATCAACTCTCCTGTTCACTGATGCCCTGAAGCTGAAGCGTCCCAACGCTTTCCAGGTGATGCTGAAACCTGCAGGTCCGGCCTGTAACCTTAATTGCAATTACTGCTATTATCTTGAAAAGAGCAAACTTTTCGGCAATCCGGCAACCACCCGTATGTCAGACGAACTCCTCGAAGAATTCACCAGGCAGTTTATCGAAGCTCATGAGGTTCCGGTGGTAATGTTCACATGGCAGGGAGGCGAACCAACCCTGATGGGTCTGGATTTTTTCCGGAAAGCCATTGAGTATCAGAAGAAGTACTCCGGCGGCAAACGGATTGACAATGCTTTTCAGACAAACGGCACCCTGCTGAATGACGACTGGTGCAGGTTTTTCAAAGACAACAATATCCTTGTCGGGATATCCATTGACGGCACCGAAAAGAATCACGACCACTACAGGCGGACAAGGTCGGGTGCTCCTACTTTCAAACGGGTAATGAAGGGCATAGAGTTTCTTCACAGGCACAGTGTTGAATTCAATACCCTCAGCGTTGTAAATGATTATAACGTGTCAATGGCTTCTGAAACTTACCGGTTTCTCAAGAAGACAGGAAGCGGCTTCATGCAGTTTCTGCCTGTGGTTGAACGGATATCGGATAACACGGATGATAAATCCCTGAAACTTGTTGCTCCCGTTCACGGGGAGGCAAAGCTGGCACCATGGACTGTCGGGGCAAGGGATTACGGAGAATTTCTGATCACGATATTTGATGAATGGGTAAGGAATGATGTTGCAAAATATTATGTTCAGATATTCGATGCCACACTGGCAAACTTTGCAGGCGAGAATCCGGGTATATGTGTATATAACGAGACCTGCGGGGATGCACTGGCAATGGAGCATAATGGCGACGTGTATTCCTGTGACCATTTTGTGTATCCTGACTATTACCTGGGAAACATTTACGAGACTCCTCTTATTGATATGGTGAAATCGCAGAGGCAGTTTGATTTCGGTATTGATAAAAGGAACAGTCTTCCGCGTTACTGCCTCACATGCGACGTCAGGTTTGCCTGCCATGGCGAATGTCCGAAACACAGATTCCTCACTACGCCCGAAGGAACGCCCGGTCTGAACTACCTGTGTGAAGGACTGAAAATGTTTTTCAATCATGTTAAACCATATATGGAGTTTATGACCCGGGAACTGAAGGCAAAGCGTCCGCCTGCAAACGTGATGAACTGGATAAGGAACAGGGAGAATCAGGCGGTAAGGCAGGCCCGGCCCGAGCGCAATGATCCCTGTCCCTGCGGAAGCGGCAGAAAATTCAAGAATTGCTGTGCCGGCAAGCCTCCGTGGTCATTCCAGGCGGCTGGTAACCTGTGACAGGATATCCTTGGTTGTTGCTATCAGAAACAGCTTGTCACCCGAATGTATTTCCGTTTCACCCTCAGGGATGATGTACTTGTCATCTCTCTTTATCAGGGCAATCCTTGCATTGGGAGGGAATTTGAGTTCAACTATCTTGAGCCCGACCGACTCTGAATGAGCCGGAATGACCAGCTCAGCCATTGCTGAATTGATAGGCTCCGACAGCAGAACGTCCGCGGGCGTTACAGGTTTTACTTTTGCCGGCAGGGCCAGATGGAGCAATCTTGCAACCCATGGTATTGATGTGCCCTGAATGAGGACGGATGTCAGGGAAATAAAGAATACAATATTGAATATCATATCTGCCTTTTCCAGCCCGGCCATAAGGGGAAATGTTGCAAAGACAATGGGTACCGCTCCCCTGAGCCCGACCCATGCATAGAAGGTCTTCACCCTCATCTGTATCCTGAACGGAATAAGGCAAAGGAACACGCTGACCGGCCTGGCCACAAGAATCAGAAATCCGGATATAAGCATGCCCACACCTATGAAGGGTATTATCCGGCTCGGGAAAACCAGCAGTCCGAGGGTGACAAACAGGATTATCTGCATCAGCCATGCCATTCCGTCAAAAACCATCATTATAGTCCGTTTGTGCAGCAGTTCACTGTTGCCCAGATAGAGGGCAGCCAGATACACCGCCAGGAACCCGTTGCCCGATATTGCCGTAGTAATGGAATAGGTCATCAGCATGATGGAAATTATCAGAACGGGATGAAGTCCTTCATAATCAAGTTTTATCCTGTTGTTAATACGCTTTCCTGCAATACCGAAAAGGAATCCGCTGATTCCGCCGATAATCATTTGCTTGAAAAACATAAAAACCACCGAGGCATTTATTCCTTCTCCGCTCTGTATCAGACCTATGAAGACTATCGTGAGGATATAGGCCATCGGATCATTGCTTCCGCTCTCGAATTCGAGAGTGGGCCGGATATGGCCTTTAAGGGCAAGGTTTTTTGATCTGAGTATTGAAAAGACTGCTGCTGCATCCGTTGAGGATACTATTGATCCCAGCAGCAAGGCTTCATAAAGGGTGAAATCGGTTATCCACCAGACAAAAAGGCCCAGGATTCCCGCAGTAAGCAATACTCCGAATATTGAAAGGGTGAGTGCCTTGCCGAATACCGGTTTTACCGTCACCCAGTCTGTTTCAAATCCCCCGGAGAAAAGTATGAAGCACAGGGCAAATACTCCGATGAATTGTGCAACGCCCGGATTGTCGAAGGATATCCTGCCGATGCCTTCACTTCCGGCAAGCATTCCGACGACGAGAAAAAGTATTAGAGTGGGAATCCCCAGACGGAATGAGGTCTTGCCGGCCAGAATGCTGATAAAAAGCAGTACGGAACCGATAAGGAGTATGTTTTCTGTGCTAAGCGTCATCTGCTGACAAAATTACCTCATGTTTCAGATCTTTTCAAGTAGAGGTATCCGCCGTTTTCCGCTTCACGGTTTCCGGACTTTCCGGGAACTGTTCCGCATAACGGAATCTCATGGTCAATACCTTATTGTTTTACATGAAAAGAGACCTGCAAATTCAAATCGTTTATGAATTAATCCATTCAAAATCCGATTTTTGAATTGCCAAATATAATATTTTCAGATTAAAATATTCCGTATGTTAATAAAAGGCAACTTATAACCCGATATATAATGCCCGGTAACATGATTGAACATGCGTCCGCATAATCCGAAGATCTTTTCATTATTGCAAGGGTTACTATGAGCGCAAGCTGTCCCGCGGAAAATTCATTTGATGACAAATGTCCCTTTCAGCTCATCACTGTCCTTATAGCCGTATCTTACGGCCCTGACCCTGATATTGTGGATTCCCGGTTTAAGATGAAGTGGTCCGGAATATAGCTTCCATCTGGTATCTTCCTTTTCATCAAGAGAATAGACGATCGAGGCTCCGTGAGTCGGGCAGTAGAAACCAAGCGTCATGGGCGACGAGTAGGTTCCTCCTGTCCTGTAATTCCCTGAGGCCCGTTCTTCAGGCGAGTTGATTATGAAATAGGGTATGTCCGTGATCGGCTGTTGCCCTCCAGGCCACATCCTTTCTATCATCTCAGGCTCATTAAGGTGTCCCATATCTCCCGTTTCCAGCGTCCACTGCTCATGCCGCTTACGCAGATCATCCAGCACCGGTTTCAGCTTTTCGTCATTTACGAGGTTTTTTATCTGGAAGGGATCTGCCTTTACATTATAAAGTTCTTCAGGAGGCCGGCTGTATGACATCCAGGCCTTCTGCGGACCACTAAGCCTGTCTTCCGCGTCAAGCCTCAGCATCTCCTGGTATATGGGCATCCTGCTCTTGTAGGGAATCCAGATCGGAAAGGGTTCATTCGGGTAATAGTTGCGTATATACAAATAGTCCTTTGTCCTTACCGATCTTATCATGTCATATGATTCATCCACCCTGTCGCGGGCGGCAAACACGGCATCACGGGCCACGCCTGCCCGGCTTCCCAGAAAGGGAATCCCCTGCATATGGGCAGGAACGGGAATTCCGGCAAGGGACAGTACCGTTGGCCCGAAATCAATGGAACTGATCAGCCTGTCATCAACAGTTCCGGCATTCCTGTTATCGGGCCATTTTATTATCAGGGGAATATTTAGCCCCGAATCATATAACCACCTTTTGCATCTCGGCAATCCGTCACCATGGTCTCCCCAGAAAAAAATAATGGTATTGCCGAGTTCCCCTTCCGCTTCAAGTTCATTCAGCAAAGTACCGGCAACGGAATCAAGCCTTGCAACATTGTCATACATTTTTGCAAGGTTCTTTCTGACAATCTCGGTATCTGGATAATAAGGCGGAACTTTTATTTTTTCCGGATCTGTCTTTACTTTACTGATGTCCCAGTTCTGGCTTTCATGTGTGCCCGTCCAGTTAAATACCGCAAAAAAAGGCTGACTCTTGTCCGGTCTGTTCCTGTAATGAGCCGTGGTGCTGCATTCATCCCATATGCTTGCAGGAACATCAGCTCCGGCAAACTGGTAATCAGTCTTGGCATTATTGGTGCAGTAATATCCCGCAGTCCGCATGTATTCCGTAAATGTTTTCACATAGTGCGGAGGCACTGCAGTGAACTGCAGGGGATTCTCCGCCGATCTCCTGTATGATGTCGTCCTCATGTGCATGCATCCGATCGATGTCTGATACATGCCGGTTATGATTCCGGCCCGTACCGGAGCGCTTATTGCGGCAGTGGTGAAAACATTGGTATATCTTACTCCCTGCGAGGCCAGTCTGTCAAGATTTGGCGTCCGGGCTGTCTCATCCCCGTAGCAGCCCAGATGAGGTCCCATATCCTCAGTGGATATCCACAGTATATTCGGACTTTTCTGACTCTGCTGAGCCCAGGCATTTGTGCATAACAGGGCTGCGGCTCCAAGTCCGGCAATCTTTCCGATATATTTCATAGCTTGTCAAAATGATTTACACATATGGCCAGTCCTGCATGGTCATGATTTCCTGAAAACAGATCACATTCTATCTCCGACCGGTTCCAGGGCCCGGTTAATCCTGATATCCGGGCTTGCGGCGGTTTTTCCCCGGGATCTTCCTCAGATCATCCCCAAGATCCTGACGTGCTTTTTCAGCCAGGGCCTCCAGTTCCCTTACCTTCTCAGGATATGCTTCAGCCACGTCATACCATTCTCCGGGATCACGTCGCAGATCATACAATTCTGTTTTTTCAATTTTCTCCGTTCCTGTCTGTCCCGGCCAGCCGTCATTACCCGGCCTGAATCCGCGGTAGGTTCTTCCGCTGTGGGGGAAAACAAGCTTCCAGTAATCTTTCTGAACTGCTTCCAGGCTGTTTTCCTGGTAATAATAATAGAATTCCGTGCGGGGCATGGCATCCCTGTCACCCAGCATCAGCGGCAGTATGCTTATTCCGTCTATTTTCCTCTCCGGAAGGGCCGCTCCGGTAATTTCCGCCAGTGTAGGAAGGATATCTATTCCGGAAGCAAGCTTGTTGCAGATTGTTCCTTCAGGAATTTTTCCCGGCCATTTCATTATACAGGGAACACGCTGACCTCCCTCCCAGCTGCATCCCTTGCCTTCACGAAGGCCACCCGTCGTTCCCGCGTGATTTCCGAAATTCAGCCAGGGACCGTTGTCGCTCATGAAAATAACAAGTGTGTTCTTTTCGAGTTCGTGTTTTTCAAGTGCATTCAGAATCTCGCCCACCGACCAGTCGACTTCCATCATTACATCGCCGTATAATCCCTGCCTGCTTTTCCCCCGGAATTTTTCGGATACCCCGAGAGGAATGTGAACCATTGAATGGGGCATATAGAGGAAGAACGGCTTGTTCCGGTTTTTTTCAATGAAGCTGACTGCCTTTTCCGTATAAGCGGTTGTGAGCCGGTCCTGGCCGTCAAGATTCCCGATTTCATATATTTTTTCATTTCCCTCAATTAGCGGCAGCGGCGGATATTTCATCAGCCTGCTTGTTGTATCCTTCAGATGAATGGGCACTCCGTCAAAATCAACGGGCCACATGTCATTTGAATAGGGAATTCCGTAATAGTAATCGAATCCATGCTGAAGGGGAAGGAATTTCCGGTGATGCCCCAGATGCCATTTCCCGATGGCACCGGTATGATAACCCTTTGTTCCGAGCATTTCGGCTATTGTCGTTTCCTCAGGATTTATCCCATGAACAGCCCATGGCATAAGTGCCCCGGTTATTCCTATACGGTTGGGATAGCAGCCTGTAAGCAGTCCGGCACGCGAAGCACTGCTCACTGCCTGTGGACTGTAAAACCAGGTAAACTGCATTCCGTCCCTTGCCAGTCTGTCAATATTGGGTGTATCATACTGGCTGGCCCCGGTCACACCTAAATCACCGTATCCCATGTCATCCATGAGTATGAGTATTATGTTCGGCGTGGCAGCTTCCGGGGGAAGTGCCTTCTGAGCCTGCATTGGCAGAGTTGCCAGTGTGGCTGCGCCTATTCCTGCTATAGATTTCAGGTTCATCATTTGCTTTTAATTGTGCCCTCCTTGATACTGCTGAGCAGTGTGCTCAATTCCTTTACCTTGCTTTCATTGTCAGCCGCAACATTGACTTTTTCGCCAATATCCGCTTTGAGATTGTATAACTGCGGAATGGTATCATTTCCCAGTTCTATATTGGTATAACTTGCAATCTTCGGACCGGGTCCGGGTTCAATATATTTCCAGTCATCCTTTATCAGTGACAATCTGCCGTTAAGGGAATGCTCCACCAGCCATTCACGTCCTTTTTTCGTCTTTCCCGTCAGGGCAGCCAGACTGTTGAAACTGTCAGGTCCCGTGCCGGAGCTCAGTTCCTGGCCTGTAAGTGATGCGAAGGATGCCATCAGGTCAATCTGCGAAAAGAGGGCATCTGTTGTACCCGGTCTGATTTTCTCCGGCCAGTATATAATAAAAGGTATACGTGTGCCCCCGTCGAATGCACTGTATTTCCCGCCTCTCAGCGGACCGGCGGGCTTATGGTCACCAAGCTTTTCCACTGCATCATCCCTGTAGCCGTCATCAACAACGGGCCCGTTGTCGCTTGTCACAATCAGAATGGTGTTACGGGAAAGATTGAGCTCATCAAGGGTTTTTACTATTTCCCCTACAGTCCAGTCAAGTTCCAGGATGACATCTCCCCGGGGACCCATGGTGCTCCTGCCGGCAAACCTCGGATGCGGAACCCTTGGAACATGTATGTCATTGGTTGCAAAATAGAGAAAAAACCTGTTGTCCTTGTTTTGCTTTATGAAGTCAACGGCCTTTCCGGTGATTACATCCGCTATGTCTTCATCTGTCCACCATGCCGATCTCCCGCCGCTCATATACCCAATTCTGCTGATTCCGTTAACTATTGTCATATCATGACCATGACTGGGATGCATTTTAAGCAGTTCCGGATGATCCCGTCCGGTCGGTTCAACAAGGATGGGCTCCCTGAAACTGACTCTTATCGGATCTTCAGGATCGAGATTCACCACCCTCCTGTTTTCCACAAAAACTGTGGGAACCCTGTCTCCGGTAGCGGGCATAACGTAATTATAATCAAATCCTATATCCAGGGGACCTGACGTGATTTCCCCGTTCCAGTCGGCCCCGCCTTCCGGACCCATGCCCAGATGCCATTTGCCAACCACTCCGGTTACATATCCGGCGTTTTTCAGAACGGAAGCAATTGTTGTCCTTCCGGGTGTGATTATTGCCGGCGCATCACCCGTTGCAATGCCGGTCCCCTCCCTCCTCCAGGCATATTCACCCGTCAGCAGTGAATAGCGCGAAGGGGTGCTTGTTGCAGATGTTGAATGGGCATTCGTAAACAGTAAGCCATTCTCTGCCACCCTGTCAATATTGGGAGTACTCAGACTTGTTGCCCCGTAACAGCTTATATCACCATATCCGAGATCATCAGCATAAATGATGACAATATTGGGATAATCTGCCTGGCGGGAGCATCCTGAGAATGCCGAACTCAAAGCTGCAATCCCCAGGGCTCCGGTTATCAGTTGATTCCGGGAATAGTTTTTTTTCATATCAATCTGATTAGGTTAATTTTTCTTGTTTATAGGAATAAAATAGAATGCTGGCTTATTATCTGCCTTTCACTTCAAAGTCGAAAGGGAAAACAGGGGAAGGCTCATGTGCTTCCTCCATAATTTCTTCCATTTTTCTGACTATCTCAGGATGTGAACCGGCCAGGTCATTTGTTTCCCCGGTATCTGCCGAGAGGTCGTACAGCTCAGTTCTGGCTTTGGTGCTGCTGTTGACATTCAGCCTCACTGCCTTCCAGTCGCCCATTCTGACAGCCATTTTTCCGCCCTGCTCATGGAATTCCCAGTAGAGGTACCTGTGTTCTTTCTGTTTTCTTTTCCCGAGAAGGGTGGGAAGAAATGATATCCCGTCAGTCTTTTCAGGTATTTCCGCGCCGGTTATGTCTGCAAGTGTCGGCATTAAATCCCAGAATGCTGAAATATGATCTGTCCTTGAACCTTCCTTTATCTTTCCCGGCCATTTAACCAGGAGGGGGCTTCTGATTCCTCCTTCATACATATCCCGCTTGTACCCTTTCAGTCCTCCGTTACTGTTGAAATAGTCCGGATCCGCACCCCCCTCCAGATGGGGCCCGTTGTCAGAGGCAAAAAAGACAATGGTATTTTTTTCGATTCCCAGTTCAGTGAGTTTGGCGAGCAATTCTCCCACATAGTCATCAAGTTGTTTTATCATGGCAGCAAAGGCAGCATGGGATTCGGGCTGGGACCCATAGGGACCAAGTCTGAAATCTGGCCCGCTGTCTGTTCCTGTAAAGACTTTCTCCGGATCGAATTTACCCCTGTACATTTCCATATACTCCTCTTTCGCGAACAATTCAGCATGTGGAATGGTAGTGGCATAAAAGAGAAAGAAGGGATTCTCCCTGTTGGCTTCCATAAAACGAATGGCAGCCTCATGAGTCAGATCGGCGCTGTAGGCACCCGTCCTTCCGCTGTCATTTTCCTGCAGAAGGATTTTTTCATGATTGTGCCACAGATGATCCGGATAATAATTATGTGCAAGGCGCTGGCAGTTGTAACCGAAAAAATCATCTATTCCCTGTCTGGCAGGGTCACCCTCCGTATCAACGAACCCCAGTCCCCATTTTCCATATGTCCCCGTTGCATAGCCTTTTGTTTTCAACATCTTCCCGATGGTAAATGCATCTGCCGGCAGGGGCCACTGACCCTCAGGCTGCCATTCCTTGTTGCCCCTGATGGGGGTATGGCCCGTATGAAGACCGGTCATCAGGGAGGATCTCGACGGAGCCGATACGGTGCATCCTGCATAATGCTGAGTGAACAGCATGCCATCCCGGGCCAGCCTGTCAATATTCGGGGTTGAAAATTTCTCCTGCCCGTAACAACTTATGTCACCATAACCAAGATCATCCGCCAGGATAAATACGATGTTCGGAAGTGGTTTATCCTTCTGGGAACAGGATATTGCCGTCACTGATGCCAGAAGTGCAAGGTAGATTTTATTGTTCATAATATAATCAGGTTATAATCAGGTTATAATCAGTATGCCGAAGATAAGAAAAAGTATCAGCCAGAGAATTATTTTAAGATCATCAAATTCATCTATGTCCATTTTTACGGATTGATGGTTTTTGTTACCGGTTCGTCAGCAATAAAAGTAAAATAAATTAGGGAAATATTATAACAAAACCCTTTTATATGGGGAAATGGCTTTAATTTTCCTGCACATCTCCTGCCTGAGCCTCATATTTATTCAAATCCTGAAACTCCTGAAAGCCGTCAGCAGACATATGCAATCATGATAATTATAGTTTATTAATTCAGCTTTTGTTATATTGCAAAACCTGCAAAACCGGAATCCGCGGACTTGTCATATACATTGCCCGGTTCCGGGCTTGCATGCAAATTCCGGACAGTCAATGGTGTTACGTTTTGCCTGATAATTCATGATAACATAAATGGTGATGCGTTCTGGCTTTAAAGTTGATGTTGCTTAAACGGGTAATGGGATCAGGGAAAAGATATACGCTTATTATCATGCTTACAGCGCTTCTGTCAGGCGGCTTCCTGGTTTGGTGGATCGCAGACGACCACTATCCGGCAGAAATGGTCGCCCGTGTTCCCGGAATGGATAACAGGCCGGAACTAGAGCCCAGATCCGATTCCGTGATCATTGGTGAATTTTTTGATACCCTTAACAGTTTTGACGAATATGTTCCGGGAAGCTGGCCCAGATTCCGCGGGACCAATTTCGACAATATATGCAGGGACACTTTTAATCTTGCGGAATTATGGGATTCCTCAGGTCCGCCGGTGGCCTGGAAGGTTACACTGGGTGAGGGATATGCCGGACCCGCAGTCTGGAACGGCCGGGTATATGTTATGGATTACAACGAACGGCGGAAAGCAGATATGCTCAGATGCTTTTCCCTTAAATCGGGGACGGAACTCTGGAGAAGATGGTATTATGTTGACATAAAGAGAAATCACGGTTACTCGCGTACCATTCCTGCAATAACGGATGATTACCTGCTGACAATTGGTCCGCGCTCCCATGTGATGTGCCTGGATCCGCTGAGCGGAGATCTTAGGTGGAGCCTCGACATGGAAAAGGAATTCGAAATTCCGGGAAAGACAAAGGGCAGGATCACTCCGGATTTTTATACCGGTCAGTGTCCGTTGATTGATGATGGGGTTGCAGTGCTGGCACCCGGCGGAAAAGCCCTGATGACAGGCATTGACTGCGAAAGCGGACAGGTATTGTGGACCACTCCCAATCCTGATACTCTCAGAATGTCGCACTGTTCCATCATTCCGATGAGGATACACGGAAAAAAAATGTACGTTTACAATGCCATCGGAGGTGTTTGCGCTGTGTCGGCGGAAGGTGCCGACAGGGGAAAACTGCTCTGGCAGACCACGAAATGGAATCCGCTCACCGTGGCAGCATCGCCCGTTCTTCTGAATGATAATGAGATTGCTGTTTTCGGCAGCTATGGTGCAGGGGGAGCCAGAATAAAAATCAGCTATGACGGTTCGGGATACACGGCTTCAGTGATTGAAAGCCACAAAGCCATGGAGGGACTGTCAAGCGATCAGCAGACACCCGTTATCACAGGGGATTATATCTGGTCGGTGATGCCTGAAAATGCAGGCCCCCTGAAAAGGCAGCTTGTCTGTTACCATCTGTCGGATCTCCGGAAGCCGGTGTGGACCAGCGGAAAGGACAGCAGATTCGGACGGGGTCTGGGACCCTATGTTGTGAAAGAAGACAAGATGTTTCTCATGGATGATGATGCAAACCTGTTTTTCTTTCAGCTTGACGGGGCCTCTGCATCGCTGATAGCCAGATATGATATTCTCGATGGTATCGAGGCATGGGGACCAATGGCCATTGCCGGCAACTACCTTATACTGAGGGATTCAAGAAATATGATTTGTCTTACAATTGGAAAAAATTCTTCATGATGAACAAAAAAAGCTATGCGATAATATCATTGGTGATAATACTGACCTTTATCGCCTATATTGTCTATGATTCCGTTAAACCGGAAAAAAACCGTGAAACACCGGAAAAAACTGCTGCGGCGGAAGATCCTCCCGACCTATGGCAGGCCGGAAAGCAGCTTGACATTGATTACGGGCAACTGATGTCTGTGGCAGTATCGCCTGACGGAGATATCTTTCTGGGAGGAAAATCATTCCTGTCGCGCTACAATAATTCACTGAACCTGGTCTGGAAGACCTCAACACCGGATGGCATCACTGCCGTGGCGGTTTACGGTGATACGGTCTATGCAGCTTCAGCAAGTATTATTCACCTGGTGGGCAGCGACGGAAAAATGATCACGGAATGGGGCCCCTATGAATCCCGCAGTTATATTACTTCAGTCTCTGCCAGCGCGAAAAATGTTGGCTTTGCTGATTCAGAAAACAAGAGGGTATTCATTCTCGATAAAACCGGGGAAGTAATATCAATGGCAGGACATTCTGTTGATAAATTCATTATACCCAGTCCGTATTTCGATGTTGCACTGACGGATGAAGGACTCTTCTATGCGGCAAATACGGGATACAGAAGAATTGAAACATGGACTCCCGGCGGTATAAAGAAAGGACAGTTCGGGGAAGCAGGCACTGCCCCTGAAGCATTCTGCGGCTGCTGCAATCCCGCCCACTTTGCCGTGATACCGCAGGGTTTCGTAACTGCCGAGAAAGGAATCAACAGGATTAAGATACTTGACCACCAGGGTGCTTTTGTTGAATTTGTATCATCCCGGAATACATTTACACCTTCGGTTCCGCTGGATATAGCTTCAGCGGACGGAAAGACGATCTATGCCGCAAACCCGGACGATTCAAAACTTTATGTATTCCGGAGAAAGAATGAAAATATCTGAACCCTTATTGAAAACAAACGATAATTAAGTATACCTATATATATATGTCTGCATTGACAACAAGAAATGAATTCATAAAAAAAACAGTCAGGCTGCTCATGGCCGGCATTCTGGCTCTTATTGCTGCACTACTTGGAAGCAGGATTGTTTTTGACAGGGATTGTTCGCTTTGTCCGGTGAATGGAATTTGCCGGGAGAAAACGGATTGTGATAAATACCGGAACAGGAATAAGTTTAGGAGAGGCAGGGCTTAATGAAAGGATACAATATCACAAAATAATCAGCAAGTGCAGGATCAAATGAGCAGACAGAAAAACAAATACAGCAGCAGAAGGGATTTTGTAAGCAAGGCGGGAAAGATACTTGTTACGGCTCCGCTTGTTGCACTGCCCCTGGCACTTTCGCGGAAAACAACGGCTTCGGGATATGTCTGGCAGATTGACCCCTTTAAATGCACCCAGTGTGGCCAGTGCAAAACCAATTGTGTAAAAACCCCCTCGGCTGTAAAATGCTACCATGCATTTGTTATGTGCGGTTACTGCGATCTCTGCGGCGGGTATCTGCGGCAGGGAGTGAGAACAATCAGCACCGGCGCCGAAAATCAGCTTTGTCCCACAGGGGCAATTACCAGGCGCTTCGTGGAGGAACCATATTTTGAGTATACTATCAATGAAGATCTGTGCGACGGCTGCGGTAAATGCGTGAAGGGATGCATCGATTTCGGCAACGGGTCACTGTATCTGCAGATAAACCAGGAGCTTTGCGATAACTGCAACGACTGTCTTATTGCCAGGAAATGTCCTTCGGATGCAATATCCAGGGTGCCCGCCGGCAGGCAGTATATCCATAAGGCAGATGGCCCGCCGGTTCCGGAATCATAAGTCTTCAACACTGAAACTGCAGAAATGAGATGCTGAAAAAATTACTGCCATATATCTTTGTTTTTATTTTCCTGAACTGGTATTCAGGCCTTCACGCACAGGACAGATTCCCAAGACCGGAATTTGAATCCGACTACGTGTATCCTGAACACCAGGCTCCATTTCAGAGGTCGTATCTCCTTGACTATCTCGACGTGGCAGTACTGATCGCTGCCTTGTCCGTGACAGCCTGGCTTGCAGTTAAAAAGAGATCCCGCCGGGGGCTGGTCGGGATGTCTGTTTTTTCACTGCTGTATTTCGGTTTTTTCAGAAAGGGCTGTATCTGTCCGGTAGGCTCGGTACAGAATGTTTCACTGGCATTGTTCAATTCGGATTATTCAATTCCTCTCACTGCACTTCTCTTCTTTATTGTTCCCCTTGTTTTCGCCCTGCTTTACGGAAGAGTCTTCTGTGCCGGTGTCTGTCCGCTGGGTGCAATTCAGGAACTGACAGGCTTCAGTCCGGTTAAGCTGCCGAAAGCTGCAGAGACAGTACTTGCATCTGTTCCTTTTATTTATCTCGCTGTTGCAGTGTTGTTTGCTGCAATGAAGAGTCATTTCCTCATCTGCCGCTATGACCCTTTCGTAGGTATCTTCCGGCTTGACGCTCCCCACACCATACTGATTTTCGGGGCTCTGCTCCTGCTTGCCGGAATTTTCGTCAACCGGCCATACTGCAGATACCTGTGCCCCTACGGAGCTATACTCAATATTTTTTCACGCTTTTCAGGGAAACATCTTTCCATTACACCAGCTGAGTGCATTAACTGCCGCCTGTGTGAAAACGCATGTCCCTATGATGCAATTCTTAAACCGGATGCAGTCCCGACAGCAGAGGAAAGAAAAAAAATCAGAAAAATGTTTCTGACATGGATCATTCTTATTCCGGTCTTTACTGCGGCAGGAGCACTGGTCTTCCATAATCTCGGACCGGTTATGGCCGGAATAACCCGGGAAGTACGTCTTGCCGGGGAAATACGGCTTGAAAAGGAATCCGGCATCGAGGCTGTGTCGAAGGATGCTGTCGCCTTCAAGGAAGCGGGGAAAACAGAAGATGAGCTTTTCACAGAGGAACTTGCGATCATTCACAGGTTCAGGAAAGCTTCTCCCTGGGCGGGAGGCTTTCTTGGATTGTCCCTGGGCATAAGCCTGGTGGCTCTAACCATAAGAACCGGCCGCACCGGTTATGAGCCGCACAGGGGCAAATGCTACAGTTGCGGCCGCTGTTTTAAATACTGTCCTGTTCAAGTCAGTAAAAAAGATTGAAAATGAATCTTAAAGAAAAGGATATAGATGTTCTGAGGAAAGTCAGCCTGATTGCAGGTATTTTCACCATCCTCGTGGCCCTGACGATGCTTTTCAGCATTATTCAGCTGAAAGCCATTGATCCGCTGGACAATCCTGTGCTGACAGAAATAAAGGAACAATATGACAATGATCCCGGCAATACCGTCAAGGCTGAACAGGTAAGGGCCCTGGACCTGATGGCCAGGAAAGCCTATTTCGCTTCACGGAGACAGATAGAAACCGGTTCCTATCTTTTACTGGCAGGCGCCATAGTCTTTTTTTTCAGCCAGTATGTCCTGTCGGAAAATAAAAAAGCTGTTCCCGTTATTCCCGGTGAGCTGCCCGATGAAACAGATGTCCGCAAAAAGGGGATGAAGCACATGCTTGTATCCGTTTCGATTATAACGGCAACGGCAATTATTGCCTCCTTTTTCCTGAGATCCGGTCTGCCCGACCTGGACCGGAAAAGACCCGCAGGAAAGAAGGAAAAAACAGGCAGACCGGCACTTGTTAAAGGCAGCTATGAACCGGATGCCGTTAATTTTCCCTTTTTCAGGGGCCAGGACAGCCGAGGCATAGCCGGGGGCAGGAATTATCCCCTGCACTGGAACGGTGAAGATGGCACTAATATCAAATGGAAGTTACAGATACCCAAAGATGGTAAGAGCTCTCCGGTAATATGGGGTGATAAATTATTCGTTACCGGGGCAGAAAACACTGATTGTGAGGTTTACTGCATTGACAAGAAATCGGGTGAAATTTTGTGGAGTGCATCAGCATCCGGAATCCCCGGAGAACCTTCCGTAGTTCCTGAAATGGATTATGATGCAGGAATGGCCGTGTCAACGGCAGCAGTTAACGCCAGCTCGGTATGCGCAATATTTGCCAACGGAAATCTGATATGCCTTGACCACGACGGCAACACAAAATGGGCAAAGAACCTGGAGACACCTGAAAATGTATATGGCTATTCATGTTCTCTTATTATCCATGAAGATCTTCTTCTTGTACAGTATGATGCAGACATAAAGGTTTCACTTATGGGTTTTGAGCTGGAAAGCGGAGAACTGAAATGGGAAACAATCCGCCGTGACAGGCCTTCATGGTCTTCCCCCGTCCTTGCGAACTTCAACGGTACCGCCCAGGTGATAATAAACGGCAATCCCTGGGTCACCGGCTTTGATCCCGTCAGCGGAAAGGAATTATGGGCAGTCGAATGCATGTCGGGCGATGTTGCCCCTTCTGTCGCGGTAAACGGCACAATGGTGTATGCCGTAACAGACTATGCAGTACTTGCAGCAATAAGGCCAGGGACGGGGGCATCAATAATATGGTCGGACGATATGTTCACTCCCGATGTATCAAGCCCGGTTGCAACGGATGAGTATCTTTTCCTTGCAACAGGCTACGGCGATGTAGTGTGTTATGATGCAATGAAGGGCGATACACTGTGGACCCACTATCTCATGGATCAGTTCTATGCTTCCCCGGTGATTGCCGATGACAGGGTATGGCTGCTTAACAGAAGCGGCGTCATGAAGGTGATAAAAGCGGATTCAAGGTTTGAGCTGCTTGCTGAATCACCCCTGGGAGAAGCTGCCGACTGCACACCGGCATTTTCCGACGGGTGTATTTATATAAGAGGAAGAGAAAATCTGTATTGCATATCAGAAATTGAATAAAAAGACAGTAAATACAAGAGAAGAGACATGCAGTTGCCAGTCAACCGGCACAGACAAAATCATTCCGGTTGTTGAGGAGGTTGTCGCCCTGACAGGAAAAGGGAAGGACAGGGTGATCCCCATACTTCAGGAAGTCCAGAAAAGACTGTCTTACATCCCGTCAGAAGCACTCAGGCATATATGCAAAATAACTGATATAACACCCGGACAGATATCCGGAGTATCCACCTTTTACAGCCAGTTCCATCATCTTCCCACAGGAAAGCATATTATTAAGGTTTGCTCCGGAACAGCCTGTCACGTGAAAGGCTCACAACTCATAAGCGATTCATTCAGAAGAGTTCTTAACATCGGTGACCGGAAGAACACTTCCCCGGACAACCTGTTTTCAATAGAGGAAGTTGCCTGTCTGGGTTGTTGCACACTGGCGCCTGTTGTACAGATCGATGACAAAACATACGGACATGTAAAGCCGACACAGGCCGGAGATATACTGAAGGATTTTCTTGTTTCGGGAGGCAAGGTATCCCGTTCAGAAGACAAAGCATCCCTGGCCGGTCATGACGCCGAGGTCAGGATCGGTCTGGGTTCATGCTGCATCGCCGGCGGCAGCAGAAACATACTTTCCAGGCTCATTGAGATCACCGACAGCTTTGACCTCAGAATCAAAATCAAGCCGGTTGGCTGCGTGGGAGTATGCAATCAAACCCCTTTACTGGAAATAGTTGCCGGAAACGGTGAACATTCAAGATATACAAACGTAACTCAGGATCAGGTTGAGGAAATTCTTCTCAGGCATATCGGCCCGGAATCACTGACAAAGAAAATCCGGTACAGAATCAATGATCTGGCTGACACTTTTGTCACGGATCACCTGCTTGAAAGCCCGGTTAATATACCTGCTGATGAAAGGGAAAAATACCTGAACAATTTCACCAGGAAGCAGGTCAGGCTGGCTACCATGCACTGCGGCATCCTCACTCCCGATTCTGTTGAAGAGTACCTGATGCTCGGCGGTTTTGATGCACTGAAAAAAACAATTCAGTCGGGCGACCCCGGACAAATAACCGATATTATTATAAAAAGCGATTTGAGAGGCCGTGGCGGTGCAGGATTCCCCACGGGTGAAAAATGGCGTATTGTGGCAAATGAGCCGGGAAAACTGAAATACATAGTCTGTAACGGCGATGAGGGTGATCCCGGTGCATTCATGGACAGGATGCTTCTTGAATCATTCCCCTACCGGATAATTGAAGGAATGCTTATAGCTGCCTATGCCACAGGGGCCTCTGAAGGAATATTCTATATAAGGGCGGAATATCCGCTGGCAGTGGAAAGAATAGGAAATGCACTGAAGCATTGTTATGAGAAAGGCTTTCTCGGGGAAAATATCCTTGGTTCGGAATTTTCCTTCAGGGCAGAGATATTTGAAGGTGCCGGTGCCTTTGTATGTGGTGAGGAAACCGCATTGATAACATCACTCGAAGGCAGACGCGGGACACCCCATCTGCGGCCTCCCTTCCCGGCTGTCAGGGGATACAGGAACCGGCCCACCCTTGTGAACAACGTGGAAACCCTTGCAGTGGTTCCATGGATTATAAATATGGGAGCGGAAGCCTTCAGCAGGACAGGAAGCGAGAAAAGCAAGGGAACCAAGGTTTTTGCTCTTGCGGGTAAAACGGCACGGGGGGGATTGATCGAGGTGCCCATGGGAATTACTGTTCGTGAAATAATTGAGGATATAGGCGAGGGTGTGGCGGAAGGAAGAAAATTCAAGGCGGTACAGATTGGAGGACCATCGGGCGGCTGTATTCCTGCTTCCATGGCGGACACCCCGGTTGACTACGAGGAGCTGAACAGAATGGGTGCAATGATGGGATCAGGAGGCCTCGTCGTGCTTGACAACACAGACTGTATGGTGGATGTGGCAAAATATTTTCTGAGCTTCACCCATAAGCAGTCTTGCGGGAAATGTACATTCTGCAGGGTCGGAACAAAGCATATGCTGGACATACTGACCCGCCTCAGTGAAGGAAAGGCGGACATGAAGGAAATAGATGAACTGGAATCACTTTGTCACTATGTTAAGAACGGAAGTCTGTGCGGTCTTGGAAAAACTGCTCCCAATCCGGTGATAACAGGACTGAAATATTTCCGTAAGGAATATGAGGCTCATGCTTCAGGTATCTGTCCTGCGAAAAAATGCAGGGAACTGATCAGGTATGTTATTACCGATAAGTGCACGGGCTGTACAAAATGCTCTCAGGAATGCCCGGTAGGCGCGATAGGTTTCAGACCCTACGAAAAACATGAAATAAACCAGGAATTGTGTACTAAATGTGATAATTGCAGAATTGTTTGTCCTGAAAATGCTGTCGAAATAATGGATAATAATGTTTAAGATCAGAATAAACAATATTGAAGTGGATGCCGAAGCCGGTGAAACCATTCTGTCAGTCAGCCAGAGGGCCGGTGTTTCCATTCCCACACTGTGCCACATGGACGGTATTGAACATTATACCTCATGCATGGTATGCATGGTCAGGGATAAGGCTTCGGACAGCTACCTTCCCTCATGCACGGCACTTGTACGGGAAGGGATGGACATAGATGCTTCCGGAGAGGATGTTGTGTCAGCCAGGAAAAAGGCGGTGGAGCTTCTGCTTTCGGAACACCGCGCCGAATGCGAGGCACCCTGCAGGATAGTCTGTCCGGCAGGTTATGACATTCCGCGCCTGAACAGGCTGCTTGCCGCAGGAGAATATATTAAAGCCATAGAACTTGTGATGTCGGAACTGGATGCACCGGAGATTAGATGCCTCAGCTGCCGGGGGTATTGCGAAAATGCATGCAGAAGAAGAAAAATTGACAGACAGGTGTCCATCCGGAACATCAGAATCTTTATTTATCACAATCTGAATTACCAGGGCGGTCCTCAGAAACCTGTAGAACTGACTGAATTCCCTGATTTCAAAAAAATCTTTTCATCCCGGACCGGGAGAATTGAGGAAGAGGAACTGAAGGAATGGCTTAAGGAATGCAGGGAGGCCGGGAAACGGTTTGAATCTGTCACAGACTTCATTTCAGCAGGTGAAGAAGCAAAAAACTGTATGCACTGCGACTGCAGGGCATCGGACAATTGCCGTCTGAGGGAACTTGCACAGGAACTCGGAATAAGGGACAGGGGAAACAAAGTGGCCGGTTTGCCGCTTACAAAAAAGATCAGCCAGGGAACAGGCCTGATTTTTGAACATGCAAAATGTATTAAATGCGGGCTTTGTGTGAGAATCTGTGAGGACAAAAAGGAAGAACCCTCCCTGTGCTTCATAAACAGGGGATTTGTATCCCTTATATCGGAACCGCTTACGGCTGAGTTTGATGATATACCGGCAGCACAGGCAGAGCTGTGCGTTAATGTCTGCCCCACAGGAGCCCTGAGCTTTTTTTAATAAAACATAAGAAAAAGCAATGAAAACATTTTAAGACTTCATGATGCCGGAATAAAACCGTTATATAATCAAGTTTAAGCCATAATGAATCAACTTTTCCTATTGATATTTTTCTCAGCGCTCAGTCTTGTTTCCCTGTCACAAAAACCCGGAGCGGACTGGCCTGTTTTCCGGGGCACATACAATCTTACCGGATATGCAGCCTCCGCCCTGCCGGCCGCTCCCGCACTTCTCTGGAGCGTCTCAACGGGTGAGGGTTCCAAATCATCTCCAGTGATCAGCGACGGAATAATCTATTTCGGCAATCTGAAAGGCAATGTGTATGCTGTATCCCCGGAAGGCAAAATCATATGGAAAAAGGAAACAGGGGGAACGGCTGAATCACCGCCAATGATTTACGGCGATTATCTTTTCATCGGCGGCGGTGACGGGATAATGCGTGCCTTTGACAAAAAAACGGGCAGGCTGTTATGGTCATATTCAACAGATAACCAGATAGTGGGATCGGCAAATATCTGGAGTGCCGGAAAATCAACCGGACTGATTTTCGGCAGTTATGACTACTATCTTCATTGTGTTGATCCGCTCACCGGCCGCTTACTGTGGAAACTTGAAACGGAAAATTATGTCAACGGCACCCCGGCTGTGATGAATAACAGGATAGTTTTCGGGGGTTGCGACGGTATGGTCAGAATTGCGGATCCTCTCACCGGAAGGGAAAGAAACAGGTTCGAAACCGGCGGATATATAGCCGCGTCTCCGGCAATATCCGGCGAAAGGGCCTGGTTCGGCGATTATGACGGAAACCTTTACTGCCTGGATATGATAAGCGGCAAAATGGTATGGGAAGTGCCTGCAGGGAAAGGATCCGGCGCAATAATGGCTATTCCGGCTGCCGGCAGGAATATGCTTGTTGTGGGAAATGAGGATAAATACCTTTACTGTTACAACTCCGGGTCAGGTGAGCTTATCTGGAAATTCAGGACAAACGGCCGGATCACCGGTTCGGCAGTGATAACGCCATCGGGAGTGCTTTTCGGAAGCATGGACGGAAATGTTTATATCCTTGGACTGCAGGATGGCGGGAAAAAATGGAGCTTCAATGCCGGAGCGCCGGTCAGCAGCTCTCCGGCTGTCACAACAGGAAGATTTTATTTCCTTACCGAAGACGGACGTTTACTGGCTTTCGGAACAAAGTAAGGAACAGCATTGGCTTCCGGCTGCCTTCGCCACAAAGTGAAGATTGCCGGTAAAGGGCTTTCGCAGGAGGCAGTAACTTCGAACCTGTACCGGATCTGAAAGAGTATTAAAATATATGGAAGAAAGGATGTAAGCATGAAGGTTATTTATCTGATAACGGGATCGGGAGGATCATTCTACTGTGCAAACTGTTACCGCGACATGCTTTATTTCAGGGCAATCCGCCAGGTTCCCGGAATAACCGCAAATGCCATACCACTGTATCTCCCGCCTGAAGATGACAGCTCGGTAACAGGATTTGACAGGCATGTCTTTTTTGGTGCCATCTCGATGTTCCTCAGGGAAAAAGCCGGCTTCCTCAAAAATATGCCGGCCTTTCTGGAAAGGTTTTTCGACATGACACCCTTTCTGAAACTTGCCTCCCGGCAGGCGGGAACAACCAGCGTGGAAGGATATGAGGAACTTACAATAAACATGATAGAAGGCGACAATGCCTTCCGCAAAAATGAGGTTGACAGGCTGGTAAAATACCTGATGAAGGGAGGAAAGCCGGATGTGATTCATCTCTCCAACGCGCTTATCCTGGGCCTGGCCAGGCAGCTCAAGAACAGGATGAAGGTAAAGGTGGTATGCTCCCTGCTCAATGAGGATGACTGGATTGATGACATGGCGGAGCCATGGCAGAGCAGGGCATGGGAAATGATAGGCAGGGAATCGGTGTACGTGGATCATTTCATCACACCCAGCAACTATTACAGGCAGTTGTTCATTTCAAAGACCGGTGTGAAAGGAGACAATATTCATGTAATCCCCCTGGGCTTCGATCCGGAGCCGCCTTACGGGGAAAGAAACACAAACCGCCCTCCTGCCCTGGGTTATTTCAGCCGCATCAGTCAACACAACGGATTTGATAAACTCACAGACGCATTCATTGAACTGAAAACAAAATATTCAATGCATGACCTCGGTTTTCATGTCTGCGGAGGCTATACCGGTATTGACAAGGCTTTTATTTCAGACCAGATCAGAAAAATCAGGGATCATGGCTTTCAGAAAAGCATAAGAATCTATCCTGAATTCCAGGGTAACAAAAAAATGGAATTTTTTAACAATGTTGACGTGATCAGTGTTCCTGTACGGAAATATGACGGATACGGCCTGTATATACTGGAAGCCAACAGCAGCGGAATACCTGTGGTACAACCTGCCACGGGCGCATTCCCCGAAATAATTGCCACAACCGGTGGAGGAATTACTTATCAGCCTGATACCGTTGAGGAACTGTCTTCATCACTGCACAGGCTCTTAACGGACAGGGAGCTGGCTGCAAAACTGGGGCAGACCGGGAAGGAACGGGTTCTGACAAAACTTTCGATTGAGAAAATGTCGGCCGGCATGTATGAAGTGTATAAATAAATTCAGAACAGTATGCTGGAGCTTAAAAAAGTATCAAAGTCCTACACACAACGGGGAATGGTTCTCGGGGATCTGGATCTTGTCGTCAGGGATGGTGATGCCATTGCCGTGACAGGGCCGTCCGGCTCCGGAAAGACCACCCTGATTAACATTATCGGCACACTTGATCATCCCGATTCGGGGGATGTGATCTTCCGGGGCAGGTCAGTAAGTACACTGGATGCAGATGAATCAGCTTCCTACAGGAACAGGAATATCGGATTCGTTTTCCAGGACCATCTTCTTCTTCCCCATCTTACAGTCGGGGAAAACATACTTCTTCCGCTCTTTGCCTCAGATATCGGACTTTCAGAATATGAAGAAAAAAAGAAAAATGCATCCGGACTGATGAAGAGGATCGGCATCTCACCCCTTGCCGGCAAGTATCCCTTTCAGATATCGGGAGGCGAGGCACAGAGGGCTACCCTGGTCCGGGCACTGATAAACAAACCCTCCCTCCTTCTCGCTGATGAGCCGACCGGATCTCTCGACGCGGAAAATGCCAGAATACTTGGCGATCTGCTTGTGGAGATCAACCGGGAAACGGGCCTCACACTGCTCATTGTAACCCATTCAGATGCACTTGCCTCAAGAATGAAAACACACCTGATCCTTGAAAACGGCAAACTGAAAACAATATAAATGAAGATCATCCTTTGAACAGTAAACTGAAAAACATCATACCAATGAAGTCAGACATCCTCAGAATGATATTAAAATCCCTGGTATATCACAGGAAGGATGCTGTTTATCAAATCATTATCATATCAGTTCTGTCAGCTGTAATCAGCGGTTCCCTTTTCACGGGACATTCCGTGCGCAGCAGCCTGAAGCGGGCATCACTGGAAAAACTTGGCAGCACCGATATTATAATCAGTTCAGGGCTGAGATATTTTGACCCCGCCCTTTCAGAAAAAGTTTCGGCAGCTACAGGAAACCCGGCTGTTTCAATTCTGGAAACAGACGGATATTGCAGTAATTTCTCAACAGGAGTAACGGCACTGAACGTAAGGATCTATGGAACAGATGACACTTTCTTTCCCTTCCACGGATCAGGTTCACTCCGGATAGCCAGGGGTGAGGCTGGTATTAACCAGAGCCTTGCACGGCATCTGGACATTGGCGAAGGTGAAGAAATCATTGTACGCTTCAGGGAAACCGATCCCCTCCCGTCAAATGCCCCTTTTGCCCCGGCAAAGGATGATCATGGTTCTGTAGTGCTGAAAGTAAGTCATATAATTCCTCCGGAAAGGGGAGGCAATTTTTCACCGGGGATCAGCCAGCAGATACCCATGGTCCTTTTCCTGAACATGGCCGACATGGCCGGGGGACAGAACAAAAGGATACAGGCCAACAGGATTCTTGTCAGTCAGGTGAACAAGGCTGATTATAATGAAATATTATCAAGCGTGCTTACACCGGCTGATATCGGATTATCCTTAAGAACTTCTGCCAAAACTGGAGAAAGGGAACTCATCTCCGACCGGATATTTCTCGACAGCCTTCTGGTTTCGGAAATACTTGGAAACATACCAACGGGAGAGCCGGTTCTGACTTATCTTGTCAACAGTTTCCGGATCAGGGACAAATCAACTCCATATTCATTTGTCGCTGCCCTTCCCGGACATTTGTACCCGGGCATTGATACCGGAGGCATCATTATCAACAAATGGCTTGCCGCCGATCTTGATGCTGTTCCGGGAGATACGGTAAGATTAAGCTGGTATGATCCTGCTTCAGGGAAAAGCCTGGAGGAGAAAAGCAGGGATTTTTACATTGCTGCCATTGCCGGGGATAATGGCCACTATGCAGACTCCTCTCTTATGCCCGATTTTCCGGGAATATCGGGCAGTACCACCTGTGCGGGCTGGGATGCCGGGGTTCCCATCCTGCTCGCTCAGATAAGGAAGAAGGATGAGGATTACTGGAACAGATACAGGGGGACGCCGAAAGCATTCATCAGCTATGAAATCGGGAAAAGACTGTGGGGAAATAATTTCGGAACAGCCACTGCATTAAGGTTTCCCTCATCGTTATCCATTGAGGAAATAGACGGAAGGCTCAGGTCTTCCCTCATTCCGTCCGTTACGGGCTTCAGCATTTCAAATGCCAGGGACTCAGCCCTGGAAGGTGCTGCACAAAGCGTGGATTTCAGCTCACTTTTCCTCAGCCTCAGCTTCTTCATGATTGTATCATGCCTGATACTTTTATCGTTTGCTGTTTCGGTGTATTTCGACACAAGGAAGAAGCAGACAGCAATCATGTATGCACTGGGATTCAGGAACAGTTTTTTAAGAAATCAGCTTTTCTGCGAATCGGGCTTATTGTCATTTGCCGGGGCATTGCCCGGAGTGTTCCTCGGATATCTGCTGAACCTCCTGATCATAAGGGCACTCAACTCAGTATGGTCCGGAGCTGTGCAAACCACTGCCCTGTCAGCTGATTTCAGCATCCTGCCTCTCCTTTATGCCTTTTCATCAGTACTGGTTATATCCCTGATTCTCATCTTTTTCAAATCCCGGCAATTTCTGAGGCAGCTTACCAAACCGGCAGGGGGTGTAATGAAAAAACACTCACCCCGGATAAATCTGGCAGCTTTTTCGGCTGTACTGACAGTTTTCATCATTGTATTTGTTTGCGGATTCACCTTACCGGACTATTCCACAACACTCTTCTTCGTTTCGGGAACTATCCTGTTTGCTTCGGTTGTGCTGCTGGCAAGGTTTTTCTACATAAGGGAAAGTCCTGAAGCAGGCAGCAAAGCCCCCTCCGCCTTTACTTTTCAGAAAAAGTATTATTCTTTTCATCCCTCCCACATTGTCACTCCCGTTATTTTTATTGCGGCAGGCATTTTTGCCCTCATGATAACAGGAGCCAACAAACTGATACTGACAGATAAAATGCTGGAGCGGCCGGGTGGTACCGGAGGATACCTTCTATGGGCAGAGTCAGCTGTTCCGGTAAAGGAAGATCTGTCGGCCGGATCCGGCAGGGCGGAATATGGCCTTAACGAAGAGGAACTTAAGGACATGTCTGTAATCCAGTGCAGCAGAGTAACGGGGGATGATGCCAGCTGTCTCAATCTAAATTATGTTGCATCTCCCCCGCTGCTGGGCGTCGATTACAGGGAATTCATCAAAAGGAAGGCTTTTTCTTTTGCTTCAGTCATCAGACCGGGGAAGTACACTGATCCCTGGGAACTTCTTGGCAATAATCCGGGAGAAAATACGATTTACGGGATAGCCGACCAGACGGTTCTTCAGTGGGGTCTTCAGGTCAGAACCGGCGATACCCTGGTATTCAGATCTGAAAACGGCCAGCCTCTGAACGTAATTATTGGGGCCGGACTGAAATCATCTGTTTTCCAGGGATATCTGCTGATCAGCAAAGAAAACCTCTCACATTTTTACCCGTCTGTGGAAGGCAGTTCAGTCTTTCTTGTTGACGGACTGCCAGAATTATCGGAATTTTACGGGAAGATACTCAATGAGCGTTTGTCCGGTTACGGCTTCTCTGCAATAAGTGCCGGTGAAAAGCTTGCATCCTTTTTCCGGGTAACCAATACCTATCTGAATGTGTTCGCAGTATTCGGAACCTTCGGAATGATACTGGGAATAACGGGACTGGGATTTGTTCTTCTGCGGAACTATAATATCAGGAAGCATGAATTTGCCTTTCTTTCGGCAAGCGGCTACACTGTGGAACGAATAAGGAAGCTTATTCTCAGGGATCAGCTGATCATTCTTGCCTGGGGGGTGGTATGCGGTACCGTATCAGGCATCACTGCAACAATACCTTCATTACGCAGCGGGAGCGAAATGCCGCTTGGACTGCTGGCAGCAATGATACTCCTGGTAATTATCACCGGAACGGCTGTGCTTTATTTTTCGGCCGGAGGAATAAAAAGCAGTGAACTGATCTCCCTTCTGCGAAAGGAATAGCTTCTACCTGTACCTGCATTCAGCAGCGCCTGAGCCCCAGGTTCAGAACCGGGCTTGCCTCCGGATTCATTGTCCGGAGTATTACAAGTGCAGCACCCAGCGCTGTGGCATTCAGGATTTCCGAAGTATAAACATTCTTGCCGGGATATGAGGCACAGATCAACTTGCGGAACAGGCTGTTCGCGGAGAAACCACCGGTGATATAGATATTTTCAATGTCATCATTCGCAGGGATCACAAGATCAATCGCTTCTGCGGTAAGTTCGGTGAGTTCCACCATAAGCTGGTGATAACCTTCTTCAAAGGAATTAAAAATAAACAGATCCGGTTTTTCCCTCAGCTCCCTGGAATATGGCAGCATGTCGAAAAAACATCTGTTTTCTGCCGATCTGGCCCTGCAGATTTCGATCAGCTTTTTGCTGGGCTTTACACTCTTATAATGATCAGGCCGTGTCTTGAAATATTCTGACAGCTTCCTTACCCCATTTTCATGAAAGTTGCCAAGGAAGAGCCGGGAAGACTTGACAGGCTGTTTTGCAATACTCATGTAACACAGACAATCATGGTCAAGCTGGGCGGCTGTCAGTATTTCCGTATTGAAGGGATTCATGTTTATACACCATGTGCCTGTCGAAATCAGCAGGAATTTTCCCTTGCTGCTCGAAAAATATGGTACCAGCGATGAGGAACTGTCGTGAATGCCTATTCCGACCTTTATCCTTTTACCTTCAATTTCAATCTCATCAATTGTACCTGCATCAGCCGGTTCCGGAAGAACAATTCCCTCATTCCCCACCCAGGGGTGATAGGCCATATTGTCAAAATCCCACAGGGCAGTGTGGCAGCCTATGGAAGTGTGCTCCGTATAAATCTTTCCTGTAAGAAGAAAAGACAGGTACTGCGGAAAATGGAGAATATGCCTGACTCTTGAATACTGTTCCGGTTTTTCATGTTTAAGCCATACTATCTGCATTCCTGAGTTCAGCATTCCCAGTGCGGGAGACGCGGTTCTCCTGCAGAATTCATCCTGCCCGCCGTATTTCCTGTATATCCTTTCCTGCAGCCTTTCGTCCATGGGCTTGAGGTAATTATAAACAGGCGTCAGCCGGTTTCCTTCGGCATCAAGATACACAATGGTGGCTCCGTATGTGGCAAAGTTAACTGCAGTAAGATCGTACTTATCCGACCTGACCAGCCTGAGAACAGATTCCCTGATCCATTGTTCAATATGTCCGATATCGTCACATGGAAATCCGTCATCATCAACTGTTTCAGCAAATTTTTCCTCCAGCTCTGAAATCACTTTCAGTTTATAATTGAAGAGGATAACCTTTTTATTGGTCTTGCCTACATCAAATACAGCAATAATCTTTTCTTTCATACACGGTTCCTGATGTTTAATTAAGTACCCTTTGACTGGTCTGTACAGGACAGCAATACGGGGAGCACGACTGTCTCCCGTCCTGTTTATTCTGCCGGTGGCAAAGCGGGATGGATCTCCGCATGGCTGCCTGGTGTATGAACAGCCCTGCGGATTATCCGGAAAACATCAATATACAAATTATCTTTTAAGAAGAACGTCCTTTTCGTATTTTTCTATTTCAGCAATATAATCCCCTCCTGCCGGCACATTGTTTTTCAGGCAGTGATAGTCCCATATTGCACCAAATGGTTTGGATTTCATAAGCTCCAGCATGGCAAGCCGCTGAAAGGTTTTTCCCTGCTCTTCCATTTTTACGAGTGCCGCATGGGGTTCGAGCAATGCAAAGAGAAATGCCTGCTGAACAGCCCTTGTTCCGAGAACATAGGCACCTACCCTGTTAAGGCTGGCATCAAAATAATCGAGTCCGATATTCACGCGCCCCAGGGCTTTGGCCCGGACAATCTCCTGGGCGATCAGTACAATCTCCTCATTCAGGGTTGTGACATGATCACTGTCCCATCTGACACCCCGTGTCATATGCAGAAGAAGCTCATCATAAAACAAAAGAAGCGAGGATATTTTGTCCCCGACCGATTCCGTCGGATGGAAATGCCCGTTGTCGAGAGTGATCATCAGATCATTTTTCAGGGCATATCCCATGTAGAAATCGTGTGAACCCACCACCATGGCTTCGGATCCTATGCCGAAAAGCTTGCTTTCAACGGAGTCCCTGAGATATTTTTTCGGATATTTCACTAAAAATATTTCGTCAAGCGACTTCTTCAGTATTTTGCGGACACCGTACCTGTCAACGGGTATGTCCTTTGATCCATCCGGTATCCACAGATTATGTACGGTTGGGGTTCCCAGCTGTTTTCCCATTTCAGCTCCGATGGCCCGGCATCGTTTCACATGCTCTACCCAGAAGGCACGGGTCTTCTCGTTCTTACTTGAAAGAGTGAATCCGTCGTCGGCCAGGGGATGAGAAAAACAGGTACAGTTGAAATCGAGTCCTGTATTCCTCTCCTTTGCCCAGTCAATCCATCCCTGGTAATGCTTTACTTCTATCGCGTCGCGGTCAGTCAGTTTCCCACCGAATTCCCCGTAGCTGGCATGAAGGTTAAGTCTCTTTTTTCCCGGAATAAGCGACATTGCCTTGTCCAGATCATCTCTCATCTGACCGATGGTTTTTGCCTTGCCGGGATAATTTCCCGTAGCCTGTATGCCGCCACCCCCAAGTTCGGCTCCTTCCTTTTCAAAACCGCCTACATCATCCGTCTGCCAGCAGTGCAGACTGATAACTATTTCCGAAAGGGCGGACAGTGCCTTATCGGTGTCAATGCCAAGCTCTGCATACTGGTCCTTTGCAAGTTTATAAGCCTTTTCAATTGTCTCTTTTTTCATATTCCTTAAATATTTATGATTATTCCATATAGAATACTTCTTCAAGCGGAACACTTACCGGGGAACTGTCCGGATTCGTTTCCATTATGTCAGCCATGTATTTCCACCATTTCTGAACAATTTCCGTGGTTCCCAGATCCTGGGATGAGCTTTCCCCGGTCTGTTCCTGGTAGGCGAACAGAAAATCAGTCTCCTCGTCGTACCAGATGGAATAATTCCCTATGCCAGCCTCACGGAGGAGTTTTACAAGTTCCGGCCATATTTCACTATGTCTTTTGCGGTATTCTTCCCTGAACCCGGGAAAAAGTTTCATTTTGAATCCAAATCTTTTTTTCATCGTAACAGAATTTTTTGCATGAGAATCTGTGTCCGGCCAGCGGCTGCTGCACATGGACAATCTAACCCAGTTTAACCAGGAAGGCTGAAAGGATGAGAACAACGATCCCGGTTATGAGCACTGCAATCGTTTTTGCTGAAACGCCCTTCCATTCCCTGAGAATTATCCCCCATATATTGCTGATTGATATATTCAGTGCCATGAGAATGCTCCATCCGAAGATTGCCATTCCGGCCGGCAGCTTGCTGGAACCCATTCCGAAAAAATGAAACTGCAGGAACCATAGCAGTCCGGCAAGAAAGGTGAATACCAGATTATTGGCAAATATGCCGCCCGAAACGGTATAATAGTCCTTATATGTTTTGTTTTTTATATTCAGGAATACACAGTAAACCAGGTTGGTCAGAAATCCTCCCAGAAGAATGAAAATCAGGGAGGGGTTTTTCTGATAGAGGGGATTTGTTCCGTGAGCCAGGGCAATCTCTTCCATAGGCTTTCCTGCTTCATAGCCGAAATTGAAACAGGCACTCATGATTCCGGCAAACACAGCTATCAGAATCCCTTTCTTCAGGGCAAACTCCCTCACGGCAGCTTTTTTGTCCTCCTCAGGCATTTCCCTGCTTTTCAGGGAACCGGCATATCCGATTATGATTATTCCCGCAACAGTGACAGCCACGCCTATCACTGTAAGGATACCCCCCTTTGTGGAGAAAAGATTTTCTCCCGCAATTACCGGCGGAAGAAGAGTTCCGAAGGCAGCGCAAAGACCCAGCGCTATGCTCTGTCCGAGAGCTATTCCCAGATATCTGAGTGCAAGTCCGAATGTAAGTCCGCCAAATCCCCAGAGCATGCCGAAAAATGCTACCATAAACTTCACAGATGCAGGGGATTCCTTAATAATTGGTATCAGTTCGCCTCGGGGAACGAATATAAAGGCAAAAATCCAGGGAATGACAATCCATGCAAAAAATCCCTGGCTGATCCAGTAGGATTCCCAGGCCCAGGATTTGACTTTTTTAAAGGGAACATAAAAACTGGCAGCCCCGATACTGCCCAGCGCAATGAGAAAAATACCACTAAGCGGATCCATATTTGAGTTTTTCTTGAAGTGATCCGCAATTTAATAACTTTCAGTCAGGAAAACTGCGGATCAGTTTTTTTATTCACACAAATTTTATAATCTTGGGATTTATTACCTAAAATCCCCGATCATGAAATCCATAAAAATTTCTCTTCTGCTGATGATCTTAACTGCATGTCTTTCTGCACAGAATCTTGCAGTCAGGGACCTCAGGTGTGAATACAAAATCAATCCTGAGGGCATTGATGTATTGCAGCCGCGTTTCTCATGGAAGATAAACGGCACAGGGAACAACATTCTCCAGACGGCCTATTCGCTCAGGATTGCCACCGATCCCCGCTTTTCTCCAAAAAGTATTGTCTGGGAATCAGGCAGGGTTGCTTCAGACGAATCCCATCTGCTTGCCTATAAAGGACCGGATCTGAAATCAGGGCAGCGGTATTACTGGCAGGTAAGAATATGGGATAACAAGGGCCGGTCAACACGCTGGAGCGAAACCGCCTACTGGGAGACGGGCCTTCTTTCCCCTTCCGACTGGAAGGCAAAGTGGATTGAACTTGATGATGACACTGTCAGATATGCTCCATCACCTCATTTCCGGAAAGAATTCACAGTGTCGAAACCGGTCAGGAAAGCGACGGTATATGTCAGTGCACACGGATTATATGAACTTCACTGCAATGGCACAAAGGTGGGGGACCAGGTAATGACACCGGGCTGGACATCCTACGGGAAGAGGCTTCAGTATCAGGTATATGATGTTACACCGCAGATCACCAGAGGCAGAAATGCCATCGGTGCTTTTCTGGGTGACGGGTGGTACAGGGGTACACTTGCATGGGGCAATAACTGGGCTGTCTACGGAAAAAGGCTGGGATTGCTTATGCAGCTGAAAATTGTTCATACGGACGGAACTGAAACAATGATCATTACCGATGAATCATGGAAGGGACATAATGATCCGGCCATCCGTATGTCTGATATTTACAACGGCTTTGTCTATGATGCGACAAAGCGGCTGACAGGCTGGAGCAGTCCGGGTTATGACGACAGCAGCTGGAAAAAGGTGAGCACCGGTAGTTATAGTAATAATCTGATTGCCTCTGAAGGAGCTCCGATCAGGAAAATCGAAGAGATCAAACCCTTAAAGGTGTTCAGGTCTCCCAAAGGCAGCCTTCTGGTTGACATGGGTCAGAATATGGTCGGATGGATAAGACTGAAAGCCAGAGGGCCCCGGGGCACAGTCATCACGGTACGTCATGCTGAAATTCTTGATAAATACGGTGAATTCTATACGGAAAATCTCAGAGGCGCCAAGGCCCGGCTCACACTGACACTCGCCGGAACAGGTGAGGATGAGGTGTTTGAACCGCGCTTTACCTTCATGGGATTCAGATACCTGGAAATAAACGGCTTCCCCGGAACCCCCGGCACTGATGACATTACGGGAATCGTTGTTCATTCCGACATGGAGAAATCCGGAAGCTATGAAAGCTCAAATCCTCTTATTAATCAGTTGCAGCATAACATAGTATGGGGACAAAAAGGAAATTTTCTGGATGTTCCCACCGATTGCCCACAAAGGGATGAACGCCTCGGATGGACCGGTGATGTAGTTGCTTTCTGCAGGACTGCAGCCTTTAATTTCAATGTTGCTCCCTTCTTTACAAAGTGGCTGAAGGATCTTGCACTTGATCAGAAACAGGGAGGCGAGGTTCCTGATGTGATTCCCGATGTCCTTAACCCTCAGAACGCTGTCAGCGCACAGCCTTCAGCAGGCTGGGGGGACGCGGCTGTCATCACACCATGGACCATGTATCTCGTTTACGGGGATAAGAGATTGCTGGAAACACAATATCCGAGCATGAAAAGATGGGTTGAATACATCCGTAATAAAGCCGGGGATACTTACCAGTGGAAGGGCGGCAGCAAATATGGCGACTGGCTCTTTTATCATCCCCCGGTAAACAATCATACCGCCGCTGACGGATATACTGAACCCGATTTCATTGCAACAGCCTTTTTTGCCAATTCTGCAAGCCTACTAGCACAGGCTGCCGCTGAACTCGGAAAAACGGAAGATGAAAAAACCTATAAGGAACTGTTCAATAAAATAAGGGAAGTGTTTATCAGGGAATATGTAACACCGGCAGGAAGGGTCGGCACATGTTCACAGACTTCCTATATACTGGCGCTTAAATTCAATCTCCTGCCTGATAACCTGCGGGAAAATGCAGCACGCTTCCTTGCAGAGGATATCAAAAAAAGAGGAAACCATCTGTCAACCGGTTTTCTTGGTACCATATTCATCTGTCATGAACTGACAAATGCAGGATATACTGATGTTGCCTATGATCTCCTTCTCCAGGAAACTTACCCCTCATGGATATATCCGGTTAAAATGGGTGCCACAACCATCTGGGAAAGATGGGACGGACAGAAGCCCGACAGTACTTTTCAGGATGCGGGAATGAACTCCTTCAATCATTATGCTTACGGTGCGATAGGCGACTGGATGTACAGGGTGTCTGCCGGCATTGAAACCGGAACACCGGGATACAGGCATCTCCTGCTGCAGCCTCATCCGACAAAAAGGATGGATTTTGCCAGGGCAAGCTATGAGTCCCCCTACGGGACGGTTGCCTCGGGCTGGGAAAGAAAAGACGGAAAGATAACTGTAAGGGTAAAAATCCCGGCAAACTCCGATGCTGTTGTATTCCTTCCGGTTGACGATCCTGCAAAAATAACACAGAATGGTATGCCACTGACTGAGCAGGAGAAACAAAACCTGATCAGTGAAGAAACCAGGGAAGGCAAAAGAATTGGCATTGCAAAAGGATCAGGTGAGTATACCTTTGAATACACCGAATAGAACCGAAACCTGACACACTCTCCGGATGGGATTCATAGAAAATCATACCGGAGAGTTTGCTGCTCTCCTTACGGCTGTTTTCTGGGCAGTAAGTGCTCTTGCCTTTGAAACCGCAACGATCAGACTGGGATCTGTAGCGGTTAACATTCTCAGGCTTATTCTGGGTTTTATGTTCCTTGCAATTCTCAATGCCGTCAGAAGGGGACTTCCGTTTCCTTCAGATGCCGGCATCGACAACTGGTTCTGGCTAATACTGTCGGGACTGGTAGGATTTGTATTCGGTGACCTCTTCCTGTTCAAATCATATGCAATTATCGGCTCAAGGTTTTCAATGCTGATAATGACCCTGGTGCCCCCCGTCACAGCATTTTTCGGATGGTTAATGCTGGGAGAGCATCTCACCCTGCTGAATCTGCTGGGTATGATCCTTACATTTTCCGGCATAGGTCTGGCCATTCTTACCAGGGATGGCAGCAAAAAGGAAAAGCTTACACTGAAACTCAAGCCGGTCGGGGTTCTCTATGCCTTCGGCGGCACTCTGGGTCAGGCACTCGGACTGATTCTCAGCAAAATGGGAATGAAGGATTATGATCCCTTCGCATCGACACAGATACGGATAATCGCAGGAATAGGAGGATTCGCAGTACTGATAACCTTTATGAAAAGATGGACAAGTGTGATTGTTTCACTCAGGGATAAGGCCGGAATGAAAGCACTGACCGTCGGAGCGCTTTTCGGACCCTTCCTCGGGGTATCATTTTCACTTGTTGCCGTACAACTCACAAAAGCCGGAATCGCTTCAACCATCATGGCGCTGACCCCGGTGTTTATCCTTTTACCGGCCGTTTTCCTGTACAGGCAGAAAGTGACATTGCCTGAAATTGCCGGAGCCCTGATAAGCGTCAGCGGCGTTGCCCTGTTTTTTCTTTAAACAAGAAGAATTCCGGACACAGGAGTTCCGTATCCTTACATCAGTCCCAACATATAGTCTTACAGCGAATTAACAGGCCACTAAAGGCTTATGACATTAAAGCTGTTGATAATTTGAATCCCCTGTTAATATTTATGGCTTACAGGTGATACAACGTATTATCAGATTATATACTTTCGCATCATTAAAAAAAGTACTAGTAATAATTTAAAACCACATTATCTATTAAAAACAAACAGATGAATTATTTCATCTCCAGCCATGAATGCTAACAATAATGAGGCTACGGCGCTCCGCGGTGAGGGCCGCCTCGTGGGTCGTTCTTCCGATGAAGAGCCTGGCGCGAAAACCATGTTTTTTTCGCAAAACGAGATCCAAACTCAGTTAGTTAGCAACAGAAGCACTGACTTCAGAAACCGCTTCTTCCCCCTAACGACTATCGATTCCTGGAACGATTGGAAATGGCAGCTCAGAAATTCAATTACAACAATTGATGAGCTGAAAAAGATCATGAAATTATCTCAGAAGGAAATCATGGCCATCAATAATCTCAAAGGTCGGCTTCCACTGAGAATAACACCATATTTTGCATCCCTGATTTATAAGACAGGCTTTTCACATCCGCTTCGCCGGAATGTCATTCCTGTTGTTGAGGAACTGATCCATACCTCTGCCGAGCAACCTGATCCCCTGCACGAGAAAGCTTTCTCCCCGGTAAAGGGTATTGTGCACCGATATCCCGACAGGGTCCTCTTCACCGTGACCCAGGTCTGTTCAAATTACTGCAGATACTGTACCCGTTCACATTCCGTGGGCAGGCTTGACAGGCTCGGGAAACAGGATTTCGAGAAGGCATTCAGCTATATAGGGGCTCACAGTGAAATAAGGGATGTCCTTGTCAGTGGCGGTGATCCGCTTACTCTCAGCGATGAGGTGCTGGATTATATTCTGTTCAATATAAGAAGGATTGAACATGTCGAGATAATACGTATCGGAACAAGGGTTCCCGTTGTTCTGCCACAGCGGATAACTGACAAACTGCTTGCCATTCTCAGGAAATACCATCCGCTGTATATCAGTCTTCATTTCTCACATCCGGCAGAAATAACCCCGGAATGCACCAGGGCATGTACACTACTGGCTGATAACGGATTTCCGCTGGGCAGTCAGACAGTCCTTCTGAAAGGAATCAATGACAATATCGCCGTTATGAGGGAACTCATGCATAAATTATTGAAAATAAGAGTAAAACCCTATTATCTGTATCAGTGTGACCTCATTCCCGGTTCGGGCCATTTCAGAACAAGTGTCAGAAAAGGCATTGAGATAATAAAAGGCCTGAGGGGGTTTACAAGCGGCTATGCCGTTCCGACTTACGTGATCGATGCACCGGGCGGAGGCGGTAAAATCCCTCTCCTCCCCGATTATGTGGTTGAACATGGCAGTGAAAAAATTGTGCTTCGCAATTATCAGGGCGTTTTGTGCGAATATCCTGAAAAATAATATTCAATGAAAATAGGCTTGACTTATGACCTGCGGTCGTGGTATCTCGACCGCGGGTATTCTATGGAAGATACTGCAGAATTTGACAGGCAGGAAACTGTTGATGCAATTGACGGGGCATTGTGCAGAATGGGATTTGAAACAGAAGCGGTGGGTAACTGTTTTCAGCTGATTGAAGCACTGTCTTCCGGAAAACGGTGGGATCTGGTTTTCAATATTGCCGAAGGACTGTACGGCGATGGCAGGGAATCAGTTGTGCCGGCCATTCTTGATCAGTACCGCATACCCTATGTTTTCAGCGGCCCGGTGACCATGGGTGTTTCCCTCAATAAATACATCACCCGGTTAATCGTGGAATCAGCAGGAATTCCGGTAAGTCCGGGCATACTTGTTAGTTCCGCTGAAGAAACAGAAAACCTCACACTGGAATATCCTCTCTTTGTAAAACCTGTATCTGAAGGTACCGGAAAAGGCATAACTGAAAAAAATCTCTTAAATTCGCCGGCAGAACTGAAAGAGATGGCAGGATATCTTATTACAAGATTCGGACAACCCGCACTTGTTGAAGAATATCTCCCCGGCAGGGAATTCACTGTCGGTGTCGTTGGTACGGGCAGTGATGCCATGGTCATCGGAGGTATGGAAATCGAGTGTGCCGGGAATAATCCCTATTCCGTGGAATTCAAGGAAAATTACCGTGAGTACTGTCAGTATATTCCCATAGCTGAAGAGTTCAGTGACGAATGCAGTAAAATTGCCCTTGACGCATGGAAGGCAATCGGGGCTGCCGATGCAGGAAGGATTGATCTGAAAGCTGACAGAAAGGGAAGAATATGCTTTATGGAAGTAAATCCGCTTGCAGGCCTTCACCCGGTCCATTCCGACCTGCCTATCCTGGCAGGCATGAGAGGTATTGACTTTCAGACTTTGATTGAAATGATTGTAAAATCATCCCTGAAACGCCATAATCTAGTGTGATGAATAAAAAGAGATGTTGTATCCTGTACAACCAGCCCCTTGAAAATGCATTGGCAGATGAGCTTGATGTTCTTGATCAGGTGGAATTTGTTGAGAAGAATCTCAGTGAGATAGGGGTTGAGACATTCAGGACGGGCATTACCGTTGATTTTATGAAAGAAATTGCCGGACTTGCTGCCGGCAAAGTGGATTTCGTTTTCAACCTTGTGGAATCCATTATCGGCAAAGGGGAATTATGCTATTTCATCCCCGCACTCCTCAATGCCTATTCAATACCCTATACGGGCAATCCCGTGGAAGCGATCTTCGTGACAACCAGCAAAGCTTTTACTGCCAGATCGCTGAAACAGGCAGGAATAAATAATCCGGGAGGATTCGCTCCGTCCCAGTCAGGCCAGCTCATTCCCGGCAACACCTATATAATCAAACCGGTATGGGAGGACGGCTCCCTGGGAATAACAAGTGATTCGGTTTTCACCTGCACACCGGAAATCATCAAAAAACTTAAAAAATACGATGATACCCACTGGCTAATACAGGATTACATAGAGGGGAGGGAATTCAACATCAGTATTATTTCGGGTGAAACAGGACCGGAAGTCATGCCCGCAGCAGAAATGATTTTTCATGATTCATGGGACGATAAGCCCAAGATTGTCGATTTCAAGGCTAAGTGGGAAGAAGATTCCTTTGAATTTCAGAATACCCTGAGACATTTCCCCGGGGATAAGCTGGACAAGGCCCTTGAAAAGCAAATCTGCGATATTGCCCTGAAATGCTGGAAGATATTTGGTCTCAGGGGATATGCAAGAATAGATTTGCGCGTTGATAAAAACAACATACCCTATGTAATTGAGGTAAATGCAAATCCCTGCCTGTCGCCTGACAGTGGCCTGGTGGCCGCCACAAGGGTTGCGGGACTGAAGTTTTCTGAAGTTATCCGCCGCATAATCACCGATCTGAATAACTGAAACGGATATGAGAATATCTGAAGGGATAGGAGATGAAGACATACCGGGACTGGAGAAGATACTGGCGTCTACAGGATATTTTTACGATTTCGAAATACGCACTGCACTGGAAATAGCCGTCCAGACTGTTTCGCAAGGCATGGATGCAAGCGGCTATTTCTGGATCAGAATAACTGAAGGGGAACAGTTAATCGGCTTTGCATGTTACGGAAAAAATGACTTCTCGGTTCATTCATGGGAACTTTACTGGATCGCAGTACATCAGGATTTCAGAAACCACAGTTATGGCAGAGCTCTTTTACAGGCTGCCGAGGAAAGAATCAGACAGAAGGGAGGAAAGATACTCTGGATTGAAACATCAGGCCGCCCTTTATATAAACCCACCGAAGAATTTTATAAAAAAAACGGATACAGGCTTGAGGTCAGCCTGCAGGATTTTTACGGACCCGGTGATCCAAAACAAATCTATGCCCGCAGACTGTGATTTTTTTTCTTACCATGGACGTAAAAATAGAAAGCAGCTGGAAAGAGAAACTTAAGGATGAGTTCAGTAAGGATTATTTTATAAGTCTTACCGGCTTTGTAAGGGAAGAATACGGAAAGACTCAGGTTTTTCCACCCGGCGGATTGATATTCAAGGCTTTTGATCTGTGTCCCTTCGACAGGGTTAAAGTAGTGATCATTGGCCAGGATCCTTACCACGGTCCGGGACAGGCACACGGACTGTGTTTTTCCGTAAGGGAAGGAATTGATTTCCCTCCAAGCCTTGTCAATATTTTCAAAGAAATTGAATCGGATCTGGGAATTAAACCATATTCTTCGGGAAATCTTTCGCGTTGGGCCGCCCAGGGTGTGTTTCTTTTAAATGCAACCCTGACGGTGAGAGCCCGCCAGGCAGCATCGCACCAGGGCAAGGGCTGGGAAGAATTCACGGATGCAGCGATCAGCGTATTAAACAACGACAGGGACAATCTTGTTTTTTTTCTGTGGGGCGCCTATGCACAGAAGAAGGGAACATCAATTGACAGGAACAGGCATCTTGTTCTTGAATCCGTTCATCCTTCCCCCCTTTCCGCCTCAAGGGGATTTTTCGGAAACAGGCATTTCAGCCGCTGCAATAAGTATCTTACGGATCATGGTATTGCTCCGGTAGACTGGAGATAAACCGGTTCAGGCCGGCTTCATCCGTGATTTTCTGAGTTTTATCGACGAAAAGGTTCAGGATTATCGAACTACAGGCTTCAGCACTTCAGTGTCTGACAGTTTCTGTGCTTCCGGATTTCAGTACTGCAAAATTCCGGGGCTGCGGTGCTTCAGGGCTTCAGGGCTTCATCCGGAATGATGTTTTTTATTTCGAGCAGCCTCTTTTCCGGATCCTTTATCTGAACCTCATAGGTAATCCGCATCAGCCCTATGTAGTGCATATAGGTACTGTTGACCGGACCGGTTGAAAATGTTTCCCCGTTGATTTCAGCCGTAATTTCAGCTTTCGGGAATGCAATGGATACCCTCCTGTATTCCGATGTTCGTCCGGGTTTCACCATTCCTAGTTTTTTAACATTCCCGACAGTATCCCTTACCCCTGCGGTGTTTATCACCACATCAGCCATAAGTTCATCTGTTTGTAAATTTCTGATTCTGACATCCGTGGGACCTTCAGGTTCCCATTTTTCCTTTTTACAGGCAGACAATGCCAGTAAAACAAATAAAAGGCAGATATTTTTTCTCATTTGCGGACTGAATTACAGATCACAATTATCAGACGAAAAATTCAGCAAAAATGTTGCATTTTATCAGATAATTTCGAGACTGTTAGCCGGAACCCAACCTTTATTGCCATCGGGAAGTCTTATTTCCTTCCACTCACCGACTTCGTCCTCAACACTCACCCTGAGCCCTTCGTGTATCACAAAAAGGTCGGTTCCGCTGTCGTCGGGTGAGCTTTTGGCATTGACGATGGGACTGAAGATAATGGCTTTATTGCTTTCATAAATCAGTCTTTTATTCCGCAGGGAGAAAGAAAGCGAAGCGAGAGAAATTAACAATGCCAGGACTGCAAGCCAGAATCCGGCAACTTTCATGTTGTATTTTGAGGAATAGAAATAGAGTGAAAGGAAGGCAAGGCATATGATAAAGGAAACAAGGCTTATTACTGCCCAGTTGTCTGATGAAAGGATGAGGGAGAGAAAATCGTACCACCTGACGAAAAAAAGTTCAGGGATTTCATCAAGCCGGTCCGTGGTCATGGCCCTGGCAATGCCGAGATTGTATCTGATGTTCTCATCGGCCGGTTTCCTGAGGCGGGCCCTTTCATAGAAGAGTATGGATCCCGGAATATTACCAAGTTTGAAATATGCATTGCCAATATTGTAATCCAGGGTGGCTGAGCGGTAACCGGCAGTATACAGACCGGTCCACTCTTCAAGGGCCTTTTCATAATTGCCTTCGGAAAAATATTCAGTTCCCCTGTTGAACCTTTCAGCGGCCGGATCCTGTGCCCCCGCATCAGGAATCACAAAAAGAAGAAGCAGAATTAATGGTATTAGAGAAGATTTAAAATTCATGTTTAAATTTCATTTTCAACTGACCTGATAAATCCTGATGCGTCATTGTAAATCTCCGGCACTGCAGTACCTGAGGAGGCAGGTGCATATCTCGCGTATTCGCACTTATCGAGAATGTCCGCCAGATTTTTTATTTTTTCATCGTCAATGCCTCTTTTCTGCAGGGCATCCATGGCACTGTTCCTGGTAAGGTCCGAAACAGGAATGCTGAGTTTATCGCTCAGATAACCCCATATGGCTTTCAGTATCTCCTCATAGAATCTGTCCGTTTCACCTTTCTTCATACAGTCGGAAGCCGCTTTCAGCCGTTTTGCCGCAACCTTGCCTGCCCTGCGGTTCTTAACGGCGGCAATGTCCGCATTCCTTCGGATATGTTCCCGCCTTAAGAACAAAATGACAAGGAACAAGAACAAAGTGATCACATAGGCCAGGTAGAAATAATTCTGAGACAGTATCTGTCTGCCGGGTTTGGAAAGCTTTCCCGGGTTTGTCCGGATGAAGCGTATGTCCTTGCCCAGATACCGCACATCTTCCTTTGCCACTCCTCCGAAAACAGCTATCTCAGAGCCCTGTGCACTGCCTTTTCTGGCATGGAACCTGAACTCCGGAGTTCTGAGATGTTCATATTTTCCTGTTGAAACATTAAAATATGAATAGGATACTGCAGGAATGACATAATCTCCATGATGCCTGGGAATAAGCAGATATTCAAATATTTTCTGTCCGCTTGTGCCGTTAACGGTATTCCTGAGGTCTTCCGTTACTTTCGGATCATAGACCTCTATGTCGGGAGGAAGCTTCAGAGCCGGTATACCGGCCAGCCTGAGATTTCCTGTTCCGGATATTGTTATTTTATAGTTCAGGGCATCATTTACATTAATGGTATCCCTGTTTATGCCTGCCTTGATGCTGATTTTACCGGCAATGCCCGAGAAATCCTCCGGTTTGATGCCGGGGAGGGGTCTGACCGTTATTTTTACCGGTGTGCTGGCAACAGCACGGGGTACGGTTGTATATGTTGAAAAGAAATCGCCGAAGAAAGGATCCGATCTTCCTGATCTTTGCCGGACGAGGACGGTTATCTGAACCGGATCAATGGTAATCTCCCCGGTAATCTGCGGATAGAGAAGAAACTGCTGCAGCACACCCGTTCCGTAAATGGTTCCGTTTATGTTCTCCTGACGGAGGGAGCTGAGCGGGGGTGTCTCAAGATCGGTTTTAAGGAATCCGGTAAACGAAGGATATTTAATCTCATTATAGCCGGAAATATCGACCCTGGTATATAATTTTACCGTCACGGATACGGGTTCTCCCATATAGACTTCTCTCCTGTTTACGGAAAGATCAAGCGATATCTCCCCTTCAGGAGGAGAAGACGGGGATGTTCTTTGCTGCTGACCGGCAGCACCCTGCTGACCGGCAGTTCCCGGCTGTCCCGCAGCCGGGGGAGCACTGCCTCCCGTTACTACTATTCGGACTGAATCGGAATGGTAGGTTTTATTTTTGATTGTGACAGAGGCCGGAGGCAGAACAAATATTCCTTCATCAACTGCCTGAAGGTAAAACAGGTATGATTCCGATGTTTCATGGGTCACCCGGCCGTTTATGATCTGTGTGCTGGAACTGTAAGATGTCTGGGGCCCCATCAGTCTGATAAAACCGGCAAAGGAGGGTGCGGTGAAATCCCCTCCTCTTGCATTTATGCGCCACTGTATGGCAAACTGTTCTCCTGCCCGGACAGTCCGCGGGTATTCTGCTTCAACAACGATATCCTGAGCGCTTAAATTTGCAGTTATGAGAAACAGAAGATTATATATCAGCAACTTTTTCATTCTTTCGTGCCTGTCGTGCTACCAGTTCCTGAGAGTTTTAACTTTTTGCTGTTTTGCCTTATCCAGTTTCAGCTGTTCCTGGATATCCTTTTCATCATTGGCAAGGGAGTTCAGTATCCTTTCCGCATCTTCCCTGGATATCTGCGATTCCCGGTCCTGTTCCTGCTGCTGTTCCTGCTGCTGATCCTGCTTATTATCCTGCTGCTGCTGATCCTGTTCATTATCCTGCCGTTGCTGTTCCTGCTGCTGCCTGTCATCCTGGTTTTCCTGTTCCTGGTTCTGATTCTGCTGTTGCTGTTGCTGTTCTTCCTGCTGTTTCAGAAGATCCTGGGCAAAGGCAAGGTTATATTTTGCTTCCATGTTGCGCGGATCCAGTTTAAGGGATCTCTTATACGCCTCGATGCTTTCGGGAATCCTGCCGCCCTTGAGAAGGGAATTGCCGAGGTTATACAGGCTGGCCGATTTTTTCCGCCTGTCGTCATTCATTTCAAAGTTAGTGCTGTACTGCCTGCCCGCATCTTCATACTTTTCCTGTTTGTAAAGGGCATTGCCAATGTTAAAAACAGCATTTCCGGAGGAATTGTTCTTATCCAGCGCCTTCCGGTATGATATTTCGGAATCAGCATAATTGGCCTTTTCGTATTCCCGGTTTCCCTCCCTGATATATTTTTTGTCTCCCTGGGAATATGCTGACGGCGGAACGGACAACACGGCGAGAATCAGGACAGACAGCTGCCGGAGAAGTTTGTTGTGGTATTTATTCTTATGATTCATATGCCCGGGAATATCATATTTTGTATCTGAATAATTTAATATCAGCAAGTTTCCTGTTCTTCCTGTCCATAATAAGGAATTCGGCAATCAGGAATATTAATGCTGCAATTGCAAAAATACGGAACTGATCGTTGTATTCTGTATACATTTTACTTTCCAGATCCTGTTTTTTCATTTTTCTTATTTCATTAAAAACCTCATCGAGCCCTATGCTGGTGACACCGGCCCGGACATAGGTTCCTGAAGTGCTTACTGCAATTTTCTTCAGTGTTTCCTCGTCAAGTTTTGTAATAACGGTATTGCCCTCATGATCCTTCAGATAATCTTTCCTGCCTCCTACAGAAAGCGGAACAGGCACACCCTCCACCGATCCTATTCCCACAGTGTGAATGACAATCCCGGCCCTGGCGGCTTCTTCCGCGGCAGCTACCGGGTCATCCTCATGATTCTCGCCGTCAGTGATGATTATCATGGCCCTGCTCTTGTCCTCCCCGGGGGTGAAGGAGCGCATTCCCAGGGCTATTGCCGAGCCTATGGCGGTTCCCTGCTTCGGAACCATTTCAGGACTGATGGAGGAGAGGAACATTTTTGCCGAAATGTAATCAGTGGTAATCGGAATTTGCGTATAGGCATCGCCTGCAAAAACAATTAATCCGATCCTGTCATTTTCGAGCTTGTCAATAAGTCTGTTAAGGGCCTGCTTGGCCCTGGTGAGCCTGTCGGGCTGAATATCCTCCGCAAGCATTGAATTACTGACATCAAGGGCTATAATAACCTCAACTCCCTGCTTTTTCACCTCCTCGAGCTTTGATCCGAACTGGGGTCTGGCAAGAACCAGGATTATAAGTCCCATTGCCAGCAGACTGAAAAAGAATTTAAGTCCCGGTCTCACTGCCGAATATTCCGGCATGAGCTTTTTTACAAGATCAGTGTTTCCGAATTTGCGGAGAGCCTTTCTTTTTCTCCTTTCATTCAGTATCCAAAGCAGGATCATTACCGGAAGCAGAAGCAACAGGTACAGGAAAGCGGAATTTGCAAACCGGAATAACTGCATTTTGCTCTCGTTTAGGTAATTTTTTTATAAATAGTATATCTTGCAAGCATATCAACAGCCAGAAGAATAAAGGCAATCAGTGCGGGAAGCAGGAATTTTTCCTCCTTCCGTATATATTGACGCACTTCGATTCTCGATTTCTCCAGCTTGTCTATTTCAGCGTAGATCTCAACAAGTTTATTGTTATCCGTTGCCCGGAAATATTTTCCTCCTGTTTTGGCAGAGATCTCCTTCAGTATGCCTTCATCAATTTCAACGGCCATATTCATGATCTGGGTTCCGTAGGGTGTCTGGACCGGGAAGGGAGCCGTTCCCAGGGTTCCCACTCCGATGGTATAGACCCGGATGCCATAGACTTTTGCAATATCTGCAGCAGTGGCCGGGGCAATCTCACCCCTGTTGTTTACCCCGTCTGTAAGAAGAATGATCACCTTTCCTTTCGATCCGGAATCCTTTATTCTGCTTATAGCCGTTGCCAGTCCGTTTCCTATTGCGGTCCCGTCTTCTATCATGCCGCTTTTAAGCTCCCGCATCAGGTTTATCAGGACAGCATGGTCGGTTGTGAGCGGACACTGGGTAAAGCTCACACCGCTGAAAACAACCAGTCCTATGCGGTCGTATGGTCTTCCGGAAATAAATTCAGTTGCCACGTTCTTTGAGGCTTCCAGTCTGTCGGGCCTGAAGTCGCGCGCAAGCATGCTTCCCGAAATATCCAGGGCAATGATAATGTCTATTCCTTCCGTGCTCACATCCTGAAACCTGTCTGATTTCTGGGGACGGGCAGCCGCCACAATCAGAAGACCAATGACAAGCACCCTGAAACCGAACAGAAGATGCCTCAGCCAGTTCCTGAAACTCTTTCCGGCATTTCCGAAAGCATCAATATGAGGCATTGTTAACGAGGAAACAGTTTTATGCTGCCTGATTACATAATAGGCAACAATCACCGGAACAAGCACCAGCAACCATAAAAATACAGGATTTGCAAATGTAATTCCTTTCATTGTTTATCTCCCTTATCGTTATTTCCGGGAACTTGTTCCTCTGGTATCTCCCTCTGCCTTGTCATGTCGACAAATTTCCACGAGTTTTCAAAATGAAACTCATTTTCCGAAGGATCGGGTTTGTATCTGGCAAATTTCACCAGATCTCCCGCGTTCAGAATATCTCGTAAAATGATATAGGTTTCGTCTTTTTTAAAACCGGTTTTCAGCAACTCTTCCAGAGTTTCCGAAGTAGTCAGTTCCAGGGAAAAGACTCCGTACCGGTCCTCCAGGTATTGTCTGACTATTTCGGTCAGCCTTGAAAAATAGTGCTTGACTTCACCTTTCTGCCATAATTTCTGGTCCCTGAGTTTTTCAAGTTCACGGAAAGCAATAACATGTGCCGCTTCCCTGATGATAACAGGTTCATATCCCGGCCGGGCCTTCCTGAACCGTTTCATAAGCCGCAACACTACCCATATCAGCACTGCCGAAAGGGCTGCCAGAAGAATCCACGGCACTATTTCCCCGAATGTGAGAGGTGCACCGTAGGGCCCTATTATATCGAAAATTCCGGATGCCGTGTCAGGAGGTGTAATATTCACCCTTACTACTTCGAGGGCAGCATAATCAGAATAATATCTCCTGATTCCCGATTCAAGAATTAATTCCGCATAACGGGGTGGTACCTCATAGAATCCTGAATCAAATGATGTTATAAGGTAGTTCTGAACAATTCTCAGTTTGCCGTTATCGAGTGCCAGTGTATCAGTTAACGGACCCGAGAGGACTTCAATGCCTTTCACCAGGGTATCCTTTGCAGATACAATGTCAAGACTTATTTCGGCCGGCTGGTCAACTATAACAGTATAATTGATCTGGTCGCCGATATAAATCCGTGATGTATCAAAACGGGCACTCACATTTACTTCCTGGGCATCCAGAGGTAAAAGGCAGCTGAACAGGAAGAGGCCGGTATAAATATGTATCTGAAATTTCACCGTTTCTCAAACAGTTTTATCAGCGGTTTAACATAATCCTCAGCTGTACTTATAAATGCCGAATCGACTCCGCATTTTTTAAATATGCCATCAATGGCTGATACATGCTTATCCCACCACCGGGCATAGGCATTCCTGGATTCTTTTGAGGAAGTATCTATCCATCTTTCCGCACCTGTTTCAGCATCGGAAATTTTTAACATTCCGATATCGGGAATTCCGGTTTCGGCAGGATCATATACCTTGATTGCTGCTATATCATGCTTGCTTGAAGCAATTCTCAGAGCTTCCTCAAAACCGGGGGCAAAAAAATCAGAAAGAATGAAAGCTGTGCATCTTTTCTTTATCGCATTGGTAAGAAATCTCAGGGGAACATCCAGATCTGTTTTCCGGCTTTCAGGCCTGAAACTCAACAATTCCCTTATTATAACCAATATATGCTTTCTCCCTTTCTGGGGCGGAATAAACTTCTCGATTCTGTCAGAAAAGAAGATCACACCGATCTTGTCATTGTTGAAAATTGCAGAGAAGGACAGTACCGCTGCCACTTCGGTCATAAGATCCTGTTTGAAGCTTATGCTGGTTCCGAATCTTCCTGATCCGCTTACATCGATCAGAAGCATTACGGTAAGCTCCCGTTCCTCTTCAAATATTTTGACATAAGGATGATTGAAGCGTGCGGTGACATTCCAGTCGATATTCCTGATATCATCGCCGTAATGGTATTCCCTTACTTCACTGAAGGCAATACCCCTTCCCTTGAATGCACTGTGATACTCACCGGCAAAAATATGTCTCGTGAGTCCGCGTGCCTTTATTTCAATCCTCCTTACTTTTCTTAATAAATCCGTTGCTTCCACTTTCAGCAAAGTAATTCCTTCAGTATTATTCCTGATTCACTGCGCAGGCCGCATATCCTGAGGGTTTGATCCTCCCCCCGTGTCTTACGGAACCTCAACTACATTCAGTATTTCTGCAATTATCTTGTCCTGATTCATATTTTCTGCTTCAGCCTCATAGGTCAGGCCGATCCTGTGGCGCATAACATCGGGACACAAAGCCCTGACATCTTCCGGGATCACATATCCCCTTCTTCTTATGAAGGCGTATGCCTTGGCCGCAACAGACAGATAAATTGAAGCCCTGGGTGATGCTCCGTATGAAATCATGTTCCTGAATTGTGTAAGACCGTATTTCTCAGGTTCCCTGCTTGCAAAAACAATATCCAGAATATATTTTTCTATTTTTTCGTCCATGTACACTTCCCTGACAACGTCCCTTGCGCGGATAATATCTGAAGGCCTGATTACCGTATTTGTTTTCGGAAACTCTTTTGCAAGATTTTCCCTGATAATAAGTTTTTCCTCCTCCATTGAGGGGTAAGTGATCAGTACCTTAAGCATAAACCTGTCCATCTGTGCTTCCGGAAGCGGATAGGTACCTTCCTGTTCTATCGGGTTCTGTGTGGCAAGAACGAGGAAAGGCTCCTCTAGCGAGAATGTGGATTCCCCAATAGTAACCTGCCGTTCCTGCATGGCCTCGAGAAGTGCACTCTGCACTTTTGCAGGCGAACGGTTGATTTCATCTGCCAGAATAAAATTGGCAAAGACCGGACCTTTTTTTACAGTGAACTCTTCCTTCTTCTGGCTGTAGATCATAGTACCTATAAGGTCAGCCGGAAGAAGATCGGGTGTAAACTGAATACGGCTGAATTTTGCATCAATAACGGCAGCCAGGGATTTTATGGCAAGAGTCTTTGCCAGCCCGGGAACTCCCTCCAGAAGAATGTGCCCGTTCCCCAGAAGTCCGATCAAAAGGCTGTCGATCAGATGCTTCTGTCCAACAATAACTTTGTTCATTTCCATTCTGACAATGTCAACAAAAGCACTTTCCTTTTCGATCTTTTCATTTAGTATTTTAATGTCGGCTGTCTGCTCCATAATATGAATCTTTAAAAGGCAATACAAAAAAAGCCCTGTAATTAATAAGGAGGTGTTAAGGAGTGTTAAATATCTGTTAAAACAGGCTCATTCCTCCTCGGGAAGCGTGAGGGGATTCCAGGGATATCCTGCTCTTGCCGAACTTCTGACAATAAGCACCAGTACCAGGGGCATAAAGGCCGTGTTGCTTGAATGCGGAAAAATCAGCAATACAAAAAACCACAGCACGTTCAGAACGAATACCATCCGGAACCATGTATGCCAGTTTCTTTTCAGGATCACTGAAAGAAGGCAGAGGATAATAAAAGGATTAAGCCAGACTGCATTGGCATTCAGGCGCATTTGCTGATGATCGGTGAAAAAGTTAAAGAAGATCATCATTAATGCAAGAACCGAGAAAACAGAGAACAACAGGATATCAATGATCCGGTTGCTTTTAAGGTCCCTGAAAACCGCGGAAAGAATGATAACAATTACCAGCAGGATTGAGAACACAAATAAGGGTGATGTTAAAAAGCTTGTTTTTTCGGTCTTCAGGCTTTTTTCCAGAACGGTTACCGGATTTTGCAGGAGCGGAATCATTTTACCGTTTCTGTTAATAACAATATCCGAAAGGCCTTTCTGCATATCCAGAGGCAGAAACATACGGTCACGTACTGATGCCTTCTTGTTTCCGGGAGATCCCATAAGAAGGTCTATTCCCAGTTTCAGCCATGGTGCTGTCATAAGGTATTTTCCGGTCAGAAAGCGGAATGAAGGCGCCTCGTCAAAAATTTCAGGAGGATACACCATGCTATCCCCTATCGCCTCTTCCAGCAGATCCCTGATACGTGTGGAACAATCATCATAAAAAAAGTCATAGCGGTATTTTACGTTTTCGGGCCTGAGATTTATACCTATCAGATGCATCAGTTCCGCCGTTTCCCGAGGTTCAAGATTTATTTTCTGTGACTGTACCCATCTTCCTTCCAGGAAATATTCCTGGATGAAACGCTCATAAGTTGAAACGCCAAGCATGTATTCAAGTCTGCCCCTGGCAAATTTCCACGCGAAAGCCGGAGTATTGAAATCAAAAACCCCCCAGTTGTAAACCCTGTCAGTACCTTCCATGCTGTCAACTATCCTGAGTGCACTGTGACCCCAGCGTGAATAAGTTTCAGTTCCGGGACCGCAGGTCAGCAGATATACCTCAGGAACCTCCCTGTCCTGCGCATAAATTCCAGCAGAAAAAAATAATACAATTGCTGAGAATACCGAAAACAGTTTTTCCATGGATTACAGATTAATTATTTATGAATTCTTCATTACAGCTACGAAAGTGCAAATAAGTCCTGATATAGCAGCAAACCGGACAGCATTTTTTTAAATTTTATTAAATTGCCGGAAAATAATTAATACCTCTTCTCATGAACCGGAAATTATACCTTCTCCTTTTGTTATATTTTGTAATATCAACACATTGCAGGAGGGATGAACCATTCCCTGTAACGGATCTTCATATACATCTGAAAGGAAATTTCGGCATGGAAGATGCCATTGCCAAATCACAGGCGGAAAATATCAGTTACGGAATTGCATTTAACTGCGGACTGAAGTTTCCTGTTCATTCTGACAGTCAGATTGATTCTGTGATTACCATGATGAAGGATTATCCTCAGTTTTATGCTGCAATGCAGGCTGAAGGAAGGGAGTGGGTAAATATTTTCTCCAGGGAATCCATAAATAAATTCGATTATGTTTTCACTGATGCCATGACCTTCACCGATGCAAAAGGGAGAAGGAACAGGCTGTGGTTAAAAGAGGAGACATGGATAGATGATGAAGAGGAATTTATGGATTATCTTGTCAGTACAACAGTAAATATTCTTCTTGAGGAACCGATTGATATTTATGTAAATCCCACTTTCCTGCCTGCACAGATGGCGGGGCGTTATAATGAATTCTGGACAGCGGAAAGGACGGACAGGGTGATACAGGCTGCCAGAGCCGCCAATATAGCCATTGAGATAAATAACCGCTACAGGATTCCTTCTGCGGATTTTATTAAAAAGGCAAAAAAGGCAGGGCTGAAATTCACTGTTGGAACAAATAATGCCGATGAGAATTTTTCGGGTGCGGAATATGCTCTGGAAATGATCAAAAAATGCAGACTGACCAGGGATGATTTTTATCTGCCTGTTAACAAAAGACTAAATGGACAAATTTGATATTCTGAGGACTCTTAAATTTCTGCCCGGGATTATTCTTGGTCTTACAGTCCATGAGTTCAGTCATGCGTTTGTTGCCCACAGGTGTGGTGACCCTACTTCGAAAGATCAGGGCAGGGTTTCTCTAAATCCCCTGAAGCACATTGATCCCATGGGATTTATCATGTTGCTTGTTGTCGGTTTTGGTTGGGCTAAACCGGTGGAATTCAATGAGCAGAATCTGCGCAATCCCCGGACCGACACGCTTAAGATTGCTGTTGCCGGACCGCTTTCCAATGCTCTTTTTGCTATGCTGCTTTCTGTTCTGTTCGTGATTGTTTTCAGGCTTTTCAATATTGCCTATTATTCAATAACTACAGAAATTCTCATCTACGCAATATATATCAACTGGGGCCTCTTTATCTTTAATCTTCTCCCGGTTCCCCCGCTTGACGGATCACATCTTCTCCTTTCCTTTTTCAGGAAATATCCTGTCTTTTACAACGGACTATATAAATACGGAAGCTATTTCTTCCTGGGTCTCATTGTCCTGTCGCTGGTTTCCGGGCTGAACCTTTTTCCCATATGGTCACTTGTTCAGTTTCTGGGAAATGGTTTCCTGTCGCTGTTTGGATTTACCTTGTAAAAGGAACAATTCAATGAAAATTCCTGCTTCAGCTGCCGGAACGGGGCGAATCATCCCTTTGTAATTTGATGAAATTTAAATATATTGCAGGAAAGGAGGTCATTGTGAAAATATTTATATTAATTCAGATTTTGATTATGGCAGCCTGTGTTGAACAGCAATCTGATAAATTCGAGGCTGCCAGAAACCGGATGGTAAAAATCCAGATTCAGAACAGGGGCGTGACTAATTCTGCGGTACTTGATGCAATGCGTAAAGTTCCCCGCCATCTTTTCGTTCCGGATGAATATCAGAGTGAAGCATACAATGATTATCCCCTGCCTATAGGTTACGGACAGACCATTTCACAGCCATTTATTGTGGCATATATGACAGAGGCAGTACGGCCGTCGGGGAACATGAAAGCTCTGGAAATCGGAACAGGATCCGGATATCAGGCAGCGGTTCTGGCAGAACTGGTGAAAGAAGTCTATACAATTGAAATTGTTCCTGAACTTGCCGCGGAATCTGCCGGCAGGTTCAAAAAAATGAAATATGAAAATATTTCAGGCAAATACGGGGATGGTTACCAGGGGTGGCCGGAACATGCACCTTTCGACATTATTGTTGTGACTGCGGCAGCAGACCAGATACCCCAGCCCCTGATTGACCAGCTTGCAGAAAACGGCCGGCTGGTTATTCCGGTGGGGCCGCCGGCTGCAATTCAGGAACTTATTCTGATAACCAAAAAGAATGGAAAACCTGTGGAAAGACGGCTCACTTATGTCCGGTTTGTCCCTTTCAAAAGATTATAATCTCCTTTCCTGAATTCTGCAGCAAGCCGGACAGGAAAGAGGCACCCTGGTGATTCCGGCGCGATTCGAACGCGCGACCCACAGCTTAGAAGGCTGTTGCTCTATCCAGCTGAGCTACGGAACCCTTTTCCGCCGCAAAATTATTTAATTTTTCGATTGAAGCAAGTTAATCTGTCACTCAAGTTTGATTTTCCCGTCTGTCCATCTGCTGTAATATATTAAGCATACCCCTGTTTTCAGAGTTGCTTTCTGGGAAAAACCAGGAGGCAAACAGGTCAATTCGGGCAGGTAAATTATTAATCCGGATTTATGAAAACCATCATCAGGAATTCTGTCAAAATAATACTTCATTTAGTCAATATTATTCTGCCCTTCGTCATAATGTCATTTTTTATGCTTTGTCAAGTCAATTATTATTTTTTAATTTGTTACCAAGCTCATGCTATTGGTATAAGAGGAGATGAGCAAGGGTTGGGAGTGAAAATCAACAGGATTGTATTGCAGACATTGACTTTCACATCTGGAACCTGAGGAATAGCGCCAGCTTACCATGGTTCCATCCTTTTATCAGACAGTAGACACGGGAATTATCTCATAAATAAAACCCGCTCCCTGATGTTCACGACCACCCTTCCTCCTCTTATTTTTTTTGTACCTGCCCAACTGCCAGTCCTGTTCAGTAATTGATTCCCGGAAAATAAATTATCTTTATGTTTTTCTGTTAAAAAATGAAAACCTATATACGCAGAAGGGAAAAGAACGATAGTCTTGTAGTAATGTACGGTGCATGGGGCACGGACGAGAATGTGTTTGAACCCTTATGCAACGATGAGTTTGATTTCATTCTTTTCTACAATTATTCTGCTGATCAGGCTCTGGTACTGCCTGAAATGAAAACTTATAAAAAAATAACCCTTATAGGATGGTCCATTGGCGTCTGGGCTGCGGAATACCTGTCTCCTTCCATCGGTATTATGCCTGATGTGACGATAGCCGTCAACGGTACACCCGTTCCCCTTGATGACAATTATGGGATCCCTCCCAGATCATTTGAAGAAGCCCTGGACGATATCACTGAAGAAAGCATTGAGAAATTCTACTACCGCATGTTTGGAAACAGGAGAACATTTAATCTCAATTCCGACAGGATTCCCGGCAGGACGCTGGATTCATTCCATGTGGAATTAAGGTGGCTGTACAACAGGGTGATGGAACAGAGGGAGCCGGGCTTCCGCTGGGATTTCGCGGTAACAAGCAAATCGGATAAAGTATTTCCCACTGAAAATGTTACAAAATACTGGGATAAAATGGGGAACACCAGGCAGATAATTGTGCCTTTTCCTCATTACATGTTCTACAAATGGCCTTCATTCAACGAATTCATAAATTATGTGGAAAAGCGCGGAAGAATAAAGTCTGTTTCTCCGGAAACCACCGGGCTTTAATCACAGATCCCTTATCAGAATATTTGATTCCGAACCGGAAGCCAGTGCATCAAAAGAATCAAGTATCTGAGTCACTTTTTCATATTCCCTGCTCCTCATGAAATATTTTTCCTGAGTTGCCCTTTTATCCACTCGTGACAACACAAAACTGACAGTCAGCTTGTTGATATCCATGGCAGGCTGATATGACCTTTCCTTGTTTTCATGTTCATGGATCACGGATACAAGTCCGGTTTCCTCCAGATCTTCCAGTATGTCCCTTGCCAGCCGGACAGGAATTTTCAGTTCCCGGCTTATCTCTTCAGAGGTCAGAGGTTTTTCTCCCAGGTAAAAGCTCCTGATAATGAGATACATTACCAGGAGGATTATTGTACGCTTCTGATAATGGCTAATATTCAGAGCTTCCGCTTCAAATTCATATCTTGAAACATTCTGATTTGCAAAGGACAGCTCAGCGCCGAGCAGAATCACTATCCAGCAGGTTTCCAGGAAAACCAGGAACAGGGGTATTGCTGCAAGTCCGCCGTAAATGGCACTCAGCTTGGTAATGTTAAACTGCAGGTCAAGATAAAGCCACTGAAGTATCTTAAGAAAGGTCCCGGCAATAATTCCGGAAATGAGTGCAGGTCCGAAGCGCACTTTCACATTGGGCATCACTATGAACAGAAGTGTCAGCATCAGCCATGTCAGCAGATAAGGAAGTGACTTGATAAGGAAACTGACCAACCACTTGAATGATGCCAGTATCGGAACCCTGTCCATGTATTCCGACAGGCTTGTGATTATAAAGATTGAGATGCTGCTCGACAGAATTATAAATATCGGTGCTATCAGAAGAATAGTAAGATAATCCGTAAATTTTCTGTGCCAGGGCCGGCTGACGGATGTCTGCCAGATATGATTGAAGGATGTTTCGATCTGACCAAGCAGGGATACCACTGACCAGATCAGGATAACGGCACCGATTCCGGCAAGGTATCCGCCCCTGGTACGCTGAACGGTGTTCTTCGCATTTTCAAGCAACGGATTCAGAATATCATTGTAAAGAGTAAATTCCTTTGTATTTCTGATAATCGCTTCCAGATTCTGGTCAAGTCCGAATCCCTTTGCAATGGCAAGCCCTATGGCGACAATAGGGATAATTGAAATGAGGGTGTAGAAAGTGAGTGCCGAAGCACGGAGACTCACCTTGTCTTTAAGTGAATTCTGTGCTGCCAGGACAATAATTCTCAGCTGCCGTATAAGGAAGCTTTTTCTTCGCGATAATTCCGACAATGGTGTATGCCAGATAGCATCGTTCCACTGTTTTATTTTTTTAAAAGGCCATGATAATTCAGGATTTGCCATCAGTCAGGAATTGATTGCAGAATATCTTTATAACTAAGTTAATGATGACAAATATACAAAATCTATGTAAATACTTCAACAATAGAGCTATATATTAAGTGATGGCAATATTTTCCTTCTGCCATGAATTTCGCGGTATGTACAGAAAAGGCATACTTTATAAAATCTGAACAGCCACAGGGAAGGGTTTGCCGAATCTATTCTCAATTCCATCCTTTCCCGGTATCTGATATAAATCCCTGCCAGGATCAGGGTAAGGCGGAACCATTTCAGGATGCTGTAGATCTGCAGGACCCTGACTGTTGAGGAGAAGGTCATTTTATCCGTTACAATGTCATAGAGCTTGCTGAGATTCTCGATACCCAGTTTTGTTTTGTTAAGGAATTCCCGGTTCGATTCCAGTCCTTCATGTATAAGACCATTATCTATATGCAGGATACTTATTCCCGCTTTGCGGAGCTGATAGCTCATAAGTGTATCTTCGTGGCCGTACTGTTTGAGATCTTCATTAAACCTCAGCTTTGAAAATATTGTACGGTCAAACAGCACATTGAATGTTGAGAATTTATGATACGGATGCTTGTTTCTTTCAGAGGCCCTGATTCCGTCATTCTTCCTTCCGTATTTCCATCTGAGAATCTTGTCCGGATCACCCGGCGGGGATTTATGATAGATTACCCCGCCGCACGTCACCCTTGAAACGTTCATTGCCGGTATCCATTTCCGGATATAGTCTTCGGCTGTTCCGGGCATCATGGTATCGGCGTCAATAAACAGAACATAATCACCTTTTGCAGCCAGGGCAAGCCGGTTTCTGATGGCAGCCCTGCCGATATTCACCGGTGATTCAAGAATTTCAACCCCGTCCCCTTTAAGCAGTTTGTACTTTTTCTTGTATTCCGGTGAAGAACCATCATCGCCGATGATTATCTCAATCAGTTCGGGAACTTTTCCGATACAGCTCTTCATACTATGAACAAGTGCAACAATATCATAGTCGCAAACCGGAATGAGCAAAGAAATAGTCATTATATCCACCCTCGAATTAACCTGCTAAATTTACAACTAATTTCTGAATTAGACTGAGTTCCTGTTTGGCAAAGAGATTGTATTGATTTATTTTTGTGTTCATTCAATTGAGTTATTTGTTTTCAGATGAGAAAATTTCTGCAGATCACCGTACTACTGTTTTTATCAATCCATACATATTCCCAGGAAAAAGCGGGTTATGAGATCAGTGTAACTATTTCTGACATAAGTGATTCAACAATATTTCTGGCATACCATTACGGCGATAGGCAATACCTGTCGGATACCTTGAAACTTGACGGGAAAGGACAGGGAATTTTTAAAGGTAAGGAAAAGCTGCCGGAAGGCATCTACATGATTGTGCTGCCGGGCAGGAAATATTTTGAATTTTTAATGACTGACAACCAGCATTTTTCCCTGTCATGCCTGTACAATGATTTCTTCAGGACCCTGAAATTCTCCGGCTCGCCACTCAATACAGCTTTCACTGACTACCAGAGACAGTGGTCACAGATGCAGCAAAAGGCATCGGGCATTGCAAACAGGCTTCAGCAGAACAAAGCCAACAGTGACTCCCTGCGGATACTCTCCGGAAAACAACGGGAGTACGAGTCAGAGATGAAGGCATACCTGAGAACCGTTGCCGGCAAAAACAGTTCAAACTTCCTCGGTGTCCTTGTAAAATCGATGATTCCCCTGGAGATTCCTGAATTCAGCATCCCGGCCGGAACAAATAATCCTGATTCTGTAAGATGGTATCTCAGATACAACTATAACAAGGATCATTTTTTCGACAATATTGACCTGACGGATGAAAGACTGCTGAGAACCCCCATCCTTCAGGCAAGGCTGGAGGTCTTTTTCAAAAATGTCATTATCCAGTCTCCTGATTCAATAAACAAGGAAATAGACAGGATTTTTCCAAAAACCGGAAATAATCCGAAGATGTTTCAATTCCTCTCGGTTTTCCTGTTCAATCATTTCAGGCAAAGTGAGATCATGGGCCATGATGCTGTTCTGGTGAAGCTGGCCGATGATATTTATCTTTCAGGAAAGGCAGACTGGATAACGGAAGAATTCAGGAATGACCTTCACAGGCAGGTGGAATTATTAAGACACAATTTGTTGGGCATGACAGCTCAGAATCTTGTAATGGATTCATACAAAGGTATATTTGTTGCCCTTCATGATATCGAAAAAGAATTTACGGTTTTATATTTCTGGGAGCCGAACTGCGGCCACTGCAATGAAGCAACACCAAAACTGAAGGCTTGGTATGAGAAAGCAAAAAATGACGGGGTTGAGATATTTTCGGTCTGTACCACAAGCAACCGGCAGGAATGGGCTGATTATATAGAAAAACACGGACTTACCTGGATAAATGGCTGGGATCCCAACCGGCAGACACACTTTGATTACTATTATAATGTTCAGGCCACACCCTTGATTTATATACTGGACAAAAACAAAAAGATTATAGCAAAGAAGCTGTCGGTTGATGATATACCTTCATTCATTGATAATTACAGAAAATATTTCAGGTAGGTACATTATTGTACTGCCGGAGTAATTTTAGCAGATCATACAGGCTTCCCGAATTCCTGACCTCGTCACCATGGACCAGGGACCATCCCTCCTCTCCTTCCAGCATCCTGACAAACGGTTGTGTTTTATCGGCTGAGATTCTGAAACCATTCCTTCTCAAGGCTTTAACGGTCCAGTTTTTCTTTTTTCCCTCACTGCCTTCCAGGTATATATCTGATGTGCATGCCGTACTGAAGCTGAAGCTTCCGTCTTCAGGATTAAATCCCGTATGCTCATAATCAAAGAGACATTCATAATTATTTGTCAGCCACAGATCTTCCGGGGCGCCCTCAATTATCCCCTTATCTGTTATCAGCCAGATTTTATCGGCATTAGTGACTGCAATATTAAAATCATGGGTGGAAAATACTATTGTCTTGCCAGAAGCGGTCAGTTCCTTCATCAGTCTGAGCACTTCAAACTTTCCCGAGATGTCAAGAAAGGCAAGGGGTTCATCCATTATGAGAATATCCGTATTCTGGGCAAGTGCCCTGGCTATCATCGCCCTCTGCCGTTCACCGTCAGACAGTTCAGAAATGATCCTGTCTGAAAAGCCTGCCAGTCCTGCCTTTTTTATAGAATCATTAATAATTTCATCAGCTGTGCGGTCAATTCTCCCGGTCCAGTCAGTATAGGGAAAGCGTCCCAGTGCAACCAGGTCATATACCCTCATATGGCTCACCTTTACTATCTCTGTTGAAATGTATCCGACAGTCCTGGCAAATTTCAACCTGGAATAGTGGCTGGTATCTTCATCCCGTATAAGCACTGAACCTCCTATATTTTTCTGCAGGCCGGTAATTGTTCTGAGAAGCGTACTTTTCCCGATACCATTCCTGCCAAGAACCGCAGTCAGTTCCCCTTTCCCTGCCGAAGCACCGAGTGGCGGCAATACGGGTATTTTCTTCCTGCCATAACGGTAACCAATTATCAGAGAGTTTACAGTCAATATTTCTTCAGTCTGCTGTTTCATCAGAATAGTTCGGAACTTATGTTTTTCCTCAATATAATCCAGATTACCACCGGAATACCTATCAGGGAGGTAACGGAGTTCACCGGCAGAATCTTTTCTGATCCCGGCAGCTGTGAAAGGATATCGCTGATGAGCATGACGGTGGCTCCGGCAAAAACGGTGCCCGGCACAAGAAGGCGGTGATCCGATGTTCTGAGCATATTCCTGACGATGTGGGGAACTGCAATTCCTATGAATGCTATCGGACCGCAGAATGCTGTCACGCTTCCTGACAGAATACTTGTGCCCGCAAAAATAATTATGCGTGCAGCAGTTACATTAAGACCGGCACTCGATGCATAATTCTCCCCTATCAGCAGTGCATTGAGCATTTTTACGGATGCCATGCTCAGGATCACACCGGCTGCAACAGAAACAGCCAATACCTTAAGCTGTTCTGAGGAAAGGTTGCCCAGACTGCCCATTGTCCAGACCACATAGGCCTTCAGCATGCTCTCATCGCTGAAATACTGAAGAATACTGACAATGGCGGAGATACCGCTTGCCAGCATCATACCAATGATAAGTACGGTCATTATGCTTCGCACCCTGGCTGATATGAACAGCATCAGGATCATGACTGCCCCTGCACCGGTCCATGCTGCGGAAACCAGCAGCCAGCTCCCGCCTGCAGTAACTGATGCCGGGCCCATGCCTGAAGAAAAGCCCAGGATAACAAGCGCAACGCCAAGTCCGGCACCTGAACTTACACCAAGAACATAAGGGCCGGCCATGGGATTCCTGAAAACGGTCTGCATCTGTAGTCCGCTCAGTGACAGGGCAATGCCTGCAAGAACAGCAGTAATGGCTTTCGGAAGCCTGAATTTCAGAATGAGTGTCTGAACAGTTTCATCGCCCGTACCGGTTAAGGATCGTATAACGTCAGCAGGCCTGATGGATACTGATCCCAGAAACAGGTCAAGACCAAAGAGTATAAGAAGCAGTACAATAAAGCCCGTGAAGATCAATTTCTGCACCGGAAGCACTGAAGGCGAAAAGGTATGGCTGATATGCCCGGTAATATTTTTTCCGTCAGTCATTCAATTTTCCTGTAATAAACCATCTCATAACCGGAAAAAATTTCCGGATGAATTATTGAGGCAATATCCCTGAGAACAAGGTGAGGATTAATCGCTCCGCTTTCCCAGTAATCATTTCCGCCTGTAAGATTCAGTCTTTTATTGTTATTATATATCCTGTTGTTAATAAACGGAGGCATTGATCCCAGCCGTTTATCAAGAGCAGTTATTTCAGCTTTGGAGGAAGCACTTCCGGTATTGAGCCAGATATCAGCCTTCATTGCGGCAGCATACACCGTTTCCAGACTGTAGGGCATTGACTGCGCAGATTCTGTCTCTTTCCATAAATATCTGCCGCCTGCGTCATCTATAAGTTTGCTGATGTACGAATTACCAGGCGACACATACCAGGTATCGCGGAAAGGCATTCCCAGCATTATTACCGGTTTCGGCACTTTTCCGGCCATAAGCTCCCTGATTTCCAGATATGAGTCCCGGATTTCCCTGAACAGCGAATCAGCAAGGTCTTCACAACAGTACAGTGCACCAAAAACCTTTATCCATTCTGCTTTCCCCAGGGGGTCAGTTTCAAGATAATCAGCATTATACATTACGTTAAGGCCCAGTTCGGCGAATTTGGCCGTATATCCGGCAGATTCGCTTCCTATTCCGTATATCATAACAAGATCAGGCGAGGATTTAACAATAAGTTCCGTATTAAGTCCTGAATCATAACCTATATCGCTTACAAGTCCCCGGCTTATCCTGTTACTGATGTCGCTGTCAAAAACAAAACCGGCTCCTGAAACCCCGACAATGGAATTCTGGCAGCCCAGTGCCCGGATCATTGCAATATGAGTGGTTGACATGCAGATTATCCTCCTTACCGGGACACTTATTATTTTTGAAGTACCGGCTTTAATTTCCATTCTGCCCGTATCCCTTACCAGGTAATATTCATGAATCACATTGCCCGCACCCTGCCAGGGATCTGTAATTCTGAGGATGGTACAGCTATCGGTAGCATGCAGGTCAAAGCGTTCGGCATGGCTTATATTTCCCCCGGTGTTTTTCTGTATTTTTTCCCTTTTCCGGTCTCTACTGCAGGAAGAGAAAATCATCAGCAGGAAGGAAACAGACAAAAACAGGTATAACAACTTATATCTCTGCACTTTTACTTATTCCTGACAATACAATCACAATACAATACAATACAATACAATTCAACTCAATATAAATCACATCAATTCAATTCGGTCCGATTCCGTTTCATACATCACAGCGGCCGGCCATCATTCAGTGTTTACAGGAGATCAATTGGTGAATCAGAAGAATTAAACTCTGAGCTTTTCTTCCCGAAAGCATTGAATAGTGGTATCCGGCAGGTCTTCTGACTTGTCCCGGTCCGGCGAAGCCTTCCCATTCCGTCTGTCGGAACAGTGGCAGGGTATCGCAGGACCATTATCGCAGGAACGATCGGGCATCACAGCAGCGGGTACTGTCGCGGTTTCTCACCGCATTCCCTTTTCATTGCAGCATTTGTCAGATGCTGCAAAACCAGAATCAGACAAATATATGACTTTTTATGTCATATATGACAGGATGTGGATTTTTGAGTGAAGAGTCTGTCTGAGGGCATCCTCCAGGAGGAGTACGGAAACCATTACTCTGATAAACAGCTGTTACAGTGTTCCGCAGGAATTTCTCATTTCAAGGCTGGGCGGCAGATTTACCTGTCTTTTGAATTTACCCTTGCCTGCATTTTTTATTTCCGACCAGATCATATTTGCTGCTTTCAATGCAAGGCCTGAAACAGGTTTTTTAAGACAGGTTACCGGAGTGAACATAAGATCGAATCCCGGTCCGTCTTCCATCGATATCAGTGCGATATCCTGAGGAACGCGCAGCTTTTTATGCCGCAGCATTGACATGACCGGATACACAAGTTCTGCATGCATCACGAGAATGATATCGGCCCTGAAGGGAGGCCGGAGAAACTGTTCTATCTGATTGAAATAATATTCATTATCAGTAAGGGAAGCTTCGAACTCCACTACCACAGGTTTGTTTACCTGCCGGCCTTTTTCCGTAAGTGCGGAGATCAGCTGGTTGATAGCATCAGTATCATGCTTTGCCGATTTTTTATCGGTTGCAATAATGATATTCTTGTATCCGAGTTTATTTACATGGTCTGCCACAAGCTGGATACCCGCAGCCGTATCTGTATTCACGGTGCTGAGCCTTCCTGTTTTAATGCTTTTTTCAAGAAGGATAAAAGGGCAGGATGCTGTTCTCAGAGTTCTTATGGTCTGATCATCGGCAGTTTCACCCATCAGGATAAGACCACTGAAAAATTTTCTGAAAGCGCCGATCATTCTGTCATAACGCTGATCATCGGGGTCTTTTGTTATTATTGAGAATCCCAGTCCGATGCTGTGGAATGATTTCTGCAGATATGGCGTGATGCTCTGAACAAAGGAATTTCCTGATGAAGGAACTATCATTCCTATTATTCCCGGTTTTTCGTCATGCGGCGTTATCTGCCCCTTTTCCTCATGTGAACTGAAATAGCCCATCTGTCTGGCCATTGCCCATACTTTCTCCTGTGTCTCTTTTCGGATTCCGTGCTGATCGGCCTTATTGTTCAGCACCAGTGACACCAGGGTACCAGAAACACCCAATCTGGCAGCAAGATCTTTATTTTTAAATTTTTTCATTCCTCTAAACTGTGGTGAAAAATAAATTTAGGCCTTTTTTGGAAGACAGTTATAAAAATAATGAATTTTTCGCTGTTTTTTTAAATTTTCCTTAAAATATTCATGTCAAACTCCTCAGGTTAACAGTCATCTTCAGCGAACCAGCACCTTATCTTTTAGGCGGCTTATATCCTCTCTGTTTTGCAGCCTGTTCAAGCCTCTGCTGCCATTTAGATTTCGGCAGGGGTTTCTTCCTGTTTTCTTCCAGTGTGGCCAATACCTTGTCAGCGTCAATAAATCTTTTTGACAGAACATTCTGCAACCATGTTATCATATTGGCAAGAAAATAATAATAAGTCAGTCCGGATGAGAAATTATTGAAAATGAACAGGAACATAACGGGCATCATGTACATCATTACCTTCATTCCCGGCTGATCCTGGCCTGAGGTGGTCCCCGACATTCTGGTTGTAACAATGGACGATATTGTCATGAGCAGGGTCCACAGGCTCACATGGTCACCATACCAGGGAATTTTAAAGGGCAGGTTGAGAATGGAATCATATGTGGAAAGGTCTGTTGCCCAGAGGAAGGATTCCTGTCTCAGTTCAATGGAAACCGGAAAGAATCTGAACATTGCAAACAATATGGGAAACTGCAGGAGCATGGGCAGGCAGCCGCCCATGGGATTCACACCTGCTCTCTTATAGAGATCCATGGTTGCCTGCTGCTTCTTCATTGCATCTTCCTGTTTGGGATATTTTTTTGCCAGTTCATCCACCAGTGGCTTAAGGACCTTCATTTTGGCAGTTGACTGGTAGGATTTGAAGGTCAGCGGGAAAAGAATTACTTTTATGAGTATTGTAAGAATAAGGATGATGATGCCATAACTGCTGATATACCGCTCAAGCCAGTTAAATACAGGTATAATGATAAACCTGTTGATCCAACCGACAATGTTCTTTCCGACAAAAATTATCTTGTCCATATCATAGCCTTCTTTCCGCAGTGTCGAGATATGATTCGGACCATAGTAGAATTTCAGGGCGAGGTTTGTTTCCGGGCCGTTTTCAAGGGGGACTCCCAGTTCAGAGGTATAGTAACGGATATATTTTTCTGACGTGAGAGTTTTTGCAGATGTAATGGAAGCGCTCAGGAAATAATTATCCGTAATGAGGACCGAGGAGAAAAACTGATCAACGTATGCCACCCAGCTTAGCCTGGTGGTGATGTCAACCTTTTCCACTTCCTTGTTTGATCTCAGCCTCAATCCGTCAACATCGTCCTGATAGTATTTATACCTGATGGTGGAATACATATCCTCATTCTGCCTTCCTTTTTCCTGCTGGGGAATGTACATTCTCCAGTCAAGTTCAATATTATTCTGGTTTTCAGGAAGAATACCGTGCATGTTTTTAAAGGTAATATCGTAATCGACACTGTTCTTCCCCGGAGCGAGGGTATACCTGTATTCGATATATCTTTCATCGTCTGCAACCAGCCTGAGGACTACGCTAAGCGGTTCCGATTCAACAAAATAGTGTCTGTTTTCGGAAAGCGGGGTGAAATACAGATTATTTGTCTGTACTGCCTTGTTGTCTGAGGTGAAAAAGTTGAATCCGAATACGGTTGAATCACCTGAGAAGAGAATGAGAGGCTTGTCATCGTGTGTTGTAAAATCCTTCACCCGTGCGGAATAGACCCGGCCTCCCTTAAGTGAGATTCTGAGGTCTATCTTGTCGTTTTCGAGTGTTATATATTCATCTTCGCCAAGAGCTGATGCGGCAAACACACCGTATTGCCCGGGATCATCCGCGGGTGTTACGCTCCTGTCTGTCGGTCTTACGGCTTCAGGTTCAGCAACTGCACTGTCAGCAGGAATTTCGGTAACTCCGGGAATTGTGCCCAGTTTCTGGTTCAGTTCACTGATCCTTTCCAGAACATCCGGATGATTGGGTTTAAACCGGAGTGCATTGACATATTCAGTCCTGGCCCGTTCGAAATTACCCTTGTCATATTCAGCTTCCGCTGCAGTCAGTGCTTTTTCAAATTCCTTATTAAGCCTGCTGTTATTGTAAATACTGAAACCGATGAAGATCAGGAAGATCAGTATCAGTCCTGTTATTGTATTCTTGTCCATTCTAGCTGTTAATATTATTTTCTTCCCTCATAAAACCCCAGTCCTTCTTTTTATACAGTGGTCTGCACAAATATGTGAGCCTGTCATTTTGCCGGCACAAATATATCCCTAACATCTGTCAAAGCAATAAAAAATGTTTCTGTTTAAGGGCAGCACTAGCGGTTATAATCATCAATTCCTGACTGGTCAATCATTTTGACTTTTTCCTCCAGGATCTTGATCATCTTTTTTGCATTTTCAATCTTTCCCCTTACCTCGCGAATCATGGTATCGGCATTGGGTGATTTGGTAAAAAAGCCGATATTGTTTTCCCAGAGCACAATATCATTTTCCAGCTGCTTTATTTTTGTGAAAAACTTATCCCGCTCATTTCTGATTTTTCTAGATGCCTTGGGGTTTGTTTTAAGGTTTTCCAGTCTGGATCTGAACTTGAGAATGTTTTTATCCTCATCTCCTATTTTCAGCCGGTCAAATTCTTTGTTCAGTGCAATACGATACTTGTTTGTAATCTCCTCCTTCCTGTTGAAGGGAACAAATCCTATTTCGGTCCATCTGCGCTGGATGTCCTTAAGTCTGTCGAAGGCTTCCTGTACGTCGGTTCCTGCCTCAAACTCTTCAAGTTCCCTGATCAGAACAAGTTTAGCCTTTAGATTATCTTCATATGAAGTATCCAGATCACTGAAAAATTCAGCTTTTCTGTCAAAGAAGTGATCGCAGGCTTTCCGGAATCTTTTCCAGAGTTTTTCGGATTGTTTCCTGGGAACGGGGCCTATTTCCTTCCAGCTTTTCTGAAGTTTTATCAGTGCGTCCGTGGTTCCTTTCCAGTCGGTACTGTCCTGCAATGACTCGGCCTGGAGACACAGATCAATTTTAAGCTGGAGATTGTTCTGCTGTATTTCCCTGTTATCGGCATAGAAATTCCTTTTTTTGTCGAAAAAGCTGTCACAGGCATCCCGGAATCTCTGGTATACTTTATTGTTTTGCTTTTTTGGCGCAAAGCCGATTGTTCTCCACATTTTCTGCAGCGCCATGATTTTTTCTGCCTTTTCGTCAAAATCCTTGAAATTTTTGATTTCCAGAAGATTTATTTCCTCCACTTCTTCACACAGGGCTATCTTTGCCTCCAGGTTTCTGCGCTGAACATCTTTCTGGTTCTCGAAATATTCATGATGCCTCTTGTTTATCTGTGATGTTGCTTCCCTGAAGCGTTCCCATATTTCATTTTTCGATTCAACGGGTACAGGCCCTATTTCACGCCAGTGATTATGGTATTCCTGCAGGATCCGGAAGGCATTTACCGGATTTGGCTCAAGGAGAAGTTCTTCGGCCTTTTCACATAACAGCACCTTGGCTTCGAGATTCTTTTTCAGATCAAGGTCACGTAACTCTTTATTGATTTTAATATAATCATAAAAAATTTCCACGTGATGATGGTAATTCTCCCAGAGATGCTTCAGTGCGTTCTGGGGTACCACGCCTACCGAATGCCACTCATTCTGGAGTGACCTGAATTCATTGAAGGTTTTATTTATTGATTCCTCACGGTTGACAAGTTCCTTTATCTTGTCGATTATCTCATATTTCTTCTTGAGGTTCTCATATTTTTCAGCTTCCTGTATTCTGTTGAAGTCAGTTTTTTTCTGCCTGTACTTATCAAGCAGATGTTTAACCTGTGCTTCAAGCGGATCGACCCATGACCGGTAATCCTCGAGAGTACCGCCGCCTTCCAGGAATTTGCTTTTTCTTTCTTCAGCTTCCTGCTTCAGCTTTTTATAGAAATAGACCTTTATCCTGTCCACATCGCTGCGGATCTCTGACGGGGGCCTGTTCTCGATCAGAAGAGCCAGTGTCTCTACCAGATCATTCTTCGAGAAACCGGAATAATCAACCGGAGGCAGTTCAATATCATCAAGATTTTCAATCCCGCTCTCGTATTCCTCGATTCCGGAATCCCTTTCAGACTCCTGTACCGTTTTCCTCCTTCTTTTTACAGGAACCCCGCCTTCCCTCTCAGTCTGGTCCCCTTCCGGAAGTTCCGCTTCCGAATGTTCATCTGCTGACTTTTCTTCTCCCGGCTGTTCTTTCTGCTGATCTGTAATACTGGCTTCCGGTAATTCTTCAGTATTTCTATTTCTCTCAGTTCCGGCAGCGTTTTCAGGTGCCCCGGATTGTTCATCACGAACAGAGTCATCCGGATCTTTATCTATTATCATAGCAAGTCCTTTCTAATTTCAGGTCCCTATTGGAAATCTCAACCATGCAAGCTATCATGGATAATTTAAGCTACGAAAATATTGAAATATTTGTTAAACTCAAAGGCCAGGAGAAATTAATATGACAATCTGCCAATTACATCCGTCATGGTGTGAAAGAGTTATTTTCCTATCCGTTTCTGTTTCTGAAATCATCTTTTTAAAAAATGCAATCCGGATTTTTTCAAAATGCCATGAATGATAATAAATTTGTATAAGCAATAATTTATCATGAGCACCACAAGAATTATACTGATTGTTGGATTACTGTTACTTGCCGGTTTCAGTATCTTTCAGAAGCATGTCAGGCATAAGCAGGGAGAGAAGGGAAACGGACAAGGGAAAGGCAGCGGAAAATCATCTTCTTCCGAAGCCATAACAGATGATTATGAGCCTTATTCAGGAAAGTAACATGTTTTAAAGCCTGTTTTTTGCGGCAAGATGCCTGAAGGGATTGACCACTTTCTGCAGGAGTCTCAGGCTGTCGGTCATTATTTCGGCGGTCCCCTGCATGTTCTGGGTAAATTCAAGTTCCCGGCCATAAAGAGTCTTCAGTCCTTCAGGCAGGATTATCTCTATTATGTAGGCATCTCCGGCCGGGACAAGTGATTTGGACTCCACAATCCCGCGTACCATTCCGTATTCAAGGTAGGGATAGCCGGCAAGCTTGATGTTTACTGCCTGACCCGTCCTGACTTTCCCCGATCTGTGCATTTTAAGGTCCATTCTTCCGATATAGTTACCCGGGACAAGGGGAACAACGGTTAAGACAGGTTCATCCCTGGCCACCATCTGATTCTGCTTCCAGAACCTTGTAAAAGTTACAATACCGTCAATGGGAGAAATGATAAGATAAGTATTTTCCCATATTCTTATCTGTGCCCTGAGATTATTGAGGGATTCTGTAAGGGCTGCCAGTAATCTTTCCCGTTCTTCTGTCCTTTTTATCCTGTAATCCTGCAACTCCTGATTCTTCTGTGCCAGTTCAAGGGTTTTGGCTGCATGATCAAGCCTGACGTCCTGCAGTTCAATATTGATTTTGTTGAAGGTCTGGCGTGAAATATCAAATTCGCTTTCGGAAAACACCGCTCCCGCAAAAAGTGATGAATCCCTGGTAAACTTTTTTGCTTCAATACGCTGATTTTCCGAATAAAACTTCTCCTTTTCCTTTACTCTCCTGATGTATTCCTCCAGTACTGCCGTTTCCCTGATAACCGACGATATCTTATATCCGTAGAAATCATTTTTAACATAGTTTTCATAATCGGACAGGTTTTTCAGAAAAGCACCCCAGTATTCCTGTATTTCCCCGAGTTCAGAAAATGACGGAAGGGATCCGGCTGATACTGATCCGGGATCTTCGATTTCCCCGGTGCATTCTTTCAGTTTCCTCACCTGGTCAATTGATGCAGCTGTTTCCATCACGGCGAGGAGCCGTCCTTCACGGACGGTCTCACCATCGCTGACGTACCAGTTCAGAATCCGTCCGCTTATTTTGGACACAAGGGTAACCGGAGGGTTTTCCGTGGTGATCTGAACAGGCGAAGGCACCACATTCGGATAGCGGATAATCCACGCAAAAAAAAGGATAATCAGAATTACCGCAGAGATTGCAGCTGTTCCCCATCTGGCGAGCTTTCCGGGCGGATCTGAAATAATTTCCCGGACCGGTTCGGAATGCAGTATTTCCGTTTTATTCATTTTCATTTTGTCAAATCAGTTGCCAAGCTCAAGCTGGTTTTTAATAAGGTTGAAATAAGTTCCCTTCTGTTCAATAAGCGAATTGTGATTTCCTGTTTCCACAATCCTTCCCTTGTCCATAACAACAATTTTATCGGCATTCCGCACAGTGCTCAGCCTGTGTGCAACGATTACCACAGTTTTTCTGCTGAAGTACCCGGCAAGGTTTTCCACAATGGCTTTTTCATTATTGGCATCAAGAGAGTTGGTTGCCTCATCGAATATCAGGATATCCGGATCCTTATACAGAACGCGGGCAATAAGAATTCTCTGCCTCTGCCCTTCACTCAGGCCATGTCCGTTTGCCCCTATTTTCGTATTGTAGCCCAATGGCAGTGATTCAATGAATTCCCTGATATTTGCCATTTCAACTGCCCTGAAAAGCCTTTCATCATCAATTTCAGAATTTCCCGGGGAAATATTTGATGCGATGGTTTCAGGAAAAATGAAACCATCCTGCATTACCGCCCCTGTTTTTTCCCTCCAAAGCCTCAGGCTAAGATTCTTAAGCCTGGTGTCACCCACCAGGATCTCCCCCATTACCGGCTGGTAAAATCCAAGTATCAGCTTGAGAAGGGTTGTTTTGCCGCTGCCACTGGTTCCCACAACGGCTGTGGTTTTATTTTCTTCGATTATCAGGTCGATATCCTTTAAAACAAAGGGTGAATGCGGTCCCTCATACTGAAATGACAGATTACTGATTATTAGATCTTTCTTTTCAGGAAGCCGCATAATCTTTGAATCCGGATCTGCTTCCTCTTCTTCCATTCCGTGAACTTCGGCAAGCCTGTTCAGGCTCATGCCCGCATCCTGTGTCGTGCGGAAGAAACCGATAATCTGATTCAGGGGCACATTGAGCTGGCCAATGATAAACTGGACAGCCAGCATCATACCAAGAGTCATATCACCTTTCAGAACCGCAGTTGCAGAAATGACTGTGATCAGCAGATTTGTTATCTCATTGAGAAAAGTGCCTCCTGCAGTCTGATACTGAAGAAGACCCAGTCCTTTTGATTTAAGGCTGAACAGAGAAGCCTGCAGGTTTTCCCAGTCCCAGCGTTTCAGGGATTCACTCTGGGTAAGCTTTATCTCCTGCATCCCGTTCACAATATTAATGAGTTTGCTGTTTGCAACTGACATTTCTCGGAATCGCTCATGATCAAGCCTGGCTCTTGATTTCATAAATGCAGATACCCAGAGCACGTACAATACCGATCCTGCCAGGAAAAGTGCAAGTATTTTCAGGCTGTAAACAGCAAGAACGATACTGAAGACAATGATGTTGAAAAAGGAGAACATGATGCTCAGGCTTGTTGAAGTAAGAAAATTTTCAATCCTGTTGTTGTCATCGATCCTCTGAAGAATATCTCCTGTAAGCTTGGTATCAAAGAATGCTATGGGCAGGGACATCAGTTTCCGGAGAAAACCGGAAATTATTGAAACATTTACCCGGGCTCCTATGTGAAGCAGCAGCCAGCCCCTGATGAATTCAACCGACATACGTCCGATTACAAGAGCCAGTTGCGCGAACAGTATCAGATAGATAAATCCCAGGTCGTTGTTATTGAGCCCGGTATCAATTATTGCCTGCGTGAGGAAGGGAATAATAAGCTGAATCAGGCTGCCGACAAGCAGTCCCAGCATCAGCTGGCCGAAATATTTTTTATACAGCTTAAAATACCTTGCAAGGAACCTGAAGCCATGAACGGGTTCAGGCTCATTTTCTTTCTCCAGAAGTGCAGGCGTAGGCTCCAGTATCAGTACCAGTCCGGCAGGCTTGCCATCTTCCACTGTACTTGCCCATTTTTTTACAAATTCATCCCTGCTGAGGGAAAGAAGGCCTACAGCCGGATCAGCTATCATAATCTTGTTCTTCCGGATCCTGTAAACGACAACAAAGTGTTTCTGCCTCCAGTGCACTATGCAGGGCAGCGGTACCTTTTCAAGCAACAGATCGAAGGGGATCTTTACTCCGATAGTTCTGAATCCCAGACTGTTTGCTGCTTCTGACAAACCAAGAAAAGAAACTCCTTCCCGGGTTATGTAACATTTTCGCCGTATGGATTCCAGATTGAAGTTTTTCTTGTAATAAGATGCTACCATTTTAAGGCAGGCAGGACCACAATCCATTGCATCTGGCTGTCTTACAAAAGGAAATGACATTCTTGCCGGAAAAAGATATTATCGGTTTAAATTATTTAATATTTACCCTGAAAGAGATCCGGTAAATTATTGTGCAATGTAATTATTTTAATAATTTTTTTACGCAAACTAAATAGTATATTTGTTTCTCAGCTCAGATTGACCAGAATTGTTTAAGAAAATAACAGATTCAAAGATCATTGCAGGCATTAAGGCTCAGGATGATAATATTCTTGAGTGGATTTATGATAATTATTATCAGACTGTAGAAAATCACATAATAAAAAACAGCGGTTCACCTGATGATGTTCCTGATGTGTTTCAGGATACCATCATTATTCTGTACAGACAGATTACTGCTGATTCCCTTGAATTGTCCTCCGATCTGAAAGCCTACTTTTTTGGAATAGCACGCAATCTCTGGAATGCCAGTCTCAGGCAGAAGAACAGGATGACCGGAATTTCACCCCGTTTTGACATGGCAGATGAATCAGACGCAGAAGAAAATGAAGATCTGATATTTGAAAGGATAATGAGCAGGGCATTCTATAAACTGAAACCGGATTGTCAGACCATACTGACATTATATTCCGACGGTTACAGCTACCAGGAGATTACTGAGAAAATGCATCTGAAGAGTGAGGTATATGCACGGAGAAAGAAATACCTGTGCAAGGAAGCACTTCTCGACCTGGTAAGGGCGGATTCCGAATATCAGGAATACTTGCGTTTCCGTAAGTAATAAACCAATGCGGCTGCGGGCAATGCCAGCACGAAAAGGATTACAGCCATTAACCTGACAGGTGGGTATATGGGTGAATTATCCCCGTACACTATCAGTGTGGCCCAGAAATATGGATGAGATTTGAGCTGGGTGGCATTTCTCAGATAATCAGCCCTTGATTTTCTCAGGGAGTTGCTTTTTGTATGGCCTTTTTTAAGATTTTCATAGAACCTGCTTACTATTTCCGTTCCTGATTTATCCTCAATTTCCCACATTGACATTACCACTGAGCGGCTTCCGGAGTAAAGAAATCCCCTGGCCAGGCTGAGAATGCCTTCACCTGATGACAAAATACCGGTTCCCGTATTGCAGGAACTCAGTACCACCATTTTAGCCCTGAGCGGTATTCCGTAAACTTCCGAAGTATAGAGCAGGCCATCTTCCGGATCGTCTTTCATCTGCGAAAATATCATTGCCGAATTCATTGGATGCTGATCATTTAGCAGGGTATGCATTGCCAGATGAACAATATTGAAGTTCAGGGCTTCCTTTTTAAAAACCGATTCCCGTGCCTTTTCATTCAGAAAAAGATTGCCCCGGAAAATGGAAGCAACATATTCAGCTTCCTGGCGGGCATAGGGCAGATCATACAGAAAACCCCTTCCCTGCTGGTTTTGCGAGAACAGTGAATCGAGATTTATATCTGTTCCGTAAAAGGGTGCAAAAGCTGCCAGCCTGTTCCTGCCTGAAATGCTTCTGGTACCGGTCTCCTTCATTAATGTTGCCGAATAGGCATATGAAATGTCAAAATTATTCATCAGATAATCAAGCTTCCTGTAAAGAATGCCTTCACCCTCATATTTTGAGGCCAGTATCGTTTCGAATGGAAGGTATGACAGATAGTTGTCGGGAGATATCAGCAGATTCCGGGATATAAAATACTTTCGCACCGGCTCAATCAGCATTTTGTAAAGGTCGGTACCGGTTTCCTGGTAATTGACAAAAGCACTGCGGGCATCCTTGACGAGAGCCGGATTTGAAAGCAGTTCCCTGAATTTCCCGAGAGTCTTGAACAATATGGAATCGATTCTGCATGAAACCAGTTCCCTGTGTTTTTTGTTGACAACAAAGATGTAAAGCAGGGAATCTGAAACAATGTAACTGATATAGTTGATTTTTTTTCCGACTATTGCCGGTATTTCAGTCATTAAAGGGGCGACAGTATTGTATTTGAGTGCAAAATACTCGGGATAGTATTTCTCAAAGGTAAGTATCAGCGAGTCGCGTGCCCGGATAGCTACCAGTATCTTTTCATTCCATTCGGCAAGAAACTGTTTGTTTGGTTTTACTTTTCCTTTTTCCAGGGAGATCTTCGAATTAAGCATTCCTATTTTCCGCTGAAGAGACTGTTCATAATCAGCTATTTCAGGAGGGATATGCAGCTGTATGGCATTCAGTTCACGGGTTGTTGCCAGCAGGCCTGCCACCTTGCTTTTTTCTGCAATCTGAAAGGTTTTTTCAAGATAGGAAGGGTCTGAGCTCAGTCTGTAACAAAGCTCGGAATCCCTTATAGCCATCAGATAGGATTTTCTGTAATGGTCACCCAGAACAATCCTGCTTTCCTCCTCGCTGATGTTCAGCCTGATCTTGTCAATAGCCTCAATGATATAACGGGAAGTGGCAGCTGCCGCCCTGAGTATGCCAATATCCTGTGTTTCGGCAAAAATATCCGTCAGAATCTCATACTTTGAACGGAGTATCCTTATATATCTTCTGTCGGACTGTACAGAATCAATTTCCGGATTCGCGAGTGAATCGAATGATTGTTTTCCCTGCGTGCCATAAAAAAGAAGTTCCTGGATTTTTGCAAGTGCTTCCCTGCTCCGGCCGTTGTAATGCAGGGCCCTGGCATATCCCTCATAGACAGGATCTCTCAGATTGGCATCCTGGGGATGCCGTTCAAGATAGTCATTACAGACGGAAAAGTATTTTATTGCAGCCTCAGCATCATTCCTGTAGTTAAGCAGAAAAGTGGCATAGTTCTTTAATGCTTCTATATAATATCTTGAGTCCGTGCCATAATAGCTGCCCGATCTTTCCAGCAATTCCGTCAGAAGCGATTCACCTCTTCTGACATTGCCGGCATTTGCCTGGGCAAGGGCATAGGTATGGATCAGATTGAATGAATGAAAGGAATTATCCTTTACCGCCAGCTCTATGCCCTTTCTGAAATATTCGTCCTCCTTATCGGTCATGCCGAGATATCCGTAATTTATGGCCATGCTGTTGATCAGTGTAATATAATTCTGATCCATTTCCATATGATTCTTTTCCCACACCGATTCTGAATGTTCAAAATAGATCCTGGCTTTTGCGCAATCTCCCATTCTCGCGTATCCTGCTCCGATACTGCTGTATAAATCGCAGAGGTCCCTCTGCTGAAAAGCTTTCAGTATTCCCAGTGCCCTGTCAGTGTATTCAATGAAATTCTTATAGTCATTATTCAGAATCGAAGCCCCGATAAGTGTTGCATAGGCTGAAGCGACTTCCGGGCTTTCCTCACCATAGTATTTGCCGGACATTTCTATGTACCGGGTCAGATATCTTCTGACCATTGAATAGTTTCCCAGATAATTATGTGCCACGCCAAGATTGAAAAGAGCCTTAAGATACTGATCGTCTGCAATATTCAGACTGTCTTTCAGCCGGACTGATTCCAGCAGGTGGGAAGTAGCATTTTCATACCGGGATGACAGCAAATTACACACGCCGGCATAATAGAAAAGCTCTGCCTGTACAATCTGATCAGAATGGTTCCCCTTGATTAACTTTTCCAGGCTGTCTGCCAGTGACAACAGGCCCGCAATATCTTTTCCTGAACTGAAATATTGTATTCTGTGGCTGATTCTGTCGAGGGAGCCGGAACCTGTGTTGCTCAGATGTTCGATAAGGGGAAGAATCCCGGGTTCCGAGAAAGCATCCGGGGAACTGAGGGAATATTTTGCCGCGCTGAAATAGAGGATTCCTGCAAGAATTAGAAATCTGACCTTTGAATAGTGTTTAACTGACTTTCGGGGCACTTTCAATCCTGGTTTATAATTATTGACTTCGATTTTCAAAAATACCTTCTATTTTTGAACCATTAACAAAAAACGAGCATAAACCTGAATTTCTAAAACACTGTATCCGTGTGTTTTAAAAAATTCTGCAATTTTTTTTCACAATTTAATGTCACAAAAAGGGTTCAAATGACATGTATTTGCAGAATGAACAATAATTAATTTCTGAAAAAATCAAGTAACAAATAAAACAAAAAAAAAAATGAAAAATTCTAATTCTTCCACAACCAGAGAAATTTTTGCAGGTTATGAACTCACAATTGATGAAATGTTCAATATAAGAGGTGGGGACAAAGTTAAAGGTGAACCAATAATTTTACCTCCATCCCCTCCTATCAAGATCTGAGATTAAAAAATAAATATATACCTGCTGGCAGGTACAGGTTTTTTTATATTGTTGTTTTAATTTTCCGGCAAGCGGGATAAACAATTCCTGCCCGAGGCAGGGTATGTGTATATACATATTAAGGCAGCGCTATAAAAATTCTCTGGCATGTTGATTGATGAGTTTTTTAAAGAATTTGAAATATAAATATATATCCATGAAAACTATTGATTTTTCTTACTTCATTGAGCGGTTTCTTGCGGGAGAAATGAATGAAGCCGAAGAAGAGTGGTTTCGCAATGAGCTTGGCAGGAATGAAAAACTGCGTGACGAAATTGCTCTGAGGCAGCTCACAAACACAACCCTTAAGAATCATGATGTTTTGCAGCTCAGAAACAAACTGACGGCAATTGCATCAAGAAAAGCTGAACAAACACCATCCAAAAAAGGACACAGGCACAAGGTCCTTACCAGGGCAGCGGTATTTGCGGGTCTGGTACTCTTTGGCACGCTTGCATTCCTTAACAACAGGACAATGACCACGGATGAGGTCTTTGATCATTACTACAAGTTTTATGACATTACGACTCCCCTGCGATCTGCGGATAATGCCGGCAATACTGATTATCTTACGGCAATTGAATATTTCAATGTAAAGGATTATCACAATGCAGCGTATTATTTCAGCAGGGTCCTCAGCAGCGATCCCAGGTATATTGAGTCGGTTCTGATGACGGGAGTATCGAAATTCGAAGAAGAAAAATATTCCGAGGCAAAATCATCCTTTACAAAAGTTATGGACGACAGGGATAATCTTTTCTTTGAAGATGCCCAATGGTACCTGGCATTGTGTTTTCTGAAGACATCCGAAAAGGACAAGGCTGTAAGTACGTTGAAAGCCATAAAGGAATCCGGCAGTGTGTACAGCAGGAATGCCGTAAAAATCCTGAAAAAGATAAAATGGTAAACAGCACGGCGGGCCCTTCATAAGGGTGGCTCACCGTTTTTCATTCTTCCTGGCAATTATTTTTACCTCGGTCCGCCGGTTCATCCTCCTTCCTTCCGATGTAATATTGTCACCGATTGGTGAGGTGTTTCCATAGCCCTTGTACTGAAGCCTTCCGGGAGAGATGCCGCTTTCAACAAGATAGTTGACAACTGACAATGCCCTTTTTTCAGATAACTGCAGATTGTGCTGGTCGGTACCGGTAGAATCAGTGTATCCTCCTATTTCAACAACAAAATCCTCATTGATTCTCAGTAATTCGGCCAGATTTGCAAGTTCTGACATTGATTCCCTCTTCAGTTCCCAGCGGTCAATTTCATAAAATACATTGGCAAGAAGCATTTTCTCTCCTATCTTCACAGGGCTCAGCTCTATTTTTTTTATCAGGGGTTCCATTACGGAATGGGTTCCCTCAAACATAAAATTCTCCGAATAGAAAAGATATCCCGGCTTTGATACATTTATTCCGTAATTGTTTCCCGAAGGAAGGCATATTAGAAAATTTCCCAGATCGTCTGTCCTGCTTTTAATGGTGACTCTGTTTGTTGTAAGGTTTATCAGTTCAAATTCGGCTTTCAGCATTTTTCCGGTCTCCCGGTCAGTAACCCTGCCTTTGAGATAGGAAACGGGATTCGGTCTGAATGATTTATCAAGCGTGAACCAGAATATATCTTTCCCGCTTGAATTATCCCTTTTGGAAGAAAAATATGCTTTCCGGCCGCCTGCCTCTATCACAAGCCCCATTTCATCACCAGCCGTATTTACAGGATAACCCAGGTTCTGTGGATCAGTCCATGTGCTGTCATCCTTCATTCTTGTCAGGTAGATATCAAAACCGCCCATCCCCGGTCTGCCATTGGATGCAAAATAGAGGGTTCTGCCGTCAAAATGAATAAAGGGCGACATTTCATCGCCTTCGGTATTGATTTTATCTCCCATATTAACTGGTTCCTTCCAGGTTCCGCTTTCATTCATTACTGAATACCACAGATCCTTTCCGCCCATCCCGCCAGGCCTGTTGCTCGAAAAGAAGAGCATGTTCCCGTCTGCACTGATTGAGGGCGTTGATTCCCAGAAAGATGTATTCACTGGCGGGCCAAGGTTATAGGGGAAGGACCATTTGCCGTTATTATTGGCAGAAAAATAAATGTCACAGCTGCCATATCCGCCCGGTCTGTCACAAGCAGCGAAATACATATAGTTTCCGCTGGAAGAAAGGGTTGCAGCGCCTTCGTTTTGTGCGGTATTCAATGGCGCTCCAGCATTAACGGGGCTCGTCCAGCCGGTATCCGACAGGTAACTAATATAAAAATCTTCCTGGTAATTCGGGCGGTTGAGAAAATCGGTGGAAGTGTAGGATTGTCTTGTGAACATAAGTGTACGGCCGTCGGCAGTTATTGATGGCCAGTATTCATCATCCCCTGTATTGACTGAAGGGCCTATGCTCACCGGATTGAACGGAACGGGCTTTTTTAACGCTTCAATGGCGAATTTGCAGTTTTCAATATTTTTTTTAGCAATCCTGTTGTTTTTGGCACTGCCTCCGCCATGTCTCAGATATGAACTGAAGTTTTTCAATGCCGAATTATAATTTTCAGTCTGCATTTCAGCATTGGCAAGACTGAAGAATGCCGGGATATAGGCAAGTGAATCTATGCTTATGGCTTTCCGGTAATTCTCAGCGGCCAGATCCGCCTTATTCTGCTTCGTATACAATTCCCCGAGCATCATATAAGCTTCATAGAATCCGGGGTCATGCGAAATGGCAATCCGGAACAGAGTTTCAGCCTTTTTAAAGTCAAAATAGTCATAGTATGCAACTCCGTCATTGTAGGTTTTTATTGCCTTGTTCGAACTGCTGTGCAGTGACTGTGTAAAAACGCTCTGCGGCATCTGGCATAATGCAGCCAGTGTCAGTAATATTACCAGAGTTTTTCTCATCATACACTCAGGGTATATGCATATATTTATGAATCTGCAGTGATATTTTCCAGGCAGGATTTTTAAGCACGTAGCTTACAATTTCCGGAATGACAGATTCAAACCTGCTCCATTCCGGCTGAAGATAAAGCTCGCATTTACTATTCACAAGAGAACGGTATTTCTCAGCCCATTTAAAATCATCTGCTGTCTCAACAATGATTTTCAGTTCATTGGCCATACTGCAGATCAGATCCGGAGGGGGCGCATTTCTTTTCGGGGAAAGACAGATCCAGTCCCATTTCCCGCTCAGAGGGCAGCATCCCGAGGTTTCAAGAAAAGTCCTGATTTTATTTTCTCCCAGACCGGCGCAGAGGTAATCAAGATTCCACATCAGGGGTTCGCCGCCGGTAACAACAACGGAGTCGGCACCCGATTTTACAGCTTTTTCTATTACATCGTCAGTATCAATCAGTGGATGAACAGAAGGATCCCATGCAAATTTGGTGTCGCACCAGTTGCAGCCCACATCACAGCCTCCCAGTCTGATGAACCAGGCTGCCTTCCCTGCATGAAACCCTTCACCCTGAACTGAATGGAACTCTTCAACTACAGGTAGATTTAAACCTTCCGACCGGCCTGAGGATTTTTCAACCATGATATTTTGCAGTATTCTAAATTGCAGAACCTGCACAAATATAGGCAATATTTGCTTTCAGTGTATTAATTTCTGATTTTCAGAAGATTCAGAAATGTATCAAAAAAGAATGTATTATCATGGATACCTGATAAAGCAGCAGCACCCGGGCCATATGAAAAAATCGGAACCATGGACCCTGAATGGTCGGTTGTTCCGAAATGTGCACTTACTTCTCCTTCATCCGCATTTCCCCCGGTTAATGACAGACCGCCTGTTTCATGATCTGCTGTTATGACAACCAGGGTCTGTCCGTCTTTCTCCGCAAAATCCAGTGCAACACCGATCGCCCTGTCCATATCAATAAGTTCCGATGTTACATAATCCAGATCATTGGCATGGGCTCCCCAGTCGATCATGGAACCTTCTATCATCAGGAAGAAGCCGTTTTTCCTCCGGCTGAGCACTTCGATGGCTTTTTTTGTCATTTTTTCAAGTATTCCTGTCCGGCCTTCGCTTTCGCGCGGCATGTGCACCTCTGCCAGCAAAGCGCCAAGCTTATCCGATGCCGAGGATTTCATGTCTTCAAGTGTATAGACAAGATCAAAGCCCTGTTCCTCCAGTTCTGCTGCAAGGTCCCTGCCGTCAGCACGCGTCCGGAAATGATTTTCCCCGCCACCGATAAACACGTCTGCCGATCCGTTCAGAAAGTGCAGGGCTATGTCCTCATAGTTGCCCCTGCTGGAATTATGGGCAATGAATGAAGCCGGCGTGGCATGTGTAATTGAACTGGTGCTAACCAGGCCCGTTGCCAGTCCATTTTCATGCAGAACCTCAAGGATTGAAGCTGCAACCGAACCATCAGGATTAAGTCCGATCATTCCATTGTTTGTCTTCACCCCGCATGCAATGGCAGTACCACCGGCTGCCGAATCAGTTATGTAATTATCAGCCGACTGGGTCATGCTGAAGCCTGAATAGGGGAACCTCTGAAGGTTCAGGGGGACTTTGTTCACTGTGATTCCGGCAGTGACGTGAGTCACACCCATGCCGTCACCAATAAACAGTATAATATTTTTAGTCTTTCCGGAGGACAGTTCATTTCTAAGGGCAAGCAGAAGCAGCGAACCGGTCAGAACAATACCCAGAGACAATAAAATCAGATGTTTCCTTTTTAGTTTCATTTTATAAAATTTTCAGTATTGATATTAATAAAATTATTTCCTGTTTAGCCATTATAACATCAGTCCGGTCAATTTGTTTTGCCGAACAGGAGCTCTGTTTCGCGCGGAACAGCGTTTTCCACCCATTTTTCAGGAACTATTTTCCAGTTTTTCAATGCTTTGGGCGCTAAGACCCTTCCGGCTTCAATCTCTCCCAGAATGAAATGGCGAAGATCCCTTTCCGTGGAATTTATGAGCCTTTGTTTCAGTTCTTCCGCTTTGATTCCGGCACCTCTTGTCAGGTGGCCCCCGCCGCCGTTCCCACGGTAGGAATTAAGTGCAACAGTGTAGTATTTGTGCTTTTCGAAGGGCCTGCCATCACTCAGGGATCTGACAATTACCATTTTCCCGTCGGGCCTGCTCACATCAGCAATATAATCAAGACCTGCGGCAGAGTCGAAGTTATAGGACTGGTTTCTCAGCCATGCACGTCCGTTAATAATTCTTACCCTGCCGTTATCGTCAAGCCTGTACTTTAAAAGAAAATCCCCCGGGCCTTTCATGGGATTGAGCCACAGGGAATAACTGTAATCAAGGTATTTCCGTATCTCTTCCCCGGTCATCTTCATTGTATAGAGCGTATTTTCGAACCTGTAGAGCTTGAACATGTCACCAACCGTAACGGGTCCCTTACGGATCACTTCATCAAAGGAAAGCGGGGCGGCAAAAGAAATATCGGCACCTGTGAGTTTCAGCTGGATGGAATGAATCATGTCCACAAATGGTGATGAGCCGAAATAGGAATCACGGGATGAAATATCTGATTCAGAATTGCCGATAACCCTGCTCACATACTTATTGACAGCTTCCCCCTGCAAACTGAATTTTTGCATGAATTCATCATCAGGGGGCAAAGATGCAGTTTCTACAATATGACCCCGTATCTTTTTTTTCATCACTTTCCCCCTGCCCTTAAGTGAAAATTCGATTTCAGCAACTGCAATATTCTGTGCCCTGCTTCCTCCGTTTAATATCAGCAAAGTATCCCCTTCCCTGTTTACAAAGGTCTCATTGGCCACCCGGTGATCATGTCCCGTAAAAATAATGTCGAAGCCCGGAACATTGTAGGCAACTGCCGCAGATCCGTTTTCTTCCATAGGATGATAAGCCGTATTCTGACTGTTCCATCCTGAATGGAAAAGTCCGACTATCAGGTCCGGTTCTTCCTTTTTTATCCTTGGCATCCAGAATTCCGCCGTGCTGACCATATCCCTGAACTCCATCCCGGAATAAAGTTCCTCCGGCAGCCAGTTCGGGATAAAAGGTGTCGTAAGTCCGAGCACTGCGATTTTAATTCCTTTTTTTTCAAGTAATGCATAAGGGCTGAAATAGGGTTCACCCGTACTTACATCAACTGCATTTGCAGCAAGAAGCGGAAAATTGTATTCCGTCCTGAGACGGTCATAGACGGAATGTCCCGCTTCAATGTCATGGTTCCCGACAGCAGCCGCATCATAACCGAGAAAGTTGAATACATCAGACATCAGGTGCGGAGAAAGAGTATCCACGTAATTATAGTAATACACAGCCGGCTGTCCCTGAATATTATCACCATTGTCAAGAAGAAAAACCGCATCTTTCTCCCTGGCCGCCATTTTAAAAAATGATGAGGCATGTGCCAGTGATGCATCAAAGGGTTTCATATCAATAAAATCATAAGGCAGTATAACCCCGTGGATATCGGTTGTCTCAACTACTGAAACCCGGATTGTCCCTTCCCCGCAGGACAATACCAGTATGGGAATCAGAAGAATCAACAGGGAAATTCTGGTTTTAAGATATTTCATGGTCCTTTTCTTTCTGAAGAATGAATAATAAAGCCCATAAAACTAGGAAAGAATATTCTTAACAGGAATTTTTCATGTACATTTAAGAAATTTATATGTAATCTTTTATTTTTTATGGTACTTACAGGTCTGGAACAGCTGAGGGAGAAATTACCCGCCCCTCTTAAGGGAAGGAAGATTGCGGTTTTATGTCATGCTCCAAGCATTACCAGCGATTTTGTTCACATCACGGAGATCTTCCGGAACAATAAAGACTGTCATCTGGCTGCTGTGTTCGGGCCGCAGCACGGCCTGTTCGGACAGACACAGGACAATATGATTGAATGGGAAGGAGAAGAGGACCCTGTTCTCAATATTCCGGTTTACAGCCTTTACGGAAAAAACCGTAAACCGACAGCAGCCATGCTGGAGGGAATAGAAGCCCTTGTCATAGATCTTCAGGATGTGGGTGCAAGGCTCTATACCTATATATGGACGGTGAAATTATGTATTGAGGCATGCAGTGAAAAGGGAATACCGGTATGGATACTCGACCGGCCCAATCCTGTGGGATTACTTCCTTTTGACGGTCCGGTGCTGAAGGAAGAATATTTTACTTTTGTTGGCGGAGCCTGTATTCCCCTGTGCCACAGAATGACTGTAGGGGAAATGGCCGAATGGATCAGAGTTAAGTATTATCCTTCGGCTGATGTCAGGGTTTTATGGATGAAAGGCTGGCACCGCCACAGCCTTTACAGCACGACCGGGCTTCCGTGGGTATTGCCGTCACCCAACATGCCTTCACTTCAGACAGCAGTGGTATATCCGGGGACCGTACTGTTCGAAGCTCTGAATGTTTCCGAAGGAAGGGGGACCACGATTCCCTTTGAGCTGACCGGAGCTCCCTTCATCAATGAGGAAAAACTGAAAAAGGAGCTGGACAGCAGACACATTCCCGGTTGCCGTTTCAGGATACACAATTTCATTCCCACCTTCAACAAATACCAGGATGAATATTGCAGGGGCATACAGATACATGTCACGGATCATGAGAATTATTATCCGGTGGGTACTGCACTTGAACTGATCGATTCAATAATTGAAACCTCTCCTGAAGGAAGCCTGAAATTCAATCCCCCTCCTTACGAATATGAGGAAAAACTCATGCCCTTCGACATATTGTCGGGAGATTCAATAATGAGGAAAGTTTTACTGAACAGGGGATCTATTAAAAACGAAAGGGAAAGGTGGAAAGAAGAAATTGAAGATTTCAGAAAGGAATTCAGAAATATTTCCGTATATCCGGAATAGGCCGTTTCCTGCTTTTACGGATTCTGTAAAGACACTGATTCCCTTTAAACTTCCGGATCCTGTTTAAAACAGGCAGCTAATTTCTCTATCAGTTGTGCCGAATAAATCGGCTTTATCAGGAAATCATCGAAGCCTGATGCATTCATATCATCCTTGTCCCCTGCAAAGCTGTATGCAGTCTGGGCAATAAGCTTCACTTCCGGGCGAAGTTCCCTTATTTTTCTGGCTGAAGTATATCCATCCATTACAGGAAGCTGGATATCCATAAGGACTATGTCAATTTCCGGATCATTTTCAACATATTCCAGTGCTTCCCTGCCGTCACCGGCATTGAACAGTATCGCATCCGTTTTCTCCAGAATTTTATTAAGATACAACCTGCTTGACAGATCATCTTCCACAATCAGGATTTTTTTCCCTTTCAGGATTGACTCATGCATTTTTTAAACCAATTATTCAAACAGGCCTTCATCACGCAACAGCAACAAAATTGCGGACTGTGACACCACTATATATTTTTCCTTGTTGAATTCTATTTCAATGGCACTGTTCTGCAGATATACTGCCTGGTCGCCTTCCCTGGGCTGTAGGGGAACGTATTTTGGTTCTTCCGGTTTGTTCTTCCAGTGCTCATCTGTATCCTGAACCTGGGGAATGGGATATCCGGGTCCTACCTTCAGGACATATCCGATCTGAACCTTCTCGTTTTCATTAACCCCGGGCGGCAGAAAAAGGCCGCTTTTTGTCCTGGACTGAGGTGTCTTTGGCTTGATAAGGATTCTGTCGCCAATAACAATAAGTTTCTGCAGGTCTTTTTCGTCTAACAATACGCTCATGTCATTTTTAGTCAGATGCAAATTTACCAAAATTTATGAAAACCTTGAACTGAAATACGGAATTAGGTAATATTGCAGCTAAAGTGTATTTTGCATGCCTTGTACAGCCGATGAAAAACAAGGGGAAATACCGGACCATACAATCAGTTTCTTCAGGATTCTACAGGGAAAAGGGAAGCCGATTCATTTCTTTCGCCTGCCCCCTGAAAAATTCAGATGAGATAAAGCCGATTGTGGATTCGGTTAAAAAGGAACATCATGAAGCCAGGCATAATTGCTATGCGTGGGTAAGGGGAGTCTCGGGCGAAAAATGGAGAACATTTGACGACGGAGAACCTTCCGGTACCGCAGGCCGTCCCATTCTCGGCCAGATAAGATCCTTCGGGCTCACAAATATCCTTATCATCGTTTCCAGATATTTCGGGGGAACTCTTCTTGGAACAGGAGGACTTATCAATGCTTACCGGACTGCAGCCCGGTCAGCCCTGGAAAATGCCATAATAACCGAGCATGTTCTAAGGGACAGATATGAGCTGGTTTTCCCCTATCAGTCAATGAATGATGTAATGAAGATAATTAAGGAAGAGGATCTGGAACAGTCGGAGCATATGTTCGACCTGGAATGCAGGATGACAATCCTCATGGAAACTTCGGCCACAGAAAGAATAATTTCACGCTTTTCAAGAATTGAAGATCTGAAATACAGGTATCTTGATAGCGATTAATCCGGACAGCTCCGTTTAAAGTTTTAAATAAATTATTAACACTTAACAGTCAGTCATTAAAGTTCTTTAAATTTGATATGTAACGCGATACGCTTTCTAAAAGTCATAAATGAATGAGAAACAGAAGCTTGGTATCAATAGATGATTTCAGTAAAGAAGAAATTCTTGAAATTCTTGACCTTGCAGGTAAATTTGAACTACGGCCTGTGGGAAAGCTGCTTGAAGGCAAGGTGATAGCGACTCTGTTTTTTGAGCCATCCACCAGAACCCGGCTAAGTTTTGAGAGTGCCATAAACCGTCTGGGAGGAAAGATAGTCGGTTTTGCCGACTCATCAATCTCCAGTGTAACAAAAGGTGAGACCCTGTTTGACACCATAAAGATGGTCAACAGTTATGCTGATCTGATTGTCATCAGGCATCCGTTTGAAGGCAGTGCGAGATTTGCGAGCGAGGTTGCCACTGTACCGGTGATCAATGCCGGAGACGGAGCCAACCAGCATCCGACCCAGACCCTTCTGGATCTCTATTCAATCAGAAAAACGCAGGGAAGCCTTGACAACCTCAATGTTTTCATGGTCGGCGATCTCAAATACGGCCGGACTGTTCATTCCCTTCTTATGGCAATGGCTCACTGGAACACCACATTCAACTTCATCTCACCGGAGGAATTGAGAGTGCCCGACGAGTTTAAACTCCACCTTGATAATGCAGGACTTAAGTATTATGAACACCTCGACTTTTCCGATATAATTTCCAGGGCTGATATCATTTACATGACAAGAGTCCAGAAGGAAAGATTTTCCGATCCCATTGAATATGAGAAGGTAAAGAATGTATATGTTCTCAGGAATTCCATGCTGCGGAACACGAAAGCGAATCTGAGAATTCTCCATCCTCTGCCACGGGTCAATGAAATTCATACTGACGTTGACAGCAATCCGAAAGCTTACTATTTTGAACAGGCACTCAACGGAGTATACACCCGGCAGGCCATATTATGCACCTTACTTGATTTGAATTTCTAAAGGCACAAAGATGAAAGGAGGAAAACAGCAGCTTGTGGTAAGCGCAATCCAGAACGGCACAGTCATAGACCATGTGCCCGCGAAAAGCCTTTTCAAGGTAATACAGATACTTGGCCTGGATCATATAGAAAACCAGATCACATTCGGAACAAATCTTGAAAGCAAAAAGCTCGGACACAAAGCGATTATAAAAATTTCTGAAAGATATTTCGAGGATAATGATATTAACCGCATAGCCCTTGTGGCCCCTGAGGCAAAGCTTAATATCATAAAAGACTATATGGTCGTAGAAAAGAAGGTGGTGAAGGTTCCTGACTATATAACTGCCATTGCAAAATGCATGAATCCCAAATGCATTACAAACCTTGAAAATGTAACGACCCGCTTTCAGGTGATTTCAAAGAAAAATATTGCCCTCAAGTGCCGCTACTGTGAAAAAATAACAAGCGGGGACAACCTGAAGATTATCTGACCGGGTATCATGACCGGAGCGGCCGTATTCTAACGCAGGCGGTCATATGACCTTACAAGGTCATCATCCTTTTTCACTCCCCTGTAAGCCAGAATAACCAGAACAAAGTTGAGTACGGGAATGAACAGTTCAAATTGCGGACTCAGTTTCAGGAGATTCTGACTCGCAAAAACGAGGCCGTAAAAAACTGTCAGGGTTCCAAGCAAAAAAATAATAAACAGAAGGAACAGCAGGATTCTCATCTGAAGCTTTCTGTTTTTAAACAAAAAGACAGAAAGGAGCGAAACAAGAGGCAGCAGCAGGGATAATACAAACAGGACGGGAGTGTTCAGTTCCGGATTTAAAACCCCGTCCTGAGCAAGCTGAAAAATTCCCCTGGAATTCATCAGGTATTCCGGATTCGCGGCGCCGCTGAATCTGAATAAATCGCCCACAATGAACAATCCTGCAAAAATGGTTACCAGGATCAGAAAAACCGTTTGAATACGCTGGATCATGCTTCATAAAATTAGTAAAGGGTAAAAATAATTTGTTTTATTTAAAAAACGTCCTGGTCCGGCAGGTAATTACATACTTAAGCATAATCCGGATTTTAGGAATATTTAACAATATTAACATATTAGGAATTAATAATTAAATAACAAAATATCTACCTTTGTCAGTCCTTTCACTGCTTATAAAGGTTTGAACTGATGACTCATCCACTATATGCAACCCGGCACCGGGGCCTGTGTCCGTGCCATTGAACTATTTGTTATTAAATATGTTTAAACAAGGGCATTAAGAAATTTGTAAACAGATAATTCAGGATACAGCAGGATTTCAACGCTGTCAACATTATTAACCAAAACGGCATAATTACCCGATATGAATAAACGTTTTAAAATCATAATCACTGTCTTACTGATCCTGCTGGGTTCCTTCATAATATTTTTCCCGAAACTCAAACCCCTGTTCGCGGCAAGACAGAGTTCCGCAGCACCGGGAAATCCGGGCGGGCCGGGCGGACCAGGCAGGGGACCGGGTCGTAACATGCTTAACGTGAGCGGTTTTGTTATTGCCCCGACAACCATGGACGAACTGATTAAGAGTATCGGGACTTTAAGGCCGGACGAGGAGGTTGATCTTTCATTTGAAACATCCGGAAAAATTGTGGAGATTCATTTCAATGAAGGAGGCAGGGTGAAAAAAGGCGATCTCCTGGCAAAGATAAATGACAAGCCCCTTCAGGCCCAGCTTCAAAAACTGCAGGCCCAGATTAAACTGGTTGAGGAAAAAGAATTCCGGCAGCGCAGCCTGCTCGACAAGGATGCGATAAGCCAGGAGAGTTATGACCAGATTGTTACCGAACTTCAGAGTGTTCAGGCAGATATCAATCTAATCCTGGCAAGGATATCCGAAACGGAACTGCGTGCACCTTTCGACGGAATCATTGGCCTGAGATATCTCAGCGAGGGGAGTTACGCGACTCCTTCCACAAAAATCGCCCGCCTGATTAAAATGAGTCCCATCAAACTGGAGTTTTCAATTCCGGAAAGGTACGCCGATGATGTGAAAATCGGCTTCCCTGTTGTGTTTTCGGTTGACAATAAAAACTATGATGCCCGGGTTTATGCAGTTGATCCGAAAATAGACCTCGGCACCAGAACCATTGTACTCAGGGCCCTGTATCCCAATTCGAGGGAAGAGCTCAAATCAGGAAGATATGCTGATGTAACCCTGAGACTGAACCAGATAGAAAATGCCGTATCAATTCCAAGTGAAGCCCTGATTCCGGAAATGGAAGGTGAAATGGTGTATGTATTCAGAAAAAACAGGGCTGAAGCCAGAAAAGTCAGTACCGGATTGAGAACGGAATCCCATATTCAGATATCAGACGGACTGAATTTCGGTGATACTCTTATAATAACAGGTATCCTGCAACTGCGGCAGAGTCTGCCTGTGGTGCTGGACACACTGATTTCCAATTAATGATTTAAAATTAAAGCATGAGCCTAGCATCAGTCAGCATACAAAGACCGGTTCTTACATCAGTATTTGCAATTATCATTCTGCTTTTCGGAATAGTCGGTTTTACATTTCTGGGGGTCAGAGAATTTCCCAGTGTTGACCCGGCTATTATCACGGTAATGACTTCATATCCGGGTGCCAATTCAGATGTTATTGAAACACAGATAACGGAACCTCTTGAACAGAATATCAACGGTATTCCCGGAGTCAGATCCCTTACCAGCGTCAGCAGCCAGGGAATGAGCAGGATCACTGTCGAATTTGAACTATCCGTGGATCTTGAAACTGCGGCAAATGATGTCAGGGATAAAGTGTCACAGGCAATGAGGCTTCTGCCCCGCGACTGTGATCCTCCCACTGTCTCAAAGGCTGATGCCGATGCAAACCCCATCCTCTTCCTTACTGTCGAAAGCAGCAAGAGGTCGTTGCTTCAGCTTTCTGAAATTGCCGAACTGACGCTGAAGGAGCAGCTTCAGACAATATCCGGGGTAAGTGCCGTAAGCATTTTCGGTCAGAAGAGGTATGCAATGAGGCTGTGGATCGATCCGACCAAACTGGCTGGATACGGACTGACGCCCATGGATGTAAGGAACACGATCAACAGGGAGAATGTGGAACTGCCGTCCGGAAGCATTGAAGGAACCAATACCCAGCTTTCAATCAGGACCATGGGTCTGATGACCACCCCCCAGGAGTTTAACGATCTGATTCTAAAACAATCAGGAGACAATATTGTAAGGTTCAGGGATATCGGACGGGCAGAACTGGGTCCGGAAGACATCCGGGGTATATTGAAAAGAGACGGGGTGCCCATGGTTCAGATAGCCATGATACCACAACCCGGGTCCAATCATATTGACATAGTTGACGAGGTCTACACGAGGCTAGAATATATAAAGAAAGACCTGCCGGAGGATGTAAAGGTCAATGTAAATTATGACAACACCGAATACATACGTTCCTCAATAAAGGAAGTGCAGACTACTATCTACATTGCCTTCTTCCTTGTGGTCATCATCATTTATTTCTTTCTCCGCAACTGGAAGGCGACACTTATACCCATACTTGTCATTCCCATTTCACTTGTGGGCTCATTTTTCATAATGTACCTGGCAGGGTTTACCATAAATGTACTCACGCTTCTTGCGCTGGTACTGGCTATCGGTATTGTCGTTGACGATGCCATCGTTGTGATGGAAAACATTTTTGTGAAGGTTGAATCGGGAATGGAGCCTGTTGAAGCCGGGATGAAGGGTTCTCAGGAGATTTTTTTCGCCATAATTGCAACAACCATTACTCTTATCTCGGTTTTTTTTCCCATAGTTTTCCTGGAGGGAATAACGGGCCGCCTTTTCAGGGAGTTCAGTATTGTAATGGCCGGAACCGTGGCGATATCAGCATTTCTTGCCCTTACCCTTACCCCCATGGTTTCAACCAAGCTCTTAAGGCGTGAAAAGAAACAAAGCTGGTTTTTCCGGAAAACCGAACGCATGTTCGAGAATCTCAACAAAGCTTACCAGAACGGGCTTGACTCCTTCCTCAGGCGCAGGCAGCTTGCCTTTGTTATACTGGTTGCAGCCCTGGGGATCATAGTGCTTCTCTGGATAACGCTGCCGGCTGAAATGGCTCCACTGGAGGACAGGTCCCAGATTACAGTAAACATGTCTGCAACCGAGGGGGCAACATATGAATTTCTCCTCTCCTACGCGGATGACGTTGCGGAGCTTATAGAAGAAAAAGTACCAGAAAGGTTAAGCTATACAACAATGGTGAGGGGCGGAACTTTTGCCAACCTCAGGGTAATGCTTGAGAAACCGGATAAGAGGGAACGGACACAGCAGCAGATAGCTGATGAACTGGCTGCCGATCTCAGAAAAAAAACCAGGGCCAGATCATTCGTGATTCAGCAGTCCACCTTCGGATCAAGACGTGCAGGCCAGCCTGTACAATATGTTCTTCAGGCCACATCAATAGAAAAGCTCAGGGAGATTCTGCCGGCTTTCATGGCAAGGGTGATGGAGAGTGATATTCTTGAAATGGCTGATGTAAACCTGAAATTCACAAAACCCGAACTCAGAATCCACATCAACCGCGAAAAAGCCACCAACCTGGGGGTCTCAACGCAGAACATTGGACAAACCCTTCAGCTTGCCCTCAGCGGCCAGCGTTTCGGATATTTTTTCATGAACGGAAAACAATACCAGATACTGGGTGAGCTTGCCCGCGAGGACAGGAATAAGCCACTTGACCTCAAGTCATTATATGTACGGACCGACAAACAGGAAATGATCCAGTTTGACAATCTGGTAACCTTGTCAGAAGAAACTGCTCCCCCCCAGCTATATCGCTATAACAGATTTGTTGCCGCCACTGTTTCTTCGGGGCTTGCAAAAGGCAGAACAATAAGCGAGGGTCTGGCTGAAATGGACAGGATAGCCGCTGAAGTGCTTGATGATTCATTCAGGACCGCACTGGCCGGAGATTCAAAGGATTTCCAGGAGAGTTCATCAAGTCTGATGTTTGCGTTCTCACTGGCACTTATACTTATCTTTCTGGTTCTTGCCGCACAGTTTGAAAGTTTCAAGGATCCGCTGATCGTAATGGGTACCGTGCCCCTGGCTCTTTTCGGAGCCCTTCTGTTCATGTGGTATTTTAACATAACGATGAATATTTTCAGTCAGATCGGACTTATCATGCTTATAGGCCTGGTGTCAAAGAACGGTATTCTGATTGTCGAGTTTGCCAACCAGAGAAAAAAGGCGGGGATGAAAAAACAGGAAGCAATCAGATATGCTGCGGCTGCAAGATTCAGACCGATCCTCATGACCAGCCTGGCCACAATCTTTGGTATTGCTCCCCTGGCTCTCGGACTCGGAGAGGGTGCTCAAAGCCGGGTTGCAATGGGGATTGCGGTTGTCGGCGGAATGATCTTCGCAACCTTCCTTACACTTTTTGTGGTACCGGCCATATATACCTATATCTCAAGTGAAATTGCTGTCGCCGTTGAAACAGACAAAAATGAAATAAATACAGACACTGATGAAAAGAAAGGTCTTACTGATTAGTCTGCTCATTCTTTACGGGGCATTATCGCTTTATCCCCAGAAAATCTATTCGCTTAATGACTGTATCTATACAGGTCTGGAAAGGAATTATTCGTTACTGATTACCAGAAATACCGAAACCATTGCAAAAAACAATTTCAGTCCCGGTAATGCCGGCTTCCTTCCCAGCGTTGATCTGAGCGGAAGGCACAGCGGTACCTATAATGACAGTAAACAGAACCTCAGGGACGGAACACAGAATATTTCACGTGATATTTTCAACACTAGCTCATCCGCCGGGATTAACCTGGGAATGACAATCTTCAGGGGATTCAGCGTTCAGACCACATACAAGAAGCTGAATGAGCTTCAGCAGATCGGGGAACTTAACACCCAGCTGGCAGTTGAGAATCTTGTAGCCGGTATCATCTCAGGTTATTATACGTACATACAGCAATTGCGCCTTCTTAACACCCTTCAGTATGCAGTAACCCTTTCCAGGGAACGCCTGAGAATCGATGAAGACCGGTATCTGCTGGGTTCCAGTTCAAAACTCCAGGTATTGCAGTCGAGGGTTTATCTCAACGCCGACAGTTCCAGGCTTTCGCGGCAGGGCGAGGTTGTCAGGGCAGCCCGGATCAGGCTTAATGAACTGATGTCGGTACCGGATCCGGGAGAGCTTTTCTCGACAAGCGACACCTCCATTTACATCAATCCGGATCTGATCTATGAGAATTTACTGGATGACACACTGATAAAAAACACCAGTCTGCAGATTGCCTCAAAAAACAGGGTCGTTTCCGAATATGATTACAAACTGGCCAGCTCCCGTTCATACCCCTATCTGAACATGACTTCCGGCTATTCATATAATTTCAACAGCTTTTCATCCGGTGTATCAGCGAACCAGGCAACAAGCGGAGTGAATTACGGACTGACACTCGGCATGAATTTATTCGACGGTTTCAACCAGCGGAGAAGCATCCGTAACTCCCTTATTGAGCTGGAAAACAAAGATCTCAGATACCAGGATATAGAGCAGGGAGTCAGAGCCGATCTCCTGACCATGTACAGTGCCTACAGCAATTATCTGAGGCTGGTCACACTTGAAGAGCAGAACCTTCAGACAGCTTCCGAAAACCTTGCAATAGCCATGGAGAGATATAAGCTGGGCAGTCTTTCCGGACTGGATCTGAGAGAAGTACAGAAAAGCCTGCTCGACGCAAGGGAAAGTCTTCTTTCAGTACAGTATCAGACCAAACTGGCAGAAATATCGCTTTTGCTGATTTCAGGCAGGATTATGGATTATTATCAGTAGGCATTCGGCATAATAGTTTATATTTGTGCATCATTTAACTTTATGCAGAACAAAACCGAACTGATCACGAATCCCGACGGCAGCATATTTCATCTTAACCTTCTGCCCGGGGATATTTCCGACAAAATAATCATTGTGGGTGATCCCGGCCGGGTTGACATGCTGGCTGAATTATTTGATGAAATAAGAGTAAGGAAGGAAAACCGCGAGTTCAGAACAGTCACCGGAACGATGGCCGGAAGTGAGATCACGGTCATTTCCTCCGGTATCGGAACGGACAATATCGATATTCTGATCAATGAACTGGATGCACTTGTAAACATTGACCTGAAGACAGGCGAGCCAAGGGAAGAATCCGTATCCCTGAACCTGATCAGAATAGGCACATCGGGAGGACTGCGGGATGATGTTCCCGCGGGGTCGTTTGTCCTGACAGAAACAGCTGTGGGCTTTGACGGCCTGCTGCATTTCTATTCGGAATTTGACTGGATTCTTGACACACTCCTGTCGGATCTCCTGGCTGAATACCTGGAATGGCCGGATACACTCCCCTATCCATATGCTGTTAAGGCCAGTGAACAGCTTGCGGGTTTTTTCAGTCCTGAAAAATTCATCAGAGGTATAACTATTTCAGCCCCTGGGTTTTACGGTCCTCAGGGAAGAAAACTGCGTCTTGAGCCTTTTGACAGCGAAATGAACAGGAAACTATCCGGATTCACATTTCGCGGAAAGAAGATCTGCAATTATGAGATGGAAAGTTCTGCTCTTTACGGATTATCCGCCCTGCTGGGGCACAAAGCCCTTACTGTCTGTGCAGTTATCGGCAACAGGGCAAGCGGAGAATTCATTTCAGACTACAAGCCACTGATCAGGGAACTGGCAATGAACGTACTGCAGATCATATGATCAGCTGTTTGGAATAATTCTGAATATTCTTAAATTTGTTAGAACGATAATCTAAAATTTTTGCAGATGTCCACCACAGGTCCTGTAAAAGAAACTGTTTCAGATGAAATAGATCTTCGCGATTTGTGCAGAAGAATGAGCCAGACAATGTCGGACTGGTGCAGGAAAACCGGCCGGGCCTTTCTGATAACAGTCATATTCCTGTTAAAAAATATTTTACTTTTGACCTTTAGCATATTAGCCGGCGTGGGAATATCATTCGCCCTGAAATGGACTACAAAACCTGAATTTATATCAGAAATAACACTCCGCAGCAATGCCGTCCCCACCGCGGATATGATTTCCAACATCAATCAGCTTGATATCCTCATTCGTGAAAAAAATTACAGCAGTATAGCATCAGCATTATCATCCAGTCCTGAAGAAGTCGTTAAAATAAAGAGAATCAAGGCACTCTGGGTCATTGATAAAAACCGTGACAATATTCCTGATTTTACTGATTACCGGGATTCCCACAATGTGTATGATTCAGTTAATGTCAGAATGACTGACAGGTTTGTTGTCCAGGTGAAAGTTGAAAATTCGGATGAAATATCAAAGATGAGAGACAGATTATTCTCTTATGTTAATAAAAATCCGGTCTTTATCAGACACAATGAATTCAGACTCAAAACAATTGACGAATTACTGCTAAGAATTAATTATGATATTGAACAGCTTGACAGTCTTCAGAAAGTAAAATATTTTGAAGAAACCAGAAACATTAAACCGGAAAAAGGCGGACAGATTATTTTTCTGCAGGATCATTCCACGCAACTGGTATACGATGATATTTATACTCTCTACCTGAGGAAGCAATCTCTTGACGAGGAAAAAAGTCTTAATAATCAAATCCTTTCAGTCATCAATGACTTTTACCAGCCCTTAAGGCGGCATAACGGAGGATGGTACTATGGCAAGACAGTGATTCCGGCCTGTCTGTTTCTGACCCTGCTTTTTCTCATTATTAAACGGAACAGGGCCAGGCTTAAGGAAATTTTCAGTAAATACTGATTCAGGAAGGATTCTTTTGGATGGCAGTTTCCCCCGGCTGATCAGATGAGTTTACGGGAATCAGTAATATGCAATAGAAAAGTACGAAGAACATAATTCCCCACTGTCGTACAAGGATTGATTCAAAGAGCATGCTAAGGGTCACAATGATTAAAAAGGGAATTATCAAGTCCGGATTCCAGCTTCGCTTTCGTTTAGCCACCGGGTTTATTAGCATCCACAATAATATCAGAGATCCGGGAATACCAAATGCAAGCTGCGTCTCAAGAAACTGATTATGAGAATTTAGCTGAAAATCAGCTTCAACATTAAAACCTTGTTTCCTGTGCTCTTCAGCAAGTATCTGACGGGAATTAAGACCAACTCCAAACAAAGGTTTTCTTTTTATAATATTGAATGTTGAATACCAGGATCTTGTACGCGGCTCTATATTAATCCAGTCAACATCATCTGATGAAATTTTATTTATCACATGTTCAGACCAGTAATTAAGTCTTTCATTGGTACGCATTATACTGAAGCTGATGAAAAAAATAAAAGGTATCAGAAAAACAAATGCAATCCGGTAAAATTTCCTTTTTATTTTATAGAAAATGAAATATATGATTATCAGAAATAAAATAATAAACCCTGCCCTGGCGGCAAGCAAATAGATAAAAGACAAGAGAACCGCACCCAGAAGAAAACTCCAGGTTTTTTTTATCTTTAAAACTGATTGCGCAAACAGGAGCAATGTGAAAGCCCATATTGCCTTAATTGATATATAGGTAGGATTCTCAAATTTTGACAGGTTTGTCCAGGAAAATCTGGATGAATCCGGACTGCTCCGGTGCTGAAAAGTCAAAAAGCCTTCTTCAATAGATATACTTTCAAAAGACGCTCTGAGGAACTGGTATATTGCAATCAGAATAATGCCCGTGATATAGAATAAAAGCAGTGTTTTTATTCTTTCTGTAAATTGTCCGGAGATAAGAAGAGGAAACAGCAGGACAGGTACCAGGATAAACATCAGCCTTTCAATGACTATATTAAGGTTAAAGTCATGGATCAGGGCCAGCGCGTGAATCAGAAAATACAGGATTAATGGAATAAGTGTCAGAATTTCAGACCTGAAGCGTTTTATATAATAATCAAAGTCAGTTATCCAGCTTACAAGTCCGAAACACATTGTCAATGCCAGCGGATACAGGGACCAGCTCCTGGGAAATGGCATCAGGAAAAGTGTAATACTGAGAGTATAAATCCCACAGACTATCCATTTTTCCTCTGACTGGAAATTTCTACGGGTAAAGGTTAAACTGTTTCTCATTATGGAGTTCCTGAAATGCGCAAATGAAGTATTTTATTTTTTTACTTTTCTTATAACCGGGAAAACAAATATAAATACTATCATGAAGGTCAGCATCAGGAATGTAAGTATGACAGAACCAAGATCCTGGAAGAGCAAAACAAGAAAAATCAGCAGTATGTTTATAAATAAAATCATTAAGGTTACGCTTAAATGTGAATGACCGCCTGTAAGCAGAATATGATGGATGTGATTATGGTCGGCCCTGAAAGGTGATTTGCCACTTTTCAATCTCAGGAAGACTATCCGGAGAGTGTCAAAAAACGGAACTATCAGCAGACTGATTGCTACTGCAGGAGCTGAACCCAATCTGAATTTACTGCTGACTGTAAGATTGGATTCCAGGAATTTGACGGTAAGAACTGCAATGATAAATCCAATTATCATTGAACCTGTGTCGCCCAGGAATATTTTATTCTTTTTACCGAAAACATTAAACCGGAAAAAGGAAATTAATGCACCTGCAAGCGAGAGGGATAAAATTGCGTAGTTAATACTTCCTGCAAGAATAAACCACGTACCGTAAAAAGCCGAGGCCAGGAATCCGATTCCCGAAGCAAGTCCGTCAATGCCGTCAATCAGGTTAAAACCATTAATAATGACAAGAAAAACAAAAAGTGTGAAAATAAGGCTTATCATGAAAGAGACTTTGCCAATTCCAAAAACATGATGAAAATCGGACAACAGGAATCTGCCAAGCCAGATTACTATCATTGATGCCAGAATCTGTCCGAGGAGTTTTTTCCTGGGATCTATTACAAGGATATCATCCTTGAGGCCGATAAAAAAAATTGTTATCAGCGCTCCCAGAATATAGGCCAGTTCCGGTGCGGCATCCCGGTGGGAAAAGATGATTACAGCAAGTGTAAAACCCGCAAAGACAGCCAATCCGCCAAGTGTAGGCGTTTGTGCCGTATGGGAGGTACGTTCATTTGCAAAGGCATATAACTGCTTATAATCAGATATTTTTATTATGGTTGGCACAGAAACGTATGTTATTATCAAGGCACTTAAGAATCCGGCAATTAATCTGATACTGTCCGGAATGAATATTATATCAGACAAATAATTATTATCCACAATAGCAAAATATTATGATTCTTAAATAACGGAAATATAACCCTGACATTACCAATACGGTTTTATAAAAATCAACAATACATATCCTGTGAGAGATATTCTTTTTCCGATCTGATTTCCTTAAGTAAAATTAAATATTTTTCCAGTATCTTACTCCAGTTGTATTTATTTCTCACAAGTTCCAGACCACTATCCCTGTAAAGGTCCCTGTCTGATTTTCCAAGAGATTCAATTTTTTCTATACAATCAGAAAGCTCACCGGCATCTCTGAAATAAAACTGCTTCCCTGCGGTAACTTCCCGGTTGAATCTGTTATCGTGTGCCACTATAACATTTCCACTTCCCATAGCTTCAAGCAGGGAGGGATTGGTCCCCCCTACCGAATGGCCATGTATATAAGCTTTACATGAGTATCTCAGGGGCTTAAGTATTTTTTTATCATAAATACCTCCCACAAATCTGATCCGCCCCGAACAATCCTTTTCAACAACTGATCTCACATATTGATTTTCAATATAATTACCCACAACTACAAGAGGTGACAGTGTTGCCGATTTCAGAAAGCCTTCAATTATCACATGAAGATTGTTTTCAGGTTCAATCCGGCTGACAATCAGATAATAATTATTGTGCTGAAGATTAAATTCCTTAAGTATTACATTGTTATGGTCAGTATTGATTTCGGCACCATATTCAATAACCCTGATTTTCTTTCCCGAAGAAGGATATGATTTGTACAGAATTTTTCCTATTTCCTCTGAATCTGCAATAATATAGTCTGAACATCTTACCGCAAAAATCTCCGTCAGCTTCAGATATATCTTTTTTGGCAGAGACCATTTGTTTCTCCTGTATTCAAGGCCATCAGGATTTGTAAGGATAACAGTCTTTTTAAAGGCTCTGAGAAAATAGAACAGGGACCCGGCACTACTTGCCGCCAGAATAAGATCTGAATTTTCAACACCCCACTTTATCCCTTCATAGTAGTATCTGAGAGGGTGTTCTGTTTTTGCAACACTGGAAAAAAACAGACCGGCACCCTTGTAATTGTTTCTGTCATAAGAACCGGCATCACATTGTACTGAAACATGAAATCCCTCGCCTGCAAGACGCAGGGAGATCTCCTCGGCAAATGTTTCAAAACCTCCGTATTTTGCCGGAATTCCCCGTGTTCCGACAATCGCTATTCTCATATTTCATCTGTTATGATATCAGAAATCGATTGTATCATTTTCTGATATGAATATTCTCCGGCTGTCTTACGGGCATTTAAGGACAATTGATAATATTTTCCCTCATCGCTGAATAGTCCGTGTATTCTGCTGACAAGCTGCTTGCGGTCAAGCGGATCCACCTTATACCCGTTTATCCCGTCCTCTACCATTTCTTTTATCCCCCCGGCAGAAGGTACAATTACCGGTATACCATAAGCCAGGGCTTCAAGAACAGTCATGCCGAATGATTCCCTGCAAAGGCCGGGAATAGTCAGATTAACGACCAGACTGGCCGAAACATAAAATTTATGCAGATCAGCAGTCCCGGTAAACAGTCTCATGTTTCCGGGGATGCTTCTTCCGGCAAAATATGCGTTTATCTCTGATTCTACGGCATTTAAGACAAGAACAAAACGGTATTCCGGCATTTCACATGCCAGCTGGTAAAAAATATCAATTCCCTTGTATTTTTTTAGCGAACAGATCATCAGGATGGTAAACGGTTTCCTGTATAAAGGCTCATGATTTCCGGCAATTGCGGAAAATTCAGGATCAAGTGAATTATAAACAAGTTTCTTCCTGTTTTCATCAATATCATAAGTGTTAAACAGATATTTTGAAACAAAAACAACCTTGCCGGCATATCTGGTCAAAACCAGTTGGGCAATTCTGTGGATAAAATTTTTTCTTACAGGATTCTCATGAACATGGTAAATTATTTTCTTTCCTGACAGCCCTGCTCCCAGAGCAGCTCCAAACGGCATTATGGTATTAATATAAAAAATAACGTTCTTTTCGTTTTTAAATCCAAGGGCTACAAATAAATACCTTATCTGTGCAAGCAGAAAGCCAATGAAAGTGAATAGGCGGATTTGTGAGAATTTGTAAAATATTCTATGATAAGTTACTCCCCTGAGTGCCGAAAGACAGCCTCCGTCAACACGGGATGTATAAAGATCTACTTTAAAGCCATTGTTTACCAGACCCTTTATGACAGAAGCCAGTATTTTCGGACTACCGCTATAGTCATTTAGCATGTGGAAAATTAAAACCCTGACGGAGGTCTTTCTGTCTGAAGGCATTTGTTTAATTCCTTTTAAAGGCTGTCAGTATATACCAGGCAAAGATATAGGCAAGCAGCCATAAATAATGTCCAGGCTTCCTGCCCAGATGATGATTTTTAATTCTAAGTTCCTCAAGTGAGGCGGTCACTATATTTTGGCTTATTCCTCCCGTGAGTATATTCACTATTACACTTTCAACAACAAAAAACTTGAATCCGTTTAATCCGGCCCTCAGCAGAAAATCATAATCCATTGCGATTTTATAGTCTGCGGAAAACGTACCGGTTTGTTCAAATACATTTCTTGACACAAAGGCTGCAGCATGTGCAATCCGCATTGTCTGAAATATCCTTTCCGGACGGCTTTTATGGAATTTGACAAAGCGGCAGCCGTCACTGCTCCACAGATTGGCATGACCGGTATATATATCTGTTCCCGGTCTCAGGGATTGAGCTATCCGTGTCAAAGCATCACTTTCATACCAGTCATCAGAGCCCAGGAATGAAATATAATCACCTGTTGAATAATTTACACCCTTATTGAAAGCATCTGCTATACCTCTGTCAGGTTCACTTATCCAATAGTCAATAAATCCTTCATATTGTTTCAGAATACCGAGAGTATTATCGGTACTGCCTCCGTCAATGACAATAAATTCGATTTTCTTCCAGGTCTGTCCGATAACACTTTCAATGGTTTTTTCAAGTGTTTTTTCTCCGTTGAGCACTGCTGTTATCACGGTGAAAAGAGGGCCGTCCCCGGATTTCCGGGAATAATCCGGCGGATTATTAATCAGTCTCAAACCTCCGTGTTCCATTTTTTTCTTCTTTGAATAAGCTGCTCAATATACCTCCATCTGTCTGCCCAGTCATGATTCCTGAGACATTCACTGTAATTCTTTTCAATCAGGGGAATATAATCCTTAAAGTTATCTAAAATCTCTTTAATCTGTCCGGCCGGATCATTCATGTCCGCTGTAATCCCGGGATCGTAACCAAACAGATCCTTCATCTCGCCGGGGATTATTCCGAGAATAAGACATTTGGATGCAGCTGACTGAAGATATCTGTTTGTCATTGTGGTCAGACCTCCGCTTTTTTCAGTATGAGTAACTGACCGGGGGAAACAGACGGAAATCCTGCTTCGTCCCAATCCTTCAAAAAAATCGGTTCTGTGCCTGAAAATAACTTCTCCCTTTACCTTTTCATACACATAACTGATGCCGGAATGTTTCAGTTTCCCCACAACCCTGTCATGCCAGAGATCATATTTCCTTCCTATCTGTATTACATCGATATCTTTCTGAGAATAGTCGTAAGCCCTGTAAACAGTGTTTCTGATCCCTTCCGGGCACCATAACACACAAATATCGCTGTACATTTTCTGCAGGGCCGCGGCGGACTCCCTGGAGGATGTCAGCAGCAGTCCAATATTATAGGCTTTTATTGTTTTTCCGATTAATTCATAAGATCCGGGCCAGGCATCAAAAAGATAAAGAATGTTCCCGGATGAAAGAAAGAGATGCGGAAAACTTCTGCTGATGCCATTTATTCCCATAGATATGCAAAATGCAGGAGCTTTGGTCTTTGGTAATAATTTATTGATATAACCGGCAACAGAGGGTCTGACAGCTTTTCGGAAATATCCGGATTCATTACAGATTATAAAAGGGAATAATTCCATTGCCGTCGTTTCAAAATCATAAACATCGGCCACGGATACATGCTGCTTATCCGGATTTTTAGTTCTTATAAGACGTAATTTCATGTTCTGTTCCGTTTTGTTTCAGGCCTGACAAAAGAAATCCGATTGATATTAAAAGAATTGCCATTTCATGACTGAACAGTCCACAGACAACGTAATTGGCTACAAACAAGGTAATCGTGCAACCCAGTAAAACAAGCCGGGCATATTGTCTCTGACAGGTATCTTTCCTGTATCCTTTGATACTTTCCCTGCTCAGGTAAAAAAAGAAAAGAAGGGCAAATACAATCCCAAGCAATCCTTCCTTCACAAGTATGAAAAAGAATCCGTTATGCACCCATGGTACTGCGTTCCAGTATTTTCCATCCAGCAAAACCTCTGCATCAAGAGTTACAAGCTTCCCGTATCCTCCCCCCAGGACTTTATGCAGAAGACTGCTTTCAGAAAATGTAACCCAGCTCCTGTAAGCCTCATAGCCTCTGAAATACAAGTTAATATATTCGTAATCAGTTATATCTCTAACCTTTACCTCCTTAAATGAATTAATCAGCTTGTAGAGGATACTGTTCTGAAATGTGAGTCCTTCCTTTGAACCAATTACTGAGAGAGAAATCAGCAGTACTGCTATCAGCATAAATCCTGCAAACAGCAGCTTGTTGCGGCGCAGTGTCTTTAAACTAAAAAGGATGACGAAAACAAAAAGAAATACCCAATAGGTCCTTGATGCAAACAGGTAGATTGCTATGAGATTTATAATTACGGCCAGATATTTTCCTTTCTTTTTTTTAAAAATTTTTATTCCGAAATATTCCGAATATGCGGCTGTGATCAGACTTAAAATACATACGGAAGAACCGCTTGCGACAACAAATCTTGCTTCTGTATAGGGTGAAAGGAAAGCGGCAAAGCCTGCACTGATAACAGTCAGAATTATAAAAAGGATTGCAGTTATTATTCCTATTATAACAATGGAGATGAAAAACTGGTGAAGTGAAAATATTTTTGACAACTGATAACCAGTAATGATCATTATCAGAGGAATAGAGAGATAAAAAAAACCCTGGCTAAAATGATAGAGGTCACTCTGGCCGGACATCAGCAGTGCCCATAGCAGGGGCAGCGCAACGAGCAGGAGAACAATCACAGGTTTGATTGTGATTTTCATCCTGGCCGCAGCAATTATGACGAGAAAAGACAAATACAAGAGCCATATAATCTTATGTGATATAAAAAAATACAGGGTTAAGAAGGAGAAAAGCAAAGACATCAGTATTGTTCTTGTCAGTGCAGACCTTCCCGGGACTCTTATAACAGACTTAATTTTATACATTATCCCCTTACCGAAATATCAAAAATCTGTAATATTTACTTGTTCCTGATCCAATATTATAAATATATTACCGGTTCCTGAAATACTGGAAAATATTCAGCAGTTTAAAATTATCGTTCGGACGGGACAGAATCATGAAATAGATCAGGTAAATGCTCATCATGCCAAACAGGGATATTAAACTGTAGTCATAGAATCTGCTGATTTTAAGTAAAACAAATCCTGCAAAAACTGCAAACAACAGACTGCCTGCCATAATTGCGAGATCAGGTTTTTTCAGGATTTTCTTCAGGTTAATACCGGTTGTCCTGTGATAGTTATTGATAAACCATACTGATCCTGTCGCACTTGCCACCGCATTTGCGATCACGACACCGTAAACAGGGATAAAATATCCCGCCACTATTCCGGTTAAAGTATTAAAGAGCAGAATAAACAGTATCATAATCAGGATGCCATTCAGACGGCCCTCTCCCAGGGAATTGAAATAAGCCTGCACATTCAGCACATTGACGAGCATACCGGCTGCAAGAATGTACATACAATTCATGAATACCTTTTCTACACTGCCTATCCAGATCTTTGACAGATAAGGTGCAAATAAAATAATTCCCGCAAACAGCGGGAACACGATGAACAACACAAATGAAAGGCCTTTCTCATAAATATACTGAACCGTAATCTTTTGAGTTTGCTGAAAATGCGATACTATTGGCATTGTGATCTGATCCATTCCGGCAATTATCTGCCTCAGCTGACCAATTACACGGCTAGCCATCTCATAGAAGCCCAGGGTATTCATTCCGTGGAACCGGCTTATAAGTATCTTGGTAACCGGCTCTGTAAGGATCTGCCCTACTGATATCAGCTGCATCCTATATCCATAATTCAACAATTGCTTAAAGGCCTGCCTGTCCCATTTTATTTCCTTTATCAGAAAGCCTTTCAGTATTTTTGATAGAAGAAAACAGGAAACAATAAATAAAGCAAGGGCCTGAATGGCCTGGGCAATCGCCAGTCCAACCAGGCCGGAACGGGGAATCAGGATAATTGCCAGGACCAGAAACAATACGGATGTTGTTCCGCAGGTGATATTCCTGATATAATTCTTCTGAAAACCTTCCAGTACCGATGTAAGGATATTTGCCAGCGAAACAAAGAAAAGTCCGCAAAGAGATATTGGCAGTATTGTCATTGCGAGTCTGAAATATTTTATTTCAACCAGCCTGGTTATAAAAAAGAAAGCCAGAGAACAGACCAGTATTCCCGCAATTATGAATAAAACGGATACAGATATAATTGAGGTATAGAGTAATTTGCTGATTTTCTCGGATTCTTCCCTTGCATCATATTCAGCTACATATTTGATAATTGCCGTGGAAAATCCAAGATTTGAAAGGTTGGCAACTGAAGCGACAGCTATTGTAAGAGACCACACTCCAAGCAGTTCGACCCCCAGCTGAAGTACCAGAATCCTGTAGATAAAAAAATAGACTAATCCTGTAATTATAACCTGAATAACTGAAGTACTTACATTAAGGGCTATTATGTTCCTTGAACTTGCCGGCACCGGGATAAAGAGTTAATTATTCAGATTCAGGTAATTCTTTTATCTATAAATTCTCCCAATACCATTCCAGGGCTTCTTCAAGGCCTTTTTTCACGTTATGTGTGGGGGAATAGCCCAGAAGATTTTTTGCCTTTTCAATTGATGCGAGTGAATGAGGTATATCCCCTGCCCTCTCCGGACCATACACTGGTTTTATTTCAAGTACCCGCCTGTCATACCTCCCTGCAATATCACGTATCAGTTCAAAGAGTGTGTTCAGATCGGTCCTCTCCCCGTGTGCAACATTGTAAACCTGGTTTATTGCTTCCTGCCTGTCTGCAAGTGCAGCAAGATGATTTGCCTGAATGACATTGTCTATATAGGTGAAATCACGCGAAAAGCTGCCGTTGCCGTTAACGACCGGAGCTTCATGGTTCATGAGCTTTTTTACGAAAAGCGGTATGACTGCGGCATAGGCTCCGTGAGGATCCTGGCGTCTGCCGAAAACATTGAAATAACGCAGTCCGATAACTTCAATATTGTATGTAGAAGCAAAATTCGCGGCAAAAAGTTCGTCAACATATTTTGTAATTCCGTAGGGAGACAGGGGCTTTCCTGTCCTGTCCTCCACCTTGGGCAGTCCGGGATGATCCCCGTATGTGGAGGAGCTTGCAGCATAAATAAATCTCTTCACACCTGCTTCCTTTGAAGCAAAAAGCATTTTCACAAATCCCCCGATATTTACATCTGTTGATGTTACAGGATCTTTTATTGACCGCGGAACAGAGCCCAGGGCAGCCTGGTGGAACACAATATCCGTATCCGACACGGCTTCCAGGCAGTCATTGTAATTCCTGATATCACCTTCAAGCAGCCTGAAGTCCGGATGATCCATATATTCCTTCAGGTTTTCACGCTTTCCGGTTGAGAAATTATCTAGACAGCTTACCTGGTTGCCGCAGGACAAAAATGACTCGATAAGATTTGAGCCTATAAAGCCGGCGCCGCCGGTTACAAGTATTTTTTTATTCTTTATCACTCGTTCCATATGCCTCATTTGAAAAGAGTTGGTTTCTCAGGATTTCTCAGAATTTCTCACGGTTTCTCAAACATCATTATTATTTCGTTCAGAATGAATTCTGCTGTCTTTCCGTTTCCGTAAAATGCGGGATATTCAAGTTCTTTACCATCATCCGTAAATTTCCTGAATCCGTTTCTTAATTTTTCCGGATCCGCATCAACAAGCTCTGCTGTTCCGTTTTTTACCAGTTCAACCCATTCGGTTTCGGCCCTGAGGACAAGGCAGGGCTTCCGGAAAAAATGAGATTCTTTCTGCACACCTCCTGAATCTGTTATTATCAACCGTGAAGTCTTTTCCAGAAGTATCATTTCGAGATAGGATACAGGAGGGATAAGGCGTATATACTTACTGCTCCTGAGATCATTGTAAAGTGATTCGAGCCTTGTTCTGAGAGACAGGGTTGTCCGGGGATGAAGCGGCATCACAAAGGGAATGGAATGATCACGGGCGAGTGCATTCAGGGTCAGCATAAGGGTTTCAAGCCGGGAGATATCATCCGTGTTTATTTCGCGGTGGATGGTAACAAGTACAAATTCTTCCCTTTTCACCTGAATGCTTTTGTGAAAGCCTGATTTTTTTCTTTCAGCCAGTTCGGCATAAAAGAGGGCATTGTCATACATAATGTCACCCGTCAGATATATTTTCGGATTGTCAATAGTGTAAGGAGGAGAGTTTTCCGGTCTGAATCCTTCATTCATCAGATTTTTGAATGCGGAATTTGTCGGTGCAAAAAGAAGGGTTGATGCATGATCACTGATTATGCGGTTTAATTCTTCAGGCATTGTTTTATTGAAGGATCTCAGTCCGGCTTCAATGTGAATCACGGGAAAATGAAGCTTGGCGGCTGCTATAGCCCCTGCCAGTGTTGAGTTGGTATCTCCGTACAGAACCACACAATCGGGTTTTTCTCCGAGAAGCACCTCTTCTATGCCGCTTATCATCATTGATGTCTGCTTCCCGTGGCGCGATGAGCCTACAGCGAGATTATAATGCGGTTTACTGATGTCAAGTTCATCAAAGAAAACATCTGACATCTCCTTATCATAATGCTGCCCTGTATGGACTATTATTTCACTTATTTTATCAGGGAAATTGAGCTTTATTGCCCTGCTTATTGCCGAAGCTTTAATGAACTGGGGCCGGGCCCCGACAATATTCATCAGTCTCATATGTGACATTGCTTTCCGTGAATATGGAAAACAAATTTAGCATAATAAATCCTATTCATCAATAGTTTTTTGACCGACTGTCATTTAGCGTAGTTGACCGCACGTGTTTCCCGGATTACCGTAATTTTTATCTGTCCGGGATAGGTCATTTCATTCTGTATTTTTCTTGCAATATCGAATGAAAGTCCTTCGGCATCCTTGTCGGATACTTTTTCCGCACCAACTATTACGCGGAGTTCCCTTCCCGCCTGAATGGCATAGGTTTTCGTAACACCGGGATACTGGAGGGCCAGGGATTCAAGTTCCTTGAGCCTCTTGATATATGATTCCACCACTTCGCGGCGTGCTCCCGGGCGGGCTCCTGAGATGGCATCACATACCTGTACCACAGGTGCTATAAGCGTTGTCATCTCCGTTTCATCGTGATGAGCGCCGATCGCATTGCATATTTCAGGTTTTTCCTTGTATTTTTCAGCTATTTTCATTCCCAGTATTGCATGCGGGAGTTCGGGTTCATCATCTGGCACCTTGCCGATGTCGTGCAACAATCCGGCCCTTTTTGCAAGTTTGGGATTCAGTCCGAGTTCAGCAGCCATTATTGAGGCAAGGTTGGCTACCTCACGTGAATGCATAAGCAGGTTCTGACCGTATGAGGACCTGTATTTCATTTTTCCGACCAGCCGTATCAGTTCGGGATGCAGACCGTGAATGCCAAGGTCAATTGCCGTCCGTTTCCCGGTTTCAAGGATCTCTTCCTCAATCTGTTTCTTGGTTTTTTCAACAATCTCCTCAATCCTTGCCGGATGAATCCTGCCGTCGGTAACAAGCTGATGCAGTGCAAGCCGTGCTATTTCCCTCCTTACCGGATCAAAGGCCGAAAGAACAATTGCTTCCGGTGTATCATCAACAATTATCTCAACACCGGTTGCCGCCTCCAGAGCCCTGATATTCCGCCCCTCACGCCCTATTATGCGGCCTTTTATTTCATCCGAATCAATATGGAAGACAGTAACCGCATTTTCAATGGCATTTTCAGCTGCAACTCTCTGGATTGTCTGGATGATTATTCTCTTGGCTTCCTTGTTTGCGGTCATTTTTGCCTCATCAAGTATTTCATTGATGTATGACATTGCACCTGTTTTAGCTTCTTCCTTAAGGGATTCTATCAGGTTATCCCTTGCTTCTCCGGCAGATAATCCGGAAATAATTTCCAGTTTTTCAACCTGCTGGCGATGAAGCTTCTCAAGCTCTTCATTCTTTTTATCAATTATTTCAAGCTGTGCATTCAGGTTTTCGCGTATTGCGTCAGCTTCATTCTTCCTGCGCTGTGCTTCCTCAATTTTCTGGGAAAGTGTAAGTTCTTTCTGTCTTATTCTGTTTTCTGACTGAGCAATTTTGTTGTTTTTCTCATTTATTACTTTTTCATGCTCGGTCTTAAGCTGAAGAAATCTTTCTTTTGCCTGAAGGATTTTTTCTTTTCTGATTACTTCAGCTTCTGCTTCTGCTTCACTTATGATTTTCCTGCTTTTATTCTTCAGGGCCGTATGCCAGGCAAGGAATCCTATCCCCAATCCTGTTACCAGTGCAGCAGCGCTTAATATAATGGTTAGCAGGCTGCTGACCGTGGTGATTAATAATGTCATGTTTTTCTGTAATTGTGTTTATAGTCTATAAAAAAAAAACCCGCAGAGTTCCCTCAGATTTTATAAAACCCCATGTCTACATGGTTGAAGTTCCTGATCCGGGTCGGACTTCCAGTGTCACACCGGAGTGTGATCCCGACGAATCGGGATAAGGCCTGTCCTTGTCAGTTCAAGGTAGACTTCAAAGTTTTAACTGTTGAGTTTCAAAAATGATTGAAGAAACAATGCGGGCAGTTATTTGCTATTTTAAAGAACGCTGTCACTCTTTTTTTCAAGAGCAGAATCAATCTTCTGAATCAGCTCCTGTATGGCTTCCGGGATATAATCTCTTTCAAGCCTGTCTTCCTGTTCTGTGAGTTTAATCACATATTGCAAGGCTGCCATTGCCAGAAAATCCTGGACATCCTTGTCGGTGTAGCGTTGTTTGTACTGCAACACCTTCTCATTAATCATCCTGGCAGCTCTCCTGATCTTTTCCTCATTTTCCCGTTCCACTTTCAATGGATAATATCTGTCGGCAACATTAACCCTGATCGATAGTTTATCATCCATTGTTATATTTTATCTGTTTAAAAGAGCAACACATCTGTCTATTTCCCGCACTAATTCCGTTATTTTCCTCTTCGCTTCCGCCGTGTTTCCAGTATCTCCCAACAGTGCTCCTGATAATTTAACCCTTTCGTATTTAATTTCAAGTTCCTTGATTCTTTCCTCACGTTCATGAAGAACCATCCTCAGTTCTTCATTGTTTTTCTCAAGATCCTGAAATTCTGACCTGAGATTTTCATAAGTGCTTAACAGTTCATCCAGCTTTTTGTTCAGGCGTTTTAAATCTGAATAAACACTATCGGACATATCAGAATCTTTACTGCAAAAATAATCATTGTTGATCAATTTTTCAAAAATTTGATTTAAATAGTTTGCACAAGTGCTCCGGATATATAGATTTGCAAAACATAAACGGAAAATGCAATACCATGCCTGTTTTGATAATTTTAGTATTTCTGCTGTTTCTCCAGGGTTTGTCAGAGGATACACCGGAAAATAAGAATCTGTTCATCTCACCGGTACGGATTCCGCTTTCATTATCAGCTAATTTTGCAGAACTCAGGGCGGATCATTTCCATTCCGGAATAGATATCAGGACCCAGGGAGTCATCGGCAAGGAGATTGTGGCAGCAGCTGACGGATATGTTTACAGAATCAGCGTATCGCCCGGAGGGTTTGGCAAAGCCATTTACCTGAGGCATCCGTCAGGATATTCCACCGTTTACGGGCACCTGGACCGCTTTGTGACCGAGGTGGAGGAATATGTAACTGATTATCAATATCAGAAAAAGAGCTTTACTGTATCCATCTTTCCGCCTAAAGACAAATTTCCCTTCAGACAGGGTGAAATAATAGCTTATTCAGGGAATACAGGCAGCTCAGGCGGTCCCCATCTTCATTATGAAATAAGAAAATCCGATTCGGAGATTCCTGTTAATCCCCTTCTTTTTGAATTCGGCGCAGGGGACGATATTGAACCCATACTGGAAAGACTTGCCATTTATCCTCTTTCAGGAAACACACGCATAAACGGAGTGCATGCAGTTAAGAAAATAAACCTGGCCGGCGGGCATGGAAATTATTACATACCGACTGAGAATGAAATAACAATTTCCGGTCCGGCCGGATTCGGCATAAAATCCTATGATCTACTGAATGACAGTTATAACAAATGCGGAATCTATTCAACAGAACTGAAGATTGACGGCAAGACAATTTTCCGTAATGTTATGGATGAATTTTCATTCAATGAATCGAGATATATCAACAGTCATATTGACTATGAAACCTGGATAAGGGAAAGTATCCGCTTTGAAAGAACCTTCCTGCTGCCCAACAACCGGCTGAGCACATACCAGGATATAGTCAACCGCGGAATCTATAACTTCTCAGAGGACAGAATCTATCATGTTTCCCTTGAATTAAGGGATGTTCATGACAATATTTCTGTCCTGGCTTTTAAAGTAAAAGGAAGTCCGGCCGGTGCCCCGGATGACAGTTACACATCCGAACCCGGACTTGTTGTAATGCCTTACAACCGGTCGAACAGGTTCCGTGCGGGCAACATCGCCGTTTCCATTCCCGAAGGAGCTCTATATGACACTCTCATGTTCCGTTACAGGAAAGAACCGTCAAAAAACGGAATGTTATCGGAACTTCATTATGTTCATGACAGGGCGACCCCGCTTCACAAGTCATATTCCCTTTCAATAAAACCCCTGGCAATACCTGAGGGAAAGGAATCCAAGCTGCTGATAGTAAATCTCAGGGACGATAAAACAAGAATTCCCCTGTCGGGCAGGTATTCTGAGGGCTTTGTAAACGGACAGTCTTCAGTATTCGGGGCATTTTATATTGGTATAGATACAGTTCCTCCGCTTGTTTCAGCCGTCGGCTTCAGTAACGGAGCCGATCTCTCCGGCCGGCAAGAAATGAGAATAAGGATCTCGGATAATTTATCCGGCATTAAATCATATGAGCCGTTTATTGACGGCAACTGGGCCTTATTCGAATATGATCAGAAAAACAGGGTGCTGATATATAAATTTGATCCCCGGAGAATAAAGAAGGGAACAAATCATTCTCTTACACTTAAGGTAAGCGACAACAGGGACAATATCACCACCTTTACCACCGGCTTCCGGTGGTAAAGCCTGCTATTCCCTGTTTACTGGTAGATCTTCTCAGGATATATTCCTTCCTGCACCATCTTCCTGATATTTTCAACAACAAAGGGTTTGTCTTCACGGTAAGTTACACCAAACCATCTGTCGTTACTCATCAGGACCTTAATGCGGATATCTCCCTTTTTAATATATCTGTCCAGGGTATTCGGGATAAGCAGTTCGGACCTGGCATCCATGCCATGCTCATCAATAAACTTGCTGAAATCTTCCTTCAGGATATTGAAGCATCCGGGTTTGAATCCGAACAGATTCATCGAGACTATTTCACTGCCGGTAAAGAGCTGTTCCCCTCCGTCAGAAGAAGGAGCTTTGGCACCGTCTTCCGTCTTTTCTATCTTCAGTACCTCTACAATATTCTGCAGAAGGCCGTCTGAGTCAACATTGCATACACCCCGGTTCACGTAGCCATGGTCGGACAGGGTGTTTCCTAGTTTATAGCCCACAATGCAATAAGTAGCCGGATCCTTGTCATTTACCAGAAAATCATGAAGTATCTTCAGAGAATCGTACCCATAAAAATCATCAGCGTTTATTATTCCAAACGGTTCCCTGATACTGTTTTCAGCAACCAGGACTGCATGACTGGTACCCCAGGGCTTTACACGGTCAGGTGCTATCTTTGAACCCTCCGGGACATTTGTCAGTTCCTGGAAGACATAATCAAGCTCAATTTTGTTTTTCAGCTTTTCAAAAAACCTCTCCTTTACCTGGGCTTCCAGATCACGTCGAATGATAAAGACGATCTTGCCAAAACCGGCTCTGATAGCATCATAAATTGAATAATCGATGATTGTTTCACCTGAGGGTCCGACTTCGTCAAGCTGTTTGTTCCCACCGTATCGGCTTCCCATTCCTGCTGCAAGAACTAAAAGTGTAGGCTTCATATTTAATGGATTTTGGTCTGCACAATAATAACTAAAAAAAATGTTATTTTTAACACTTTTAAAAAAAGTAAGATGAATTATAAACTTGAGATTTGCGTTGACAGCGTCGAATCAGCAATCAATGCACAGAAAGGCGGCGCAAACCGCGTGGAACTTTGCGACAATCTTCCCGAGGGGGGTACCACTCCCTCTTACGGAACAATACTCAGTGCCAGACAGAATCTTGATATTCTGCTTCATGTAATAATAAGGCCAAGAGGGGGTGATTTCCTCTACAGTGACCGGGAATATGAAATAATGAAGCGGGATATTGAAATGTGCGGTGAAATCGGTGCGGACGGAATAGTAATCGGACTTCTGAATGCTGATGGCACGGTTGATGTGGAACGGACTCAACAACTGGTAAAGATTGCTGACACAATGAATGTTACATTTCACAGGGCCTTTGATATGTGTTCAGATCCCATGAGAGGGCTCGAGGATATTATTCTTACGGGTGCAACACGGATACTGACCTCCGGTCAGAAGGACACTGTGCCCCAGGGAGTGAACCTTATCAGTACTCTCGTGAAGCAGGCGGGCGACAGAATTACAATAATGCCCGGAAGCGGCCTTGATGAGTACAATATTGCTGATATGGCCAGGGCTACAGGGGCCCGGGAATTTCATCTGACAGGCAGGAAGATAGTGGAAAGCGGCATGAAATTCCGGCGTGAAGGGATACCCATGGGAGGATTTCCGGATATACCGGAATTCTCCAGGAAGGTTGCTGATCCTGAAAGAATAAGAAAAATCATAAACATACTAGGTTCTCTGTAAATTATTCCGGAGAACTGCGCTTGCAAAAGCAAGCCTCCCGGCTGTAAATTTTATAATACAAGCATACAATGAGAAAATTTATTCCAATAGTCCTGACAGTATTTTCCGGACTTTTATTCAGCCTGCATCCGGCAGAGGCCTGTACAAATTTCATCGTAACAAAGGGAGCCTCGCAGAACGGGTCAGTAATGATCACCTATTCGGCAGACTCACATGTTCTGTACGGAGAGCTTTATTACCGTCCGGCCCGGGAGTATCCGGCCGGTGCAATGATGGATGTCTATGAATGGGATTCCGGCAGATTTCTGGGAAGGATCAGACAGGCTCCCCGCACATATTCGGTAGTAGGCAATATGAATGAATTTCAGCTTTCAATAGCCGAAACAACATACGGGGGGATAGGGTCACTGTCAGATCCTGACGGAATACTTGATTACGGAAGCCTTATCTACATCACCCTGCAGAGAGCCAGAAGTGCGAGGGAAGCCATAAAAGTGATGTCGGAACTTCTCGCCGAATACGGATATGCCAGCTCGGGTGAATCATTTTCAATAGCCGACAAGAATGAAGCCTGGATATTCGAGATGATCGGGAAAGGTCCCGGAAACAAGGGTGCCGTATGGGTGGCCCGTCTGGTTCCCGACGGTTATGTCTGCGCTCATGCCAATCAGGCACGTATCCGGACATTTCCCCTTGCAACAGGAAAGAAGAACAGTATATCCATCACTTCAAAGGATCTCAGCAGGATATTCGATCCGCTTGTTGAATGTGTTTATGCATGGGATGTAATAGAAGTTGCCAGGGCACACAAACTGTACAGCGGTGCCGACAAGGATTTCAGTTTCTCTGACACTTATAACCCGGTCGATTTTTCAGGTGCCAGATTCTGTGAAATGAGAGTGTGGTCATTTTTCAGGGCTCTGCACAGTGATATGGACAAGTATGAGAATTATGCTGCCGGTCATGATCTTGAAAATCGTATGCCTCTATGGATCAAGCCAGAACGTAAGATTTCCAGCTATGACCTTATGAATTTCATGCGCGACCATCTTGAGGGAACAGCCTTTGACATGAGAAAGGATATCGGCGCAGGCCCGTTCGGATCGCCATACAGATGGCGCCCTCTGACATGGTCGGTATCAGACGGACCGGATTCACCGGTTTATTGCAATGAAAGGGCCACAGCCACACAACAGACGGGATTTGTGTTTGTTACCGAAAGCCGAAACTGGCTTCCCGATCCTGTAGGAGGTATTTTATGGTTCGGGGTTGATGATGCATCAACAAGCGTCTTTAACCCGATGTACTGCGGTATAACTGAAATTCCCGAATGTTTCAGGGTTGGCAACGGCGATCTGGTCACATACTCTCCGACCTCCGCCTTCTGGCTTTTCAATCTTGTGGCAAATATGTGCTATTCAAGGTACGACGTGATGAGCGAGGATGCAATAAAGGTGCAGAAAAGGCTGGAACTTGGCTATATTGCTGAAACGGCAGAAATAGATGATAAGGCCGCAAAATTATATGAGAAGGATGTATGGGAAGCCCGGGATTTTCTTACGGCATATTCTCTGAAAACGGCAAAAAATACCTTTGACGAATGGAAAACACTGAGTGAATATCTTCTTGTAAAATATATTGACGGAAATATCAAAAGGGAGAAGAACGGAAAATTTGAAGTTAGTCCCGATAATTATCCCTTAATGCCTGACCAGCCGGGTTATCCTGATTCGTGGAAAAAATCCGTTATCAGGGATACCGGCGACAAGCTTCGTGTTCCGGAAGATTAAGGACCGTGATCTGCAGGAGAAAAGGACAATATTCAGAAAGAGAAAGAACAATGATTACCGGATTTTGAATTTTGAATTTGTTTTAATAGATTTGCGGGCAATTTTTATATATCCGAGATGAACCTAATGAATGTTGTTGATAAAGAACTGGCAGTAAAGAATGACTTTCCCAAGTTCCAGGCAGGAGATACAATTACCGTACACTATAAGATCATTGAGGGCAACAAGGAGAGGATCCAGCAATTCAGGGGAGTTGTCCTTCAAAGGGCCGGCAGCGGGCATACCGCTACTTTTACCGTCAGAAAAATGTCAGGCAACATTGGTGTTGAAAGAATTTTTCCTGTCTCATCCCCCTTCATCAGCAAGATAGAAATCAACAAGCACGGGAAAGTCCGCAGGGCCAGGATATTTTATTTTCGCGACCTTACCGGCAAGAAGGCAAGGATTAAGGAAAGAAAATTCTGATTTGATTTTTGTTTCTCAGATCTTATCCAATAAATCCTCTTTTCTTGCCCTGGCTTCATCAATTATTTTTGATGCCTGTTCATCAGCCTGTCTGATTAAAAGTTCAGCTTTTTTGTCTGCTTCTGTTCTCAGGGTTTCTGCAGTTTTCCGTGCAGCAAGTCTGGCAACGGCACCCTTTGATGCAGCTTCATCGCTTATCTTTTGTGCCTGAATATCGGCTTCCTTCCGGATTGCCTCTGCAGATTTTGCAGCTTCATCACGCAGCTGCTGAGCCCTTGTTTCGGCTTCCCTTATCAGCCTGTCACCACGCTCCTCTGCTTCTTTTATCAGTTTTTCCCTGCCTTCGCTGACAGCTCCGGCAACACCTTCCTTTACTGCATCAGCAGCTGCTGACTTCAGCCCCGGAGTACTTTCCCCCGGACCGCTTCCAAATACAGGAGTAACGATCGGTTTTCCAAATACTCCGGTAAGTTTTACATTGATCTTCATCACATCAGCGGGCACTTTAAATGCAAAGCCGAGGGCGGAGGCCTGGGCAGACAATCCGTCAATAAAGGAATTTACCGATCCGCCAAGTTCCGATCTCGGAATTTCTGTCTTAATCAAATAATTCATTGTCTGGTCAATTCCCTGATCACCGCTGATATTCATTCGTATATTGCCCGCCTTCACATCAAAGGGATTTACGTACACCCGTCCGGTCCTGACAGAAAAACTCAGGTTGAGATCCCTGAATGTATTGGTATAATTTTCTCCCAGCTTCAGAAGCTCCTTCATTCTGTCATATGCGGCAGACTCAATCAGTGTGACCTGGTCAGACTGAAGTTTTCCTTCTCCCATAATGGTGCTCACCAGAGGCATCATATCCTTACCCAATAAACTTTCAAATGAAAGATCCAGATTCACTTTGCCATCAACTCCACTGGCAGCAGGAGCAAACTTCTGAATCGTGTTGAATGTTTCAAATCCGTCACGTATGCCTATTCCCCTGATGCTAAAGCCTGCCTTCATCAGGGGCCTCAGAGTATCCCGGGTGTCATAGTCGGCATTCAGCGACACTTTCCCTCCCATGATATCCATTCCTGTTTCCTTCATGCTGAGGACACCATCTTTAACAAGAATATGGCCCCTGACATTATTTGCCCTGATTTTCCCGTAAATAAAATTGCTGATCGCGGCATTGAAACCGAAGTCGATGTTTTCGGGTATTTTAATGAGTGCCAGGGCGGTGGTATCTTCAGTTTCCGGTGTGGCATCCGTAAGTTTTGACAATATCTCTGATGCATCCGTAAGTTTTGATGTAAGATCCAGTCTGCCTCTTAAAGTTTCATTTCTGAAAATATACGGGATATAGTTTTCCAGTCTTCCGCTGAGGCTGAAATCGCTGTTTTCACCAATCAGAAGATCTGCACCCGGAAGAGCTGCATAAGCCGGTGTAAATTCAAATCCGGCATTATTAACCCTGATTTCCGGATAACCTGTCATTTCCACCCGCATATTTTTTACTGACAATTTTCCTGAAGCCCGGAAGTCGTCATACTGCTGCCGGTCAATCATGGAAAGCTGTCCTGCAAGCATCAGCGATACATCAACAAGTCCTGAGAGATCCATGCTGTCAAGAGGAATTGCATTCGAAAGGGCATCAAGATCCAGTTTCCCGTTCATTGAAAGTTTTATATCAGGGTCACTCAAAGGTGTTTTAAGGGCAAATCCGAAATCAAAGGGGTTACCTGCCAGTTCCATATGGAATTTTTCGATATTCACCACTGTATTGTCCATATCTTTCCCGTCAACGAAAGCTTCAGCCTTAAGATCAATACTGCTTATTTTTTCAGGAAGTGCAGGATAGCTCACAAGTCCGTCATTAACAACAAGCCTGAGATCAATATCAGGCATTGTTGAATCAGCATCGCTGTAGATCCCTCTGGCTGATCCGGAAAATGAAAAATTTCCCGCAGCCTTCAGATCGCGGTAATCATGCATATAAACAGCCGGAATGAGAGACAGAAGTGTTTTGAATGAGGTCTGCTCAGATTTAAAGGTGAGGTCGGTTTCAATATCATCTTCGGGCATTGCAACCCATCCGGAAAAATTGATCTTCAAATCATTTATGGTCAGATGATTTTCGCGGAACGTAAATTTATAATCATCGAGGTTTGCTGACAAGTCAAGCTCTCCTTTGGCCCTGGCCCCGTTCAGATATTTTATTCCGTCCATTATAAAATTCACATCCCCGGCAGTAAGTTTTATCTTCAGATCTGTTTCCGATGCGGTCATATCACCCGAGAGTAAAAAACTCAGATCATTTATAAGCGCCTTCATGTCAAGTCCATAATCATTATAGACAAGGGTGCTGTTTACAAGTTTTACCTTTTTCAGCAGGATTTTCATATCTGAAGATTCTGCATCAGCCGCATCTGTTGCAACTGAGGCTGTATCCCGTGATATGTCCCAGTTAAATGACCCGTCATCCAGATAGGTAACAGTCAGCAGGGCTTTGTCAATCACGATTGATCTGATCTCGTATCCTGTCTTTTTAAATACACTGGGAAGGTAAAAAACGAGATCCAGTGACCTGAATGCTGCAAGGGTGTCATTTTCAAATTTCCCTATGCCCACCACTGAAACATTGTCCAGTCCCAGGGCAAGATTCGGAAAATTCCTGAAAAAATTCAGCCTGTAGTCCTGTACATTAACTGTGGCATATACGGATTCATTAATAATCTGTTCCACTTTTGCCTTTATTTCATCCCTGAAGATCACCGGTACGCTGACAAGCAGGATGAAAACAAGAAGGATCAGCCCGGAAAGGGATAACAATAGAATTTTCAAAGGCTTTTTCATCATTGTAAAATTTTGGTTTAATGATATGACGGTTTGCCTGCTTATGTATTTATTCAGTGCTGCCAGACATGAAACATATGGAAATCATCTTTTTAACATTGACAGAAATGTATGCAACCGGCACATCCGGGATTTACTGAAGTAAAATTAATGAAATTATTGCAACTTTAAAACCTTAAACCAGTGACTCTCCTGACCGGATCTGAGATAATCCGGTTCATTCCGGTTCATTCCGGTCCTTTCCATCCTGCATTGGCTTTATTTTTTCAAATTTTATTATATTTGCATTCTGTTGATAAATGGTCCCGTAGCTTAACTGAATAGAGCATCTGACTACGGATCAGAAGGCTGTGGGTTTGAATCCCGCCGGGATCACTTGAACAAAAACGCAATCAGCCGTTTTCTGACTGGTTGCGTTTATTTTTGATAACATGCCACCAGAACTTTTCCTTTAGAATTCGTCGGAAACACAGATTCAATCTGTAACGTATTCCCTGATCCTGCGTGCAAGATATTCAGTATAGGTTTCCTTTACCAGAATGCTTTTACTTTCCTTGTCTATTGTGTCGTAAATGAATTCACCCTCGGTCATGATTTTTTCCTTGCAAATGCCATAGCCATGGTATGCAAAAATAAATCCGATAATGCAATAAGCTGTCTGCTCCTGCACTCCGTCCTTGCCCGTAATATCCTTCAGAACCTCAATCGCGATTTGTTTAATGATTTCCTTATCAAAAGGCTTCTGAAGCTTAAAAAGATTGTTTTCACCAAGAAGTAATTTATAGAGTTTGTCTATAATTTTCGGATCCCTGATTGTAATCTGTCTGTTGCAGGATTCAAACCTGACTGAAAGGATTGGTTCCCTGTTCTTTTCAAAGTCCAGCACTTTTATTTCTTCCTCAAAATAGGAACTGGTTCCAAATGCATAAACAACGTACCTGATCAGGTGACTGATCCTCTCCCTTGACAGGCCGTATCCGCGGGAAAGCCGCTCAGCAAGGCCCCATTCCGGAATATCTTCATTGTTATGGATTCCCTGCTTGCCATCCCATTCGGAAATCGGCTTGAAGGGAAATACTATTGAGCCGTCAGCCTGATTGTTGTCAAATTCCTTATTTTTTTTCATTGCCATTTTATTATCATATAAATATTATGAAACCTTTACTCCTTTCTGAAAGCAGAATTCCAGCCGGATTAAAACTCTGAATACCTGAAGCATAGCAGACACGAGCTTTTTTGAAAATCATTTGCAGAATCAATTACTTCATACGAAAAAAAAAAAATCTGGTTGCACCGGGAACCAGACTTTTATTTCAATTTTCAGAGGAGTACGACAAGTAATTGAATCAGAGCATCTTATAAAATTATATTTTTTATGTTGATATCTAGTTAAAAAGTGTTAATAACAGTATGACAAATACCCTTGACATATATTTAAAACATTTTATATATTTACACCTGATAAAAGGAAACTGAAAGTTATTTTGAGAATTTGATTTAGTAACCTGATTTGGTTTTGCATTGTTGGCTGGTTGGATTCAGTCTCCTCTTTCATTAAGTTGATTGAAAAGCTTGCTGCAATAATAGTCGCGGAGGCCGGCATCTTTAAATGGGTTTAAGTTATCATGGTTTTAGGTTTTTTCATTTCTCCTCTTCTGCCGGCCTTTTTTCTTTAATTTTTTTTCATGTTCCGGGTAACAAAACGCCTTCCCTTTATATTAAACCAGCAATTAAAGGGCGGCATAGCCGGTTTTGGAGTTTTTACCTTGCGAATAGTTTTACTTCATGTCTTAAAATGTCGCCCTTTCTTTTTTCTGCAGATGCATGTCGGCGAATCTGAGATACTGTTGCCAGTCATACAGGGTTACAGCATGTCCTCCCGTTCTGATATGGTATCCGATCCTGCTCATTACAGGTGAATTGAGCGGTGGCATATCGTCTGCCGGAAATGTTTCCCCGGTAAGCAGTTTATATACCGGCGATGCTCCCGCACATGAAAGGAATTCCCCCCTGGGATCAGCCCACTGGTCCTCTTCGGCACTGGCAACATAAACCGGTCTGGGGGCGATAAGGGCAATCAGCTGATGCTGATCAACAGGCAGCAGTTCCTCTTTTTCATTATATTTCCTGAAATTACCGCAAAACCAGTGGGGGAATGATCTGTTTATGCTTCCGACTGTTTCGCCGAATGCCCTTTTTGAAAGAGCAGCACCGCCGCATCCCGAATTATTGGAAATGACCAAGGCGAATCTTTCATCCATGGCACCTGCCCAAAGTGCGGTTTTTCCGAGGCGGGAATGCCCCATGACTATCACCCTTCCGGGATCGACTGACGGAAGTGTGACAAGATAATCCATCGCACGGGACAGGCCCCATGCCCACCCGGCAATGGTTCCCCATGATGTTCCATCCCTTTCCTGATCATATAATCCGTGTACTCCGTTATGGAAACCGTCATCATAATCAGGATCGGCATCTCCGTAATATATAGTGGCCACACCGTAGCCTTCCGAAACAATCATTTCAACAGGCCAGTACCCGGAAGACAGGCCCCTGCCGGCTTCGGATGCCCTGTTTTCAAATACACCATAATCCTTATTGTTCCTTATCCAGCTTTTCGTAACGGCAATACCGGGTTCAGAAGTAATCGTGTGATTACCGTAAAAATTATATCCAAGGAAAACAGGTGATCCTGCAGAGTTTTTCGGCATGTACAGGAGCATTGTCATTGTCAGCTCCCTGTTGCCATTTTTCAGAGTCAGATTAATTTCCTTCCGGACAGCCTTTCCGTTCAGTGCGTTCTCATCAGATGACAGTTCACTGGCTATGATCTCACCTTTCCACCCTGGTGCAACCCCATATACTTCGTTTTCAAAAATTTTAAATATCTCTTCCCGGCGCCTGTCCCAGCCTTTCTTATTGCGCACTGTTCCGCCATTTTCAAATTTCAGCGGATCCGGAAGCCTGTATGACGGAACTTTCGATTCATCATAATTGGCAACAAACTGCTGTCCCTTCAGAAAATAAATATTTACAAGGAACAGAATAACAGAAAATATCAGAACCGGTTTCTTCATGTTTATTAAGTATTTTAGTTATACCTGAATAGCCCTTCTTGCTCCGGTCGCATGGTACCGGCACAAGAGGATTGTATAAACGGTACGGCTGCCCCTGAAATATTATGTCAGAGCTATATTTTTATGAATATCTTGTGCTTGTAAAGCCAGTAGGTCACATACCAGAATCCGGCCCAGACGCCGAGACTGGTCAGAATGCTTACCATGAGGGGGCCTGTCCATGAAAAGAATAATTTCATGAAGGGACCAATCATTTTCTGTATCAGGTCTCCGCTCCCGATGTGGAAAAATATATATATAAAAATACTGTTCATTCCCACAACAATGAAAAACCATGCAAATTTCGGGAACAGTTTCTTAACATCAATCAGCCAGTAGCACAGGCAAAGTGCCAGTATTGTCCATCCCCCGCTGGCAAAGACAAAGGAGGAAGTAGCAATTTTCTTGATAATGGGTGTGATACTAAGCAGATCGAGGGCATAGCCCACTGCCAGTGCAGAAACTCCGGCGATAATCAGCAATTTTATTTTCTCCTTTTGTGTTTTATCACTCATCAGGAGCCTGCCGCAAAGTACACCCCATACTGTATGGGCTGTTGTTGAAACAAAGTTAAGGGTTGCCCAGATACTGGCCTTTTCAACACCTTCAATCTTGTTATTGAACCATGCACCCAGATTCTCGTAAGGCACCCAGGGATTATTGAATCCCTGAACAGGGAAAAAGCGGTATGCCAGATCGATGAACAGCAAAATAGCAAGTGTGAATATCAACTGAAACCTGAAACTTTTATCTCTTATCAGAAAAGCAACAAGATAGGTAACAGACAATTGTGCCAGGACATTCTGAAACTGCAAAACAAAATGATCGGCCTCGATGAAATACAGGGCCCATCCGAAAAACAGCAGTAAAAATGCTCTCTTGAAGGCATGGCGGTTGATCTGCCGGATAGTATGTCCCTTTCTTAACCGGTTGGCTACAGCAAAAGGAATTGCCACTCCGACTATAAACATGAAAAAAGGCTGTATAAGATCCCAGAAATGAAGACCATGCCATTCATGATGATCAAGCTGGGTGCCAAGGAAATGAAAAAACCCGCTGTCAATCTTCAGCAGTTTACCATAAAGGTGTGTAGCTTCACCGGCCAGAAGAAACATTGTAAAACCACGGAAAAAATCGACCGAGGTCACTCTTCCGGGAAGTCGGGATGGGGATGACATTGATTTGGTTTCCATAGAGTCCGGAACAATTTAAGTTTGATTCGATAAAATCTTTAGTATCAACGTTGCTGTAAAAGTTTAATAATATTATTCAAACTTAAGAATATTTTAAAATTTAATGGAGTTCTGATAGAAAATATTAAACAACATTATACCATTCCCTCCGGTCAAAGTTCATCCGGGTATATCCGTCAGGCATAAGGCCGGAACAGTTTAATCAGCCTGCATAATCCGGGAATGCAGCAGGCAAATGAAATAGGTGAGTGATAAAAACGAGTCGGGCAGCAGCTTAAATGAATCAGAAAAAATACTCAGTTAAATAATATTTTCATTTCTTTGAAATGGAAATTTTCAACCCAAACAACAGACTGATGAATGACTTTTTGATTATCCTGATGCTGTTACTTCCACTATCAGTGTTTTCGCAAAAAACAACCATTAAGGGTACAGTCACAAGCGAAAGCGGGAATCCCCTTGCCGGAGCCACTGTTCAGGTAAAGGAAACCGCATCGGGAACCATTACCGGTCCTGACGGAAAATATTCAATAGAAGTGGATGATCGTTCGGCAATTCTCGTATTTTCATTTGTCGGGTATGAAAGCCGTGAAATTCCGGTACAGGACAGGAATGTGGTAAATGTGGTGCTTGAATCGGAAATCAAAGGTCTGGATGAAATAATTGTCATAGGCTATGGCAGTCAGAAGAAGAGTGATATCACCGGAACAGTTGCTTCACTGCCGGGGAACAGGCTCGAAATGGTTCCGAACCTTAATCTTATCCAGGCAATAATGGGAGCTGTTCCGGGAATAATAATCGAGACCGGGTCTGCAGGTGCCAATCCGTCGCAATCAATAATGATCCGCGGAAGGGCTTCCATTTCTGCAGACAACAAACCCCTGGTGATTGTTGATGGTATTCCCTATAACGGAAGCATATCGGATATCAATCCGGAAGATATTCATAAGGTGGAAATTCTCAGGGATGCTTCGGCAGCTGCAATTTACGGATCAAGGGGAGCAAACGGAGTTATTCTTGTAAGCACGAATGAGGGCGTCGCCGGCAAAACAAAATTCTCATACAACGGGAGATCAGGATTCAGCAGGGCCACAAAACTCCATCGCCTTCTGACCGGTCCTGAATTCTATGAATTCAAAAAAACGAGGAATCCTGACCAGATTTCGGTTACTGAAATACAGAATTACAATGACGGTGTATCAACCGACTGGGTAAAACTTGGCATCCGCCAGGGCCGTTCCATGGAACACAATCTGTCAGTATCAGGAGGTTTCAGGGATACAAAGTTTTATATAGGAGGAGGTCTGACAAGTGTTGAAGGCATTCTCAAAGGTGATGATTTCCGGCGTTTTACGAGCAGACTCAATATTGAAACCGGTATTTTATCCTGGTTATCGGCAGGAACCCGCACCCAGCTGAATTTTGACGACTCAGGCGGAGCCGTCGTGGATTTCTATAACACAATGAGGCTGAATCCGCTTGCCAGGCCCTTTGATGATGAAGGGAATTATCTGATATATCCTGTTCCGGAAAATATTGTTGTAACCAATCCTCTTACCAGTCTGTTGTACGATAATCTTGACAAATCTTACCAGATTCTGACAAATAATTACATAGTTGTTGATATTCCCTTCATTAAAGGTCTGAGCTACAAGCTGAATACCGGTGTGCGAATCAGTTTTTCCGATTATGCCAATTACGCCGGAACCAATACCTACCTCGGATACAGATTCATGGGAATGTCCAGTACCGCCAACACGGCCGGAAGCAGCGGAACAGTTGAAAACATAATCACCTTCAACAGACAGTTCGGTAAGCACACGGTTTTTCTTACAGGATTGTACAGTTATGAAGAAAACAGCTATAAGTCAAATTCCCTGGACGCAGAACAGTATCCGAATGATTTTCTGTCGTGGTACGGAGTAAGTCAGGCGGCTATTGTACAGCCATCGGCCACCTTCAGGAAATCCGTCCTGCTCTCCCAGATGTTCCGTGCAAACTATTCCTACCGCAGCCGTTATCTTGCAACATTTACTATAAGAAGAGACGGTTTTTCAGGCTTCGGTGAAAACAATAAATGGGGTATTTTTCCATCTGCTGCGCTTGGCTGGAATATTTCAAACGAAAACTTCTTCCCGGCCAGGGATTTTTTTAATACCCTTAAAATCAGAATTTCATTCGGTCTTAATGGCAATCAGGCAATAAATCCCTATACTTCTCTTCCGAAATTTACAGCTGCACCCATAATGGCAGGCACTGTTGCCCAGATCGGTTATAAACCCAGTGTTATGGGAGCCGGCAACCTGGGTTGGGAGTCTGCAAAAACATTTAATGCAGGAGCTGATTTTGCCATTCTGAATGACAGGCTTTCCGGCAGTATTGACTGGTATGTTAAGAATACGGTTGATCTGCTGCTTAACAGAAGCATTTCACCAACACACGGTATTACTGTCAATACCGACAAAAAAGACTGGACACATCCCGGCATTATACAGAATATCGGAAAAACCAGGAACACAGGAATAGAACTGGCTATTAATTCCAGGAATATTGTTGCTGATAAATTTCAGTGGACAAGCACTGCAAATTTTTCATTCAATAAAAATGAAATTATCTCATTGTATGGCATCAGGGATCCTGATACGGGTAAGGAGATTGACGACATCAGCAATAAATGGTTTATAGGCCAGCCGGTAAGAGTCATTTATGATTTTGTGTGGGATGGCGTCTGGCAGTCACACGAAGCGGCTGAGGCTGCAAAATACAACTCGCAGCCCGGCTATGTAAAATTACGTGACACTGATAAAAACGGTGTGCTTGATGAAAAGGACAGACAGATAATAGGTCAGCTGGATCCGAAATTTCTGTGGGGCCTGACTAATACTTTCAGCTGGAGAAATATTTCCCTTAGTTTTTTCATGCACGGCGCCGGTGGCATAACTGCGCATAATGAAAGGATGTCTGATATCGTCGAGGCAGAAGCAAGATACAATACTTCGAAAAAGAAATGGTGGACAGCGGAAAATTCTTCAAATGAATGGTATATGAATGATATTATGGCCGGCAAAATGTCAGGTTTTGATGCCACGTTCTATGAAAGTGCTGATTTTATGCGCCTGAAAGATATCAGCCTGGCATTCAGTCTGCCTGACAATATTCTTGACAGAGCAGGTTTGACTAATCTTAAATTCTATATCTCAGGTCGTAATTTAATGACTTTTACCAAATGGAGCGGACTGGATCCCGAACTGCTGGAGCAGGAAGCCCAGCGGAGTTCTCCCATGCAGAAAGAACTGCTGTTTGGCCTCAGTTTCGGATTCTGAAAATAAGTGCATGAATGAATGAATAAGTGAGTGAATAAGTGAGTGAATGAATAAATCATCGTAAAGGCGAAATCAGTTACAATGAAAACAATATCCCGGAAAACAGCATTACTCATCCTTCTGTCCGTCCTGCTGTCAGGATGCATGAAAAATGTCCTTGATGAGAATCCGCCCAATATATTATCCGGTTCAGGCATCCTGAAAAACTACAATGGTTTTGAGGCAGTACTCAACGGTTTGTATAATCTGGCCAGATATGCCAGATGGCAGCCGGAGAAGATAGAGAATGCACTGAACGGTGTTGATAACATGTGCAGCAATTACAGGCGCAGTGACATTTTCTGGAACTGGACAACTTCTAACAACCCTTCGGATCAGGATCTGCTTGAAACCTGGCAATGGTTATACGAGATGATCAATACAGCAAATACCATTATTTTCTATTCTGAAAGGGATATTGACTGGAGCGGCGGAAACGATACACCGGAAAACAATAAACTGAGAATCCTGGCTGAAGCCAGGGCAATACGCGCCTGGGCCTACAGGAGATTAGCCTATTCCTGGGGTGATGTGCCACTGACACTTCAGCTGGAGCAATCCATAAAAACAGACTGGGAGAGAACTCCGGTAAGTGAAGTAAGATCACAGATAATAAAGGATTTAAGATGGGCCCAGCAATATATTCCCACTGAAGCTTCCCTGCAGGGGAGAATGACGAAGGGTGCATGCCAGACACTCCTGGCCGAAATGTATCTGACTGTCAACAAGCCCGACAGTGCACTCTACTGGTGTGATCAGGTCATCAACAACAATGCCTACAGGCTGACAACGGAAAGATACGGCGTAAATATATCTGACCCGCTGGGAAGTCCTTTCGGTGATATGTTCAAGGAAGGAAATCAGAACAGGGAACAGGGCAATCTGGAAGTCCTCTGGGTATTTCAGTTTGAACTGTTCAACAGTATTGACGGGCAGGGAAACAGGATGAGCCGTGCCACAACCGGTAACTATAATAAAATAACCGTAACCGGAAGTGACGGGAAATTATATACACCCCTGCAATATACCATTGAAAGGGGAGGCAGGGGAAAAACCTATTTCAGCCCGACCAAATGGTGTATTGAAAGTTATGATCTGAAAAATGATGACCGGGCACAGAACTATATTTTCCGCACTTCCTTCCGGCTTCAGACACAGGAAGAAAACAATACAGGCTATACCGGGACCGGTTCTCTGCCGGGTGATAAAATCCCGCCCGGCTATGAAATAGGAGATACAATATGGTGCAAGTGGGATGAGGATATCACCGCTTCACATAAAAGCCTGCCTGACTGGCCTTATTCCAGGAAGGGAGAAGGAACCAGCACCTCGGATGTTCAGGCTGATTACAGCTGGAACGATCAGATTTACATGCGTCTTGCAGATACCTACCTTCTTAAGGCCGAGGCACAGTTCAGGCTTGGCCAGCCCGGACAGGCTGCCGGTACAATCAATATAATACGGCAAAGGTCAAATGCATCTCCTGTCACAGGTGCAGATATCAGTCTCGATTTTATCCTTGATGAAAGATCAAGGGAACTGCTGCTTGAGGAAGAAAGAAGAATGACCCTGCTGCGAACAGGCAAATGGTTTGAAAGAACACAATTGTATAATAAATTCGGTGGAGAAAGAATTGCAAGAAGGGATACCCTTTTTCCTGTTCCACAGGATGTTATTGATGCAAATCTGACCAGGCCCTTCCCCCAGAATCCCGGCTGGTAAGATACATCCGGAAATAATATTCGGCCCCCGGATAAGGATTGGAGTCCGGATAAGGATTCAGAAAATACGAACTGACTCCGCAACGGCTTTATTGCCCGCGATCACTGGGAAATTTCCGGAAAGGATCCCACTGCCCATATTGTAGCTGATCTGCTTTCCGTTCACATCCGTCATAACTCCCCCGGCCTCAGAAATTATCAGACCCAGGGCTGAAATATCCCAGACTTTGGTGAACAGATTAATTACACCTCCGAATTTACCTTCGGCAACATAGATGAAATCGACCAGTGAGTTTGTCGATCTGGTATTTCTTGAATTTTTGATTACATGCTTAAAGACTTCCAGTCCTTTATTCAAAAAAGCCTCATCCTCAGTATAGTCCAGACAAAAAGCAATCAGGGAGTCCCTCAGGCTTATGTTTTTTATAGCGGGCAGAGGCCTGTCATTTTTGAATGCCCCTTTCCCGGCTTCGGCAATGTAAAGATCACCCGCTACAGGCAGATATGCTCCTCCCATAACAGGATCGTTTCCTTTAAAAAGTGCTATCAGCACACCGAACCATGGAATCCCCGATGCAAAATTGGATGTTCCGTCGAGAGGATCAATAACCCATGTGAATCCCGAATTACGGTCAAGATAGCCACACTCCTCCGACAGGATATTATGCTCCGGGTATTTTTCCTCTATAAGCTCAATTATTGCCTTTTCACTTGCCAGATCAGCCTCGGTTACAATGCTGCTCTGAGATTCCTTCTGTTTCGTTTTAACAGGCTTGTCGAAATAGTCGGTCAATATTGTCCCTGAGGCTTTCAATGCCCTGATCATAAGGTTTTTCATATTAAATAATTTTTAAATCCAGAATCCTGGAAACCAGGTTTTTGCAGTATATCAAGTATTGTGATATAATCCTATTCGAACAGAAATGTTCCGTACTTATTGTATTCATGAAATGATCTGCCGGTTTTCTGCCATGCAAAATGTGCTGTGCCTTTATCATAATCAATACGGTACATATTTGCCCTCCATTTTGTTCCTGAAACGGGAGGCACTTTGGGAAGGGGAGCCAGAAGCCTGTAGGGAATAAAAAACTCTGCCATCCATCCTTCAACCCGGCTTCCGCTCTCCTTCCTTCCTCCCCTGACACTTGTTTCATGCCGGGTTTTCCTGTCTCCTTCATAGTTCCACGGGAGCCAGCCCAGAAAGCTGCCGTTGTAATTGGGAACCATTATGGTAAGTTCATAATTCATCGGTGACAGTTCATATTCGAAATAAACAGGAAAACTTTCCTCTGTCCATAAAAATACTTCAACCACATCTTCCGTATAAATATGCATATTATCTCCCTTAATGGTCGAGGTCAGCACCCTGTCCTCGCAGTCAAAGAGAAAATATATCCCTGTTTCCGAATAAAGAACCTTTACACGCGTCCGGCAGGGTGAGATTTCCGGGCCCTGCTGGTCAAGCTCCACCCAGCCGGCTTTATTCCATTCATCCGAACTTCCCGTTCCGGTAACAGCAAAATCGCTGCATTTTTTTATGAGCAATGTTCCGGATTGCTGTTCCTGCAGGGGTTCAGGAAAATCTACCGGCAAAATTGATGAAAAGGGAGCTTGCCGAGGTTCAGGGAAATCTGCCGGAGAAAGAGATGCCGGAAGATGACCGGGATTTACTGCCCGGAGCGGGGAATACAGTATGCCTGATCCGCATATTGTAATAAACAGGATGGTTATAAACAGCTTTTTATGCATAGTGTCAGAATTAATAAACAGGCAAAGTACAATATTTTTTCAGCAGGCACAATTTCAGATGAGCAATTTTTCAGATCATTGTTCAGGGTATTTATTACCTTTAGCTGCCAAATCAACCATAGAGCCGTATGGATGTTGTTTCTCTGACCAGGAAGCTTGTTTCATTCAATACTGTCAATCCTCCGGGCAATGAAGAGGATATTGCAAGATTTGCGGGAAACCTGTTATCGGACCATGGCTTCAGTGTTGAATATCTTCCTTACGCAAAAAACCGTGTTCAGCTCGTTGCCGAGAAAGGAGTCGGTCCGCTGAGCCGTCCGCTGGTATTTACAGGTCATTTTGATACTGTTCCGCCCGGAAACATGCCATGGAAAAAAGATCCTTTCACAGGCGGGGTGTATGATAAAAGGATATGGGGACTCGGAACCTCAGATATGAAAGGTGCACTTGCATCAATCATGATTGCTGCAATTGAGGCCGGAAAAGTAAAAACCCTTAAAAACGGCATACGGCTGATTTTCACTGCTGATGAAGAACCCGGCTGCAGGGGTGCCCTGCAGTATGCAAGGTCCTTTCACGGTTCACAGAAAGCCGGGGCAATAATTGTCGGGGAACCAACCTCAAACCTTCCTGTTACGGCTCATAAAGGGGCAATTTATCTGAAAGCTGAATACAGGGGGAAAACAGCCCATTCATCCATGCCTGAAAAAGGGATAAATGCTGTTTACAAGGCCGCAGGTGCTGTCTGCAGGCTTAGTCAGCTGGACTTTGGAACGGAAGCGGATCCTCTGCTTGGGTATCCGACTCTGAATATCGGGAAATTCACTGGAGGAAGAAATATAAATTCAGTTCCCGATCATGCGGAATTTACCATTGACATCAGAACTACCTCCGGAAAGGATCACGGAAAGATTCTGGAACTGGTGAAAAACACGCTTGGCAAAGATGCTGCCGTGGAAAAACTGGTTGATATTGAACCATTGCACACAGCTGCAGAGGATCCCTTCATAAGGCTTGTTTACGATATCTGCGGCGTTGATCCCGGAAATCTGGACTTCCCTCTGGCCCTTCCCTATCTGACCGACGGAGCAGTCCTGCAGCAGTTCTACAATAATGCCCCGACGGTTATTCTCGGACCGGGAGAGCCGGAACAGGCACACAGGGCGGATGAACACTGTCATCTTGAGAAGCTGACTGAATCTGTCGGCATTTATAAGGAAATAATATCTCAATGGAACGGATAATATGAATATGGATTTAAAAAAATTTACTGACGAGGAACATCTGGACGAATTCTTATCCAGACCGGGAAAAGAAGTTAAAGAGATGTTTTCAAAAATCGATGGCGACATCATTTTTCTCGGGGCAACCGGAAAAACCGGACCATATCTGGCAAGGATGGCCAAAAGGGCCTGTGATGAAGCCGGGATAAGAAAACGCATAATAGGTGTTGCCCGCTTTAGCCGTCCGGGACAAAAGGAATATCTTGAAAAACATGGTATTGAAACCATCTGTGGCGACCTTCTTGATACCGGATTCCTGGGAAGCCTTCCTCAGGTCAGGAATGTATTCTACCTGGCAGGCATGAAATTCGGGGCAGTTGACAATCTGCCTGTGACCTGGGCTGTGAATTCCTGGCTTCCCGGACTTGTTGCGGAACATTTCCGCAATTCCAGAATTGCGGCATTTTCCACCGGCTGTGTATATCCGCTTGTTCCGGCTGCTTCAGGCGGTTCAGTGGAAACAGATCCTCCTGAAGCTAACGGTGAATATGCCCAGTCATGCCTGGGAAGGGAAAGAATGTTTGAATACGGCAGCAACAAATACAAAACACCTGTTGTCCTTATCAGACTCAACTATGCTGTTGAGATGAGGTACGGTGTCCTGGTTGATATAGCATCAAAGGTGCTGGGCGGGGAAGCAGTTGATCTTGCCATGGGATATTTTAACGTGATCTGGCAGGGAGACATGAATGATTTTGTTCTCAGATCACTGGAATATGCCGGTTCTCCTGCGAGGATCCTGAACATTACCGGACCTGAAACACTTTCGGTAAGGGAAGTTGCCTCAGAATTCGGAAATTTATTCGGAGTCACACCGCGTTTTACCGGTTCTGAAGCCGGGACAGCACTTCTGAGCAATTCCGGCGAAGCTTTCAGACTATTTGGAAAACCCCGGATACCTGTTTCCCGGATTATTCAATGGACAGCGGAATGGCTGAAGGAAGGGAAAAGATTACTGGGCAAGCCCACCCATTTTGAAGTAAGAGACGGTAAATATTAATAATCGATGAAATGAATTATCCTGTTTTACCTGATGACATTAAATCCGTTCTGACCAGGGGAACGGTTATTCCGGCCCTTCCGCTGGCGCTGAACAGCAAGCGCAAATTTGATGAGCGCAGGCAAAGGGCACTTATCCGCTACTATCTGGATGCAGGTGTCGGAGGAATAGCTGCCGGAGTGCATACTACCCAGTTCGCAATAAGAAATGCGGAATACAATATTCTCGCTCCCCTTCTTGAGCTGACAGTGGAAGAACTGGAAAAACATACGGCAAAAACAGGGAAACCGCTTGCAAGGATAGCCGGGGTCATTGGCAGGACAGAACAGGCCGTCAGGGAGGCGGAACTGGCACGGAAGCATGGTTATCATTCCGTTCTTCTCAGTCTTGCAGCTTTCAGGGACGACGATAATGAAAGCATAATTTCCCACTGTAGAAAAATTGCGGAAATCCTTCCCTTGTTTGGCTTCTACCTTCAGCCGGCCGTGGGAGGGAGAATCCTGGACATGAATTTCTGGAGGCGTTTTGCAGAGATAGAAAATGTTGCTGCAATTAAAATTGCCCCGTTCAACCGCTACCATACCCTCGACGTTATAAGGGGGGTTGCTGAATCAGGCAGGGCGGATGATATTGCACTCTACACCGGAAATGATGACAATATCCTGATTGACCTTCTTGCCGAATACCGGATCATGCACAGGGGCAGTGTGATAAGCAAGCGCATTGCCGGAGGCTTGCTCGGACACTGGGCTGTATGGACATCCACGGCAGTGAAACTGCTGGAAGATGTTCAAAAAGGGGTTTTTGACAGAGACCTTAACAGGGCCCTTGTACTGGCAAATCAGATTACTGACTGCAATGCTGCTTTTTTTGATACGGCCAATAATTTCAGGGGCTGCATCACGGGTCTTCATGAGGTACTGCGCAGGCAGGGACTGTTCGAAGGTATATGGACCCTCGATCCGGAGGAAAAATTATCACCGGGGCAGAAAAATGAAATTGACCGTGTTTACTCTGCCTATCCCCATCTGAATGACGATGATTTCATTGCTGAAAATCTTGATGAATGGCTCAGCTGACAGGTATGGAACAGGAACAGGAAGATATAAAACAACACCGTTCTGATGACAGGGTTGTAAAGATAGTCCTTTTCGGTGCAGGAAAACGAGGAGTCAAACTGCTTCACTATCTTCTTTCAATGGACAACACCGAAATTGTTGCCATTTGCGACCGGTCTGATGATTCAGCCCTCAGAGCAGCAGCTGTATGTACTGAAGCCGGGAAAAAGAAGCCGTCAGTTTATTCCGGCGACCGGCAATCTGTTGCTGAAATCCTTGACAGGGAAAAACCGGATGCGGTGATTATAGCCACATACTGGGACTCTCATGCAGGCATAGCCCTTGAAGCCATGCGCAGGAATATTTATCCCGGAATTGATGTTCCGGCTGCTCTCCGCACAGATGATTTGTGGCAGCTGGTTGAAACATCCGAAAACACCGGAACTCCCTGCATGATGCTTGAAAACTGGAGTTTCAGAAAGGATAATCTTGCTGTTCTTAACATGAAGAGGCTGGGAATGTTTGGAAAGATCGTCCACTGCCACTGCGCACATTCGCACAATTGCATTGACCACTGGTTTTTTGACAGTGAAAGCGGTGAGGCCCGGTGGCAGGCTGAATACCTTTTGAAATACAACCGCATGCAATACCCGACTCACGCCCTCGGTCCTGTCATAAGCTGGATGGATATCAACCGGGGTGATGCCTTCAGTGAGATTTATACCATAGCTTCAGCCCCGCTGGGAATAAATGAGTATTTCAGGGACAGATTCGGTGAACATCATCCTGAAGCCGGGCGTAAGTACCGGCAGGGAGACATTGTGACTTCAGTTCTGAGTACGAAAAAGGGAAAAACCCTGGTGATCAACAATGATCTCCAGTTGAGGCGGCCCTATGCAAACCGGTGGATGCTTCAGGGTACCAGGGGAGTATATGATGAGGAGAAAGGCTCCGTTTACCTTGCGGATTTCAGCCCGGAATACCAGAAATGGGAACCCTGGCAGCCCTATGAGGAGAAATACAATCACAGGTGGTGGCAGACTGATTTTCCGTCACCCTCTTTCAGGGGAGCGGATTATATAATGCTCAGGCAGTTTACTGAGGCTGTAAGGAGAAAAGGACCTGTTCCCCTGGATGTCTATGATTCCGCTGTAATGTCAGCTACAATTGAATTATCGGGAATATCGGCAGAAAAAAAGAAATCCGTCCCCTTTCCTGATTTCACCAGGGGAAAGTGGCAGACAAACCAGGAATATTTTGCTGTATGATAATTGCCGGGATAAGCTGTTTCAGCCGGTCTTATTTGTGGTTTTCGGAAGAAAGGATACTATCAGGGCTCCTGTCAGTGCCACGGCAATCAGTATTATAAAAGCCGTTGTATAGTTTCCGCGGGCATCATGCATAGCACCAAGAAACATGGGAAACAGGGATTCAGCCACGCCGTCGGCAACAAGGATTATCCCCATTGTCCGGCCCAGGGCACGGATACCGAATAAATCTCCTGCCATCAGGGGAATGATCATATAATCCCCGCCCAGGCCGATACCGAAGGTAATGGCAAAAATGTAGATTCTCCCCGGGAAATCCGGCACAAGCAACAGGGGAATGGAAAATCCGACAATCAGGTAAATCAGGATCATCACATTTTTACGCGGAAAAAGATCTGCCAGCCATCCCATCAGAACCCGTCCGATAAGGCTTGAAAAGAGAACAAGGGAGATAACATGTGCAGATTGTGTCTGCGAGAAATCCAGATCGCGGAGATAAAGTTTCAGATGCTGGTTCACTCCCCCCACAACACCTATGGCACACATGCTTCCTATTCCCAGAAGATAGAAATTCCTGTTCCTGAGAATATCCCTTACCGGAACCAGCGGCTCTTTTTGTACATGGCTGCCTTCAATATTTGCTGAGCCCCTGATAAAAAACACCATCGGAAAGGCTATCAGTATAACCATCACACCAAGGGCAGCAAGGGAATTATGCCAGCCGTATCCCTTTTCCAGGGCTGAAGCAATCAGGGGAGCAACGGTTCCTCCGGCACCTATCCCGAGGTAGGCTATTCCCATTGCCTTTCCGCGGTCTTTATCAAACCACCGCGATATCAGGACCTGACATGGCAGAGGTCCGCCGAAGACATAGCCAAGAGCATTGAAGATGTAAAAGAGATAAAACAGGCCGAGTGAATCAGAAAAGCTCAGTCCGATCAGGGCTGCCCCCATCATCAGGATCCCCGACATCATCAGCTTTCTGGGCCCGTACTTGTCAATAAGCCATCCTGCAATAAATCCGAAAAGCGGACCCACCAGCAGTTTCCCCAGTGCATTTCCTGAAGTGATCACCGTACGTGACCAGCCATATTCCCTGGTCATGAAATCAAAGAAAAACGGAAGCCCGTAATAGGCAAATCCTACCAGGGCAAACAGGGTCAGAAAGGCGGTAATGACAATATAGGTACGGGAACTTCTTGAACCGCTCCCGGTATCTGCCGGGAAATTATTTTGGGGCATACACAGAATCAATTATGAAATTTCTAAAGTTAAATATTTACCTTTATGAACTTCCGGAATTGTATTATTTTCTGAAAAAAAATCTTCATATCGTCACCCTCAATGTACCTTATCCCCCGGACTACGGAGGCATGATAGACTGCTATCACAGAATCAGAAGTCTGAAGAAAAACGGGATAGAAGTTCATCTTCATGCCTATGAATACGGACTGCCGCACGCCGGGAAACTTGAAGAAATATGCAGCACAGTATCATACTACCCGAGGGATACTTCTTTCGGCAGGCATCTGTCAGCCCTTCCCTACTCGGTTGCATCAAGAAATTCAAAAAAGCTCCTTCAGAATCTTGCAGGGGATGAGTCACCCATACTTTTCGACGGAATCCAGACAACAGTTTTCCTGGCGGACCCTTCTCTCGCAAAACGAAAAAAAGCTGTCAGGCTGCATAACATAGAACCACGTTACTATCGTACGCTGGCCGTGCACGAGAGGGATCCGGTAAAAAAAGCCTATTACCTGCTGGAGGCCGCCAGATTATGGCGCTATGAGAAAATACTGGCGCATTCAGACTATCTCTTAACCGTATCACTTGCGGATCACTATTATTACAACAGGAGATTCCGGAATTCCATACTCATACCTTCATCTCATCCTTTTGACAGAATTGAAATCAAGAGGGGAACAGGTCAGTACATTCTTTATCATGCTGACCTGTCGGTAAATGAAAACATTGCCGTTGCAAAATTCCTGATCCGGAAGGTTTTTTCCCGCATTTCCCTTCCCTGTATAATCGCAGGTAAAAATCCGCCCCCGGGTCTTGAGTCCGAAATCCTCAAACATGGGAATATTCAGCTTGCCGCAAACCCCGGAGGGGATAAAATGGATGATCTGATCAATAATGCCCAGATAAACATAATTCCTACAATGGCTGCCAACGGACTGAAACTCAAGTTACTCATTTCACTGTTCCGTGGCCGGCACTGCCTGGCGAACAGCACTGCCGTAAATGCCTCCGGATTGTATTCACTTTGCCATATCGCCGACAACGCTGAAGACATGATCCGGAAAATAAACCTGCTTTTCAGCCAGCCATTCACAGGGGAAATGATTGAGGAACGAAAAAAAGTTCTGTGCCTTAAATATGACAATATGACCAATGCCGGGAAAGTGGCAGCAGTCTTTTTTCAGGAGTAGCAGGATTCATAAAAATAGCGGGAACGAAATAAAATGTGCCGGAAATTCAAATCTGATAAAGAGTCTGGAAACAAAACAGGAAACGCCGGTGAGTTTATCCGGATATTTTCCTTTGTTCCGGCAGGAAAGATATTATAACCGCACCCGCAAGGGCAATTGCTATCAGAAGGATCAGGGCTGTAGTATAGTTTCCTGCGTTATCCCTCAGCACACCGACAAGCATTGGCATGGAGGCTTCAGCAATACCATCGGCCACAAGAACAATCCCCATCACCCTCCCGAGCGTTTTCACGCCGAACATGTCCCCGGCCATAAGCGGAATGATCATATAATCCCCTCCAAGGCCGATTCCGAAAATAACAGCGAATATGTATATCCTTCCCGGAAAATCGGGAAGCAGCAAGAGCGGAATAGAGCCTGCCACTATAAGGTAAATGAGTATCATAACATATTTCCTGCTAAAAAGGTCAGCCAGCCATCCCATCAGCACGCGGCCCACCAGACTCATAAGCAGAACCAGAGAGATCACATGTGCTGCCCGCGTCTGGGAAAAGTCATGATCCAGCAGATACAGCTTGAGATGCTGGTTAACACCACCGACTGCAGCTATTGAACACATGCTGCCAAGGGCAAGCATGTAAAACCAGGGATTTTTCAGTATATTCCTTATTGGAGCAACAGCTTCGGTCCTGACCTCAGTCCCGGCTTCTGCCCTGGTTTCCTTTCCTGCTTCATTTCCGGTTTCTGAACCGGCCTTAATTCCGGCTTCCGTCGCCGCATCTTTCCCGGCCTTAGTTCGGCTTTCCGCCGGTGAATTCCTTACAAACAAAGCCAGAGGGAAAGCGATAAGAACAATCATTCCGGCAAGTATAACAAGTGCTATCCTCCATCCGAAATTACTAATCAGTCCTGCTGCGATCAGAGGTACCAGGAATCCTCCCGTTCCGATTCCCAGGTATGCAATACCCATTGCTTTTCCCCTGTCTTTTGTGAACCATCTTGAAATAAGCACCTGGCAGGGAAGAGGGCCTCCGAAAACATAGCCCAGAGCAACGAAAATATAGCTCACATAAAACACTCCCAGGGAATTCATTGCAGCCAGTCCGACCAGTGCACCGCCCGTCATCAGGGCGCCGGCCATAAGCATATTTTTCGGGCCATAGCGGTCAATTATCCATCCTGCAATAAAACCGAACAGGGGGGCAACCAGAAGCTTTCCCAGGGCATTTCCCGAGGTGACAACAGCGCGTGACCATCCGAACTCATTTATATAGAAGTCATAAAAAAAAGGCAGGCCGTAAAGAGCGAAACCAACAATTGCCAGCAGTGAACAGAAAGCTGTTATTATTACAAAAATCCTGGATCTTCCTCCCGCAGAAAGTTCTCCGGGAAGGATCTGAGCATTGTTTTTCATGTTTGTTTTAATATTAAAATTCAGATGATCAGTTATTTCAGCATCCGGCACACTCATTGCCGGAAATGGATAAAAAGATAGCAGTTCAAATATGAAAAAAACAAATCAATATTTCTTTGCATCGTTGTAGAAAAAGACTAGATTTGAGCCTTCCATTATTCTAATTAATAACTCATTTGACCGACACCCATGACAGACAATACCTCTACAAACACGATTAGCAGGAAGGACTATATCTATTCGATAACGATAATTGGTCTTTTCTTTTTTATTTTCGGTTTTGTAACCTGGCTTAACGGAATACTCATTCCATTTCTAAGAACGGCCTGCGAGCTGAGTGATTTTGAAGCATACTTTGTCACATTTGCTTTTTACATGTCCTATCTTCTGATGGCTTTACCCGCATCGGCAGTCCTTCAGAAAACCGGATTCAAACTCGGGATGTCCATTGGCTGCTGGCTTATGGCTGCAGGCTCCCTGATTTTCATTCCGGCTGCATCAGCAAGATCCTACGCTCTCTTTCTCACAGGGCTTTTTGTAACAGGGGGCGGACTGGCCCTTCTGCAGACCGCAGTAAATCCATATATTACAATACTGGGGCCACGCGAAAGCGCTGCAAAAAGAATAAGCATAATGGGAATTGCCAACAAATTCGCCGGTGCAATTGCTCCGCTGATCCTGGCTGGCATAGTCCTTAAAGACTCCAATATTCTTGAAGAAAAGCTGGCAGCCGCCGCCGACGATTTAACCCGGGCTGCGCTTCTTGATGAAATGGCACAAAGGGTGATCTTTCCATATATTGTAATGTCAGTCATCTACCTGCTTCTGGGTATGATGATGAAATTTGTGAACCTTCCGGACGTTGAAGCTGAAGAAACGGATGAAATAACCAGTGAAGCTCTCAGCAAAAGAACCTCAGTGCTGCAGTTTCCGCATCTTATGATAGGTGTTATCGCTCTATTCTTCTACGTGGGAGTTGAAGTCATTGCCGGTGATACCATAATAAGATACGGGCAGTCGATAGGCATACCCATGGAATCTGCAAAGTATTACACCTCTCTCACCATGCTTGGAATGATTATCGGCTACACCCTGGGCATTATACTGATCCCCAAATATCTCAAACAGGGGGTTGCACTCAGGATATGTGCCATACTCGGGGTGATCTTTTCACTCGGAGCCATTCTTGTACCGGCAGAAATGGTGTTTTCCATGACTTTTATTGATCTGACCACATTTAAGCCCATACAGCTTGTATTGCCTGTGACCGTACTTTTTGTCGCCCTTCTCGGCCTGGCAAATTCACTTATCTGGCCGGCCATGTGGCCCCTGGCACTCTACGGACTCGGCAGATTCACCAAAACCGCAGGGGCACTGCTTATAATGGCGATTGCCGGAGGTGCTCTCATTCCATTGCTTTATGGAAAACTTGCTGATATATTCAATACACAGGCAGCCTACTGGATCTGTGTTCCCTGTTATCTGATAGTGATGTATTATGCATTCTGGGGCTATAAAGCAGGATTGAAAAATGTCAGCTGATCTGAAGGAAATATTCCAGTCGTTTACCCCTGAAGGTACATACCTGAGCGGGGGGCCTTATGGCACAGGCCATATTCATGATACCTACCGCATCATAACTGCTGAAAAAGACAGGGATGATTACATTGTTCAGAGACTTAACAACAGAATATTCAAAAATATAGCTGAACTTCAGCAAAATATCGAAAGGGTTACTGTACATCTAAGAAAGAAGCTCGAACAAATACCGGGTTCAGATATCAAAAGGGAATGTCTCCGGCTGATTCCCTCAAAAGAAGGGAAAAGCTGGATAAAAGACGCAAATGGCAGTTACTGGAGAATGTACATCTTCATTTCCAACCACAGGTCCTACGATATAGTTGACAGCCCCCTGAAGGCCTATGAAGGCGGAAAGGCAATCGGAAGGTTTCAGGCAATGCTTGCAGACCTTCCCGGAGAACCTCTTCATGATACCATTCCGTTTTTTCATAATATTGAAAAACGGCTTGAGACCTTTTTCAGAACAGTGAAGGAAGACCCTGCCGGAAGAGTCAGGAATGTCGCTCCCGAAATCGATTTCATCATGAAGAGAACAGAGGAAATGAAAATCATCCTGCAGCTCGGGAGAGAAGGCAGGATACCACTCAGGATCACACACAACGATACAAAATTCAACAATATACTACTGGACGAAAATGACAGGGCCCTGTGTGTGATTGACCTCGATACAGTGATGCCGGGATATGTCCATTACGATTTTGGTGATGCAATCCGGACCGCTGCAAATACCGCTGCCGAAGATGAAAAGGAACTGTCGAAGGTCAGTATGGATATTGAACTCTACAAGGCCTATGCAGAAGGATATCTTTCCGAGACCAGGGAGACACTCAACCCGGTGGAAAAAGAATATCTGGCTTTCTCGCCGCGACTCATCACCTATACCATTGCACTAAGGTTTTTTACAGATTATATTGATGGAGACAATTATTTCAAGATCCACCATGAACATCACAACCTTCAGAGAGCCAGGGCACAGTTCAGACTTGTTGAAAGCATGGAGGAACAATACGGGGAGATGAGAAAAATAATCGAAAAGCTTGCCTGAGACAAGTTTTCCAGGTAAGATATGCCGGAAACATTCCCGTTCCGTATAGTTAAAAAATCCAGGTAATTATCTGTTAAGGCAGGGCAAACCATATCTCAGAATATCAGAATTAAAGACTGTCAATGGCTTCAGACTCAGGATTCCCGCCGGGTGCCCGGAAGCAATTTGTTTTACATTCGAATATTTTGGATTTCCAGACTGCTAATAATTAAATACTTATAATCAATCAAACTTTTGCGTTCGAAGTTTTGTTTGGAATTACAAGGGGATTGACTAATTTTGAATCCGAAAATCCGGAGCTCACTGAAAAATGCTCAGATCCTGCTGACGATGCTCCGGGAAAACGCTAAACCAGTATTTGAAATGGATTTATCGGGTAAGAGTTACAAGGCTTTCCTCGAACGCCGTGAGGCATTAAAAAAACAATACAGCCCGAAACAGGCTGAAAAGCAGCACAGGAAAGGAAAGCTTACTGCTCATGAAAGGATCGGTCTCCTTTTCGATCCCGGAACCTTTGAAGAGATAGACACATTTGTCACACCAGCCGACCAGCCGGTGGAATTCGGCAAGGTGGAAAGAACCTACGGGGACGGGGTAATTGTAGGATATGGCAAGGTAAACGGAAGACTGGTATTTGCATATGCCCAGGATTTTACAATTATGGGCGGCTCACTCGGGGTTGTTCATGCCAGGAAAATATCAAAGATACAGGAGATGGCGCTTAAAATGGGTTCTCCCATTGTGGGCATGATGGATTCAGGAGGAGCCAGGATACAGGAGGGAGTGGCAAGTCTCAGCAGCTATGCTTCAATATTTCACAACATAATACAATCCTCCGGCATCATACCCCAGATATCCATAATAATGGGTCCTGCTGCCGGTGGTGCAGTGTACTCCCCAGCCCTCACCGACTTCGTTTTTATGGTAAGCCATACCAGTTACATGTTTGTTACCGGGCCGAACGTGGTAAAGGAGGTTCTGAATGAGGACGTAAGCTTTGATGATCTCGGGGGAGCAGAGATACATGCACGTAAAAGCGGCGTGGCACATATGATTTATGATGATGAGGAAAACACTATACTGGCCCTTAAGAAATTCCTTTCCTACCTTCCATCAAACAATGTGGAAAACCCTCCCCTTGTTCCCGACGACGGGTCAGTGCAGGATGTATGTGAAAAGCTCAGGGATATTGTTCCCGACGATCCCAACAAGGCTTATGACGTTAAGGATGTAATACAGCTTGTGGCTGACAGAAACAGCTTTTTCGAGACCGCGGAACTGTTCGCACCGAACCTTGTTACTGGATTTGCGAGAATGAAGGGAAGAACTGTCGGCATAGTTGCTAATCAGCCCAAAGTTCTGGCCGGTGTCCTGGATATCGACTCCTCGGTGAAAGGTGCCAGATTCATAAGGTTCTGCGATGCTTTCAACATTCCCATTCTTACTTTCGAGGATGTACCCGGCTTTCTTCCCGGCGCAGATCAGGAACATAACGGAATAATAAGGCATGGTGCAAAAATGTTGTTTGCATACAGTGAAGCAACGGTACCGAAAATAACCGTCATTCTCAGGAAAGCCTACGGGGGTGCCTTTATCGTGATGAACAGCAAAAATCTGGGAGGAGATTTCAGCTTTGCCTGGCCCACTGCGGAAATAGCTGTCATGGGACCGGACGGGGCTGTGGCAATCCTTTACAGGAAGGAGCTCGCGGAAGCAAAGGATCCTGCTGGCCTCAAGAAGGAACTTACAAGAAAATACCGCGACAAGGTGGCAAATCCTTTCATTGCCGATGAGCTGGGTTATATCGATGAAGTTATCGATCCGGCTGTTACGAGGAAAAAAATACTTTCGGCACTGAATGCCCTGGGTAACAAATGGGTAAAAGTGCCTGAAAGGAAGCACGGCAATATTCCCCTGTAAAGAATCATTGACAAAATGATTCAGTGACAGGCAATATTCCGGAAAAATACATATACGGTTTAATGCGGATTGCAGCTGCAAATCCGCCGGTTTAAAAAAAGTATGATAAAATGTTGATACGTAAGATTCTTATTGCAAACAGGGGTGAAATAGCCGTAAGGATAATGAAGAGTGCCCGGAAAATGAATATTCCCACCGTTGCAGTTAAAACTGCAGCTGAACCTGATGCAATGTATCTTTCATTTGCCGATGAGATTATTGACAACACGGATGATACTTCAGAAATTCCCGTTTTTCTGGATATTGAGAAGTTGATCTCAATAGCCCTCAGCACAGGGGCCAATGCCCTTCATCCGGGCTACGGGTTTCTTGCAGAAAATGCATATTTTGCCCAGAAATGCATTGAAAACGGAATAATCTTTATCGGCCCCTCTCCTGATGCAATTTACAAAATGGGGAATAAAACCATAGCCAGGAAGCTTGCAATGCAGAATAAAATTCCCCTGGCAATGGGAAGTGAAGGGAACATAGCAGATGAGGAGGAAGCAGTTGTTTTCGCTGAAAAGATCGGTTATCCTGTCATAATAAAGGCAGCATCGGGTGGCGGCGGACGGGGAATGAGGATTGTCAGGGATGAGAACGAAATGGTTAAAATGTTTCCGGTTGCAAGACGGGAAGCAGAAAAAGCATTCAAGGACCCTTCGGTATTCATTGAAAAATATATAGAAAATCCCAAACACATAGAATTTCAGGTACTCGGGGACACCAGGGGCAACATAATCCATCTCTACGAAAGGGAATGCTCCATTCAGCGGAAACATCAGAAACTTCTTGAAGAGGCTCCCTCTTCCGCTCTCGATGACAAGCTGAGGGAGGAGATGGGGAATATGGCTGTCAGAATAGCAAAAGCAGTCAATTACCATTCTGCCGGTACTGTTGAATTCCTTCTTGACTCGGACAGGAATTTCTATTTCATGGAAATGAATACCAGGATACAGGTGGAGCATCCCGTTACCGAACTTATAACCGGTATTGACCTGGTTGAGCAGCAGATCCGCATAGCAAACGGTGAAGCCCTGCAGTTTGAACAGAAAGACATCCGGATTAACGGATGGGCTATTGAATGCAGGATCAATGCCGAAGATGTTCAGTCAGGTTTTTCCCCGTCACCGGGGCGGATAGAAAAGATGAGCATGCCCGATTATCCCTGTGTGAGGGTTGATACCGGTGTAAGGGAGGGATCCGCCATTGTAGCCAACTACGACTCCATGATAGCAAAGCTCATCATCAGCGGAAAAGACCGGAAGGAAGTAATAACGAGATGTAAAATGGCTCTTGACAAGGTATGGATAAAAGGAACAAAAACAACCCTTCCGTTTTTCAGGCTGTTGGTCAGGAACCAGAAGTTCCAGGAGGGAAACTACACAACCGCCTTTGTTGAAAAGGACCTGGAAAAATATTATTACAACAGCGAATATGAAGAAATGCTGGCTGCCTGGCTTGCGACCAAAATGTTCATCGAAGAAAATCTCCAGGCAGACAGTATTAATATCGATTTCAGCGAAGGGAAGGAAATGAGCCCCTGGCTGCTGAATAAAAGGATAAACCAGTTTTAAACAGACTGCAGCAATGAATGCCAGATTACAGATAAACAAACTTTTTGCACTCTCATCGGAAAACAGGAAATTCAGTTTCAGTGTACCTTTAAAGAATACGATCCGTATTGGCAAAAGGGATTATCTGGTTCAGCTGAAGACGGACGAAAAGTACGGTACATATATTCTGTGGAAGAACAGGCGCTATCCGGTAGAGATAGTCAGATCGCGGCAGAATAAATATGAAATATTATTCAATGACATCAGCTATGTTTTTACTGTAGAAACACCATTCTCACTCAAGAGAATGAAAGTGATCAATACCGGAAGGGGAAAAAGCGGGCATGAATCCGTGAAGGCTCCCATGCCGGGCAAGCTGATTGATATACTTGTCAGAGAGGGAGCTCCCATACTCCGGGGTGAACCTCTTGTAATCCTTGAAGCGATGAAAATGCAGAACGAGATTCTCTCGCCAGTAAACGGCACAGTTCTGAAAATCCACGCCAGGCCCAATACAAATGTAATGAAGGACGATGTACTGGTGGAGATCAAGGCGGAATAGACCTGATTGAACAATCAGCCCGGCTTTATTTCAGCGGGATTTCCTCCAGTGTTTTACAAAGCAGATCATAAAATTTCTTCACTGAAGGTATATTCACCTTTTCATCAGGTGAATGAGGATGTCTGATTGTCGGTCCGAAAGAGATCATATCCAGTTCCGGATATGTTCCCCCGATAATTGCACATTCAAGTCCGGCATGAATGGCCTTGATTTCAGGTTTTTCGCCAAACATCCTGCTGTATATGTCAGTAATGGTCCCGAGTATGGGCGAATTCATATTTGGTTTCCATCCCGGATAGCCGCCCGACATACTTATCTTTGCACCGATTAGCTGGAAAACGGCCGCTATCCTCCAGGCTGTGGCCTCTTTTGAAGAATCAACAGAGCTCCTGCAGAGGTTATGAACCTCAAAATTCCCGCCGGCACATTTTACAATTGCCATATTGTTGGATGTCTCAACCAGATCCTTCACTGCCTGGCTCATTCTCTGAACTCCATTCGGACATGCAAACGCGGCCCGGATAATCCTGTACTGGTCCTCTGCGTTTATCACCCGTGCGGGCATTCCGCATTTTTCAAAGGAAAACACAAGATCAGGTTCCGTGTCAGTGAACTCATCCCTGTACATCTTTTCATAATCTCTTGTGAATTGCTCGAAATCTCCGGTTTTTCCGGTCTGTACCAGGACTACCGAATAAGATTCACGAGGTATTGCATTCCGGAGATTGCCGCCGCCGGCTTCGGCAAGTCTGATTCCGAAATCTGACTCTGCCTGCATCAGAAAGCGGAACATCAGTTTGTTTGAATTGGCCCGGCCAAGTGCGATATCCACTCCTGAGTGTCCGCCTTTAAGGCCCTTTGCCTCAATTCTGTAGGCAGTCATTCCGGAAGGTGTCTCTTCCTCCCTGTATTCCAGTGAGGCACTGATATCCATTCCCCCAGCGCATCCGACGCAAAGTTCATTTTCATCCTCTGAATCAAGATTAAGCAGGATGTCTCCCTTAAGAAGATCTTTTTTCAGTCCGAACACACCCGTCATGCCGGTTTCTTCATCCACCGTGAATAATCCTTCCAGGGGACCGTGACGCAGGTTCCTTGATGCCAGCACCGACATGGCAGCTGCAACTCCTATTCCGTTGTCTGCTCCAAGCGTGGTTCCGTCGGCCCGTACCCAGTCACCGTCAATTACCGTATCAATCGGATCCTTTTCAAAATCGTGTTCCTTGTCGTTGTTCTTCTGAGGTACCATATCCAGATGAGCCTGCAGAATAACCCCCTTCCGGTTCTCCATTCCGCTGGTGGCTGGCTTACGTATGATAACATTGCCGGTTTCATCCACAATTGTCTCAAGATCATGCTCCTTACCGAACCTCACCATGAATTCGATTATTTCCTTTTCCTTTTTTGAAGGATGCGGTATACGGGTAATATCGTGAAAGTACTTCCATACCTTCTTTGGTTCCAGATTCAATATGTCTTCCATTTTGCAGTTTTAATATTTAATGATTAATCAATTATTGCTGACTGTAAATTCAGGAACTAAAAATAATGATAATAAATCAAAAACCTCACATGAGTTTTTGATTTCCTGACGGAGATTCACAAAAGAAAAATATATTCATCACATTTTGAAAATACCGGCTGTTTAATTATTTTTGATCGTTTTTTTTATCACCGGATAATTCCAGATTGAAATTGCTTAAGTGCTGATACAAAGAATTTTCGTTATTCATGGAATTATTTCATAACCGTTTTAAATGTCTTTTTTATCAATAATAGTTGCCTTAGTTCTGATTTTCGATTTCATAAATGGTTTTCATGATTCCGCGAACTCAATTGCCTGTGTTGTATCCACCAAAGTCCTCTCTCCGATCGCAGCCGTGTCAATGGCTGCATTGTTCCGGTTCATGGCATTTTTCGTATTCCACCTGAAGGTTGCTTCAACCATAAGCTTTGGTGTTGTAAGGCCGGAGGCAATAAACATCAATGTAATTGCAGCAGCCACTGTAGCAGCAATAGTCTGGAACTTACTGACATGGTGGTGGGGTTTGCCGTCAAGCTCCTCACACACTCTGGTGGGAGGCCTGATCGGTGCTGCAATAACAAGCTCAGGTCTGGGATCAGTTATTGCTTCGGGAGTTATAAAAATTGTTTCCTTTATCTTTATTGCCCCTCTTCTGGGCTTTATCCTCTCATACACCCTGTCCACATCGATAATGTGGATATTCCGCAAACTTTCCCCTGCCACGATCGACAAATGGTTCAGGCGCCTGCAGCTCATTTCAGCTTCAAGTTTCAGCCTCGGTCACGGAGGAAATGATGCACAGAAATCAATGGGACTGATATGGGCTGCAATGTTAATTACCGGTACACTTTCTCCGGATGCGGAACTGCCTCCCATGTGGGTTATACTGTCATGCTATACCGCCCTTGCCCTGGGAACCCTTTTCGGAGGCTGGAGGATAGTCAAGACCATGGGTCAGAAAATCACCAAACTTAAACCCTTTGAAGGGTTCTGTGCAGAAACAGCAGGGTCAATTGCTCTTGTTACAGCAACTCACTGGGGTATACCGGTCAGTACCACCCATACCATTACCGGTGCCATCATCGGTGTCGGGGCACGCAAGGGTGTTACTGCCGTAAAATGGGGTGTGACACGGAAAATTTACTGGGCATGGATTCTTACTATTCCGCTTTCGGGAATTATTGGCGGAATAATGTATTTATTGTTTAATTATATAAATTAATCCGGGAAATTAATTCTGCAATTATGAATATAGATAAAATCCTGAAATTCTTTGTTCCCAAGGATCGTTCCTTTTATCCCTTGTTTGAAGAAGGTATTGAAAATCTTGTCAAGGCAGCCGAGCTGCTGAAACTGATGCTTTCCGGCAACGATTACGACAAACATGAAAAATATCACAGGGAGATCAAGGAAATCGAACACAAGGGCGACATTATTACCGACAAGGCTTACGACCAGCTTAACAAGACCTTCATCACTCCCTTTGACCGCGAGGATATTCATGAACTCGCAGCAAGCATTGATGATGTGATTGATTCAATAAACGGTGTAAGCCGTACAATATGCCTCTACAAGCCGAAAAGGCTTATGCCGGAAGCTGAACAGATGGCCAGTATGGCGTATGATGCAGCACTTCAGCTGCAGACAGCCATTCATTATCTTGTTGATGCCGCAGCCAACAAGGCAGAGATAACCTCAGCCTGCCAGATGGTTACTGAAATTGAACGCAAGGCTGACGAGTATTATTACCAGGCAGTTGCCGACCTGTTCGAAAAGGAGAAAGACTCAGTTGAACTCCTGAAGAACAACAAGATAATTGAAATTCTCGAACGTATTATCGACCAGGAAGAAGATGTTTCCGATGTGGTCAGGGCCATACTGATCAAAATGGCCTGACAGCCTCTCTTGTCTTACCCTGATGGCGATCATCAATTTATGCTTTCTGACCTGAGGGCAGTTCAAGGCCGTAACCCTGTATTTTATCTGCTTTTTTAAGCTTATAGGCCAGGAATATTGAAATGATCCCGCAGATCACCAGTATAAAAATGGGTATGGTGTAATCATAGTTCATTTCCCCTGCCCTGATAGCTTCCAGGTTCCCTTTGTTTGCCAGGTCAAGAACTGCTCCTATTCCCCAGAAAAACAGGCCGAGTCCCCAGTTCTGCACGGTAAACATGGAGGCATAGGCTGTGCCCAGCCGGTTTTCCGGAACAATCTTCGCCACTGAGGGCCACATGGCTGCAGGCACGAGTGAAAAAGCCACTCCCAGGCTTAAAAGCCCGAGATATGCGAGTAACTTTACATTGAAAAGTGAAAGGGCAATATGTGCAAAAATAAGCAATAAGGATCCGAGAATCATCAGTGAGGCCCCATGTCCCTTTTTATCAACATAGTTCCCGAATATCGGGGTAAAGAGTATTGTTCCGAGGGGAATCAGCGAAGCTGTTTTCGGACCGTTTGAAAACCACAGTCTGAAAGTATCCTTCAAAAGGAATACAAATAACAGGAAAACAGCAAAAATCAGAATCATGGAAAGATTCTTGCCTCCACGGGTTCTGATATATGATGGGATAAGGGAAAATGCAAGGCCGAATATGAACAGGACAACAAACACACTGGAATTACCGATGGCCTTGCTTCCAAACAACACTATGTTGCTTGCCGGATCATCAGGGAGCACGTATGTGAATCCGAATTTGTTGACCAGCATATCGGGAGCATACTGTATAAACGGAAACACGGCTGCATAAAAAGACACGCAAAGAAGTGCTATATAGATGAATGACGGATTTGTGGCTAGTTTGACAAGATCACTGAATCTGAATTCCTCATCATCCTGGCTGTCTTCAGCCGCCATGCCGGCATGCTGCCTGTCAAGCTTCCTGTCAAAAAAGGTATATATGATGAAAAGTATCAGGGCAAGGCCAATCAGAGTTGCTGCAAAAGTAACTGCGGGTGATACATGCCCGTTGGCAATATCGGGTGAGACGGCAATGCCCAGTGCCGAGCCGAGCCTGCCAAAGCCTATGTTGATAGCCATTGCCAGTGCCATCTCATAGCCCCTGAACCATTTTACAATGGTACGTGTTGCCACCACACAGGTGATTTCAAGTCCGGTTCCGAACATTATCCTTCCGATAATCATGACAGTGAGCATGCTTCCCTTGTCGGATCCGAACACACCGGCTGCCGCAAGAGCTGCCAGTCCTCCGCCAACTGCCGCAAGAGCCCCGAATACTATTCCAGCAAGGCGAATACCCCACTTGTCCAGGATAATACCCCCGACTATTATCATACCAAACATGTTGGCAATAGTGGTCAGACCAATAAGTCTGCCGAATTCCTCACTGGTAAAACCCAGTTCGGTTTCCATCAGGCCTTTCAGACCTGAGAAAAAATCCTGGAACCAGTATGTGGCAAACATCAGTGCACTCAGCAAAACCAGGACGAGCCACCTTAAAGCGGCTGAATCACGCAGTGTTCTTAAATTTGTTTCCATAAATCCCCAGAGCTTAATGGCGGTAAATGTAAAAAAATAAACGGATGAATCTCCTGATATTAATCTGCAATGAACATTACCTGCCCGGAATTGTTGTCATTTCATGGCGGAAATGTCTGAATGATTTTATCAATTCAGGAAAATGAAGTTATTTTGCATTAATTAACACAGAAAAATGAGAAAAATATTCACACTATTGCTGTTAACAGTAGTCACATCGGGTCTGTATTCCCAGGTTGCATCCCCTTCGGCCGGAACAGGTGTCAGATGGTACACAATGGAAGAAGCGGAAAAATTATATAATAAAGCCCCGCGTCCTATATTCATTGATACCTATACCGACTGGTGCGGATGGTGCAAAAAAATGGATAATGAAACATTTACCGATCCCGTCATTGCCGATCTGCTGAACAGGAAATTCTATCCGGTGAAATTCAATGCAGAAGGAAAAAACAGTGTTACATTCATGGGACAAACCTTCATCAATGACGGTAAAGCCGGAAGGGCTCATCAGCTTGCAGTGGCCCTTCTTCAGGGACAGCTTTCATATCCCACCGTGGTTTTCATGACCAGGGAGGATGACCGCTTTGCAGTTTCCCCGGTACCAGGGTTCAGGGCACCCAGGGATATGGAAGTATTGCTGAGTTTCTTTGCAGATGATGCCTACAAAACCCAGAAGTGGGATGAGTTTCAGAAAAATTTCACAGGCAGGCTTCAGTAATCACCTGCCAATTATATAATTTGCCGGCAATTGCATAACTGTGCCGAACTGGTATACCAGCTTCCGTGAATTATATAATGTTTCGTCTCCCAGCCTTATCTTTACATTTACAATATCGGGTATCCTGTAATAAACCCTGGAGGGGCCGGAAGGAGATGAATCAGCAGGACCGCGGGAAATAACTGCAATATCCTTTGTTTTTCTTTCCGGAACCATCTCTATGACTACGGGCATGCCGGATTCAGAGTCAACTGCTTCCGGACCTGTCAGTTCTGAAAAGCGGAATATCCCCACCTCTGCACCCTCCATCCTTTTTTCAGGCACAAGGCTGTAGGTAAATGTTCTGATATCCGTAATTGTTTTGCCTGTAAACAGTTCAGTAAGCTCCCTCTCCATACGGTTAATTTCATCAATGGCTGCAGTGCTCTGGGGAAAGACATTTGCCTCACCCATAAGAATCATGAATTTCCCGTCCCTGAGATCCATCAGCCGTCTTGCAGCCTTTTCGGCAAGCTGGGCATCAGACAGTTTTTTCCTTTTCTCCACAATGTACGGAATCCTGATAAACTGCTCGTCCACACTTACCCGTTTGTAGACAGTGTCGGTCTGAACCCTGTAATACTCATCCGAGCCCAGGTCAAATGATCTGAAACGGCTGACATCAATTTCCTTACCGTCTGATTCATCAATTAAGCGGGCAGATGTCCGGGGATACAGATCAAATATCAGTCCTTCCTTCCTGAGTGCAAGATAATTCGACTGCATCTGCGTATTACTTTCGATTACATAGAATTCCGAAGGATCAGCTTCTTCATGTGAACTGACTGAAACACTTCTTATCATCCAGTTCTCATTTTCATGCAGGATGACATTCCTGAGGCCAAGCAGCTCATCAGCATATCCTGCATAGGGACCGGGAAGCTCGATTGTTCTTTCAAGTTCAACTTTTATGGTAAACATGGTTCTGGGCAGGGCATAAATCAGGCTGCCTTCCCTCAGCACCGTTGTATCTGAAAGCGGTGTCACCCTTGTATAGGATTTCGATGTATTCCGGAAAAGGGAGCACGAACCTGCAAGTAATATTATCATTAAATAAGTAAGTAATAGTCCTGTTTTTTTCATCAGTATATTTTTTAAAAATTCAATAATTAAAAAGCTCATCCTGCTAAGATATAACTTTGCAGCATTTGTTTCTTAAAACGTCAGATCTCTTCCCTTATTCTCCTGTAGGCTCCGGAAATACTCTCAACTATATCAGAAGCAATAATGGCTTCAAAGGACAATTTTTCCGCGGCAACATCGCCGGCAAGGCCATGAAGGCAGACCCCGGCCAGTGCCGCATTCACCGTGTCGTATCCCTGGGCCAGAAGAGAAAGGATCATTCCGGTAAGGACGTCTCCGCTTCCTGCCGTTGCCATCCCGGGATTGCCGCTGCTGTTGAACCAGACATTGCCCGAGGAATCAGTGACTGAAGTAAAGGCACCCTTAAGCACCACAACACATTTATACCTCACTGAAAATTCAACCTGTTTTTCAAGGCGCTGGAAATCTGATGCTGCCCTGCCTGCAAGTCTTTCAAACTCTTTCGGATGCGGTGTGAGTATTGTTTTCTCCGGAAGACAGTCAAGATATTCCTTGTTCACAGACAAGAGGTTCAGGGCATCAGCATCAATTACAACGGGATTTCTGCATGAAAGCAGGAATCTGCCGAGAGCCTCGCCTGACTCTTTTCTGGTCCCCATTCCGGGCCCTATCCCGAAAGCATCAAAGGCTTCCGTGGGATCAATACCGGAAATATAGTCATTCTCCCTGTCAGAAATGACCATTGCTTCCGGTACGCTGCACTGCATAATCACGCCCCCGCCGGCCGGGACATGGCAGCTTACCAGTCCGGCACCTGTACGCAGCGCTGCTCTGGCAGCCAGTACAAGTGCTCCCATTTTTCCCGCAGAACCTCCTATCAGAAGAGCATGTCCGTATATGCCTTTATGATCAAACTTTCGCCTTTTCTTTAAAAGGGAAGCCACATGCGCTTTTTCCACTAGCTCCCACGGAGTATTTATAGCAGCTATGGCCCCGGGGGAAAGACCAATGGGCAGAACGACCCATTCCCCCACGAAAATTTCGTTTTCCCTGAACAGGAATGACAGTTTGGGAAACTGGAAACTGAGGGTATAATCGGCTCTTACAATACTGTCATAATCATTTGACGTATTATCCTCCCCCATCAGTCCGGAAGGGATATCAATGGCAATAACGGTTCTTCCGCTCTGATTTATCATCCTTATTACTTCTGAGGGGAGCCCTGTTACCGGGCGGGACAGCCCCGAGCCGAAAATTGCATCAATAATTACATCATCCGGGCCTGTCAGGGGAAATTGTTCTGCAGAATCAATAATTCTGAACGGAACACGCGTGGATTTCTGAAGTCTTTCCCTGTTAATCTTCCAGTCCTGAGAAGTAGTATCACTGAAATGAACATAAAAGAGTTCCGGCTCATATCTTTCTTCTTCGAGCAATCTTGCCAGTGCCAGTCCGTCACCGCCGTTGTTGCCGGGTCCGGCGAAAATCAGGATTCTGCGTGAACGTGTAAATTTTCTCCTGTACCACTCAAGGAGTTTCAGAGCGGCACGTTCCATAAGATCAACAGAAGCAACAGGTTCCTGTCTTATTGTATAATCATCAATCTCCCTGATCTGCGCGGAGCTGAATATCTTCATCCTTAAATGCATTTTGCCACAAATTTAATCTCTAAAAGCAATAATTAAAAAAGATTAATATATTTGTTTCCTTCCGGTAACGGACCGGCAGTACCGGTTTTCCGGCTGATTGTATTTTTAACCTTCAGGTCAGCAACAAATTGTAAATGAATTAAAACTGAATTTATGCTAAAAAATCATCCCAGGGGATTGCTCGTTGCCTTTTTCTCAAACATGGGTGAAAGGTTTGGCTTCTATACCATGATGGCCATTCTGGTACTTTTTCTTCAGGCTAAATATGACCTCCCTGCCAAGGCAGCGGGCGACATTTACAGCTGGTTCTATTTTGCCATTTATGCACTTGCCCTTATAGGAGGTGTACTGGCAGATTCCACCAAGAAATACAAGCTTGTGATACTTGCCGGAATAATAGTGATGTTCATAGGTTATTTCGTAATGGCCATACCCGGCATGACTCTTACGGTTACCCTTATCGGTCTCGGAACCATTGCACTGGGCAACGGTTTGTTCAAGGGAAACCTTCAGGCGGTAGTCGGCCAGATGTATGATGATCCCAGATATTCAAAACTAAGGGATACAGCCTTTATGATCTTCTACATGGGTATCAATATCGGTGCCTTCTTTGCACCCCATGCAGCCGACGGCATGCGCAACTGGTGGCTTAAAACCAATGGCTTTCTGCATGACGGCAGTCTCCCCTCCCTCTGTCATCAGTTCAATAAGGGCACACTGACCGATATTACCGTATTTCAGCAGCTGGCCGATAAGGTCAGTCTCAGTGGCCCGGTCAGCGATCTTTCAGCTTTTGCCAATAATTATCTCGAGGTGTTTTCCAGGGGTTACAATTATGCCTTTGCCGTGGCAGCCGGGGCAATGATAATTTCGCTGCTGGTATATGTGATTTTCAACAGACTGCTGCCCAGCAAGGACAAGGTTGTATCAGCAGTCAGGGCAGAGGAGAAAAATATCAAAACAGCTGAAAAGATAGAGTTCGAAGCTCTTCCCATAGCAGCAGCAATCGCAGCCATAGGAGTCACTGCCTTCCTGCTTCAGCTGCTGAATCAGATTGATGTTGCAACCGGACTGGCATTTGGTGTCTTTGCAGGCTTTGTCACATGGATAATCCTCAGTTCACGAAAGGAAGAAAGGGCAAGAGTGACCGCACTGGTACTTGTCTTCTTTGTTGCTATTTTCTTCTGGATGTCATTTCACCAGAACGGGCTTACACTTACACTTTTTGCAAGGGATTATACGGTCAAGCAGGTTGGCCCCTTTACCGGTCTGTTTTTCACACTTCCCTCAATACTTGCTTTTATTGCCGTTATTGCGGGGATAGTTATGCTGTTCTACAAAAAACAGCCGCGGAATTTCAGGATCACCGGGGCTGTTTTGCTTGCTGCCGGCCTCTGGTTCGTTGTCTTTTTCCTTACAGGATTTGATCCCACCACCCTGCTCGGAAGGTTCTTATCCCCCTTTGGACCGCAGAATGCCATATCGCCGGAAATTTTCCAGCAGTTCAATCCTCTGTTCATTGTAGCGCTTACCTTCCCCGTGCTTGCATTCTTTTCATGGCTCAACAAAAAAGGTATTGAACCATCCACACCCAAAAAGATAGGCATAGGATTACTGATTGCTTCAGTAGGTTTCCTTATTGTACTGATAGGTTCCATAGGAGCACCCTCTCCCGCATCACTGGGCGGGTCGCCTGTTGCGGATGCCGACAGGGTTTCGCCATACTGGCTGATAAACAGTTATCTGATTCTTACTGTGGCAGAACTCTTCCTCAGTCCGATGGGACTTTCCTTCGTATCAAAAGTAGCTCCCTCAAGGTTTCAGGGCCTGATGCAGGGAGGATGGCTCCTTGCCACGGCCGCTGGCAACAAGCTTCTTTTTGTCGGAACACTCCTGTGGGACAAGATCCAGCTGAGCACCTTATGGCTGATATTTATTGTCTGCCTGTTACTTTCAGCAGGATTCATCTTCTCTATCCTGAAAAGACTTGAAAAAGCTTCAGGAAGTTAGATCATGATGCTTTGGTGAACGGATTTATACAGGGCGTTAGTTAATACAACGCCCTTTTACGATATAAAAATGGAAGAAATATGAAGGTCCTGAAATTCGGCGGTTCATCACTGGGGACACCGGAAAGGATAAAAAGGGTTAAGGAAATCATAAGGCGGAACAGTCTTCCGTGCATAGTTGTTGTTTCGGCTTTTGAGGGAGTGACCGACCAGTTGTCGCAGATAGCGGAACTTGCATCGCAGGGCAGGGAAGAGTATTCCGGAAATCTTGAAAAACTGATTTCAGCCCAGCGGGAATTTGCATCCGGACTTCTGAGCGATGAGGATGATCTTAACAGGGCACAAAAACACATTGATGCTATTTCCGGTGAACTCACAGAGGTACTGCGGGGACTCTATCTCCTGCGCGAATCAACCGCTCATGCCCTGGATCTGATAATGGCAGGCGGTGAAAGGATATCCTCCTTTATCATCAGCCTGTACCTGGAGGATTCGCTTTATATTGATTCCAGGGAGCTGATCAAAACGGAAGGCAGGCCAGGAAATGCAATTGTTGATTTTCCGGTCACCAATTCCCTTATCAGATCAGCACTTGAAAATTCTGACAGGCTTGCAGTGCTGCCGGGTTATATAGCCAGCAACCATCAGGGCGGCACGACAACACTCGGGCGGGGAGGCTCGGACTATACGGCAGCAATTGTGGCTGCTGCATTAAAGTCGGAAATCCTCGAAATCTGGAAGGATGTGGACGGATTTATGACAGCCGATCCCAAAAAAGTGGAGAAAGCCTATACAATTGAGAACCTGACATACTCCGAAGCCATGGAACTCTCCCACTTCGGTGCAAAGGTTATCTACACCCCCACCCTCCGTCCTGTTTTCAGGGAAAATATTCCTGTACTTGTGAAAAACACTTTCAGCCCGGAATCGGCAGGAACGCTGATAAACAATGATCTGGCCGACCAGGGCAGCAGCCTTATCAAGGGAATTTCCTCGGTTGACCACATAGACCTTGTCACTCTTCAGGGACCTGCAATGGTCGGGGTAACAGGGATATCTGCAAGACTCTTCGGTGCTCTGGCAAAGAGCGAAGTGAATATCATCCTCATAACACAGGCCTCATCGGAATATTCAATCACTTTTGCCGTCAAACCCTCTGATTCCGGAACAGCCACAGAAGCAATATCAAAGGAATTTGAACGGGAAATTTCCGTTTACAGGGAGCTTAAGATCATAGTTGAAAAGAATCTGTCAATTATTGCCATTGTCGGAGAAAAAATGAAAAATACTCCCGGCATTTCGGCTACATTGTTCAGGGCACTGGGAAGCAACGGAATAAATGTCATAGCCACCGCCCAGGGTTCTTCGGAACTTAACATCTCAGTCGTGATAAAGACGGAAAGCCTTAAAAAGGCACTGAATGTCATACATGAGGGTTTCTTCCTGTCACGGTTCAGGGAACTGAACCTGTTCATTGCCGGTACCGGGCTTGTCGGAACAAGTCTTCTCACGCAGCTCAGAAAGCAGCAAAAGGTTCTTCTCAGCGAGTACAAACTGAACCTGAGGCTTACAGGTATTACCAATTCCCGCAGAATGATCACTGATGCAGAAGGCATCAGTCTTGAATCATACCGTGAAACACTTAAGAATGCAGGGGAAAAGGCAGATATTGCACTATTCATTCAGAATATGAAAAGCATGAATCTCCGGAATTCAGTGTTCATCGATTGCACTGCCAATGAAAAGGTTGCTGCCAGGTACACGGAGATCCTTGAAGCTTACATCTCGGTGGTAACGGCAAACAAAATTGCATGCTCTTCGGATTATTCCTACTATCATCAGCTGAAAAGCACTGCCGGTGAAAGGGATGTCAGATTCATCTACGAAACCACAGTCGGTGCCGGTCTGCCAATTATCAAAACGATAAATGACCTGGTACTCAGCGGCGACAAGATTCTGAAAATAGAAGCCGTACTTTCCGGGACCCTCAATTTCATATTCAACGAAATGAGCGGTTCCGTACCGCTTAGCAAGGCCATACGGAAGGCCCGGGAAAAAGGTTATTCGGAACCGGACCCCCGTATTGATCTGAGCGGAACGGATGTTGTCAGGAAAATCCTCATCCTTGCACGTGAGTCAGGCTATAAACTGGAATACAGTGATGTTGTCGTAAGCAGGTTTCTTCCCGAGGAATGCTTCAGGGGGGATATCAGTGATTTTTACAGGAAGGTTGAAGCCCTGGATGATGAATTTGAGAAGAAACGTATTGACCTTGAGAAACAGAACAGGAAGTGGAGATTCACGGCTACTCTTGACCATGGTAAGGCAAAGGTTGAGCTTGCGGAGGTGGGACCCGGCCATCCCTCATTTTTCCTGGAAGGCAGCAACAATATTGTTCTGCTGACCACGGAAAGGTATTGCGACCTGCCAATGGTCATCAAGGGCTACGGAGCCGGGGCAGACGTAACCGCAGCCGGTGTGTTTGCCGATCTCATGAGGGTGGTAAATGTGTAGGATGCAAACCGCATGCCTGACAGAGGCCACCGGCGGAATAAGATAAATTTACATCATTGAAAGAAAGAATCAGATATTATTCAACCAACCTGAAAGCACCGGAAGTGTCATTCCGGGAAGCTCTCATGAAAGGCATTGCACCTGACGGGGGACTGTACATGCCCCGGTTCATCCCCTCTCTCAGTCCTGAAGAACTTATGGGTTACCGGGGTCAAGATTACCCCGGAATGGCGTTCAGCTTTCTCTATAAATTCCTGAAAACGGAGATTGAATCCGACGTACTGAATTCACTGTGCAGGGATGCCTACAACTTTGACATTCCCCTTGAGCCAGCAGGGGAAAGATCCTACATACTCCGACTGGATCAGGGCCCGACGGCATCCTTCAAGGATTTCGCCGCGAGGATGATGGCCCGGCTGATGAACCATTTTATTGCCGGTGAAAACAGGCATTACACGATTCTCACAGCAACATCGGGAGATACAGGCAGTGCTGTTGCAAGTGCCTTTCACGGACTGTCAAATATCAATGTCATTATTCTTTTCCCGCTCGGGGAAGTAAGTGATACCCAGAGAAAACAGATGACCACCCTTCACGGGAACGTCAGAGTGATCGGGATAAGGGGAAAATTTGACGACTGTCAGCGGATTGTAAAAAAAGCATTTCTCGACAAGTCCCTGTCGGATCTCAATCTGACTTCAGCAAATTCAATCAATATCGGCAGACTGCTTCCCCAGTCGGTCTACTACATTTATGCCTGGTCGCGGACAGGCTTACTGCCGGTTGTATTCAGTGTTCCTTCAGGGAATTACGGAAACCTGATGGGAGGAATTATTGCCAGGGAGGCTGGACTGCCTGTCAGAAAGTTCATCATTGCCACAAACGAGAACAACGAGGTACCGGAATATCTTCGCACCGGTTCGTACAGTATAATCGTACCCTCCCGGAATTGTATCTCAAGTGCAATGAACGTTGGTCATCCCAGCAACCTTGCCAGAATTGTTGCTCTTTACGGAGGATCGATGAACGAACACGGGACGATTCTTAAATCTCCCGACCTGGAAAGGATGAGAAGGGATTTCCACGGCGTTTCCGTAACTGACGATACCACCAGGGAAACCATTGCGTCATGCCACAGGGATCACGGAGTACTTCTTGAACCGCACGGGGCAGTGGCATGGAAAGGGCTTGAACACTATCTTGCGAAAGCCGGTCCGGAAGAAAAGAACGGGACAGTTTACATCTCCCTGGAAACTGCACATCCGGCAAAGTTTCCAGGCGAAATAGAACGGATTTTGAGTTTTACTCCCCCCGGGCATCCTTCCCTTGAGAACCTGGAGAAACTGGAAGAGCATTATACACGGATGGACAATGATTACGGATCATTCACACAGTATGTTTTCAAACACTGTTAATATATAAAACATGTACATTATTTGTAGCGACCTTGAAGGGGTACTTGTACCGGAAGTATGGATCAACGTTGCAGAAAAGACGGGGATAGACGAACTTAAACTGACAACCCGTGATATAAATGATTATGACGTGCTGATGAAAAGAAGGCTGGAGATACTCAGTCAGAACGGGATAAGCATAGGAGACATCCGGAATGTCATTTCCGGCCTTGAACCCCTGCCCGGCGCACTCGACTTCATCAGCTGGCTCCACGGTAAGGCACAGCTTATAATAGTATCAGACACTTTCAGGGAATTTGCCGATCCTATGCTTAAAAAGATGGGCTGGCCGCTTCTCCTTTGCCATCACCTTACAATAGACCGGCATGGTATGATTACCGATTACAATCTGCGGCAGAAAGAGGCAAAGATGAAAGTGGTTGAGGCGCTTCAAAGACTGAATTTCAAGGTTATTGCAATAGGTGACTCCTACAACGACATCCAGATGCTGCGCAAGGCGGAAACAGGAATACTTTTCAGACCTCCTCAGAATGTAATTGATGACAACAGCGACCTTCTGGCCGTGGATACCTATGATGGACTGAAGGAGGTAATCAGCGAAAAACTTGAAACAGACGGACTATCCTGAAACGCCGGCCTGCAGACATGTTGTCTGATCCAAATGCAGCTTTCCGGAATTACTGAAGTGATGTCATTACTGTTCCAGTATTCTGCTTGTATACCTGTATGCAATGGCTGTCTGATCCTTTGCCAGTCCTGATATAATCACCATCAGATTATCCTTCCACGAAAGGAAAACAGTGCCATTGTAACCGTCATTAAAAACAAATCTGTTTTCATCACCGGGTAAAGTCTCCATACCGGCTGTGTTCAGGTATGATTCTGCCATATCACGTATTTCCCCTGCACTTTCCTTTTGTATCAGATAGATACTGAAACTGTCATTTCCGGATTCATACGGAGCCATGAAAGCAGAATTCAGAACACTGTGTCCCAACACATTGTCATTGATGTAGGTTTCTTCATTGGCAAGTTTCCCTTCAGCGGGAAATCTGGTCAGCAGGGCCGGAAGGCTGTTCTCGCCCGGCAGCATGTCTGCCACCCTGAACGCAAGCGTTTCAGCAGCCTGAAGGATTTTTTCCTTCCCCGAATATGTCCGTATTTTCACATAGTAGCTGCCCTTGAAAAAATTGATGGCTCCGTCAGCATTGTATCCCTGCGCTCCCAGTCTGATGAAATTAAAGTGGGGTGAACGTTCCGATGCATATATGCCGAAGGCCATCGTATGGTTTTCATGCCTGTAAATTTCCAGCTTAATGGAATTCTTTCCCTTTCTGTATTCCGCTACATGAAGGTCCTTAAAACCGAGGGCCAGGAAACCGTCGGCAGCTCCGTTAATAAAATCCCACAGGTTGTCAGGCAGATAGACCGGATACTCTGTTACAGTCCTGAATCCATGAAGATCAGGAAACACAAGGTTCTGACTACGGACAGCAGAAGAAAGAAGTATAAAAACAAGGGGTAAGATCAGCAGTTTTTTCATTTTTCCCGGTATATGATTTTTCAGGCCAGAAATTCGGATGGCACATTATGAAGCCTTGAGATGTCGGCAATTCTTTCTTTCAGGTCAAAATGCCGGAAGCATCTGACATTGCATGTATCACATTCACTGCACGGGTTTTCTCCTGTTCCTAGTTCTGCAAGCAGGTTCCTGGCCATGGCCGGACTGCCGTAGCCGTATGCATACATGTAGGCGCGCATAATATCCCTGACGGGCAGGTTTTTCACACAGTCAGCAGTACACTGATTGCATCCGGAACATATCAGCCCCGGATCATCCAGCGAAGCCATTAGTTCGTTCTTTTCCTGCTCGGAGAGTGTAAAATCCTCCATTATTTTTGCATTCATATCCACCTGATCAAATGCCGTCATTCCCGGAATGGTTGTATGGATGTCCGGATTCTGCAATACCCATTTAAGTGCGGCTGTCGCATTCACGGGCTTTGTTCTTTCCCTGTCGAGGAATCCGCCCGCAAGCGTTTTCATTGCGACAATCCCGATACCTGCTGAAGCAGCCTTCCGTATTGCGGCATTCAGCTCGGGAATGTATGAAAGCCGGTAATTGTACTGAGTCAGGATAACATCCCAAACATCCTGATCCGCCGCTGCATTTATCACTTCCGGCTCATTACCGTGGGTGGAAAAACCGATATACCTTATCCTGCCTTCCTGCTTCAGCTTTTTGACTGTGTTTATTACCGGTTTATATTCCAGGTATTCCGGATTGCTTACATCATGAACATATAGTATATCCACGTAATCCATTTTAAGTCTTCCCATGCTGACATTAAAGAATTCCATAAACTTTTCGGATGTCGCCTGGCTGTCCGGTCGCCCCTGCCTGTCAGTTGAGGATCTCACTTTTGTCGAGATAATAAAGGAATCCCTGGGGTAATTCCGGAAAAAATTCCCGAGCATCACCTCACTCTTCCCCCCGAGGTAACCGTTGGCTGTGTCAAACAGTCGCATCCCCCTGTCATAGGCTGCTTTGCAGAGATTCGGATTGTCGGAACGCATTACACCGAAACTGACTACAGGAAGTCTGATACCCGTCCTGCCGAGTGTCCTGTGAACAAGATCCGCTGTTTCCTGCGATGCAGCTGTCAATACCGGAGACACTGCGAGGGCTCCGGCACCTGTTATTCCTTTTTTAAGGAATCCTCTTCTTGATATTATTTCCATGTTGTTTATTGTAAATCCCTGATTCTTATTTCAATATCTGTATTCTTAAGCAGATCAACAAGTTTTCCCGTTTCCGTTTCCCCGTAATGATAGGGATACAATATTTCAGGTTTGAAGGCCCTTGCCGCATCCGCAACCATTTCAGGAGTCATGGTATAGGGAAGGTTCATAGGCAGGAAGGCAACATGTATGTTTTTTAAGGCCTTCATTTCCGGCGTGTTTTCAGTATCACCGGCAATATAGAACCTCTTGCCGCCGATTGTAAGGATAAAGCCTATTCCAACGCCCTTAGGATGAAAAGGCTGTCCCGGCGATCTCATATTAACTATATTATATGCGGGGACAGCTTCTATAACAATACCCCCGGCCCTTTGCACATCTCCGGCAGCCATTGGCTTTGCCCACTTAATTTCCGAAGCAGCAGTACCGTTGCTGAACATAAGTGTCCCTTCTTTCCTCAGATCAGCAATCAGCTCAGGATCAAGATGATCATAATGTTCGTGGGTAACAAGTATCAGGTCTGCTTTGGGCAGATTGTCATAACTGCCTGAGCTTCTGACCGGGTCAATATGAATGCAAAAATCATTCACTTTGAACATCAGCGAACCATGTCCTATAAAGAACATTTCCACATCACCTGCCGAGGTTTTTATTATATCGGAAGTAACCGGATTCCGGGAAATTGAACCTGAAGTCATTGTAATTAAAATTAAAATGATTAAAATATGTATGCCTCTTTTCATTATTCATGGTTTATTCGTCATACAAAAACATATGTAAAAATAGTAATCTCCGGTGGTTTATCAAATTTATGCCTTCAGAGGGCGGCCAAATGGAGTAAAATTAATAACTTGCATCTGAATCCAGGTTAATGAATCAATTAATTTACATTGATGCATTCAGGGTATAGAAAAAAGTCATTGTTCCTGCTTATCTTTCTGTTTGTCACCGTACTTATATATGGTCAGGCCGATAAAAGCTGCACTATCAGCTTCGGGGGTGAAAAACAGGAAAATGATATTGTAGTATCCGCACGTTCGATAAGCATCGATTATTCCATGCCGGAGATCAATATCAGGGAATTTAAAAATGATCAGGGGTCATTTTACAGGATCAGTATACCCGGGCATACACAGACATCAGAAACCGGCAGTCCCGAACTTCCTGTATACAGCAAACTTATTACAATACCCGCAGGACATACATACAGTATCAGAATCACTGATGTAAAAACGGAAAAAATCAATCCCGGGAAAAAGAAAATCAGCGGGATTCTCTTCCCGGCCCAGGAAAGCGAATCCAAGGCTCCCGGGATTTACAAATCCCTGTTTTCAATGAACAAAGCGGTTTATGCAAAACGGGAGTTTATTCCTTCAGATACCGTTTCCATAATTTCAGCCGGTACCATCAGGGGAAAAAGCATAGCCAACCTACTCATATCCCCGGTGAGGTATAATCCTCACCTGAACACTCTTGAGGCTATTACATCGATGAAGATAGAGATCCGTTTCAGCGGAGCCGGAACAGCCTCGAAAAACTATCCGGAATCCAGTGTATTCCAGAAAACCCTGGAAAAGGGAATCCTCAACTATCCCAAAGGTCCCGACCTGCCGGCGTTTTCAGAAAAGCCCCTGAGAATGGTCATCCTGACCGATACAGCATTCAGACACCATCTGGAGCCCCTGATCCAATGGAAAACCATAAAGGGATTCAGGATTGATGTACTATACAGAGGTGCTGTTTATGCCGGTCAGACCTACAAGGAAATAAAGAACACACTTACTGATCTGTATTATTCCTCCACCCCCGAGAATCCTCCTCCCGAATACCTTCTTATTGTTGGCAACACATCAAAGATACCATATTACGGAAAAGACAACGTAACCGACCTTTATTACGGTGAATTTGACGGCAACGGAGATTATTTTCCCGAAATGTTTATCGGCAGGCTTCCCGTGGCGGATACGAATCAGCTTAAAAACGTGGTGGACAAGATTATCAGGTATGAAAAATTTGAATATGCCGACACGAACAGGTTTCATGCAAATGCAATGATTACTTCAGGTCATGATGCCAGCTACGCCGATTACATGAACGGTCAGATAAAATATATGATTGAGAATTATCTTAACCGGGAAAACAACATAAACGGCTATCATTTCTATTATCCCCAGACCCCCCAGGCACTTCACAAGGAATCTGTAATCAATCTTATAAACAAGGGCTTGTCCTTTGTAAACTATACCGGTCACGGATCTTCAACGGCCTGGCTCCACATAAACATAGATACATCGGATGTCAGGAAGCTGAAAAACACCAATATGTATCCCTTTATTATAAGCAATGCCTGCCAGACATCCAGATTCGACATGAAATCGCTGGGAAACAGCATGGTACTTGCAAGGAATAAAGGTGCCATCGGATTTATCGGCTGTTCGAACGATTCATACTGGAATGAGGACTTCTACTGGGCTGTCGGCGTGTGCAGCCCCTCAAACAGTCCCACTTATGAAACAACCGGGCTGGGTGCATTTGACAGGCTTTTTCATACTCACGGGGAACCCCGGTCGGAGTGGTATACCACCATGGGGCAAATAGTCTATTCCGGAAATCTGTCCGTAAGCTCGAGCACAACATGGCGCAAAAAATATTACTGGGAAACATACAACCTTGTCGGCGACCCGAGCATGATACCGATTATCGGAACTCCGGATACATTTGAAACCATCCTTCCCGATACACTGCCAAACGGGATCAAATCATGGACCTTCATGGCTGAACCCGGATCCTATATTGCCGTTTCAAAATCCGGTGTTCTCTGGGATGCATCCCATACAAAGCCCTCTGGATCGATAACACTTAAACTTCCGGGAGTATCAGATGATTCATGTCTGGTGGTAATGACCGGTCAGAATAAAATCCCGCTGATAAAAACCATATATTTCTCAAATGTTGCCAGGGGATTTCTCAATCTGGCCGAGGCCAGAATAAACGATACTTCCGGCAACAATGACGGAAAAGCCGATTTCGGGGAGAACCTTTCGGTAGATCTTAAAATAGCCAATCTCGGCTTTACCGATTCAAAAAACCTATATGCAAAAATTTCTTCTTCATCTAGATATATCACAATTTTAAGCGATTCGGTAATGATAGGAGATCTGTCTGCCGGCAATGAAATAGCAGTAAACAGCAAACTGCTGCTCAGGGTTTCAGAGAATATCATTGATAAAAGCCTTGTGACCCTTGACGTGGTACTGAAAGATGAGTTTGAGACAAGGGAATTGAAAATTGACTTTTATATTCATGCTCCTGATCTGGATATACTTGGTTTTTACCTGAATGATTCTGCAACAGGAAATGGTGATCAGGTTGCCAATCCCGGAGAAACCTTCCACCTTGTCTTCTCGGTGAAGAATGACGGGAGCAGCAGCACATCGGGCAAGTTTTCAATATCAAGCAGCGACCCTGAAATAAATATTCTTGAACCAAGTAAAAATTCAGGAATGCTGCAGGACGGAGTACTCACCGAGATTCCGGTGCTGGTACAGCTTTCCCCGGCTGTAAAATCGGGTACAACCATCACTGTCAGGGCACTGCTTAACTGCGGACCCTATACGGTTGAAAAGCATTTCACCTTCAGGGTGGGCCGGATCAGGGAATCTTTTGAAGCCTCCTCATTCAGCGTGTTTCCATGGATAAACATCAGTCCCAGGCCATGGTCAATAACAGATGCCGGCTCAATTGACGGAAACCTGTCAGCCCGTTCGGGAATGATTGGTCACAATGAATCTTCATCACTGATCATCAAGACATATTATGATGCTCCCGACTCACTTAAGTTTCATTATACTGTTTCTTCGGAACCAAACTATGACTATTTCGCCTTCTATCTGAATGATGAGGAATTATTCCGCAAATCGGGAGAAATATCCTGGCAAAGGAAAGTGATACCTGTACCTGCCGGCTATAACAAGTTTGAATGGCGTTACAGGAAGGATCAGTCCGTATCCCAGGGCAGGGATTGCGCAATGCTGGATATGATAGACTTTGCCGGGCCGGGAGGTGTGACCTACATTGAAAGGGATCTGGTAACGGAAAGAATTATAGGTCCGGTTCAGAAAGACAAACCCGGATGGGAAAAAGTTATTGTCAAGATAGTTAATGAGAGTCTTGATCCTGTCCATGGATTCAATCTCGCATATTCCGTAAACGGCGGCACGCCTGTCAGACAACATTTCAACGACACTCTTTCTTTTTTCGGCGATTCGGTGCATGTGAAATTCGATGTTTACGCAAATATGTCACGCTACGGCATTTATGACCTTGTTGTTTATGGCTATGATAACAATGATAATTGCCTTGCAAATGACACACTGAGGATAAGCATTGAAAACAAAAGCATTGAAGAGCCTCTTCTGGTAAAGGGCAATCCTTTCACCGAAAAACTCGTGATAGAAATCAATGCCGAAGCCACGGGTGATGAAAAGGCAAGGATTTCGCTCTTCAACACCCAGGGTAAGAAATTTATTGACATTGAAGAAAATATCCATCCGGGTTCCAATGAATTTACTATCAGGACCGATAAGCTCCTTCCGGGGATTTATTACCTGAGAGCTGAATATCCGGGCTGGAGAAAAACAATACCTGTGATCAAAGTACTGCGCTGACCTTTTTCTGTCATATCAAAGCAGCTTTCAAATCCTTATAATTAACAAAATATACTATTTATGATTCCTACAAGGGAAAATGCACTGGAGCTCCTGAAGAAATATAACAGGACAGACAGCCTTATAAAGCATGCTCTTGCCGTGGAGGCTGTCATGAGATATATGGCACGAAAATGGAATGAAGATGAGGAAAAATGGGGAATTATCGGTCTGATACATGATCTTGACTATGAGATGTATCCCGATCAGCATTGCAGTATGACGAAAAAAATACTTGAGGAGAATGACTGGCCCGAGGAATACATACGAGCCGTATTAAGTCACGGATGGGGCCTTGTGACTGATATTGAGCCTTTGACACTCATGGAAAAAACACTTTATGCCATGGATGAGCTGACGGGACTGGTTGTCACCAGCGCACTGGTGAGACCTTCAAAAAGTGTTCTGGATATGGAGGCAAAGTCTGTAAAAAAGAAATGGAACGACAAGAGATTTGCTGCTGGCGTCAACAGAACAGTAATAGAACAAGGAGCCGGATTGCTCGGGCTTACACTGGACGAACTCATCACCGACTGTATAATGGGAATGAGGGAAGTTGCGGAACAGATAGGACTGAAAGGGCTGCTGCCGCAGTAACCTAACCGGATTAATCAGAAGTCTTCACTGAAGTAAGATGGAATAATCAAAAAAAACGTATTAAAATAAGCTTTTAAGCTGTATTTTAATACGTTGGTTACGGGAAAAAGCCGGACTTTAAAGTTCTCTTATCCTGATATTTCTGAACCACACATCATTGCCATGATCCTGCAGTCCGATATAACCTTCTCTGGCAGTGTCAATAAACCATGGCCATTCTGCAAATTTTGAATCTGCACACATTTTCTTCCAGTCGTCTGTCCACAGGTGGAATTCAACAACGTTTGCACCATTCTGGCTGAATACCACCGTACCCTGATATACAAGGATTTTTATCGAATTCCACTGTCCTGCTGGTTTGGTATTCTGTGGTTTGGCAGGAATCAGATCGTACAGTGAACCGGCCATCCTGTTTCCGTTGACTCCGAGTCTGGCATCCGGGTGACGGTCATTATCCAGTATCTGCATTTCAGGAGCTGATTTATAAATAGGTTCACCCGGTATTTCCCGGGCAAGAATAAAGATTCCGCTGTTTCCGCCTTCGGATATTTTCCATTCAAGTGAAAGTTCAAAATTGGAGAGTTTCTTATCATAGATAATATCCCCTCCGCTGCCTCCGGCTTCACCGCCTCCGGAACCAATACAGCGAAGAGTTCCGTCAACCACTTCCCAGCCTTTTTCCGGAAAGCTTGTTTTATTATATCCACGCCATCCTTCCGTTGTTTTACCATCAAAAATAGTGGTCCAGCCTTCTCCGGAAATATTTTTCTTTTTTCCTGCAGATGCGCATGATGCGAGTCCGGCCATAAGCACAATTGCCATAAGTAAGTTTAAAGCTTTCATATTATTTTCTTTTGCTGACAGTTAAGAGTAAGAACGCGATGCCGGGCAGGTTTTCCGCCGCAGGCACCGCGTTTATCATCAATAGTACATTATGCCGGCATGTCGGGCAGTGACCAGCCATCCCGGTATTTATGCCTTATCATCTCTGAGGCGAATTCTTTTGCACTCATCGGATCAGTCCATTTCTTGCGGAATGTGGGATGTCCGTCAGTGATAGTGAATGCATCTTCAATACATATCCTTACAGTTTCGGAATCAGTGATATTGGTAAATTCCATCTTTTCACCGTTCCATTCCAGTTCCTTGTTAAGACCCTGGAGCCTTACTGCAAGAACGCCCATTACAACCATTTCATTGAACGGACCTGCTTCTGCAAAATCGGATTTGGGAGCCACCCTTGACTCAGGACTTTCCTTGCAAGCCCGGACCCAATCCATTTCATGGCCTCCCCTCATTGCGTTTTCGATTCTCCTTTCAGTTTTCGGAGCAACCGGTACGCGGCCGGAGAGCAGCCAGGGATCCTTTCCGTAGCATCCGCAAATCAGCTTGTCTTTTGTACCGTGGAATATCACACCTCCTCCGGCGTCATTCATATCCCTGCCTGCCGGCCATCCTGCAGGTTTGGGAGGCTGAAGGCCACCGTCATACCATATCACTTCAACCTGAGGAAGTTTCATTTTAGCTCTTTTGTCTGCAACTCTTGCCGGATATACCAGTTTGACCATCTGGGCATTGGGCGCACAATCTGCCAGCAGGAGGGTGGAGCTTCCCTGAGCCTTTATCGGATACTGCAGCTTCAGTCCCTTGAAAACAGGATGAAGGATATGACATGCCATATCACCAAGTGCTCCTGTGCCGAAATCCCACCATCCCCGCCAGTTCCAGGGATGATAGATACTGTTGTACGGACGCATAGGAGCCGGGCCGATAAACAGATCCCAGTTGAGGGTTTCCGGAACCCATTCACCCTTCTCCGGCCTGTTAAGTCCCTGAGGCCAGATCGGACGGTCAGTAAATGCCTCAACTTTTGTAACATCACCGATTTCACCATTCTGGAGCCATTCCACAGTCAGGTTTACTCCTTCATCCGAGGAACCCTGATTGCCCATCTGGGTTGCCACTTTATGTTTTGCCGCAAGTTTTGTCAGGAGCCTTGATTCATAAACGGTATGAGTCAGCGGTTTCTGAACAAATACATGCTTGCCCATCGTCATGGCAACAGCAGCAATTATGGCATGGGTATGATCAGATGTTGCAACGATCACCGCATCGATCGATTTGCCCATTTCATCATACATCTTCCTCCAGTCCCAGTATCTTTTGGCATTCGGATAGGCATCAAAAACTTTTTTCGAATATCCCCAGTCCACATCACACAGGGCAACAATATTTTCTGTCGGGGCAACCGCCCTGAGATTACTGTTTCCCATCCCACCGATACCTACAACAGCAATATTCAGTTTATCACTGGGTGGTCTTTTACCCAGCCCGCTGACTACAGAACTTGGAATAATTGTCAGTCCCGCTGCAACTGCTCCAGTGGTTCCGATAAAAGAACGGCGCGTCATGTTTTTAGATTCGTCTTTCATTTTCAGGTAGTTTTAATTATTAATGGTTTAAGCTTGTCGAGCCAATTAAAACATAAAAATAATAATTTCTGCATATTATAGTTCCCTAAAACGGGAATTTAATTGATTGTTTTTCCGGATTAACAATTTTAATCATTGTTATCAACTGATAACAAGACTTCTGTAATTCAGAAAAGGAAAACAAGTTGCTTTGCATGCAATGATGCCGGGAATCGCTTCTTTTTCTTCCCATTTTTTAAAATCATCAGGAAAGATAAATCAGAGTTCTCTTATCCAGATATTTCGGAAAGCAACCGGATTGCCATGATCCTGAAGAACCAGTGGTTCCGGTCCGTGTTTTTTTATTGAGTATTCCGGCATCCCGATATACAGGGTTGGTCCCCTGAGACTGACATTATTCTGAATGAGGACACCGTTGTGCAGTACCGTGACTCTGGGAGGTGTAAAATATGAAGCTGAATCATTTCCAAACCTTGGGGCAGTATAGATTATATCATAGCTCTGCCACTCGCCGGGTTTCCTGCATGCATTAACCAGGGGTGCATATTGTTTGTAAACGCTTCCCGCCTGCCCGTTGCGGTAGGTTCTGTTATTATAGCTGTCCAGTATCTGGACCTCATACAAGCCCTGCAGGAAAACTCCGCTGTTTCCCCTGCCCTGGCCTTCCCCCTCAATTTCTGCAGGAGCTCTCCATTCAATATGCAACTGAAAGTCTGTAAACTTACGCCTGGTACGGATCACTCCGGACCCTTTCACACACACCAGGGCTCCTTCCTGCAATATCCATCTGGTAGGATTCCCGCGGGCATCTTCCCATTCCCGGTTAATAATCCCGGCAGTGCCGTCGAAAAGGACTATGGCATCGGAAGGCGCCGCTCCGGTCTGCTCACCCGGCTGGATAACCTTTACTTCCGGATCCATTATTTCGGTCATTTGTGGTGTCATCCTTGCCGGATACTCCTGGGTCCCGGAGGGTCTGCCGGCAGAAGCTGATCTCTGAGGGGCCTGCTGGCCAAAGCTCATCAGAGCCGCAAAAAATGTCAAGCTGACAATAATCGTTTTTTTCATGCTGTTCAGATTTAATATGTAATGGTAATTTCAGTATTATAATCCGCCGGAGAGCAAATTATTAAATTATGAGGGAAAATGAAAATGCCGGAAGCGGATAATTAAGGCCAAAGTTCAAAAATACGGATTTTCAGTAATTTTGCCATTCAGCAAAAAAAATATAAATTTCCCGAAACAAGAACTGATGGAAAGCAAGTATTTGAGTCTTGAACCTCATGATCAGCATGGTATAATGAAAGTGCTTCAGATTATTTTCGGTGCAGTATGCATTATTGTATCCTTTTACTATTTCATATACGGAAGCGGGTCTGACAAGTCGGGAATAAAATTATGGATTGCCATTTTTTTTCTTCTTCTTTTTGGCATGTATCAGATAATGGCTGGCCTTGGAAAGACCAGAAAGTATTTTATAACAATGCACGGTGGAATAAACTACAAACAGCACTCCTTCCTTCCGGGCGTAAAAATAGCAGCCGGCGAAATAGACAAGATAACATTTCATCCCTTAAGCATTGTATTTCAGCTTAAAAAGGGAAACAGACAGAGGTTCCGTTTCGGTATAAGCTACCCTGAGGTTATTGATCCGGTTAAGCAGAATGTGATTGAGTTCGCCGAATCCCATAATATTTCCTTTGAGATTGTGGAGGATGAAATATAGCCGGGAAGCAGATAAATCACAGGCTCACAATCTGATTCCATAATTCTGCATTCACCGGGATTCCTTTTTTCTGATTATCTGAACGGATTCTGAGTATATTTTCCCCGGGGTAACGGATCAAAGAGGCGTCACCGGCAGGTACTGATTTCTTAAGATCTGCTATGATATCCCGGATTGTCTCATCAATTGAAGGGAAATTATATAAGTCGCCGGGATTTATTGACATAAAGACCTGGGATACACTGTATTCGGATTTGCTTTCACTTATTTCATGCGTGGAAAGTCCTCCTGATAAAAGCGATGCCAGGATATCAAGCAGAAAAGAGAATCCGGCTCCTTTCCAGAATCCGATTGAGAGTGCCCGCTGTGTCCGGATGATTTCTGCGGGATCATCCGTGAGTGCCCCCATTTCATCAAAGCCTCCTGCATAGGGCAGCCTTTTTCCCTCCCTGCTGTAGGTTTCCATTTTCCCATAGGAATACTGGGTCATTGAAAAATCCAGTACAATGGCTTCATTTTCATATGGCAGGGCCATTACAAAGGGATTGTTTCCCAGCCTCGCGTCTGATGCCCCCCATGCCGGCATATTTGCTATCGTATTGGTCCAGCATATCATGATGAATCCCTTTTTTGCAGCATGCCAGCCATAGGTCCCTCCCCGCTGCCAGTGATTGGTATTAGCGAGACCAACAAGACCTGTTCCGGATTTTCCGGCGAGAGCCACGGCCCTGTCAGCAGCAAAAAGGGCATTGAGAGGTCCCGGTCCGAGGTTGCCGTCCCACTGCTCAATGGATCCCCTGCTGTGAACAAGGGACGGATCAGCATCCGGTTTAATATGTCCGGCAGCCACGTTGAACACGAAAGCGGGAAATCTGTTGACTCCATGTGAATAAACACCTTCGAGACTGTTAACAGTAAATATCTCCGCACATTTTTCAGCCTTTACATCATTAAAGCCATGTTTTTTCAGAATCCGGAAGAATTCCGCTTTCATCTTTCCGGATTGAATTCTGATGCTTTGATTTGTTTCCGACATTGAGTATAAATAAAAATGCATGTACTATCCCGGACAGGAGGAAAGCCCGGAGAATTCCTGAAGAAGGTTCATTTAAAAAGCGTATCTGCAAAATCCATGAACCAGTTCCAGTCTTTCAGCAGCATATTATGACTTCCGTCACGAATATGGTAGGCTGCCTTTCCGCTGTAAACCGGCTTGTTCAGGGGCGGCATCGCTTCTGGCAGTGAGGTTTTTGTTTTCAGTAACTGAAAAACAGGCATGGAATGATAGAGTGAAAGATATGATCCACGCGGATCTGCCCACAGATCTTCTTCAGCTGAAGCCACATATACGGCACGAGGAGCTATCAGTGCCATCAGCATATGCATATCTACGGGCATTGAATCTTCATTATCATTATATTTCCGGTAATTTGTACAAAACCAGTGAGGAAATGAGCCGTTGATTCTTGCAATGGTCTCGCCGAATTTTCTGCGGGCCAGAGCCGCTCCGCCACAACCCGATTCATTACTGATGACCAGTGCAAATCTTTGATCTTCCGCACCGGCCCAGAGTGCTGTTTTGCCGCCTCTTGAATGGCCCGCCACAGCGATTTTTTTATCGTCAATATCCCTGTCACTCACAAAGTAATCCATGCACCTGCTTGCTCCCCATGCCCATGCTGCAATTGTTCCCCAGGAATCAGCTCCTCTTCCCCTGTCGAGTATTCCATGAATTCCATCCCTGAACTCATCATATTTATCCGGATCCACATCCGCATTATAAAATGCTGCAATGCCATAGCCACGGGCAATAACTTCCTCAGCCGGCCAGAATTCGCTTCTGACTTTTCTCGACGGATCAATATTTGACGGATCCCTGTTATTTATCAGCAGAAAAAGAGGCACCGGCTTTTTTTCATTGTTGGGCAAAAATATATAAAGATGAATTGTGAGAGATTTTCCTTCAGATCCGATGACTATATCAATTTCTTTCAGGGTTGCCATGCCGTTCATTGCATTACTGTCCTCATTCACCAGCCTGAAGGTTTTTGTATACGGAGTCGGCGGAATCCTTCCATATACATTTTCCCTGAAAAGCTCAAGCACTTCGGGACGACGCTGTTTCATCCAGGCAGATGCAGTATTGATTTTCCGTCCTGAGGAACTCAGAAGCAGGTCAGGAAGAACATAGGCAGGAACTTTTTCTTCATAATAATTCACATCGCTGCGTGCTTTCGAAAGCTTCTCCACGATCCCGGGGGATGCTTTCCAGCTATCTGTATCCTGGCCCGAAACCGGATAGCCCGGGAGAAAGACCGGAACAGCACAGAATAAGACAATAAGGCTTTTTTTCATCACTTTCTTTTTTCTTTATTTTGATATGTTTTGCCGGGCAGGAAAAAACCGGTTTAAATTTTTTATGATACTAAGTTATAGTTTTTGCCCAGAAGACCAAAAAAGATTTATCCTGATAACGGGAGTCCGTCGGCGGTGCAATGGAAATCTTAAGAGTCCTTTGGATTTACTCGTGGTTTATATGTAATTTTATCAGCCTGTTCCTGCCAATACATCATGAACACATTATACAGACGACAGTCGGGAGATAAAATCCAGTGTATCCTCTGCCCTCACAATTGCATAATTGCAGAGGGGAGGACCGGTATTTGCGGTGTCAGAAAAAACAATGGAGGGCGCATTGAACTTCTGACCTACGGGGTTATTTCAGGCTATGCCCTTGATCCTATAGAAAAAAAACCTCTTTACCATTTCTTCCCGGGAACAAATATTCTGTCGATAGGGTCATACGGATGCAACATGCGATGTGATTTTTGTCAGAACTATCATATATCACAGCGGGTTGCCTCAGGGTTTACCCCGGTTACCGGGGCGGAAAAGATCATCAGTGATGCACAGGTCTCACTGAATAATATAGGGATAGCTTTTACATACAATGAGCCCGTCATATGGTTTGAATACGTGAGGGATGTAGCGACCAGGGCCAGAAATAAGGGTCTGAAAACGGTTATGGTGAGCAACGGCTATGTTAATCCCGGCCCTCTTGAAGAGATAATATCCTTTACCGATGCATTTAACATTGACCTTAAAGCTTTCACCAATGCCGGCTACAGGCGCCTCACCGGAGCCGGTCTGAAACCCGTCAGGGAATCACTGAAAATGATTGCAAAATCCGGCAGACATCTGGAAATAACGACTCTTATCATTCCGGGTCAGAATGACAGTGAGGATGAAATTGATGAGGAAGCCCGGTGGATAGCCGGCGAACTGGGAAAGGATATTCCCCTTCACCTGAGCAGGTATTTCCCGATGTATAAAAGGGAAGACCCGGCAACTACAGGTGCAGCCATCATGCATCTTGCGGAAATTGCATCCGGAAGTCTTGATTATGTGTATACAGGTAATATTGCATCCGGGAGCTTCCAGGACACAAGATGTCCTGTCTGCAATAAGACAGTTACCAGGAGAACCGGATACAGCCTGAAGCTCATAAACCTTGACCGTTTCGGGAACTGCGCCTCATGCGGCACCGGGATATACAGGCATTTCACATATTTCCCCCGTTCAGCACAAAACTGATTAACCGCCATTATGATTCAAACAGACCTGATTACAGAGCCAAAGATGTATGCAATAGTCGATATTGAAACCACCGGGGGAAGTGCGAAACTTGAAAGAATTACTGAAATAGCGATTTATCTTCATGACGGTGAGAAAATAACGGATGAATATGTGACACTGGTAAATCCTGAAAGGAATATACCGTATTTCATTACGAATCTCACCGGGATTACCAATGAGATGGTTGAAGATGCCCCCAGATTCTATGAGATAGCCGGAAAAATTGTTGAGCTTACCGAAGGAAGAATATTTGTCGCACACAACGCAAAATTTGATTATTCATTTATACGTCAGGAATTTAAATCGCTGGGATATAATTACTCGAGAAAGCTGCTGGACACATGTTCGCTCAGCAGGAAACTTTTTCCCGGACATGCCTCTTACAGTCTGGGCAATCTGTGTCGTGAACTTTCAATACCGCTGACTGACAGGCACCGGGCAGCGGGTGATGCTCTTGCAACAGTGAGGCTCTTTGAAATGATTCTGGAAAAGGACAGTGACAGGACCGCCGGAAAAAGCGGTCTGACCGGAAATACCAGGATCTCCGGGCTTAACCCGATGCTGGATATTACAAAAATTGATTCAATACCGGAGGAGCCCGGAATCTATTATTTTTATAATGAAAAGGGCGAACTGATCTATATCGGTAAAAGCAGAAACCTTCAGAAGAGAATAAACACGCATCTTTCAAACAATACTTCCCGGAGGGCTATGGAAATGCGTGATATGACAGCAGATATCAGCTGGGAAACAACCGGCAGCGAACTTATTGCACTGTTAAGGGAATCTTTTGAAATCAAGGAAAACAAGCCATTCTTTAACCGGGCACAGAGGAGATCTTCTTTCCAGTGGGGAATCTATTCCTCTACCGACAGCAGCGGATTTATAACCTTCAGCATTATGCCGGTATCAGGTGAAGAGAGCCCACTGTCCGTCTTTACTTCCAGGGGAAGGGCCAGGTCAAGGCTCGAATCCCTTGCAGGCAGCTATAATCTTTGCCGGAAACTGACAGGGCTGTATGAGAGCGAAGGAGCCTGTTTCCAGTATCATGTCGGTATATGCAGGGGTGCGTGCTGCGGGCAGGAATCCCCGTCAGACCACAATGCCCGTGCCTTAAAGGCCATGGAGGAGTTTGTGTTTTCAGCACGCAATTTTTTCCTTATTGACAGAGGAAGAAGCGATGAGGAAAAAAGTGCAGTCAGGATAATAAACGGAAAATATTCAGGTTACGGCTATTTTGATATCAATGACATGGGGTTCGGCCTGGAAGCAGTGCATGATTGTATTAAACCATTTCCCGACAACAGGGACATACAGGTAATACTAAAACAATATCTGAAGGATAATAAGCCGGGAAAGATTATTGAATTCTGAGTATTATTCTGCTTCAGAAAGATCCGCTATGCCCCGGAATAAAATCACTGCCGGGGAAAATCCGCTTCCGCCCGGTTCATGGTGATTCTACCTGATTTTCCCGAAATCAATATTTGTTCCTATAAAAAACCTCCTTCCGGGAGAAATATAATTATTGTTATACGGAATTACCAGGTTGAAAATATTGTCAACCCCGGTTGTAAGCCTCAGCCATTTATATTCCTGTGAAAGAGTAAGCCTCCAGGTGCTGAAGGGCCTGTCCCTGTCAATTCCTTCGCTGGTTATTTCATAAAATTTCTCACCCGTGAGCTTGCACAGAAGCTGAACCGTCAATGAATAATTCTTTTTGCGGAAATTATAGTCTGATGAAATATTTCCCGAGTGTTTTGTGGTTCCGTATAACTGAAGGCCTGTCTCATTGTCATGAGACTGCACGTAGTTGTAACCCACGCTGATCCACAGTCCTTTGAAAATTTTCTGTTTCGACAGAAAATCAATTCCCGACACCGATGCGCTGGCCACATTCTCATACTGACGGGTCAGGCGGACAGTATCAGGCAGCCATCTGTCGGTAATCATATTGGAAAGGGAGTTGTGATATACTGAAACCGATGAATTATTCCATGGTCTGGAAAATTCATACGATCCTGACACATACAGTGATGATTCGGGTCCCAGTTCCGGATTACCCATTAAATACCATTCCCCGAAATGATCAAAATTCATGTACAGTTCCTTTAAGGCAGGAGAACGGAAACCTGTCCCGGCGGAAGCCCGTAAATTCCCAAAGCCCGATTTAAACATCAGCGATATTTTTGGAGCCGCATTAAATCCATAGTTGCTGTGATAGCTTACTCTCACGCCCGCAATTATGTTCCACCGCTTTCCCGGGGAAATATCTTCCTGAACATAAAACACTGCTTCCCCGGCATTTTTAATCCCTTCCTCTATCCTGTCCGACAATAGCTTTTCATGATTGTATTCCAGACCGGCTGTCAGACTATTTTTTTCGGAAATCTTAAAGTTGCCCTGTGTCCTCACTGTCTGAATAATATCGTAGGAAGCCGTATCCTTCAGGTTGTCCAGCAGTTCAAATACGTTGAAAGTATTATACCGGTCGCGGTAATAGGAAAAATCCAATGAATGCTCCCTGAAATAGTACTCACCCTTCAGTCCGGCTTTAAAATCTGTATAGAGATCATGTACAGGCCGTGCACTTACATTCCCCCTCTCAAAGCGGTAATATCCGAAATAAGGGGAAAAGGAAAAGTCCGGGGACGGTGTTATTTCAAATTTCTGATTGACACTGAATGAATTATATGGATTCTGAGTCCACTCAAAGGGAGTTTCAGGCGTGATATCATAGCCATCATGATGACTGTAATTAAAGCTTGTCCGTGATCCTGCCATACCTCTTTTAAAGCTTATTCCCCCTCCTGAAGTAAATTCATTGTATTTTGAATATCTGGAATAAATCCTGGCATCAAAAGGTTCATCAATCTTTTTTGTGATGATATTGATTACCCCTCCGATGGCATTTGATCCATATAATGATGATGAAGCGCCTTTAATAACTTCAATCCTGTCAATATTCTCCAGATTCAGCATTGAATAGTCAATATCTCCGCTGATTTCTCCCGCAATTCTCTCCCCGTCAACAAGGAAGAGTACATATTTGGCATCCATCCCCTGCATGGTTACAGTGGCCCTGGTTCCAAACTGGCCGATCTCGAGGCCGGGAACCATGTTCTGAAGTGCCCCGGTAACGCTGGTAATTCCGAGATCGATCATCCGGCGCGCATTGATAACCTGTGTGATCACCGGTACATTTTTCAAAGCTTTTTCTGATCTTGTTCCGGTAACAACAACCTCATTCAGGTTTATATTTGTTTCATCCAGTCCGAAATCTGCGTTATTTTCACCTTCCAGGACAGTGACCGTTTTTTCCCTGGTTTCATATCCGATTAATGAGGCGCGGACAATATATGTACCCGCATTTATATTGTTTATTTTATAAAAGCCGTTCCTGTCTGTCACCGTTCCCAGGGTGGTGTTTTTTATTACCAGGGTAACAGCTTCAATCGCCTCACCATTCATTCCTTTCACATAACCCGAAATGCTCCCTTTCTGGGCAAAAAGGCCGGAGGGTAAAATAATCAAGCAGAAAACTGTCAGTCGTCTCAATGAAATTGACGGCATTGGTCTGGTCATATAACTTTTACTGAAACTTATCCTGATCTTTACTCAAGATTTCCGGAACCATCCGGCTGATACTTGTACTGAAATGTGATATGGCCTGAGATGTTTGTTGCACTATAATAGCTCTTGAACCAGATTTTTGCATATTTACCGGTTGCAGTCCTTACAATATATACAAAATCAGAAGGGGCTATCTGGGTTCCCTGGGAAGCCTGTTCCATCGTAAACCATGTATAGAGTTCAGGATTGAGAATAAATGTTTCATAGCCCTGTTGCACCGCTATTGAAACCGGACCATCATCCATGAATTTAAAAGTATCGTCTGCTGATTTTACGGCATCGAATCCTGCCTGTCCTTTCTGACCGGTGTTTGCTGCAGCTCCAAGCCCCTTTCCGGATTCTCCCCCGTTGGTTCTTATCCTGTAGCGCTGGAAGGCGAGGTCCCATTCAGTGGAGGCAGAAGGGTCAGATACGGCTATGGTATCATCCTCTGCAAAGCTGAAATATTTCCAGCCGGAGGAATTTCTTACATCTATTACAAATGTCTTTGATTCGATTGCAGGCTCGTTTTCCTCTTTGCCGCATGAAAACAGCATTCCGGAAATACCTGCCGCCAGCAATAAGATTATTGTATTTCTCATGTCATAAAATTCATATTATATCCTGATTTGATTCCAAACGTTAATATTGCAACAAAATCATCCGGAAATTGTTCCGCGATAAAAGTACAAAATTACTGGTCTCATCAGGCTTAATGGCAATGAAACCCACAAAAGGAAAATACTTTTTTTTGCTTTTTTTATGGTTTTAGAAAATTCTCTCATAACAGAATATTTTTCAGGAAAGTTTAACATCTTTAACTATTTATATCTTTTTCCCCGGGGTTTATCAGTCACCATGTCCCGGCAAACTTACAGCTTACAGGCAAAAAATACTAACTTTCAGAAAAATAAATACCGGTTAAAATGGACACTATAATAGAAGACTTAAGGTTCGAACTAAAGCATAATGCGGATGAAAAAACCCGGATTTCCGGAGAAAGGTTCTTCAGGGAGGAAGTAAAGATCCATGGACTAAAATCGGCACTTGTCAGTTCCATCGGCAGGGAATATTTCAAAAAACTGCCGGAAAAAAACAAGGAAACGGTCTTCGGTCTTTGCGAAGAACTATGGAAATCAGGTTACCTGGAAGAATCATTCATTGCCTGCAACTGGGCCTACTGTTTAAGGAAAGAGTTTACTCCGGATGATTTCCCTGTATTTGAAGGATGGGTCAGTAAATATGTAAGCAACTGGGCATCATGTGATACACTATGCAATCACAGCATAGGGACCTTTGTTGAAATGTATCCGTCCTTTGTGTCTGACCTGAAGAAATGGGCCCGTTCTGAAAAGCGCTGGGTAAAAAGGGCTTCAGCTGTAACGCTTATTATTCCGGCAAGAAGCGGTAAATTCCTGGGTGATATTTTCGAAATAGCCGATATCCTTCATTCAGACCCTGATGACATGGTTCAGAAAGGTTACGGCTGGATGCTGAAAGCGGCCAGTGAGGCGCATCAGCAGAAAGTTTTCCGGTATGTTATGAGAAGGAAGAAAAGCATGCCGCGGACTTCACTCAGGTATGCAATAGAAAAGATGCCTTCAGAACTGAAAGCACAGGCCATGTCAAGGTAATCAATCCTGATTTTCTTAATTTTGAAATCAAAACCATTGAAATGAAGAAACCGTTAATTGCACTGTTAATAGTTTGCCTGAATATTGTTTCATATTCCCAGGACAGGATAACCGGCCATGATTTTGCAGGCAGGTCAGAAATTATTTCCATGAATGGCATGGCTGCAACAAGCCAGCCGCTGGCAACACAGGTTGCCCTTGACATTCTGAAAAAAGGCGGAAATGCTATTGATGCTGCCATTGCGGCCAACGCGGTACTCGGACTGGTTGAACCAACGGGCTGCGGGGTTGGCGGGGATCTGTTTGCCATAATATGGAGCGCGGACAAAAATAAATTATTCGGCCTGAATGCCAGCGGACGGTCACCACGATCCCTTAAACTGGATTATTTCAAAAAAAATGGCTATGAATTCATACCATCATACGGACCATTGCCGGTATCTGTCCCCGGCTGCGTGGATGGCTGGTATGAGATGCATGGCATGTTTGGCAGGCTTCCCATGAAAGATATTCTCCAGCCTGCAATTACCTATTCCTATGAAGGTTTTCCCGTATCGGAAGTAATAGCCTGGTCCCTTGATAGAAACACAAAAGCATTGCAGGAATATCCCAATATCAGGGAAGTATATATGCCTGGTGGAAAATCACCGGCAAAGGGTGAAGTGTTCAGGAATCCCCTTCTGGCTGCCACACTGGAAAAAATTGCAAAAGGCGGAAGGGACGAGTTTTACAGAGGAAGCATTGCCAGGGATATTGCGGCATTTATGGAGAAACAGGGCGGTTTCCTCACTTATGATGACCTTGCCCGCCATCATTCCGAATGGACAGAACCGGTAAGCACAGTCTACAGGGGTTATGAAATATGGGAACTGCCCCCGAACGGTCAGGGTATTGCAGCCCTTCAGATCCTGAACATCCTGGAAGGATTCAATATAGCGAAAATGGGATTCGGATCCGCTGAATACATTCATCATTTCACCGAAGCAAAAAAACTTGCATTCGAGGACAGAGCAAGGTACTATGCTGATCCCCTTTTCAGTTCCGTACCTGTAGAACAGCTGATTTCAAAGAAATATGCTGCTGAAAGGCGCAAACTCATCAATCCTGAAAAAGCAGCCCGGGTATACGATGCCGGATTGTCCGAAGCAGGAAACACTGTGTATCTTACTGTTGCAGACCGGCATGGGAATATGGTCTCTCTCATTCAGAGCAACTACAGGGGAATGGGATCAGGTATGTGTCCCACAGGACTGGGCTTTGTGCTTCAGAACAGGGGTGAGATGTTCAGCCTGTCGGAAGGGCATCCGAATGTTTATGCACCGGGCAAAAGACCCTTCCATACCATCATTCCGGCTTTCATAACCCGCAATGGCAGGCCCTGGATAAGTTTCGGCGTAATGGGCGGGGATATGCAGCCACAGGGGCACGCACAGATAATAATAAACCTTATCGATTTTAAGATGAATCTGCAGGAAGCCGGGGACGCACCCAGAATCTATCACACCGGATCATCGGAACCAACCGGGGAGCTTATGACCGATGGCGGGATTCTTATGCTGGAAAGCGGTTTCAGAACCGAAGTGATTCAGAAACTGATGTCAATGGGCCACAGGATACAGTGGAACCTTGGAGGCTATGGCGGCTACCAGGCCATTATGAGAGACGAAAAGAACCAGGTTTACTTCGGGGCTTCCGAATCAAGAAAAGACGGACAGGCAGCGGGTTACTGAACGGCCGGGGGTATGGCAAGTGCGGAAGCGCGAGTTTAGATTTGGTTGCATGACGAAATCGCTCCAAACGGGCGATACAATTCCGAAGTTGCGTAATTAGCCTGAATAAAAAAATCGATAGCTACGCAGTAAATAACCAAATAATCTAGTTATCCTTTACACAACGGACTGAATACCCTATCGACGAATATACGAGGGCGCGGTACACCGTCTTGTAGCCCCAATACATCTCCCGGCTCTCGGCCAATTCCCAGACTTGTTCATGAACGAACCCGTAACTGGTCCACCAGTGGCCGTAGAGGCCCAGATCTTTGAAGAAAACGTCGCGGTAGCCGCCCGGAAGGGCTGAGAAGCCGTAATCATCAGTGCCGTTGCCGTTGTTATACCACCCACTGGTACTTTTTAGCTTGACAGCGTTATCAGGAGCCGCATAATCCATAAGAGCCTGCCACTCCTCAACGCTGGGCACGTGCCAGCCGGTGGGGCAGAGCTTGCCTGTCTTCACAGCAAGCCAGTTATAAAGAGCACCGTATTTGTTGCCATTGTCCGGTTCGTTATTATACCAGCAATAGGCATCCGTGGACTGGATTTCCCAGGATTTAGTTACGTTGGGTATGGAGGTACCATCGTTGTACTTGGTGGTGCGAAGGTTCTCGGCGAACCACTCCTGCCCGCCAATGACCACAGTGGGGTAAACATTGCCATCAGCATCTACAGTGGACGGATCGGGGACATTCTCTTTTTTGCAACTGCTGAAAAGCAATAGCGTTGCTCCCAGAAGGGCAAATGCAGAGTAATAGAGCTTTTTTCCTGTTGTCATAATCAATTGTTTTTAGTAAAAAAAGTAATGCTGAAAAAATATGTAATCAACATTAAAGCAACATTATACGTGGAGTCTTTCAAACGTTTCAGAAATGTGTGTCATGCAATTAAAATTTCTTTTTCAGAGTGCAAACCCGTTTCTGTGTTTCGTCAGACACCTGTTGCCAACTAACACGTCAGATTAGTTGTCTGAAACCCGGTTACGGCCGGTCTGAAAATTGACAGAAACAGTCGGGAGACCAATTGCCGGAATGAATTTTGTTTCCTGGGGGAATTCAGTTTTCAGAACTATCGTTAATACCTTTCCTTTTACTGAATTTACGTATTACGTCAAGAAGTATGCTGCCGGCAAGATATCCTATCAGTCCGCCGTAAAGGGTGCTCCAGTACCATACCGACTTAATCGGACAGGTACCCGAAAGGCATCCGACAAATTTCCAGTAAAGAAATCCGCCGGCGAGGCCGGATATTGTAAATATTACCAACAGGCTATTTTTCTTTAAAAACTCTTTCATAAAACTTTTTTACTTTTTCTGATTCCTTCTCCCAGGAAAGGTCTTCTGATGCATAAACAACATTCCGCCTGAGTTTGTTCAGAAGTTCCCTGTCATTTTTAAGTGTTTCAACCGCTTCAGCTATTGCCTCAGGAGTTATTTCAGGAATAATTATACCGCAGTCATATTTTTTTATAATACCCGCTACTTCCGGCAGATTTCCGGCTATAACCGGTATTCCGGCCGAAATATAATCAAAGAGCTTGTTCGGAAGGCTGAACCTGTAGTTCATATTGGTATCCTTGTCGAGGCTGAGCCCTGCATCAGCCGAACGGGTATACTTCATCAGCTCCTCCCATGGCATCATATCAAGAAATAAAATCCTGTCCGCCAGTTCCAGGTCAAGGACTCTGTTTTTAAGCCTGCCGATGACATCTCCCGAACCGGCAACAATAAGACTTACTCCGGAAGTATAACGCATTGCCTCAACAAGTTCCTCCCCTCCCCTGTCAATATTGATACCTCCGCCCTGGAAAATCAGCAGAAGATCCCCGGCCTTTATTCCGGTTTCATTTCCTGAATATCCTTCAATGCCGGCGGATGATACAGAGCAATTTCTCACCGTGACAGGACGAATGCCGTATTCCTTTTCATACTGCAGTGCCAGTGAATCACTTACTGTCATTACATGCTTCAGCCGGGGAAAAATATAACTTTCGATGGTCTTCCAGACCCACGTCACAAATATCCTTCCCGTCAGTTCCGGAACACCAGTAAAATACTCATGTGAATCATATACCAGGGATCTGCGTTTCAGTACTGCAACCAGGAAATTGGGCAGCAATGTATCCAGGTCGTTTGCTATCATAACATCATAGTTATGGAAAAGCAGGTAAAAGAACAGACGTATGTTGAAAAATGAATAGAAAAGAAATCCCCTGTTAAACAACATTCTGAATCTGAATGTCCTGAATGGGAGATCACTTTCCCTGCAGCAGTCTCCTTTCCGTCTTCCTATGATTGTGACATTGCATCCCAGATCATTTACCACACCAGCTATCTTCAAAACCCTCTGGTCGTGACAGATACAGTTCACGACTGAAAAAACTGCTTTGATTTTATCATCTGAGCGGGGCATGAGGCAAAGTTAGCAATATTGATTCAGTAATAATTATCTTTGCCCTGGTTGTAAAAGCAATGCTGTATATTAAATCATATTCATTAAAAAAGAATAACACCTTCGGGATTGACTGTACGGCAGACAATTTTGTGATTGTTCATACCGAAAGGGAAGCTGCTGAATTTTTCAGGAAAGCCGGCCGGGCTAAAGAAGAAGTTTTTATAATCGGTGAGGGCAGCAATCTGCTGTTCACTTCTGATTTTCACGGAACAATCGTCAGATCAGCCATCAGGGGAATCAGGAATGAATGGCAGGATGATGAATTTGTAATTATCTCGGCGGGTTCCGGGATAGTGTGGGACAGCTTTGTTGAATGGACCGTGAAAAAGGGTTATCAGGGCCTGGAAAACCTTTCCTTCATACCCGGTCTGACCGGTGCTGTTCCGGTACAGAATATCGGAGCATACGGCGCTGAGGCGGGAGAATCGGTTGTAAGGCTCAGTGCTGTCAGCACAACTGACGGAACAAAAAGGATATTTGAAAACCATGAATGCGGCTTCGGATACAGGAATTCGGTTTTTAAAAATGAATTGAAGGGAAAATATCTGATAACAAGGGTGTTTTTCAGGCTCAGGAAGAATCCGCATTACAATCTGGATTACGGAAACCTGAGGGAAGAGGCAGACAGACTCGGAGGGCCTTCTGTTCAGAATATAAGGAAGGCCGTTATAAAAATCAGGAGAAGCAGGCTGCCCGATCCTGCCGTATCAGGAAATGCCGGCAGTTTTTTCAAAAATCCCGTTGTCAGTCCTGTTTTTGCCGGAGAGCTTAAAAAAGCCTTTCCCGGCCTGCCGGTTTACAATGATCCCTCAGGCGGAAGGAAGCTTGCTGCAGGCTGGCTTATCGAACAATGCGGCTGGAAAGGGCGGAGAAGCGGGGATGCAGGAGTTCATCACAGCCAGTCCCTGGTACTGGTGAATCACGGGAATGCCACCGGTGCGGATATCTACAGGTTGTCTGAGGAAATCAGAAAATCCGTAAAAGCAAAATACGGACTTGATCTTGAACGTGAAGTTGAAGTGCTGGGTCTTATTTGAAAATTTTCCTCTTGTTAAGTTCTCTCTGATAGATTGCGGCATATCTGTTATGCTCCGCCAATGTCCGGGAAAAATGATGATAACCTGAAAAATCGGCCTGTGCCACAAAATAAATAAAATCATGTTTCTCGGCATTCAGCACCGCATCAATACTCTCAATTGTCGGGCAGCCGATGGGACCCGGAGGAAGCCCCCTGTACTTGTAGGTGTTATAGGGAGAATCGACATTGAGATGGCGCCTGAGAACCCTGGTCATTGAAAAATCAGCAAGTGCGAATTTAATTGTGGGATCAGCCTGAAGAGGAATACCCCTTTTCAGCCTGTTCAGATAAACGCCTGCTATCCTGGGTTTTTCATCAGACCTTGCAGCCTCATCATCAACTATCGATGCAAGAATTGATACCTCCACGGGATCAAGCCCGGTCTCCCCTGCCTTGTTAAGTCTGTCCTCATTCCAGAATCTCCTGTATTCACGCAGCATCCTTGAATAAAAATCTGCCGGTCCGGTATTCCAGAAAAATTTGTAGGTATTGGGAATAAAAACGGAAATAATGGTTTCCCTGTTAAAACCGTCAGCTGAATAATTATCAGGATTCTCCAGAAACCCTGTTATTGAAGCGGAATCAGCACTGATACGGCCGCCAACCCTGCCGGCAAGATCATATATTGTACGTACGTTGTTGAATGTAATATTCACGGGAACCTGGTCGCCCGAGCGAAACATGTTTATTACTTCAATATAACTCATTCTGTGACTGATCACATAGCGGCCCGGCTTTACATTGGCCGGATAATTTTTCCTTTTCGCGATCCAGTCAAAGGCGGCAGGGTGCTTCACAGGAAGATGAGCCTTTATTGAATCCATGGCCTGCGGATAGGAAGCTCTATCCGGGATATAAAGAACAATCTCATCATCATCACCGGGAGAAATATGAAGACTGAAAAAAATATTGATCAACAGTACAATTCCGGCCAGAATCAGGAATCCCGCCAGGAAAAGCAGTGTCTTGGCTGTTTTGTGTTTCATCTTTTTCCGAAGAAGGCAAAATTAGGGATATTGTCAGAAAGATCAAACCGTGGTCCCAATAATGAAGCAATATAATGGCCGGAATCAGTACAGGGATCCCCGGGGCCTTCAACATCCCTTTATCCGGATTTATAACACTAAGACACATACAGGTATCCCGGACAGCATACGGAATGGATGACGGACCAGGCCTTTATGAGACAGGCAACAGGAAGTATTTCCGTATTTAATACAGCAGGATCCGGTCAGATGAATTAAAAAAAAGGGTCAGTGCTCTGACACGACCCTTCTTTTACTCCCATGTTCCTCAGAACATTATCCCCAGGCTGAAAAGAAATGCATTTGGCCGGTCATCCAGGGCTACCCTGGTTCCGACAGCGTTTTCTATCTGATTCTGATATTTTTTCAGGCTGCCCTCATAGCGTATATCTATGGTCAGCAGGTCAAACAGATCCAGTCCGACTCCGGCCTGGTAGCCAAAGGTCATCCTTGAATACATTGTATTGAACTCGGGATTCCTGATAAGGTCTCCCGGTGAATTAATGAGCAGTGATGCAGAAGGACCGGCATTGATCCTTACCGGTCCGAATTTCAGGCCTGCCATTACCGGAAGATCCAGTTTATTAAACTTTTGTGATTCCAGTGATGAAAGATCCTCCTTCAGATTTGTCACGGTATATTCATTTGTCCTCGTGGAAAAAAGCAGTTCGGGCTGCAGGAATATTTTATTCAATCCCAGTCTGAGAAATACTCCTCCGTGAAAACCATAAGCCGCACCCTTTGCCTTTTCAACGGTATATGAAATATCTCCGGAAGCGACTGTCTTGAGATCATCCATCGTTATTGAAGTAGTATTCAGTCCCGCCTTGATGCCGAAATCCAGCTGGCCGGCCACAGGTAATGCCAGAAATACTGATAACAGAATTGCCAATAGATTTTTCATGATATACTGTTTAAGTTAATTGGTTTAATTCGAAATAATAACTTTCACACCGGATTTTATAATAAAACGGTCAAACATTAAAAAGGTTACAAAAAGATGCAGATTTTCTGTCTTTTCAGGAGAAATATACCCGGGGCAGTTATTTCCCTTCAAGGGCTGAGAAGATACGGATCTTCATCATGTCAAATTCTTCCCGGTCGAACAGGCGGGTGAGAAAAATTATTTTCCCCTGCCGGTCAATTATCACATTTCTGGTAACTCCTGCCTCCTTTAAGGCATATAATGCAAAGATGTCAGCTCCCGGATCAAGTGCCAGCGGATAGCTTATACCCATGTCCTTTTTAAACCTGAGCACGGTTTCTTCCGGTTCATCCCGGTCAATGCCTATAACAACCAGGCCTGAATTCTTTTTCGGAAGCCATATTTCCTTTTCAATAAAAGGCATTTCCTTACGGCATACTCCACACCAGCTTGCAGTGAACTGAAGCATGACAATTTTCCCCCTGAGGTCCGAAAGTTTGTAGGTTCTGCCCCCGGCCTCCCTGATGGTGAAATCAGGAGCCATGTCACCCGTTTTTACAATATAGCCCCGTTCATCAGCTTTCTGAGCACTGATCCATGATACTGACAGGAGGAACGTCAGTAACAGAATAAAAAATTGTCTTGTTTTCATTTCCTATACCGCATAAATAGTTTAAATACCATTTTTCTTTAACAAAAATACTGTACAGCTTGTTCATTCTCTTTTCCGTTCTGATTATATTAGTAATTTAGTGAAAAATTGAGATTCAGATGAAGGGAAAGCCTGCCATTCTTTTGGTTTACATGTTGAATATCAGCATTTTGAATGCGCAGCTTACCGCGGTTGAAAAAGGTCTGCACGCAATTACAACAGATGCCATCATGGCCCAGCTCGGATTTCTTGCCTCAGACTGGACGGAAGGACGGGCAGCAGGAGAACGCGGTGAGTACCTGGCAGGTGATTATATTGCAAGCATGCTGCGGCTGTACGGTGTAAAACCCGGGGGAGACCATTCCGGGAGAACTGACTATACCATAACAGGAGCAGCCGGAGAAAGGTCATATTTTCAGAATTTTTCACTAATCAGGGCTCTTCCTTCCGGGGAGCCTTCAGTCAGCATTTCAATCCGCTCGGGAGACGGCACAAGGACAATAAACCTTGCCAATAACGTGGATTTTTCTGTACGCCCCCTTTACAGGTCCGTCCGGACAGAAGCTCCCGTAGTATTTGCCGGTTATGGTTTCAGAAATGAAAAAATTAAATTCGATGATTTCAGGAAAACTGATATCAGGGGCAAATTCATATTAATAATATCAGGATATCCCGAATTCGCTGATAAAAGACTTACGCCACATGAAATAAATACATCCCTGCGTGCTGCTGAAGATTATGCCAGGGAAAAAGGCGCAGCCGGAATACTTGAATTCGATCCCGGCCTGTTATTGGCCGGAAAAGCACCGGAACCCGAATTCCTGAATATGTCACCCGCCGAAAGAAGCCGGGGACCGTATACATACAGGCCGCAATACTATCTTCCCGGAAAAACCATGCCGGATAATCTGATAAGAATAAGAATCTCGGCGGCGGCAGCGGCGGAAATACTAAAGGGATCAGGCATAAGCATTTCCGAATACATCAAGCATGCCGGGCAGAACAGATCATATGACCTGCCGATGCTGAGCGGCAGATCGGTCAGCTTCAGCTCTGATGCAATATTGTCGCAGGTTGCAGTTAGAAACGTCATTGGAATTATTGAGGGTGATGATACGGATCAGGCGATTGTGATCGGTGCCCATTATGATCACCTGGGCATGAAAGACGGTTACATCTGGAACGGCGCCGATGATAATGCTTCCGGAACCGTTGGCGCACTCATGCTGGCAAAGGCCCTGAAGGCAACCGGTGTGAAACCCGGCAAAACCATAATTATCGCACTGTGGTCATCAGAAGAGACAGGACTTCTCGGCTCAAGGTATTTTGTAAGGAACCCGGTCATTCCCCTGGAGAATATCCGGATGAACCTTAATTTTGATATGATCTCAAGATATATTTCGGAAGAAAACAAAAAAGGGGTTGACATGACCTATACTGCTTCCCGGGCCCTTTTCAGGGATATTACGGAAGCCAATCTGAAAAAATATGGCATCGACCTGGAAGTTAATTACCATCCTTCCGACAATCCTCCTGGAGGCAGCGACCACAGGTCATTCGTGGAAGCCGGGATACCGGTAATGCGGTTCAAGCCAGGCCACAGGGAGGAGTATCATACTCCTTCCGATGAGATCCACACAATTGATCAGGATATAATGGAAAAGATCATTCGCATCAGTTTTGTGAATATCTGGGATCTGGCTAACAGTGAATGGTGAAAACAGTCAGGCCGGCATCGGTACAAATGGAACATGCGCCGGGAAACAGGGAGTTCAACATTTAAATTTTATGATATGAAAGTGCTTGTAACAATTTTCCAGATCATTGCACTGTTTTTGTTTTCGCAAACAGTACCGGCACAGGACAGCCAGGCGGAAAAGCTTCATATAATTGTCATAGGTGCACACCCTGACGATCCCGACAAGGTCGGGGGAACTGCCTATAAATGGGCTCAGCTTGGTCATGATGTACTTCTGGTTTCACTTACCAGCGGTGATGCCGGCCATCAGAGTATTAAGCCTGCAAAACTTGCAAAGATCAGGAGAGAAGAGGCGAGAAAAGCCGGGGAAACAATAGGTGTTAAATACATTACCCTCGGTAACCATGACGGGAAACTTATGCCTACATACAAAAACAGGCTTGAAGTGATTAGGCTGATAAGGGAGCACAAGGCTGATATTGTTATTTTTCCCCGCCCGTACGACTATCATCCCGATCACAGATATACCGGAACTCTAGTCCTGGATGCGGCATACATGGTCACTGTTCCGAGGATACTTCCCGGAGTACCGCATCTGGATAAGAATCCCCTCTTCCTGTATATGAGTGACGGGTTTGTCAATCCCGTGCCGTTCAGGCCGGATGTATGCGTTATCATTGATGATGTCATCGAAAAAAAGATTGACATGTACCATCAGCATACTTCACAAATGTACGAATGGCTGCCGTATAACAGGGGCGGACTGGCCGAAGTTCCGGCAACCGACTCTGAAAGAAGGGAATGGCTTGGCAGAACACGCAAGAATGGCTCAAGCGCAGAGCCTTACAGGGAAAAACTTATTGAAATGTACGGACCGGAGAAAGGTGGCGGTGCCAGGTATTGTGAAGCCTTCCAGGATTCAGGATATGGAACACGTCTTACGAAAAATAATCTCAGGCATTACTTTCCCTTCATTGATAATTGAGATAGCGGCTGTTCTCCTTAAGTTCGATGAAGTCGTTGCCTGCTTCCCGGAAACCATATTCAAAACAGTAATAGTACTTATACCCGCCGGTGCTTTCAATAATATGGGTAAAGAAGCTGAAATTGTAACCAAGTGCAAACAATGCATCCTTGTGTACTCTCAGCATTCCCTCCCTGTAAAGGTCGGCAAGTATCCTCCTGTTCTTCCTCAGCAGTCCGTGCACATTTCGGACAAAATTGTTTGTGTCACGGTTAAGCCTGTTGTTGTAATTGTTCCTGCACTGATCGGAACAGAACTTTTTATCTGTGCGGCCACGGATTGATTCGCCGCAGTCGAGACATTTTTTTTCCACAGCACTGAAGTTTTGATAAAGATAATAAAAACCGTTTATAAACGGTTAAAAACGACTACTGAAACTTTTATCCGCTGCTCAGAATTTGACTGACAGCAGGCAGAACCCTTTCCGGTGAAACAGTTTTCAGCTTTAAAGCCCTTTGCAATACGATTTTTTGTAAATTTTGACCAATGTCTCCAAATTTGTCATCAGTCAACGGCACAAGTAAGCGAAGCCTGTGATACGGCTGACAGAAAACCCCGAAAAACAGGTTTAAAGCGGGGCCCTTGGGGTTATCTGTTTGCAAACCATATCATTAAACATTATCTTTGGCATGAGGCTGCAAAGGATTTTCCGGCAGTTTCATTATTGATTTAATTCTTCATCGTACCCGTTGACTCATGAGGGTTTTCTGTCAGCGGGAAGTGTTGGTTAAAAGTTATCAGGTCATGAAAAAAAGCGGATTTGTTCTGTTAATAATGCTTGCCTTTTCCTGCGCCACCTCAAACAAGTCAGCAATGATGCATGAGGATGAATTGTTTATCACACGCAAGTATGTAGGTGAGTTTGTGGATTCAAGGCACAGTGATCCGGTAAAAATCGGATCACCGCACCTTATCTGGATAAAAACCACACAGGACACTGTTTACGGGAAGATATCAACCTATGCAAGGAAGTGTGAATTTTCGGAAGGCGACCGGCTTTATCTGAGGAGGGTGTACCAGTCACCGGGTCCGTTTGGATACTGGATGTACCAGATTGAGAATGATAATAATATCTGGTACAGGATCAGTGAGTTCCAGCATGACAACAAGGTTCTGGTCCAGACCTGGTTCTGACAATAAAATTCCGGATGCCGCTTACTCAGACTGAAAATGGCACCCGGAACCTTATTTATCCGGATCTGAGGAATAACTGCAGATCAGTTTATCTTCTGTGCAATTTCATTTACCAGGCGGAAATCAGAATCAGTGTCGCGGGGATTCCATGGTGTTCCCTCTCCGGACTCACCAAGCGATTTCAATATGTCGCCGGCTTCATTTTTCCTGCCTTCCTGCATCAGCCGGGCCCATTCCTTTATTTTATCATTCCCCGGAATTTCCATCCACTGCCTCAGGTAAAGATCTGCTTCCTGCTTCTGTCCGAGTTTCTTCAGTGCAGCAAGCGATAAATAGTTCATAGATCTGTTCCCGGCAGGTTTTCCGCCATTGTAACGTGCAATATTTTCATACAGTTCCGCTGATTTCCTTTTGTTTCCCGACCTCTCCAGAATCATTGCATTTACAAAATCCTCGGCCCTTTCATCGACTGTATACGGTCTGCCAACCCCAAGGTTCTCAGGCCATTTATATGCATTAGCTGCATAAACGGATGCTCTCCTGTAGTTTCTGCCCGAGTAATAGTCCAAAGCATTCAGCAGGTTTGCATTCTTCCAGGCCATTCTCCCATATCCCGCACCTTCATACGGAAGGATTCTGATTCTTTCAAGAATCCTGACACTTTCGTCATATTTTCCGTTGTAGAGCAGGGACATGGCATGATCAAAAGCTATTACATATTTGTCCCGGAACATGTTGATGGCTTTCTGGGTAATCTCCAGCGCCCTGTCATATTTGTTGTGCGCAACATAATAGTTGTAAAGGGTATGATAGGGCCTCCAGTTATTTTCACCCAGTTTCAGTGCCTTCAGGTAATCCGTTTCGGCCCGTCCTCCTGTTTCATCATGAAATCTGCCCCTGCTCAGATAAAAGGAATAACTGTCGGGCTGATCACCGCATTCACTGAAATATTTTTCCGCGATGTCATTACGTGTTCTGTTCCAGTAGAGAATTGCGGAATAATATTTGGTTTTCCAGCTCTGCTGCTGTTTGTCTGCCCATTCAAGAACAGCGGCATATTCTTCCCTGTAGGGAAAAACCAGTTTATCATCGGCATTAATTGCCCTTGTAAGATAAAACTGTGCCTTTTCGGCATTATTTTTCAGTGACATCAGATAAGCAGTCAGATAATCGGCTACGGGATTTTCCGGACAGATTTCCATAACGGAAATAGCTTCATTCAGAAGGCCGGCATTAAAATACCAGAGAGCAAGTTCAATATGGGTTTCATATTTGAATTCCCCGGTAATCCTCGATAAAAAGCCGGTTTTTGATGTCTCATCCTTCAGCATATAATATTTCTCGAACAAGGCAAAATGATTGAGAGGATCCATTTTCAGCATTTTCCCAAGAAGCTCCTCATGTGATCCCCTGTCTCCCTTCAGCCTTGCCACAACAGCTGCCGTACCGTAGTTGTTCCTGTCCTTGGCGTTATATTCCACGGCATCCATTGCGTATTTCCATGCTTCTTCAAGCCTGTTTTCACTTAAGGCTATCAATGCCAGCTTGTTACGGGAAGTCGCCTTATACTGCACTGACCTGAGCGTGACCCCGAAAGCGTCACGGGCCTTGTTGAATTCCTTTTTCCTCATAAGAAGTGTGCCGTAGAGGAAATTGGCATCAGGATCATAGGTATCAAAACGGATTACTTCGAGCAGTTTCCGTTCGGCCTCATCAAATTTCATGAAACGGATATCTGTTTCAGCCAGTGCTGTCAGTGCGGGCATAAAGAACGGATCCTTTTCCAGGCATTTTTCAAGCAGGGTGGCAGCCTGTGAATACTGACGCTGTCTCATCTTTTCGACTCCCCTGGTATACAAGCCATAAACTGATTCCCAGTCGAAGTTTTCCTGCATGCTGAGGGGACGATCAACAAAGTTTTCTTCTCTGTCAGCAAGGTTATACCTGAGTTCACCGTTTGCCAGGCGGACTTTTACGTTAAAATTCTCCAGTTCAACCGACCTGGAGAAAATCTGTTCCGGTTCCAGATTAAGTTCAAATTCGGAGATTACCTTACCCTCTGTGTCGGTTATCTGCAGCTTATCCCTGACATAGCCAAGGGCCTGGAACTGGATTGTGCACCTGTTTTCGGATTTCTCCGCAAAAAGTGCTCCTTCGGGGGAAACAGTGCTTACTCCTGCCAGGTCGCTCAGGGGAAACCATAACTCTGTAAAGCTTTCGACTGCCCCCGGTTCAAAGAACACATGCTTGAAAGGGCTCCTGGTACTGCCGTCCCCTGCCTGATTATAAAGCAGTCCGGTTTGTATTTCAATATACTGGGTGTTACCTTTCTGTGTATCGGTCAGAAGGTCAACCCATATTTCACCGTCCCTTCCAAGTGACCATATCCATATTTTCTTTCCGGGCTTCACCGGCTGCCTTGACCAGTGTCCGAATCCATGGTTGCTCCGTTCATACAATCCGGCAAACCAGTCGGCATATTCCCCAAGCACGTGATAACTTTTTGATGATCCGAAATTGTTATTCCCGTACAGGGATATATCCCGCCCGTTTTTCAGCACGGGCCAGTCACCCGGTTCGCCGCCATGCCCTATTTCCGCCTTGCCGGGAAAATAAAACCTCAGATCATTCGTGCCGTCAGCCGAGGCATTTTCCCAGTGATAGAGGGAAGTTTTCAGGTCTGTCGGATTATACCAGTGGGATATTGTTTCAAACCATGCCTTGTCTTTCGGCAGCCTTACCTCCACCCTCCATTCTGTCCGTGAGGACAGATCCATTGAACCGACAAAGCACGAAACACTTCCATCATCATTTTTCTGCCAGGAATAGTCAACGGGCGTCGATGTGGTGGGGGCATGACCAATCGATCCGAAATTATGTTCTATACCGCCTGAGGTCCACGGTCCTCTCATTGCAATATCCCTGAATTTCACTACATTATTGTGATAAATGAAATACTTGTTGGTTTTTTTGTCCAGGGCACCCCATACCTTGCCCCCTATATCCGGAGCAACCCACACCTTTATCCATTTGTTTTCAAGTACTATCATTTTATGTTTTACCACTTCCGGAGTATATGAAAATCCGTCAAACCTGAAGTACGGAAAAATAGATCCGGGGCGTGCAACCGGATCCGGATCATTAAAGGAATAGGTGGTAAATGGTATGTATTCCTCACTGATCCTGGCTTCCTGAGCATAGGCAGCCAGCAGGAACAATGTTAACAAGCTTGATGCGATTATTTTTTTCATAATGTTATTTGGTTTTAAATTAGCCGGTTGATAATCTTCGCCGTTACCGGGCTGCTGAAACATACCGGGCCGTTGTTGTGAAATGTTGTGACTGAAAGATGAAGTAATAACATTCTGCAATATTATAATTCCTGACGATAATAAAAATATTTGGCAGGCCTGAAACAGAAATTTTTAATGTTTATTTGAACTGAAGGTAATACCAGTAAGTTTTTCCTGCTGTTTTCTTCATTTCCCCGGCCAGGGTCTCTTTATCCCTGCTGAAAAGGTTATATGCCGAGCCGTATTCGAAGAAATCCCTTTCCGTCTCAGGTCTCAGGCTCAGACCTCCCAGATCAGGCATCCGGCCGCTGATGTTTGCATAGCCCACCACTGCCTCTTCCAGATGTCTGGGAATAATATTGTAACCCAGGAATTTCATTCTCCTGATTTCATGTACTGCAGATTTATAATCCTTTTCAAGCAGCATCCATGCGATTCTATACTCAAAAGCCTTTAGGTTCAATGGGTTCGACAGAAAGAGCAGATTGATGTTTTCACGGTCATCAGGTCTGATAAAAAAATCGTTCCCCGGCAGCAACAGAAGCTTACTCCCCAGCTCCCTGTCGGCCTTTACGGCTTCCGGTCTGTAGAGCATCTTCCTGTATTTAATGGCTTTTGTCCGGTAATGAAGAGTTTTTTTCAGATCATTGATATATTTTTCTGCTACCCTGAAATTTCCGTTAATAAGTTCGGTTTTAATAAGCATGTCAATGTTTCCCGGGCGGTAGCCATATGCTACCATTGACTCGTAGGCCAGGTGGCGGGCTTCATTGATAAGTCCGGCCGAATAATAGAAATGGACCGACCGGTTATAAAATTCAGCATGCCGGGGAAGGCAGAGTGAGGATGCACCGAAATCCTGCGGCGCTCTGAACATTCTCTCACAGAGCAATCCTTTTTCTGATAATGCCAGGTTGTAATAATACTGGGCTATCAGATTTGCAACGGGCGACTCTTCCTGCTGCCTTATCACTCCGTCCCAGTCCTGCCGTGCAATCATTCCTTCCAGGCGTATTATTTTCACAAGGCTGGAATTGTGGTATTTCAGGGATAAAAAGAGCAGAAGCAGAAAAAGCACCAGTGAAAAGGCCGGAAAAAGACAGCTCCGGGTTCTGCCAGTAATCCTGACAAGAGCAGTCAGTTTATAAAAAAGCGGAAGGAAAACAAAAAACAATGCCAGAATTATCATGGAGAAATGCAATTGCCTGAAAGAAGTGAAGGGCAATGGATAAAGAACAAGCGTCCGGGCCGGCTGGTAAAAAAGATAATTCCGGAAAACAAACCAGGCAATAATGCTGATAACTATCATGAGAAGAGGATTAAGGAAGCGGAAACGACCCTTCTCATAAACAAGGGACCAGCTGATCAGCATTAAGACAAACAAAACTGCAAAGGGTCCTGCAACATAGTAAAACAGTGGAAGTCCCGTAAAATAAATTAATCTTCGCCATCCTGCACCTACTGTTACAATCACTGAAAAACAGACTGCCACCATCAGAAAGCCCAGGCTGTAATGAATGAAATGTTCATACTGCGACTGGAATAACAGCATAACAGCAAAAAGGGACAGTAACAATATCCTTTTAAGGATCAAATCTGCATTCAGGGCAGTTCCGGCCCTGGCAATACAGAAACAGAGGGTAATATTAAGCAGTGCAAGGATTATCGAACCGTAAAAAGATGAGAAATAAACCTGACTGAGAAAATTTCCGAGATATACAAGCAGTCCCCCGGGTTTGTCTGTAAATTTTGAGAGATACTCATTCGTATATATAAACAATGATGTGCTTTCCTGATAGTTGAAAAGGGTATTTCTGAAAAAGTAAAAAAACAGGAATGACACAGAAAAAAGGGCTGCAGCCAGAAGCCGGTCCTGTGTCCGTTCAGTCTGAACATCATGGGCGCTCTCAGTATTTCTCATTCCCGTACCTTTCATCCTTATGGCTTTTCAGTTCTGAAGATCCCGTCCAAACGGCCTGAACCGGCTCTGAACGGGAAGCCTTTTCAAAATCACGGGGTCCGGTCTCAATTTTTCCTGTAACAAATTCCGGTCTGTTGAATGTTTTTTTCATACGGGTGTAAACCTGCGGATCTTTCTGCGGAAGTATGAATGGTTTTCCAATGCTGTCGGCCGAATGGAAATAACATAAATATGGCCGTGCCGCAAGTCCGTCGTCCCTCTTGCTGCTGAAGACCAGCCATCTGCCGCTTGAAGACCATGAATGATAACTTTCAGACTCATTGCTGTTGATCGGCATTTTTGAAATCCTGCCGCCAGAAATGTCAAGAATATACAAATCCGCCTCCCTGTGCCATATTGAAAAAGTACCGTAATCATGAAGGGTAAATACAACATATCTGCCGTCAGGTGAAACGGCTGGAAAGGAAACGCTTTTACCTGCTGCAGCCGCATTGAACAGCATTTCAGGCTTACCGAAATTCCCTGATTGCTGGCTGAAGGGAATTCTCACCAGATCATATTTAACTTCCCTGAAATCAAATCCTTCCCTTACCTGCGGGGTTCTGCAGTAATAAAGCCATGTTCCGTCCGGTGACCAGCAGGGGAAAGTCTCCATGTATTCAACAGAATCATCCTGCATGCAATTCATTATTTCATTCCTTTTAACATCATAGATGACAAGGGACGAGAACAGGTCAAATACTTCGATATTCTTTTCCGGTCTTGAATGAAAGGCCTGAACTGTTTTATTCGATGAAAACACAATATAATTACCTGAAGGATGCCAGGCAGGATAAACCGTATTGGCCGGCATATTGTCAGTTTTCAGGGAGCGTCTCACGATTTTGTCATTTTCCGAAATGTATGTTCCTGATTTTGTACCCCGTACATGCAAAAGCATCTTAGAGGGATCATTATTGGCAAAGGAATGGCAGTTAACGCAATTATTATCCAGAAGCTGGTTTTCCACAATGGATTTCTCACTGAAGTTTTCAGTTGATCTCTGAACTATTTTCATGTCAAGCCATGCCTCATATCCCGGATAAAGAATCCTGTAAACCAGGTAAGGATCTGTATGCTCATCCGCAATATAGAAATTAAAAGGCTTGAACTTCATAGCTTTCTCCCTTCCATTCTCCGCCATTATCTCCACGGAAATTCTGCCTGCCCTGTTCCGGAGAAGCAGTTTTTTCCATTTTTTCCGGGGGAATCTTACCGTTTTTCCTGAGGTATTCACTGTCAGTGAACTGCCGTCCGTTCCGCTTAACCTGATTTTACAGGTTTTGTATTCCTCCAGGATGCTGAAGTTCATGGGGGCAATATTCCAGGGTATTATTGTTTCGGAGTAATCAGGATCTGTCAGCGCAAGGCGTTCCATGTTTACTGCTGCTTCAACATGACTGCCTCTGCCACAGTTCATGAGAAGAACCGGCAATAATGTGACCAACAGAAATCCTGGAAATATCATTCTGCTGATTCGCAACCGTTTTTCGGAAAATTTCATTGCTGTTTCTTCTGTTTTAGGGTCAGACCAGGCCTTTTGCGCAGTATCTCCGGAAAGATTTCAAATGTATTGAAATTTTCAGAAAATACAAAAAATGAAAAAAACAACAAAAACACTATGATATTTGAAATATTTAACATAATTTAACGCACGAATTACCAAATATGCTTAACAGTAATATTTAAAACCTGATTTGAGAATTATTTATTCAATTTTCATTTTTATCTAAAACTAACTTAATGTTCTAACTATGAGAAAATTCACTTTGTTTATTGCAGCCTTCTTTTTTATAGGCTTGCAGAGTGTATTTGCACAGAAGCTTGTCTCCGGTACCGTAAAAAGTGCCGAGGACGGGCTTGGCATTATCGGGGCAACTGTGGTGGTGCCGGGCACCACGATAGGTACCACGACTGATGCAAGCGGGGCATTTACCCTTAATGTTCCAACCGATGCACAAAGCCTGTCCTTCTCCTATGTGGGCATGAAAACGGTTGAACTGTCAATAGGAACACAGACTGTGTTCAATGTAACACTGGAACCGGATGTAATGGCACTGCAGGATGTTATTGTCACGGCATTCGGTATTTCGAGGCAGACAAAATCACTTACCTATGCAGCCCAGAGCGTAACCACCGATGCTCTTACCGAGGCAAGAAATCCCAACGTAATGTCGGGACTAAGCGGAAAGGTGTCCGGAATGCTTATTACACAGACCGGTCAGGGAGTGGGGGGAAGCACCAAGGTTCTGCTCAGGGGAAACCGCTCCATCAGCGGAAGCAGTCAGCCGATTTACGTGGTTGACGGTATTACGCTCAACGGAGGAATTGAAAACATCAGTCCCGATGAAATTGAATCCATTTCGGTTCTGAAGGGAGCAAACGCCGCAGCTCTTTACGGAAGCCGTGCAAACAACGGGGCAATTGTTGTAACAACAAAATCAGGGAAGGGTGCCCGTCAGGGTGTCACTACCAGTCTCGGCTTTACCTACCAGGCAAATCAGGCCATGATCCTGCAGAAGGTTCAGAATATCTACGGGCAGGGAGCAAACGGTATGTATGCAAAAGCAGCGACAGTGGCATGGGGCCCGAAGATGGAAGGGCAGATGGTCGACCACTGGTCAAACGACCCCTCCTACTATATGTATGGTAAACAATATCCGTTTTTGCCTCAGCCCAACAACATAAAGGATTTTTTCAGGATCGGCAACAGTTTCTCAACAAACCTCGGGGTGAACATCAATTCTGACGTGTCGAATATAACCTTCTCATATACCAACAGCAACGATGGAGGGATTATTGACGGTAATGACCTGAAAGGACATAACCTCAACCTGAGGGTACGTGCCAACCTTTCCAGGAAGCTTACACTGGATTCAAAACTTAATGTAATTAAAAGGAACTATTCCAATGTGTTTATTACCGGTGAAACATTTGAGAATCCCATGAGATATCTCTATATGTTGCCCAGGAACATACGTTCGGAAGATATTCAGCATTATGAATTCATTAACCCTGCGGGTCAGCTGCGCCAGCACTACTGGAAAGTGAACGACAACGGTTCGGGAAACCCTTACTGGTCCGTTTACAATGCAGTACAGCCATCAAAGAGCCAAAGGGCAATTGCAATGATGAGCCTGAAATATGAATTCTTGCCCGGACTCTCAATTCAGGGCAGGTCAGGGTTTGACGGCACATATACAAACACGGAATGGAAGCGCAACAACGACACCTATACCAATGCCTATTACGGAGCTTTTTCAAAAACCAGTTCCAATTCCTATGAATGGAACAATGACTTCCTCATCAACTACAATAAGAATTTTGGCGAATTTGCACTGGACCTCAACGCCGGAGGCAACCACAGGTTGTATGAATCAGAAAACGTAAGCGGTTCGGGTTCAATTTTCAATATTGAAAACATGTTCGCCCTTGCCAACACGAAAGATCCGAGGCCCGGCGAGGGATATTCAAAGAAAGTGGTTCAGTCCTTTTACGGATTCGGTGAATTATCCTGGAGAAATGCCTTGTTCCTGAATATTACCGGACGGAATGACTGGAGCTCCACCCTGCCGGCTGCAAGCAGATCATATTTTTATCCCTCTGTAGGGCTGACGGCTGTACTGAGCGATCTGATGACCCTGCCTGCTGCATTTACTCACTTCAAGCTCAGGACATCCTATGCCGAGGTGGGAAATGATGCAGGAGCATACAATCTCCACAGGTCAGCTTCAGTATCCCTGGGCACAATAGGACTCAGCACATCACTTCCCAACCCGAACCTCAAGCCCGAAAGGACAAGATCCATTGAGGCCGGGCTTGATCTCAGAATGTTCAACGACAGGGGCAGGCTGAGCGGAACATGGTATCAGACAAATACCTATGATCAGCTGTTCTCCACTCCGGTTCCCGTGACTTCGGGAGTGAGCAGCGTTTATCAGAATGGTGCCGATGTCCAGAACAGGGGAGTGGAACTGACCCTCGGAGCAGTGGTGGTTGACAAGCGCGATTTCTCCTGGGACATCATGCTCAACTGGTCGAAGAATGTCAGCAAAATTCTTGAAATTGCCGAAGGATTCGACGTTCTCTCCTTTGGAACAGACTTTATAAGGGAGTATAAGCTCGTAAAAGGTGAAGCTTTCGGAGATGTATATGCAAAAGGATTTCAAAGGGATGCAAATGGCAATGTAATAATAAACCAGGCAAACGGGCTTCCCCTTATTACTTCCGGTATGACAGTGAAGGTTGCAAACTACAATCCCGACTGGCTGGGAGGCCTGAGCAATACCATAACATACAAGAACCTGTCACTTAATGCACTTATTGATGCCAGATGGGGTGGTTCCTTTATTTCATTCACCGAGGCCATAACTGCCGGAAACGGAATTCTCGACTATACCGCAATAGGCAGGGAAGACGGCTCCCTCCTTTTCGGCAGGGATATTTTCAAGAATGAAAAAGGTGTGACGCCCGAAGGCGGAGCAAATACGAAAGCCACCAATGCTGAAGCTTTCTGGAATAATGTTGGCGGAAGAAACAATCCGGCCGGTGAGGCATTCGTGAGAGATGCCACAAATATCAGGCTCAGGGAAGTGATTCTCGGGTACAATCTGCCGAAAGATCTTGTTGCCAAGACATTCTTCAGTGCAGCCCGGGTATCCCTGGTAGGCAGAAACCTGTTCTTCTTCATGAACAAGGCTGAGCACTCCGATCCCGAGATTGTCAACAGTACTGCAAACACTGACGAAGGGCGTGAAGCTTTCGCACTGCCAACAACCCGGACATTCGGCGTATCCCTTAACTTCGATTTTTAATACAGCAACATGTTAAAACAAAATAATATGAAAAACCTGTTAATAATAATATCAGTTCTTGCATTAGCTGTTTTCGCAGGCAGTTGTACAAAGGATTTCGATGAAATAAATACCAATCCAAAGGCCATCACCGTGGCCAGCCTTGACCAGTCATCCTTCGGTCTGGTGGCAAAAAGGGCGATAGTATATACTTCCTACCTGCGGAACAGTACGGGAATGCAGACCTATCACTCCCTTTTCGGAGATGTATATGCAAACTATTTTGCAACAACCCATCCGAACTTCCTGTCGGACAGGTATGTTCTGGTAGGCAGCTGGCTGAACGGCTCATTCAATTCGTTTTATCAGAATGCCGCCCCGCCCATTCAGTTCTGTGTTGATTTTGCCAAGGAAAAGGGCCTGGCGGTCGAAGAAGCAATCATGAAAATATGGAGGGTAAATGCTTTTGCAAAATACGCCGATTCCTTCGGGGCCATACCTTATTCACATTTCGGAAATATGGAAAAGGCCGTTCCCTATGACAGTCTGGAGGAACTATACGCTCTGTTTTTCGAGGAACTTGAAAGTGCAGTAACGGTGCTAAAGGCCAATCTGTCTCAGGGCAAATCAGCTACCCTGCAAGCCTATGATGATGTTTACAAGGGCGATATAGCAAAATGGGCCAAACTCGGAAGCTCCCTGCGCCTCAGGCTGGCTCTGCATTGCAAATACGTCAATCCCACACTTGCCAGAACTCAGGCTGAAGCAGCTGTCTCGGCAGGTGTCATAGAAAACGTTGCCGACAATGCAAAAGTGGCTACTTCAATTGACTGGTACAATGCATACTGTACCATTACCTCATGGATGGAATTCAGGATGAGTGCCGACATGGAGAGCATCATGAAGGGTTATCTTGATCCCCGTGTCCAGAGTTACTTTCAGGAAGCCAAATTTCCTGACCCCACAGATGATCCGGACGATGTGGTGTTTAATTTTGAAGGAATGAGGAATGGCCAGACCAAATCGGACAGGCAGCAGCTGGATTTTAACGGTCATGCTTCCGACATGCACAAATCCTGGGTTTCTCTCGGTGCTGCCGGGCCCGCCTGGAGAGTAATGGGTGCAGACGAATCATATTTTCTCAGGGCTGAAGGTGCCCTGGAAAACTGGAATATGGGCGGAACAGCTCAGGAACTCTATGAAAAAGGTATCAAGGCATCATTTGATGAATGGGGATATTCTGATTATCAGAACCTGGCAGGGGAAGATTATATCACAAGCGACAGGATACCGGCAAGCCCGGGCACAGACCTTTCAGATCCGGGAACGGTTATTCCGCCGGTGTCAACAGTGCCAGTGGCATTCATGACAACCGGCGGCAAGGAACAGCAACTGGAGCAGATCATCACACAAAAATGGCTGTGCCTGTATCCTGAAAACAGTATTGAAGCATGGACTGTGCGGAGAATTACAAAATACCCGAAACTCTATGACAGGCTCGAGAGTGAGGAACCCCTGATAGCGGCGACTTCACTGCCGACAAGGCTCACCTTTATCACCGGAGAATACACAAACAACAAGGCCGAAGTGGAAAAGGCAGTAAGCAAGCTTGGCGGACCTGATAATGGCACTACCAAACTATGGTGGGATAAAAAACCCTAAGGAAAATTGAATAATTGCAAAAAGGGGCTGTCTCAAAAGGACAGCCTTTTTTTGTGGAAATACCTGGAAAGTTTATAAAATAAATAAAACACAAACGAAATGTGGAAAATTTTTAATAAATAAAACCAAAATACAGAATCACTGAAAAAATTATAAAAAGAATCTTTATTTAATTGATATCTTGTTAATTAAAAATCCCGGATATTTTTTTCCCTGACACTTTAACTTTTGTTAACGAAATTTTTTTTATATATTGCGCCCTTTATTTTATGCGCCCTTGTAGCGCATAAGCAGAGATACTGAACGTTGCATTGTTTAAATAATATATCTTACAATAAAAGATTTTGTATAAACCAGAGAATAACAGCTGGCTGAAGCTGTTTTGATTCAGCATATAGTTAATATTTACCCTAAATTAAATCTTTATGATGAAAAAATTGTTTCTATTTATGGTGACACTGCTTACCACGACCGCGATGCTGTTTGCACAGGTAAGGGTAAGCGGTACGGTTACGGATGAAAACGGAGAGGCTCTTCCCGGAGTTTCGATCGTCCAGGTCGGGACAACCGTTGGAACGACCACGGATCTAGGCGGGAATTACTCTCTTAATGTAACGGACGCAAATGCCGTACTCCGGTTCACTTTTGTGGGAATGACCACTGTGGAACAGCCCTTGAACGGCAGAACCACTGTAAACGTTGTCCTGCATTCGGAAAGTATAGGACTGGAAGAAGTGGTCGTTACGGCTCTTGGGATCGCCCGTGAAAGAAAAACCCTTACCTATGCCTCACAGCAGGTTTCCAGTGCGGAAATTACCAGGGCCAGGGACATCAACTTCATGAGCAGTCTTGCCGGCAAGGCTTCCGGACTTGAAATCAAGAAAGCTGCCTCCGGAGCAGGTGGTTCAACCAGGACGGTTTTAAGAGGAAGCAAATCCCTCTCAGGGCTGAGCGAACCTCTATATGTTATTGACGGTGTGCCGATGGTCAACAGAAAAGGAAGCCAGGCAGGAATGTGGGGTGGCTGGGATGAAGGAGACGGTATTTCCCAGATTAACCAGGAAGACATTGAAAGTATCAGTGTCCTCAAGGGTTCCAATGCTGCAGTCCTTTACGGAAGCCAGGGCGCAAACGGTGTTGTGATAATCAATACCAAGAAAGGAAAAGCCGGTACCACTGACATCAGCATAAACTCCGGAACCATTTTTGAAACTGTGCTCCTGTATCCGGAACTCCAGTACAAATACGGAGCAATCGGCAATGCAAAGGAAAGCTGGGATACAAAACCTCTTTCAAAATATGACGACAAGTTTGTGAAGGACTTTTTCCAGGGAGGATATAACCTTGTGAATTCCATTTCAATCAGTGGCGGCACCGACAGAACCCAGGCCTACTTCTCCTACGGTAACACAAGTGCCAGGGGTGTGATTCCCACCAACAAGTATCAGAAGAACAACGTTACTTTCAAGCAGTCAACGAAATTTTTCAACGACAGGGTAAAAGTTACCTCCAATGTAATGCTTGCCAATGAACAGGCTGACAACAGGCCGCCCAACGGATATTACCTCAATCCCCTGACAGGACTCTATTTCTTCCCGCGTCAAAGGGATTTCCAGTCCTACAAGGAAAATTACAAGGTATTCAATGCCGACAGGAACATGTATCTGCAGAACTGGTTTGTGGCCGACCACCACCAGTCAAACCCCTACTGGATAATCAATATGGAACCCAGAGTTGACCAGACAAAAAGGGCAATTGCGAGTGCAACCGTTGAATATGACATAGCCAAGGGACTTAAATTCCAGACCAGGGCCAGCGTTGACTACGCCGTAAAGGAAAATGAACAGCGCCATGCTGCCGGATCCAATGCAACCAACGTTTCAGCAAACGGAACATGGAACTACAAAAAATATGACGACCAGTTGTTGTATACCGACGCTATCTTCACCTACAATACCCGTTTCGGTGAATTCAGCCTGGACGCACTTGCAGGAGGAAGCTGGCAAAAATCAGTTTACGGACGGGGTGTTTCAGCCAACAACGGAACATATTCATTGTTCTACCCCAATGAATTCAATTTCCAGAACCTGCCCCAGAACATTCAGGTACTTTCAACACTGTCATCCAGGGCTGTCAAGCAGGGACTGTTCGCCAACATGCAGTTTGGATTCAAAGACATGATCTTCCTTGATCTCTCAGGAAGAAATGACTGGTCCTCAACACTTGCCCTTACAGGAAACGAATCATATTTCTATCCCTCAATCGGTCTTAGTGCACTGCTGAGTGAAATGCTGCCCCTGCCCGACTTTATCACCTTTTCAAAGGTAAGAGCTTCATATACCACTGTTGCCAACGAGGTTCCCTTCAACAGGATCAACCCCATGCACTCAATTACAGGAAGTGGCGGAGTTGACAGAAATACAGTTGCTCCCTTCTTTGATGCCAGGCCCGAAATGCTGAGAAGTCTTGAACTGGGTACGGAATGGAGATTTTTTACCGGAAGATTCGGATTTGACCTGACTTACTATAACATCAACAGCCAGGATCAGTTCATTTCACTTCCGGCTCCGGTAGGTACCGGTTATTCCACAATGTATGTGAACGCAGGTGAAATCGTCAACAAGGGTGTTGAACTGACTCTTGACGCACAGCCTGTTGTTACCGGCGATTTCATGTGGAGCACCACATTCAACTTCGCGAGGAACAAGAATATCGTATCAGAACTGTGGCCGGATGATCCGGGAAAAAGAGTTGACCTCGGCAGTTCAGAAGGTTACTACAACTATATCGTAGCCGGAGGATCTTTCGGTGATCTCTATGGTCATCAGTTCGTAAGAAATGATAAGGGACGAATTGTTCTTGATGCCAAAGGCGCACCCAGAAAGACCCAGCTGCCCGAACTGATAGGAAGCCTGGATCCCGACTTCACACTGGGATGGAATAACAATCTGTCATTCAAACAGTTTAACCTCAGCTTCCTGATCAACGGAATATTCGGAGGCAACTGCGTAAGCCAGACTGAATCAATGCTCGACGGAGCCGGAGTAAGCAAGAGATCAGGTGACGACAGGGACAAGGGATATGTTGACGTTAAGGTCGTTACTGCAGAAGGCACTGAAAAAGACAAGATGGAGAATGTAGAACTCTGGTACAGGACCATCGGCGACAGGAACGGAATACTTGAAGCCTACGTATATGACAGGACAAACATCAGGGTAACCCAGCTTGCGCTGAGCTATGATCTTGATGTAAGAAAGCTCAACCTGCCGTTCAAGGCTGCTTCCGTTTCACTGGTAGGCCAGAACCTCCTTTTCCTCTACAAAAAAGCTCCCTATGATCCTGAACTGACAATGAGTGCAGGCCTGGGAAGCCAGTCACTTGATAACTTTAACGTCCCGGCTACCAGGACATTCGGCTTTAACATTAAACTTAATTTCTAATAAACAGATAATTATGAAAAAAATAATATCACTGGCAGTACTGGTGGTTTTACTTGGGGCCTGCACCAAGAACTTTGATGAGATCAATTCAAATCCTTATCAGATCACTCAAAAATCATTGGAACAGGACTTTAATCACATTGGTGCTTATTTTCAGGGTTTGCTGGCCAATCTACAGGGCCACCAGGTTGAGGAAGACCTGCTTACCGACAGTTTTGTGCGCCACTTCGGCACACCGACTCCTTTTGTTTCAAACAGAAACAATACTACCTACTATGTTACCTGGAACTCATTCTGGGGCCGTATTTACAACAGCGTCATGTCACCCTCCAAGCAGGTGATAGAAATAGCCCAGGAAGGCGGTTATGATGTATTTGAACACTGGGCAAAGCTTCTCCAGGTTATAGGACTGTCAAGACTGACCGCCTATCATGGTCCGCTTATCTATTCGGAATACGGTAAGACTACAACTCCGATTTATTATGACTCGGAAAAGGATCTGTATAACTCTTTTTTCAAGGTTCTTGATGATGTCTCAAGGGTATTCAAGAATAATCCCGATTACAAAGGACTGATAAAATTTGATGCCAGTTATAAGGGAAAAATCAGCAGCTGGCTCAAACTGGTCAATTCAATGAGACTCAGGCTTGCAATCCGCCTCAGCAAGGTAGATCCCGCTCTTGCAAAAGAACAGGGTGAAAAGGCAATCGCCGATGACGCAGGGCTGATCCTTACAAATGCTGACAATTTCAATATTTCACTGTATGGCGGGAAAATGCCGATTGCAGTGATCTGTTTTGAATGGCAGGACAGCAAGATGAGTGCCGGTATGGAAGAATTCCTTATCGGTTTGAAGGATCCAAGAATCCATAAATATTTCGCACCGGCAACTGATGAGAGTTTGTATGCTTCCCATCCTGACTTTCCCTACAAGGGTATTGCCAGCGGCGCATATCTTAATGCAAAGGATGATCATGAGAAGTTTTCAAATGTGAGCGAAGACTGGAAATCAGTTACCTCCAGAAGATTTTTCACTGCAGCCGAGGTTCATTTTGCACTTGCCGAAGCAGCTCTCAGAGGCTGGGCCGGTGCAGGTGATGCCAGGGAACACTATGAAACCGGTATCAAAATGTCATTTGCCGACTGGGGTGCAGGTGGTGTTGATGCATATCTTGCAGATGCCACAAGCAAACCCATCAACTATGTTGATCCGATTGATGCCAGGAACAACTATAATACACGTTCAACTGTAACCGTTGCATGGGATGAGACTGCTGACAACGAAATAAAACTTGAAAAAATCATAACCCAGAAATGGATCGATGCACTGACCAATGCCAATGAGGTATGGTGCGATCACAGGAGAACAGGTTATCCCAAACTGCATTATGTTCCCAAGAACGACAGCAACGAAGACTGGGGAGTCATTCCGGCTGACGGATTCATTCAGAGAATGCCTTTCGTGGAAGGTGAAAGAAACAGTAATCCGCAGGGTGTTGCTGATGCAGCCAGCAAGCTGAGAGGAGGCAAGGATGTAATAGGCGCAACACTCTATTTTGCCCCGCCGGATGTTAATACAAACTTTCCCCCGATTCCTTAACAGGTAAAGAATAACTGACAGGAGGGTGTCTCAAAGAGACACCCTTTTTTTTATTTCCCGGTTTGCCGACTCAGCCGGTATAAACTTATATAAACCTGAAAAACAAGAAACAATCTGATTTAATCATTTGCAAACGACTATAATGGACTTTCAGACGGATATAAACAATTAATTACCGGATCAATTTCCACATCAGGCCTATGTTTGCTGAGAGAATCATTCATAGTCAAACTTAAAACAGGAAATCATGAGCAATTCATTGAGGAACAGAGTAAGCCTGATCGGAAACCTGGGACAGGACCCTCTGATCAGGGATCTTGAAAACGGGAAAAAAGTGGCTAATTTCACTATTGCCACAAATCAGGGATTCAGAAATGCCGACGGCCAGAAGGTACAGGAAACCACCTGGCACAATATTGTTGCATGGAACGGGCTTGCCGAAACGGCGGCAAGATATCTCAAAAAAGGACGGGAAGTGGCAGTAGAGGGCCGGATTGTCTACAGAACATATGAGGACAGGAATGGTGTTACAAAATATATTACCGAGATTGTTCTGACGGATCTCCTCTTTCTCCGTTCTCCGAAAAGCATGACTGAAGAAGAATAAATATGCTGCCGTTCCGGGCTGAAAGGTCAATTCCTGCGGTTCCGTGAAGCTGTTCCCCGGTGCAGAAAAAGCGGTTCTGCCGTGCTGATGAGGCTGTTCTTCAAGGAAACAGCCTCATTTGATTATTTTATATTCACCCCGTCACTTATCAGAAATCAGTCAGGTCAACATTGGTCCTGTAATCCCCGAGAAGATGCTCGGCAAAATAATACCACATCAGCCTGTCAAAATATGCCGTGGCATTTCCAAAGGCATGCCTCTGTCCGGGAAGTATCATGAAATCAAATCGCTTATTGGCCTTTATAAGAGCATCAGCAACCCTTAAGGTATTTCCCGGATGAACATTGTTGTCAATATCACCATGAACCAGCAAAAGATGACCCTTCAGATTCTTTGCAAGATCCTGGTTCCTGTCTATTGATGATTTAAACGCTTTCCCGTCCTGCTGACTGTTATCAACTGTTCCTTTACTTCCGGAATTACCGGTTGTCTCCTTTTCCTTCACTGAATCCAGACTGTCCTTTTTCACTCCTTCCCCGCCCTTGCTTTTTTTCTCCACCTCCTTTACCCCGTCATGTGTTTCTCCCCACCACTGGTTGTAAATATTGTTATCATGATTGCCGGCTGAAGACACGGCAACCTGATAAAAGTCCGGGTATGAAAGGATTGCAGCCGTTGACATGAATCCTCCTCCGGAATGGCCATAGATACCAACTTTCCCGATATCGATGAATTTATATTTTTCGGCCAGTTGTTCGATGCCGTATTTATCATCAGCCAGGGCATAATCCCTGAGATTGTCATACCCGAATGTGTGATAATAATTGCTTCGCTGGGGACTGCCTCCGCGGTGGCCATAATTTACGACTATGAACCCGAGCTGGGCCAGCGCCACATTCTTGCCACCGGTAACGGTGAACTCATAGGGAACCGATTCGGTCTGCGGTCCGGGATAGACGTAGGAAATTACCGGATACTTTCTTGTTGAGTCAAAATTGAAGGGTTTGTACATAACTCCATAAAGGTCAGTAACCCCGTCTTTCGCCTTCACCTTAATTGTTTCGGGCATCTTCCAGCCCATCTGAAACAACTGGGACAGGTCGGCTTTCTCAAGTCTCAGAAGAGTGTTTCCGTTATTGTCACGCAGGACTGACTCGGGCACCATATCGACCGTGGAAAAAGTGTCAACAAAATACCTGCATGATTTTGACATTGACATGGAGTGATTTGCAGGCTCACCGGTGATCAGTGTCATTCCTCCCTTATCAAGTGATACCTTGTATTTCATGTTGTAATAGGGATGTACTCCGTCCTCTTTTCCAAAGGCCTCTAAATAAAGCACTCTGCCCAGGGTATCTATCCGGTTTATTCTTCCTGTAACGAAATAACCGTCAGTTATCTGCTTTTTGATATTCCCGTGTATGTCGTACAGATACAGCTGGCCCCAGCCGCTTCTTTCCGACCACCATATAATGTCGCTGCCTTCATTGAGAACCGCCAGCTGCGAATATTCATTGTTGAAATAGGGCCAGGTCTTTTCGCTGAAGAGAACTTTAACATCCCCTGTTTCAGCATCCACCATGCATACGTCGAGGTTTTTGAGAGTACGGTCCTTTCTTATGACAATAAGTCTGTTGCTTTCTTCCTGTGATGACCAGGCAACATTGATGGTCTGATCCTTCCATTTTTTCAGGTCAACATTTATCCGGCCCCGGGTTTCGACATCAAAAATTATCAGCTCCTGCTGAGGTACGAACTCTTCTCCCGGCATTGAATAGCGGTAGCTTTCCAGGCTTGGCCTGGGCTGAGCGAGCGAATTGATTACAAAAAGATCCTTTACCTTACGGACATCCTCCCGGATTATAAATAATTTCTTTTCATTTTTGAACCAGCGCACATTGGCCCGTACTTTTTTGTCCCTTACAGTGTCCTGCCCGCTTCTGTAGCTGCTGTAACCATAATACCTCTCACCATCGGTGGTCAGCTGTATTTCAACACTGTCCCTGTCGTTTGTTTTCATCAGGTAAAGATTATAGTTCCTGGCATATGCAAACCATGTACTGTCAGGCGAGTAGTTCGGCCATGACGGCTTTTTTTCCTTTCCGACAGTATCCCTGATTACAAGTTTCCTGGTTGCCATGTCGTAAAGAAACCTGATTGAATCAACCCGGAAGGTGAATCTGGAGAGGCTCTTCTTTTCGAATTTCAATTCCGTTATTGGCAGATCAAGATCATTGTAAGGGCGGCTTGTCAGTTTCTTAAGCTCGGATGCCATATAGCGGCTGTCAAAAAGCGGCTTTTTAGACTTTGCTGCTGCATTTACATAGTAAAAATTCCTGCCCGAAGAAGTCTTGAATGAGTACCAGAAAATATCTGAGTTCTCCAGCCAAACCGGATTTACAGAAAGATCCCCGTAACGGGATGCAATATTATCACCTCTGAACTTTTCCGCTGCCCTGAAATCAGCTTTCTGGGAAAAGGCTGTATTGACTGAGAGGGCAACAAACAAAACAATTTTAATATATCTCATGGATTAATGATATTGCGGCCGGCCCGGAAGGCCGTAAGGTTAATATCTGTAATTTTCTCTCCCTTACTGCCGAACAGTTTCCTGATTCCGTTTTCAAGACTGCTGCATCCAAGGCCGGTATAGTGTGATGCGGCTCCCAGCATTACCATATTCACGGCTTTTACAGAGCCTGCTTCCCGGGCTGTTGTTTCAGCATTAATGATCCGGTGATTTTTAATTTTCCTGATTTCGGAAAATATTTCTTCCAGGGGAGGATAATCAGGTATGTTGATGTAGGGATCAGAGTTTGTAATCAGCCATCCCGAAGGAGAAAGCCAGGGCAGGTATCTCAGTGACTCCATCGGTTCAACGGAAATTATCATGTCGGCACTGCCATACGGAATAAGATCTGATGACACGGGTTTGCGGGAAAGACGGAAGTGCGAATAGACGTCTCCTCCTCTCTGGCTCATTCCATGAACTTCAGACTGTTTGAAAAAAAGGTTATTCTCAAGGGCTGCCAGGCCGATTACCGCCGCGATGGAAAGGATGCCCTGCCCTCCTACACCTGCCAGTATGATATCTTTTTTCATAAAATATCAGTTGATTTCATTATCCGGATGATTCAGTTTTTTTCCGTTTTAAAAGTGTCTGAACACATTCCCTTGATGAGACTATTACGGAAACACCATTGAATTCAAGTTCCTCCCTGATAATCCGTACATTTTCCTCATGGTTTTTTCTGATTGGTGTCATTGTCCTGATGTGTTCCTCACCAACTCCCAGTCCTGCACATATCTTTTCCAGTCTGCCGGCCCCGGGTGATTCCTGGCCGCCGGTCATGCCGGTTGTGAGATTATCGGAAATAATTATCGTTACAGGTGAATTTTTAGTAACGGCATCAAGCAGGCCGGTCATCCCGGAGTGTGTAAAGGTGGAATCACCAATAACGGCTACCGAGGGTGACAATCCGGCATCGGCAGCTCCGATTGCCATTGTGACCGAAGCGCCCATATCCACACATGAGTTGATAATGCTATAGGGCGGCAGTGCTGCCAGGGTGTAGCATCCAATGTCTGAAAAGACTCTGCCCGGTCCGTAGGGCTTCATTGCTTCAATCAGTGCATTGAAAGTATCGGAATGCCCGCAGCCCTTGCAGAATGAAGGTGGTCTCATTTTTACGACTGCAGGCACACTTCTTTTTTGTGAGCTTTTTATTCCCAGAGCTTTTGCCACAATGGAAGGATTCAGTTCCCCGTCTCTCGGCACAGTGCCTTCAAGCCGTCCGTAAACCTTTTTTCCGCTGTCACAGATCCCGGTAATACTTTCTTCAATAAGGGGATAGCCTTCTTCAAGAACCAGGATTTCATCACATCTGTTCATAATCTCCCTTATCAGGTCCGGGGGAAAGGGATAGGCACAGATTTTCAGTATGGGAAAATCCGGCTCCGTTTCTGAAAGGTTTTCCATAAGGTAATTGTATGCAATCCCGCAGGTGATGATTCCAAGTTCTCTTCTCCTTCCATCCCTGAAAAAATTATACTCCGACAACCTTGCATCATATCTCATGGATTCATAAGTGGCAATCAGGGTTTTGTATTTTTTTCTCGCGAATGCCGGAAGCAGTACGAACTGAACGGGATCCCCGGGCAGACTCAGCTCTTTCTCCGGAACCGGATATTTTACAAGACTGACACTTGTCCTGGAGTGGGCAAGCCGGGTCGTTATTCTGAACAGAACAGGGGTTTTGTATTTTTCAGACAATTCAAATGCATCAAAAACCATATTGTAAGCTTCCTGCTGGTTTGAGGGCTCAAAGCAGGGAACGAATGCAAACTTCCCGTAAAATCTTGAATCCTGTTCATTCTGTGATGAATGCATTGAAGGGTCATCGGCAGAAACCACTATCAGACCACCGTTTACACCGGTAATTGCAGAATTGATAAAACTGTCTGCAGCCACATTCAGACCAACATGTTTCATTGCCACCATGGCTCTCTTCCCTGCATAGGACATTCCAAGAGCAGACTCCATGGCAGTCTTTTCATTGGCCGACCATGTTCTGTGAATATTCCGCTCCCGTGCAGTTTCTGAAGCCCGGATATATTCCATGATTTCAGTGGACGGAGTTCCCGGATAAGCATACATGCCACTCAGTCCGGCATCAATGGCAGCCTGAGCAATAGCCTCATCTCCCAGTAAAAGGAGCCTTTTCATAATCTGTTTTTTAAGGTTGTCAATTTATTAAAATTTAGTTAATTCTTTTTCATTACATCCAATAATGTTTACTTTGCAGATATATAAGAATTCAATGGCTTAAAGTTTAGGATTTTTCATTTTGAACAAAATACAAAATACCGTTTTTTTCCTTTTCATTTTTTTTGTTCCCGTTGCCGGACAGGCAATACAGGAAAGATTCATTCAGCTCAGCGGTATTATAACGGATGAAGCACAAAATCCTGTTCAGGGAGTTGCAGTTATTTCAAAAAAACTCCGGAGGGGAAGTGTAAGTGAAAGATCCGGCATCTATTCAATTGCAACCACTCCGGGCGATACTGTATTTTTCAGGATTCTGGGCTATAAGAGATACCATACCGTGATTCCGGAAGATTATACCGACAGGCGCTGTATGGTGGATATTGTACTCGAATCAGACACTATTTCCATAGCTGAAGTCACAATTTTTCCATGGCGGAACTATGATGAATTCATAAAGGATGTTACAAAAGTGAAGCCGGCTGATCCCCTGGTTGAGCACATGAACGAGAACCTGGCATCCATTTACGTGGCAATAACCAACCAATCCAACCTCAATATTACACCTGAAGCGGGTTACCGCTATTCCATGGAACAGAACTTCACAAGCATGTCAGGCCGGAACCAGTATCCCGTGAACAATCTCCTGAATCCATTTGCCTGGTCAAGATTTATTTCTGAAGTAAAAAGAGGACTTTTAAAGAATCAGTCGTATAAGAAACCACAACAGGCGAAAGTTATTAAGAAGAAGAAGAAACAGGAGAGGAACTGATGAAAGATCCTTACAGCAAACTGGTTGGTATTCTTGGAACTGTAATAGTTCATCTTATTGCAGCAATAATCTTTATGTCCTTCAGGGTCCATGATCTGCAGAGGGATCTTTCCCGTGAATTTATGGTTGAATTCGAAGCAATTCCGGATCAGGAAAATGAAGAAGAGCTCATTGAACTACCGGCATCCGCTCTTGAAAAAATCCTCCAGGGAGACGAGGAACTGATGAATATTGCACGGAATCTTGCCAACAGGCCTGTTGAACAGATTAATCCTGCAGATTATATTGACAAGGTTAAGGAAGAGCTTATTGAAAGCGGAAAGCTGGGAGCCGACAATTACATAGATGAGCAGAAAAGAAGGGCAGAGGCCGGACCTGATGAGAATCTGGCATATGAAGAGAAAACGGACAGGGAAAAAGAGGAAAAAGAGCCTGATTCTGCTGAGATGGCTGCAAATTACCAGGGACCGACAAGGATTTATTATGACCTGGCCGGCAGAACCCATCAGTATCTGCCCATTCCCATCTATAAATGCCGGGGAGCCGGGAAAGTTGTTCTCAGAATAGCCGTTAACCAGAAAGGAGCAGTAGAGTCGGCTGTGATAATAGAAGATCTCAGCACGACAGGCGATCCCTGCCTGGTTGAGACTGCCGTATCAACAGCTAAAATATCAAGATTCAATCCCGATATAAATGCCCCCCGGATTCAGCAGGGAACCTTAACCTATCATTTCGTAGCGCAGTAGCGGTGATTTACTATTTTCTTCCGCTCTTATCAGGAAATGGCGGTATTTCCGGAACTTTCCTGCTCTCCGTCTTTAGCTTTTCAAGAGCCACCTCTATTGCCTTGTTCAGCTGATCATCCTGTCCCAGGTATTCCCTGTGGGGATCATTTTCTATAACAATATCAGGGTCCACTCCGTAGCCTTCGACAATAAAGCTGCTTCCGTCTGCTGCATAAGGAGCCCATGAGGGTGTATTGATATTGCCACCGTCAATCGTAGGAGCCGGACCTGATATACCTACCACGCCTCCCCATGTTCTCGTTCCGATAAGAGTACCTATTTTATTGAATTTAAACCTGTAGGAAAACAAGTCACCGTCAGATGCCGAATACTTGTCGCAGAGGGCAACCTTGGGACCGAGATGTGTGCCTCCCGGATTGACATCGCCGACCGTTGCCCCGGTATTCATTGTTACATAGGTCATAGTCCTCATCAGTCTTTCTATTATCATGGGAGAAACGTTTCCTCCGCCATTGCTCCTGTCATCAATTATAAGTGCTTCCTTCTCAAGCTGAGGGTAATAATGCTCGGCAAACTGGTTCAGTCCGGCAACCTGCATATCCGGAATATGAATATAGCCCACTCTTCCGTTTGTGGCTTCAGTGACTTTACGGGTGTTTTCCTGGACCCAGTTATAGTAATAAAGTTCCTTTTCGGAAGCCAGGGGTTTGACTATAACATTCCTGCTTCCGGCCATATCAGGTTTGGAATTAAGTGTAAGCTCAACAAGCACCCCGGCTTTTCCTGTCAGCAGTTCATAAATATCCTTCACCTTATTTACCGGTTCTCCGTTCACAGCCAGTATGTATTCTCCTTCCTTCGCATCAACACCGCTGACCGTTAATGGTGAAACAAGCGACTGGTTCCAGTTTGCTCCCTTAAGTATTCTGTCAATCCTTGCATATCCCGATTCATCCCTGCTCAGCCTTGCCCCGAGGAGTCCTGTCTGTATCCTTTCCGGCTGAGGGCGTTCTCCATTCATCACATAGGCATGTCCCACGCTCAGTTCACCCATCATTTCCCCGATAACATAAGTCAGATCCGATCTGTGGCTCACATGTGGCAGCAATACATGATATTTCTCATGCATCTTCTTCCAGTCAACACCATGCATTCCAGGGTCATAGAAAAAATCACGCATCTGTCTCCATGATTCATTGAAAATATTTTCCCATTCTTCGGAAAGATCGACCAGTACTTTCATATCACCGGTATTTATCGTTTCCTTCAGCTCCACCTTTGCTGACGGAACCGGAATAATCCCATATCTGTTCCCCTGTCTGACAAGCATCTTTTTCCCGCTGGGAACGGGTGTCAGTGATATTCCGCTGCCCAGGTCAACTTCCTTTTTCTCCTTAAGGTCAAAATAACCTGCTCCCTGCTGACCGCCTGAACGGGAAAAGGAAGTATAAAATATTTTATCCCCGACAGTCTGCAGGTTACCATAATTACCCGGCCTCACCGGCAGGGATACTATTCTGTCATTTATTCCGTCAAAATCAATTATGACATTTTTTGAATCACTCTCCCGGGATTTCGCAGGGGCTGTCTTTTTTCCCCTTGCCGGAGAAGTTTCGGCCGGCGCGGCTTCTTCTCCTTCACTGATTTTATCATCAGAGGCTGCAAAGGGCGAAGGTGTGTCTTTTGCCAGGGGAACCAGATAGATTCTGCTCATATCCACATAAGCATGATTCCATTCTGTCTGGCTGTATACAGGATTGAAATCCCTCTCGGAAGTGAAGAAGAGGTATTTTCCGTCCACGCTGAAAACGGGGTCACCCGATGAATACCACTTGTCAGTCACTTCCGATGATTTTGCCGTTTCCACATTATAAATACGGATCACAGGAAACCCCACCTCATTTCTGACGAAGGCAATCCATTTGCTGTCAGGCGACCAGCTGGCATTATACATCGGACTCTTGGGTGATTGATCCACAACGGTTATCCTGCCTGTGGAAACATCCACATACCTGAGATCATTCTTTTTAGTCGTGTAAAGAAGTTTTTTACTGTCAGGCGACCATCTGATCCCGAAAATATATGTGTTCTGATCTTTCGTTATGCTGCGGGCCGGCATGGATCTGTCGGCTTTCTGCATCCATATCTCGAATTCCCCGCCGGCATCGGAAACCCAGGCAATATTTTTCCCGTCAGGAGACCACTGTGCATTTCTTTCATGAACACCTGAAGTAGCAGTGAGATTTCTTGTCACTCCTTCCTTTACCGGAACGTCAAAGATATCGCCGCGAGCACTTATAACTACTCTTTCCCCGTCGGGAGAAGGACTGACCATGGTAATCCTTTCCGATGCATCTTTCGTCACTCTTTTCGCTGACTCAAAATCATCTGCAATATAAATGGTCACTTTTTCGGGTTTGCGTGTCCGGGCATCCATCCTGTATATGTAGCCGCCATTTTCAAACACAATCTGGTTTCCGTCACTGGACGGGAATTTAATGTCGTATGTATCGAAATCTGTTACTTTTCCGGTTTCTTTTGTACGGGTGTTGTATACAAACAGGTTCATTGTCCTGTCCCGGTCAGAAAGGAAAAATATCTCTTCTCCTATCCACATGGGACATATTTCCTGGGCCCGGGTATCTGTAATTTTTTCCACATTGCCCGATTCAAAATCAAATATCCGGATATCATCAGCCATTCCTCCCTCATAATATTTCCAGGTTCTGAATTCGCGGAAAACCCAGTTGAATGCCAGTTTTTTCCCGTCAGGCGAAAATGAGCAGAATCCGCCGTTTGTCAGGGGTATTTCCTTTGACATTCCACCTTCAAGCGGTACCATGAAGAGCTGGCCCAGAAAATCACTGAAGGAATGTCTTCTTGACCTGTAAACTATATGTTTCCCGTCAGGAGTCCAGGTCATGACAATATTGTTTGGCCCCATCCTGTCGCCAATGTCATCCCTGCTCAGGGTTGCTGTATGTGTCAGCCTCCTGGGAGTACCTCCCTCCCATGGGAATAATGAATACTTCAGTATTTCCGTTATACTGTCCGGTGAAGGCAATATATCTGCCGTCAGGCGAAAAACGGGGAAATATTTCATCTCCGGTATCAGTAGTCAGTTTTCTGGCAATTCCTCCGTCAGAAGATACAGAGTACAGGTCGCCGGCATAGCTGAACACTATCTTATCGCCGCTGATAGCCGGGAAGCGCAGCAATCTGGCTTCATCCATCGCTGACAATGATAAATATAAGGCTAACAGAATAATGGAAGTGAAAAATTTAGAAGTCATAATTTTAAGTTTAAGTTCAGGGACAATCCGGCAATTTAGTAAAAAAACCCCAATCCATGGCATATTTCGCCGTAAATAAACGGAATTGATATAATCTAGAATAGTGTATGAGGGATATCCCAAATATATTCCCTTATTATTTCCGGAGTATTCCTGACTTTGGTCCGGTCATTTATCAGAGGACCTATGGTATGGGCTTTCAGCACATCCGCGGGACAGGGCCTGAGCATTTCCGACAAGAGGGACGGTGAAGAATCCGGGCTGATCCAGTTTTCTTCATTATTCCGGTCCAGCACAACGGGCATTCTTTTCCTGGAATTATGGATCACGGCCATCATTTCGTTCGCATCAGTGGTTATAACCGAACAGGTATCCACAATCTCGCCGTTATCCTTATTGTACCAGCTGGAATATAGTCCGGCCAGTGAAAGTATCCCGCCGTCTGCCCTGTAAACATACCAGGGTATCTTCATCTTTCCGGCATGCTGCCATTCATAGAACCCCCTGACGGGAATGATGCATCTTTTTGATTTGAATGAGGATGAAAAAGATTGTTTCGAATCCAGGCTTTCCGATCGTGCATTGAATGTTTTTGTCCTTACAGAGGCTGCCTCAGATGCATTTCTGACCCAGGAAGGAATGAGTCCCCATTTAAGAAAACGCACCGTTGAATAACCCGAACATATGGCCGCCAGTTCCGGGAAACTGAAGGCATGGTAATAATAGCTTGGTTCGTAGCGGTATTTATCAGGAAAATTAATCCCGTATCGGTATTCAATTTCCTCCTTTATCAGATTGACATTAACCGTAAAGCACATTATCCAATAAATAATTCATTTCCGTCGGCAGATACAAGGGGTACCGGAATTGAAAAATTAAATAGGTCGGTATTGTCTCCGGGGTTTAGCTTTGATGTGACCCTTTGCATAAGGCTGTTAATGTATGAATGTATCTCGGGTCCGTTCCAGGTGCTTGTATTAAGAAGAACAACCCAGGCCGTTCCGTCGGCTTCCCTTTTCATCATTGCGGCTGTTCCGGGAAAGGAGCCGGTCCGCCACCATGTTCCGTTATCCAGGGTTGTTTTCCATCCGGCCGGTGCAAGACCCTTGCCGTTATCTGTCATCAGTTCAATGCTAGGGGCCGACAATATATCCGGCCTTGTATCAAACCCGTCAACCGCAAGCAACAGGCGCATCAGGTCGGGAGCCGTTGCAAGCCATGCACCTGCCGCACCGAGAGCCTCAATATCATTTCCTCCGTAGCAGGGAGACAGGAGTTCTCCTGTTCCATAAACCGAAGGTTTTGGCAGGACATCTTCCGGAACATGATAAGTCACTTCCCAGGGTGCTTTTTCTTCCTTCAGGTTGCGGGCAAGCATCATGTCATAAATTCCAAGCGGTTCCAGGATTGATTTTTTACAATATTCATCATAAGGCATGCCCGATATCTTTTCAATGACCAGTCCCAGAATGGCGTATCCGAGATTTGAATAAGCCCTTCCAGTTCCGGGAGTAAAATGAAGGTTCTTATCAAGGGCAAAGCGGATAATGGTCCTGGTGTCCACGGGCATGTCCGTTCCCATATGATCAGCAATTACCACCGGCATAAACATCTGATCACCCCAGCGCTGCGACCATCCGGCCTCATGGCTCAGGAGGTGTGCCACAGTAATATCATATACCCTTTTATCCTTTGGATTACTGAAATAAACATCATCAAGAATGGCATTCCCCCCGAAAACCCTGTCGCTTAAAGACAGGCGGCCTTCCTCAGCTAGTTTCATCACGGCAACTGCCGTTATCAGCTTTGAGATACTGGCTATCCGGAATTTATAAAATGGCTGCACTTCTTCCTTTGTTACGGTATCAGCCAGTCCAAATCCCCTGGCGTAAATAAGTTGACCGTCCTTTGATACTGCAACGGATGCACCCCTTATCTCCCATTTTCGCATGAATGATTCAAGGTATCTTTCCACGTCTTCGAATTGCGGCCCGTCAGAACCCGAATTTGTCAGCCGCACATTATCCAGCATCAGCTTGTTGGTAAGTTCAGGGCTTTCATCACCGGTTCCGGGATTATAACTTACAAGAGTTATCAGAAGTGCAATGACCAGTATTTTTTTATGAACTGACAAAGGATATCGACTTTTCAATCAGCAAAAATAAAACTATTCCTGTAACTATTCCGGCCGTTTTGCCTGTTTTAATAAAAATCAGACGGAAATTATTCACATTTTGACTGTGAACCATTGTTTTTACACCTCTGAAAATTCAATCAAAGAATTAACTTTGTACTATGCCAAAAAAAATTCCAATACGCCGGTTTGTTTTAGCAGCAATTCTCACATGTTTTGTTCTGCATACTGGAGCACAACAGGTTGCAGAACCGGATACCTCTGAATACCTTCCCCTCATTTTTAACGGAGCCCTGGAATATAATCTTACCATAGCAGCTGCTTCCGGATACAGTTCAGAAATTGAAAGACTGATAAAAGCCGGAGCTGATGTGGATGCAAAAAGCAGCCAGGGAGCCACCCCGCTTTTTTTCGCCATAATCAACAAAAGGGCGGAGGCAGTAAAAACACTTGTCGATTACGGGGCAAACGTTAACGAATTATCACTGTACAACGAAAATCCGCTTCTTCTTGCCATAAATGTCAATGATCTGCATATTGCTGAAATTCTCATAAGGAACGGTGCGGATGTCAACTTTAAAAACCGCGCAGGTGTCACGCCATTGCATGTTACATCGGTTTACGGCCTCCTTGAGCTGACGGATCTGCTTCTTTACTATGATGCAGAAGTTGATGCAAAGGACAATGACGGCACCACGCCGCTGATGGCTGCGGTCTGGACCGGTTATTCAGATGTGACCGGGCTGCTCATTGTAAACGGGGCAAATATGGAATCAAGGGACAATGAAGGTTTCACACCATTTCTAATAGCCGCTCAGAATGGCGACACGCTGATTATGAATATGCTCGCAGACAGGGGTGTTGACATTTATGCAAGGAACATATACAACTGGGATGCGCTGGCACTTGCAATAAAATCAAATCATGTAAAAGCAGCGGAATTTCTTCTGAAAAAAGGAAACAGATGGCATGAAGAAGCCAGGGAATCAGTTAATCCCTATAATATTGCTGCAAAGTACGGGAGAACGGAAATACTTGAGCTGCTTGAAAGGGAAAAAGTTCCAGGACGCTATAAGCCCCGTTTCGATCAGATGGCTCTGTCATTTTCTTCCAGATTCAACGGAAAGGATTTCTACAGCGGAATGAGCCTCTCATTCAAGGAACCACTTAGCCGTGCCGGACTGATTGCCGGAATTGATACGAAGCTGTGGTACACCAGAGTACTTTTAAAAAAGACGGATGATCTGTTTTTCCAGTATTTTGACAGGAGCAGTCTGGTTTACGCTGGTGCATTCAGGGAATTCCGGCTTACAGACAATGTATTGAGGGGTAACATATTTATCCATGCATCCCTGGCTGCAGCCTATTCCTTTGGCAACAAGCTGAAAGGGACTGAGATCACTCCGGAAAACAAGCTCCGTATTATGCCCTCGGCATCTGTCAGATGGGAGAAAAGAATATTACAGGTTTTTGGCGGAATGGAATATGCAGGATCACCCTTTTATAAAACCGGCCCATTGTGGGTAAGAATCGGATGTTCTGTGAATTTCTACTTTGACCCGGACAGGGCTCCGGGAAAAATCATAAAATGGTACTGATTATGATAAAAACATACAGGATATTCTTTGTATTTCTGCTTTTCACCATTGTCTTCTCCTGTGAAGAAGTCGAGCTGGAACCGGGTACAATGACCCTGGTAAACTGCAGTGAGTGCACTGCAGAAGAACCTCTGAGTGCGTATATCACCATGATTTTCAGGAACCCCTATGAGCTGGGAGTAACTGGCGGAATGATTTCCGTGGACATTTACGAGGGCAACCTGGAAGACAATGTGATATTCAAGTCAATACAGGTTTTAAGAACGGAAGTGGAAGTAAATTTGCCGGTCAACAAAAAATACACCTTTGCCGCCAGCTATTATATTGATAACAAGACCTATGTTGTGGTAAACTCCATCAGACCAAAAGTAAAATTCGACAAAAACAGCTGCGATGAACCCTGTTATTACACATCTCCGCGAAAAGTGAATCTGAAACTCAGACATACAAAATAACTGTTATAATAATGCAGATTAATGAATAATCAGGCATCGACTTTGTAAATATTAAACAATCTCACAAATGGAAACCTCCTTTTTCAATTCTGTCATTTTCAGTTACGGTATTCTGCCTGCATTTATCTTTATTGCCAGAGTCTGTGATGTTTCACTTGGCACACTCAGAATAATCTTTGTATCTAAAGGCAACAAGAAAATTGCTCCCTTCCTGGGCTTTTTTGAAGTTCTTATCTGGATAGTGGCAATCAGCAGAATAATGCAGAACCTTGATAATTACCTGACCTATATTGCATATGCGGGTGGTTTTGCTACCGGAAATTACGTGGGCATGCTTATTGAGGAAAGGCTGGCAATGGGAATTCAGATGATAAGGGTGTTTACACACAAAAATTCGGAAGAACTGGTCCAGACATTGAACGGCAGGGGCTACGGAGCCACTTCAGTACAGGCTCACGGGGCAAAGGAGAGAGTCCATCTCATTTACACCATTATTCAAAGAAACGAAATGGAGGAGGTCCTGGATATTATTAACAAGTTCAATCCCAAGGCATTTTATACGATTGAAGATGTGAAAGCCGTTAATGAAGGAATTTTCCATCCTAGAAAAAGAAAAAACGTAATTCCCCTGTCAAACATTCTCAGAGAGTGGAGGAAAGGAAAATGAACAGGTTCAGCAGCCATCCCCTTTACAGGAAACATGATCTTGACAGTGCTATGAGCACTCTGTGGACCTTTTACAGGGAAAGATTCATGATTCTGTTCATCACATCCTTCATCATGTCATTGGGAGTTCAGCTGGTAACGCTGTTTTTTGACTTCAGTGAGCTTGTGAATCTGACCGATCCGATGGAGGTGCTGGACAAATTAAGCGGGATGATTTGGCCGATGATGGCTGTCACTCTTCTGAGCCTGCTCTGTATTACTATTTTGCATTATTACGTCATTTACAGTCCTCTTGACAGTGAGGTTACAATTTTTGTATCTCTTCACAGGTCATTGAGATATTATCTGCCCTACCTGATAATCATGATCCTTTTTTCGGTATTTGCATCAATGGCCATGGTTCTGGGACTTATGCTGCTTGTTATAGGTGTTGTTTTTGCGCTTGTCTATGTCATGACCCTGTATCTCTTCTTCATGCCTGTACTGATGGCTGAAGGGCCTGATATAGCCAATGCGATAAGCCGCACCTTCATTCTGGCCCACAGGAGGTTCTGGTCAAATATCGGCTGGGTTGCCGTTTTCCTCCTGATACTGATAGTTGTTTCAATGATCCTTAACTCCGTCATAATGATTCCCTTCACGGGGAGCATGCTTAAGAGCATAACAAAACCAGAAGAGGCATTAAATGCGGTCAGTTTTATTCAGAATCCGGTATATATTGTACTATCCTCGCTTGTAAACGCTTTATTCTACCCGCTCATTCCGCTGCTTGGTACCATTTTATACTTTAACGGCAGGGCCCGGGAAGAAGCAGTCAGCGAACAGGAACAGGTGCAGGATCAGGATTCAGGTACCTGGTCATAAAACGTATCCCGCTTATGATGACAGCATCGTGACCTCCTTCATGAACATCAATTTCCATTCTTTCAGGGATATTCAGCTTTTCATAATGCGCTTTTGCCACATTGAATTCTTCGATTACCTGTGGCCACCAGGCTATTCTGTCTGTTTTCCCGTGTTGTATCATCAGGGGCCTGGGACAAATGAGTGAAACGACGTCATGATCGGAAAATTCAGTGAGCCAGCCCGTAAAGAAAGCATGCTCCTCGGCTGTTACCAGGAAGCTGACATATCTTTCATCGGGAACTGCCATTTTATTGCGACGGTGATTGAACCATGCGGAAACTATCCCTGCCTTAATCCTGGGTTCCAGTGGCATCCAGAACATGGTAGCCATGCCCCCAAGTGAAAGTCCCCACATCCCTATCCTTTCAGAGTCGATCCTTGCATCTTCCAGCACCACATCAAGAAGATGCTGCACTCTTGCCAGCTCAATGCCCGGAAGGCTTATATCAGCCAGGCGGCACAGCCTTTCAATACGATTTCTTCTTTCAACAGATCTCAGGTTCATGGGGGCCAGCACTGCAAACCCGGCTTTCAGCAATTCCTTCGCGTAATAATTATAACCACCCCCCTTATAGGGAGATTCAGGAGTACTGCCAATACCATGCTGTGCAATTACAAGCGGTACCGGTTTATTTTTATCCGTTCCGGGCGGGAAAGCAAGGAAAGCCTGAGCTGTAAGCGGTCCCAAAGGCAATTCCAGCCACTCACCCTCAATACCTTCCACCGTATATGGCAGCCTGTTCACGGAACCGGTTTTTTTCAGAACAGGGGGTTTTATCACCAGGGACTTCCAGCGTTCCCTGTTGGGTTCAACGCTTCTGACAAAAGCCTCTTCACAGCTGTAATCACGGTTCCACAGACAGCCGCTGCGTTCCCCGTAACGGTCAACAAGATACATTCTGAGATAATCCTCAAGCTGTCCCGCATAAAGATCTGTCCGCTCCTGCTCCATTTTTTCAAAGTCCGAACCGGATGCCTGTGCAGTCAGCAGACAGGAAAAAGTCAGGAAACAGATGACCGGCAGGAAAAATCGTAAGATATTTTTTATTCTCATAATAATTGGTTTACAGAGCGACCTCTAAAATTTATATGGTTTCCTGTATTCATATTCAAGAAGCTGATTGGCCTTTTCGCTGTTGGTAAATCTCTCCGCTGAACCGTCCCACTCAAGTCTTTCCTTTGTTATCAGGGCAATGGTTGCAAGGTGGGCAAGGCTCGTGGAGCGATGGCCCTCTTCAGGAGGACAGTAGGTGGCCTGTCTGGACCTGATGCAGTCGAGGAAATTACGAACCAGGTTGGCAGTGCTGTTACGGTATCTGCCATCGGAAAGAAACACTTTATCATCAGTCTGCAGATCAACTGTTTCAGATTCTGCCAGTGCTGTCCATGTCTGGAACTGGCCCGGTTTGGCAGGTACAATCCTGTAATCATTTTCCCCTGTCAGCAATGTAGCTTTCGTACCCCTGATTTCCAGGAAGCCATAGGGAATAAATGAGCCTGAACTGGTTTCAATAATATTAACCGTCACAATCACGCCGGAGGCAAACTCAAAGGTGGCCTGCATGGTGTCGGGTATGGTACGGTCATCATCAACAGCATACCTGCCCCCCGTTGCCGTTATGGTTACGGGGGCAGTCTCACCGATGAGCCAGCGTATAAGATCAAGATAATGAACGCCATTATTGCTTATCTGATTTGCATAATCCTCCCACCAGCGGAATTTATACGGGGCAATGTTATACTGATATGGCCTGTAGGCTCTTGGTCCGAGCCATGCGTCCCAGTTGAAGTCTGCAGGCGGGTTTTCCGGTTTCATTTTTCCTATGCCGGAAGGATACATATTGCTTACATGGCAGGCACTGGCAAAGGTAACTTTCCCGATTTTCCCTGCAGGGATATCTTTTGCCAGCTGCATGAATGTGGATGCTCCTCTTCTGTTGAGGCCTGCCGTTACAACCTGTTTGCTCTCTGCAGCAGCCCTGACCATGGCGCGTCCTTCCCTGATGGTTTTGGAGAAAGGTTTTTCAACATAGACATCCTTGCCTGCCTGAATGGAATGGATGGTCTGAAGTGCATGCCAGTGATCAGGCGTGGAAATACAAACAGCATCAATACTTTTATTTTCCAGCAGTTTGCGGTAGTCGGTATATCTCTCTACCTTTCCGGGAAATGTTTCCCCCATTGCCGGTATAAATCCGGGCATGTCCCTGATATAACGGGGATCGACCTTTGCACGGTCACGTGTGATGTAAGGTTCATAGATATCGCAAAGAGCGCCAACCTCACAATCCTTCATGCCCATAAATGTTGCAAGCATCTGGCTGCCGCGATTGCCGGTGCCAATGAATCCGACTCTTATTTTCTCATTTGCTCCCGGGATCCGGTCATAACTGAAGGCATTAAAACTGTTTGTGCCAAATGCAACTCCTGCTGCAGCCATCCCGGTCGTTTGCATGAATTTCCTGCGGGATGTGGTGTTTTTTTCCTTGTTCATGTTCAGGTTTTTAAAAAGTTAAAATTTTTTATCCGTGACAGATCACATCCGGTAAAATCATTCCGGCTCACGGATCTTATACTTGTCTATCAGTTTCGGCTTTGGTCTGAGTATCGAAACATTAATAGTATCAAACACATATCTTGCTGTTGTAACCCCCTCGCTTACGGGTTCAATTTTTACGGAACCGTCGTTCCAAACCGCCTGAGCCCACAAAGCTGCTGTGTAATTATTTTTTTCAACAGCCCTGACTTCAGTTTTGAACAGTAGCGCGGGCTGTCCGTTTCCGAATTCATCTTCTCTGAAAGTTCCGGGATCAAACTCGGGAAATGCCTCATTAAAATCACCGGCAAGATTCATCTCGATCCAGCAGATCCATTCAGATTCAGGCTTCACTTCCACCCTGACAGAGAAATAGTCAGCCTTTGGTGTAGCACCGCTGATCACAAGGTCATCTGCCTTTCCGGATGAACCGGATGGATTGTCATTCTCCCTGAACAGCCGGAACCACTGCGGCAATGCCACCGGAACATTTGCTTTTCCCTCCCAGTCGCCGGTAGCCACACGGCGGGTAACAAAAATATTCTTTAAATCACCGGTCCCGGGATTCTCCAGCCAGACAGCAAACTGAGGAGGTTCAGCAAAGGCTGACAGATAGATAAGTTCCTTATTCTGATGTATATCAACCTGTATGAGAGTCCGGCCCCGGGTTCTCATTATAAGGCAGCCGGCAAGCAACAGCAGCAGAAAAAGACCACCCAAAGCCACTAATATTATATTTCTGAATAACTTCTTCCGCTGAGGGATCATAGTTTCAGATAATCTCCGGTATTTCATAATTCTTTCTGTAAGTTCCCAGGGAAATCCGGTTAGCTTCGTCAGAATTAATAAGCGTTTCACTTACAGGATCAAAGCAAAGCTGTTTCTTTCCCGTACGGTATGACAGGTTGGCCAGATGGACCAATGTGGCGCTCCTGTGACCCTGTTCAATATCGGAATTAGGCACTTTCCGGCTGCGGATACAGTTTATAAAATCCTGCTGATGAGCTTCATCAGGGAAATAACCATATTCCTGCGCCATTATTTCGGATCCGGATCCCAGAACCTGCCATCCGGCACCATGACGGCCGAGATACATCATTCCTTCAGTCCCGTATATTTCCATCCTGTCGCTGTTAAAGGGCCAGTTCGGAAATAAGTTGCCATACCGGATTTCGGGTGCTGCCTTCGACATGTATTCCCCGTATATAGAAGCCTCCACAGTCATGGGAAACTCTCCAAAATCATATGTAATAGTCTGGTTGTCCGGAATATCGCGCTCATCATCGTATAACACCCGTCCTCCGGCACAATATGCTGATTTCACATATGCGGGATCTCCCAGCACCATTCTTGCAAGGTCAATAACATGACAACAGTCTGCAAGCGGCAATCCGCAGGAATAAGCCCAGAATTCATTATATCCCTTATGACGGCTCACATTATAGGGAACCAGGGGAGCCGGACCAAGCCACTGATCCCAGTCCAGTCCATCAGGAACAGGTTCATTTTCCTTGTATATCCACGGTTTATGGCCGGGAAGCATGCAATAGGCCTTCACCAGAACAATTTTTCCGAGTTTCCCTTCCCTGATATAGTTTCTTGCAGAGAAATTATATGGGGCGCTCCGATTCTGGAATCCACACTGAATGATCCTGTTATATTTTTTACCCGCTTCAATCATTTTTCTTCCTTCAGGAATGGTCATGGAAATATTTTTTTCCACATATACATCCTTTCCGGCCTGGCATGCCCTGATTGTTGCAAGAGCGTGCCAGTGTTCCGGAGTGCAGATCACTACTGCATCAACATCCTTATCGTCAAAGGATAACCTCATATCGCCTATACGTTCCGGTCTCCTGCCCTGCTGTTTTTCCAGTTCATCTATTGCCCTTCCCCCTCTCTCCTCATCAACATCACATACATATTTTACTTCCACTCCAGGGCTGCATTTCTGCATACTCAGAATAACCTGTGTTCCTCTTCCTCCGGCACCTATCAGTGCGAGAACCACTTTATCATTTACATCTGACATTTCTTTCGCATTTTCAAGTTAAACCTTTTCCGGAACGATATAATTCTCACGGTAACTGCCCTTCAGAAGCCTGTTTGCTTCTTCATTGTCTATGAACCGTTCATTTCCGGCATCGAAGAGCAACTGCCTGTTGCCGCAACGGTATGCAATATTTGCCATATGTGCAAGTGTAGCACTCATATGGCCCTGAACAACAGTACTGTTTGGCTGTTTCCGCTTTCTGACGCATTCTATGAAATTAATCTGATGCTCCCTGTCGGAATGAATCCCGCCCGATTGTGCAACTATCTCTTCCTTTGGTCCGTAAACCTGCCAGCCTCCGCCCTGCCGTCCAAGAAACATCACACCCGATGTTCCGTAAATTTCTATTCTGTCAGCATTGGTTCTCCATTCAGGAAAACGCGACGGATCCATCCTGATATCATCCGGCGTTTTTGACATGTATGCGGTAACGTTGCCGCTTTCGCAGGTCAGGGTATATTTATCATAATCAAAGGTTACTGACTGCACTTCGGGTGCCTGTTGTTCAGAATTCCAGACATGCTTGCCGCCCCAGCCATAAACCGATTGGGGATGACCGGGATCACCCATTACCATACGGCTCAGATCGAACTGGTGAACTGCATCGTCAAGGAATCCGGGGCAATAATCGTAGAAGTAAACCCAGCCCTTTAGCAATGCAGGAGAATATGGCCGGAACGGGGCCGGGCCAATCCATTCATTCCAGTCCAGTGTCGGAGGAACAGCCTCTTCGGGTATGGGAATCCATCTCCCCGCAGGAAGCAGGTTATAGATACGGATATGCACGACCTGTCCGAGCCTGCCGCTGCTGATATATTCCCTGGCTTCATGATTATAGCCGGCACTCCGGTTCTGGAATCCCACCTGGACTATCCGCCGGTACTTTGCGGCTGCCTCTGCCATTTTTCTGCCTTCCCGGATTGAGTGACTCGGGCTCTTTTCAACATATACATCCTTACCGGCCTGGCAGGCTCTGATTGTTGCAAGTGCATGCCAGTGGTCGGGCGTGGAAATATATACTGCATCTATATCCCGGTCGGCAAAAATCTCATTCATATACCTGACTGTCTGCGGTCTGTAGCCGAATTGTTTTTCGATTTCAGCAGCAGCCCTGGCTGAATTAAGATCATTTACATCACAGATGGTTTTGATCTCCACACCATCATTTTCCCTGCAACATGCCGATATGGTTGACAGCCCCCTGCCACCGGCACCAATCAGAGCCAGAACCACCCTGTCATTTGCTCCCTTACAGGATGACATCAGCAGGCCGCCGGCACCAACAGCCAGTCCTGCCGAACCTGTAAGTGCAGCAGAAATAAATTTTCGTCTCCTCATGTTTCATTTTGTTTTATTACTATTCAATTTCCAGAATTGTTCCTGCAATATGTCTGCTCCCATCCCCGATATTGAAATAATATACCACCAGAATCTTAAAAAATGATTTTCCCGGATATGTCATGGAACGATTTTTCAGATGGAAGTTATTATCGTCCGGTTCAAAATAATCACAATAAATACAAGTCTGTTTTTCAGTCGTATATGAAATTAATCATACTTTTTGAAAGGATCCGGAATACTGAACAGGTCTGTTACGGTTTTCCCGTTCCTGTTGATCCTGCCCATGCTGTATACAGTACCGTCATTTCCTATGGCGATTGAATTAACGTAAAGGGGTCTTTGTCCGTCGGGATAAAAAACAGCCCCGTGATCAAGATACAGACCATTGTTAATGTCATAGGTTATCAGGTGAAGGTCTTCCAGGCCTTTTGCCTCTCCCCTGGATGTTGTTGCCGCTCCCCTTACACGTTTCCCTTCAATATAGACGGGAGCTCCGGTAAGATAGTAGATTGTATGCCCGTCCGGCCCGGGTTTGAAACCCAGATAGCCGTAGCTGAACTGATCTCCCATTCCGGTACGTTTTGACGGAATTGAAGTAATTCTTTCCAGCACCTCCATCTCCGGGATTTCCGGATCAAATCTGAAAAGATATCCGGAATTGCCATGAACGCCGTAAATCTTTTTTTCCGGTTCATGCCAGAACACCTGGCGCCAGTTATATGCCATGCTGCCTGAAGTAAAAATCTCATATGTACCGAAATAGTCCTTCCTCATATCCTCTTCTGCTATGGTTTCCACTCCATTTTGTCCCGGTCTCAGCCTTTTTATATCGCCTTCGGCATTGGTCAGATAGACGGAACCGTCATCATGATTAACCGCGAAAGAACGGCAGATAACCCTGTATTCCTGTCCTTTGCCTGCTTCGCCTCTGCCCGTGAAGGGACCAAGATCTTCCATTTCACGCGAGAACACATTATACCTGAATAGATTTCCCAGCGGCCACGTAAGTCCGTATATCAGTCCGCGGACCGTATCCATGCCCATTGTCAGTATCCCGCACTTATCGGGAGCTATACCCAGATCCTCGGTTTTTCTCGTTTTCAGGTCAAGAGCCAGAAGATGACCTCCCCTGTACGGGCCATAGCCCTTTTCCGGAATACCCGGCTTTTCCATTCCGTCAATAATGCTGTAGTATCCCAGATGGGTGGAAAAATACAGCTTCCCCTGCATCTCATGGAAATTGGTATGGCATTTCCCCTGGGCTACAACCTTCATATCCTTCTCGCCGCATAATTCGGTCAGATCACCCAGATGTTCAATCTCCCCCGTTTCAGGATCAAGGCAGTAAAACTGTCCGGCCACATCCATCAGTTCGGAGCAGAGGACATAGTATATTTTTCCGTCGCTTGCAGAAGACAATCCGTTGTACGTGTCATGCGAATGCTCAAAGCCGGAATCATAGACCGTTGCATTTATCCTTGCATCAGGTGTTGATACAGGAAGGGATGCAGGATTTTCCCTTGTTTCATTCCGGCATCCGGCAATGGCAGCAGACAGGCACAGGATGATCAGGAGTTTTCTTGTCATTATTTGTGAAATTATATTGTTGATTCAGAGATTTTTAATTTTATCCGCATTTCTGGAAATTCTCCAGATTGCATCAGCAATATCATCCATATCCTTTTTCTCTGCAAGGAGTAAGGGATGGAAAAGCCATACAGCCTCCTCACACAGCCGGTCATTTTCCGGGCATTGATTGTTATCCATATACTTGTCATAATCAAGCATTTCAGGCGTATACATCAGTCTGAAATTTTTTGATTCCAGCACATTTTTCATATAGGGCATTTTGTTCAGGGGCGTATATCCGCTCATTGCAGGTATACCTTCTGCATCGAGGGCTTTGAGGAACTGCTCCCTGGAAAGACCGCTGAATTCTTCTTTCCTGTAACGGAAAGGGAAAAGATGAAAAGCGCATCTGGTGACACCGGGCGTAAGTTTATACGGCAGGATACCGGGAATCCTTCTGATTTCAGATCTCAGGTATGCTGCATTTCTGTTTCTTTTTTCGGTTTGTTCCTCCAGGCGTTGCAGCTGTGCCAGTCCTATGGCTGCCTGATATTCCGTCAGTCTCTGTTTTGTGCCGGCAATAAGGGTTCCTGAACTTATGGTACCTACATGTGAGCCGTATGGATTGCCGTAATTATGGTAGGAATAACAGCGGTCCATGAATTCATCATCATCGCTTACAATGGCTCCTCCTTCTCCAATGGGAATATTTTTTGAATTCTGGAAACTGAAACAGCCGGCTTTTCCGAATGTACCGACCTTCCTGCGGTCAATTTCAGCCAGCCACGCCTGGCAGGCATCTTCTATTACCACAAGATTGTGCTTTCTGGCAATAGTCATGATTCTTTTCATGTCAGCAGGCAGGCCGAGAATGTGTACAGGCAGAATGGCCCTGGTTCTCGGAGTGATTTTTTCCTCTATTTTATTGACATCAATCTGGAAGGTTTCCGGATCGGTATCAACAAATACAGGCATTGCCCCTGTCTGAAGCACTGCTATAACCGTTGCAATGAATGTATACGGAGGAACGATGACTTCATCCCCGCCTCCTATATCTGACTGTGCCAGTGCGGTAATCAGGGCATTTGTACCGTTTACAACTGCCAGACATCGCCTGGACCCGATCAGTTCTGCCCATGTTTCCTCAAACCTGGTCACCATTTCAGCACGTGACCATACCCCGCTCCGAAGAACACGGATCACCTGCTCTTCATCGGCAGCCGGATCCCATAAGGGCCAGGAAGGCCATTCCCCTGTCCTTATTTTCGTTCCGCCCAGAATTGCCGGAATACCGGTGTCTGCGGCACATCCTGCGAAAACGGAAGGAGTCACACTCATTGCGACAGCAGCCCCTACTCCTGCAATTGTGTTTTGTTTCACAAATTTGCGCCGAGAATAATTATTCTTTTCACTCATGACAGCAATATTTTGGTTTATAGTTAAAATTCGGAATTATCATGCATTTACAATTAAAATGAACCTCAAATCCCCAACAGGACAGCAGGCAGAATCAGATTTCATTTTCACCTTTCACATAACCAAAGTTTGCCAGTATGCCGCCGTCAACGAACAGAATATGTCCGTTAACAAAATCACTGGCTTCAGAAGCCAGGAACAATGCTGCATTTGCCACATCTTCCGGCCTGCCCCATCTGCCCGCGGGGGTTCTTGTCATTACCAGTTCATTGAAAGGATGGCCGTCCTCCCTGATAGGTGCTGTCTGGGCAGTGGCAATGTATCCCGGACCGATACCGTTTGCCTGGATGTTGTATTTCGCCCATTCGCATGTCATGCTCCTGGTCAGGAGGGTCAGGCCGCCTTTTGCCGAAGCATATGCTGATACGGTATTTCTCCCGTAGACACTCATCATGGAGCACATGTTGATTATTTTCCCCGATCTTTTTTCAATCATGCCGGGAACAACTCTCTTTGCCACTATCATGGGAGCCACAAGGTCAACATCGATCACTTCCCTGAATTCCTCAACAGACATGTTCAGAATGGGAATGCGCTTTATAATACCGGCATTGTTTACAAGTATATCAATGCTTCCCGCAGTCTTTTCAATTTCACTTATACCGCGGTCCACTTGTTTTTCATCAGTTACATCGAAATTAAAAGTGTAAACATCAAGTCCTTCTTTCCCGTAGGCATTGTGGCATAAAGCCAGTTTGTCCTCCTGGATATCATTCACACATAATTTAGCTCCCGCCCTGGCCAGCAGCATACCTGTTGCAAGCCCTATTCCATGGGTGCCGCCGGTAACAAGGGCCACTTTCCCGGTCAGATCAAAAAGTTTTCCTGGGTCTTTCATTTTCAATAGACTTATTCAATTTAAAATAATTAAAAAAGTGCAGGTTCCGGAATTATTGGCAGACACAAAAAAAATACTGCTGCAAAAATTAATGACCTGCACCGTGTATTCGTGTTATTTGAGGGTATCAGGATAGCGAACGTCCATGTCACCGTAATCGAGGTTTTCGCCGGCCATTCCCCATATAAAGGTATATCCTGATGTGCCTGCTGCACTGTGTATGCTCCATGAAGGCGAAAGGACCGCCTGGTTGTTCACCATCCAGATATGCCGGGTTTCATCGGGATCACCCATAAAATGACAGACTGCCTGCCTCTCCGGAACCTCGAAATAGAAGTATGCTTCCATCCTTCTGCCATGCGTATGTACAGGCATTGTATTCCACACACTGCCCGGGCTGAGCTCCGTCATTCCCATCTGAAGCTGACATGTAGGCAGAACACTGTTAACAAGTAATTTATTCACTGTACGGTGGTTTGACGATTCTGAGCTTCCCAGTACATTTACCTCAGCATCCTTTTTTGTAACTTTCCTGCAGGGATAAGGATGATGGGCAGGAGCTGAATTAATGTACAGTTTTGCAGGATTGTCCGGGTCAGTGGAGCTGAACACCACGTTCCTGGTTCCCTGACCCAGGTAAAGGGCTTCTTTATAATCCAGTTCATACCTGGCCTCTGCTGTCTCAACAATCGCAGGCCCACCGGTATTGATAATGCCCATTTCCCTGCGGGTCAGGAAATCAGGAGCCTTGAGATCGTCGGTGGCTTCAAGCTTAAGTGCTTTTGTGACTGGCATGGCGCCACCTACCATATACCGGTCGTACATGGAATAAACAAAGAAAATCTCATCGCTGATAAATAGTTTTTCTATAAGAAATTCCTTTCTGATTCTCGTTGTGTCATAGTGCCGGACATCATCCGGATGCCCCGCATATCTCATTTCCGTTTTCATAATAAATAATTAATTAATTTAGAATATTTGCAATATATGAATTTTTAGAAAATTAAATTAACCCATTATAAGGCTAGTATTTCAATTATTATCTCCTGTTATTTATGGAAGCCGGTTAATTTTCAGTTAATATATCAAAAAGATAATAAATGACCTTACTGATCTGGAACTATAATATGTTTATTAAGGTATTATTTCTTTAATTAGAAATCCCTACCTCTAATTCTATTGGCAAATATACCATACTGAGAAGAATTATTAATGTTCCATTTTTTAAATGATGTTAACTTTTTAAATGGGTAAGATTTATTTTGAAGTAAAGATTAAAGTCCATCATGCCACAAATCTTCAACTATGAAATGTTCTGACTGTTTAACCATTTCTCAATTCGTTGTAACAATAGGGCTTTCTATTAATACTGAAGGTAGAAGTTGCAATTAACTGATAAACCACTTTTGATGTTAATTGTAATAGTTAAGACTTCATCTGACAGTTGAGATAAAATTGTTTAACTATATACTGTTTTAGCAAATTTAGGATCCGTTTCGATTTCCGTAAGGCTATAATGAACGGATGACAGATTTTTAATTTCAGAGATATCATCCGGCCTTGCAGCCATCTCAAGATAAATTCAATAAATCATAATACGTTTTCTGTCAAACAATTTTTGATATTTGGGGAATTTATCCTTGTTCGAGAAAATTTAAAATTTCAAATAATTAATGTTTAATGGTATTATAAACATTCAAAACTATACTTTTGAGAGTGTTTAAAAAACCAATCAATCCTTTTGTAAATTTAATAAATATTTTTATTTTTGATAAGATTATCTAACTTTTTTAACCTTAACCCGAATATATCTATGAAAAAATTATTCACAATTATTTTATCTTTAATAGCAATTTTCCCTTTATTGGGAATTACAGATCTTACTAAAAACGATGTTGACAAGGCCTTAAATAAGAATAAGCTACAACATCCCTATCTCCATTTTTCCGAATCGGACAAAGTTGCAATTCTAGCACGAATTAAAAGCAGCCCGGAATGCCGTGATATAATGAATCGTTTTACGGCTGAAAGTAATGTATTATTACATATGCCAGTTGATAGAAATATTCCTATACAGGGCAAAAACACTCGAGCCGGCTGGACTGAATATGATCGAGATGGAAACTATGACCGTGTTATGTATGCTAATCGCAACAATGCCTTAAAATTAGCATTCATGTATCAAATTACAGGAGAGCAAAAATATGCTGATAAAGCATTTGAATTTGCTGATGCTTTTTGTGATTTTACAACTTGGACAGTACGCGCTCATGAATTTCCTATTATTTATAGTCGTATTATGCCATATAATGTTTCTGACGATCAGGTTAATTTCAGCTTTGATCATGTTAATGGAGATTCAGGCAGGATCATGGCAACAGTTTATGATTGGCTTTACCAAGCCCTTACCCCCGCTCAGCGAGATCGTATTCGTGGAGCACTACTTGAAAAAGTCATAACACGTGTGAGAGGAAACTATGAATATCATTGGTGGGCAACAGCTTACAGATGTAACTGGTGCGGTGTATGTAATTCAGGTGTTGGTTTAGCAGGTTTGGCATTACTTACCGAAGATCCTCATTTAACAGATGTAGTAAGTGAGTCATATAACCGGATTAACAAAATGCTTAATGAATTAGGTATTGATGGAGGCTGGCAAGAAGGTGGTGGATACTGGAATTATGGAGTGCATACTGCAGTTTTTTTTGCAGATGCTTTAAAAAGACTGACAGACGGAAAATATAATCTGTTTGAAAATGAAAGACTTAAAAATAATCCTGTTACATTTCCTCTGTACATTTCAGTTGAAGGGAAACGATCATTGAATTTTGAGGATTCAGGAGGTGGAAATATCATTGGTGCATCCTGGCTGATCAACAAATTAGCCATGGAAACTGAAAGTGGCCTGGCTGTATGGTATCGAAATGAATTTTATAAGAATGGTACCGATATGTGGGACATTATATGGCCCAAACCGGCAATAACTCCGGTAGCTCCTAATAAAACATCCATACATTTTCGAACAATAGATTGGTGGGTTATGCGAAGTGATTTCAAAGATCCCAATAAAGTTTTAGTTGCCGGAAAAGCTGGTAAAAATGATGACCCACACCACGGACATCTTGATATTGGCCATTTTGTAGTTCACTGGCAAGGCGATTATTTCATAACAGACCTTGGAAGCGGCTCTTATGATGAAAAATATTTTGACGATGCCCGCTGGGATTATCCTCAAGCTTCAAGCGTGGGGCACAATGTTGTTTTTGTTAATGGAGAAAAACAGTTACCAGGCAAAATGCGCAAACAACCTTATAATTTTAACATCGGAGGAGAAGTTTTAGAATTTCATTCTAGTAAACAAAGAGATTATGTAATTATGGATCCTACTAATGCTTATCCAGGAGTTGAGATGAAAGGGTGGCGAAGACATGTTACACTTGAAAAACCAGTTGTTACTATAGTGGTAGATGAAGTAAAAACAACTCCAGGAGCTGAAATAGAGGTCCGTTTTCATCCGGGTGTCGATAAGAATGTAAAGGATAATTATGTATTATTAAACGGTAAATCAGGCAAGATGGCATTGATACCTGTGGTTAACCAGAAATACGAAATAATTGAAGGTAGGCATGCAAGTGCGCCAGTAAATGCCACTAGACCCTTCACTTGGCTGGAATATTTTGGGACTAATCTAAAAGCAACCACGGATAATACTATTATTGCTACCATAATTTTACCTGTAAAGGATGATAATGAGGCACTTCATATCTTCAAATCAATTAATAAAAATTTAGATAATAAAGGAAATTTTAATATTTCTTTTAGTAAGGATGGGAAAAGATATAGATATTCTTACAGAAACACCAATAAAGGGTTGATTCTTGAAAATATAACATTATAAAGTGTTATTAATCTACCAAACAAATTAAATGAAATTTGTATAAATGATATTATAATGAAAACTCAACAAAAGTTATTATTCTTCATGCTAATAATTAGTATGGTTTGTTTTAGACCGTTTTCGATATACGGTCAAGTCCTGCAATCTGGTGAAATATCAGGGACTATCACTGATATGAGTTCTAAAGAACCATTACCCTTTGCCAATGTTGCAATTAAAGGAACAGTATTTGGTGACATAACTGATCAATATGGTAAATTTAGATTAACTAATGTCAGACCTGGGGAATATACACTAAGAATTTCATATGTAGGGTATAATACTCAGGAAGTTTATGTTAATTTAAATTCCGGAGAGAGGAAAATTATTGATATTGAACTTGACCAACCATTATTATCAGTAGGCGAGGTAGTAATTTCCAGTCAAAGAATGGGACAGAATGCCGCAATAAATCAACAATTATCTTCCGATGCAATGCTAAATGTGGTTTCAAAAGATGCTATCCGTAGTTTGCCGGATGTTAATGCTGCTGAAGCAATAGGCCGCTTACCTGGTATTTCTATAGTAAGAAGTAGCGGAGAGGGATCTAAAGTCATACTACGTGGCTTGGATCCAAAATTCAGCACAATAACTATTAATGGCATTACACAACCTTCAACAGATTTTGGAACTCAAGGTGACAGATCTATAGATTTAAGTAATATCTCCCCTGAATTTCTTACGGGTATTGAAGTTTTCAAATCACCAACTGCAGATATGGATGCAGATGCAATAGCCGGTTCCATTAATCTAGTTATTTCAAAAGCTCCTGATATAACAAAGAATCAGATCAGACTTTATGGCGGGTATCATGGTTTACATAATGCCTTGAGCAATTATAAAGGCTCATGGGATTACTCATCACGTTTTCTCAATAAGAAATTGGGAATAATGGCCCAAGCAAATTTTGAAAATACTGACCGTGGAGCCCACTCTATCGGAATAAATTTTTTTGACCCTGATGCTGAGGTAGCAGATTCATTTTTCGTTAATTCTGTAGTCCTTACCGATCGTAAACAGATAACAAAACGTTACGGCGGTCTGCTTTTGCTTGATTATCAATTTAAATTTGGAGGTATATATTTCACTAATATGTATAATGCATCACCGCGCAATATATTCACTCAATCCAAAACAATTGACAGATCAGGTCAGTTAACTACTTCAGGCAATGTCATTGACAACATAACACACTCTTTGAACAATAGTCTGGGAGGAGACGTAAATTTAAGAAAAACCAAAATCAACTGGAACTTAAATCGCGTCTATACCAAAGTAAATAATCCTTATAATATGTTGATTAATTTCCAGTTAGCAGCACCATATGGGTTGGATGCTGAGGCGGTAGGCAAAACAGTAACAGATCCAGACTATTTCCTTAAAGAACTTGCATTTAATAATGTTAATAAGATAAAAGATACATTATCTTATTTATACCACTCATATTATTCATTCGGCTCTGTGGAACAAACCAATTATACTGGAAACATTGATTTAGAGAGATCTATTAAAATAGGAAACAATCTGGCCGGGTTTATTAAGATTGGTGCAAAATATCGATCAGAAAAACGAGATCGCTTTTTTGATAATTTCGCAGATCAACAGTATTATCTTAAACCAGCTCTAACTGACCTTGCTATTGCCAATGACCCACGTGGCAATAATCTCGCTACAACTGCGACCCACAGGGTACAAATGTCAAATTTCAATGACCAGAAAAATATAGATATACAAAACGGAAAATATAACATATATCCGTCAATACCTGAAAAACAGATTAGGGACTGGTATACTTATCACAGCGAAGCTGGTGGAGTTGGGGGTAATACAGAATACACATATGATTACAATTACGCGGAAAACAATTATGATAGTTTTGAGTCCATTACTTCAGGATATTTGATGCTAAAGCTCAATTATGGAGATCTAATCACCCTTGTCCCTGGGCTCCGTTATGAATATTCAAATAATATTTATCATGGCGTCTATTCAACAATAAATGGAGATGTCGGCCAAAATGGATATGCAGATCCTGACACATCTGGCCAGAAATACGGCAATTGGCTACCTAATATGCACCTAAAAATCAAACCAATAAGCTGGTTAGACTTAAGGTTATCTGCAACAAAAACAATATCTCGCCCCAACTATATGTGGGTTATTCCACGTTTTAGGTATAATGCTCTCAGTAATGTGGTTGCAATGGCTAATCCTGATCTAAAACATGCATCTTCCTGGAATTATGATGCAAATATTACAGTTTATACAAACAAATTTGGTTTACTTACTTTTGGAGGTTATCTTAAAAATATAAATGATATGTTTTACCAGGTTTCAGGCACGCTTTCACCTGAAAGAGCTGTTCAAATGGGACTTCCTGCACAAGCATTCAATCTTAGTGAAGACTATGTCAATCTGGACGAATCATGGGTTCGTGGATTAGAATTTGAATATAATACTCATTTTAACTTTTTACCAAGTCCTTATAACCGCTTTGTGTTAGGTTTTAATCTCACGAGACTGTGGTCTGGAACATATTACTATGTCTGGAGAAGAATAGAAGGTCTTGTAATGTATAAGGATGTTCGGCCTATGCTCGTGGTTGATTTTAATAAATCCTATTATGACAAAACTGAAAATAGAATGCCTTCTCAAGTTGACTGGACAGCCAATGGTTGGTTGGGTTATGAATTCAAAGGTTTCTCCAGTCGCATTTCAGTGTCTTATCAAGGAAATAATCTTACAGGTATCAATCCTAACACAGATAAAAAAGGTTATTATACTTATACTGATAGTTATTTACGAATTGACATCACAGCAAAACAAAGAATTGCTCAGAAAATAAATATTCTTCTTAATTTGAATAATATTACCAATGCCACTGAAAGAGGCTTTCGCTACAAACCGATTTATCCTACCTACAAACATATGTATGGATTTACATTTGATCTAGGAGTCGAAATAAATTTGCAGTAGTTTTTACAATGTTGTTATTAATGGCTTATCAAAATAATAAAATATGAAAACAATAGTTAAGAGTATACTATTTCTGATGCTATTTGCAATATGTGGATTATTGCAAGCACAGAAACGTATAGTAAAAATAGAAGGGATTATTCCTCCTGACGGTGAATTAATTTATGACCAAATATACAAAGCAATATCGGATGATGCCGTAAACAGAGCTACTAATAAGGATGTCATATATGAATTAAAGCGAGGACAAGTCTATCTTGCAACATCAACAATAAATGCTACAGATTTTAATTTGCATATCCGTGCGGAGGAAGGTCCTGGCCCCAAACCTCTAATATTGCATACCCTTAGCAGTGCAGGGACTTCATCTGCATTTATTAATGCGTACAAAAACCTCACTCTTGAAAATATAGAATTTGACGGCAAACATACCAATGGGAGTATTGTAAGTGGAGCAATCAACATGCGTGGATTAAACGGCAGATTCATTGTAAAAGGCTGTTGGATAACTAATGATCTAAGTGCTGCAATCCGGACCCTGGTGGATGGCACAAAGATATATGTTACTGATTGTATTTTCGGTAATCTGGGTCATTGGATATCTGTAGGCGGAAATGGCCGAGCCCTTGATGTTCGAGCCCCAAACTATGTAGACACAATTGTATTTGAGAATAGTACTTTCTATAACCTTACAGACAGATTTTTACGAAATATGGCTCCAGTCATAAATTATTACAAAATGGATCATAATTCAATAATCAACATGCAGGGTTATCATGGATGCGTACAACTTGGTAAAACAAGAACAGCAATAATTACCAATAACATATTTGCAAATCCAATGATCTATGGTAATAGATTAACTGCTAGATGGAGATCAGAACAAACACAACCTGTTAAAAATTTTTGTGTCATAACTCATGACAGCCTTTCTGTGGTATTACCTTCTGCAACTATTATAATGAGAAATAATAATATATACCATGAGCAAAAATTCGTAGATTATTTCAACCAAACCCCTCCAGGCGATTCTATTGCTGATCCTGCACCTGTAAGTAGTGCAATCATCCATTTTCTAGGTAATGATATCGATAAAGCTTTTTTTCGTGAAGAATTGACTTTTCATAACACTTCATCATCTGACAATTTATATGAATTTCTCGTGTGGTGGGCAAAATATCCTAAAGCGGGGATTTTCCCAAATAATTTTTCGGAAATTTATCCCTATGAATGGGATGTAGGCTATTCAACTTCTTCAATCTCTTACACCGCAGCGGATGACGGATTGCCAGTAGGAGATCTTAACGCTTTTCCTGACAAAAAAGCAATCTGGTTACAGAAAAAAGGTATAGAAACAGTTAAAAGTGTAGCTGAAAAACCAGTCGGATTAACTATTTCCAAGAACTTTCCCAATCCTTTTAAACATGGGACTACAATTCAATATAATGTGGATATAGCTCAGAAATTGGAGATAAGTATTTTCAATTCATTTGGGAAAAAGGTTAAAGTATTAGCAAATAAATATACTCAAGAAGGTCAGTATACCATCTTTTGGGACGGGACCAATGATGCCGGTTATGATTTGCCAAAAGGTATATATATCTTGCAAATTACTGGTTACAATGGTAAATTCACAGAAAAAATAGTTAAAAATTAATTCAGTTTAAGACTACAATTATTTGACCTTTCAATAAATACAAAAAAATTTTTTTATTAGGAACAGTAGTTATAATGCTACTGTTTCTTTTATAAGGAATATAAAGGTTTATCAACTAGCCCGATGGAATGAATTGAGGCAAAAAGCCTAATCTGTTTGGATGTTAACATGGTAATTTGAAGCATATTTTTTGTCTCAACTTAATACCCATAATCAAGAAGACTGCAACTACCAAATATTTTATTTTCTTAAAAAAAAAGTCTGAATTACTGAATTATGAAAACGAATCTATTAACCGCACTGATTTTGATACTTCTATTTATTTACTCATGCAGTAATTTTCAAGAGGAAAAAATAGAGGTAAAACAAGAACACATTGGCAAATATCTTGAAAAAAATGTTTTGCTTATAACTTTAAGAAATAGTAATGGCAGTGTTTTGACATTAACTAACTATGGTGCAAGAATTACTGGTATAGTTGTTCCTGACAAATATGGCAATATGGATAATGTAGCATTAGGGTTTGAAACCTTTGAGAAAATCTTAAGTGGCAGCAAATCTGCAGGTGCTACAATTGGCAGATATGCAAACAGGATAGCAAATGGCAAATTCACTCTTAACAATATTGAATACAAACTGAACTTAAATAATGGCCAAAACTCAATACATGGCGGGCCAAATGGATGGCATAGCGTCATTTGGGACACAAAAATCAATAAAAATAGTAAAAGGCCATCTGTCAAATTCAGCTATTTAAGCCCCAACATGGAAGAGGGGTTTCCTGGAAATGTAAAAATAAGCGTCACTTACTCGTGGACAAATAATGATGAGATCATTATTGACTATAAATATAAAACTGATAAAAAAACAATTGTCAATGTTACGAATCATACATTTTTTAATCTTCGCGGTGCCGGAAATAGTGATGTATTAAATCATTTATTACTTTTGAGAGCTTCATCTTTTACTCCCATTGATTCTCAAATGATTCCTACGGGAGAAATTCGCCCAGTAATAAATTCTCCATTTGATTTCACAACACCACACACAATCGGAGAAAGAATAAATGAGGACTGCGAACAACTTACATTAGGTTTTGGTTACGATCACAATTTTGTGCTTGATAATATAGAAGAAGTGGATGCAATAATTCATGATCCAAATAGCGGTCGTATTATGGAAGTGATAACCGATCAACCTGGAATACAATTTTATGTAACAAAGAATAAGTCTTGGTTTTGTCTTGAAACAAGTCATTTTCCAGATAGTCCAAATCATCCAAATTTCCCATCAACTGAAATAACTCCCGGTGTAAATGTTAAAACAAAGACAATTTATAGATTTACAATGAAATAAAATTTGTCGGACAGCCGATTTTCAAACAGATAATGAATTTGGTGGAAAAAGTGGATATAAATGGTCTGATAAGAAAGCATGAGAGTGATTATTACTACAAATCATTCAAGACCAGGACGCAACTTTTCACTATGCTGTTCGGGATACTCAGCCGTTGCGATTCGATGACTGAGATATGCGAAGGCCTGCGTGCCATGGGCGGCAAGCTTAATCACCTGGGTGTGGATCAAGCTCCTGCAAAAAGTACGGCATGTGATGGATTGCGAAACAGGAGCCATGAGTTTTTTGAGGATCTGTATTTTACCCTTGTCAGGCATTATCAGAGTTTTTTGTCGGACAGCCGAACCTTTGGCTTGACATTTAAAGAGGTATTACTGATCGATTCCACGACTATCCGCTTGTTCAGTGATATATTGAAGGGTGTTGGCCGCAACCCTAAGGGAGACGGCAAGAAGAAGGGCGGGTTAAAGGTTCACATGCTGGTAGATGCAGTTCAATCGGTTGGCCGGTTTATTAAAATCACCCAGGCAAAGGTTCATGATCAATACTTCTTAAAGAGCCTTGAGTTAATTTCCCACAGCATGATTGTCTTTGACCGGGCATATAACTATTATCATCAGTTTGCACTCTGGACCCAAAGAGATGTATATTTTGTCACCCGGATGAAAAAGAGTGCAGTATTTACAGTTATTAAAGTCTTAAGGACACATTACCGTAAAAAGGGGCAGGCAAAGGTTCTTGGTGATGAGATTATTGAGATGGAATATAATCCCGAAGATGAGTCCGGAAAGAAGAATACGCGTCAAATCCAAAAGCTTCGTTTAAGAAGGGTTCGTTATCAGGATGACCAGAACCGGTATTATGAATTTTTGAGTAATAATTTTGAGATCACGGCAGAAGAAATAGCGTTCCTGTATAAAAAAAGATGGGGCATCGGCGTGTCCAGCGAAGGACACATAACCCAGTCGGTGAAAGTCCGACCGGGGTCAGGAGACTCGAGCTCCGTAGCTTGGGAGGCACCGCCGGAGGAAACTAAGGCGGTGAAGCCCTCCGACATTGTTTCAAATATGGGAAACAAGCAACACTCCAGGCTGCAACGTGCAGTGAACGCAGAAGTAGCCTCGTTACACTTAATTCCGGTGGCTGAGACGGTCGATAACGTGCGAAAGCAACAAGAGCTGTCCGAAAAGAGTCTGATGCGGCAGTTCTCACCGGCGGGGTATCAGCGGTGGCATGGAGTGAAGGGTTATGTGGAAACTGGAGAAGCCCTCGATACCCGGCGAAGAAATATCGCCGAGAAGGCAGTCCCTATAACCTTGAGTGGGAAATGGGATTGCAGGTATCAGGGTGACGGATCGGGTCGTAGTACTGATGATCGGCATGCAGCAAAACGTGCCGGGAGGGAAGGGCCCGGACTGATGAGTAATCCGTATGTTCAATTTGAGGCAGGAGTGAGATGACAAAGGCACTTATTAATCTGCAGGATCTGCGACGACGGATATACCGTAAGGCGAAGTCAGACAAGACGCATCGCTTTTGGGGTATTTTTGTCCACGTGGCAAAGATGGAAACACTCAGGGAGGCATACCGGATTGCAAAGAGAAACGGAGGTGCCCCGGGCACCGACGGCTTGACCTTCAGCGATATTGAGACGGAGTGTCTTGATAAGTTTCTCCTTTCCATACGAGATGATCTTCTCTCGGGTTGCTACCAACCCCAAAAGTACCGAAAGGTTGAGATACCGAAGGGTAAGGGAAAGACAAGGATACTTCAAATTCCTACCATCCGGGACCGGGTTGTACAGGGATCTTTGAAGTTAATCCTTGAAGCCATATTTGAGGCTGATTTTTGCCCGAACTCTTACGGGTTTCGGCCAAAACGATCGCCGCATCTTGCTTTGGCGGAAGTAAGACGTAGTGTGTTAAGGCGAATGAGCAGGGTAATTGATGTTGATTTGACAAGTTTTTTCGATTCAATTCAGCATTCCTTGCTTTTGGACAAGATAGCAAGACGAGTTAAGGACCCTGAAGTTATGAGACTCGTTAAACAGATAATCAAAACTGCCGGGAAGATCGGGGTTCCTCAGGGAGGCCCATTCAGTCCTCTGGCAGCGAATATTTATCTGAACGATCTTGACTGGTATTTCGATAGCATACGCAGGAAGACAGCCGAGGGAGACTATGAGGCAGTAAACTATCACCGGTTCGCCGATGATATTGTGATTACTGTAAGCGGACACCACACCAAAAGTGGATGGGATAAGCTGGCGCTCAGACGACTCAAAGAACAGCTTGTTCCCCTTGGTGTTACTCTTAACGAAGAGAAAACACAGGTGGTGGACATCCTCAAAGAAGAATCTTTCAGTTTCCTTGGCTTTGATTTCCGCCGAGTTACGAACAGGCAGAGAACCGGACATTTTATTCTCTTGACCCCAAACAAGAAGGCCCGCAAAGCTATAAAGGCCAAAATCCGCGAGATTATCAACAATGGCGGAGCTACTTCAGCCAAAGATATTATCTCAAGGCTCAACCTTTCACTTGCCGGATGGGTCAATTACTTCCGGGTTGGTAACTCTAACCGGGCTTTTAGCGAGGTTAGAGACTACCTTGAGATGAAAGTGCGGACTTTGCTTACAAGGCGAAAACGGCGACAAAAGCGTAGTGTAGGGTGGCGAAGGTGGAGTAACGAATATCTCTACGGGGTACTCGGTTTATTTTGGGATTGGAAAATCCATCCCTTGGGTAACGTAGATGCTTACAAGTGAAAGTCGACGCTATGACCTGCCGGACACATAAACCTTACGAAGAATCTCATTGGGTGAGCCGCTTGAGGGAAAACTTCATGAGTGGTTCTGATGGGGAGGGGCTGGAAACGGGCCTTTTGGTACCGCGCCAGTCCTTTACCCGACAGCTGCTATTCAAGAAAATGAAGCAGAACTTTCAGTTGCATTATTTCTACGGGGAGAATGTAAATGCGATTTACACACAGGTCTGGTGCACCTTGATAGCTCAGCTTCTTTT
>JAKPOU010000004.1 GCA_029547705.1 Bacteroidota bacterium | reverse complement strand
GTGGCGAGTGTTGATGAGAATGGTAAGGTAACGGCAAAGGGAGTAGGAACAGTAACGATAACAGCCAGTGTGACGATAGATGGCAAGACAGTATCGGATGGTTATCCGTTGAAAGTAATGCCTGATCTGAGGGCAGCAGCTATTACAGTCAATGGGAAAAAGATCACAGGATTCAATCCGGGAACAAGCAGTTACAGCTATCTTCTGACAGCTGCCTCGAAAGGACCACAGGTAAGCGCTACAGCTGCCGGGAAAGATATTGCAGTCGACATCATTCAGGCTGCTGGAGTGCCGGGAACGGCAGTTATTACACTGGCTGACAATGTAACCGTAGAAAAGAATCAATATTATGTGAATTTTGGTGTAAGATCAGTAACAGATCAGTTTACCACTGCAACTCTCGGCAAACACTGGAGCTGGATCAGGGAAAATCCTGCAAACTGGAGCCTGACAAAAAAAGCCGGAACTATTGTCATAACAAGCGCTGAAGGGGACATTCAGGCTGCGAGCAATAATGCCGAGAATATACTTTTACAAAGCGCTAATACAGACTGGACGATTACATCAAAGATGATCTTTTCGAGACGTCCGTCGGGATTCGGGCAGAATGGCGGATTGATAGCTTATCAGGATGATGATAACTATGTAAAACTGGTTTACAGTTCAGGCGGAGGAGGCCGTATGGGCTTTGGCGGAGGTGGTACTGGAGGTCAGTCGGCCGGGTCACTGTTGCTTGTAATCGAGGAAAACGGAAATCAGAAAAATGCTGCCACCCTGCGTTTGAACGACATAATAAAGGATGACAACACTTTATTCTTACGTTTTGAGAAAAAAGGCAGCCTGTTCAAGGCATCATGTTCTCCGGACGGTAAAAAGTTCATTGCTGTTGGTGAGGGTGAAGCAATGCTGAAGGATGTGAAAGCAGGTATGATAGTCTGCAACGGAGTTCCGATGTCATCACGGTTCGGCAATATTCCGGGAATGCCCGGAGGCCAGCAGCCACGCGAACCTGAAACCCCGTTTGAAGTTACGTATGACTATATTCATTTCCTGAATAATGGATTGAAATAAAAAAGTGGATTAGTGAGTTAATGAACTATCTGAATAACAACTTAATTAAAAAAGTACTATGAAAAAATTCTTTTTGCGGTCAGGAATATTATTGATTTCCTGCATCGTAGTTATGGCCTTCATGCCCGGAAGCAATCCGGTCAAAAAGCCGATTTATCTCAATACGGCATACTCCTTTGAAGAAAGAGCAGCCGATCTGGTGTCAAGAATGACACCTGAGGAGAAACAGAGCCTTCTAGGCAATACAATGCCTGCAGTTCCGCGGTTAGGCATTAATCCTTATGATGTATGGGGAGAAGCATTGCACGGAGTAATGGGCAGAACCTTTATTTCGGGAAGAACTGCAACATCTTTTCCGAACAGTGTTGCACTGGGATCATCTTGGGATCCTGAATTAATGAAACTGGAAACATCTGCCATCGCTGACGAAGCCAGAGGATTTAATCATGATGTTATCTATACTCTTACGTACTGGTCACCGGTAATTGAACCCGTCAGAGATCCCAGATGGGGAAGGACCGGGGAATCATTCGGTGAAGATCCTTTCCTTGTTTCCCAGATTGGCAAAGGTTTTATACAGGGCCTCATGGGGAACGATCCTGTTTATCTTAAAGCAGTACCCTGCGGCAAGCATTATTTTGCCAATAACTCTGAATTCAATCGTCATACCGGAAGCTCTGATATGGATGACAGGGATATGAGAGAATTCTACCTTGTACCTTACAGAAACCTTATTACAAAGTATAACCTGCCGTCAATCATGACGTGTTATAATTCCATAAATGGAGTACCGATGTCGGCAAGTAAATTTCTTGTTGATACTATAGCAAGGAAAACATATGGTTTGAACGGTTATATAACAGGAGACTGCGGAGCCATACAGGATATCTACACCGGGCATCTTTATGTAAAGACCGGTGCTGAGGCTGCAGCTCTGGGACTAAAGTCAGGAGTTGATACCGATTGCGGCAGCGTATACCAGACAAGCGCTCTGGAAGCAATAAAACTGGGCCTGATAACCGAAGCAGATATGGATATTGCCCTTACAAACATGTTCACGGTAAGGATGAGAATAGGTGAGTTTGATCCGAAAAGCAAAGTCCCGTACTCCGGAATTCAGCCGAGTATAATAAATTCGCCCGGACATGTAATCCTTGCTGAAGAAATAGCAACAAGAACGCCTGTCCTTTTAAAGAACAATGTTGTTGCCAGAACCGGCAGTAAAGCTCTTCCTCTTAAGACAGATGCTCTTAAGAAAATTGCTGTGATCGGTCCGCAGGCCGACAGAGTGGAACTTGGGCCATATTCAGGAAGGCCCGAAGAAGCTAACAGGGTTTCTCCTCTGGCAGGGATAAAGAATTATTTTGAAAAGAATAATATCAAAGCTGAAGTAGCTTATAATTCAGGTGGGAATACATCGAGAACAAGCGAATTCTTCACACTGGTCAGATTTTCAACTGTAACGAAAGATGGATCTGTTAAAGATTTTGACGCATCTAAATTTGATGCCGCTGCTCAGGGGATAGTCGTCGGAGCCAGACAGGGACAGAGTGTTACAATGAGAGGAATAAATGATGGAACCTGGTCACAGTATAATAATGTCGATATTACTAATGTTGATTCGATAAGATTCAATCTGAATGTTTCCAATCCTGACGGAGGAATAATCGAAGTAAGACTTGGTTCCTCAACAGGTAATCTTGTTGCTACTGCTAAAATTGCTGGTAATCAGCAGGCTGCAGGAGGTTTTGGCGGATTCGGAGGTTTTGGAAGAACAAGACCTGTCGCTGCTAAACTGAATACCCTGGGTGTGACCGGCCCGCAGAATCTGGTGTTTGTATTTCGTGCACCCGAAGGAGCACCAATTGACAAAGAAGTTACCAGTCTGGCCTCTTCGTCAGATGTTGCTCTTGTTTTTGTTGGAACAGATGACAGGACCGCTAATGAAGAATCTGACAGGTTCGACATACGACTTCCGGGTAACCAGTATGAACTTATTAATGCAGTTGCAAAAGTAAACCCAAATACAATTGTTGTAATTCAGTCACTTGGCATGGTTGAAGTTGATCAGTTCAAGGATAATCCTAATATAGCCGGGATAATCTGGACAGGCTTTAACGGGCAGGCACAGGGTACGGCAATGGCAAAAATACTTTTCGGAGAAGTTAATCCGGGAGGCAAGCTGAATGCCACATGGTACAAGTCATTAAATGATCTGCCTCCGATCACCGATTATGATCTGAGAGGCGGAAATAATAAGAACGGAAGGACCTACTGGTATTTCGACAAGCCGGTTTCGTATGAATTTGGTTATGGTCTTTCATATACGACATTTGAATACAGTAATTTTGCTATCAGCCAGAATTCCATCACCCCCAATGATAAGATAACAGTAAGTGTTGATGTAAAGAATACGGGGGATGTTGACGGAGATGAGATAGTACAGATATATGTAAAGACAGCGGATAGTCCAGTATCACTACAGAGGCCTATCAAGAGGCTGAAAGGGTTCCAGAGGGTAACGATAGCATCGGGACAGACGAAGAGGGTATCGATAGATATCGATTGTTCGGATCTATGGTTCTGGGATACGGCCAATAAGAGGCTTACCTTTGACCAGGGGAGATACATATTTGAGATAGGTGCATCGTCGAAGGACATCAGAGGTCAGGTAGAGGCAAGGATGAGTGGTCGCTACAATCCGGTACTCAGGACAGTAGTAGCTGAGTGCGGGAAGGTAGTATTAAGGCCGGGCAATACGGTACAGACTAGTGTAACGGCAGCATTGTCGGATGACAGTTTCTACAATATCAGGAATGCGAAGGTCAGTTATACGAGCAATAATCCTATGGTGGCGAGTGTTGATGAGAATGGTAAGGTAACGGCAAAGGGAGTAGGAACAGTAACGATAACAGCCAGTGTGACGATAGATGGCAAGACAGTATCGGATGGTTATCCGTTGAAAGTAATGCCTGATCTGAGGGCAGCAGCT
>JAKPOU010000002.1 GCA_029547705.1 Bacteroidota bacterium | reverse complement strand
AGCAGTTACTACGCGGCTGACACAACAGGCCTTTCGGCAGATAAAATCAGGAATTCGCGGATCCGGAGCGGTCTTAATGATGCTTTAACTGCCCTCGCGATTGCAGAATATAATTACAACAATACACGCGTCAATGCCCCTATAAGCGGTATTGTGGCAAATCTCGAAGCCACGCGCTGGAATCCTTCCCAGAATTATAAAAGCCTTTGTACAGTTATTTTTGATGAGGTGATGGAGGTGGAGTTCCCTGTAATAGAATCGGAATATGGTTTTATTGATAAGGATATGCCCGTGGGTATTATCCCGTTCATTAATGACAGTACCCTCCTGGAGGGCAGGATAACACAGATAAATCCCCAGGTAGATGAAAGCGGAATGGTGAAGGTTAAAGCCCGGTTCCGGAATAACGGAAAGCTCATCGACGGTATGAACGTTAAGGTAGTCATCCGGAAACCCTTTCCTGACCGTCTCGTGGTGCCTAAAGAAGCTCTTGTAATCAGACAGGGAAGAGATGTCATCTTTGTACGCCAGGACTCACTGGCAATATGGAAGTATGTCACTGTTGAGGCTGAGAACAGTACAAGTGTTGCCGTAAAGGAAGGACTTGATGCCGGTGATCTGGTTATCGTCAGAGGAAATGTCAACCTTGCACATGAAACCATCGTGAGGGAGGAATGAAAAACCAGCCTCAATACAGTACCTTCTTCTCCACATTCACAGTCAACATACTATTTGTAATGCTGATCATTGCAGGTGCGGCAATGATCCCTTTGCTTTCCGTTCAGCTTAATCCTACACGTTATCTTCCTTCTCTGACAATTTCATGGAACTGGCCTGAAGCTCCGGTCAGGGTTGTTGAACAGGATGTCACAACAGTGCTGGAAGGAGTGTTGTCGACAGTTACCGGAGTTAAGAAAATATCTTCAATAACAAATAATGAAAGCGGGCAGATAAATGTTGAATTTGATAAAAATGTTGATCTGAGAGCAAAAAAGTTTGAAGTCGCATCACTCATGAGGGAATCACGCGGCAGACTGCCTCAAAAGGTTTCCTATCCTGTCATTTCAATGAATATGCCGTCCAACCAGGCAGGCTCTGCCATACTAAGCTTCCAGATAAACGGAAATGCAAGCGCATCATATATCTATACTCTTGCAGAAGAGCAGATCAAGCCCGCCATATCACTTGTTGAGGGGGTGTACAGTGTGAATATCTACGGTGCAACACCCCTCGAATGGGAGATAATCTATGATCAGGATAAACTTTCGGCAACAGGAGTAAGTTCATCATCAATAAGCAAAGCAATAGATAATTTTCTTCTTGAACTCGAAATAGGAGGAGCCACCGAAACCGTGGCCGGAGGAACGGCTAAACGGACTTACCTCACACTTACAGGCAATAACAAAGAAACCTTCAGATGGGAAGACATTCCTGTTGCAAAGTCATCCGGCCGTATTATTCATCTTACTGATGTTGCAAAGATAAAGCTGAAAGATCAACGGCCACATAGCTATTACAGGATAAACGGACTTAACACGGTAAACCTCACTGTAAATGCAGGGAAAAATGTCAATAATATAAAAGTTGCAGATGCCGTAAAGACAGAGATTGAAAGGATAAAAAAAGAACTTCCGCCGGGTTACAGCATCAGAACATCCCTGGATAATACTATTTTCATTAAAGAAGAGATCTCGAAGAATATTTTCCGTGCAATACTTTCTGTTATACTTCTTCTGCTCTTTGTTCTGGCAATAAGCCGCGAAACAAAATACCTGCTCATCATTGCTATAAGCCTTACGGCCAATATCTTCATTGCATTCATATTCTATTACTTCTTTAAACTCGAGATACATCTCTATTCTCTTGCCGGCATAACGGTCTCATTTGGGATTATCATTAACAATACGATAGTGATGACCGATCATATAAGGTATCAGGGGAACAGGAAGGTGGGCATCTCACTTCTCGCGGCAACACTCACGACTATCGGAGCGCTGGTCGTCATATTTTTTCTCGATGAAGCCTCAAAAGTTACCCTGGTGGATTTTGCGGCTGTTGTTATAATTAACCTCAGTGTTTCTCTGGCAGTGGCTCTCTTTTTCATTCCCTCGCTTCTTACAAAGATCAGGCTTGCCCCAAAATATAATGCACTTGTAATAAGAAGAAAAAGAAGAATCGTAAAAATCTCGAAGCATTATCTCCGGAGCATTGATTTCATAATTCATTACCGGACTGTGTTCATCATTGCCGCGATCCTGATCTTTGGTCTTCCTGTTTTCTATATGCCTGACTCACTGCCGAAAGACCATTCGCGGCAGTTCAGGGAAGAAGATCTTACACGGTTCGGGAAGCTCTATAATAAGACTTTTGGTAACAGCAAATATGTCCAGAAAGTTAAACCTGTCATAAATAAGGCGCTTGGAGGCACATTCAGACTATTTAACGACAAGGTTAAGAACAGCAGATTTTATTTTTACTACGGAGGGTCTGAAGAGGTTCAGAGAACGCGTCTGACCGTTAACATAGGACTAAGTGAGCAGGGACTTGTCATAGAAGACATTAATGATGTATGCATTGGGCTCGAAAATATGCTGGCTGCTTATGATGAGATAGAAATGTTCACAACCAGTATCTACAGTGAAGAGAGTGCAATTGTTAATATTAACTTCAGGCCGGAACATGATTTTTCAATCTTTCCTTTCATCCTTAAAATAAAGATTGAAGATTATATGAACAGCATTGGCAGCTATCATGCATCGGTTTACGGGGTGGGAAAGGCATTCAGCAACCAGGTTTACAGCGACTATATCCGTACAACTTATTCTGTTGCCATGAAAGGATATAACTATGATGAGCTTTACAATTATGCAGACGCTTTAAAGGAAAGGCTCATTGAAAGCGGCAGGGGCAGGATAAAGGATGTTTACCTGCTTGGTACCAGAGCAAGCGGATATATTATCAGATCCACAAGGAAAGTCTACAGGAACAGGCTTGATATGGATAAATATTACCTTACGGAAAACAATTCGGATGTTGCGCTGGCCTATTCTGAAGCGCTTAGATATTCAAGAAGCTCATCTCCCTTTCATACTGCATATATAAATGGTTTTATGGCGCCTGTTTCGATAAGGGCCCTTCAGGCTTATGAATATGATTATTGGAACCTTATAAACACACCGGTCAGAACACATTCGGACAAGAGTGTCAAGATGAAGGATTTCTCAACCGTTAGCACAGAAGTAACTGACAATACTATAAGCCGTGAGGATCAACAGTATGTTATTACAGTAGGCTATGATTTCATAGGCAATTATGAACTTGGAAATATTATTCTTCAGAGAAATATTGACGAGACAAATTCAATGCTTCCACTCGGTTACACGGCACAGAGTGAATCATACAGCTTTTCGTGGGACCAGGGAAAAGCGAATTATCACCTTATTTTTCTTGTGATACTTATCATATATTTTATTTGTTCCATTCTTCTTGAATCGTTCAGACAGCCTTTCACGGTTATCAGTCTGATCCCATTTTCATTTATCGGCGTCTTTCTCACATTTCATATTTTCAGGATAAATGCAGATGAAGGTGTTTTTGCAGCGCTCATTCTGCTGTGCGGAATAGTCGTGAACGCGACACTCTATATACTGAATGATTTCAACAGCTTAAGACGGAATAAACCTGCTCTTCCCGAACGTATTGCATATTTAAAAGCATTCAATGGCAAGATTATTCCCATAATACTTACGAAGCTATCGATAATTGTAGGGCTTATTCCCTTTCTTCTTACCGGAAGGGATGAAAGATTCTGGTTTGCTCTGGCAGCAGGCACGATCGGGGGGCTGGTATTCAGTGTAGTGGGTTTGGTGGTGTATCAGCCCATAATGTTAGGAAAAATTGATCGTACAAGTCGTGCAAGTCCTGCTGGTAATGCAAGTCCTGCTGGTAATGCAAGTCGTGCAGGTCATGCAAGTCAGGGAGAGTAGGAATTTATTATCAAATAGTGGAATTATGCCAACGATTGATCAACAGTATCAGCAGTTTCATGAAGTACTTACAGTCAACAAATAAAAACAAATAGCGGTCTGCAAGACCTGCAAAACAAAGAAAATGGTAAGATTCCTAATAACGCGGCCTGTAGCAGTAACAATGACCTTCCTTGCACTCATCCTGCTAGGGATTGTTGCTTCTCTCAGATTACCTGTATCACTGATGCCGGATATTGATATCCCTGAGATCACCGTTGCCATATCACGGCCTGATGTAAGCGCAAGAGAGATTGAGAACACTGTGGTAAGCGTGTTACGAAGGAACCTACTTCAGGTACCGGGTCTCGATGATATTCAATCCGAATCACGAAACGGAAGCGCGCATATAAGGCTGAGGTTTAAGTTCGGCAATGATGTCAATCTTGCATTCATGGAAGTAAACGAAAAGATTGACGCTGCCATGAACAACCTCCCGCGCGACCTTGAGAGGCCAAGGATAATAAAGGCAAGCGCCACGGATATACCGGTCTTTCTGCTCAACATAACACTTACGGATGAAAACGCGGGTGAGGAGAAGTTCATTGAATTGAGCGAATTTGCAGAGACTGTCATTAAAAGAAGAATTGAACAGTTGCCTGAAGTGGGTATGGCCGATATCACGGGACAGATAAAACGGGAGATTTATATCAGTCCCGACAGCAAAAAGATGCATGGTCTGGGTATAACGGAGAATGATATTACCCGGACGGTAAGTCTTAATAATATCAACATAGGCAGCATACTCGTAAGGGACGGAAAATACCTGTACAACCTCGAGTTCAGTTCATATCTGAAGGATCCCGAGGATGTAAGGAATATCTATATAAAATCAGGTGACAGGCTTTTACAGCTCAAGGATTTTGCCGATATAGGAATACGGCAGGCGAGGCCGGCGGGATTGTATTATTCTAATGGAAAAAGAGCAATTTCTCTCGCGATAATCAAGGAGTCGACAGCAAGAATGGCTTCCCTTGAGGAAAAGATGGCGGAAATGATCAATATTTTCAGGAAGGATTATCCGCGAATGGATTTTGAGATATCACAGGACCAGACACGACTGCTCGATTATTCAATCTCAAATCTCAGGGAAAGCCTTTTTGCAGGAGGTATACTTGCATTCTTTCTAATGTTCTTTTTCCTGAAAGATGCCAAATCACCTCTGATAATAGGATTCAGTATACCTGCAACGCTGGTTATAAGCCTCCTGTTTTTCTATGTGGCGGGATTATCAATCAATGTTATTTCACTTGCCGGACTGATACTCGGCATAGGGATGATGATCGACAACTCAATAGTTATAATTGAAAACATAACACAATGGATCGACAGGGGACTCTCGCTTGTTGAATCCTGTATCAGGGGTACGAATGAAGTGATAACACCGCTTATTTCTTCGGTACTTGTTACATGCGCGGTTTTTATTCCTCTTATTTTCCTCAGTGGTATTTCAGGAGCTCTCTTTTACGACCAGGCAATAGCCATTGTTATCGGCCAGGGTGTATCGCTTCTTGTCGGTATAACACTTCTTCCCACTATTTATTACCTGATTTATAAAAGCGGAAAAGAAGGATTCCTGACAAAGATTGTCAGAAAGATCAGCCTTAAAGGATTGGAAGACAGGTATGAAGCAGGGATGACCTTCTTCTTCAGATATCGTACGGCTACAATGATAACATTCCTGCTGATAATACTGCTGATGGTGTGGCAGTTTATCAACTTGGAGAAGGAAAAATTCCCAGCAGTAAAGCAGGATGAGATTGTGATATCAGTCGACTGGAATGAGAACATTGAGATTAATGAGAATCTCAGAAGGATAAAGGAATTAGTTGATTACAATGACAATCTGACCCTGCAGACTAATTTATTCATAGGAGAACAGCAATTCCTTTTTAACCGTGATTATGATCAGTCATACACTCAGGCAAGGGTTTATGTGAAAGCAAACGATTATTCCCTTCGTGATGATATTGAGAGAAATGCTTATGAATTTATAAGTAATAATTACCCCGGAGCCACCATTGATGTAAAGCCGCAACAGAATATTTTTGAAAAGATATTTTCAGCCTCGGAATCGCCACTTATTGTTGAAGTGAGCCTGATGAAGGAAAAAAAGGTGCCTCCCGTTGATCAGATGACGGGTATTGTGAATAAGCTTCAGGAAAACTGGCCGGATGCAGGTATTACTCCGCCTTCGCTGGAGAATAAAATACTTCTGAGGCTGGATGCAGACAAAATGCTCTTGTATGATATTGATCCGATGACACTGTACAACACGCTGAAAACATCGCTGAACAAGAACAATATCGGTGAATTAAGAGCATCGTATGAATTGCTTCCCATAGTACTGTCGGGAAAAGAAAAGCAGATAAACGAAATTATATCCTCGGAATATGTCCTGAATAATACAAACAGGTCGATTCCTGTAAGTGAAGTTGTAAAGATACAGAGAATACATGATTACAAGACCATAAAAGGCGGAATGCACAGCGAGTATGTGCCTGTAAATATGAATATTGAGACTAATACGCCTTCAAAGATCACGGGAGAGATAAAAGCACTCGTCACGGAAGATCCTGCATTTGAGGTGAGGTTCAGTGGCGTGCTTATATCAGGTCAGCGGCTTTTCAAAGAGCTTTCAATAGTATTGATAGTAGCGCTGTTACTGCTCTATTTTATTCTTGCCGCTCAGTTTGAATCGCTTACGCAACCGCTCGTTGTATTACTTGAGATCCCGATTGATATCGCCGGCGCCCTTTTGCTTATAAAACTCTGGGGAGGTACTATAAACATTATGACAATGATCGGACTTATAGTTATGTCGGGGGTTATTATCAATGACTCCATATTGAAGATTGATACAATTAATAATCTCCGGAGGGAAGGGATGGGGCTAAAAGAAGCTATTTACACGGGAGGTTCCCGGAGATTAAAGCCGATAGTGATGGTTGCAATGGCTTCACTTGTATCAACAGCGCCAATGCTTTTCAGTTCAGGTATAGGAGCAGAGCTTCAGCGGCCCATGGCTCTGGCTCTGATGGGCGGAATGTCACTGGGAACATTTGTAAGTCTGTTCTTCATTCCGCTGGCATACTGGTATATTTATAAAGACTGACTGATGGCTGTGAGCTGGGGGCAGGGAGCTGGGAGCAGGGAGCTGGGAGCAAAGAGCACAGGGCAGGGGGCAAAAATAAACCTGCGGATCAGCCCCCCGCTCCCCGCTCATAGCTTCCAGCCCCCCGCTCTCCGCTCATAGCACTCCGCCACTACCGCCCCGAGCTTTCCCAAACAGACATGGTTTTTCCTACGCGAAGATAAAGGTCATGCAGGTCGTGCAAGTCGGAATAATTTAAAAATCAGATCTGATTACCTGCTGAACGTTCTTCCGTTTTCACCCCAAAACCGGATACAGGCTGGCACCATATTTAGCGGATATCACTTTACATTAATTAATTGTCATTTTAAATGAGTAAAAAAGTGAAATAATGTTCATTTAGGATGAAAAATATAATATCTTTGTGTATTAATCACGCATTATGATGACCAGTGAGCAATTGAAAAAAGTCATAATTCCCCAGAATTTGCGTTTCACAAAGTATGAAGAGACGGTTCCCCGGGAAATACTCGGTGAAATAACCAGTCTGTCTGCGACTCCTCATGTACTGATAATTACCGGAATGCGCCGTGCCGGCAAATCTACTCTGCTGAAGCAGATTAACGAAAACCTGTTTTCTTCAAAACAAACGTATCTGAACTTCGAGGATGAAAAGCTTTTGTCATTTACTTCGGAAGACTTTGGCGCTGTTCACGAGACTTTTCTTGAGCTTTCTGAAAAGGTTGATGTGGTTTTCTTTGATGAAATACAGAATGTAGATAAATGGGAGATCGCCATAAGGAGATATCATGGTGAGGGGATCAAAGTGATATTGACAGGGTCAAATGCATCATTGTTAAGCAGAGAATTCGGAACAAAGCTTACCGGAAGGCATATTGATATTGTTCTGTATCCATTTTCATTCAGGGAATATTTGGTTTTCAGAAAAATAGAGCTTTCAGATAAGGATTTTTATTTACCGGAAATATCTGCCCTTTTAAGGAAGGAATTCAATATTTTTTTCGTAAAAGGCGGTATTCCTGAATACCTCAGATTTGAGCGGGAGGAAATTATTCAGCAAATTTATGAGGACATACTCATAAAGGATATAATAGTAAGATATGGTATCGGTGACGAAAGAAGCTTCCGGGAACTTGCAAAACTGCTGTTAAGCAATCCGGGGAAGCTGTTTTCCTACAATAAGCTTAAAACGAATCTTGGATTTGGCAGTGTTAATACGGTGAAAAGCTACATTTCTTTTATGGAGAATTCTTATCTGCTTTTCCAGGTTGAAAAATTCAGTCCTTCACTAAAAAAGCAAATAATAAATAACAAGAAAATATATTGCATTGATAATGCCTTCCTGAATCTTGTGTCATTTGAGACTTCCGATAATCTTGGAAGGAAGCTTGAGAATCTGGTTTATGTTGAACTCAGGAGGAGAAAATACACTATTCATTATCACCGCGAAAAATATGAATGCGATTTCGTCCTTAGCTTAAAGAACAAGGTAGTCAGGGTTATACAGGTTTGCTATCAGCTTGATGATGATAATATCGCGAGGGAGATCAATGGGATTATAGAAGCTGCATCATTTCATGATCTGGGAGAAGGCCTGATCCTTACGATGGATCAGGAAGAAGAGAAAAGAGAAAATGGCATTAAAATCACCATTGCCCCTGTCTGGAAATGGCTGCTGAAAATAAATTGAACAAGCCGTGCAGCTCTTTCAAGTCCTGAAGGATGATAAATGATACCTGCATCCTGCAACTAACCCGACGTACGGTTTCATGAGAAATGTTGTCGATGTATTTTATCTCAACCATTTTATCAGCAAGAAGACGAAGCGACCAACGTGAATACCCTTCAGGGGCTTCGCTGTGCCGGTATGCAGACCGGTAAAATATCCCGGTATCGCCAGGTTGAAGCAAGCCGGGAAAAGCGGATTATTTTCCTGCTTGTCCGGCCAGCTCCATTACTCCGGATATAATTTTCATTTCAATATCCGCTGCCCATGTTCCTGAAAAATTCGGACATATTTCAGCTTCGTAATCACCTTCCCTCAATACTCTTGCAGAAGGAATATAGCCCATGCCCTCGTTGGCATATGCCATTATGAAGGTATCGCTGCCAAGTATCTCCTTTAATCTGACCGAGTAATCAACCACCACTTCACTTGCAAGAATCACCAGCTTCTGCTCACCCAGACGCCAGAACTGAACAGGATAGTCATAAGACGATTTAAGTTTTTCGCCCTGTCCGAGCCTGTACAGGAGATTTTCAGCCTTGCCGGGACCGGGGTAGCTTGTTGCAGCCAGTTTTGGCAATGCCTGCAGCAGATCATTCCTGGTGGGGGGAGGATCGGAAAACCCCAGTTCAATTTCTGAGTATTTCGTTTCAATAGCGGATGACAATTCTTTCATTGGTTCACTCAGCACTGTTTCCACGGCTGCTGCAAGAGTTTTCCCATATTGTATGGCATAGGAAACCGTTCTGCGCGGCAGGGGATTCTGGTCCGCCCCGCAGCCGGCAAAGAACATTGCAGTGGCTCCGGGATATGTCTTTTCCAGTTCGGTCTGTGCAAACCCGGCATAGTCCCCGGAGATCTGATAGAAGCTTAATGTCGTGTTGTGGCAGGCATATCCAAAGACAACTGCCAGTAATTGCCCTGATGCTTTTTCCACCTTTATTACCGGTACGGAATGATCAACAGGGCCCTCCAGTTCAAAGGCAAGTTCATTTACAGTGGTTCTCTCACGGTTTATCCTCCGGTTTACGGCAAAACGTGCAATACCCTGTCCGGAAAAGATTTTTACGGCTGTCATGGAATTCAATGCTTCGCCCGTCAGTTTCACGATTTTATCTTCCAGATCGCGGGAATAGCTGATTATTTTCTCCCTTTCCGCAGGTGAGAACGGACCGCTTGTGTCTTTTCTTCCCTGATATTCTTCTGGGGCACTCACCAGTTCCGGACCGGAATGGGTATGGGAATAGCTCAGGATGACCCGCTGTTAAGATACCGGCAGTTATATCCTGGCTTAGCCGCGAACAGGGCCTTAGAGCCTGTACTGCGGAATCTTCATCAGTTCGCCGTCTTTTAATGCGGAATTATGGGCCACTATTCCCGCAACGGTCATATTCAGTGCCATGGCAATGTCAACCAGGGGTTTGCGGTCTTCAATTATTGACATCACGAATTCATTCATCAGATTGCCATGTGAGCCTCCGTGTCCGCCTGCCGGAACACCAGGGGGAAGGGACGGCCTTTCAGTATCCGGAAGAGTTGTTGCCAGACCCTCATATTTTCCATAGAAGGAGCCGAGCTGTCCGCGTATTCTGCCTCTTTCTCCTTCATCACCCGGACTGTCCCAGCTAACTCCCATTCTTGCAACTCCGCCTTCGCTGGTTCTGAACTGGGCGATCTCGGTTCCGAAGGGATTTCTATATGCATTGTTTTCCGGTTTAAGATGATCCAGTATACTTCGGACTCCCATGCATGACACTTCTGTGAATGATCCTCCGGTGACGGCAATATGGTATGCATTGGAATGTGTGGGATACCATTGCGGCGGCAGACCGATCCGCCATCCCCTGTATGAATCAATGGGTTGTTCCATGTAGTGAAAGTATTCGCCTTCCGAATAGACCAGCTCTCCGAATCCCCCGGCCCTGTAGATATGCTGCATTGAATAGTTGTCCTGCCTGTAGCAGGAAGTTTCGAACATCATATATTTCAGTCCGCTCGATTTAACTTCTTCAAACAATCTGTCCGCATCCTCAAGCGACCCGAAAACGGCGGGCACTGCACAGGCAACATGCTTCCCGTGGCGCAGGGCATCAATTACATGAGAGGCATGGCCCGGGGCATCAGTCGCCACGAATACTGCCTCTATCCCGTCATCTTTCACCAGTTCTTCAAGGGAAGGATAGGTTTTTGAACAGCGGCATGCCCTGGCAAGAGCAGCACACCTGTCGGGAAAGAGGTCGCTGACGGCAACCACTTCTACATTCGGATGGTTCTGGAATCCGAAATCGGCTCCGAATCTGCAAACACCATAGCCGATTATTCCGACCCGGATTTTCCTGTCTGATACAGGAATCCAGTCACGTGAACGGTCCTGCTCAGGACTTCTTTCAAATCCCTGAACGGGAGGCGGCACCTCCGGTGTCCGGACGCTTTTTCTGCCCGGGGAACAGGCATACTGGTGAAAACCCAGTGCAGCCGCAGCAATTCCCGCTTTCCTGAGAAAAGAACGCCTGGGAATAGCTTTTCCTGGGGATTCTGGGGGACCGGATTTTTCAGGAAATGAATCGTCAGAAGGTGTAATCCGGTTTTTCATGGCTTTGATTCTTGTTTTCATGGATGCTGTTTTTTTCATGGGTTTGCGGTGGATTTTATGGATTGAGGTGATTATGTAGCATCAAATAATCTTATACTGTGATTATATAGCATTGCCTTCAGTTATGACCGTAACCTGAACCCGGGAACTGATATCCTTTGTTCCCCTGCAACCGAATGATATGTCATTCAGCCCTTTTCTCAGAAGCGGGACTTCGCCTTTCATCCTGACCTCACTGATCAGTTCTCCCCGTGAACCATAAACTTTACAATCCTCCAATGAATTAAACTCCAGGTACATTCCTGATTCCAGCTTTACGGGAAACTGAATGCTTTCCTCATCTGCTCTGATTACCGGGTCATGGATGGTTACCGGGACCAGCGGAAGTGCCTTTACCGGGCCAATGACACATTCAACTTCCTTTCCTGCCGGAAGGTTGTTATACCATAGCTGAAGCTTGTCGATATTATCAAAATGAACCGTATAGAAATAGGAGTTATACACATTGAAATATTCATCGGGCCAGATATAGTTGTTGAATTCCGATGATTCGATTTCAACCAGTTCAAAATATCTCCATCCCCTGAAATCAATTTTGATAAAATGGTCGCCACGTGCACCCATGGATACATGATTGGGGCTTTCGGTACGAAGGTTCAGCAATGCCCCGCAGGAATCCCCTTTGATCCACACACCCAGTCCTTTGTTCTTTTCGAGATTCAGTGCCGGTTCAAATCTTTTTTCCGCTTTCAGCCATGCTCCCTCCCGGGGAACTTGTCCGGAATTATGTGCAGCCAGGGCAATACCTGAACCGTCTCCGGCTCTGTGCCCGAAAGATGGTATGATCCGGCCTGTAACACCTTTTGCACTTTCCTTTATCACGAAAGCTGTATCTTCCGGCAGGCCGGAAAGCATAATATTTTCACTGCCGTCATAGGGAGTGACCGACATGAGAACTTCTATTCTCAGTTTCAGGGGCTGTTCTTCAAATTCATTGTTTACCTGCCATTTTGCTGTTGGATGACCGGTGCCGGCTATTTTATGCCTCTGATATGAAACGGGTTTGAATCTCCACTTACCGTCATTGTCACGGAAAAGGCTGAACTCCTTTCCGGGCTGCCGGAGAAGAGCCTTTACTGAATCACTGAAATAATTTCTGTGGCGCAATTCTTCATACTGTCTGATTAAGGGGACAAGCCTGGCGAACAGCGGATAAGCGTTCAGGTTTCCCGTGTCGGCACCGCCAAGCATTGACAGCCCTGCATTGTTGCCTGTCATCTTGCAGCACAGGTATTCCACGTCATCAGGGAAGGTGGGTTCAACCTGCGGGGGATTCCAGGTGTAATTGGCCCACCAGCCCAGATGAAGGGGTAGAAGCAGTTTGCCGTTTTCAGCAGCTGCCAGCCTGTTTATTTCCGGACTATGGCCCATCCATTCCCCGTGACGGTGATCATCCGATTTAATTGCAGCCAGGTGAATATCAATAAACCTTTTATATCCCCTTACCGGCCGGTCCCATGCCTGCCTGCGGGAGCTGTAATGCCAGTAATGGTGAGGCATGTCGCACATTTCCATTCCCACCGGCTTTTTCAGGTGTCGGGCTACTTCAAAAACGAATTTTGTTCCGTAATACCAGGAATTTTCCCTGCCTCCGAGAAGGTCATTGCCGTCGATGGCGTCAAAATAGATTCCGTCAAAACCACACGAATCAACCATTTCGGCTGTCCGCTGTGCTATATGGCTGAACAACCCGGTTTCGGGTCCGGGAATGAACAGGCCAAACATTTCTTTCAGATGATATGCCTTTTCTCCTGCCTCATGAGCAGACACGGTTGTGTTACAGGCTCCGCGCCTGCATCCTGTGAATTTCCAGGGCGGTGAGGAGCTTACTCCCGTAAATTCTATTATCTCACCGTTTATTCTCAGTGAATTGCTGTTGCGGACAAAAAACCCCGTTACCGGGGATATGCCGGCAGTTGATTCCCTGACAACTATTTCAGTGTCATCACGGTCAATGGGTTCAGCCAGTGTGAAGGAGCTGAAATAATCCAGGTCCTCACTCGCAGAAGGACTAACATGTACCGAGCTTTTATCTATAAAGAAAGTGTATGTAAGAAGAATAGATGATATTCCTGCTTCGTGCAGCCTGTCGTTTATCCTTTTAAGACTTTTCCACCCATCCGGCCATTTGGAACGCTCAGGTTCAAATTCGCCGTGCCTGAAAAAATTTCCTCCGTGCAAGGTCACCTGGTTGAAGCCAAGACTGTTGCATTGATCGATTATTTCGTCAACGCTTTCTTCTGTAAGACTTCCGAAGTCCATCAGATAGGATCCGTATCCTTCTTTCTCCAGCTGTGCGAAAGCCCCTCCCTTATCCGAGAAAGGTATATCCTTCGCATCCCTCATTATTTCTCTTATTACGGGTAATATCCTGTCCATTGGAACGCCCAGCACTGATATCTCAGCTCCTTCCATGCCAAAGCGGGAATGGCATTCTGCCCGGAGATGACTCTGCAGGGCAGGCAGCTGCTCAACATGAGTGAAAAGATTCATTGAAAGCACGCAGGCTGCAAACTGTTCATCAGGCATGGCCTCCAGCCTTAATGGAATATTGATGAAGTTGAGTGATTCTGCTTCCCCTGTTATTTTTTCAACACGCATTCCTATCCAGTCCCTTTTCTTTCCTGTAATCTTTATCTCGGCCTGTATGCCGGCCGATCCGAAAGTCATAATGATACGTTTTCCTTTGGATTCAAGGGAGCTGATATGATGTGTTACACCATTGCTGACAACCGAAGCACAGAATGATGCAGAATCATCGGAAAGCCAGTCAATATTGCTGTGCCTGTCGGTAAAATGCAGATTCCTGCCTTCCCGACTTATTTCCCAGCTGAAATGATCATTCCCGATGACAACCGGCTTTCCGTGGTCTGAGGTGCATCCTCCCGTCAGGGAAAGCAGGTACAGACATATTAGCAGTAAATTTATTATCATTTTCCCCTGATGCAGGGTCGTTTTTCTACACCGGTTTATATACCGGTACGGGTCCGGTTTCTGGCTGCGAGCCATCATCCGGTGCAGGGTCATTCTCTGGTTCCGGGTCATTATCCGGTGAATGGTCATTCTCTGGTTCCGGGTCATTATCCGGTGCAGGGTCATTCTATGATCCGTTTTTTAATTTTTCATCCAGAAATTCATAGGCAGCCTGTCTTGCCTCATCAGGGAAATCATGCGGGGCATCCGGATTGATCATGATAATATTCCCTGATGCATTCAGCAGTTCATATACAGGCATTGCAGCATTAACACAGTCCCAGACTCCTGATACCTCAAAATTACTGTCGTGGAGAGGGGCACTGATAAATACAGCCCGTGGGGATATTGCTGCCAGGACCTCCGGAAAATCAAAAGGCATCCTGTCGGGATTTTTGTCATAGACCGTTGCTATTCTGGGCATGTATCCCTTATGGCTCCATCCGCTGAGGTCGCCACCGTAATATTTGCGGAAACTGTTGAAACCGCAGCTGGTGACTGCTGCCCGGATACGTTTGTCGAATGCGGCAAGAAAAAGAGTATTGTGTCCTCCCAGTGAATGCCCGATACAACCTATCCGGCCGGGATCAACTTCAGGCAGCGACTGCAGAAGATCCACTGCAGCCATATGGTTCCATATCCCTTTCATGGTGGCGCTTTGATAGCCATTACGGTAAGGATCATATTCATAATCCCCGAAATTGGGATAGTCGGGTGCAAGGGTCACATATCCGCGTCTGGCCAGTTCAAGGGCATAGTGAAGGTTTGGATTGCCAGCAAGGCCTGCAGGTTCGGCTTTACCCGCAACGATTGTCTGGTGCAGGCAAAGGATGCCGGGGACAGGTCCGGAAATATCTTCGGGAATCAGTAAATATGCCGGAACCCGGTCATCTTTTTCTGAAGCAAAAAGGATTTTCCTGAATCTTATTCCATCTTTACTGAATTCTTCTGTGATTTCCGGCTCCGGTGACACTTTTGCCGCAATGGCGGGCAATGGACCCATTACATCCTGCATATTTTCAAGTATATTCTTCCGCTGCTTTTCCCACTGCCGTTCCGACCTGATGGTTTTAATCCTGCCTGAACGGTTTCTGTGAACCAGAAGGTCGGCCGCAGGAGATTTAATTTGTCCCGCTAAGGATATTATCAGGCCTGAAAGAAGGAACAGGGCCAGTGAATGCCTGAGAATCTTTCTCATTTCCTTATGGAAAAACGCAGTAGTTATTTAAGCCATTTATCGAACCAGTCAAAAGCCTCATTCTGCATCGCTATATCAAATTTATGGGGTCCGGGATGGAATGAGCAATGATAATTGGATGCAGCACCGGCCTTTTCGAATATTTCGCGGAGAATCGAATCAGCTTTCCTCATTTCTCCAATGGTATACAATCCGTCTTCACTGTCATTCAGAACAAGGGTGGGAAGAGGCACCCTCAGTCCCAGTATCTCAGGGAAGTCAAGTTCTTTCGGCAATATCGGAACATAGGTCATCCATGTATGAGTGAAGGATTTGTTAAGTATGAAATCCTTCCAGGTTGTCATGAATCCCACACATACTGCACATCTGATCCTTTCATCAAAACCTCCGGCAAAAACGGTTCTCATTCCTCCGCCTGACAGTCCGCCGCATCCTATACGGCTGCTGTCAACATCGTCTCTTGAGCACAATATATCGAGAGCTTTCAGATCTTCGGCAAGGAAGACACCCGGCCATGTTGTGCCGGCGCTGAACAGGGATTTTGCCATTACATGTTCATGTTGTGCAGCCCAGCGGTTGTATGCCTCAATATTTCCGGAATTTTCAGGATTATTGTCGTCCAGGCCCTGCCTCTGATGAGGCGGAACATCCTGCATCATTACCCTTCTGCTTGCAAAGGGAAAAGCATCGGCAACCAGTACAACATAGCCTTTCCGGGCAAGTTCATTTGCCCAGGCCCTTCCTTCATAGTATTGTTCCTGATGTGCCCTGATAAGCGGATGCTGTTTTTCCGAAGTCCTGGTAATTTTCCTGGTCCCGAAATATTTATTGCCTCCGTGATCATGAAAGGCGATTATCCCCGGAAGCTTTCCTGATGCACCTGCGGGTTTCAGCAAAAGAGCACTTGTCGGTCTTCCGTACGGAAGCTGCCATTCAAGTTCTTCAATATGAAGGCCGTCATAGCTATATTCCCTGGTTTTTCTAACCGGTGGCGCTAATCCTATATCCGGGAATCCCAGCCTTTCCGCAAGTCTGTTTTTTGCTTCCTTCTTCCATGATTCTGAGTTTGTAAACTCATTCCGGCGGAATGAAAGGGAAGGAAGGTCTTTTTCCAGAAGCCCGGCAGCCCATGGTCCATAAGGACCTATAAGATTTACAGCTGTTTCTTCCGTGCCGCTTAATCCGGAATCATATGCCTTATGCAGCAGATTGTCCCGCATACCTGTTTTTTTATTAGTCATATCTTCATGTAGGTTAAAATATTTACCGCCGGCAAGGCTTAGTCCGGCAGCTCCTGCAAGTTGGATAAAGCTTCTTCGGTTTTTTTTCATATCGGCAGATTTTCTGAAACACTTCGGTGTAAAATACAGATTATTGTAAATGTACACAATTAATCATTTCACAAAACGGCCTCCTTCACGGTTTCCGGTCCTGCCGGCCCGCTGTCGTGCAGACGTGTTCCCGCTGTCGTGCGGACGTGTTCCCGCAGCCGTTAGGGTTATGAAACTGCCGGCATCAGTTATGAAATTACGGAAAGAATATTGTTGTTATATTTAGCACGGGAAAAATACCGTTTTAAAATCTCAACAATATTTATTAATGACTTTTTTGCGACATATATTCACAGCTATAGTAATTCTGGGGCTGAGCTGTTACCTGAGTGCACAGACCAGGGGTGTGAACAGGGATAAATACCGGATTCATGCAATGAGGACTGATGAGCATATAACAATTGACGGTATACTGGATGAGAATGCCTGGAAGCTGGCTGAGCCTACGGGAAAATTCCAGCGGGTGACTCCGACGGATACGGGCTATGCCATTGCCCAGACTGTTGCATATGTGACATATGACAATACAAATCTTTATGTCGGAGCCATATGTTATGACCCGACGCCGGGTAAACGGCCGGCGGAATCCATGAAGAGGGATTTTTCATTCAACCTGAATGACAATTTCATGTTTTTCATTGACACTTACAATGATCAGACCAACGGGTTTGCTTTCGGGATTACAGCAGCCGGATCCCAGGCAGACGGTTTACAGTATGAGGGGATAAAGGTTGATTACAACTGGGATATCAAATGGCGGTCAGCAGTAAAGAGCTATGATGACAGGTGGGTTGTGGAATGTGCAATTCCTTTCAGAAGTCTCAGATATTTCGGAGGTGAGAAGGAATGGGGAATTAATTTCGGCCGGCTTGATCTGAAGAATAATGAAAAATCAGCATGGGCTCCCATGCCCCGGCAATTCCCTCATGCCTCACTTCCCTATACCGGAACCCTGGTATGGGAGGATCCGCCGGAAAAAGCAGGACCGCGTTTTTCACTGATTCCCTATGGTACAGCCAAGGTTACTTCCGAGAGAGAAAACGGCCAGGCTGCGAAATGGGACTGGAATGCCGGAATCGACGGTAAAATGATACTTTCAACATCCATGAACCTCGATCTTACATTAAATCCTGATTATTCGCAGGTTGAAGTTGACAGGCAGCAGATCGATCTTGACAGATTTGAATTGTTCTATCCGGAAAAAAGACAATTCTTTCTTGAAAACAGTGATTTGTTCTCAAGTCTGGGCAGGACAGGTATTCAGCCGTTCTTTTCAAGGCGTGTGGGGCTTAATGTGCCCGTCAACGCGGGTTTAAGACTTACAGGAAGATTTGGCGACAGATGGCGGATAGGGTTAATGGACATACAGACAGGAGCCAGGGATACCATTCCCTCAAGCAATTATGCGGTTACCATACTGCAACGGAATGTTTTCAGCAGGTCAAGTATTATTGCCTTTCTGGTCAACAAACAGGTGACCGGGAGTTACAGCGACAACATTTCAGGAATAATGAAATACAACCGGGTGACCGGACTGGAGTACAATATGGCAAATCCTGATAACCGCTGGACGGGAAAAGTGTTCTATCACCAGTCGCTCTACCCCGGGGCAAAGGCTGATGCATCGGCTGCCGGGGCCAATCTGACATATTCCTCACAGTTTCTGAAGGCAAGCCTGGACCAGGCATGGGTGGGGGCTGATTTCAACGCGGAAACCGGTTACATCAGACGAACAGGATTTTATGAAGTCTTTCCTTCTGTGTCCTATCTTTTCTTCGGATCGCAGGAGAGTAAAATACTGAGTCACGGACCGGCTGTGAAATTCAAAACCATATTCGAGCCTTCCTCGGGCATGACGGACAGGCAGACAGAAATTTCATATGTAATAGGATGGAAGAGCAGGGATCAGCTTACCCTGTCCGTAACCGAAGATTTCGTCAGACTGAGTCAGGCATTCGATCCTACAAACACTTTTGGCGTCAGACTACCTGCCGGAAGCGAATACAGCTGGAAAAATGCCGGTATAAAGTTCGATTCCGATACACGTAATTTATTATATTTCAGTGCGGAAGGCTTATACGGAGGATATTATAACGGAAACAGGCTGTTTTTAAGCGGCTCCCTTAATTACAGGGTTGAACCTTACGGGAGTATTGCCATTACTGCCAATTATAACGACATTAAACTGCCTGAACCGTATAATAGTGCAGAACTTATCCTGATAGGACCACGACTGGATATTACCTTTACCAACAATCTTTTCCTGACCACTTTTATTCAATACAACAATCAGATTGACAATCTCAATACCAATATCCGTTTTCAGTGGCGTTTTGCGCCGGTTTCGGACCTGTTTATAGTCTATACCGGGAATGCCTTTGCTGATGATCCCATGATGAACAAGAACAGGGGGCTGGTAGTAAAATTGTCTTATTGGTTTAACTGAACCGTCAGGAAATAACTGACGCGGCTGTTATTAACCATTATAGATGGGCAATAACCGAACCCGATGTAATCAATTGAAACGGATGCTTATAGCTGACTCGGCTGTAATTAACAGAAAGGTCTGGCACTAAATGAAACAATTGTCATAAACTGAAATGCCGTAACAAATTGTAGTGACCGATATACTTGAGCGATTTTAAACGGTTAGTTGCACATAAAATCATTTTATGTTTCCCGCGCGGTTTTTGTTAATATAGCTGGCTATACTGTGGACATTGTCAATCCAGATTTCGTTTGAAGGGTCGGTGGCATAGCGGCACAGGGCTTCCAGCGTGGAAAGAAGGGATGTCTGATGGGCCTGCTCGTCATTCATTTCATGACCGGCAAATATCAGCCATCCTCCCTGGTTTTTTGCTGTTTCAATAATTTTCAGGACTTCTTCAAAGGATTTGCCATCCAGTTCCATTCCGTACAACTTTGCCATATCGCAGTATGCAGGGTCATTCGGAGCTTCATCGAGCCAGCCCCTGCCGGTTTCAAACATCGCGGCAATAAGGGGTACATAACTTTTGGTCTTTTTGCCTCTGCCTACAAATTTTTGTCCGCACGGATATCCGAAAGAATGGGGTTTGACTCCTGTTACTTCCATGATCACAAGGCTGGCTGAATCGAGTTCACGGCGCATTTTCTTCAGGGTGTAGTCTTCCAGGGCCCTGTTTCTTGACCACTGGAAATTGCCGGAGCATGGATGCACCATTGAATGATTACCTATGTCGTGTCCGTTTGCAGCTGCTTTTCTCCAGCCTTCAGCCCTTTGTTTCATGGCTTTCGGTGAAACATAAAATGTGGCTTTCACATTATACTGATCCAGAAGGGGGATACCCTTGTCAATCTGTGTCAGGCGGGCGTCATCGAAGCTCAGGCTCAGAGCCATTTTTTTCCCTTCCGGCCACTGGAACCCGGAAGCACTTTTTTCGGATCCGGTTTTAATATTTTGTGCCTGTGCCGGAAAACCGCCCAGTACAGACAGTATTGCCAGTAATGAAATTATCCTCTCCATGGTCTTGTGCGGTTAACATTTGCAAGTGTGTCAAGTGCAATGTTGCAGTCCTCCACAACCTGGAAATCATACATTCCCACACAGACAAAATCTGCACCATTGCTGAAGGCATAGCGGAAACCGTCTTCGGGCCGGATTGCTCCTGCAGCCAGGATCTTGTATCCGATCCACGGCTGTTCAAGCCTGCTCATGAATTCAATCGTTTCACGGGGAGTGAAATCCCACATATTGTCCTTGTAACCTTCATCCACTGTTGTCTGGCGTTCAAGGTCAACCTTTGCAGACCAGTAATTATGGTGATGAATGGTTTTAACCCAGTAATCGGGTATGATTCCGGCCTCAACGCATGCAATAATGGTTTCGAGCCTGTGAGCTCCGATTCCTGCCGGCATTCCATAGCTGCGGATAATTTCAAGATTTTTTGCTATCTGGTCAACCTTGCCGTTGTAAACCAGTCGGTCTGCATCCCCTCCGTGCACATATACCGTACAGGCACCGCCATTTACCGAGTTTCTTATCGATTCCTCCGATCCGCCGCCATCAGAAATGAATTTCATTTTTCCCCCGGTCTCCTTCCAGTATTTGTTTATTATCCTGCAAAGAGCCGGATTGGTGAGGATTGCATTGATTCCGCATTTCTCCGCCAGCTGCATTGTCATCATAACCTTTTCATCGGTATGATATGCCTTTACCAGCTTATCGGTATATATCAGATCGCGGGCATGTGACCAGCCGCCGATGAGGTTTCCCCCCATTATGAGCCTGCTGAGTTCAATTCCTGCAATGCTTCCCCTGGGTACCTGTCCCTTCAGATCATCAAGGGAAGAAAACGTAAATGTTTTGAGTGTTGCTCCGGATAAGGCATCAGTGTTTTCTGCCAGGAATTTCCGTTCATAGCTGTCCCATTTTCTTTTCCTGTACACTGCATATGCGAAAGCTCCGAGGAAGGGTATTGAGATCAGATCACGAAGCATCTGCCTCCGCTGAAGCGTAAGGCTTTCCTTTTTAACCGGCGGAACCGGAGCATGGGGTTTTTCCTCTTTCCACCTTTTTATCAGTCTGTCAATTCCGAAGAAGGAAGCGGATGAAACAGCAGCGAAGACTATAAGCAGGGCCAGTTCTATCAGATTCTTGTTTACCCACAAATAGCTTCCTTCTGTTGCGGTGCCGAAAGTGTGACCCGGAATAGGCGGGTAGGCAACAAAATAGAACAGTAGGAGGATGGCACCGGCAATGGATGACCAACGGACAGCAAGGCCGATAAACAGTGAGATCCCGATAAGTATCAGACCCCAGATATTCAAGAAATCCACAATGCTGACAATCATCTGGGATTCAGCCATTTTCTGAAAAATGCCGGAGAAGAGCCAGGTGGATCCCATCAGATAGAGCTTAGAGGTCCAGCCCGGTGTCATCAGCTTAATAATTCCTTCATAAAGGAAATGCCATCCTACAAGGATTCTCAGTGTTGTAAGCAACCAGATCAGGTATTTTTTCATTTTTTATCAGATTGTTCCTGTAATCAAAGATATAAATTATCTGATTATCTTCATTGTAATATCCTTTTTTCAGAAAGGACCAAAGTGAGCATCAGGCAGAAAATTTCCCGGGATGCGGATAGGGCCGGGCCGGGACGGACAATAAAACTGTCAGATCACCGGCCTTTGCGAAATTCTCCTGCACTTTTCCTGTAACTGCCGGTGCTTATCACGCTTACTTAATCCAGTCTGCTAACTGCTCAAACAGGCCGTCTCCGGTGTAATCAGGGATTATGCTCAAGTGTCCGGATGCATTTTTAAGCCGGTAGCAGTTTCTTATCACTTCAAGGTCCGTCTCAGTATTCTCCAAACCGGTTCCTTCACCCGTTCCGTCAGTTGTTCCGATCATTAACAGTTTCCTCGGTGCAATTGTGCCGGCAAGATCAGGCAGATCATAGCCTGTAAGGGCTCCCGCTACAATATTATGGACAAAGCCTGTATGATAAAAGGGATTTAGTGCGATGGAACGGTACGAGGAAAGAGGTTCAACAAGGGCTGTTCCTGCTATTTCCTGATCGAATGCCGAAGCATGCAGCATCACGGGAGTCATTTCCTTTACGGCCAGGCCATAAACTTCCCTGATCCCTTCCTTTTGGGTAAGCAGCATCCTTAGTCTGATAATATCAGCTGCCCGGATTCCTGCTATGCTTTTGCCAGTTATGACAGATGTGAACCACATGTTGTTTGAAACACCCATAATCACTGCATCTCCCCGGAATATACCCGGTCCTGTCTCACCTGTTCCGATAATATCCGGAACCAGCACTGTAAAGCCATTTCTAACAAACCATTCAATCTCTCCTCCTTCCTGAATCATTTCCGGTTTTCCGCCGGGATACAGACAGATTACGGCCTTGTTTCCTGGCTTTCGGGGCTTAATCAGAAGATAGGGAATGACGTAATTGCCTTCTCCCTTTACAAAATATTTTTCAACAGCATAATCATCTCTTTGAAACCGCCCGGCAAATACCGGTTCCCGGCCCCCGGAAGGATAAATGAAACCAGACAGCTTTCCGGCAGAAGTAACAATATCCGAAAGGCCCTCAGGATAGTTTTTTCTTTTTGCCTCAAGTCCGGCCAGCAGCGGTTCTGATTCTCTTTTGTTAAGATCGAAGACAGTCAGTCCCTCAAGGGAAGTTGACAATTGTCCTGTGGATGTTTTCTGAAGCTCCTGCTCCGTGGCAAAATCAACTTCTTCTTCAGAGGAAGATCCCGGCAATCCCAGATGTTTCTGGAAGAATGCATACATTGCCTCACGGTTTTTTCTTGTATAATCGTGACCACAATCATCCTCGGTGATTTCAATGTTCCCGGGAGCTCCAAGCATGGTATAGGCACGTTTTACCTCTTCATATGTCTCGCGGGTTCCCTGGATGCTGAAGAAATCCCTTGTTGTGGCCATGATGAGGGTGGGCCGGGGTGCTCTAAGCTCTATATAATCGGCATGGTCTATGCCCCTGGTCAGCTGATGATAAAGGTTCTGTTCCCCGTCCTGGACCCCTATGGATTGAAGAAGTCTGCGAAAACCGGTTATGTAGCCGGCCGGTGCTGAAGCCGCAACCCGGTCATCCAGTGCGGAAATATAAGCTGTCTGCGTTCCCCCGCCCGACAGCCCGTGTACTCCGATCCTCTGCGGGTCAACTTCCCTGCGGCTTACCAGGTAATCAATTCCTCTTATTCCATCCCAGATAAAATAGCGGGCTATGGATTTTGAATTAAGAAAAACCTGAACGGCAGGGTAGGAGTGTTCCTTTGTTGAACTGCCGATAAGGGATTCTCCCTTTCCGGGGTCGAAATACTGCAGCCGTTCACCCTGTGACAGCGGATCAAAGGCCAGGACAATAAATCCTTTCTTTACAAGATTCAGCAGGGGAAGCTGGTAATATTCCAGCCTGTAGGCTCCATGGCTGTGACCGCAGCAGAACAGAATCGCAGGGGCAGGCTTCCTGATATTGTCGGGAATGAAAAGTGATGCCGTAACATGCAGCCCGGGCAATGATTCATAGATCACGTTTTCAATACTGTAGCCTTTTTTCCTGACCTTTCCTGTTATCCTTGCATTCAGGGGTGTTTTTTCAGGGAAGGGACCGATAATATCCCACAGTTCCCTGCGGACTTCTTCCTGCCTTTTCTGCCAGTCTCCGGCACTTCGGAGCTGGTTTATGGTTTCAGCCCTTTTATCCAGTAATTTATATGCTTCGCCGGTCAAATGATGATATAATGAATTCGCGGCATCACTGTACAGAAGCCAGTTATTCTTTAAAATATTAAGTTCATCCCCTGTCTGACCCTTGAGGATTGAGACGTATAATGAGAGGAACAGGACAAAAATCGTGGTGTTTTTAATCATCTGTCATTGATTTGCTAATGCTTCATGGCAACGGGATATTTTTGCTTTTTCCCGGCAGCCGCGTTTCGGAATATGTTCCGGTATGCAGGCTTTCCCCGGCAGAAACAATTCCTGTTTCAAATCCTGTGTAGCGGGAAATAATCCTATCTCTTTATGTTTTTCTTTTCAAGAAATTGGTTAAGATACTTCTCGTTCAGCTCATCACTGTCGCCGTAAAATTTCCGGAGTTCCTCCAGTTTGTTGTGCAGCATGGTCCTGACCTCTGCATATGCCGGATCGTCATATATATTTTTCATTTCCGCCGGATCCGTCTGCAGGTCATACATCTCCCATTCGTCAATGTCAAAGTAGAAGTGCATCAGCTTATAGCGTTCCGTGGCAACTCCGTAGTGGCGTTTGACCATATGGACCTCCGGATATTCATAGTATGTATAGTAAACAGCATCACGCCACTCGTCCGTTTTGCCTCCGACAAGATTGCGGAAGGACACTCCCTGCATGTCTTCCGGTATTTTTGCTCCGGCATAATCCAGGAAGGTGGGGGCAAGGTCGAGGTTCTGGACCAGCCTGTCTATTACGGTACCGGGTTTTATTTCCTTTGGATACCTCATCAGCAGGGGTGTTCTGAATGATTCTTCATACATGAAGCGCTTGTCGAACCATCCGTGTTCACCCAGATAAAATCCCTGGTCCGATGCGTAAATTACAATGGTGTTTTCATCCAGGCCTGCCTCTTCAAGATAATCCAGCAATTCACCCACGCCGTCATCAATCGATTTGATGGTTCTGAGATAATCTTTGATGTAACGGTTGAACTTCCAGTATGCAAGCTCTTTTCCGATCAGTTTCGCCTTAAGGAATTCCTCGTTTTCCTTTTCATAGGCCTCCATCCACAATGCTCTCTGTTCGGGATTCATCCTTTTCAGATCCCTGTAAAAGCCTGTAGAATCGCCGTCGGGACCGACAATAAGCTTAAAGTCGTGCCCCCACATGGCGTGGCCGTCGATTTCCATTTCCTGTTCCCTTGCAGCTCTTCCCCGTCCGCTGTAGTCATCGAAAAAGTTTTCCGGCGGTTCAAAGGTTATGTCGTCGTAAAGGTTGAAGTATTTCGGGGACGGCAGCCAGTTCCTGTGAGGTGCCTTGTGGTGATAAAGAAGGCAGAAAGGCTTGTCGGGATCACGTTTGTTTTTCAGCCAGTCGAGGGCTGTTTCGGTGATGATATCGGTAACATAGCCTTCTTTCCGCACTCTCTCGCCTTCGATAAGGAAATCAGGGTTATAGTATTCCCCCTGTCCGGGCAGAACCATAGAAAAGTCAAACCCCTGGGGAATGCCGTCAAGATGAATCTTTCCGATCATGGCTGTCTGATAGCCGTTTGCCTGAAGGATTTTGGGAAAATTATCCTGATCCCAGTTGAATGAGGTTACATTATCCACCTTGCCGTTTATGAAACTGTGTTTGCCGGTCAGCAGTACTGCACGGCATGGTGCACTTAATGAATTTGTAACACATGCCCTGGTGAAGATTGCACCCTCTTTTGCAAGACGGTCGATGTTGGGCGTCTCATTGAGTCCGTATCCGTATGCGCTGATTGCCTGGTAGGCATGATCGTCGCTCATGATATAGACAATGTTGGGCTGTTTGCTTTTCTGCTGGGAACTGCAGCCGGCAATCGCCGTTCCTGCCGTAACAAGCGTCAATGCTTTGAAAAGATTGTTGTTCATGGGTTAAGAGGTTTTTATCAATTATAACTATTGTGTCATCTGAAGGCGGGATAGAATTTTTTCATGGCCCGTGAAAGCTCAGCGATTGCCTCCCTGTGTCTGCCGAGACAGGGAATAAGTGTTGGTCTCCAGGGTGCTGTCATGAATCCGTACAGTCTTGAAGGGTCTGTCACCTTTTTGCAATATTCCACAGTTCTTTCAAAATTGACGTTGACGGAATGGTTGCTTCCGGTGGGTACCTGGTCATAGCCGTGTTTTTCCAGATCATTGTAAAGCTTTACATATGTTTTGAGCGGTTCCTTCATTTTGTTCAGGTCAAAATCCTGATAGTAGTACCAGTTGCTCTGAAGCACAGACCGGGGCATTTTCCTGAAAAACACATCAGGCTTATGCCATGCATAGTCGGACCAGACCCATGGGCGGACTCCGTTTTTTTCCACTTCTCCGATAAGAAAATACAGGTCACCCCACCACAGATCGTTCTGGCGGACCACTGCATAGTCAAACCTGGTCTGATAGGAGGCAAGCTCTTCATCCATTCCCAGGTGAAAGAAACGGGGTCTGTCGAAAAGCTCCGTCACCTCCCTGATCAGGTCCCTGCATACCGCATAGTAAATATCCGTTGAAACCATGCGGCTGTATTCTTTCATCCATATATCATGGGTAGTTGCAAAATTCAGTTTCGGTATTGGTTCTATACCGAGCTTACGCATCCGGGACAGTTCATTCCTTAATTTTTCCGGTTTCCATGCGTTTTTAACCGCAATTTCCGGATGACTTTCATATTCCACTCCGTCACCAAGATCAATGACAACCATGTTTATTCCCGCCGCTGCCATTTCCGGCAGCAAGGCATCCCATACCTCATAGTCGAATGTAAGGTTTGGCCTGAATCCGTGAGCCCATTCCCTTGCTTCCTGGCATGAGGTGCATTTATAATCCTCATCCCTGTATTTCGGTGGGACATTGTCTTCCCACATGTTATAACTCAGGTGGATAAGGTATGCCCAAATGAGTTTTCCGGATGATTCCTGCTGCCGCGGGAGAAACATCCCAGGAAAAGTGCCTGCAATTCCTGCAGCCGCAGCCTGTTTGATGAATGTCCTTCTGCTGGTCATTGTAAAACGAATTGATTTCAGAATTAAATGTACGTGAAAAATTTCAGTTGGCACAATCAGGTTTATAAATCCGGCAGATTTTCACGGAAAATCATGTAAAACCTGTCCGTCTTCCATTTCCGGCCATTGACTTTCTCCGATCACGAGAGATATGTTTAGGGTGCATCTGCAGATAAAACCTGTCCGTCTTCCAGCAGTCTGGTTTTGAGTGATTGGTAATTGATATCCTGGATATTTTTTCTCTCATCGACAGCAATGCATGCTGCCGTTGCAGCCGACTGTCCGAGTATCATGAAAACGGGTTCCATTCTTATGGATCCGTATGCTATGTGGGATGCACTCAGGCAAACAGGAACCAGGAGGTTGCTGCACTCATCCCTCCGCGGTATGATTGATCTGTAGCTTACCGGATACGGGCCGGAGACCGGAGCTTCAACATTTCCTTCATTCTGCACAAACCCATTACCGTCCACATATCGCTGAACCATATGGGAATCCATACCGTATGCTGCAAGTCCGACAGGATCTTCTGCCACCTCTATTCCTTCGCAATGTTTCTGATTCATGACATAATCACTGATCATACGCCTGGCTTCACGTATATATAGCTGGGGTGTCCATCCGTTGTTTTCAGTGAATTCATCCCTGCACAATCCCCATTGTGAAACAATATTCCTGACTTTCTCAGGCATCCGCGGGTGATAAGCCAGTGTCCACATAAGTCCCTGCTGATATTTTAGATGGCGTTCAGCAATTTTTTCGCGTTCCTCATAGGACGCTTCGGGGTAGTCATAATTCTGTCCTATAAAATCGGTTGAAAAACCTTTCTGGTTGTTTGTGTCGGTCTTGCGGTCCGGCATATTGGTGTTTATCCACGGAACAAGCGGATCGCCGTAACTGTACATTTCTTCGACAGGTCCTCTGGCTGCTTCATAATTTCTGAACAGAAGCTCATACTCGGTTTCATTGTATCCCTCCGGTTTGATAAAAGGGATTCTGTTGTCAGGGTGGTCAGTAAGGGTCATTCTGTAGCAATAGGCCTGAATACGTCTGTCACCCGTACCATCGGCAGCAGGAGGATCCTTTTCAATAAAGGGCAGCAGGCCGCTTGAAGGATCACCTTTAACAATATACGGGTCCACGCCATCAATAAAATTATGATGAAGGGCATTGCGTGAGACGGTACCTTTAAGCGTAAGACTGGTAATATTTGCCTGTACACCGTTCAATGTTTCGCCATACTGGCTGTTGGATTCCCGGCCGACGGTGTAGCTTACTCCGGAACTTGCCATAAGATCGCCTTCGTAAGTTGCATCAATGAACATCTTCCCCCTGAACGACCGACCGCTCTCCATGGTAATTTCCATTATACGCCTTCCTTTTTTTCTGACGCCATCCTTTCTGTTGAGCCTTTCGCCTAAAACTATGCTGATCTTTTCGGGTTCCAGCATTTTCTGGTATACCTTCACAGCGGCCGAAGGCCCGAAAGTCCACATTGCATCCATACTGCCATAATTTCTGTCCTGGCTGTATTCCCGGGGTTTCTGCCATTTCCAGTTAGCCTCATCTTCATAATATGTTTTGATATTCCGGTAAAATTCGCGCGAAATACCGCCTATTGCCTGTTTATTGCCTATGTCGGTTGCCCCCAGACCACCTGTTGTCAATCCTCCGAGGCGTTCAGAAGGTTCAATCAGGACAACTGATTTTCCCATTCTTGATGTCTGTATGGCAGCAGATACACCTGCCGATGTTCCGCCATAAACCACCACATCATATTTCTGCTGTCTGTCAGGACCGGTGCAACGGCCGGTAATGGCAGCCAGTAATACAAGAATAAGCGGCAAGGGATTCAGAATTTTTTTCATTTATATGGATTTTAGTTAAATACATTCAAATTGCAGTATCCGCTCGAACTACCCGGTTTCTGCAACCTAATGGTTCACTGTTAGGCAGGCCAGTCCGTTTCCAGCCCCTGCTTCCGGATCCATGTCTGAAACTCTTCCAGTAGTTCTTTTCGCTCCCTGACAGCTTTGGCATTAACCTTTTTGCTGTTGCAGAATGCAAGGAGACAGCCGACAGCCTCTCCTATGCTCCATTCTACGGGATGAAGCCGGTAACATCCGTTAGTGATATGAGTGGTTCCTATGTTCTTGTTTGCCGGAAAAAGATTGTTCATCCTTTGTGGAAGAAGGGCTCCCAGCGGTATCTGAAACGGCAGTGAGGAAAAATCAATATAATTGTCTCCTGCACTGCTGGGGTGGAGATCTATATGGTAATAACCCGTTCCGACACTGTCGAAAAACCGGGCAGATCTTTTCCCTTCTTCTTCACCGGCAACCAGTTTCCTGTTTTCCGCACCCACATGTTCTTCAAGGACGGTGAATACAGCCCTAATCCTCCTGGATTCCCTTATATAGGGATATTTTGCCATACCGTCAGCCGTTCCCGTTATGTCGCCTCTCAGTCTTAATCCCGGCCAGCCCTGTCCTCCGTCAGGTCTGGGAGCCTCTGTCTGGAGCCAGTAAAAGAGTGACAGGCTCAGCTGCCTTGCAGCTTCCAGATGCCTGCGGAACTCCTTCTCACTTACGTCGATTATATTTCCCGGGAAATAGTCGTTCTGAGGCCAGTTTACTATGCTTATGTCACCGTCATAAATGCCCGGCAGAAAATTGTTCCTGTTGATTATTCTTCTGTATGTCCAGAGATTAAGAGCTTCACCCGTGGATTTTCCTTCGGGATGGAAGCCCAGTTCCTTCGGCTCAAGTGTACGCGGATTGGAATATTTGAGATCCAGCAGTCTGCCTGACCATGGCGGTTTCATCTGTGGAATATAGTTTTTCCAGAAACCGTATTCTTCAGGCGGGTCGGCAATATTGTTCACCCCCGGCTGATAGTCCATAGCGAAGCAGAGAGTAAAGGCCTGATTATTCTGAGGGTTTCCGGTTTCAGGAGCATGAAGTTCGGCTGTTTCCTTTTTCGATTCTGTTCCGCTTACATATTCCGTACCGGTAAGGGGTAAAAGATCGCCACACTCTGTTGCATCAACAAACCAGGGAGCAGTCAGTATAAGGGAACTGTCATTATTAAGGTCCAAGACTTCGACAGACTTCACACGGTCGCCGTCCACGTCTGCGGCCTTCACCTTATATTCCGTCAGAAGGAGGAGCCGGCCCGCGCTTATGTAAGGAGCCAGCATTTCTGTCAGCACAGCAACAGCAACGCGGGGCTCATGGCATAATCTAGAAACCGAGCCGTCACCGGGATTAAGGTATTCCCTGCCAAAAGCATCCAGGGTGAGTGGATAATTTCTTTTGTAATAGCTTCTTACCCTGTTCCTGAATTCCCTGTATGAAGCCGGCGCCCCGTGTGTTTCTATCCACTGGTGTTCATCGGGGGGCACTCCCTGCTGGGATACTTGTCCTCCGATCCAGTCGGTTTCTTCCGTCATAATGACTTTCAGTCCGTTCCTGCATGCGGCAATGGCAGCGGCACATCCTCCGAGTCCTCCTCCTGCAATAATGATATCGGCAGAGAGCCGGGAGGATCTGGTCTTTTTTCCTGCTGCCGGTTTTGTTCCGGAGGTCTCCCGGCCATAACAGGATGGCAGCAATACTGCTCCTCCTGCCGATGAGACAAGTGTAAGAAAAGTTTTTCGCTTCATTAGGTGTAGGTTAGATTTTCTTTTCCCTTAAATAATTATTTCTGACCAGTTCCCGGTATAGTTGAATTGAATCCGGATGTCCTGCAATTATGTCTGTGTCCGGTTTGTTTATCAGGCCGGGATACTGGTATATCAGTATCTTTTCCACAAAGGGGCTGACTGCCTCAAGCTGGCTCATGACACGTTCGGGAGGGGCCGGCAGCAGGGCACTCTGATAAACTTTCCCCTCGAAGCGGAATACTTCCACATCGGCCCAGAGAGCTGACCTCCCTGCCTTATTGTGTGCTTTATGAAGATTTTCATAGAATGCGGCACTTTCTTCAACCCTTGTCTTTTCCACACCTATTTCATCCTGGTATGCAACGAAGTCAACATTCAGCCGTTCAAGCTGCCCGGTATAATGGTCGTCTGCTTTTACATTTCTTGTTCCGTAGGGAGCTATCAGGGTTTTCCGGCCGGGTGTAAGCTTTTCCGCCTCTGCTGATGACACATTTACATAGTTGATGAAAAAATCCTCGTAATATCCTTCTATCCCGGTTTCGTTCGGATAGTACCAGCCGTAAAAACTTTCGTGGTGGGCATATTTCCCGGCAATTTCATTCATTGCATTCAGTCTGAGCCTGTTTATCTCCGGATCCTTCATCAGGCTTACCGGGTCGGTCCAGTCACCGAAAAAGCCGTTGCTGATAAAAAAACGGATGCCATATTTGTCGGCGGCGGCAAGTACTGTTTCGAGGGGATCCTCACAGGCAAGGGAGTGCACCGGCAGTAGTTCCGTGGGATAAAAGCTTTTGCCGTAAATTGCCACATTGAGCAGTACCAGGTATTTCATACCCGTTTCAGCTATTTCCTTAACTTTTCTGTCCCATTGCTGGGCAGTAAAATTTTCCAGTGTTTTGTTCCAGTATTTTCCTTCCGCGGCACTGTGATGCTGGAATTCAAACCAGGAGCCCTCAATGGCTTTTACTTCCTTCTTTTTTTCACCACAGGCAGGCAGCGCTGCCGAAAGACAGATCCCGGCCGTGCCTGTACCAAGAGTTTGAATAAAGTTTCTTCGTTTCATTTAAAAAAATGACCTTATTGGTTTCAACTGTCTAAAATAGTTAAAATATCGCTGCTGCAGGGCCGGACCTTTGCATTGCATGATTTCGGAGTTGCTGAAAGCTTGTTCCTTTATTTTTAGAAGGATTTCTGATGCAGGTTTTACGGCTTGCTGTACTTCAGGAAATATTCAAAAAACATGTAGATTACCTCATTGGATTCCGCGTTTGGGGAGTGGTCCTTCCTGTTGTGCATAGCCACCCGGTTTTCATGGCCAAGGAGCCTGTTGACCGCTATGGTATGATTCAGTGCTTTCCAACGTTCGGGAGTATCCTCGGAGCCACCGGATACCAGGAAGGGTCTCGGGGCCATCAGTGCATGAAGTTCGTGAAGGTCGTAGCCTTTTCTTATCAGTTCAGGATACAGACCCTTTGCATCCTCAACAGATCCCTGGCTGCGCCAGGTACCACTCCATGGGGGAGGATAATAACCCAGATACCATGGTTCCCAGTAATTCACGTTGGGACGTGAATCATCGAAAACTATTCCGGGATCCGACCACACGGCACAGGCAAACTTTTCAAAGAGGCAGGAAGCAAACATGGCCCACTTGCCGCCGTATGAATGTCCCATAATGCCTATCCGTTCAGGATCCACCTCGGGCCTTTTGGACAAGACATACCATGAATTGGCTGCGGCACAGGCCAGTACTGAAAGCGGCTGAATGGCAGAATTTTCTATATCAGGATAATACAGGGAATAGGTCTTTGCATTTGTTGTGGCTGTAGTACCGATGGAAAGCGTTACGAATCCTCTTCTTGCAAGCTGGTATGCAAAATCGCGGTATTCCCCTTTCAGGCCAATGGCTGTTTCGGGTTCGTAGAATACAACAATGACAGCGGGCTTCTTTCCGGGTCCCGGCGGAACCAGCAGATAACCATTCGTCTGCTGCCCGGGCAGCCAGTCATACCTGATCCTGTGCCGTATAAAGCCGGCTTCCTCTGTCGTTTCCGTGATTTCCATTTTCTGCTTCCTGATGAGGGGAGGCCATTTGCCCATCATCCCGTTCCATTGTTCAAGGATCTCCTTCCGTCTCTTTTTCCACTCTTTCGGACTGTTTACCCTGCGTCCGTCATAAAACTCCAGAGGGGATCTGTAGTTTCCGTAATTGTCGCGGTATTCTTCAGGGGGACTGAAATATCCCGATAATTTTTCACGAATTGACTGTCCTTCATTTCCTGCGGCACTTTTATCCTGAGCCCCGGTGCCAAAGACTGAACCAAAGAGCAGGAAGAAGGTGAAAAGATACGCTGTGGCTGTTGATTTCATTTTATAACTCATTGACTGATATAATATGACAGTTTTATTTTTCAACAGGCATTCTGGCTTCGGCACTGACCAGCCACTCTTCAAGTTTTCGGTTCAGTTTTTTCACTCTGGAGGGTTTGGATTCAGCCAGGTCACGGCTTTCGGAAATATCCTTCCTGAGGTTGTAAAGTTCAAAGGACCGGCCTTCATACCACTTGATCAGTTTCCAGTTACCGTCACGTATAATGCTGTAGGGCACGATGTCGCCCACCCGGTAGTGAGGGAAATGCCAGTAGAGGGGCACCTGTTTCATTTTCCGGCCGGAAAAGAGCGGACTTATATCGCGGCCGTCAATGATTCTGTCAGGAAGAGCAGCACCGGTAATCGCACATAGTGTCGGCAGAAAATCGATACTGCATACGGGAACATCGCATTTTGTACCAGGTTGAATCACGTTTTTCCAGTATACAAACATGGGTTCCTTTATTCCTCCCTCGTATGGATATCCCTTTCCCGAACGCAGGGGGCTGTTGCTTGTCGGGCCCACTAGTCCTCCGTTGTCAGAGAAGAAGATTATTATTGTATTGTCCATCAGTGCTTCTTCCTCCAGGGTGTTAACCAGTTTCCCGACAGCGTCATCCAGATGTTCAATCATAGCGGCATAAACAGCATTGGTCTGGTCATCAGTACGGTTTTTGGCTTCGTACCTGTCAACCGTTTCCGGTTTTGCCATCAGGGGCGTATGAACAGAATAGTAGCACATGTTAATAAAAAAGGGCCGGTCTTTGTGTTGCCTGATTACCTGAACCAGTTCGTCAGAAAGCCGGTCTTCAAGGTGTTCCCCCTCCCTGCGGGGTTTGATATTCGGAAAGCTGACACCATCCCTGTCGTAAGGATCAAAATAATTGACCGGCTGGCCCATATCGCTTCCTCCTATATTAAGGTCATAACCCTGTTTTTCCGGATAATAATCATCCGGTCCGAGATGCCATTTCCCTATATGACAGGTAAAATACCCCCTTGTTTTCAGTAATTCCGCTGTTGTAATTTCTTCAAGATCCATCCAGTAGGGATTCGAGGGAGTTTTCAGCTTCCTGTCGGGGTTCTCCTCATAGGGCGGGGGAGTTTCTATTATCCCGTCCTTAACCTGGAATTTTGCACGGATCCAGTCAGTTATTCCTATACGTGCAGGATATCTTCCCGTCTGGAGGGATGCACGTGTAGGGGAGGATACGGCGCAGGCTGCATAGGCATTATTGAAAACCATACTTCTGGCGGCAAGTCTGTCGAGATTTGGTGTTTCATAAAAGCAGCTGCCGTTGAAACCCACATCCCTCCAGCCAAGATCATCGACCAGGAGAAAAATAATATTCGGATTTTCCTTCGGAGCCTCCTGTGCTTTTGCAACAGCTCCTGTAAGAATAAGTAATCCGGCAGAACAGGAAATGATTTCTTCTTTCATGGTTTAAAATAATAAGGCTTTGTTAAAATAATCCATTAATATGAAAGCGCAAAAGGAAATTTACAATTGCTGGCTGAAGAGAAAAAACACAGCCAGGCAGTACAGTAAGTTGTTCAATTTATCCTGAGGTATTTCCGGGAAGTGTTATGAATTTTGTAAGTATTGCACTTAAGAGATAGAGTGCTGCAAGAATCCATATAACACCCTCATTCCCTATAAGGCCGATAAAGAGTCCTACGATAGCAGGACCAGCAAATACCGATAATCCTGCCCCCAGATTAAGAATTGCTATTGCTGCTCCCTTGTCTTCCTTTACCAGTGTGGGTACCAGTGCGGAAAGGGGTACATAGCCTGACAGGGCTGCTCCCCAAAGGATGCCGCAAATGAGTACAATCCAGAAGCTTCCGCCCGAAAGCTGTGCTGAATAGAAAAACAGCAGTGTTGTGATCATACATCCGATGCATCCGAACCATATGATTGTATTCCTCCAGCCGAGCCTGTCTCCGACAAATCCGAATATCAGGTTGAACAGAATATTTGCTGTAAATATTGTTCCCCAGATTTTCAGCCAGTCAGCCGTGGAAAATCCATGTCCGTAAAGGTATATAGGAAGGAAAACCGGAAAAGCAAACTGGGCTGTGGTATTGATGATCCTCACTATTCCGCCGAGAAGAACTTTCGGTTCTTTTTTTACAATTGTCAGCCCTTTCAGGAGTTCCTTTAATTTATTTTCCTGTTTATCCTTATCCCGGGCAGGAAAGGGGGCGCGGTTAAGAATTATAGCAAATAATCCTCCGAGCAGGACCCAGATGACAGAAGTCCATAGAGTATTGATATTTCCCAGATTCTTAATTGCCCATATTGAATAGTAGGTCCCGAGCACGTTCAATCCTCCCGTAAATATAAACCAGAACCATCCTACTGCCCTGCCCAGCTTTTCCTGCGGACTAACATAGGCTATCCAAACCAGGAAGGAGTAGGCGAAAAGTGGATAGCCGAAACCGCGCAGGGCATAGGTAACAAGCATGACAGGGAAATTCAGGTCCCTGACCCCAAAGCCGACAAAACCTATTGTTGCGGCAATATACAGAATCAGTCCCGTCAGCATTGTTTTTTTCGGACCGGCACTTTCGGCCAGTACACCTGAGAACCAGGACGAGATTGCGATAATGATACCGTAAACGGTAAACAGCAGGGCAGACTGTTCAATGGTCATTCCCCTGTCAACAAGGTAGGGACTGAGCCATCCCAGTTCAATGCCGTTACCCGTCATGAAGATCAGAATGCCCAGATAGCCCCAGCCTAACTGAGCAGGCATTCCCAATCTGTCAAGAACAGAATTATTTGCTTTATTCATTTTTGTGAAACAGATTTTTTGTTTTAGGCAAACAAGGTACAAAATAGTATGATATCAATTTGGCATTTTTCTGAATATCCCTGTGACCACAAAACGTGATTTTCATAAATTTCATTTTTATTATACATTTGAAGGTTAATGCTCAAAATCATGCGAAATCTAACATTACTGACTATTCTGACAATTCTTGTTACAGCCGGTGGCGGGTGCAGCAACAATAAATCATCCGGGAACAGACTGAAGGAACAGGCCGTTGCATCTGCAAGGGAACATATTCTTGAAATAACCCGCAATGGTGATGTTACAGTTGATAAGGAGGGCATTATTACAATTACCGCCGGACGGATCAGTTATCTGATTGATCCTTCAGCCGTGCTGATTGAAGAAATAAATGAAGACCCGCTCAAAGATGCCATAGTGCCCGTTACCGGTTTTGATGACGGCGGAATGCTTGCAAAAAAGCATCTCATAATGATCAACTCTGACAATGCCATGCTGCTTGACACTGTTTTAACCGATGTTGTGAGAATTCTGAAAGTGGAAGACGGGGTTATTTATGCTGAATTATCGAAAGTTTCCATGGATTCTCCGTATTACGGCTGTGCAGAATGTGTTGAAATTGCCAGTTACCGGTTCAGGGAGGGAAAACTGGAAAAAATTGAATAAGGAAAGAAAGAGATTTCAGGTATAAAACTGAAAATCAGAATCAAAGCCGTATGCCGGAGGTTAAGGAAAGCCTCGTAAGATGTAACCGGATAAGAGATTAACAGAAATTTCTCCGGAAAAAATCAGAGGCAGCCTCAATGGGCTGCCTCTTCTATTTTACCACATATTATTCTGTCTGTTTTTAGTACCCCGGGTTTTGTGTAAGTACACCCGGCTGCAGGTCAAGCTGAGTCTGGGGAAGCGGCCAGTATTCATTTTTGTTTTCGAACACGGCAGGCTTGACTCCTCCAAGCAATGACCGGAAATTTCTGTCCTGTGTTATATACATGTTGAGTGTCTTGCCTGCAATACCCCAGCGAACCAGATCAAAGAACCTGTGTCCTTCCATTGCAAACTCAAGTCTTATTTCATGGCGTATTGCCTTCCGGGCCTGTTCAGGGCTTGTAAAGGGAACAGGATAGGGATTTACCAGGTAATTTGCTGCCGGTACGCTCCAGTCAATTTTTGGTGCAATTATATCCTGGGTGGTTGCCATCTGGAACATTCTGCATCTGCCCATCAATACATGATTGCCTGCTCTTTGGCGTATCATATTGACCAGTTGTGCTGCATATTCCAGGTCGGCCGGGGAAGATTCTACGGCCACCTCTGCTCTCCAGAGCAGGATATGGGAATACCTTATGGCCCTGTAGCTGTTTGAGTTCACTCCGGTTGCCCAACCCGTGGTTGTGGATAGAGTTCCCTTGTCCTTTTTCATGAACATATTCTTTTTGTAAACATAGGGACCTCCGTTTGCCTGGTCGCGGATCCAATCCTTGCCGCGCATGACACCCCAGTCGAGATAGGGCACACCTCTTCGTCCCACGGTCCAGTCCAGTCTGGGATCAACGGGAGTAACCGTATCCTGGGCAAAAAATTCATTGGAAGCCACATTCATGTCATTCTTGAAGTTTGCAAGAGTGTCGGCATCCAGGAATGGCAAACCGGTTACGGGATCAACTATGAAGGCATTCACCAGGTTTTGTGTGGGCTGAAAGAATCCGCAGCAGGTTCCCATGCCGTCCACGTCCTGTGGAAAGTTGAGAGATTGCCCCCATCCGGCATTGGGTGAACCGCTTGCACCATCATTTACGCTGTACTGGATCTCAAATACGGACTCCTTATTATTTCTTTTGGCAGCCAGGAAGTTATCATCAAAATTAGGCATGAGTTCATATTTCCCGCTTGAAATAATATCGTCCAGCTCTTTTTTAGCTTCGTTCCATTTTTTCTGAAACATGTATACCCTTGCAAGAACGGCTTTTGCTGCATATTTGGTGGCACGACCCACATCAGCCTGTGATTCCGGCAGGTTTGCAACCGCATATTTCAGATCATCTTCAATAAGTGGCCAGGCATCAGTTGTATTGACTACCGTTACCGGGTCCACATCTTCCGTTATGTACGGAATATTGTTGAAAACCCTTTTCAGTTCGAAGTGGATAAAAGCTCTTATAAACAAAGCCTGTGCCTTGATGCTTGTCTGAAACGCATCCGGAAGAGGCGGATTGCTGAGGGCCATAACCTTCAGGACATCGTTTGCCCTCGCTATACCGTCATAGTTGACATACCATTTATCAGCGATATAGCCGTTTGACGGGTCAGCCGTATAGTTTTCTATAGGGTTGATAGTAGACTGGTCACTGAGGTCGGAACCTTTCGTTGCATTATCCGATGCAACTTCTCCCCAGACCCAGTTAGTGACACAACCTGCCCAGGATGCACCGGCTGCACCGCGTGTTTGTCCGTCAATGGCTGCATATGCACCTATCAGAAGTGCATTGACGCCTTTTTCATTTGCAAGAACAACGTCGCTGAGGGAAGATGTCGGTTGTGTATTCAAAAAATCATCAGAGCATCCGATCAGAAAGGCAATCAGTAATCCGACAGCGAGTGTTGAAAATATAATATTCTTTTTCATATTATCTGAATTTTGTCTGTTTTCATTAATTGAACTTATTATATATCAAGCCTGATGCCAAATACAAACTGCCGGGCAGTAGGCCATTGTCCGTCATCAACTCCAAGGTTTACACCAGCTCTTGAAACTTCGGGATCAAGTCCGGAGTATTTTGTAAGAGTAAAGAGATTGGTTCCCTGAATATAAAGTTCAAGATTATTCAGGGTTAACCTCTGCGATACTGATTTCGGCAATGTGTAGGACAGCTGCAGGGTTTTCAGCCTGAGGAAGGAACCGTCTTCGAGGAAGAAAGTTGAGGGGTACTGACTCACGGTTGTTTCATCGGCAAGCGGGAGAACAGCATCTTTATTATCCTTCAGGTAGGGGCTGCCCCATGATCTGTAAAGGCGGTCCTTGGTACGGTTACCTGTAAAGTTTGTAAAGTCTATCCAGCGCCGGACATAGTTGCAGAGTTTATTTCCGTAACTTGAATAGAAGAAGGCATTCAGTGCAAGACCCTTGTATCCTACATTGGCATTAAGTCCTGCAGTAAATTTCGGATGCGGGCTGCCTATATAGCCACGGTCATCATCATTGACTTTCCCGTCCTTGTTTACATCACGGTATTTGAAATGACCCGCAATATTGTAAACTCCGCCATACATTGGAGGATAAGCATCCGCTTCTTCCTGCGTCTGAAGGTAACCGTCAACGATCAGACCGTAAAATTCAGGATAGGAAGTACCTGTTGTTGCCCGGGTATAAACCATCTGCCTGAAATCTCCGCCGCTTATAAATTCAGCTTCCTTTCCTGAGATTTTGACGATTTTGTTCTTGTAATGTGACAGGGTCAGGCCTGCATTATAGGTAAGGTCCCCGCCCATTGCACTGTTCTGATAGTTCAGGTTCAGGTCAAAGCCTTTGTTGTCCATATCACCGATGTTCACTGATGGAGCTGTGGCAGCACCCACCACATGAGGGATTGCAACACGGAAGAGCATATCCTTTGTCTTTCTTTCCCATATGTCGAGAGTCATGCTCAGGGTGTTGTTCAGAGCAGTAACGTCAATCCCCACGTTGGTGGTTATAGTGGTTTCCCATTTTGCATCCGGGTTACCTTTTGCAGAGGCATAAAATCCAGATGCTAAGGAACTTACGGCACCATTAATTGAATAGTAGGAATATCCGCTGTTTGAACCGAATGTGGAGAACCCGTTATAGTTTCCTACCTCATCATTACCCAGCATTCCCCATCCTGCTCTGATTTTCAGGTTATCAATATAATCCCTGGTGCCTGCCATGAATCCTTCCTCTGAGAGTGTCCATCCGGCAGAGAAGGCCGGGAAGTTGCCCCAGCGACTGTTTTCTCCGAACCTTGATGAGCCGTCGCGGCGGAAAGTGAGTTCGGCAAGATATTTGCCTGCATAATCATAATTCAACCTTCCGAAATAGGACATCCATCTGACTTCACTTCCTGATCCGCCGTTTGTCTGGTCTTTTTCACCCGCATTCAGATACATGTAAATGGGATCATCAGAAAAGTAAGTTGAGCGACTGGCGCTGATATCTTTACTTTCGACTGCAACTGCTTCAGTTCCGGCAAGAAAATTCAATGTATGAAGGCCGGCTAAGGTTTTGACATAGTTAAGTGTGTTTGTCCAGTTCCACTGTGTGCCGTAGCCGCTGTACATATAAAGAATGTCGGATGGTTTTGCTTCCTGGAATTCCGGATTCTGACGGAAAATATCCCGGCTGTCATAGGGTCTGTAGTCGAAACCGAACAATGATTTGAGTCTCAGACCTTCGATCACCTGAATTTCACCATATACATTTCCTATTCCCCTGAGATTATGTGAATAGTCATCCTTGTCGCGCCAAAGATATGCGAGGGGATTTTCACCGTTACCTGTTCCGGTTCCTTTTGTACCGGCAAAATTACCCATAATATCATAAACCGGAATTATGGGCTGCATGCGGTAGGACTGTGAAATCGGAATTGCTTCACCATATTCGTTCCGGTTACCCTTGCCGACGGCATAGGAAAGGCCAAGGGATTCTCCTATGGTGAGCCATTTTGTGATTTTGCTGTCAGCATTTGAACGAAGGGTATAGCGGTCGAAGCTGGTATACTTCATAATACCTCTTTCGGTAAAATAGCCTATTGTAAAGGCGTGTGTTCCCTTGTCGCTTCCTCCGGTCAGGGAGACGTTGTATTCATTCATGATACCGGGCTGCCGTATCTCATCAAACCACTTGGTGCCTTCCTTGTTTGCCTTTGTGATGTTGTAGAAAGTTGCTCCAGGAGTGTGACTGTAACGAGAAGGATTCACAAGGGGATCTCCTTCCATCTTACCTGCCGGGAATACGTAATCTGGTATTTTTGGATCCTTTCCCGATCCATACAGGGGATGATTTGGAGGCACACCCATGTTTTCTGCCTCAAGCCATAGCATTTCACCATATTCCTGGGTATTGAGCAGGTCATAGTATTTTGAGAATCCACTGATCCCGAAACGGGCATTCATTGTGATTTTTGTTCTTCCTGCCATACCATGCTTTGTTGTTATCAGTATCACTCCGTTTGCTCCTCTTGCCCCGTATATCGCAGCAGAGGAAGCATCTTTCAGAACTGTTATGGATTCTATTTCTTCCGGGTTGAGTTCTGTTATTCCGGATTTTGTCGGAACCCCGTCAATAACGTACAGTGGGGTGTTATTATTGATTGTTCCCAATCCCCTGATCGTAACTGTGGCACCGCCTCCCGGTGCTTTTGCATTAATAATATTTACACCGGAAGCCTGTCCCTGAAGACGCGTAATGACATTGGCGGTGGTTGCCGTGGTCAGGGCCTCGGAGCTGACAGTGGAGATGGCACCGGTAAGAGATCGCCTGACCTGGGTTGAATACCCGACAACTACTATCTCATCCAGTGCGGACAGACTTTCGGCGAGCGTAAGGTTGATAACAGTCTGCGTTCCCACGGTAATCTCCTGGGTTACATAACCGATAAAGGAAAAACTCAAAACGGAATTTGGAGAAGCAACCGTAATTGAATATACCCCGTCGGCATTTGAAATTGCACCGTTTGTTGTTCCCTTTTCGATGATATTGACTCCGGCAACAGGGTTGCCCGCAACATCAATTACCCGTCCGGTAACAGCCATTTGCTGCAGGTTGTGGGTACTTCCATCTCCATTCCGGTCTGCAAGGACCGTAAGCTGAGACATCCCCAGCAACAGCAGAAGGGTCATCAGTTTCATTACCGGTTTTTTCCTGAAAAAAAGCCAGAGAAATGAAACATTCGTTCTAACCTGAATTATTCATAAGTACTTAAAAAAAAGGGTGCTTTTGTTCTTTAATTATAACTTAATTAGCTATATTTAAAGTGATTAAAAACAAAAAAACACCCTTTGTACAATGATAGATAAAAATACTGAAAATTTCC
>JAKPOU010000062.1 GCA_029547705.1 Bacteroidota bacterium | reverse complement strand
GGCTTAATAGCCTCCTTCACTCCAGGCTGGTAGAAAAGCTCATTTACCTCTGCTGTAGCCCGGCTCATAGCCTCTTCACTGAAGGCAGGATTAGTGGGACCAGAAGCATTGCTGAAATCAGTCTCATTAAAACCGTTATCCTTGTATTTATCAGTCATATTAACCTCCAACCTCCATTGAGGCGGTTCAATCGTCCATTGCACCTCCTTCCCTTTGTAAAGGCTCCATGTACTGAGATAGAATGCAATTGTCGAAGGCACAGGGTATCCATATTTTGAATTGCAACGTCCTATGCCAAGATCGTATATTGCATCGAAGCCTTTGTTTTCCTTCAGTACCGGGCAATTTCGGAAGACCTGAACAAGCTTTTCCAGTGCATTCAGGGCTACCTCCGACTCTGTATTTGTAAAATTGCAGGTTTTTCTGTACTGGTAGTCAGGACCAAGACCGTTAAGCATATCCCTTCTGAACTTAAATGTCCCGGGTTTTTCTGTGAGAAGAGTTTTGTCCTGTGCTGACAGCGGCTGGAAGATTAGCACAGTCAGCATAAGATATGCTGATAGTGTCCTCAAGATGATTTTATATATTTCCATCATAAGTGATACAATTTGTTACTACAATTTGGGATCGAACATACTTCCGGGATGTTCCTGTATATATTTTTTCAGCCGGTCAAGCGCCTTTTCCCTCAGTTTTTCAGCTTCCGGATCCGTCTCGTTGAAAATGTCACTTTCCTCAGTCTGATTGTCAGCTTCAGGGTTAAGTGATTTTGTGCCTTTAGGATATAACCTCATGGTCACATGAGCATATCTCCAAAGGTATTTGTACCCATCTTCATAAAGATAAGAGGAGCCTTCCAGAAAAAGGGTGAGATCACCAACAGGTCCAAGCAGATAGTCCTCAAAGCCGGTTGACACGAGAGGAGCAAGCGGATCACCTTCGCTTTTAGCGACAGGATCCTCGTCTCCCTCTTTAGGCTTCTGGTCATCGGTTCCAGTTGCCCTTATAATTATCGGTTCAGCTTTTTCATTTTCATAATATTCCTGATCGGAAAAAGCAGTTTTTCCGGGATTGTTCAGATTGCACTCCGGGTTGCATTCTTTAAGCTTTTCTTCCTCATCATCCCAGCACCTGGTTTTCCCGTTCCCTTCGGCAGCATCCGATCCCACTCCGTTTATCAATAATGCATAGCTGTTTTCCGGAGCGTTTTCCGTTGCTCCGGGATTCCTCAACTTTTCAACTGTTATCTGGAGACCGTCATTTTTTGAAACGCCAGTGCAAATCATCTCATATGATTTTACCCACTTTTTTTCACCCTTGATCTGCCTGTAGTCCTCTCTGGTCTCATGCCGCGATATCTTAAAAGGATACTTTTTTGAATATAATTTTGCTGAGTAGTCAGGACTGTAAACATCTACCATTGAGCTACCTGACAGTACGGTGATACGTGACTTACGTTCGTCAGTCGTCAGAGGCCGGCCAAGTGATCTCAGCATCCGGATGACATCATGGCTCACAAGGCACTCAAGTGTTGTTGAATAGATGCAATCTGTTATATGATCTGATTCCTTTTTGCCTTCTCCGTCAACTTTAACCTCTCTGTCAAACAGGAATAAGCTGATATCGGCATAAACCGAGTCTGCAGGTTTCAGTACTCTAACTGTGCATTTGTCTGAAATTTCAACTGAGGAACCGTCTGATGCCGTGTAGCGGTGGACTACCTTAAGCTGATCATCAACGCCCTTGTCAGGAGCCTTGTATAAAGCCCGGGCAGTGCCTGTAATATCAGGTTTAACGCTAGAGTTGCCAAAGGAGCCGTATTGTGCGCTCAGTTGCAGGGTGGCAGTTGCCATGGCTTTTGATTCACAGCCCGATAGTTTTATTATTACCGGAACGGTTCCTTTAGCTTCGATGCCATAATACCTTCTTTCAAATTGCACTAAACGATCTCCGGTGACTTCAATAGTGGTAAAATCAGAAGCAAATCCCAGCTTCTCACCCGGACGGTGATAATTATACTCTACTTTAATGTCAGTCTTGCATTGCTCATCCGGAGCAACGAACACTGCTTTTGCTTTGCCATTCTCGTCAGTTTCTATCTCGTTTTTCACGAAGCTGCCTTTTGCCGTATGAAGTATCAGTTTCGCTGCCTTCAGTGGCTCACCATCACAATCCTTCAGTTCAAACTCAAGTGGCAGGTTCTCTTTCAGATTGACCTGTTTCCTGGCTGAAATCATCGTAACAGAAGCGTTCATCGCCACCTGGTTATATCTTATTCCCTGGGCTGCATCACGCTTTTTGAGCTCAAATTCGTGGATTGTTTCGTACAAACGTCGGGATCCGGCTTCTGTTCCTCCCAGATCAAGTGAGGCAAGCTCACCCTGCCATTTTGCATCGGAAGCTTTTTCGAAATGTTTGATCGTCTGAGCAACGGTTTCGCGCTTTAGCGTTACAAGTGTCAGTTTAAGGGTATAGGCACCTTCAGACCCTGAAATATCACCGAAAAGCTCATAGTCATAGTCTCCTCCCGCTTCCTGCCCGTTAAACGGACAGGGGTGAAGCCATGGAGGGGTACTGTCTCCAATCCTGCACGCAGGAAGAAAGGCCAGGCATTGTGAGGATTCCACTGTAGTGAAACGTCCTATGTATCCTTCGGAAGCGTAATGAAGCTGCTTCCACAGTGTACTATCTGCACTAGTGACAGGTTTTGTGGTATAAATATTCAGGTCCCAGCATTTGATCATACGCTGACCACATTTCGCACAGTCATCACTCTGCCCGGATACAAACTGTGAGTATCCTGTCAGTAAGGCAATCGTTAACAGAATAAGATGTTTCATAGGTCAGTCTGAAGTTTCAGGGTGAATTTGCAAGTTTAATAACAGATAATGATTATTTGCCAATCTACCGTGCAAGATTACTTATATCGATCATTTTTTGTTTATCAATGCTCCTAATTCTTTGAAAGGTAGTTTGTTCATGAACAAACTGACATAGTCGGTAAGCCCGTCATTTCTCTTTATAAACTGCTGAAGCTCTTCATATGAGGCTGGCTTGTATTCAAATGATATAAACTGTATAGCCGTTGGCGGGAGGGCGCGGTCCCAGCAATCCGGATTGAACCTCATGACTGGCATTCCCACGCCATCAGCCCTGATCCCTGAGATATCTCCGTCGTCTCTGCTTACAGATGCCGGTTTATTCAATTCTTCAGATGAAAGAGCACTGTATTCCTTTTTTAGCACATCATAAACCGATGTGTTTGCCATTTCCGGCGGTTTGAAATTCAGTTTTGCCCATTTTTCCAGGGTCTTTTGGTAGTTGATGCTGTCAATCTCTTTCTTTACCCTGTAGTAGGCCAGTTCTGCATCCACGATCTCCCTTACAGTCACAGGTTTCC
>JAKPOU010000022.1 GCA_029547705.1 Bacteroidota bacterium | reverse complement strand
TTCCAACATCCTGATCAGTTCTTCTTTATATGAAACAATTTTATGATGTTCCTCCTGATTCTTAACATAATTAATAAGTGCATTTTTACTCGAAATATGATATGTAAATCCGCCGTATCCAACCTGCCACCCGGGGAAATTGTGAAACAGAGATCTCTCCCTGCCTATCATCACATGGGTTGCTTCCTTTATGTCCTTAATCAGATATGAAGGGCATATTGCAGGATGAACATGAGTAATTATATGAATATGGTTATATGCTCCTCCGACAATATATGAATGACAGGATTTGTTTTTCAGGATTCCGGCTATATATGCAAAAAGAATATCCTGGTTTTTATCTGAAAGAAAAGGTTTACGGCCCTTACTGCTGAAGACAAACTGATATAAGAATTGGGTATAGGTTGACATAATTTTCCCTTTTAGCACGATTATAAATTTACAAAATAATTCTGGATTTGCAAATTCAACCCCTCCGGGGTTGTAAACAATTCCATCTCTGTAACCCCGGATATTACCGGGGCTACCGGGCTTCAAAGCCTCCGGCTTTGTTTATTCCTGCCGGTGATTCAAATCCCGGACGCGACCGGGGTTATTGGGTTTAAAAGCCCCGCCAGGGCCGGGCAGGCTCTTTGGCTTTTTTGATTCCGCTAATATGTAAAAAGCACCTGCAGTGCTGTCCAGAATGAATCCTTCGGATTCGCGAAATTTATCTGCTCCAGGTCTCCGGGATGAAAGTAACCAAACACCCCCGTAAACTGCCATTTTTTAAACGGCTGGTAACGTATAAAAAGGTCCGCCTCATCTCCGAGATGATGTTTCCCTGGCTGAATTTTCATTGTTCCGAGTGTCGTTACATCATCGGGTACCGGGATACTGAAACGATTGTACTTAATTTCTATCCACATTTTTCCCTTTAAAGGATTCAGTTCAAGTACAATTTCCGGGTTGCTGAGGTTTGACCACTGAACAATGTTCATCCATCCGTAATACTTGTCGCTTGCACCAAATGCAGGGTCAAATGTTCTGATCACTTCATCGGCCTTCCGGCCTCCTGAAGCATAGGTGTACCGAAAGCTCAGAACAGGAGAGGCAGGCAGTTTACTGAATCTGTAACCGGCTTTCAGGAAATAGCCGTAAGCATTTATTCTTTTTCCGTTTTCTTTGCCGTATTCCTGCGAAAACAGCAGATCATAAATAATATCATGGTTGTCCGGATTTACAAGCCTTATTCCGGTCCAATTCCGATTAATGGAGAGATTCCTGATATAGTCTGCCGAACCCTGGCTTTTGAGAGCATAAAACAGCTCGGCATTTAGCCAGGATGAAACCCGGAAGTGTGAATATATTCCTCCGCCCCAATATTCAGTGTTTGTAAACGGGATTGAGGTCATCAGCGGATCATGTGTTTTCGTCCCGCCAGCAAAAGCATCAATATAATTCTCCCCTTTTCTGTATGATATTTTCACTGCGTCCCATGTCCAGCGGCCGGTGTTGCCCCAGTCGCCCGGACCGAATATCCTGTTGTCGGCATAAAATATTTTCTGCCTTCCAGCCTTAATGGTAATGTTTTTAAAAAGATTCCGGTATTCAACAAATAGATCATATATCTCAAGAAACTCTTCCTGCGGATTCATGGTATAATATGGTGTCTCCGTTCCGGTCTTCCTGATCTTAAACAGGTCTGGATATATGCTGTTACGCAGCGACCAGCCGAATGCCCTCGAATCCTGAAGGTGGAAGGCTGCGGTTAAGTTTTTATTTTTATAGGTTACTCCGGGAATTATCCTTTGAAATAAGATTTTATCGTGGAGACTACCCACTGCCCCGGGAGAATCATCGCCATAATTCTTTGCATTCATTCCATTCCAGACTTCAAAGCG
>JAKPOU010000017.1 GCA_029547705.1 Bacteroidota bacterium | reverse complement strand
AACCAGGTATGGGAATATTACCGGCCAAAAAGCATTACCCTTACCAACTGTAATATTTATTCCCGGAAATATACCAGTAGTTATGCATCATCCCCGGCGGGAGGACATGATTTGAAAAGTATAACCATCAAAGAACCTCTGTACCTTGAAATTTTCGGAAAGGAAGCTGCACTGCAATCAAATATCCTGGTAATTATTGATAAGGAAACCGGCAAGGTGGTAAAGGCTTCACCAGGAGGTTTTGCCGTTGATTTTTTCTGGCATGAAAGGTACCAGCAGAAAGGAAAAGTATGGTCCAAGGAAGAAGGAGAAAAACCTGTCAATGTGTCAGAAAACAAGACCGATGAATATCGTTCCGAGTATTCTCCCGGACCTGTTGAGGACCCGGTTCCTGATCCGACGTTCAGGAGTATATCACAGTCTCTCAGGACATTCTTAAATAACATGGGTACTCCCCTGCCTGCTAATATAGAGATACCTGAAGATGAAGAACACCCGGAAATAGAACCCGAGCTGCTGGTTAAATTCGGTGATGGTAAAAAATTTTTTGGAGGAAAAGGTAAAGTAGTCCTCGAAAATGAATACGGACCTGACTCCAGGCGATATTCCGAAAAAACCTTCTACTGGCAAATAACACGCACTAGGAAATAAACGAGTAAACAAAAAACAATAAGATTATATAAATAATGGTGGCATTTACAATCAGCTTATTAATTATGCTTCTGGATATGAAGGTAATGGGAACAGGATCCCATCAGGAGACAACAAAGATCCAGACCAATGTTCCCGTTGATGCCAAATATTTTGTCATTCCAAAGAATATCGAATTCTCCGACATGCCGATGCTTAACCAGCGATGGGAATATTACCGGCCTCTTGATAATAATCTGTCTTCATTCAATGCTTCATTAATATCCATACAATATGATTATTCAAATAGTCGACCAGGTTTTGGCCATGAAGCGACAACAATCAGAAAAAAAAGTCCACTGAAAAGACAGATTCCCGAAAAAGAATATTTACTCAGATCAAATACTGATCGTACAGAAATGACCTTTAACTGGCAGGTAACAAGAAAAAAGAAACCATTATAAATCATATATATATGAAACTGTCAATTCTTCCCCTGCTTTTAATAACATCTTTTACTTTATACAGCCAGGAAATTATCGAACCAGGGGAGGATATTATGGGTGCATTCAATGCTCCGGGTACGGAATGCTATGAACTCTTCATTGAAGAGGCCGGAGAATACCTGCTGAGCTATAATCTCATGAATGTCAACATTAAAGTTATTTACAACGGGCAGGAACTATTCAGCGATTATATGGCCATCTTTGCAACTGACCCGAAGAAGGCGCAAATAATATTCCAAAACCCGGGTACATACCAGATTTGTTTTTCCACCACCGGAACAATGGCTGTGTACCAGTGCCGGATTGTCAAGGCGGATAATATAGTACCCGGGGAGGCAATCCCTGTTAAATACGGTGAGTATGTTCTTAAGGAAATAAGTGCGGATGATTCCCCTGTCAATTACTCTTTCAGCGGGAAAGCCGATGATAAGATCCGGATTGGCATTTCGGGAATGTTTGTGGCTAATTTAAAAATTACAAGCCCGTCGAAAACCGTGTTGTATGATCAGTCATTTGCTGCGCCTCCCCCAAATGGACTCAAACTGGATTTTGAACTGGAGGAAAACGGCGACTACCTGATCACGGTTACTCCGGGATGGGGCTTTCAGCAATATTCCCTTTCTCTTTACCTGCTTGAACCTGTTCAGGCTTCATTTATTAAATTCAATGAACTGTACGCTGGTGCACTGGCCAACTTCGGTGTGAATTATTTACGGTTTTATGCCTGTACAGGAGATACACTGCAGATCAATTATACAGGTTCAACAGCATACACAACCATGCAAGTTATAACACCGGGAGGCGAAACTGTAATCTGCAAGGACATAATCGATGAAAACCATATTGCTCATACCCTCCCTGTTGAAGAGGATGGAACATATGTGGTGGTCATCAGCTATGACATGCAGGGTATTTTAGGGTATGGACTGAGTGTTGAAATGAAACCCGAATTTTATAAACTGAGTAGATTCATCATCAGGGAAATGGCTCATCTGTATAAAAAAGTTTACTCATTTCATGCCTCTCGGAATGATATTTTAAGGATCGGCCTGGATCTTCCATCCAGGATTCTGGAGTTAAAAGATCCGGGGGGAGAAATAATCCTCAGGCTGGACAGCACTTCTTCAGACAATGATAAATCACTTTCTTTCAATGAAATAACACTGGAAAGCACCGGTATTTATTTAATTACCATCTGGCATGATTTTACAGGGTATAGCCCTGTTGAGATGAGGTTTTGCGCTTCTCTTGTCCCGGAACCTTCAGTGATAGAAATAGATAATATGTACCATATTTCTGTTCCTCCCTATCATAGATACCCCTATTCTTTTAATGCTGAAGCCGATCATGTTATCAGGATTATTCTTCCTGAAGCTTCGCCAATGGTAACACCAGCAGGCGATGTAATTACCGTTAACACCGGTAAAACTCATATGGTACAGCAATCAGGCAATTTTACAATAAGTGCCATTAATTCTTTAACCGTTACGGCTGAGACCGATATCCTGTTGAAAACCATTGTTCCTCCTGAAAATGCCGTCCCGCTTGAAATTGGTAAAATTTTTAAAGATAATATTGAACTGTACGAAACGCCATCTATAGTATATAATGGAATTGCAGGCGACACTGTTTTTGTACAGGCCGAAATCAAAGAGTTGATTTTGTCCCCTAATGTCGGCAACATTATCAATACACCAAGCTGGTTATATGTCACCAGACCTTCGGGCGGATTGTTAAGGATTGAGGGAAAACCGACTGGAAGAATTTCTGACAACGGATATCTGATAACCTATTCTTTCAAAAAGAATATTATTCTTGATCAGTCCGGCAACCATTTCATGACTCTCTGCATGGATAAGGAGGTCACTGAAAATACTGTGGATGTCACTATGCGCATCGACCGGGGAGGTGCATCAATCGAAGTTCCTTTCGGGACATACTCCGACTATGAAGTACCCGGTAATTATTATTGTTCTGTACCTCAAGGGCTCGAAAAGCTTTTTGTGATCCTGAAAAGGAGTAATAATATTGGATATGACCAAACGTGGCATGGGAATGTTGCCTTAAAACATGGCGATCAGACCTGGTTTAATCTCTTTGGAGACCTGGAGAAATATGATGATCTTATTTTTGAAGTTAACCAGCCTGAGCCCGGTCAATATCTCTTGCCGGTTTTTCCTGAAATCTTTGAAGATGAAATCCGGGGTTCTGTTCTTTTTACCGGTCGGTTGCCTGAAGCAAAATTGAACGGTTGGTGTACAGGAGTGATAACCCATCCCTACGGAAACGACTGGAAAATGATTGAAATCAGCCAGCCGGTGGATACGCTCTATTTAGAAACCCAGGGATATGGCATTTGGAGCAAAATCTATGTCGCATATGATGAAATCAGTGATCTTGATAAGGGCTGGATATTTGAAAACCCGGGGGAAGGCTATCATATCAGGGGAAAAGTTCCCGATGCCAAAGCAGGACGTTATTACATCCGGTATATGGATTCCGCTGTACTTTTCGGAAGTGACGAAAGTTCAGATAAATATGGCCAGGACCAGTCGAGAGTTTATTTACTGTATGTCGGGGGGGCATGGTCGGAAAATTCAGCGCTGTTAACCCTGCGTGATTTATCAACCCATGAGCTGGGAAAAGGCGACGCTTCCTTCACTCTCTTCGGATCGGGTTTGTCTTCAGTAAACCATGTAAACCTTATAAGTGAAACCGGAAAAGTGATAATCCCTCTGAATATAAGGGAAATTGCCAGTGAGGGAAGGGAACTGGTTGCCGGTTATGATTTCAGTGAAGCTGATCCGGGTAACTATCGCCTGGAAGTGTCAAGACCTGATACACTGGTACGTTACAGCAAAAATATTAAAATATCACCCCGGGTAAATGCGACGATCGGTGGATATTTGCTTACCAGTGACACTTACCGTGTCGGAAGGGAGCAGAAGTGCATTATCAGGATTTCGAACAAAGGAACAGTAGATATTCCTTTTATAGCCGGTTATTTCTATACCGATAGTGAACTTGTACGTATTCTGGTAACCGATACACCCGAATCTGAATATGATGCCGGATTAATGAATGAAGCATTCCAGGATGAGGTATTTACCGTAATGCCATTTTTTATAGAGAACCTGAGGGTGGGAGATGAGGTGGAGTTTATTTATAATATTTATTCTTCCTCTTTCCCCGCCGGCCAAACTAAAAAAGGAGACTATAAATCCATTATTCCTGCTGATGAAACTTTTAAAGTAGGGTATAAGACGATAATCATAAGTGAAGCCGATTATTATTCCTTACAGGAACCTATGGCTACCGCCTGGTATCAGTTTTTAATTTCATCTGAAAGCACCCCCGATTCTACGAAAAGTTATCTCGAAGATCTAAAACTTACCGGGTTTATTGATCTCTGGAATGATAAGGGTGATACAAATAAGAAGAAAGAAAGCAGTAGCAGTGGCAAGAAAAAGGCCAGAAACGCGAACGAAAAGTATATCAGCGTTTTAGATCATCTCCCTGGTAAGCTGCCTTATATTATTCCATACCATTTAGCCAGGGAAGGTGTAAAAGTTGTTTCGGAGAAAGGAAGAGAATGCGCCAACAGCCTGGACAAGCTTCACAATTACCTGAAGGAACTTTGTACAAGGGATGCTTATAACGAGGAAGAAAAAAATAAGAGAGCAGTTTCGTCGAGTACACCGGAGGATAAATATGGTCCGGCAGGCTTTGGAATGGAATTTGGCAATGGATATATTGGTAAACTCGATCTGTTTGAATACCGTATCGATTACTGGAATAAGGAAGATGCCACTGCTCCGGCTGCGATCGTTTATATAAGGGATACTATTGATACCAATTTCAACCTGAAAACACTCAGGTTTACCGAAATAGGTTTCCTGAAATGGAAAATGAACCTCGACGGAGGACAGTATTTTGACATCAATATCGATTGCCGGCCTGAAATGCCGTATGTTGTGAATGTAAAAGGAAGCGTTGATTACCGGAGCAGGGAAGTGTTCTGGGTTCATACCACACTTGATCCGTTCACAAGGGAATTACCCGATAATCCTATGGCAGGATATCTTCCGCCCATTGATTCAACCGGGTATCAGGCAGGCTGGGTGAATTTCACCATAGAACCCGAAGCCCGGTTACCCCATGGAACCAGCTTCGAGAACCAGGCATTTGTGAATTTCGACGGTGTCGGCCCTTGGGGGCCTGCACCGGAATATGGGCCTTACACCAATATTTTCGACTTTATCCCTCCCCGGAGTTATGTTGAACAACTTGAACCAGTTCAAACCAGCCTGTCATTCAATATTAATCTTAACGGAGATGATACCGGGAGCGGAATCGATCATTTCGACATTTATGTTTCAAAGGACTATGGAGATGCCTATTTATGGAAAACGACTAAAGATACGACCGTGACATTCACCGGTGAAAATGGTTCGTACTATGGTTTCTGGTCCATTGCAACCGACAGGGTTGGAAATACTGAAACAATGAAAAGTACACCGGATACATATACTTTTATTGAATCGAGCCAGACAGGGATAGATCAGTCTGAGACTATTGATGTAATCAGCCGGATCAGGATCTATCCCAATCCATTCCGCGAATCAGCCATCATCGGTTATGAGCTGTCACAACCAACACATGTGAAGATCGAGGTATATAACCTGTCAGGTCATAAAGTCAGGACAATGATCAATGAAAACAAGTCTCCGGGATATAATGAATTTGAATTTCATGCAGAGTCGCTCCCCGACGGGATGTATTTCATTCATATTATGTCAGGTGAATATAGGTCTGCCGGGAAACTGATACTGTTAAGACCGTAAAATGCTAAATATATACATATTATGGTTCATTCTTCAATTATTAAAACAATAGAAACATTCCAATAATTATGATCATGAAAAAACTAATTGTATTAACAGTCAGTCTGTTTATTATCCTGCCGAAGCTGGCAGGACAGGAAATTACCCTGAAACCTTACGGTATTAAATCAGGGATTATTGAATATTCCTATTCTGGTGATAAAGTCGGAAAAGGAACACTTTATTTTGACGATTATGGTATGAAAAGCGCCATGTATACCGATGCGGTTGCAGATGGTGAAAAAGGTAAAGGCTGGATTGTTACTTTCGGGGACTACCAGTATATATGGGATCTTGATCATCCTGATGAGGGATTAAAGCTCGAAAACCCGATAATCACATGGCTGGCCGAATCATCAAAAGGAGATTTTGAATCCTTCACGGAATCGATGTTTTCTAAGATGGGATTCAACAAGGCCCCTGATGAAACTTTCCTTGGTAAACCATGTAAGGTAGTAAAAGGGGATATGGGGAAAGTCCTTACATGGAACGGTATACTCATGCTTCTGGATATGAATGTAATGGGAACGGTGTCCCATCAGGAGGCGACAAAGATCCAGACCAATATTCCCGTTGATGCCAAATATTTTGCTATTCCAAAGAATATCAAGTTCTCCGAAATGCCGATGATGTTTTAGAAACAATGATTTCCTGAAAGGGAATTAAGAATAAATAATAATTCGAAATCTATGAGACAAATTAAAAGAATCATTTCTTTCCTCTCCCTGATCTTATTCTATACTCAGATTTCAACAGGTCAGGAATCCATTCCCGCAACCGGCGGCACAGCCACCGGTGCGGGAGGCCGTGCCTCCTATACGGTCGGTCAGGTAGTTTACCATCAATTTAAGGGATCAACCGGGTATATAATACAGGGTGTTCAACAACCCTGGGAGATCTCAATTGTTACGGCAATTGAAAATACAGAGGATATAACTCTGGATTGTATGGTATATCCCAATCCTGTCAAAGGTTGTCTCAAACTGGTTATCGGATCGTTTGAGAATGACAATATGAGTTTCCAGCTTATTACTATGAGTGGAATACTAATTCAAGACTTTAAGATTGAAGATAAAGAGACCATTTTATTAATGGATAATCTCAGGCCAGGGATCTATTTCCTGAAAGTCATTAAAAATAATCTTCAGGTTAAAGTTTTTAAAATCGTTAAACAGTAAATCATTATGAAAAAATTATTAACTCTTACAGCAATTGCTGTCTTGTCTGCTAATATTATTGCCCAAGCGCCGCAATTGATGAGTTATCAATGTGTGGTAAGAGGTGCAGGCGGTGAACTTATCACCGAAAAGAGCATAGGAGTAAAAACCACTATTTCTCGGGGAAGTCCTTTCCAGATAATTGTTTACGAGGAGACTTATTCTCCCAATCCTTCCACAAATGAAAACGGGCTACTAACTCTTAAGATCGGAAGCGGTGTTACCTCCGGGGATTTCTCGAAAATCGACTGGTCAAAAGGACCTTATTTTCTCCTGACTGAAATTGATCCGAAAGGCGGTACCAATTATACTATTTCAGGTCAAAGCCAGATCCTGAGTGTTCCTTATGCATTATATTCCGAAAGAACATCATCTTATTCGGAAACTGACCCGGTTTGGGCAGCAGCTTCAGGTAATTATTATACAAAATCCAATCTTCAGACAAGTGGTCAGGCATCTGTTCACTGGAATAATCTTACCAATGTGAATGCTAATGTGGCGGATCTTGCTGATGGTAGTCTGTCAGGATCAAAAGTCGGAACAGGCATTTTGGCTAATAATATTACGGAGGGAACGTTGCCCCTTGCCAGACTTTCAGGTATCACCACCACACAACTCTCACCAGCGGCTGGTATTACATCGGGACAGATAAGCTCAATGGCAGCGGGTAAGATTACAGGAATAGGGGATAAACAGATTCCAAGAGGTAACGGGACCGGCCTTGTATCAGGATCCATTATTGACGATGGCACCAATATTGGAATGGGGGTATTTAGTCCCGAAGCTAAATTACATATCAAAGACTATTATGGGCCTCAATTTAAAATTGGAAATACTAACCAACCTAAATATGAATGGTATATAAATATTGACGGTAGCAGTAATTTTTCCATGTTAAATGAAAATAATGACGATCCCTTAACATTGATGTATATTGCTTTTAACACTCGTAATATTGGGATCGGTACCACAACTCCCAATGCAAAACTAGATATCGACGGACAGGTAAGGATCAGGGGAGGTAATCCTGGTACAGGTAAGGTTCTGACCTCGGATCCCTTTGGCCGTGCAACATGGGAGCCGATCCCTGCCCCACCTGTTAATCATATTTATTTTGAGGTTAAACTTACCACCTCTTACAACTTCCCGACGCCGCTTGGAGTAAACCGGAAGATCGATTTCAGCTCCGGAGGTACGGTGTGGGAAAATCAGGGAAATGCTTTCGACAAAACTACAAGCACTTTTACTGCACCCGAGGCTGGGATATATTCTTTCAGGGGTGCAATAAGTTTCGATGAAATAACCCCCGGGCGTTTAATATACCCTTTCATTAATGCAGGTGATAAGTTCTATTACGGTTGCTGGAAAAACGCGACCTCGAGTCATGACCTGGTGGATATTAACATAACCATATATATGGCAGCAGGAGAATCAGCTTACCTTGGTGGCTTTGTCATTGATCCCAATCCGCCAGCGGTGGTCTATGGAAATGCCGAAGTTGATTATTCTTTTACTTATTTTTCCGGAGCGAAGGTCCGGTAAGATAGTTAACGGCTTTGTCAGCCATAGCTTTCTTTGACCGCTGTAACAAAATGAACTTCATTACCACTGGCAGTACGCCAGAATTGAATCGGATCAGCATTTTCTGCAATTTGCAATAATCCCGGAGCTGTCTCAATAAAGTTGACTTACCGGTTGATAGTGTATAATAAATGTGATCAGTCGATCAGATTTGGTCTGGTATTATGTTTTTGGGTTAACTGTGCCTTCCGGATTAAGCTCCTTGAAATTCCACGATCTCCGAGGTTAAAATGAAATTATAACTGAACTCTTATCCAAACCACCCCGATACTAATCCGAAATCCCGTTTTACTCATTTCTTATTGACTTAAATTGTTATAATTCCTAAATTCAGAGGAGAATAAGATGAATTTGCTTAATTCTGGATAACAGATATGATTAATAAAAACACCCACTGGATTATGAAATCACGTTTATTCCTTTCTGAAAGAACAATCATCAAAAAGACAATTTTTACAGTTGCAATTCTGATCTACATTTGTGAATTATCAATATTCGCACAGGTATCCGGCATCAAAACCATAGATACACGGGGGAATGATTCCGGTTCCAAGGGCATTGAAATAGACATAGTTGATAAAAGTGATTCGGATGTATTCCCTTCAATGTACGTTGAGCCTGACGGTACTGCCCACCTGGCATATGTTAAAAATAACACACTGATGTATGCAAAAAAAGGCCGTCAGAGTGAGTGGGTCTACAAATCACTTGGCAGCTGTATAGACTGCAATCAGAACGATATTGTTATGGATAAAACCGGCAATATTCAGATTGTTGTCCAGAACTCCGTGTGGAAAAATACCTACGGAGTCCACGGACATTTTCATGTTACTGTGACCCCGCAGGGAACATACAATAAAAGATCGCTCTTTTATGCCGCCGCTAATTGGGGATTTCACAGTATGTCCCTGAAGGTCGACAGCCATAACGAACTGCATCTTGTATTTCAGGGAAGTCCGGGTAGCGCCTGGCCAGCTCCCTTGTTTGAAATGCACACCTCAGGAGGAAAGTGGACAAAACCCGAATTAATTCCTTCAACTATCCATGCCTATGATCACGTTGATATGGAGGTTGATTCAGAAGATAATCTTCATATCAGTTATTATTCCACCGATATCGGATTCGGCTATATGAAAAAAGACGCCGGCAGACCATGGAGTGAACCGGAAGTTCCTGAACCAGGATGGTCCGGAGCCCAGCTTGAAGGAATGGTTACTTCCATAATTACCGACGATGACCTGAATCCTCATATTTCTTATGTGGGACAGGTAAACCACGACAACAGGGAAAATATTAAATATGCCTGGAAGAAGAATGGGAAATGGAATATCAGCATGGTTGACCAGGGCGAACATCGAAGTGCAGGTAATGATATCGTTCTTGATAAGGATGGATATCCTCATTTCTCTTATGCTCTGATTGATAAAAACGAAATGAGATATGCAACAAACAAGGCAGGAATCTGGATCAAGAAGGTATTTGACACGAGTCCGGGAAGTCTGTGGCCGCATACTATTGATATGGGTATTGATCAGGATAATCATGTTCATATCGCATATCCTAAAGAATCTGATCCATACAAGGTTGCTTATGCTTTAATATCACCTCTTGGTTATTTCGATGTTGAACCTGATATACTTGACTTCAGGGAAGTGCTGCCTGGCGCTACGAAAACACTGACAATGCAGATAATTAATCAGACATCTCAGAGCTTGGAAATAGATTCTATAACCCTCAGAGATCCAAGGCTGAGCAAGGACAAAAATTCATTCATTATCAATAGTAATGCCACTGGCACAGTAAATATCACCTTAAATCATACAAACAGGTCCTGGAGAGACAACCTGTTAAGCATTTGGTATGGCGGGTTATGTGCAGATGTTCCCGTGCAGGCAACCAGCTGGCAGCCAGTGCTGACAGTCGATCCTTCTTCTGTCAGATTTGAAGATACACCTCTAAACACAACCACAACAACAAAAGTAAAACTCACCAACACCGGTAATCTTGATCTGATCTTCTCAAAAATTGAAGAGTATAAAGTCCTGGGAAGCCTGGAACCTGACTATTTCAGTCTGGTGGGCCATAATTGTTCTATACTCCGGCCAGGACAGTTCTGTGAAGTGGAGTTAAGCTTTAAACCGGGAAAGACCGGCAATCACTATTCTTATCTTCACATTTATTCAAATGATCCCGTAAATCCTTATAAGAAAATCTCTCTTTCGGGCACGACAGCATATCCGTTGATCAGTTGCGATCAATCAAAAATCAACTTCGGGTATTGCACGGTTGGTCAGAGCGTTACGAAACAACTTACTGTTAAAAATGTCGGCAGGCTGCCATTAAACATTACCAGGGCTACAATCTCCGGCAGCAGTGCAAATCAGTTTACACTGGAAAATCCATGTACAATTCTGCAGCCGGATGAATCGTGTGTAATGCAGATCACCATGACTCCCACCAGTGCTGCAGATTTAACGGCAACCCTGACAATAGTATCAAACTCCCAGTATTTCAGCACTTATAATGTAAGCCTGACAGGATCGACTTATTTAAAAAATCTGGAAATCACACCGGCGCTGATAGATTTCGGGGAGATAAACACGGGTGCAATATTCTCCAGACAGATTCAGCTGCGCAATACCGGGAGCGGGAATATCAATATTTCCGGCATTGAGTTGTCTGGCACGGACATGTATGAATTCATGCCTGAACACAATTGCACTATAATTAATGAAGGTGCAACATGTAATGTTACAGTATGGTTTTTTCCGCTTTTCCCCGGTTCAAAAACAGCTTCACTTGTTGTTGTATCAGATGATGCTTATGAACCAACACAGTCTGTAATCCTTCAGGGTACGGGAGGATCTGCCTTGCCGCTTGAAGCAACCATCAATGCTGATCCCGGAATCGGAACAGCGCCAATGGAGGTTCAGTTCTCTGCAAAAATAACAGGGGGACAGCCACCTTTCAGATACCAGTGGGATTTTGGTGATCTGACTGTCAGTGAGGAAAAAGCACCTGTGCATACATATGATGAACCAAATTTGTATAATGTCTCTCTTCAGGTGGAAGATGTTCATGGTTCCAAAACCAGTGCCGGAAAACCGGTTTTCGTGCGAACGGGTGACGACCTCATAGTAAGAGCTTCTGCAACGCGGGTCAACGGTCCGGTGCCCCTCGAGGTACAGTTAGATGCAATTATAACGGGAGGTCAGCAGCCTTTTACATATCTGTGGGAATTCAGGGACGGCACAACCAGCAACATCATGAATCCGGTTCATATTTATAATTCACCCGGCAGTTACTGGGCAAGGATCACTGTCACAGACACGGATGCTGATGTAGGAAGGGATTCCGTGCTGATCACTGTCCGGTCGCCCAACAGCATTGCAGGACAGATCTGGGATGAAACGGGAACCAGACCGGTAATAAAATCTGTTACCCTTCTGTATCCGGAATCGGATATCACCCATCCCTTAAATCTTTCATTGAACGGTAGCAACTCATACATGTTTCCGAACCTTTCTGAGGCAAACTATACTGTCAGGGTTCTTCCTGATGCTGTTCTATATCCCGGTTACCTGCCGACATATCTCGGCAACACCCTTTCCATGTTTGAAGCCACCTGGATTCAGGCTTCCGGCAGTATTACAGATAAAGATATCAGACTCATTAATATACCTCCGCCAAATACAGGTTCATATCTGATCTCCGGGCAAATGATCCAGACATTTGACGGAAAAGGACTCACAGTAACATTTAATAAGGCTGATTTAAAAGGTGATCCTGTTGCCGGAGCGCTTGTATATCTGAAAGATTCTGCAGATGGATCCCTGAAAGCTTATGATATTACCGCCGGGGACGGATCATTTGAATTCGGCAATCTTCCGGCAGGGTCATATTATTTCATTGCCGACTGGAAAGGGAAACCGATGGATGCAGGAAATATTCCGCTAACAGTTGATGCCTCAAGAAATACTGTCGAGATTCTGGCAACTGTGGGTACTGACAATATAAAAATTACCGATACACCCGCCGGGTCAGAGGATGTAAATCTTTCAGGCATAAAAATCTATCCGGTTCCTGCAGGCGATCACCTGGTAATTGAAATACCGGAAGGACTATTCCTCGGAAATTCCATCAGATTAAGCATTTTCGATCTCTCAGGCAAATGTGTTCTGGTCAATGATCATTTTAATCTGTCATCCGGTCCGGTCACTATTAATATTGCCGGTATCCCTGAAGGTGTTTACCTGATGAATCTGAGCGACGGAAAAATTGTTCACAGGCTGAAAATCATAAGAATGAAATAAGTTCGGCCAAAGAACATGTTTAAATTATAACTAATCAAATTATAATAATTCAAGACTATCACTTTCATATGAAACCTTCATCCCGCATATGCGGGACAAAAGATTATGAAAATATTTTTCAATCATGAAGGTTTCATGTGAATCACTTAATTTTCAACAATATAGTAATATTATTTTCACATGAATCCTTGTTAATCAGGATAATTCTCTCTCTATCCAGAGCTTGAAAAAAGGATCGGTGAAAAAATAAGTTCTTTCATGTTTTGTAAGAATTCCTTTTTTCAATAATTTTTGTAAGGACCTTTGAACAGATGAGACCGGAGATAAGTGAAATCTTTCAGCAAACGAGGCCGTAAACAGATTTTTATTTTCCACGCTTACTGCCAGTAATACCCTTTGCTGATGTGCCGTAAGTTCCTCAAGCTGTTGCATAAAATAATCTGTCTGATTCGTAATTATCTTATCAACAGCTCTGCCAAGAGCAGACTGATCCAGAATCAAATTGTTTTCCAGGGCTTCCTCCCATGCACCGGCGGCAAGATATTGAACATAATGAGGGATATCGTTACAGATATTTGCTATATTTCCTGCAACCCCTACGATATATTTTATTCCAGAGTTATTAAATCCGGCTTCCATGAAATCAATCAACTGATTTTTTGGAATTTTTTTCAATTCCAATAGTTTTCCAAACTGATAAAAAGCCCGGTTTTTGTGAGTGAACATATTTAAAAGCATATGCATTTTTGAACCCATGAATACATAACTTACCTTCGTATGATGTATTAAAGCTGACCTTAGTTCCTTTTCAAAGCTCTCACCATTAAGCTTTTCCACATCCTGAAACTCATCAAAAACAACAATCCACTGCTTTTTCTCCGCAAGTTTCTGTGGAAGATCAAAGACCTCTGTCATATCAACATCATCAGAACCATCTTCATATCTCACGCTGATATTTGGTAAACCCTGATTGTCGAGTGTGACTACAGGCCGGATCCTCTTTGTAAGCAGAGATATTTTGCGTAAAGCCTTTTCCCATGAGGTCAACTGTTTGATAATCTCATTGAAATATAATTCAGTAAAGCGACGTCTGGATGTAACTTTGAAAAAATCAATGTAAATTGTTTTGAATCCTTCATCTTTAAGTTTATTCAGAATTTTAAGTATCAAAGAAGTCTTACCATACCTACGGGGAGAGTATATTACAAGACTTTGCCCATTCTTCAACCATTTAGGTATATCTTTCAGTTCCTGTTCTCTGTCAATGAAATATGGGTCATCGACAGCAATTCCATATCGGAAAGGATTATTTTTTTCAGTTCCCATTAAAAAATGTTTTAAACAAATTTACGCAATTTTGCATTACGCAACAATGTATAATTTCTAAGATTCCTCTATTTTTATGCTAAAAAAATCTTCCTGTTTTTACCTTATTTCCATAGTAAAAGGGAATTACTTTGAACATTATCAAATCTGTGGAAATAATGATCTACTTACTGGTATTAATCGTTTTCCTTGCACTTATTGCCTTGTTTTTTATAATTCCCTTATCAGAAAGAAAAACGACGTTGAAAATGCATTTGCATCTATTGATGTAATGCTAAAGAGAAGGCATGACCTTATTCCGGCACCAGTAGATACAGTTAAAGGTTACGTGAATTATGAAAGGGACCTGCTTACAGAAATTACCGAACTCAGGGTTCTTTTTTCCGGTCGCAGAAATAATCAGGGCTGTGATAGCCCGATATCAGGAAAGGATTCTCCGGTTTTCTCATGGCATTAATTGAGTATTATTTACATCTTGCGATTTACAAATTGTAAATTACAAAATGTATAAATATTTAAATAATATTATCACAAAGTTGCAGCAAACAGTTATCAGGAATGCAATATTTCTGATAAATTTCAGGATGGTTCGGAAGAATTAAGAAATTAACCACATTTGTTTGAAGTCCGGAGTCCGGAGTCCGAAGAATCTACCTTCCCTGACTTCCGTCTTCCATCTTAGGTCTTCCGACTTCTGTCTAATATTATGACTAACTTTTTTTTGCCAATATGTCAGAACTTTTCAAGTTGGGAGTTTGAAGTTAATCCATAACTCCAAACTAAATTGTGGAGAATAAGGGATTACTCGCTTCGCTCGTGATCCCGGCGGGAGGGCTCTGTAAACTAAATCACTGGCTTATTCGCTTCGCTCATAAGGTCTTTTTATTTTCATCTGTCCTCACTGCGGCAAACCGGATTCGGCCATATGAAAATAAAAAATCCTGTCAGCTGGGCAGCTCACAGGAGTGATTTAGTTTGTGGAGAATAAGGGATTCGAACCCTTGACCCCCTGCTTGCAAAGCAGGTGCTCTGGCCAGCTGAGCTAATTCCCCAAATAAGTATTCCAAAAAACTGCGGATTAAGCCCCGCTTGACCCTCCCGACCAAAGTCGGGATGCTCTGGCCAGCTGAGCTAATTCCCCAAATTAGTATTCCAAAAAGCTGCGGATTAAGCCCGCTTGACCCTCCCGACTAAAGTCGGGATGCTCTGGCCAGCTGAGCTAATTCCCCAAATAAGTATTCCAAAAAACTGCGGATTAAGCCCCGCTTGACCCTCCCGACCAAAGTCGGGATGCTCTGGCCAGCTGAGCTAATTCCCCGGTCGTAGTCCCGCGCGGAGTTGAACCGCGGACCTCTACATTATCAGTGTAGCGCTCTAACCAACTGAGCTACGGGACTAATTCAGTTCCGGAATCCGGGCTGATTCCAGCCGGTTTTTATATCCTGGAACGCGATATTCTCTATCCTGGTAATAACTGCTTCATGTTTTCAAGGAACATCCACCGACTATCATAATCTCCTTCATCCGGCCCGGCCATTACACGGTGGCAATCCCCGCAAATGCTTCCTCCTGTTTTTCCGAAGCGACTCAGTGTCACGATGCCCGGTCCTTCGGGAAGAATTTGCATTTAAAACGGGTGCAAAGATATAAATTGATTCGTTGTTTACAATATCAAAATCAAAAAATATTACATCACCGGTATTCATTAAACAATATCCTTCTTAACGAAAGGTAAAAATAAGGTTCATGGTAAAATTCCATACTGTCACTATTCCGATGGCAATGAGTTTTGAAAGGTAGAAATTCATACCAAGCCTGTCATGCAGAAGATAGATCACCAGATTGTTGATGCCAAGTCCGGCAACCGAAATCAGAATAAAGGAAAAATATTCAATTGCTATTTCCTCGCTCTTACTCCCGAAAGTCCAGATCCTGTTCCATATATAGTTCGAGGTGGCGGCCAGGATAAATCCGGTGGAATTGGCAATGTATTTGTTTGCCCTTGCTTTTTCCTTTAAAAGCCAGGTGACGCCGAAATCAATCAGCATTCCCGAAAAACCCACTACAGAAAATTTCAGGAACTTCAGTATGACAAACCTGTCAATCATCCTTTTCTATTTTCAGCTTTTTAAAACTGCTGTTCAGTGAAGGACCGAAAAGTGTATTCAACGACAGGCCGAAACTGTATTTCCCTGCAGGAAGATCAGGAATGTGTGCCGGGATCATTCCGTGTACCGTCTCTCCCGGACCTACAATATTGACAGGTTCACAGGGAAATACATCATATATGTAAAGTATTTTACCCCTTATAAAGACCATGCTGAAACTGACAGGGAAATGCCTGTGGTTAAAATCAATATCAAATTCACAGGGATTATGAAGGGAAAAAGACAGCTGTAATGTATCACCTGAATGCCGGATCCCCTCCCCTGAATCAAATTCTATTTTCATCCTGTTGACGGTCTGCAGGCTGTCAGTTCTGAATCCGCCAAAGCGCATCGTGTCGGAAACATATATCTCTGAATTTGTATGCTGATTGAGGCAGATGAAAGCCGGGCGGTTATGATATTTCTTTTCAAACTGCCAGAGGTCGAACTGTGTCTGGCGCGAATAGACTGAGCTGACAGCCACTGCTTCCCCGCCTGTAAAAAAATTGTAAAGCGACGGCCGTTGAAATGCGCCTGTAAAGACCAGCGGAAGACCCTCTGCTTCATCAGCCAGCTCACGGTATTTTATTTCCTTTCCGCCAAAAGCAATATCCCTTACAAAGCGGATATCAGTCATCAGGATCAGCCTTATTGCAACAAGAAGCAGTATTGACGGCAGAATGAACCTTCCGGCATAGCGCAGAAGGGAAGGATCGGAGCTGCATTTTTCCGTAAGGATCAGTATCATCGGTATCGAACATGCAATAGTCCAGTGCGGCTCAACATGTCCGCGGAACGACATCATCCAGAAAAAAACAAGGAAACCGGCAATCTGAAGGTAGTAGTTCCTTTTCATCAGGCTGTCCGGCCTGTACCTGAACATGACATATACCACGGCTCCGAGGGTGAAGGGATTGAAGACCGCCATCTGGTTTGGCAGATACTCCAGGAAATAGTTCCACCGGAATCCTGCGGACCTGGTAACCAGGTGATAGCGGAAGCTTGGGAAATCATTCGACAGCTGCCAGTAAATATGTGGTGAAAGGATCAGAAGGGCAATCACTCCTGCTGCCAGAAACCTGTAATTTTTCAGCAGTTTCAGATTGGAAAGCACCAAGAATCCTATAACCAGCACAGCCTGATACTTGCTGTATACAAGTCCGGCCATTGATATTGCAAGCAGAAGAACCTCCTTCCAGCCGGCACCGGCAAGGAATTTCCTGTATGCAAAAAAGGCAAGTGCAGTGAAAAACAACAGGGGTGAATCAGGAGCAGCCAGGACACCATAGGCTGAGAACATACTTATTGATGCAGCCACTAAAAAGAAAATCACAACGGTTCTCCTGTCATCTGTCCTGAAATCTGCCGTCAGCCAGATCAGTATAATGGTGCCTGTCTGCAAAAGCACTGACATAAACCTGATACCAAGATTCCCGGAGAAAAGAACTGAACTTATTCTTGTCATCAGTGCAACCATCGGAGGGTGGTCATAATAACCCCAGTCGAGGTATCTCCCGAACAAGCCGTAATAGGCCTCATCACTCAGAATTTCCATAAAAACCGCCTGCAGCAGGTTTACAAGAAACCAGATTGCAAGAAACAGAATGAAAATACTTCTGTAATTCAGTTTCCTGTTTACACTATCTTTCAGGCTATTTTCAGGAGTTCTCAATTCTTCATTCTGATATTGTTAAGATTGACCGATACTTTCAGGGCCTGTTCATTGTAAATATTCCCTTCCGTAAAATGAAAGGAAAACTCCAGTCTGGCTTTGATAATATTACTCCTGAGAAAACTCCAGTAGAAGTCTGTCCGGTTATAGGTATTTGTCCTGTAAAACGGATCACCCCAGTATAGCTCGTTGTTATGAACCGGATAATATTCCATCTGCCCGTCACCGGCATAGAATGTGTTGAAAATTCCTATTCCCCTGTACTCAATATTAAGTTCGGACAGGAATCCGTGGTGTAACAGCCACCCGGTTTTGAGTGCACGTGCCCTGTCAAAACCTGTGACATAACCCACATTGAAGTCAAGCCGGCTCAGGAAAGTGACTCCCGAAAGATCCAGTCCGGCGGATGTAAGCTGAAGAAGATTGTCATGAAGGGGTTCATCTGTGACAGGATCCATGAATCCGGCAAAATGAAACATATAACTGAAGTTACGGATGTAGAAATGTTCCCGATTATATTTCCCCGAAAAACCGACAAAAAATGTCTCCCTGCTTTCATATGACTGACGGCTGGTCCAGTCAAGCCATAAGTTCGCTGATATGTTCCTTCCGGAATAATCCAGGAGGATACCGTTCATATTCGGCCGGTAAAAGGAGATTGAATCCCTGAAAAACAGTCTGGGAAACCTGTCAAGAGCTTCTTCCCTCGGAAATGCACCAGCCAGAAAGCTGAAGCCGCTCTTTCTGAACATGTAATAGGCCACAGGCGAGAGATCATCAATAATACCGGTGCTCCCGTATTCATGAAGCATATTTACTCCGGCAACAATGGTATGAACCGAATCGAAACTCACTGACATGCCCGGGACAAATCGTACACCTGCCATGGTTTGCGGAATATGAACACGGGAATGACCGAATTCGGTATTGTCGAAAAATGAATATAATCCTGTCCTGAATCCGATTTGCTGTGACCCAGCATTAAACGGCATTGCCAGGCACAATAATATAATCCCCAGTGAGTTTTTCATTTTCTGACGATTGACGGGGGACAAAATTAAAATTAATAATAACTTAAAAGCTACATGGTATGAAGTTTTTTATCTGAATTTCCGTATTTTAGCAATTTAATAAAACCCCATGGCCAATCTGATAATTATACCCACGTATCTGGAAAGTGAAAATATTGAGGCAATTACACGAACCATTTTTTCGCTGAGCATTCCTTTCAGCATTCTGGTTATTGATGACAATTCAGCTGACGGCACTGCAGCAATTGTCAAAAACCTTCAGACTGAATTTAAAAACCTTCATCTCATTGAACGTCCCGGCAAACTCGGACTCGGAACAGCCTATATTACCGGATTCCGGTGGGCCCTTGAAAACGACTTCGACTACATATTTGAAATGGATGCCGATTTCTCGCACAATCCTGATGACCTGATCAGGCTGTACAGTGCGTGCCATGATGATGGTGCTGACGTGGCCATAGGATCGAGATACATCAGCGGTGTCAATGTGGTGAACTGGCCCCTTTCAAGAGTTCTGATGTCCTATTTTGCTTCAGTATATGTAAGGATAATAACCAGGATGAATGTAAAGGATACAACCGCAGGATTTATCTGCTACAGGAGCGAAGTGCTGAGAAACATACATCTGGAACATATCAGATCAAAGGGCTACGGCTTTCAGATAGAGATGAAGTTCGCCGCATGGAAACTCGGATATAAAATAGTTGAAGTCCCGATAATTTTCACCGACAGAAAGCTTGGCACCTCAAAAATGTCGGGAGGCGTATTCAATGAAGCATTATGGGGAGTCATCCGGATGAAAATACGAAGCTGGTTCATGAAATACAGCCCCGGCGGGGCAGGTATGACAGCGGATGCGGAAACAGAAAAGGAGGATGATAAAAAGAAGGACTGATACCATTATGCATTTCCCCCGGCATAACAGAGAACAGGGAAAAAAGACAGCCGGGTACCGGAATGTCTGAATATCCAAACCCTGTGACAGTCACACACCGGGATAAACAGACCTGAAAAAACAGAATATAAAGACGGCAGGATACCAGGACTCAATCATTTGAATCTTAATGTCAGATATTTTAATCCAGAATCCCACCATTATAAATGAAGGGCTCTCTTTCAGGGGCGATGTGCTTGTAAGCGGTGAAATCATAGCTGCAGTCGGGTTGCCGGGAGAAATTGAGGTTCCGGAAAAGACACAGATACTGGATGCATCCGGACTGATCCTGATACCGGGTGTGATTGATGACCATGTGCATTTCCGGGATCCCGGATTAACCCATAAAGGAGATATTTTCAGTGAAACAAGGGCGGCAGCGGCAGGCGGAATCACTTCCTTCATGGATATGCCCAACACCGTACCGCAGACAGTAACAAACCGGGATCTTGATGATAAATTCAGCATTGCCTCCGAAAAATCCCTCATAAACTATTCCTTCTATATAGGGGCAACAGAAAGCAACCTGGATGAGATCCTGAATACCGACCCTGCCAGGGTGTGCGGAATCAAGCTGTTCATGGGAGCCTCAACGGGCAATATGCTGGTGGAGAATGAAAACTCGCTCCGGGAATTGTTCAGACAGGCCCTTATTCCGGTAGCAGCACACTGTGAAGACGAAACAACAATCAGAAGGAATACCGCATCATTCCGGAATAAATACGGAGATGCCATTCCGGTTGAAATGCATCCCATGATACGAAGCCGCGATGCCTGTTTTAAATCTTCAGCCCTTGCCGTCGGCCTGGCACGGGAATACAATACCCGCCTTCATGTCCTGCATCTCTCAACTGCTGATGAAATGAAGCTTTTCAGGCCCGGGAAATTAAACCGGGAAAAAAGAATCACCGCTGAAGTATGTGTGCATCACCTATGGTTTGACGATTCGGATTATGCAAAGCTGGGATCAAAAATCAGATGGAATCCGGCGATAAAAACAATATTTGATAAAAATGCATTAACTCAGGCAGTCAATAATGACATTATTGATGTGATAGGAACTGATCATGCACCTCATACCCCTGAGGAAAAATCCGGCAGCTATACTGGATCCCCCTCAGGCGCTCCCATGATTCAGCATTCACTGGCCACAATGCTGGAACTGTGGCACAGGAAAATATTCAGCCTGGAAAAAATTGTGGAGAAAATGTGTCATAATCCGGCTGTTTTGTTCAATATAAGCAAAAGGGGATTTATCAGGGAAGGATATAAAGCCGACCTGGTGCTTATCGATCCGGAACATGAATGGATGGTAACAAAAAACAACATTCTCTACAAATGCGGCTGGTCGCCTCTGGAAGGACAGACATTCAGGTCAAAGATCGTGAAGACATTTGTGAACGGAAACCTTGTTTATGACCATGGCGGGATAAACAACGATCACAGGGGACAGCCGCTGTCATTTGAACGCTGAATACCAGCCGGATAATCACCGCAGGAAGTAGCGGCCGGCGTCAGCCGCGTTCCGGGACAGGCTGCCTGGTAACAAGCCTGACCATGCCCCGCGATCTTTGTTCCAGAAGTATTTCCCGGCCTTTCCTGATCTTGTCCAGGGCTTCCGCTGTATAATGACGTACAGACAGTATTTCAACATTGTCGTTGTAAACAGCCGAGTATTCATTCCTGAGGTCATTCAGCAGACTGTCAATCTTTGTCCTTTCGTCATCAATGCAGACATTGATGCTTACCGCACTTGCATCAATAAGGCTGACCTTGATCCCGTGCTTGATGAATGCCTGGAACATCCGGCTGAGATTATCCCCCATCACGAATGAAAAATCCTTTGGAAGAAGTGAAAGCAATACCTGATTCTCCTTGCGGACAAAAACCGGAATCGTTATTCTATGTTTTGGTTCATCCGTAACCAGTGTTCCGGACCCCTTCGGATCGATGAAGGATTTTACGTAAAGGGGAATATTTCTGTTGTGAAGCGGCTTAATAGTTTTGGGATGAATCACTTTTGCACCTGAAAAGGTCATCTCAACAGCTTCCCTGTAAGATACTTCTTCCAGCTTTTCAACATCAGGGAGCCACCTGGGATCAGCATTCAGAATTCCGGGCACATCTTTCCAGAATGTAACACTTTCTGCATCCAGGATTGTAGCCAGGACGGCGGCTGTATAATCCGAACCTTCACGTCCCAGTGTTGTGGTCTGGCCGGCAATTGTTGCCCCTATAAAACCCTGGGTCAGATAGCAGGAATATTCCGGCAGGTCAAAGGCAGGCCTGATCCTCAGATAACTCTCCCCCCACAGGATATTTGCCTCCCTGTATCTGTCATCTGTAACAAGCTTGTTTCTGATATCAGTCCACTTAACTTTCAGGCCCCTCCTGTTAAGGTATTCTGCAATCAGCATGGTTGACCAGATTTCACCATGGGAAACAATCTGATCATATTCATAGTCATAAACTGATTTTTCCTCCTGTGACAGATACTCTCCCAGCTTTGCAAAAGAGTTGTGTATCAGTTTTATGCCCCGGTGGCCGGGAGGCAGAAGAGCTTTGGCAACCGCAAGATGATAATCCAGAATGCCATCAAGGTGTTCCCTGTAGCTCTCGTCATTTTTCATCCATGCATTCAGCACCCTTTCCAGTGCATCGGTGGTTTTGCCCATGGCTGAAACCACAATGACAAGATCGTCCTTCTCGGCCGATACAATTTCCGCAAGATTTTCAATACCTGCGGCATCCCTGACTGAAGCCCCTCCGAATTTGTAAATCTTCATAACTGAAAATTTCCCGTAAAAATAAGATTAATTCATTATTCCGCGGCCTTGACGGGGTTCCGGAAATTGATATTAAATTTGCATCCACATTTGTGCTGATGAAACAGAACGGACTGACAGACTTGTTCAATGACCATCCGGTTCTTTCCGCCCTGACTGAAAGGATAAAATCTGCCACTGAAGCCAGGATGGGCGTTGAGGGTCTGTACGGATCATCAAAAGCGGTCGCAATAGCCGGGGCATTTCTGAAAACGCCGTTTACACACATTGCAGTGGTTCCTGAGAAAGAAGATGCCGCCTACCTCTACAACGACCTTGTATCCCTTACCGGTGATGATTCGGTGTTCTTCTTCCCGTCAACATACAAACGCTCGGTTCTCTACGAACAGACCGAACCTGCCAATATTGTCCTCCGTACGGAGGTTCTTAATTTTCTCTCATCCGGCGGAAGGAAAGGGATTATCGTAACCTATCCCGAATCTGCAATGGAAAAGGTGATCAGCAAAAAGAACCTGCAGAAGAATACCTTCACCATCAGGAAGGGAGACAATCTTTCACTGGAATTCCTGGAAGAACTATTGCGCGAATACAATTTTGAAAGAGTTGACTTTGTCAGTGAACCGGGTCAGTACGCCATCAGGGGTAGCATTGCAGACATATTCTCCTATTCAACCGACCTGCCTTACAGAATAGACTTCTTTGGTGAGGAAATAGAATCCCTCAGAACCTTCAGCACTGACGATCAGCTGTCTGTGAACACATGTGACCGGATATCCGTAATACCAAACATTCAGGATATTTCCATTGAGGTAACGAACGACTCTTTTACCGCTTTCCTGCCGGAGACATCGGTTATCTGGATTGAAGACACCGGATATATCAGGGATAAGATAAATGACATTTCCGGACAGCTGGCAAGGAAGGAGGAATCGGGTCAGGCAGAGGGAAAATCCGCCACGATATTGAACGGCGGGCGTTTTATTGAAGAATGTCTGAAATTCAGGACAGTAGAAATAGGAAAACCAGGACTGCCCGTTTCCTGCATGCGTTTTGAATTCAGGACCGAAGCACAGCCGGTTTTCAACAAGAATTTCAGCCTTCTCAGCTCCAAACTTGTTTCAAATGAGGAAGAGGGATACCGGACCTTCATTATCTCCGAAAGCCAGTCCCAGATCGACAGGCTGAAAGACATCTTCGCGGAGATAAATCCTGATCTGCGTTTTGAGTCAATGCTTTTAAGCCTTCACGGCGGATTTGCAGATCATGATATCAGAATAGCAGTATATACCGATCACCAGATATTTGACAGGTATCACAAATTCAGGATAAGAGGCTTTTTCACAAAAAGGGACAGCATCTCGGTCAAGGAGCTTACAGGACTAAATCCGGGTGATTATGTGGTTCATATAGATCATGGGATAGGAAAATTCGGCGGACTGGAGAAAATCGAGATAAACGGCAGGATACAGGAAGCCATCAAACTGGTTTACCGGGATAATGACATCCTGTATGTGGGCATCCATTCCCTGCACAGAATTTCAAAATACAAGGGGAGGGAGGGCGCTGAACCCAGGATATACAAACTCGGTTCCGGGGCATGGCAGAAGCTGAAACAAAGAACCAAGAGCAAAGTCAAGGATATTGCAAAGGACCTGATCAGACTCTATGCAAAAAGGATGGCTTCCGGAGGATACTCCTTCTCGCCCGATTCCTACCTGCAGAGGGAACTTGAAGCCTCGTTCATATACGAGGATACTCCTGACCAGCTTGTTGCAACATCAGCAATAAAGGAGGATATGGAAGCACCGCATCCCATGGACCGTCTGGTTTGCGGTGATGTGGGTTTCGGAAAAACAGAACTTGCAATCAGGGCCGCATTCAAATCTGCTGCTGACAACAAACAGACCGCTGTTCTGGTACCCACAACAATTCTGGCCTTCCAGCATTATCAGACATTCACCGGCAGACTCAGGGGTTTTCCCTGTACGGTCGAATACCTAAGCAGACACAGGAAACCGGCTGAACAGAAAAAGATAATCGCCGACCTGGAAAGCGGAAAAATTGATATAATAATAGGAACCCATAAGCTTGTCGGGAAAAATATCAGATTCAGGGACCTTGGATTGCTGATCATTGATGAAGAGCAGAGATTCGGTGTTTCAGTAAAGGAGAAACTCAAAACACTCAGGGCCAGTGTTGATACCCTTACAATGACAGCAACTCCGATCCCCCGGACCCTCCAGTTTTCACTGATGGGAGCCAGGGATCTTTCCGTAATCAATACCCCTCCCCCAAACAGAATGCCTATTATAACGGAAATCCATGACTTCAACGAGGAAATTATCAGGGAAGGAATTGAATATGAAATAGCCCGCGGAGGCCAGGTATTTGTCATTCATAACAGAATTGAGAATATAAACGAAATCCGGGATAAAATAAAAAGAATCTGTCCCAGTGTGCGGATTGCCGTGGTTCATGGCAGAATGGACGGTGATACAATAGAAAATGTGATGTTTGATTTTATCCGGGGGGATTATGACGTTCTCGTTGCAACCACAATAATTGAATCAGGACTGGATATTCCCAATGCAAATACCATCTTTATCAATGAAGCCCAGCATTTCGGACTGTCAGAACTGCATCAGCTGAGGGGAAGAGTGGGACGTTCCAACAAGAAAGCCTTCTGCTACCTGCTGGCCCCCCCCCTCTCTGCACTGCCACAAGATGCCCGGAGAAGACTTAAAACGATTGAGGAGTATTCCGGACTGGGAAGCGGATTCAATATTGCAATGCAGGATCTTGATATAAGGGGATCGGGAAACCTTCTCGGGGGAGAACAGAGCGGATTCATTGCCGACGTGGGATTTGAAACATACCAGAACATTCTCAGTGAAGCCCTGGCCGAACTGAGGTACAGTGAAACGGATGAGTCCGGAGACTTTGGATCAGGAAAGGCTGCCGGCAATGTAAGGACTGAAACTGAAAACGGCGGTACTCCCGGACAGGATAATGAAGCCCGTACGCTGGCTGCCCGGGCCGTCAGCGGGAGGACCAGATCCTATGTCAGTGATTTCCAGATAGACACCGATCTCGAAATAATGTTTCCTGATGAATATATTTCCAATATATCCGAAAGAATAAGGCTTTATAAGGAACTTAATGAAATAAGGGATGAGACAGCGCTCGGCACATTCGCCAGGAACCTTGAAGACAGGTTTGGCGCCCTGCCGGGGCCGGCCGCGGCCCTGCTGGATATTGTCAGGATAAAATGGCTGGCCGTCAGGCTGGGAATGGAGAAAATAATGCTGAAGAATGATCTTCTGATTGCCAATTTCGTCAGCGACCCGGACTCACCTTTCTACAGAAGTCCCCTGTTTGTCTCAATAATGACTTATGTAAACAGGTTTCCGGGAAAAATGTCGGTGAGGCAGAAAGAAACAAAGCTGAGCCTGACTGTCCGGGACATCAGAAGCGTACAGTCGGCAATCCATGCTCTCAGCAACATTCCGGATTCAGCCTGAGAAACTGTTTCGGCCCTGATAATTCCTGCCAGGTCCTATTGATTTACGGCACTCTGGACAATTATTTTATATTTCCTAACTTTGTAATTATTTTAAAGTCATGAATATTATATATGATCTGGGCAAAGCCTACAACAGACTGGCAATGTATAACGGCAGCGAGAGGATCTGGTGCATCCATACCAAAGACCTCAGCTGCGAACAGATAATGGAAAAGGCACTTCCCTTCAGATTGCAGAAAATGATTATCCACTCTTCAAAAGAACTTCCGGAATACATCTATGACCTGATAAGTGTAGATATCCCTTTTGTTCATTTGTTTACCAGCAAATCGAAACTTCCTTTCACAAGCCATTATTTTACTGCAGGAACGCCTGATACCGGCAGGATAGCAGCAATCGCCGGTGCCTGCTCCCATTTTCCCGAGCAGGAAATCCTGCTGATCAGTGCCGGAACTGTTCTGACATTTGATTTCCTGGCTGCCGGCAAACACGAAGGAACCAATATATCTCCCGGGATGTCCATGAGATTCAAGGCGCTGCAAAAACATACCGGAAAGAGAAATTTTGACTCTGAACCCGGAGAATATACTTCTCCCGGGAAAAATGATGCAGAAGCGGTTAAGGCAGGAGTCATTACAGGAATCGTATATGAAATAAATGAGTATATTCGCACGTTTAAAAAGGAACATAAAAAAGCCGCTTTTGTCATTTCAGGTCCGGACGCAGATCTCCTCGGAAAAAGGATACGTTACAGCACCAGGTACATGCCCGAACTTGTAATGGACGGATTAAATTATATTCTCGAATACAATGCAAAATAAGTTTGCTGCAATTATTTTTATTATCCTAATCTCTTCCCCGTTTTTTAGCGCGTCAGGACAGAAAATGATTAACTCTCCCTATGCCCGTTTCAATCTGGGCACACTGGAGCCCGCCGGATCATTCAGGAGCCGCGCAATGGGCGGAACCGGGACCGCGATCAGGGATAACAGCACTCTTTATTATACAAATCCGGCATCATTCAGCAGTATTGACACAAATTCATTTGTATTTGATTTCGGAATTAATTACGGTATAAACACTTTAAGCGACGGTTCGGAAAAATACAGTTCCGACGATGTCAATTTTGACCACATGCTTCTCGGATTGCCTCTGGCAAAGGGCTGGGGAGCAGGTTTCGGAATAACATCCTTCAGCAACGGTTATTATTCTATCGCCAGCAAGGTCGGCAGAAATGATTCAGGATACAACCCCGTTACCGGTGAATACGCAGAAAATCATTCCGGGAAAGGGGGTATAAGCAGACTTTTTGCAGGTACCGGGGTTAAAATGCTCAGATATTTCTCCGCCGGTGTCAATGTCAACATCCTGTTCGGATCCATCAGGAGATCAAATCAGTTTATTTTTACCGACTATTTTAATTCATACAATAACGATTTGACTGAAAAGCTCGAGCTGAACGGAATAAATTTCGATTACGGTCTGCAGGCGGAACTCCCCTTTAAGAACAATTATTTTCTTATTGCCGGAGCCTCACTCGGTCAGGGAATGAATTACAGGTCGAGATACGAAGTCCTGTCCTACAGGTATAACTACTACGGACTGAACGATACAATCAACTGGTCGGCCGATTCTTCGAAAACCTTTATTCCCGGCACTCTCAGTCTGGGACTGTCATTCGGGAAAAAGAATAAATTCACTGCAGCCGTTGATTACGTAATGACAAACTGGTCGGAGTCAAACCTCCACGGAAGTCGCGGATACCTTGCTGATGCCAGGTCACTCTCCTTCGGAGTAGAATATATTCCCGAGAAGTATTCCAATTTCAGCCTGTTCAGAAGAATGGAATACAGGATGGGAGCTCACCTTGACGATAATTATCTCATCATAAACGGCGAACAGCTGAAAGAAGCTGGTATCACGGCAGGAATAGGGATTCCGATGAGAAGATCCCTGTCGAAAGCAAACATTTATTTCGACTTTACAAAAAGATCCGGAAAGGGAGGAATAATGCACACCGAAAATATTTTCACCATCGGTGCCAGCCTCAACCTTTATGATCCCTACTGGTTCCTCAAAAGAAAATATGATTGATTTTCATGTTTCCCCTTTTTTCCCGAAATAAGCTCCACTCAGGGGTCATTTCCGCAGTTGTGATCCTGTCAGCCGTATTTTCTGCATGCGAAAGAAAGCTGGATACAATAAAAAATGCAGATATTCTTCTTCTTCCTTCACTGACGGCAAAAAATTCCACCACTGTTTTCACCGATTCCGGAAAAATACAGCTGATCATGTCGTTTGAGATCATGGAGTCATACAATAATGTTGAACAGCCTTATTCGGAATTCAGATCCGGAATAAGGGTGAGCTTTTTTGAAGGGAACGACACACCGGCCGGAACAGTGTTTTCGAAATATGCCAGATATATGGATAAAAAGAAACTCTGGGAACTGAAGGATTCAGTTGTTGTTGTCAATGAAGCAAATGAAAAGCTTGAAACCGAACAGCTGTTCTGGGACCAGGAAAAGGATCTCATCTATACCGACAGGTTTATTACCATCACCAGTGAGGATCAGACAGTCATGGGTACCGGTTTTGAATCCGACCACAGACTGACAAGACGGAAGATCAAAAATGTCAAGGCCACAATCTACCTGAAGGAAGAGGAAGAATAATATATCATGATCATACCGGAACAGCAGGGGGTATTCCCGAAACGGGAACACCCCCTGCTGTTTATCATTGTATTTTATTCGGTTAAAACTTCAGGCACTTCCCTGCACCGGAAACCGTATATCCGTCAATCAAAGTCCTGATCCAGGATACTTCCGGTGCAAAGGCGTTTCCGGCTGAATCACCCGCCGTTGCCGTCATCATCGCCGGCCAGGGTAAGGGTAAGGGTAAGAGGTTCACCGAAATATTCATCTGCTATCCAGAAATTGTCATCAGGATCCGGATACCAGATATCATATTTAATTTCAAGTGTAGGTTTTGGTCCGCAATTATCCCATGTCCCTTCTCCCTTTATTTTATATCCTTCCGTTTCATCAGTGTCAAGGAAGAACTGTTCCGGTATAACAAGAGTGCCATCCGGATTAATTGTCACAAGGCAGGTTCCGCCTTCTACAACCGCTTCGTTCCAGAAAGCCTCTTCTTCAATAATGTCAGTACCGAAACCTTCAAGCAATATTTTCCCGTCACTCAGACTGGCAGTAACCGTAACACTGTATTCAAAATCATCGGCCACGTCCTTGCCTGTCCAGGTGCCGACAAAGCCGCTTACCGGAAGCGGACAGAAGGGGCTGACAGTAACTTCAATGACTTTCTCGGGTGACTTGACACCGCCTGATGTTGTTTCGACGACCTTAATCTGTGCCTTGCCGCTTGCCGGGAGTTTGTCAAAAAGGACATTTACTCCCCTGGTGTCGGGAGTTACTGAAGAGATGGTGGCATCAACGGCACTCCAGCTCCAGGTTGAACCGGCACGGTAGTAACTGACCTCATATTCATAACTGAAAGTCTGCAGCACTTTTACAGGTCCTTTTTTAAAACCAAGAACAACCGGAACCACCTTTGTTGCATCATAGGCGTCCTGGGCTTTTTCAATGGGACTCTTTTCACAGGCAGCCATAACCGATATTATAGCCATGAGTGAAAATAACCTGATCAATATTTTATTTTTCATTTGTGGAATTATTTTAGTTTTCATAAGGTGATGGAAACCTGCATACCGATGCTTCATCCCGTACAGGTTTCCACTATCCTGAATTTATTGGCTGTATTGTTAAATGCTAGAACCATCCTCCGTTTGAATAATCCTTTCCTGCAACGCCCTTGGTTGCTCCAAAGGAATAGGGCTCCATCAGGTTGACCTCAAGCTGCTGACCGGGAATCGGGAAATGGAGGGGGGTACCCTTCTGGAGCTTGTCATCCTTGCGCATGGTACAGAACTCAATCCCCATTCCGCTGTTGAAAAGTTCAATATTCCTTTCATGGAAGATTGCATCCTTAACCTCGGCAGCATTGGCTGCTATGGGCGGAAGCGCTCCCCTGGTAATTCTTTCTCCGGCATTGATAATCTGAGCTGCACCGTCAAAATTATTCTGGTGCATCATGGCTTCTGCCTTGAGCAGATCATTTTCAGCCTTTCTGAAAGCGGGTGAAGGAGTAATCCATGTTGCCAGGTAGTCATCATGTCTGCTATACCTGTAGCAGGAAAAATGATAGTAACCTCTTTCCACCCTGAAAGTATTGGATGAGAGATATTCGAAATCTGTGAAGATACGGTCATCAACACCGTCCACATGTGAGGTTTTGGGAGCCGGAAGATGATCATACTGGTCGGCACCTACCCATTGAGCCGGCATATCCGGATCCATCATGTGGGCTATCCTCATGTCAACCCTGCCCCAGCCCTGGTAGTTTGCATAGGTGTGATAGAGATCATACCAGTTAACATCATCCATCTTCGGGGCGAAATCATATGTAAGACCTTTATTGGCATATGACAATACTTTTCCCCAGTTTACTGCTTCATTTTCCTCCTTGTTCCGCGGGGCATAGGAAAGGAATCTTGCTGCCATGGAATTGGCCAGTTCCCCGATTTCCTTCTGGGTATAGGTCTTGCCAGGTATCCACGGTCCGGGAAGCGTGAAGGTGCTGCTTTCACAGATGGTAATGCATTTGTCAAGGCCTGCAAGCGCTGCAGTGATAAGATCACCGTAGGGAGAGTGCTCTATTTCCAGCGAAAGATCTGTTTCTTCCGTGGTGATAAAGCCCTTGTCAAAGAACAGCCCGACATAACCAAGGGCAAGGCCCTGACCCAGGTAGGCCATTGCCTTTACCATGGGTGTTTCGTCTTTTCCGCCGTCCCCTTCTATTTTCATGCCTTCATTTACTACTTTTCCAAGAATTTCATTGGAGGAAGCCAGCAGGGAATACATTTTCTTGTAGAAATTCTCAGTCACGGCAGCATACGCGTAAGAGGGTGTATTGTCCCACGCGATCCTGGGTTCCTTGCTGAAATCCCACATGGCCATGTTACCATGTGAGCAGGTACCTGCATCAGCACCCACCCACAGTGCCAGGGCCGGCCCTGTATATTCCTGTGTGTTGATGAACCAGGTATTTATAAGTCCGCCGGCCACACCCTTCACATCGGAAGGCTTTGAGAATGCAGTGGCAAAATCCGGATCATTCAGATTCTTTACTTCCAGGCTTTCACATCCCGTTACAAGGAATGCAGCCGTGACAATAAGCAATAAAAAATATTTATATGTTTTCATAATCGTAATATTCTGGATGTTAGAACTTTATTTCAAGTGATGCAGCGAACGACCTGTAGTTCGGATATCCCATGAAATCATATGCAAAATACTGGGTACCATCAGTGGTTGCTACCTCCGGATCATATCCTGAATAGTTGGTGAGGGTCCAGAGGTTCTTGCCCAATACTGCCACTTTAATTCCTTTGATGTATCCGTTGGCAAAATTGTTGAGTGCCGAAGCCGGAATTGTGTAGGAAAGCGACACTTCCCTCAGTTTCAGGTAGCTTCCGTCCTCAACCCAGAAATCGTTGAAATCGTTGACATCATAAAAGGTCTTGTAATAACTCAGGGTCTTTTTCAGATAATCAGGCTTGCCGGACTGATCCATCATTCCGTGCCTGTCATCCCTGGTAAGCCACTGTGCCGACTTATTGTATATGTCTCCTCCGTTTTTCCATTCGAGAAGTGCATAAAGACCTATACCCTTATAGCTTAAGTTATTGGTCATTGCCATCTTGAATTTGGGATTAGAGTCTCCTGTTTTGCCATACCACAGTGCACCTTCCTCATCGAGTTTCTTTATCGGCTTTTCTTCCGTTGTTCCCTCTGTTCCTTTGCGAATGACAAAGCCGTCGCTGTTGAGAACATAATTGTCGATGTTATCATCAGCTCCGAGCTGTTGCCTCATCTCCTCGAGTGAGGTAAGGAACTTATATCCATACATTGCACCGAATACTTCTCCTTCACGGATATAGAAGCATTTGTCGGCTTCCTGTCCCTGAGGACCGGTCTGGAAAGGCGGAACGGTCAGTTCAGTAATCTTGGTCCTGATCCTGTCAAAGATAAATCCGGCATTATAGGTGAAATTTGTTTTTCTTACAACTGCAGCATTGAATGAGGCCTCCCATACCTTTGAATTAAGCGACCCTGCATTCTGCACCTGGCTGGGCCATCCTCCGTACTGGACTGCAAGCGGAACGGCAAGTATCTGATCAGAGGTATTTGTAATCGATCTTATTACCTCAAAACTGAACCTGTTGAGGAAGTCGAAATTTAATCCCAGTTCCCATTCCTTTGAAAGAGAAGGCTTGAGATGCATATTTCCCAGCTGTGATTTTTGCGTAAGACCGCCACTGATAGCCATAACTTCATACTGATCGGCAAATCCGGGTCTCTGACCTGCTGTTCCGTATGCAGCTCTCAGCTTTAATTCCTGAACATTGGGAATGTGAATATCTTCGGTTAGCCTCCATGCCGCGGAAAGCCTGTAGTAGGGATTCCATCTTGCTTCGGAACCGAAAAGGGATGATCCGTCATAGCGGTACATACCGTCAAAAATATACTTGTCCTTATAGTCAAGATAAAGGATGGCGAAATAGTTTTTTGCAAGAATCTCATCCTGGTAGCTTGTAATGGACTTATTCCCTGCAATGGCATCAAAGGAGGGAACGCCGCCCAGACTGAAATCATAGCCTCTGGCTGAATGGCTCTTGTATTCCTGCTTTTCAAACAGATAACTCAGTTTTGCCCTTGTATTGAAATCTCCGAACTTCTGATTGAAATTTACCGTAGTCTGGAAATTCTGGGAGAAACTGTTTGTACCTCTTCTGTAATAGGTACCCAGGGAATATGTGGGTCCTGATCCGCCACGTTCCCATGTATCATAAGGCTCATAACTTGAATAGTCTCCGACGGAGTATTCAAAGGCATATTTCCCTTCAACATTTATTGCCGGGGAAATATTGTACCTGGCATTATATGTTCCGAGTATCCTGTTACGTTTTGTAAGATCTTCGACTTTCCAAAGATTGTAAATAGGGTTTTCCTGCTCTTCCTGCCATTTGTTAGGTACGAAAAGATATGGCTGTCCGTCAGGGTTTTCTGATTTCAGATTCACATCGGGTTCAATAAGAAGAGTATTGAAGAACACACCTCCGTTATAATAGTTGGCTCCTCCGGGATCCTGTGTCGATGACTTCACATAAAGATTTGAAGCCGATATCAGGAGTTTGGGAGTCAGCCTGTGGTCAACGTTCACCCTGAAGCTGTTTCTTTTGTATCCGTCAGTTTCTGTAACAAGTCCTGCCTGCCGGTTATTTTCAAAAGAAATAAGGAAGTTGGTCTTGCCCAGGTTTGATCCGGCTGAAATATAGTTTGTATAGAATCCGCTGCCGGGGAACACCTCACTTTCGTGGTCATAGAGGCGGGCATATGGATTATCGAGGTACTGATCAGCCTTGATGATCCGGGATCCTGTAACGCCTTCATCGCCAAATCCAGGATAATTGGCAGGATAAGTCACTCCCCTGTATCTGGTATAGGGGAATGAGGCCTGATCATCCTGAAGCTGATACTGGTGATGGGTGGCAAGATTATATTTTTTTGCCAGTGAATTGTAACCGTATTCGTTCCTGACGATGATTTCAGATTTGCCCTCGGTGAGGAGATTGCCCCTGCGTGTGGTAACGGCAATAACGCCGTTTCCTGCACGTGAACCGTAAAGAGCAGATGCAGAAGCACCCTTTACGACTTCTATTGATTCAATATCGTCGACATTGATGTCACCGAGCGTACCTTCCATGATGGCTCCGTCCAGAATGATGAGGGGGGCCTGTGATCCGGTGATCTGGGTGGCACCGCGGACAAGGATGGTGGCTGCACTGCCCGGTTCCCCGGTGGAGCTGATCACTGTAAGACCGGCAACCTTGCCCTGCAGGGCGGAAGAGGCTGATCCTGCATAAACTTCCTTGATCTTGTTTTCATCAACACGCTCAACCGATACAGCAAGCTTCTTCTTGGGAGTACCGGCGGCAACACCTGTGACGATAACCTCGTCAAGGTTAAGAAGGTCCTGATCCAGCACTACATTAATAACGCTTCTGCCGGCAATTTCCACATCCTGCGTCTTCATCCCGATAAACGAGAAGCTTAAAAATCTTGCATTTGCAGGCACACTCAGGGTATAATTCCCTCCCAGATCAGTATAGGTCCCCAGTGTGGTTCCCACAACTGTGACGGATACTCCGGGAATCGGTCCCTCTCCTTCTACGGAAGAAGTAACTGTACCTGTAATCACTCTTGCCTGTGCCAACAGAACGGAAGTTCCTGCAAACACACACAAAATAATCATCAGTAATAGTCTCTTCATAACTAATTCAGTTTTAGGTTTTGAACATAGGGCACAAATATACTTGTTTTTTCTTTTTTTCAAGAATAGCAACAGTAATTTTTTAAATATCAATCAAAATCGCAGTTTTTAAGTATTAAAAAATGTTAAAAATGCTTTGCATTTTTAATATATATAACATTTGGTATGATTCAGGATTCTTTCCGGAGTTCTCTGGCAGCAGCAAGCAGTTTCTCATACTTTTCCTTCCCCAGCGCCCTTATAAGTGGCTCTTTCAGAAATTCATACAAATATATTCCTTCCTTTCTGCCTTTTTCCCTTCCGCCTGAACAGGCCGGCCATTCCTCATAATTCAGGGCTGTGAAACCGGTATAATTCTTTATGCGGACAGGAAACAAATGGCATGACAGTGGTTTTCTGAAATTTATTTTGCCTTCTGTCCAGGCTTTTTCAATTCCGCACATCAGTATGTCATCATCGCCTAATACGGAATAGGCACAGTCAAGATTATCTATCAGGGGCGTGACATGGTCATTTTCCCAGTCTTTGAGACTTGTTCCCTGTTCAGTTACGGCATTTATTCCCTCCGGCCGGAGAAAAGGCCTTACATCAGGCCATATATTTTCGAGGATTTCAACTTCTTCTTCCAGCAGCGGGGCCCCGGAATCGCCTTCCCTGCAGCATATACCCCTGCAGTGCAGGAGATTGCAGGCAAACTTTCTGGTTAATATGTCGAGGCTGAATAGTGTATCGTCAATACGGAGCATCAGACCAGAATTTTTCCCGTCATCTCAGCCGGAATTGTAACATCCATTATGCTCAGCAGTGTGGGAGCAACATCTGCCAGAATGCCTTCGCCGATACTCCTGTAGTGGTCGCTCACAAGGATACAGGGAACAGGATTGAGGGAATGTGCGGTATTGGGTGTACCGTCTTCATTCAGTGCCTTGTCGGCATTTCCGTGATCTGAGATAATAAGCACTTCATAGCCTTTTGCCCTTGCAGCAGCCACAACTTCCCCCACACATTCATCAATGGTTGCAACAGCCTTCATGATTGCACTATAGACCCCGGTATGCCCAACCATGTCGCCGTTGGCAAAATTCAGGCATATAAAATCATACTTTCCCGTATCAATGGCACTGATAACGGCATCTTTAACAAGGTATGCACTCATTTCGGGCTGAAGATCATAGGTGGCAACTTTCGGCGACGGGATAAGTGTGCGTTCTTCATTCTCGAATACCTGTTCCCTGCCTCCGGAAAAGAAAAACGTGACATGTGCATATTTCTCCGTTTCAGCTATTCTCAGCTGTTTCTTTCCCGCATTGGCAAGCACTTCTCCCATTGTATTGCCTGCATTCTCCTTGGGATATATGACATGCAGACCCGTGAATGTAGCATCATAGGGAGTCATTGTGCAGTAATACAGAGGTATCGTTTTCATGCCATGTTCAGGCATGTCCTTCTGTGTGAGTGCTATTGTAAGCTCCTTCGCCCTGTCATTCCTGAAATTGAAAAATACTACAACATCTCCTTCCCTGATCTGTCCGACAGGCTTTCCGGAATCGTCAACCACCACAATTGGTTCCATGAATTCATCAGTTATCCCTTCATCGTAGGATTTCTGCATGGCATCCAGGATATTTTCAGCAGGATTTCCTATGCCGTTAACGATCACATCATAAGCTCTTTTAATCCTTTCCCATCTCTTATCCCTGTCCATTGCATAATACCGTCCGGTGAACGAGGCTACTTTCCCGTTTGACTGTTTCAGATGATCAAGAAGATTCTTCATGTAGCCCTTGCCGCTGTGCGGGTCAGTATCCCGTCCGTCTCCGAACCCGTGGATAAAAACATTCCTGATATTGTAATCCATGGTCATGTCGCACAGATAGTACAGATGCCGGTCAAGAGAGTGAACACCGCCGTCAGACAGCAGGCCCATGAAATGAACCTGTTTATCCCTGTCGCGTGCATATGAAAAAGCTTCGGTGAGAATCTTGTTCTTACGTATTTCCCCGGTCTTGCATTCGAGGTTTATTTTAACCAGATCCTGGTAAATTATTCTTCCTGCACCTATGTTCAGATGGCCGACTTCTGAATTTCCCATTTGCCCGTCAGGCAGTCCCACATTCTCGCCTGAGGCAAACAGCCTGGAACTGGGATATTTTTTCTTTAGCTCATCCAGGTTGGGCGTCGGTACGGTGCTGATAACGTCAGCCTTGCTTCCGTCTCCTATTCCCCAGCCGTCGAGAATCATCAGAAGGGTTTTCCTGTTATTCATCTTATTTTCCGGATTAATAAATCGTTTTTATTGCGGCATCCGAAAAAGGCCGGACAGACCCTTTCCGGAATCCAGGGTGCAAATTTAGCCAAAAAGGGATTCAACCCGGATAATTTGTGTTATTCAGCACTATTTTATTTCACTTCCCTGATCTTTATACTGAAATCAATATCGCTGCATGCCTCTTCCCTTGGAATATCCCTGTCAACCCAGGTGTTCCACTCATCCTCCGTAAGGTTCCGTGTAACCAGCGTGCATATGTTCTGAACCATAAATCCTGCACTTGCGGGCCGGCTTGCAAGGTTCATTTCCCTGCCCATTATTCCTGATACTATCTGCTGTCCGTTATTGCTGAATGCCAGGGCCGTAACTGTTCCGCCGTTGTCGGCAAACACTACGGGAAGCACTGACAGGCCGGCCATGTCGCTTATGTCAAAAATCCTGATGCAACTGTCATTTCCGGCTGTGGCCATCTGATTCAGCTCCTCATTGAATCTGATATCATTGATCCGGCCCTCATGTGCCCTGGTGCCCGACAGCCTTTTCCCGCTCAGGGCATCCCAAAGCTCCACAAAGCCTTCTGTATTCCCGATTGCAAGGGTTCTGTCATCCTTCCTGAACCTGACCACAGTAATGTTTTTCCTTTCACTTTGTATCCATTTATGCTCCTGAATGTCATCAGGATTCCAGACAGTCACACTGCCTTCAGCAGTAATCCCGGCAATGAATTTCCCGCCCGGAGAAATATCTGCTGTGTGAACATTTATCTGAGCCGGGGTAATATTTATGCATGTTTTTTCATTAAGATCCCATTTCAGCACTCTTCCGTCATATGAAGCAGAATAAAGATGCTTTCCGTCCGCAGAGAAGTTCAGTGAATTGATTCCTGCAAGGTGGGCCGAGAGCTTATATCTCGTTTCTCCCGGTTTCAGTGGTATCATGATAATTGATGAGTTTTCCTCTCCCGCCGCCAGCCATGATCCTTCAGGATCTGCGGCCAGTATCCGTATCACCCTTTCACCGCTGTAGACCTCCCTGAAATCATTTGAACCGCCGTTAAGTGTCCACTTCAGAATTTTCTTCTCACTGTCAGAGCAATAAAATTCTTCCGTCCCGGGACGGAAGGCAATGCTTTTTATTTCACCCTGATGTCCGTTGTAATATTTGAATCCTTCTCCGTATTGTTTTACAACATTGTAAAGACCGTTGAATATATCCGCATCATTTTCGTAGCCTCCGTTATTCAGATTGAACAGGTATGCCTGATATGCGAGCAGGGTCTGCAGATCTTTCTGCCCGTTGAGCTGCAGTGACCTAAGCGATAAAGACCTTCCCAGCGATATCATCCTCAGCCTGTTAACGGAATTCATCCCTTCAGTCACTTCCGCAATTTTCTGATCCGCTTCGGCAAAGGCTTTCAGGGCCGAATCGGCATTTCTGCGGGCAACAAACAGGCGGTTCTGTATCAGATCTTTCTGCCGGAGAGCTTCCTCGGCATCCTTCCTTGCAGCCACTGCCCCGGATTCAGATTGCTGCCAGCGGGTTATTGCCGTACTTGCAGCCGAATCAGCCCGTCTCATATCCATCTCGGCCAATAGCTGCCTGGATTCGGCAAATTCTTTCTGCCTGTCAGCCGATAATTTCTGTATCAGTGCGGCAATCATCAGTCCGAGTGCTATAATTGTTGCACCCCCGAAAAGGATGGTAAATATCCTGCTTCTTTTTATCTTGTTTTTCTGAAGCCTGAGTTTTCTTTTTTCCTCATCCTGGTATTCCTTTTCGCTTGTCCGCAGATAAACCATTGCCCTTTCAAAGGCCGGATCATATCTCCTGGCCCATTTCAGTGTGGGCTTTTCCTGATCCCGCCAGTTAATTGCCATTTGCAGGTCGGGAGGCCTCATAAGGCCGGTTTTTCCATGCTGGTACAGGGAAGAAGTTTCCGACAGCTTAAGATACATCTGAATTGAAGCAGCTTCTTCATCAACCCATACGGCCAGCCTGTCCCACAATCTGATAAGGCTTTCATGCGACAGATCGATAACCGTGTCATCCTTTAAATCCACGTCAGGGCCCGGCGTGAGGAATGACCGGGATGGCTGCCTGAATTTCCCGATCACTTCAGCCAGTTCCTCCGGGCTGCAGTCAATGATGGACTGCAGTGAGGAAAAAACTGTCGGGCGCCTGATACCCTTGTTATCCGGACCCTTTTCCGTTATTGCCCTGAACATTCTCCTGCAAATTTCCCTTCCCCTTTTGTCCAGTTCGCCATATGCCTCATCAGCATGACGCGACATGGCATTTCTCATGGTACCTATTGAGTCATATTCAGCATATCCCATCGGCCTGTCAGGATCATTGAGCTCATACCAGTGATTCCAGGTCCGCATCAGTGCATGCTGCAATACAGGAAGCTGATCGCTCTGATCCTCCAGATCATCAAGTAATGTTTCAACAAATGACTGGTCAACAGAGATTCCGCAATATTTTGCCGGTCCCTCGATAACCTGACGGTAATTTTCCCTTTCCATTCTCGGAATGAGAAAGTTGCTTCTGTTTATCAATTGCGTGAGACCCTGGTAATATGCACATTCTCCCATAAAATCAGCTCTCATGGTCACAATTGTAAAAACCCTGGAATCAATGAGGCTGACAGCATTCACCAGATTCTCTATAAATTCCCCGGTATCTGTTCCGTATGTCCCTCCGGTATCGGAAGTCCGGTACCGGAAGAGTTCCTCAAACTGATCTATAACCAGCAGCACTTTTTCATATCCCCTGATTATATGTTTTTTCAGTGCCGTTGAAATGCCGTCGGATTCGCGGTAGAGATCAGACAGCAGGGTTTCAACAGACACTTCCTTCAGCCCTGTTTCCGCAATGTTTTCATGCATTGCCCGTGCCAGGCTCTCGAAAGGGTCGTTGCCCGGCCTGAAGGTTATTATCCGCCATGGTGAAGATTCCTTCCTGCCCATCTCAATTATCTTCGGCAGGATCCCGCAGTAAACCAGAGAGGATTTACCGCTTCCCGAAGCTCCCGTGACCGTAATAAAACGGTTCCTTAAAAGCTTGCTGAATACTTCCTCACTTTCCTTTTCACGCCCGAAGAAGAGTTCGCTTTCTTCAGGAGTGAAGGGCCTGAGCCCCGGAAAGGGATTGGACTTACTGGTTTCTTCTTTCGGTTTCATCTATTAGCTTATAAATTTCCGGTGAATGTTCAGGATATCTTCTCAGGTGATCAGTAAGGGCATTCAGGGGAAGAACATAAAAGAACCTGTCATCTTTTTTCAATGCCGTCTCACTGGTTATGTTGTCAAAATGTATGCTTGTTTCGCAAAAGCCTGTCCCGCCGCTGCATTCCCACAGGATATATCCGTCGTTTTCCGGCAGGGATTCCGGCAGCAGCAATTCCGGGAATCCAAGTTCTTCTGCAAGGGAAATCAGTTTTTCCTCAGGAAGGGTTTTCAGACGGGATTTCAGGAAAACTACCTTGTCGTAAAGCAGTTCATGTGTGCTGGTCTTTCCGCTGATGATATTCTCAATAATATTCTTCATTTCTTCCGGAATTCTGTCCCATGCCTGCCTGTAAAAACTGCTTTCGGAACGTGCAAGCAATTTTGCAGCTTCCTGGCGGAGTATCATTTCCGGACTGAACAGAAGTGCAACAAGTGTTTCTGCCATTTCATCGCCGCTTATGCGGGAAACCTGCCTGATCATGCAGGCTCTGAGCCAGACGCCCAGCAAATTATAGTCGCGGTTTATTATTGTCCCGAAAAGGTCTTCCCGTTGCGGTATCTCTCCGGGATAGAACCTGAACAGTGTCCTGAGCCTGGCACCGGGGGATATGCGGTCGAACAGTACCGTAAGCCTTGTTTTAATCTGGTCGTCAAAGAGTATTTCCATCATTTCCCTGGCATGCCCGATACATTCACGGCTGCCTTCCCTGATGTTTTCTTCTATCTGTCTGACGGGCCTGCTGCCGTAAGCCACCGAAAGCAGGCTGAACAGGAACCTGACCCATCTTTTGTTTTCCTGATCCATGGCGTCCGCGGCTTTTTTGCCGTTCATCCCCGCGATTGCAATACCGGCAGATATGTTCCAGGTAATTATTCCGGCGACATCCGTTATCAGCCTGATCAGTCCTTCCCTGTCACCCGTACTGAGCCTGTAATTACAGAATGAAATACTTCCGGTCACCTCCTCCCGTATGGCACGTGTTTCAGTCCATAGCAATCCGAAAAGAAATTCCATATTTTCATGGCTGCAGTTGTTTGCAAGCACTCTGAGAATGGTAGATGCTGCCACCGTATTGCCGGATGACAGGAGGTATTGCCTGCGGAGAGCCTGATCTGCACTTCCCCCGAAGCTGTTGAGGGCATTCTCCGCATGCAGCCGTATACGGGGATTTTCCAGGCATGCGCAGACATCGGGAAGCAATTCCTTCAGGCTGAACTTTTTGATAATGCCCAGTGCTATCACTTTCAGGTCATCATCCCTTTCACGTAAATATCTGAGTACTTCAGAAACCGGTGGTGTACGGTCCTCTGCCAGAAGCAGCATTGCCTTCAGCTTCCCTACCCTGTTTCCCATGCCTGAGGAAAGAAGTTCCAGATCCTGGATAATATCTGAACTGCGGGCTCTGACATCCCGATCTATGGACGAATCCGATCTTATCCTTTTCAGGGCAGGCAGCAGATTGATATCTTTCTTTATTTCTGCATGATCAATTATCCTTTCTATGTACCATTGATTCCGGTTTCTTTCAAGAGGACTGATATCTCCGGTAATCAGGCCCAGGAAATCATTTTCAAATTCCAGACGGGCAGAGACTCTGTTTCTGCGGCAGTATGTGACATCCGGCAATTCCTGTCCCGGATCCGGCAGTTCCTCCGTTTCCCTGAAACTGATAACGGTTTTTCTGTAAAATGAGTAGAGCCTTGATCCTGCAATCATCCACAACCCAACAATAAGCAGAAGGAAAACCGGGAAATAAACCAGGTTTGCGGACCCGGCCGATCCGGCAAGAACAAGCAGCAGTCCCGTGATAAACATGCCTCCTCCCTTTATGCTGCCATAGACTGCCTGATCTGTGGAATATCTTTCCTCCCGGCCAAGGATACGCTGTATTATATCACCTGACGGATATTCAGCTGATTCCCTGAGAGCTCCTGAAAAAAGCCTGCTCAGGGCAAGAAAGACAAAAAATGTACTGAATCCGGTTTTTGCAGGATCATTTCCGGAGACCATCGCCGCGGCAAGCACTGCCAGTGTAAGTCCCCCGATAATCACCGGCGGCATTATTACAGCTGAGCGGAGCCTGAAATTCCTGAGGAAACCCGGATAAACAAATATTGAAAGGATCAGTGCGATAATCATCATGCAGCCCGTAAACAGGCCCAGGAAACGCGCCATCCCTTCCACTGAGGGATACAGCAGCCTGGTCTCCGCCATAAATGAATATCTTATAAACAAGGCGGCTGCAACGGAGAGAATGGCATAGCAGCTTATTCTTCTGAACAGACGGTTTTTTATCACGAGTTCTGCAAATGTCTGTCTGTTACGGTACGGTTCCTTCACACCGCAGTCGCCTTCTGTTTCTTCCGGATTTTTCCTCCGGTTCAGAATCCGCATAACTGCTGCCGAAAGGATTGAAACGGAAGCAATAAGCAGGAAATGCCTGGCGTCCGTTCCGGCATTGACCAGCAGGACTATCAGAAAACTGCCCGCCATGGCACCCGTTATTATCCATGTCCGGGAATTTCCCGGCTGAAATCTTTTACAGCCCTGTTCCTGCTTAACCGGAGCAATCCCGCTTAATTTCGACATCACCAGTCCGTTAAGGGGCCACATTGCAATGAATGTCAGAGCCACATTCCGGTCCCCCGGCATTACGATCAGCAGGATCCAGAGCAATAAACCGGTTAATGATACAAACAGGAGAATGATAATGGCATGTATATCCGGACTTACCCTTTTCCCGGACAATGATGCCAGGCCTGCAAGCAGCATTCCGGCTATTCCCGAGAGAATAAACGCCCGCGCCATGTCTGTTTCATCAAAGCGCGCCAGGTAGAATGAATGTGCCGTGATATCGAAGGTGGACAGGAAGATACCCCCAAGCATGGCATACACTGCCTGCAAAAATATTGCCGTGTTATGATCAGCCCCGGTACTGCTGATTCTGAATAAGCTGTATCTCATGCTATTTACCGGTTATTGGAATTTTACTAAAATAGTAAATTATATTTAATCCATAATGAGTATTGCTGTATTTCAGTTAACAATTTATAAAGAATTCCTTTCAGCTCCGGGTCAGTATCCCCGTTCTGACTGAATCATTGTTGCCAGCAGTCCGGGGTCAGCATTCATTCCGTCAACAATTATTCCGGCCCTGTTGTACCATTGTTCGCGTTCAGACAGTTTTTCCCCTATGAAGGAAACCAGCTCCCCGTCAGGAATATTTTTCAGGAGCGGTCTTTCGGCGGATGAACCGCGAAGGCGGCTGGCAAGCTGACCGGGAGTCATTTTGAGATAGACCGTAATACCGGTTTCACGCATGTAATCCATATTATCAAAATGACAGGGCGTTCCCCCTCCGGTTGATATTATGATATTTGCGTCAGAGCCAAGACCTTTAAGTGTTTCAGCCTCGATCCTCCTGAACTCCTCCTCACCGTCCTCGGAAAAAATACGGGCAATGGTTTTCCCGGCAAGCTCTTCTATCTTATCGTCAAGATCCAGGAACTGATATCCCATCCGGGCTGCCAGCCTTCTTCCCATTGTCGATTTCCCGCTGCCCATAAATCCGATAATGTATATCTTCCTGGTCCCGGTCATTATAATTCAAGTTTCATCTGTGCAGGATGATCCTGAACAATTGCCGGCAGGCCTGCCTGGTCATCCTCTTCCTCATCCTGCCCGCATTCCTGAACACCCTCCTTCCTGACAACAGGCTCTATCTCCAGTACATTGTCGACCATGTAGTTTGTAAGTCTGCGCCCTTTGGCCCTGTGACTTTTCACACCGATAAATTCAGCAACTTCAATTATTTCGTTTTCCCGGTTCCTGTGCTTCCCGCCGAAACTTATTTCGAACCTGGGATATTCAACTTCGGTAAGGCTTATCAGCCTTGAGTCGGGATGTTCACTGATGAATAAAAGGGGTTTTTCCGATTCTTCTATCATGAATCGTTTTATGTAATGATATTTAAGTTCCCCGTCGTAATAGATTGCGGAGTATACTTTCCCCGGCCTGAATTTCTCAATGATGAGAATATTGTCTTCAAAATGGTTTGACAGGTCGAAGCCCGTATTTCTGAAATAACCGTTTTTGGTTATAACAAGTATCTTGTCGTCGCCGGCAAATTCACCAAGACAGATACCCCTGCCATCGCCATTCAGCCTGAAAACGGCATCATCAAACCATATCTTTCTTCCGCCAAGAGTGGATAATCCCTTTTCCTTGAGTGTTATTTTATTTACGGCATATTTCGTAAGGATATTCCCCATGGTTGTCCTTCCTTTAATGGCGAGCTCCCCGAAATCAAATTCAAAGGTAAGCTTCTTAAGGCGTGCCCTGGGCTTGTGGTGTACCCTTATCACTTCGGCCTCCCCGTTCGGATTGGCACTGAAATATATTATTCTGGATCCCGGAGTGCCCCGTGTCAGATTATACTCCTTGTCACGTGTAAGTCCGGTGATGGCAAATCTCTTAGCCAGGCAGGGACCGTCCTTCCCGTCCTGGTAAACAATGTTGTAAATGGTCCTTTCATCGTTGCGGAGGAAAACCGCGGCATACAGGATGTCATTCCCCACAAATACCTTGTCATCAACTTTGGTAATCAGATAAGCACCATTTTTCCTTATCACAATTATATCATCGATATCGGAACATTCACATACAAATTCATCCTTCTTCAGGGAAGTTCCGATAAAGCCCTCCTTATAGTTTATATACAAACGGGCATTATTTGCTATTACCTTTGCAGCCTGAATAGTATCAAAGTTTCTTATTTCGGTTTTCCTTTCCCTGCCCTTGCCGTATTTTTTCTTTATCTGCCTGAAATAGTTAATAGTATAGGGAATAATATTATTCAGGTGATTTTTAACCTCCTCAAGTTCAGCCTCAATACCCTTTATGTGTTCGTCAGCCTTACGGACATCATATTTTGATATGCGCTTAATCCTTATTTCCGTAAGTTTTATTATATCATCCTGAGTAACATCCCTGAGCAGTCTGTTTCTGAATGGTTTCAGTCCGTCATCAATTGTACTGATGACACTCTCCCATGTTTCGCACTCTTCAATATTCCTGTAGATCTTTTCTTCTATGAATATTTTTTCGAGTGAGGACATGTGCCAGTCTTCCTGAAGTTCGTTTTTCCGTATTTCCAGTTCCGTTTTCAGTAATTCCACGGTTCTGGAAGCTGAATGTTTCAGGATCTCGCTCACTCCCATGAATGAAGGCCTGCCTTCTGATATAACGCAGGTGTTGGGAGAAATTGAATATTCACAATCAGTAAGGGCATAAAGGGCATCAATGGTCTTGTCAGGAGAAACGCCCGGCATGAGATGTATCTTTATTTCCACATCTGCAGAGGTGTTGTCGTCGATCTTCCTTATCTTGATCTTGCCCTTTTCGTTTGCCTTTATTATAGATTCGATAAGTGTGGTGGTAGTCTTGCCAAAGGGGATCTCCGTAATTACAAGGCTTTTCTTGTCTATCTTTTCTATTCTCGCCCTTACTTTCACAACACCGCCTCTCTGGCCGTCATTATATTTTGATACATCAATGAATCCTCCGGTCGGGAAATCGGGATAGATCACAAATTCCTTCCCCTGGAGATGGTTTATCGTTGCATCAATAAGCTCATTGAAATTATGAGGCAGTATTTTTGAAGCAAGTCCAACGGCAATTCCTTCGACACCCATGGCAAGAAGCAGGGGAAATTTGGCCGGCAGGCTAACCGGCTCCCTGTTGCGTCCGTCATAGGATTGTTTCCATTCGGTCGTTTTAGGATTAAAAATCACTTCAAGCGCAAACTTCGACAGCCTTGCCTCTATATACCTGGGGGCAGCTGCCCCGTCACCGGTTAATATATTACCCCAGTTGCCCTGGGTTTCCACCAGCAGATCCTTTTGTCCGAGCTGTACAAGGGCATCTCCGATTGAGGCATCACCATGGGGATGAAACTGCATTGTATGACCTATGATGTTTGCCACCTTGTTGAAGCGTCCGTCATCCATGCGTCTCATGGAATGAAGGATTCTCCGCTGAACAGGTTTCAGTCCGTCGAACAGGTCCGGAACAGCCCTTTCAAGAATGACATACGAGGCATAATCAAGAAACCAGTCCCTGAACATTCCCGGCAATGCGGTAACGGAATGAAGTGCTGCCGGGGAATATTCCGTTTCTTCCCCGCTTTCCGGATAACCGCTTTCAAATTCAAGTTCTTCCATAATTCACAACTTATCCCGCCCTGTATCCCTTTAACTGTTAAGCCTCAACAAGATCTTCTTCAAACTTAAGGTTCTCAATTATAAAATCCTGTCTTTCCGGTGTGTTTTTCCCCATATAGAATTCAAGGTATCCGTTTACCGCGTCGTTTCTTTTCATTCTGACCGGTTCAAGACGCATATCCTTTCCGATGAAGTATCTGAATTCATCAGGAGATATTTCCCCCAGGCCCTTGAACCTTGTTATTTCCGGATTGGGGCCGAGAGTCTCTATTGCCCTTGACCTTTCCGCGGAGGTATAACAGTATTTTGTTTCCTTCTTGTTGCGCACCCTGAAAAGTGGTGTCTGGAGTATGTATACATGGCCCTTTCTGACGAGATCGGGGAAGAACTGGAGGAAGAATGTGAGAAGAAGGAGCCTTATATGCATTCCGTCAACATCTGCATCTGTTGCAATTACAACATTGTTGTAGCGCAGGTTTTCAATCCCGTCTTCAATATTCAGGGCGGCCTGAAGCAGATTGAACTCTTCGTTCTCATAAACAATTTTCTTGGTGAGTCCGAAGGAATTGAGCGGCTTGCCCCTGAGACTGAAAACTGCCTGTGTTTCAACATCCCTCGACTTGGTGATTGAACCGCTTGCAGAATCACCCTCTGTAATGAATATTGTTGATTCAAGCTTGCGGGGATCGGCGGAATTGAAATGTATTCTGCAATCCCGCAGTTTCTTGTTGTGAAGGCTCACCTTCTTTGCCCTTTCCCTGGCAAGCTTCTGGATTGAAGAAATAGCCTTCCTCTCCTTTTCTGAATCCTGTATCTTTTTAAGAATTATTCTGGATGTTTCCGGATTCTTATGAAGGTAATCGTCAAGCCTTTTCTTAACAAACTCATTTATGAAATTCCGTATCGAGGGTCCTTTGGGACCCATGTCCTTTGACCCGAGCTTCGTTTTGGTCTGGGATTCAAAAACCGGCTCCTCCACCTTGATACTTATTGCCGCTATAATCGAGGATCTTATATCCGAAGGGTCATAGTCCTTCTTGTAGAACTCCCTTATGGTTTTCACCACCGCTTCCCGGAAAACCGTGAGATGGGTACCTCCCTGTGTGGTATTCTGTCCGTTGACGAAGCTGAGATATTCCTCCCCGTACTGATGTCCGTGGGTAAATGCAATCTCAATGTCATCCCCTTTCAGGTGAATAAGGGGATAAAGTCCTTCCCTGCTCATGTTGTCAGTGAGCATGTCAAGCAGGCCGTTTCTGGAGAAGTATTTATTGCCGTTGAAATTTATTACCAGTCCCGTATTCAGGTAGGTATAATTCTTCAGCATAGTCTCAACATATTCCGATATATAGAAATAGTTGCCAAACATGTTTTCATCGGGCTGAAATATAACCTCAACCCCGTTCTCTTCATCAGTTTTCTCCAGAGGATGGTCCTTCAGTAAGATTCCGTGTTCAAACTCTGTCATTTTCACCTCTCCGTCACGGACAGATCTGATTATGAACCTTGAAGAAAGTGCATTGACCGCTTTTGCCCCGACACCGTTCAGGCCGACCGATTTCTTGAAGGCCTTGGAATCATATTTGGCACCGGTATTCATTCTTGCAACCGCATCGGTAACCTTGCCCAACGGTATTCCACGGCCGTAATCACGCACCCTTACCTCCCTGCCGGTGATGGAAACATCTATTTTCTTCCCGAATCCCATCATGAATTCATCAATGGCATTATCCATAACCTCTTTCAGCAGCACATAAATTCCGTCATCCTGTGATGAGCCATCCCCAAGCTTTCCTATGTACATACCGGGCCTGAGCCTGATATGTTCACGCCATTCAAGCGTCCTGATATGTTCTTCTGAATATCCTGCAGCCGTCATTTAGCGGAAATTTTGCGCAAATATAGTCAATTAGGCAAGTCTCCTGCGGGTAATTTTTCAACAATCACAGGGAGGTGATATTCTCCTGAAAGCGGCATACAAATCATGTCAGGAATATTTATCTGAGTGAATGACAATTGTATTTTCAGCGGGAATGTTGATAAAAGATTTTTTTCCCTCCCTGTTTTTACAGCATCAGTGCCGCAACCCTGAGCAGGGTTTTTTTCTGCCGCAGGTCTTCCCCCCTGAGGTCAAAATCCCATATCCACAGAAGCACTCAGGGAATTCATCAGGCAGTAATCAGGAGTGTGGGTCATTTTTCCCCGGTTTCCCTTGTCATTTCATCAAAAACCTCTGTCATGCGTGTCCGGAATTTCACGGACAGTTCATCGCAGTCGTCCGTTCCGAATGATTCCGGCGGAACAGGATCCAGAACCCTGATCATGATCCTGCGGTAATCTCCAAACACCAGTCCGTGCTTCGGAAGTATGTCGCGGGTACCGGTAAGCAGAACAGGAAGGACAGGAAGCTGTGCAGCAATAGCCAGCTCAAATGCACCTCTCCTGAAAAATCCGATTTCCCCGTCAAAAGAGCGTGTCCCTTCAGGAAAAATCATTATTGAAATACCCTTTTTCAGACAGGCAAGTGATTCCTCCATCATTTTTTCCTTACTCTCCCTGTTTCCCCTGTCAACCGTTATATAGCCGGCCATCCTGAGATACCATCCCAGAACAGGCACTTTCATGTTTTCAATCTTTGAAATCCATTTGAAACGGTAACGCAGGCAGTTGAGCAGAAGAATATCAAGTATCGACTGATGGTTTGAAATGATGACATAGGTTTGCTTCCTTACTGCTTTTTCCCTGCCCTCAATCCTTATTTTCCATACCGGAATCAGATATGTTATGACCAGGGATTTGTAAATCAGCAGCCAGTGTACAATGGTCCTGTTCCTGTCAAAGGGCAGGACCAGGAGCCATATGACAAAAACCACGGGAAAGAACAGCACCATGATCATTATCCCTGTAAACCAGACCAGTATTGACCTGAGAATATTCATACTTTGAATTTTTATACCAGCGCTCTGCAGCTCCGGCAATGATTTGAGAATGTCCTTATTCAATATCTGTATTGTTCCGGCGCATACCTCTCCCGGTGCTGCTTAAAAAAATTTGTAAATATCCGGGCTTTCCAGTCTGATATTTTCATTCCTGAACACCTTCATCATATCTTCCGGCATATGTCTGCAGCCCGTCAGCCCTTCCGCTGCCCTTTCCAGCCCTGTGTTTCCCGATATTGCACATTCCCTGATTATTCCATCCTTAACGGTCATCCGGCAGGAACATGATTCCCCGCCGATCTCAAACTCATCCGCAAACTGGTATTCCGGCCCGTAAGCATAGTTCCATTCCCAGGTCCGGTATTTTGAATCAGCAATCAGTCTGATTTGACTCTCTTCCCCGGAAGTGAGCCTGTGCAGCCTGTTTTCCTCTCTCCTGAGGAAAAAGTCGAGCAACAGCGACCTGAACTCCTCCATATTCACCCTTCCGCCCATCAGGTCCCCGAGATTGGCAACCCGGGAAGGAACTGAATCAACCGCCCTGGTAAGATAGGAAGATGTATTTTTTCGAAGCGAACGTTTCAGCATCTCTGTGTCGGCATTGAACAGGAGCGTTCCGTGATGAAGGACTCTCTCGCGGTAGACATGTTCGGCATTTCCCGAAATCTTGAGCCCCTTCACCCTGAGGTTGTTTCTCCCTTCAAGGACAGCATCCGTTCCCAGTGATGCCAGGAATTCAATAACCGGCCGCGTATATTTCCTGAAATTCACCTGATGGCCGCTCCGGCTCTGAATAATGAATGAGAAATTGATGTTGCCCCGGTCGTGATAAACTGCCCCGCCTCCGGATATCCTCCTGATAACCGGAATAAAGTTCCGGCTGACGAATTTTGTATCGGCTTCACGGTGTGCAACCTGATGTTTTCCGATTATGACCGAGGGATTGTTCACTCCGATAACAAGAAAATCTTCCTCTCTGTTCCTGAGCAGGTATTCCTCGGCTGCAAGATTGAAACAGGGATCGGTTGTATCAAGGTCAATGCAGATCATTGCAAAATGATTTCATTCCGGCCTGATGTTTTTTTCCGCAACAAGATACAGCCTGTAGCAGCTCCACCCTATCAGTGCCCCGAGAAGCGACCCGCAAAGCACATCACCGGGATAGTGCACTCCGAGATAGATTCTGCTGTATCCGACCAGCAGTGCCCAGATGATCATGAAGACCGAGAACCATCTTTCCCTGATGAAAAGAAGACTCAGTACCGCAACATTGAAGGAGTTTGCCGCATGGGATGATACAAATCCGTAAAGTCCCCCGCAATGGCAGTTAACAATGTGAACCATTCCCTGAAGCGAAGGCTCGTGGCAGGGCCTGAGCCTCTGAAACACATTTTTGAACAGATGCACCGACGTCAGCTCCGTAAGGGTGGCTGCCAGGATGATAAAAAGGAGAATAAGGAGGGCTTTCCTCCTGTACTTCAGCCATATCCATATCAGAACAGCTAAATAAAGAGGTACCCAGGTCAGAATTCCGCTGATTATCCACATCAGCTTGTCGAGAAAGGGAGAATATCCTGAATTCAGGAAAAGAAAAATCTGGCGATCAAGGTTTTCAAGCATGTAATCAGATCAGTTTTCGTTAAGGACTCCCCACAACAGGTCCTTCAGCTGATTCAGTCCCGTTCCTGTAAAGGAGGACACAAATATTCCCGGTATGTCGGGCAGATCCCTGCTTAGTCCTGATTTGAGCTCATCATCCAGCAGATCTGTTTTGGAAACTGCCAGAACTCTTTTCTTGTCGAGCAGTTCAGGATTATACAGGCTTAGTTCATTCAGCAGTATTTCATATTCCCTGCGTATGTCGCCGGTGTCGGCAGGGATAACGAAAAGAAGGAGGGAATTTCTTTCAATATGCCTGAGGAATCTTACACCAAGGCCCTTCCCTTCGTGAGCCCCTTCAATTATCCCGGGAATATCCGCCATCACGAACGATTTGTTATCCCTGCAGGCAACAATACCAAGGTTTGGTACAAGTGTTGTAAACGGGTAATCCGCAATTTTGGGCTTTGCGGATGAAAGGACCGAAAGAAGTGTTGATTTTCCGGCATTGGGAAAGCCGACCAGGCCCACATCGGCCAGAAGCTTGAGTTCAAGGATGAACCATCCTTCCGAACCTTTCTCACCCGGCTGGGCATAGCGCGGGGTCTGGTTTGTCGGAGACTTGAAATGTACATTTCCAAGTCCTCCCCTGCCTCCTTTCACCAGTATCCTTTCCTCGCCGTGAGATGTGACTTCAAGAATCATTTCCCCTGATTCCGCAGTCTTTACAACGGTTCCCGGAGGCACTTCTATTACCACATCCTCCCCGTCGGCACCTGTTGACTGCTGTCTTCCCCCTGCACCCCCGTGCTCCGCAAATATATGCCGGCGGAACTTAAGGTGAAGAAGGGTCCACATCTGACCGTTCCCCCTCAGGATAACATGTCCTCCCCTGCCTCCGTCACCACCATCCGGCCCTCCCTTCGGCACAAATTTCTCCCTCCGCAGATGGGAGGAGCCTGCGCCGCCATTGCCAGAACGGCAGAAAATTTTCACATAATCAACAAAGCTGGCTGAGGACATTCTCTTTCCTTATTCCTGATTGTCAGGCAGATCTAGTTCGCAAGCCGGCTGACATGAACACTGAGCCTGTCAAATATCTCCTCTATGCTTCCCATTCCGTTGACAGGCTGGTATATGCCACGTTCGCGGCAGTAAGAGATTATGGGTTCGGTCTTTCCCCTGTAAACCGCAATCCGGTTCTCAATAACCACGGTATCCTTGTCATCAGGCCTGCCGGACAACTCAGCCCTCCCGACCAGTCTTTTCACCAGCTCATCATGCTCCACATCCAGGACAAGCATGGAGTCTATTTTCATTTTCCTGTCATTCAGCATCTTTTCAAGAGCGACTGTCTGCTCGACTGTTCTCGGAAAGCCGTCAAACAGGAATCCGGCAACATTTTCTGCCCTGTCAATCTTTCCGGCAATCATCTCTATCACAACCTCATCCGGGACCAGCTCACCCTTTGCCATTATGGAGCTCACCTTCCTTCCCAGTTCCGTTTCTGCGGCAATCTCGGCCCTCAGCATATCGCCCGTGGAAAGATGGGCCAGATTGAATTTTTCAGCCAGTTTTACTGACTGTGTGCCTTTACCTGATCCCGGAGGACCAAAAATCAAAAAGTTCAGCATAAAATAATTATTTAAGGTACTAATGTGTATACAGAAGTCAGATTCCGGCCGTATCCGTCATAATCCAGACCGAAACCGACAACAAAGTCATTCGGTATTCTGAAGCCGGTATAATCCAGCGTAAAGTTTTTCACATAGGCTTCCGGCTTGAACAGAAGGGTAGCGATGCCGATGGAGGCAGCCCCCCGAAGAATGATCTCATGAACTATACTTTCCAGGGTATATCCGCTGTCAACAATATCTTCAAGAATGATAACATTCTCCCCCCTGATGTCCTCGTTAAGGCCGATCAGCCGGCTCAGTGTGCCGGAAGAGCTTGTTCCGCTGTATGAGGATGTCTTCACAAACGATATCCGCGCATCAATCTTCAGCCTTTTAAAGATTTCCGATGCAAACATGAAGGCCCCGTTAAGAATGCCCAGGAAAAGCACATCCCTGCCTGAAAGATCATGGTTCATCTGATCCGCCATTTCATCTATCCTTTTGAGTATTGCCTCTTCAGGAATCGATTCCCTGAATCTCTTGTTCAGAATAATTGTTTCGTTCATTTCCGTTTTCTCAATTCCGGGATGCTGCGAAATTATGAAAATAATAACTTATTTTTGTCCTTGTCAGGAAGTTAATTGTAACAATATCATGAAACCACTGGTAAGCATAATAATGGGCAGCCTGTCCGATCTGGACATTATGGAAAAAACGGCGCAGATACTGAATGATTTCAGAATCCCTTTTGAGATAAACGCACTTTCAGCTCACCGGACACCCGGGGAAGTGGAAGAATTTGCCAGATCAGCAGCAGACAGAGGTATCAGGGTTATCATTGCCGCAGCAGGAATGGCAGCTCACCTGCCCGGTGTCATTGCAGCCATGACTCCTCTTCCTGTGATAGGCGTACCCATAAATGCCTCGCTTGAGGGCCTCGATTCAATATTTTCAATACTCCAGATGCCTCCCGGCGTACCGGTGGCAACCGTTGGCGTCAACGCCGCACAGAATGCAGGTATCCTGGCCGCCCAGATCATCGCTGCAGGAAATAAGGATGTGATGAAGGAAGTGATCAGATACAAGGAAGATCTGAAAAAGAAGATTGTCAGTGCCAATGAGGAAATAAAAAATATAAAATTCCCCTTTAAAACAAACTGATTTTTTCCTATATTGCTGTCAGATATTGAAACAGTTTGTACTCGCTGCACAAAATACCTGTTTCCCTGATAGTGTTTTCCCTCGGTCTTGCCCTTTCCGGCAATAATCCTCACAGTCTTCCGGCAGGAGCAGCAGATGCGGGCAGGGGATCGGTATGTGTCATGAAACCTGGCTTCTGGTCCTCTTTCAGAAATCCTGCACTGCTGGCATCCTTCCATGACTTCTCGGCAGGGATAAATTATGAGAACCGCTTCAACATCAGCGAACTGGGCTCACGTACCGCCGCAATGATAATCCCCGCGGGAAAACCCTCGCTGGGAATAATCTACTCCCACTTCGGTTTTTCACATTTCAACAGACAAACTTTCGGTATTGCATGCGGAACAATACTGTGGGAAAATATTTCCTCCGGCGTGCAGATAGACTATTTCTTTGAGAAGGTTTCGGAAAAATACGATAATATCCATTCTGTCACCTTCGAGGGAGGGTTGACGATAAGACCCGCGGAAAACATAAACATCGGGGTCCATGTTTTCAACCCTCTTCCAAACTCACTGCGCAAAAGAACCCTGCCCTCGTTCATCAGGGCAGGTGCGGGGATAATGCTCAATGAAAACCTGTTTGCAGGTGCTGAAGCGGAGATGTGCACGGGAAGCACACTGATACTGAGAACCGGGTTTGAATACGGGCTGACGGATGATCTTTTTGTAAGAGGAGGCTTCAGCAGCCGGAATTCGTCATTCTCCTTCGGACTGGGATACAGTTTCGACCGCATCAGTCTTGACATGAGCTTTGCCGGCCATGAACGGCTGGGAATAACCACTTCTCTTTCGCTGATATTTCTGCTAAGGGATCAATGAGAAAAATCATACAGGGAAAAGCATTTAAGAAATTACCGGCAAGGGACTCCGTGATGAAGAGCCGTAAATGGAAACAGGGACAGGAAATTCTGAATGAAGGGAAATCTCTATGAAACCTCATCTGACAATATTGATTCTGGCGGTCCTGTTATGTGTTTCAGTGCTTATCCACGGCCAGGAAATCAGGCAGAGCGACATGACAGACATTGCCGAGGAGCTGGCAGGGGATGAAAGCGATCCTGAATCAGCAGCCATCTTTCTTGAACGTCTCCAGGAGCTGGCAGAGAATCCCGTCATGATCAATTCGGCCGAAGAAAATGAACTGGCACGCCTGTTCTTTCTTACAGACTTTCAGATCAGGGCACTCAGCGATCACATCAGATCAACAGGCAGTATCCTGTCCCTTTACGAGATCGCATCAATACCGGGATTCGACCGCAGAACGGCAGAAATCATGAATCCGCTGATAAGTCTCAGAGAATCAGGACGGAAAATTAATATAAATTCTAAGTTCATGAGCAGAACCCTTTCCAGTTTCATCATCAAGCCTGCGGGATCTGACAGCAACTATCCCGGATCAGCATGGAAAATACTTGTCAGGCACAGAACAGAAAAGGGTCCTTTCACTGCAGGATTTACCTGTGAGAAGGATCCCGGGGAGAAATTCCTTTCCGGCTCTCCTCCCCTTCCCGATTTCCTTTCCGCCCATCTGGCCTTTTCAGGCAACGGCCTTGTAAGAAAAGTGATAGCAGGCGATTATTCGGCAAAATTCGGCCAGGGTACGGCACTCAATACCGGCATCCATACCGGATTGCCGCTTACCGCGGCCGGATATTTTCCTTCACGGAATGAAATAAAACCCTATACCTCTGTGGATGAAAACAATTTTTTCAGGGGTGCCGCATGTGAACTGGCAAGCGGAATGGCCGGGCTGTCGCTGTTTTTCTCACATAACAGGATTGACGCCGCAACGGAATATTCAGGTGATTCATCAGAACTGTATATCAGAAGCCTTTATAAAACAGGACTGCACAACACCCCGTCCGCTATCCTGAAAAAGGATGCCGCTGCCGAAACGGCATACGGGACTAACCTGAGCCTGAATTTCAGGAAAGTGACAGCGGGCATGAACTTTCACCGGACCATCCTTTCACTTCCGTTTACAGACTCCCTGGCCAAAGCTGAGAAGTTGTTTGACTTCACCGGCAGGCGAAAAGATATACTTTCAGCTTACTACACGGCATCCATTGGCAGGTCATTGCTTTTCGGCGAATTATCATACGGGGGAAGCAACAGGTCAGCACTCGTTCAGGGTTTTACCCTGAGAGCCTCAGGAAGGCTGACCATTAACGGACTTTACCGTTATTACTCCCCCGGCTTCGGGGGCCTGCATTCAAGAGGGCCCGGAACCGGCTCCTCGGCTGCAAACGAGGAAGGGATACTGGGGAATTTCACTTTCGAGGCAGCAAGATATCTCTTCATCAGTGCAGGATACGACCTTTGCCGTCATCCGTGGCTGAAATACAGAACAAGTTTCCCGTCGTTGTCAAAAAGATATGAAGTAAAACTGAGATATCTGCCTCCGGACAGACTGAATGTTGAAATGTCGTACTGCAACAGATCGTCCGTTAATAATGAAAAAAAGGACAGGGGAATTGCCGGGAGGAAAACAGCTTCCTCCGGAACACTCAGGACAGTATTCAGGTATTCCCCGGAGAAGAACCTGTCCCTGAATTTCAGGATCGACTGCAAATCGGTCCGTGAAAGCGGAAGCAGGGGATACCTGATGTCACAGGATCTGAAATATTCTTTCAGAACCCTTCCCCTTACTTTCTGGACAAGGTTCTGCCTGTTCAGTACCGATGACTGGGATTCCCGGCTATATGTTTATGAACATGACCTGCTTTACAGTTACAGCATCCCGGCATTTTCAAGGGAAGGTTCAAGGATGTATCTGATGACTGAATGGAATTTTTCCTCTTTTGCCCGTATCAGGCTGAAATATGCCCATACATCATTTCATGACAATAATCCGCCGGAAGACCTGAACGAGCTCAGGATGCAGTTAATAATGAGATTTTAAAAAGGCCGCCGCAGGCAATAATAAAGACCGGGCCGGAACCGGCATTTCCATTGCTCATGACAGCAGTCTCCTACAGGTCGTAAAGCATTCTCAGTGCTTTTTTCACAACCATGTCTGACGATCCTATTGCGAATCTTGAGGATTCAACCTCATATCCTCCTTCCTTGTACAGGCCGGCGGGAGCAAGGTATCCGGCCGATCCGTTGCAGTGTGTTATTATGAAGGTATACCGGAAGGGTGATCCGGCTTTTATTTCCATTCCTATTTCGGTGAGCATTTCAACATTGAATCCTATAAAGGCAACATCCTTCCCTATGCGTGCTGCCGTTATATGCACGGGGACAACTGAAGGCTGGTCTGTTCCTGATGGAGCTTCAGCCGTAATTTTCCGGGGGCATTCAAGAATGGCAAAATCAGTGGAGATATCTCCTGTAAGGTCCGTTTCACGGATTCCCCGGAATACATGAACAACCTCCACCCCGAGCAGATTGCCCAGAAGCACCGGTTCGGGAATCCAGCCGGGTTCACTGCTGAATTCCGGCAAAACCCTGTACCACGGATCTATGTTACCTGAAGCACCTGTAAAAACAGGAGCAATCACATCTTTCCCCAGTATCTTCTCTACAAACTGGGCGGAAAGGCCCAGGACGTCACCGCTGACCAGCATGTTCCGCGGTCCCAGGGAGGTGGAATGCGTCGCATAGTCATAAAGAGCAGCCAGCGGCCTGCCGTCGGGAGTGGCAATTTTCATCACCACCACTTCCTTGTCGGTAATGCCCTCAGGATTCCTTCCAAGCTTTATTGAACCGTCAGCCTGCATTTCGCGGCGGTTGGCACCCACAGGTGACGAACCCTTCCCTGCTCCGGCCGTTACAGGCCTTAAATCCCGGATGGCTTCATCTATGGCAGCCAGCAGCCTTTCCTGGAGGAATTTCGTGTATTCAATATTGTTCGGGTCACCCGTCTGGGAATTGACTGTGAGTGTGGGAGAACTGTGGGTATGGATCGTTGACAGGAATATTTCCGATTCACTGAATCCGAACCTGTCAGTAATTGCTTTTCGTATTGTATGATATACTTCGTTTCCGTATGATCCGATATCAGTAGAAACAAGCAGCAGCCTCCTGCCGTTGTTTTCAAAAACAACAACACGGGCACTCAGCGGATCATGCACACCTTCAGAATAGGTTTTCCTGGAGGCATATCCGTAAAGCTTGACGGGAAGAGCCGGAGTGATATCCGTCCTGGCTGTTCCGGCCCTGAGAAGGGATCCGGATTTTGCCTGTTGCAGGCCTTGTCCGCAGAGAGATACAGAAAAAATAAGCAAAACGGTGAGGGGCAGCAGTCTTTTGATCTTCATGGCGGAAAATTTTATATAACTAATTTCGGAAAAATATTTCAGTTTCCCTGCCTGTTTATACCCGGAAGGAGTCAAGAGGGGGCGGCAACCCGGGCAGACTTAATATCCTTTATATTGAGCTGAAGGCTCCTGACTCCCCTGAATTCATTCAATTCTATTGAATAGCATATGTCTACGGGCTCTCCCCTGCGGATATACTCAAAGCGGTGGGCCTGATTGAAGGCGATTGCCGGGAGAATCTTCAGAGGGTCCCCTTCCTGATACAGCTCGAGCTTGAGATGTTCCCCGCTGGATCCGACCATGCGTCCCGATCCTGTGTCGAACACATTCCGCGACATGAAAACGGGAGCCATATTCTCGGGTCCATAGGGCTGGAACTGGTTCATGACACGAAAAAACTCATCATCTATTTCACTGAATGAGAGTCCGGCATCAATGAATATCCTCGGCTGCAGCTGATCTTCCGTTATTGTACGGTTTACATACTGTTCAAACCTTTCCGCGAACGGCCTTATGTTTTCCTTTTTCAGTGTCAGTCCTGCAGCAAACATATGTCCGCCGAAACTTTCCAGGAGATCGCTGCAGGATTCAATTGCCTGATAGAGGTCATAACCCTGAACCGATCGTGCTGAACCGGTTGCAAATCCGTTTGATTCAGTGAGAATGACTGTTGGCCGGTAATATGTTTCAATAAGGCGTGAAGCCACGATTCCTATGACTCCCTTTTTCCAGGAGGGGTTGAAAAGCACCGTTGTTTTTGCATTCGATGTACGCTTGTCTTCGGAAATCATCCTCATTGCCTCGGTTGTTATCAGCCGGTCAACGTTTCTCCTTTCAATATTGTAATTGTCTATTTCCTTGCTTATCCCGTAAGCGAGCTTCGGATCACTTGAGATCAGCAGTTCAACGGCCCTTGCCCCGCTTTCCATTCTCCCGGCGGCATTGATTCTCGGACCAATCCGGAAAACAACATCCTCAATTGTCAGTGTACGGATGATTTCAGCCTCACGGATAACTTCCCGCAGGCCCGTGCGCGGAGATTCATTGAGCTGTTTCAGCCCGTAATATGCCAGTACCCTGTTCTCCCCGGTTATCGGCACAATGTCCGAGGCAATGCTTACAGCCACCAGGTCGAGATACTGTATTATTTCCGTGAAGGGAATGGCATGTATCTTTGAATATGCATGTATCAGCTTGAATCCGACACCGCATCCCGACAGTTCCTTGTACGGATAGGTGCAGCCCGGCTGCTTGGGATCCAGAACGGCATGTGCCATTGGTATTTCATCACCCGGGTAATGATGGTCACATATTATCACATCAATCCCCCTGCTTTTTGCATACTGTATCTTTTCCGTTGCCTTGATCCCGCAATCAAGGGTAATGATCAGGCGGCAGTTATTTTCCGAAGCATAATCCAGGCCCTGGAACGACACTCCGTATCCTTCCTTGTACCTGTCGGGAATGTAATAATCCACATTGGAATAATGTTCCTTCAGAAAGGAATAAACCAGTGCAACTGCCGTAATCCCGTCAACATCATAATCGCCGTAAACCAGGATCTTTTCATTTTTCTTTATTGCCGAGGAAAGCCTTTCAACGGCAATATTCATATCCTTCATAAGGAACGGGTCATGAAGGCTGTCCAGACTAGGATAAAAAAAAGCCTGGGCTTCCCCGGGTGTTGTAATGCCTCTTTGAACCATCAGATTGGCCAGGGAATCAGAAATCTCCAGCCTTTCCGCAAGTTGCCTCACAACAGCGCTGTCGCCCCTCTCTTTTATTATCCATTTCTTTTCCATCATTCCTCCTCATTGATCCATTCCAGGCCGAACTGATCCCTCAGCCTGTCCTTAAGGATAGTCTTCACCTCTCCCATATCCTGCCTCAGTCCCGTCTCCCTTTCAAGGGAAGTAACCCCCTTGTCAGTAAAGCCACAGGGATTGATATAATCAAACCACCGCAAATCTGTATTTACATTGAATGCAAAACCATGCATGGTGATGTATCTGCTGGCTTTCACTCCTATGGCACATATTTTCCGTGCCCTTCCTTTTATTCCGGGATCAAGCCAGACACCGGTTCCTCCCTGAAGCCGTGATCCCGTCAGTCCAAATTCCCCGATTGTACGGATTAAAGCTTCCTCCAGCCTGAAAACATATTCCTTCAACCCGATTTTCAATATCTCGAGGTCGAAAATGGGATATCCTACTATCTGTCCCGGACCGTGATACGTGATATCTCCCCCCCTGTCGATCCTGTAGAACTGTGCTCCCTTTGCCCTCAGCTGAACACTGTCGAGGAAAAGATTGTTTCCCGATCCGCTCTTTCCGAGGGTATAAACACTGGGATGCTCAACAAGGATAAGAGTGCCGGGCCTGCGGTACTCCCCGCTCCCTTCCGTCATCTTCCCCCCTGTCTTGCATTCTTTAAGTTCTTCAAAGATCCCTGCCTGGTAATCCCATGTTTCCTTGTAATCTTTCAGGCCAATATCCTCGAATTTAACATTATATTTCAATACATCTAAACTATTTGGGTGAGCCCAAGATACTAAAAATTCTCCACTCTTACATGTTTCCCGGCATGAAACGACGATCGCACGAGGGGACTGCTTTCCACGGCCCGGAAGCCTTTCCCCAGGGCCAGTTCCCGGTATTCTGCAAATTTGCCCGGCGGAACGTATTCAACGACTTCCATATGGTTTTCCGAAGGTTTCAGATACTGCCCGATGGTCAGGACATCACATCCGGCGGCCAGAAGATCATCAATGGTTTCAATTATCTCCGCTTCATTTTCCCCGAGGCCGAGCATAAACCCCGATTTGGCTGTTTTCTTGCTGTTTGAAATGAACCTGAGCACTTCGAGACTTCTGTCATACTTTGCCCTGGTCCTGATAAGCGGCGTCAGGCGCCTGACCGTTTCAATATTGTGAGAAATAACATCCGGGCCGGCATCCAGGATCTTCTGAAGGTTTTCCGGCTTGCCGTCAAAATCCGGAATAAGCGTTTCGATTGTTATGCCAGGGTTAAATTCTTTCACTTTCAGTATCACATCCGCCCAGAATGAAGCGCCCCCGTCAGGCAGGTCATCACGGTCAACGGAAGTTATGACACAGTGCCTGAGGCCCAGCTTTGCCACCGCTTCAGCCAGCCTCCTGCCCTCATCACTGTCGGGCGGAAGGGGCCTGCCCGTCCGGGTATTGCAGAACCTGCACGCCCGGGTACAGATATCCCCGAGAATCATGAAGGTAGCAGTGCCCGAATTCCAGCACTCCCCGATATTCGGACAATTACCGCTTGTACAGATGGTATGAAGATTATTGTCCTCAGCCAGATGCTTTACCCTGCTGTAATTTTCACCCGAAGCCCTCTGCATTTTAAGCCATTCCGGCAATCGTCTCCGCTTTTCCATCATTGCTCTTTTAAGGACGATAAAAGTACAAAATTCCTCATCAATAAGGGCGGGAAAAAATAAATTCTTCATCCCGGTATTTATTAATCATCAGCTTAAAAAGATAAAACACTATATTTGTTTGATAAGAAAAAATCAAACCCACAAATACCAGATACATGGCAAACAATGAATTTAAAGTAAATGCTGACTTTCAGACAGTTATAGGCGATTTTCCGAAAGTGGGAATTCGTCCTGTCATTGACGGACGGGAAAGGGGTGTCAGGGAATCCCTTGAAAAGCAGACCATGGACATGGCGAAATCCGCCGCTGCCCTTATTTCAAAAAACCTGAAATATCCTGACGGAAAACCTGTTGAATGTGTTATTTCCGATACCACGATCGGAGGTGTTGCCGAGGCCGCAGCCTGTGCCGGCAAGTTCGCAAAGCACGGGGTTGGTGTAAGTCTGACGGTAACTCCCTGCTGGTGTTACGGAAGTGAAACCATAGATATGGACAGGGACATTCCCAAGGCCATCTGGGGTTTCAACGGCACTGAAAGGCCCGGTGCCGTTTATCTTGCTGCTGCACTTGCCGGGCATACCATGAAGGGACTTCCGGCATTCGGCATCTATGGCCGTGATGTACAGGATGCAGGCGATCAGACAATCCCCGGCGACGTAAGTGAAAAGATACTCCGCTTCGTCAGGGCCGGACTGGCTGTTTCGTACATCAGAGTCAAGTCATACCTCTCAATGGGATCAGTCTCCATGGGAATTGCCGGTTCAATAGTAAGAGAGGATTTCTTCCAGGAATACCTTGGAATGCGGAATGAATACGTCGATATGAGCGAATTCAACAGGAGGCTCAATGAAAACATCTATGACAGGGATGAATTTGAAAGGGCACTGGCATGGACAAGGAAATACTGCGTTGAAGGGACAGACCTGAACGAGAAGCCGAGTTCAAGGGCAAGAAAGGATGAAGAATGGGAAATCGTGGTCAAAATGACCCTGATAGGACGTGATCTTATGGTCGGTAATCCCAGGCTCAGAGAATTGGGATTCGGCGAGGAGTCAAGGGGGCATAATGCAATTCTTGCCGGATTTCAGGGCCAGCGCCAGTGGACCGACCATATGCCCAATGGTGACTTCATGGAAGCCATTCTCTGCTCATCCTTCGACTGGAACGGGATAAGACCACCGTATCTTGTTGCCACGGAGAACGATGCAATGAATGGTGTGCCAATGCTTTTCGGATATCTTCTCACCAATACCGCCCAGATGTTCTCTGACATCAGGACCTACTGGAGTCCGGAAGCCATTAAGAGGGTGACAAACATCAGTCCGGAAGGCCTGGCTGCCAACGGAATCATCCATCTCATAAACTCAGGGGCCTCATCTCTCGATTTCTCCGGACGACAGACCCGTGACGGGGAATCCTGTATCAAGCCCTTCTGGGAAATCACAGATAAAGATGCAAGGGAATGCCTGGAGGCAACCCTCTGGGAACCGGCAAACCTGGGATATTTCAGGGGCGGAGGATTTTCCTCGCAGTTCAACACAAAAGGTGTCATGCCGCTAACCATCTCCAGGATAAACCTGGTCAAAGGTCTGGGACCGGTTCTTCAGTTAGCCGAAGGGTGGACAACAGAGCTTCCCGGAGAAGTTCACAAGATCCTGACGGACAGGACAGATCCGACATGGCCGACAACCTGGTTCACACCACGTCTCACCGGCGAAGGAGCCTTCAGGGATGTATACTCGGTAATGGCCAACTGGGGTGCAAATCATGCCGCATCAAGCTACGGACACATAGGAGCCGATATTATCACGCTGGCATCAATCCTGAGGATACCGGTATGCATGCATAATGTCCCCGTGGAAAAGATCTTCCGCCCAAGCGCCTGGAACGCATTCGGAATGGACAAGGAAGGATCGGACTACAGGGCATGTCAGACATACGGGGCTCTGTACAGATAATGTATTTCATACTCTTTGACGGGGCATGGATAACAGCAGGGACAGCAGGAAGATCCTGAAAGAATTCAATGCCATACGGAAATGGGCATTGTTCCTTTCCGTGATTGGTCTGATTGCTGCCGTAAGCTTTGCCGTTACAGGACTCTTTACCGGTATTTTCCTTTCGGTTTTCAACGTGGATGATCCGGCCCAGGGTTTTCCCGCATGGCTGTCCTTTTTAATTATCTTCCTGTTGTTCCTGCTGTTGCTGCTTCCGGTTATATTCCTCTTCCGGTTTTCAAGATTCACCTCCACAGCCGTCAGAACAAATGATGAAGGCATTATGCATAAAGCTGTCAGGAACCTGAAGACTCATTACCTGACTCTGGGGATACTGGTAATAGTTATTTTGGTCCTCTACTTTCTCTTTCTTATACTGACAATGATTTCAACATGATTTGTAAAACATACCTGAAAAAACCAGCCTGCTGATGACCAGGGGAGATATTGTAATAGTATTTGACTGCGGCGCAACAAATGCAAGGGTAATTGCCATTGACGGCAGGGGAAACATCCTTGCCTCCGAATCCTCTCCCAACAGCCCCGTTCCGGATCCTTTCCACCCCGGATACAGAATATGGGATGTGAATGAAATATGGTCCGCCATGTGCAGGGCATCAAAAAAGATAACGGCCGGAATCAGCAGAAATAATATTGCAGGAGTAACGGTCACCACCTTCGGAGTTGACGGCACCCTGTTCGACAAAGCGGGAAACATGCTTTATCCCGTTATATCATGGCAGTGCGAAAGGACTGCTCCCGTAATGAACAATATTGACAAATACATTCCTCTTGACGTCCTTTACGGAGAAAGCGGGGTTCTGCCATTTACCTTCAACACCATAAACAAGCTCATATGGTTCAGTGAAAACAGGCCGGAGCTTGTCGGGAAGAGTCACAGGTTTCTCTTCATGCCTTCAATATTTATTCTGAAGCTCACCGGAGAAATGATTAATGATGCCACCATGGCTGGGACGTCAATGCTGACCTCGCTGTCATCAAGGAAATTCTCCCCCGGTATTCTCGGCAGCATCAGCTTTCCCCCCGAAAAATTCGGTGAAATCGCCGAAGCAGGAAGCATTGCCGGACAAATCACCCCGCAGGCCTCTGAACTGACGGGCATACCCGTGAATGTTCCCGTTGTTGCAACCGGACATGATACCCAGTTTGCCATTTTCGGATCGGGCGCGGAAAAGAATCAGCCCGTGCTCAGTTCGGGAACATGGGAAATACTGATGGTAAGATCGGAAAGCTTCAAAACAGGCAGGGAACAGCTTGACTTCTCCATCACAACCGAATTTGATTCCATTCCGGGATTATATAACATCGGCAATCAGTGGATTGCATCGGGGATCCTGGAATGGGCCAGGAAAAATCTCTATGCCGATCTCACTGAAGATGTATATGAAAAGATGATTGCCGGAGCTGAAAAAGTACCCCCCGGCAGTAAGGGAGTCAGGGTTGTACCTAAGTTTTACGAGGAACTGAAGGGAAAACCCGGCGGACAGATACTTGGACTCACCATGGAATCGACCCGGGATGAGATTTACCGTGCAATGCTGGAAGCTCTTGGCCTCAGGCTGGCCGAAGGGAAAAAGGCACTTGAGAATGCCGGCGGGTTCAGGGCCGACAGCATCCTGTGCGTCGGAGGCGGTTCAAAAAACAGGCTGTGGAACAGAATAAGGGCCGATTACACGGGAGTTCCGGTTAAAATAATTGAACAAAAGGAAACAACCGTTCTGGGAGCATCACTTTTCGTTCAGGCTGCATGCGGAAATGCATCCTCTCCGGAAGAAGCCAGATCGGCAATTGATTACAGGACTGAAATTATTGAACCAGGAAATATCTGAACCTTTGCAGCGCCTGACCTGCCCATGGCAGTTCTGCGGACTGCCATGCAACACTGCTGCGTATCACTACTGAAAAAATATGGAAACAGCTTTCTTCAACGGGAATTTTATTCCGAAAAATGAAGTGAAAATCAGTCCCGACGACCGGGGATTTCTTTTCGCTGACGGAATATATGAGGTAATAAGATGGTATACCGGATTCTTCTATGACATGGAGGGCCATATGTCACGACTGAAACGAAGCCTGAAAGAGATGCGGATCAGCTGGCCTGAAAGTGATTCATTCCCATCCGTAGCGGCCGGCCTGATAGAAAGGAATGATCTGAAAGACAAGCCGTCACTGGTATATCTCCAGGTAACACGCGGAACGGCAGTACGCACACATGCATTTCCCGTGCAGCCGGTACCTGCAACAGTATATGCATCTGCCCGCAGCCTCAGCATAAATCCCGGAATGGCTGACAGGGGCGTAAGGGTGTCAGTGACCGAAGATCCGAGATGGAACAGGTGCGACATCAAATCAGTGTCACTTCTGCCCAACATTCTCTCTCTCCAGCAGGCAGTGGAAAGCGGATTCAGCGAATGTGTATTTGTACGGAACGGCTTTATTACGGAGTGTTCCCACTCCAACATTTTTCTTGCCGGCGGAAATGTTCTTTACACCCACCCCGAATCGGGCTATATCCTCTCGGGTATTACCCGGAAAAATGTTATCCGTCTGGCCCGTGAGGCAGGAATTGATGTGAGGGAGACTCCCTTCCCGGCAAACCGTCTCAACGATATCACCGAGGCCTTCATAACGGGCACTTCATTTGAAATTACACCGGTTACCGCATTTGATGATTTCATTGTGAACCGGGGCAGGCCCGGACCGCTCACGGAGTTGCTGCGCACGAAATTCAGGGAAGAGCTGGACCGGATGATTGCCTGACAAGGCCCTTCAGTGAGTCCGTGCTCCGGACGGTGTTCCCCGGGATTAAGTGCTCAACCCTTCTTAATTATTATTCCCGGCTTCTTCCTGAATGGTTCAGGATTGATATATTTGCATAAATTTTTTAGGCTATGAATGATTTAAGTCTGAGTGAACAGCAACAGATCAGGAGGAGTTCGCTTAATGAACTGAAGAAACTGGGAATTGACCCCTATCCTGCCGCGGAATACAGAACGAATATTTTTATTGCTGATATCCGCGGGAACTTCAGGCCTGAGGAAAAGCGTTTCGGAGATGTCTCCCTGGCAGGAAGGATTATGAGCCGCAGGATAATGGGCAATGCCTCTTTCGCCGAACTTATGGACTCCACCGGCAGAATACAGATTTACGTAAGGCGCGATGATATATGTCCGGGAGAGGACAAGACCCTGTACAACATCGTTTTTAAACGGCTGCTTGACATTGGCGACATAATAGGCATCAGGGGTTTTGTATTCACCACACAGACGGGAGAGATCACTGTTCACGTCAGAGAACTGACCCTGCTGGCCAAATCCCTGCGCCCTCTTCCCATAGTAAAGGAAAAGGACGGTATATACTACGATGCGGTTACTGATCCTGAAATGAGATACCGCCAGAGGTATGTCGACCTGATCGTCAATCCCGCTGTGAGGGATGTTTTCCGGAAAAGAACACAGATCGTTCAGTCGATGCGGGAGCTTTTCAATTCCAGGGGTTACCTTGAGGTTGAAACCCCCGTTCTTCAGCCAATCCCCGGAGGAGCTGCAGCAAGGCCTTTCATAACACATCACAATACTCTCGATATTCCCCTTTATCTGAGGATCGCGAATGAACTTTACCTGAAACGGCTGATAGTTGGAGGATATGAAGGGGTTTATGAATTTGCCAGGGACTTCCGCAACGAGGGAATGGACAGGAATCACAACCCTGAATTCACGGTAATGGAGATATACGTGGCCTACAAGGACTATAACTGGATGATGGACTTTACAGAGAAAATAGTAAGTAAGGCAGCCATGGACCTGCACGGGAAAAGCCTGATTGCCTACGGTGATAAAACCATAGATCTCAGTCCGCCGTACAAACGCATAAGCATGCTTGATTCCATAAAGGAACATACCGGATACGACATATCAGGCATGGATGAAAAGGAAATCAGGGATATATGTGATCACCTGGGAGTGCCCCAGTCACCCGACATGGGCAAGGGAAAACTCATTGATGTACTGTTTGGTGCAAAATGTGAACAGCATTACATACAGCCGACCTTTATTACTGATTATCCCATAGAGACCTCCCCTCTCACCAAAATGCACCGCAGTAAACCCGGCCTCACCGAGAGGTTTGAACTTATAATAAACGGAAAGGAAATAGCCAATGCCTATTCCGAACTTAACGACCCGATCGATCAGCTTGAAAGGTTCAAGGAGCAGCTCAGGCTTTCAGAAAAGGGCGATGAGGAGGCAATGTTCATAGATCTCGATTTTGTCAGGGCGCTTGAATACGGAATGCCTCCCACATCAGGAATGGGAATAGGCATTGACCGGCTGACCATGCTTCTGACAAACCAGCCCTCAATCCAGGATGTGCTCCTGTTCCCTCAGATGAAGCCGGAATCAGCAAACAGGCACCCGGAACCAGGTGATCAGCAGCCGGGGACCGGGAATCCGGTTTCAGGAATCAACCTTGGGTAATCTCAGATTTTCAATATACTCCAGCAGTCTCCTGATAAGATTGAAATAAAGCAGTATAAAGAAAAACAGTGAACCTGTCCAGATAACTGCCATATTGAACCAATAGGTGTCAATTTCCAGTCCCAACAGCCGTTTTACGGGAGCATAAAAATGAGCCCGGCCCCATTTCGAAGTTGCCTTCATATATGCAGGTTCATATTTCCGGATAATTCTCCTGTCAGTCTCCTCTGTAAGTTCTTTGCGGTCGTGGCTCAACAGGAGGTTCCTGAGCCATTTGTTCTCATTGTCCTCACGCAGTCTGACCAGACCTTCCTCTCCCAGTTTTTCCCCGAGCATACTGCTTATCTCATTTTCCTTTCTCACAGACTGTTTTTTCAGGCCTGAATATATTCCCTTCAGGGAATCAAGCCAGGCAGCCGTTTCTTTTCCGGTTCCGGGGCTGAATCTTTCGGGGGATAGATCCTCTGTCCACTTCCCGGGAACAACAGCTGCGGAAGATGACAATTCATCTATGTGGAAAGCGAGCTTGTGCAGCTTGTTTTCCACATCCCTCCGGTATTCCTGCCTGCCGCTGCAAGCCATCACCTGCTGGAGCTGATTCCTGAGGCTGTTGATGAGCATGATATCGTATTCCTGCCGGCTGACTTCGGCCCGGGTCTCGAAATAATTCCTTTCATATGCATTATCCCTGAACTGGGTCACAGCCAGTGCTTCAAAAGACCATCTTGCAGTCATCATGTCACCGACAAAGGGAACATATTCGGCTGAGGAAAAGTCGGAAAGATGCAGTTTTTCAAATCTTACCAGCACCCCGCTGAACAGGATCTGGGGAATGATAATGAAGGGTATGATGATATAAATCGTAACCACCGAGTTTAATGCAGCGGAAATGTTAAGACCGAGTATGTTTGCAAAGCAGGATGTTGTAAACAGCACGAACCAGAAAGAGAGGGTCATCCCTTTTATACCCAGCAGCAGGTTCCCTATCAGGGTAAAGGAGATTGTCTGAACGGCCGAGATGATGAACAGCAGCATTACCTTTGAGCCCAGATAACTGAACCAGCTCAGGTTAAGGAAGGATTCCCGCCTGAGGATCTTACGGTCGCGGACTATCTCCTCGGAACTGACCATCAGTCCGAAAAACAGTGCGGTAATGACGCACATGAAGAGATAGGGTGTTATATTGTCATTTTCGCTGAACCTGTAAATCCCCCCATCGGCATACCTGGTGAAATAAGCCAGCAGGAAGGCCAGAAGCGGCGGCCCGAGAAGGCTTATAAGAATATACTGCCTGTCGGACAGCTTTGAAAGCAGATCACGTGTAAAGAAAATCCGCGACTGTTTCAGCCGACCGGGTATGCTGAAATTATTTACAGGCAGGTTTCCCTTTTCCTTTATCTTTTCCCTGTCACGGTTCTTTCTTATTGCCCGGAACTGACCGGCCCATTCAGCCGGTGTCACCTTCCTGATCCTCGTGGCCCTGCCCTGCTCATCAACCACCTTTGCCTCAATTATCTGAAGTATCTGGTCGGTATCCACATTGCCGCATTTAACACACTGATCCTCTTCAGGATTGGCATGCCTGGTGATGGTCTTGAAATAGACTATTGCCTCGGTTGGATTTCCGAAATATACCTGGTAGCCGCCTTTGTCAATAATCATGATCTTGTCGAACATCTTGTATATTTCCGATCCGGGCTGATGAATATTTACTATAACAAGTCTGCCCTTGTGCGTCTGTTCCTTGAGCAGGTTCATAACAGCCTCGGCATCAACCGAGGAAAGGCCGGAAGTTGGTTCATCCACGAAGAGTATGGTGGGTTCCCTCAGAAGCTCAAGGGCTATGTTAACCCTCTTCCTTTGCCCTCCGCTGATAACCTTGTTCAGGGGGTTACCCACCCTGAGATCCTTTATTTCCCAGAGATCAAAATCAGCAAGGATCCCGTTCACCGTTTCCAGAATCTGATTCTCACTGAGATTATTCAGACACATCCTGGCATTGAACCAGATATTCTGAAAAACAGTCAGCTCCTCCATCAGCAGATCATCCTGGGGTACAAACCCTATTACTCCCTTTAGTTTTTCCCGGTCAGCATGATTGTAGAGATCATGTCCGTTAATTCTCACCTCGCCGCTCTGCGGCCTGAGGGTGCCGTTCAGGATGCTTAGGGTTGTTGACTTTCCCACACCGCTTCCCCCCATTATCCCGATCAGTTCGCCCGATTCTCCGTGGAAGTGAAGATCATGAATCCCGTTGTCGCTGTTGCTGAACCTGAATGAAACGGCGTGGGCATCAAGGTTTACCCTCGAGACGAATGAGGCACCGGCAATCCGGCTGCTTATATCGGTATAATAAATGGTCCGGATCCCTGATCCCCTTATTGATGATCCGTGGTCAAAAATATATGTCTGGTCAGGAATAATATTCTGGCCGTTGAGGTAAAGGTCCTCACTGCCGCTGTATCTGAAAATATAGGTATTGGTACTGGCAATGAATAAAAACGACAGGTTTCCTTCCAGATGTTCACTGTAAAGGTGTCTGTCTCCCCTTCCCTCCTGTTCCTTCCTGTTGTTTATCACCACTGTCCTTGAGTTCCTGTCCGGGCCCCTCGCATCATCAATGACAAAACTCCTGATATCGCTGTATTCATCCTTGGGAACAAAGAAGGAATCTGCCACGGTTGCAAGGAAGTCGAGTTCATTTTCCGTTACCTTCTCTCCAAGGGAAATAAAATCCATCAGCTGGATGAGAACGTATATTTTCTGCTTCTGCTGAAGTTCTTCATTTATCTTCTGGCAGATGGTGAGTATCTTGACGGCATTCAGGGATATTCTTTTTCTGTCCCTGATACTGTCTCTTTCAATATCCTCTGCATTGTAAACCATGAGGTATTCCTCAAACTTCCCCATGTATCTTGTTGTCAGTTCATTGTTCAGATGCCGCGACAGGAATGCCCGTACAACATCCTTTCCCCTGCCGGTAATTACCGTTTCACCATGGATATCGGCTATCAGTGCAAACAACTGAACCAGCGCATTCAGGATGGATTCACTCATTTAAATTCGGTTTGACCTTCACAAGTCCTGCTAAATCAATTAGCACGGAATTAAATTCCTGAGAATTAATTTTGTGCAAATTAATTCATTTTTACGAATTTCTGAAGAAAAGTTATGAGCAGGAGACTGCAGCTGTTGTCAATATCCGGAGCGCCACGGCAGTACCGCGTTTTCCGTAAGTGAACAAGTCATAGGGTTTCAGACGGCAAGGTCAAAGAGATTGTAATTGGTACCCCTGAATCCGCTTCCGTGTACAATGGCCTTATCACTCCATGCACCTTCCCTGCGGGTTTTTCCCCATGAAAATCCCGGGTCTTTTACCGGTGCCCCGAAAATAATATTCTTCAGTGAAAGAGTAACAACAACCCGGTCGTGTGTTTTCATTCTTGCTGCCGATATCAGATAGGAATCCGGACTGAGGAGGATGCTTGAGAACCTGACGGGATGAGGTCTGAAATGCTTTTCCTGATCCAGGTCAATAAGCTTCACGGGATATTTTTCTGCCAGCCTGAAATAGCCGAAATTGCTGTATCCCTCGATAGCCGGACCCGGAGCAGCTGATTCGGCAATTATGACATTGAGGCAGGGGCTTGTTCCCCGGGAGGATATCCGAAAATAAATTCTGCCATTTCACATAAATAATATCCGGATTTTGAAACAATTTGTAATTTGAATCGTATTTCTGATTTTCGGATTGTCTAATTTCTGAAAGATCAATGTCAGGCGCGAAAAAGGTTTTGTTTCTCATTCTGCTCCTTCCCTCTGTCATGGCCTCAGGGCAGGGTGCACCCTTTAATCCGGTATCCGGCAGGATTTTTACCCAGTATGTCTTTAATCCGGCAATCGCCGGAAGCAGGGATTTTCTGTCGGTTGACCTCCTGGCGTCCCTCCAGGATAAACAGCATTCACAACTGCTTGGGGCACACATGAGGATAGGGAAAAAGGAACATGGCAGCCGGCCGGAATCCGGCATAAGAGAATTCTCAAACATCGGTGCAGGAGCCTATATCTGGAATGACAATACCGGAAGCGGCCGCAATGCCGGAGCGGCTCTTGCAGGAGCATATCATATTCCACTGGGAAGGGAAAGGCACAGCTTTCTCTCACTGGGAGCCGCAGCAAAAGGTTTTTTCAGCCATTCTCCGGGTGATGCCGATCTGAATATAGCTGCAAGGGATACGGTATTCCCCGACCTGGATGCCGGAATATATTTTTATAACCCGGTATTCCATATAGGCCTTTCAGCAACCAACATCTTTTCCCGGAACCCGGTGAACGGCACTGACGGCACATATGAAAAATATGTCCTCAATACAGGATTCAAGATACTGATCAGCAGAAGTCTCAGAATAATACTTGAACCACTGATGATTGCAGGAATGGGTGATGCACTTCCCGATAAAATCAGGGATGTTTTTCATCCCGGAATGAAACTGTATCTCGGGAATTTCTGTATGGGATCATATCTGAATGACTATGAAAGAATCCCTTTCTTTTTTCAGTACAAATACCCGGGATTCTATATCGGCACATTCTTTGACCTGCCAAGGAATACCCCCTTTTATAAAAAGGATATCACTGCGGAAATAGCTCTGGGAATTAACATTATAAAAAACAAAACGGCATATAACAGGATAGACCAGTGGTGAGGAAACATGTCACTGTGTCCATTGAGCCAGCATGATTTACCCCAACTCCAGCTAGTATGAAAAGAATTTACGGATTAATGTTTTCCTGCACGTTTGTTCTCAGCTGCCTGGTCCTCACAGGCTCCGGTTCACCTGACTATTCCGGCACCGGCAGGGATCTTTCCGGAACTGAATCAGCCCGGAATAATCAGCCCGTTAAAATAAATCCATTCGGACTGGAAATAATACCTCCCTCTTCAGGTGTGCAGTTTTACAGAAACAGCATAGTGTTTCTCGGGTTTTCGAAAAATTTCCAGAAGATGATACCGTCACATGTATCATTCGGAACCACCCAGGCATACTATGCAATTCCCGGAGATTCCACACTGACTGACCCCCGGGTCTTTTCAGCGGATTTCATGTTTTCCTTTCCCTGTGATGCCATTTCCTTCAGCAGCGATTATCAAAGGATGTATTTCACCGCAAGGGAAGAGGGAGGGGAACATTACAAAATATATTCATCGGATTATTCTGTAAAACGAAAGGGCAAGGGTTCCTGGTCAAAACCGGGCAGGCCCCTTGATTTCTGTAACGGTGAGTTTTCCTGTACCCATCCGGCCCTGTCCCATGACGGTCAGATGATGGTTTTCGCATCCGACAGGGACGGAACGGCCGGTAAATATGATCTTTACATCAGCAGGAAAAACGGTGAAAAATGGTCAGCACCGGAAAATATGGGAAACCTTGTCAATACCGGCGGAGATGAACTCTATCCCTTCCTGGACAATCAGAACAACCTCTATTTTTCTTCAGACGGGCATCCGGGTTACGGGGGACTTGACATCTTCGTAAGTAAATACAACGGGAAAAACTGGGAAGAACCGGTTAACCTGACAGGAGACCTGAATACCCCCGGTGATGATATTGCCTTCACCCTTAATCGCCAGGACGGAAAAACCGGCTTTTATACCTCAACTTCCGGTTCCGGGAAAAAGGAAACCCGCCTCTGCAAAATAAGCACCGGAAATGATAATGCTTCAGAAAGACTTGCAGACCTGGCAGAAATACTCATAAGAAATGCAGAGGCAGATACCACTTTCACCTTCCGGAAACTCCTCCTGGCACAGGCTGACGATATAGCCCGGGCAGAAATGGAAGCAAGGGCAGCGGAAGCTGAAAGAGCTGTAAGAATGGAAAAGGGGGAGAAAGCTGAGAAAGCACTTAAAGCGGCGAAGGAAGAGGAAGCCAGGGCCGCCGAGGCAAAAAGGCTTGCTGAGGAAGCAAGGGCCGCCGAGGCAAAAAGGCTTGCAGAGGAAGCAAGGGCCGCCGAAGCAAAAAGGCTTGCAGAGGAAGCCAGGGCCGCCGAGGCAAAAAGGCTTGCAGAGGAAGCAAGGGCCGCCGAAGCAAAAAGGCTTGCTGAACAGGCTAAAGCTGCCGGGGCATCAGAAGTACCTGCTAATCTGAAGGATGTCGTGGTTTACAGGGTGCAGTTCCTTTCCGGACCAGCAGGGAAAGAGATAAAGGAGCTTATCGTGGACGGCAAGTCATATACTCCCTTTGTATACTATTATATGAAGGAATACCGCTACACGGTGGGGGAATTCACTGCACTTGAGCCTGCCAGGCAGTTTCAGTCCGCCGTAAGAAAGGCGGGATACCCCCAGGCATTTGTTGCAACATTCAAGAATAACGAAAGGATACGCTGATTAAGCCGGCCTGCTTCAGGCTTACTTAAGGCTTTCCCTTGCAAACCTCAGTGCTACATTGTTAAGTTCACAGAGACCGGCTTCTTTTACAATTTTCTGCCCGTCATGGATAACATAGTCCAGAAATGCCAGTATCGCAGGATCGTCAGGTTTGCCCACTGAACCCAGGGTCAGGTCACGGCACAGGGATTCCGGATATATTCCCAGCCAGACGCTTCTGTGGGCAGTCTCTATATCACTGAAAGGTTTTTCTATCTTTCCTATCTTATTGTCATAGTCAAGATCAAAGGGTACTATCTGTATGTTTTCGATTCTTTCCCCTGTCACCTTATTGAATGCATATGACAGGTTGCAGAATCCCGCAGAAAAAATATTGTTTCTCACACGGGTTATCATTTCTTCATCACCCGTGACCTCTGTTCCCTTCAGATCAATAGGTTTTCTGAAACAAAATCCTGCCAGAAGTTCAGCAGCACCCGATTCATCAGCCCTGGTATAGACAACAGCCCGGGCACTTCCTGTAGTGTCAAGCAGTTCTCCCCAGGCCGGAGACGGTACGGCAGTAAATAGTTTCTGTATCTCATCCGGACTTAGTCCCTGTTTCAACAGCCGGGGAAGATAGGGATTATTATCATTGACGATTATTGCAACACCGTCCTTGGCCACCGGCATCATCCAGATTCCCGCCTCCTTTTCCTCGTCGGTAAGAGGACGCGAAATCATTGCCAGATCAGCTTTTCCGTCAATGAGATCCACTATACCCTGTCCGGTACCTTTCTCCAGAATCTCAATTTTTACATCCTGATGAATGCTCATGAAATCCTGCGCCCAGTTCTTCAGAATAGCGGTAAGGGCATAGGCACCGCTTATTGTAAAGCTTCCGGAAACATTCTTCTCCGCGGAATAGACGGACATGCTCCCTGGGGTTCCGGATTTTCGCGGCTTACAGCCAAAAATTATTGCAAATGCAAGCAACAGAACAGTTATCTTTTTCAAGGTTCAAAAATTTGTATAAAATTATAAAATATTTTTTCAGTAATCCCCGATTTACATGTAAGTAACCAGAAAAGGATGCAAAATACCCATAAAAGATAAGAGTTTAAAAAGCTGCAAACTCAAAACAATCTCCAAAGAAAGTTCCTGTTTCAGAAAGTTCTTTTTGTAAAAACATCATTTTATGCAAATAATGTATGCATTTGATGCAGCAAACGTTAATAAGCACTGTCTTTAACACGGAATAAAACGCTAATCCCAATTAATGAAGATCATGAAAAACCTGAAGAATTTATTGCCCCTCATCCTGGTCCTGGTTATTTCATCCGGTGCCCATGCACAATTTCGCAGGACTGTATACGGAAACGGAAGAGTAATTACAAGTGAAAGAACTCCGGTGAATGCATCAGGAATAAAAGTCAGCACCGGAATAGACATTTACCTGAGGCAGGGTGACGAACCGGAACTGGCTGTAGAGGCTGATGAGAATCTGCACGGCCATATCATTGCCAGGGAAAGGAACGGAATTCTTGAAATATATACTGATGTAAATATCCGGCGTGCGAAAATGAAAACCGTATATGTAACCCTGAAAGAGATAAAAAGTATTGCCACTTCCAGCGCAGGAAACATTACCGGGGAATCGGCGATTGAGAGTGACAATCTTCATATCGTGGCAAGCAGTGCAGGTGACATCAAACTGGAAGTATACGCCCGCAAGATAGATGCCGGGATAAGCAGTTCCGGTGATGTGACACTGAGTGGTGAAGCAGACATGCTTTCTGCCGTTCTGAGCAGTGCAGGCAACCTGAATGCATACAATCTCAGGGTGAAGGAAGCTGACGTCAGAGCTTCCAGTGCCGGGGATGCAGGCATATGTGTCAGCGAAAGACTGACGGCACGGGCCTCCAGTGCAGGAGATATATACTACAAGGGTAATCCCCTGTATATTGACACCCGGGCTTCAAGTGCAGGAAGCATTAGAAGAAGATAACTTCCTTCCCGATATATAATACCGGTTTTATAATAACCGTCAGGGAATATTCCCGGCGGTTATTTTTTTAACTTTGCGTTAATCCTGAGGCAAACAAAAACCTTTCATTATGGAAAAACACATATCTATTGATCTTAAGAATTCTGCAGACTTTATCTCCTGGGAGGAGGTGATAGCTCTTGCCTTACAGTCTGTGAGGCATCTTGATGCCCTCAACAGCGGAACGGGTGCCGGAAATGATTTTCTGGGATGGCTGTCTCTTCCCGAAGACATACAGGTGCAGCTTGACGAAATTAAGAAGAGGGCCAGACATCTCAGATCTGTTTCAGATACCACCGTGGTTATCGGTATCGGCGGCTCTTACCTTGGTTCCAGGGCAGTGACTGAAGCTCTCTCTCATTCCTTCGCTCCACTGCTGAAATCCAGCCAGCACCAGATGCTGTTTGCAGGGCAGAATATCTGCGAGGATTATATTTCTGACCTGACCGATATCCTGGATGACAGGAATTATTCAGTCATTGTCATTTCCAAGTCAGGAACCACAACCGAACCTGCTATTGCATTCAGGATCATCAAGGATCATCTTGAAAGAAAAGTCGGAAAAGCGAAGGCAGCCGACAGGATCATTGCTGTCACCGACAGCAGCAGGGGTGCACTGAGATCGCTGGCAGAGCTTAATGGCTATGAAACATTTGTGATCCCCGATGATGTGGGGGGAAGGTATTCCGTCCTCAGTCCGGTCGGTCTGCTGCCATTAGCGGTAGCAGGCATGGATATCAGAAAGCTGGTTAAGGGAGCCCGCGACATGGAGCTTATAACAAGAAAGAACAGGAATGCTGAAAACAATCCGGCTCTTCTCTATGCTGCAGCCCGGAACCTGTTGCTTCAGACCGGAAGATCCGTTGAGGTACTTGTCGGGTTTACGCCAAAACTCCGCTATTTCTCGGAATGGTGGAAGCAGCTTTACGGTGAAAGTGAAGGAAAGGACGGAAAGGGTATTTTCCCGGCATCAGTCGAGTTTACAACAGACCTGCATTCACTGGGACAATATATCCAGGAAGGGCAGCGTATTCTCTTCGAAACAATCCTTCTGGTAAACGAAACAGAAAAGAAAGTAACAATACCATCTGAGAAGGATGATTCCGACCAGCTCAATTATCTTGCCTGCAAAAGACTCTCTGAAGTGAACCGCAGTGCCGGGGAGGGAACCATCCTTGCCCATAATGACGGCAACGTTCCGGTTATGAGGATCAACATCCCTCTGCTGAATGAATACTATGTCGGCCAGTTGATTTATTTCTTCGAGATAGCCTGTGCCTTAAGCGGCTATATCCTTGATGTGAATCCCTTTGATCAGCCCGGCGTTGAAGCCTACAAGAAAAACATGTTCGCCCTCCTGAACAAGCCCGGCTTTGAAGAAGAAGGGAAGAAACTCAGGGCCAGACTGAAATAAGCAGCCGGGGAAACCGGAGCCGGAACCGGCTGTCCTGTTGCAGAATAATCAATCAATAAATAACTTAAACCATTTACATTATGAGAATTGAGCTAAGAAAAGATTTCAAATGGTCACTGGTGGTGCCTACGAGCATGGGGGTCAGAATCACTCCTCTTCACGGCCAGCCCGTCCACTGCAGTGATACCTTTCACATGCACGCAACCAGTGCCGAGTCGAATGTTGCAAGTGTTTCATCCTATCTTGGCCTGCCTGTCAAGGTTCTTACCACATTTGTAAAAGACAGCCCGGTAGCCAGGTTCATCAAGGACAATCTTGCCAGCAGGCATATGGCCTACGAAGGTATTGAAGTTGACCAGGGGGGGCCCTGGGGTTACCGGCACCAGTTCAATATAGCCGACAGCGGTTACGGCACCAGGGGGCCGAGGGTGCAGAATGACCGTGCCGGGGAGGTGGGCCGGACACTGAATGTCAAGGATTTCAACCTGGCCAGGCTCTTCGGTGAAGAAGGGGTTCAGATACTGCATCTTTCAGGACTTATTGCCGCCCTGTCGCCTGAAACCAGCAATTTTTGCCTCGAACTGGCCCGTGCTGCAAAAAAACACGGCACCAGGATATCTTTCGATCTGAATTACCGGGCATCCTTCTGGAAGAACCGTGAAGAGGAATTATCCGCAACTTTCAGGGAAATCGCGGGAATTGCCGATATACTGGTTGGAAACGAAGAGGATTTCCAGCTCTGCCTGGGTGTTGAGGGACCGGAGGAAGGCGGAAAGGATCTTGCAGCTCAGATTGAAAGTTTCAAGGAAATGATAAGAAGAGTCAGAAAAGCGTTTCCCGGTGTTTCCGTTTTTGGCAACACCCTCCGTCAGGTCATCAGCGTCAATGAGCATCTGTGGGGTGCAATAGTGCATGAAACTGACAACTGGCACGTGATTGAGCCGCGCCGGATAAATGTCCTTGACAGGATTGGCGGCGGTGACGGATTTGTGGGCGGTCTGCTTTATTCAATCCTCAAAGGCTGGGAGCCCGGAAAATGGATTCAGTTTGCATGGGCTTCCGGTGCACTTGCCACAACCATGCTTACCGACTATGCACAGCCTGCGGATGAAGAACAGATCTGGAGCATCTGGGAAGGCAACGCCCGTGTAAGACGCTGAAAATATAGATATTCACAGGGACGGTCCCGCCTGCATTACGGGACCGTCTGTTTTTCAGCGGCCGGATTTTGCCAGGAAATCATCAAGTACCTGTTCCAGCGTGGGATCCCCTATTTCCTGTAACTCATAGTACACCCTCGTTGCCGGCTTCCTGATATCAATTATCCTTTTAAGGTCTATCGGCGTTGCTATCACAACACTGTCGCAGACGGTATTGTTTATTGTCGCCTCAAGGTCGCGCAGCTGCTGCTCCCCGTATCCCATTGCAGGAAGAAGACTGCCAATGCCCGGATACTGACTGAAGGTGTCCTTCAGTTTGCCGCTCAGGAAAGGTCTGGGATCGATTGTTTCAGCAGCACCGAATTTCCGTGCGGCAACTATTCCGGCTCCTATTTTCATTTCCCCGTGTGTAAGGGTCGGACCGTCCTCCACAACAAGCACCTTCCTGCCCCTTATCAGGGAAGGATCATCAACCCTGATCGGTGATGCGGCATCAATGACCACAGCTCCCGGATTGACCCTGGATGTATTTTCCCTTACAATATCCACTGCTCCGGGCTCAGCACTGTCAACCTTGTTTATTACAACAACATCAGCCATACGCAGGGTCACTTCACCGGGATAGTAATTCAGTTCATGGCCCGGCCTGTGGGGATCGGCAACAGTTATCATAAGATCGGGCCGGTAAAAGGGGAAATCATTATTGCCCCCGTCCCACAGGATGATGTCGCAGCCATCAGGATCCTTCTCTGCCTCACGGAGTATAGCCTCATAATCCACACCGGCATATATGACATTGCCCCTTTCAATATGGGGTTCATATTCCTCCATCTCCTCAACGGTGCATTTATGTTTTGCCAGATCCTCAAGGACTGCAAAGCGCTGAACCTTCTGCTCAATCAGGTTGCCATAGGGCATTGGATGCCGGACCGCAACAACCTTCAGTCCCCTTGCCATCAGAATCTCTATTATCTTCCTTGATGTCTGGCTCTTGCCGCAGCCGGTCCTGACCGCACCAACGGCAATGACCGGTTTGGTACTTCTGATCATCGTCGCCGAAGGACCCAGCATGACGAAATTCGCTCCTGCCGCATTTACAACCGCACCTGTTGACATTATCTTCTGATAGGGCACATCACTGTAGGAGAAAACACAGTCATCAACGCTGTACTTCCTGATAAGCCCGGGAAGATCCTCCTCCGGAAAAACGGGTATTCCGCCGGGATAAAGCCTCCCCGCTAGTCCGGAAGGATATTTCCTGCCGTCAATATCAGGTATCTGGGCAGCTGTGAATGCCACAACATTATAATCCTCATTGTCGCGGTAAACGGTATTGAAATTATGGAAGTCCCTTCCTGCAGCACCGATTATGATTACATTTTTTCTTTTCATTTTTAATAATTTTTATCATCAATTTATTGACAGGCTGTTTTTCATTTTAAAATGAATGAGCAAATGTATAATTTGCATGGCGGATTAACGAAATTTTAAGTCATTTTTTTTAAATGACTTTCAGATTTTAACTGTCTGTGATACAATATATCTTATAATAAGAGGTTGAATCCTGATAGGGCCTTTGCAAAGTGAACCATTTAATGAAAAAATTCGTAAATAATTTGTACTATTATAAGCATAAATGAATGTCCTGGCCCACATATACCTGTCGGGTGATTCCGAAAAAATAATCATCGGAAATTACATAGGTGATTATGTGAAGGGCAGGGATTATCTGAAATATCCCGAACAGGTACGGAAGGGCATAATCCTGCACAGGCATATTGATATGTTTACTGACAGGCATCCCGTGGTTCACAGAAGCAAGATACATTTCTCGAGGAAATACCATAAATATGCCGGTGTTGTCACAGATATCATCTATGATCATTTCCTTACACGGGAGTGGAGCCTGTTTTCACGGAGGCCCCTGGAGAGTGTTACCTATAATTTTTACAGGGCAATGGTCAATAACTATGATATCCTTCCCGACAAGGTAAAGGAAATGATGCCCTTTTTCATTATCAACAACTGGATTGAGACTTATCAGACCCGCAGGGGTATCGGTCGGACACTGAGGACACTGAGCAGGAACACCACATTGCCCAACGAGACAAGGTTTGCAATACGCATGCTCAAGAAGAATTATTACACTCTGCTGGATGATTTCATGGAATTCTTTCCGCAGCTGATCGATTACGTGGAAAATGATTTCGGGATAGAGATCTCTCACAGGATCACTGTTCCGTTCTGATCATATCAGATGCTCCGAACGGCTGGCATCAAGCCTCAGAAATACAAAGAGCAGGATGGTGAAACCCCATAGTGAACTTCCCCCGTAACTGAAAAAGGGAAGAGGTATTCCTATCACCGGAACAAGTCCGATTGTCATTCCAAGGTTCACGAAAAAATGAATGAACAGAATTGATACCACTCCGTATCCGTAAGTTCGCGAAAATACCGAACGCTGCCGCTCGGCCAGCCAGATCAGCCTCAGCATGAGAAAAAGATAAAGGCCCACAATAAGGACTGAACCTAAGAATCCCCATTCCTCTCCGACCGTGCAAAAAATGAAGTCGGTACTTTGTGCCGGAACAAACTTGAATTTTGTCTGGGTCCCCCGCAGGAAACCCTTGCCGCTGAAACCTCCCGACCCGATGGAAATAAGTGACTGGTTCAGATTATAACCCGTTCCGTGGGGATCTGATTTGAATCCGAGCATGATTTCCACCCTTTCCTTCTGATGCGGTTTCAGAAAATTGTCAAACACAAAATCAACAGTATTGACGTACAGAACACTGCCAATCAGAAAAGCATAAATAACAAGTACTCCGAGGGCTTTTTTCTGGTAAATATAATAGGCAAAAAACAGGCCCGCCACCAGCAGTGTTATTACAATAATCACATTATATGAAGCCGGTTCATTCAGATAATGATTCACTATGAACAGGGGTGCGGCAATAAGTACAATGATGCCCGCACCGGCAAGAGCCACTTTCAGTTTTCTTGTAACAAGCCAGGTCAGAAAAAATGCCAGTCCGGTCAGTATCAGTTCAAGCATGTAATTATCCATCAGGAGGGCAAGGAAGAAAAGAAAGATCATCAAAAGACCCGACACAAAGACATAGGGGCTCATTCCTTCCCTGAACAGCACCAGTATCAGTGCAAAGAAAACGATGGTTGACCCCATGTCGGGCTGGGCAGCTGTAAGGAGGGCAGGCAGAATGATAATCCCCAGTGCGGGCAGTATTATCCTGAACCTGGTGAGTTCCTGCCTGTGGTAATTGAGATAGCCGGCCAGGGCCAGGGCCGTTGCAAACTTGGCGAATTCGGAAGGCTGGAGGCTTACAAATCCGAATTCGAACCATGACCTGGAGCCGTTTATTTCCTTGCCGAAAAAGAATAAGAGGATCAGCATCAGGATCATGATGCCGTAAATAACCCAGTAAAAGAAAAAGTAAAACCTTGTATCGGTAACCATAACCAATACGGCCAGTACCAGGGCTGCGATGATCCAGATGAACTGTTTCCCGTAACGTTGCGAAAAGTCAAATATCTCCCTGTGCTCTTCGTTGAACACGGCAGCATAAATATTGAACCATCCCATGATGACCATGAGGAGGTAGACAAGTACTACGGGCTTGTCTATCCGCTTCCATATGTTAACGTTCCTCATCACGCTGCCTGTTTTTCATGCCGATAAGATCCAGTTCAAGCATCCTCTGTTCCTTCCATTTTGATGCCGCTGATATTTCCCCTTTAAGATATTTTTCTATCATCAGGCTGGCCACGGGAGCTGCATAGGTGGCTCCAAAACCTGAATTCTCAACAAACACTGCAATGGCTATCTGAGGATCATGCTTCGGTGCGAATGCAATAAAAACGGAATGGTCCTTTCCATGCGGGTTCTGTACCGTGCCTGTCTTCCCGCATACGGTAACATCGGGCAGTGCGGCAATCCTTGCTGTTGCCCCCGCTCCTCCGTTCACAGCTGCCTCCATTCCGAGGATAACCTCCTCGAAATTGGCAGAATCAATTTCTATATGATGCCTTGTTTCGTAGCGGCTGCCTGCTTCCCCTTCCCCGCCGGCAGGCCTTACAACATGAGGAGTAATATAATATCCCCTGTTGGCTATTGCTGCAGTCATGTTTGCCATCTGAAGGGGAGTGGCTCCTATCTCGCCCTGCCCTATTGCGAGGGAAATGACCGTAAGTGCCTTCCATCCGTTCTTTCCGTGATACCTGTCATAATATGCCGGAGTAGGAATCAGGCCCGGCAGCTCATTCACAAATTCGGTTTCCAGCCTTGTTCCGAAACCGAACTGGGTAAGGTATGACCTCCATTTTTCATATGCCTCCGTAACGGATGAATATGCGGGATTTTCAAGTATCCTTCTGAATGTCTGGCAGAAATATGCATTGCACGAATTCATTATTCCTCCCTTGAGGTCAAGGGGGGATGAATGTGTATGGCAGCCTACAAACAGATAGCCCCTGTTGCAGGAGAAGCTTGTTGATGGCACGATAACCTTTTCCTGAAGTGCAATGAGGCCGTTGACCGGCTTGAAGGTTGATCCCGGGGGATATGAGGCCATGAAAGCCCTGTTGAACAATGGCAGCAGGGTGTCTGCCGACAGCTTCATGAAGTTTTCTGACCGGGCCCTTCCTACGAGAAGCTCCGGATCATAGCACGGTGACGAAACCAGGGCAATTATCTCACCCGATGACGGCTCGATGGCAACAATGCTTCCTGTCTTGTTTTTCATCAGCCGTTCACCGTATTCCTGAAGATCAAGATCAATACTGGAAACGATATCATTTCCCTGAACAGCTGCCGTGTCCATGGTCCCGTCGGCATAGGATCCCTTTACACGGCTGTAGACATCAACCAGGAATATTTTCACGCCCTTCGTGCCTCTCAATTCCTTTTCATAGGCCTCTTCAATGCCAAGCTTGCCGATATAATCGCCCGGCTTGTAATACGGGTCCTTCTTTATCTGCATCTCGTCAACCTCGCTGACATAGCCCAGTATATGTGCAGCAACAGGCTTCGAATATTTCCTCAGTGTCCTTGACTGTACGTAGAATCCCGGAAACATGAATATCTTTTCCTGGAATCTTGCGTAGGATTCAGCTGAAATCTGCTTGAGGAATATTGAAGGAGCCCTGTAGGAATAACTTCTGGCAGCCTTCATTCTCTCCCTGAATGCCTCGATGCTTATTTCCAGATCATCGCAGAAAAGTGCGGTATCCATTGCGGATGTCTGTGACGGAATCACCATGAGGTCATACGCTGCCTGGTTAAAAACAATAAGTTTCCCGTTCCTGTCATAGATCAGTCCCCTGGCAGGATACTGGGTTACATATCTGAGAACATTATTATCAGCTGAAAGCCTGTATACATCCTTTACTACCTGTATGACGAACAGTCTTACGACAAGCACGGCAGACGCAATGACTATCATTGCGATAATGAAATATTTCCTGGCTGCATACAAATCCTTCATAAACGGCTGACTATTTCCCTCTTCTGATATATTCAAGAAGAACTATAAAAACCACGGAAAAAAGTGTACTTATCAGAACTCTCAGAAATGTAGTGAAAAAATCAGTGAGCCGGAACACTTCAAGGTAAAAAAGAAAGAAATGATGGATAAAAACGATCACAAGGGTATATATCAGAAACCATTTGAATCCGTAAATCCTCAGTGATGGTTCTGACACAAATTCGTAATCCCCTCTGGTGGAAATCAGTCTCAGCACCCAGGGGCGCACGAATCCGGCGGCTACAGTTGCGGAAGTGTGCATTCCCGGGGTACCGGAGAAGACATCAATAACAAATCCCGTCAGAAAGGAAAGAAAAAGAAGCAGCCATGACGATATGTCAAAGGGCAGCAGCATGATGAACATGATATAGACATAGGGATTCACATACCCGCTGAACTGTATATTGTTGAACAGGAAAAGCTGAAGAAATATCAGCAAGACAAATATCAGGGTGTATCTGAGTATCCTGTTGATCATTGGAATTGTGTTTCAAGATTCTGCTGTTCTGTCTTCTGAAGGTTTCCGGCCAGGTTGACAAATCTGAGTTTTTTAAAATCAGCCTTCAGGGCCACCGAGATCCTGTAGAAATCGCTTCCCGATCTCTCTATTTCATCTATCACGCCAATCATAAGTCCTTCGGGGAAAATGGCAGAATAGCCGGTTGTTTCAACAGTATCACCCGCAACAACCGTCACATGCTGGGGAATGTCATTCAGAACGGCATGCCTGTAGCTTTTCCCGTCCCAGCTCAGTGAACCGAAATATCCGTTTGACCTTATCCTTGCACTAAGTCTGAAATCAGTGTTGAGAAGGGACATTGCCACAGAATAGTTTGACGAGCATCCCACTATCACTCCGGCAACGGCATCATCTGCAATAACGGCCATATCAGGTGCCAGATCATCATTATATCCCTTGTCGAGGGTCAGGAAGTTTTTCCGGCGGTTCACCGAATTATTTATTACTTCCGCAGAGAACCATAAATATTTCTGTCTGTAAACAGAGTCAGTGACAGTGGAAAAGCTGTTGTCCCTCATTTTTCCCGCCTGCTCAAGAAGATTCCTCAGCATGGCATTCTCCCGTGCCAGGTTCATTTCCGTTTCACGCAGGCGGAAATAGGAAGCCGTTCTGCTGAATGATTTTTCAATACCGGCCGTAATTCCCCTGATTCCCTTTATCAGTCTTGTATTGTGATAGCTGTTGCCCGATGCCAGCAGGGACAATGCTATTCCTTCAAGTATCAGGAAGATTATCACATTATTGTATCTCTTAAAAAAATTAAGGAGATTTCTCATTCACGGCCGGATATTATCTCATGAGGAAAGGATATTTTTCAACATTCTTCAGTGCCACGCCCGTGCCTCTTGCCACCGAGTGAAGAGGATCCTCAACCACATTGAAGTTTATATTAATCTTGTCGGCCAGCCTTCTGTCAAATCCCCTGAGCAGGGCACCGCCTCCCACCATGTATATTCCCCTGTTGACAATGTCGGCATAGAGTTCCGGCGGGGTCTGTTCCAGCACATTGAGAAGGGCTGCCTCAATCTTGGTAATGGACTTGTCAAGGCAGTAGGCTATTTCCTGATAGGATACAGGTATTTCAATCGGAAGGGCAGTCATTATGTTCGGCCCCCTCACTATGTAGTCCGGAGGCGGATTATCTATGTCGGGAAATGCGGCACCGACAGCTATCTTTATATCTTCCGCCGTCCTTTCCCCTATTTTTATATTATGCTGATGCCTCATATATGCCTGAATATCCGCAGTGAATCCGTCTCCTGCAATCCTGATTGACTTATTGCATACTATCCCTCCCAGGGCAATAACTGCAATCTCCGTGGTACCGCCGCCTATATCGACTATCATTGAACCCTCGGGTGCTTCAACATCTATACCGATACCGATGGCTGCCGCCATTGGCTCATAAATAATGTAAACATCCCTTCCCCCGGCATGCTCTGATGAGTCGCGCACAGCCCTTATTTCCACCTCAGTGCTTCCGGAAGGTATGCAAATGACCATTTTCATTGACGGGGAAAAAAGTTTCGGTCCCTTGTTGATCATCTTTATCATTCCCCTTATCATCAGTTCTGCTGCATTGAAATCGGCAATCACCCCGTCACGCAAAGGCCTTATTGTCTTGATATTTTCATGTGTCTTGCCATGCATCTGCCTGGCAGCCTCCCCTATTGCTATAAGTTTTCCCGTATTCTTGTCAATAGCAACTATCGAAGGCTCATCCACTACAATCTTGTCATTCTGAATAATAATAGTATTGGCTGTACCCAGGTCAATAGCGATCTCCTGTGTCAAAAATGAAAATAGTCCCATATATCAATTATCAATGTTTAAAATGTCTTATTCCTGTAAATACCATTGCCATTCCGTTGGCGGCACAAAAATCTATTGAATCCTTATCCCTGACCGATCCTCCCGGCTGAACCACCGCTGTAACCCCTGCCTTGTGAGCAATCTCCACACAGTCAGGAAAGGGAAAGAAGGCATCTGATGCCATAACGGAATCTTTCAGGTCAAAACCGAACAAACGGGCTTTCTCAATTGCCTGTTTCAGTGCATCCACCCTTGATGTCTGTCCTATTCCGCTTGCACACAGCTGTTTGTTTTTTGCCAGGACAATCGCATTTGACTTGCTGTGTTTTACAAGGATATTGGCAAATACAAGATCTTCTGTTTCATTCTTATCAGGTTTCCGGGGAGTTACGGGCATCAGATCCTCAGGGGTCTGTGTACTGTTATCCCTTTCCTGCCACAGGACACCGTTCAGAAGTGATCTGAAAGCAGCCTCCATCCTGAAAACAGCTTTTCTTTTTAAAATGATCCTGTTTTTCTTCTGTTCCAGTATTTCCAGGGCTTTTGCACTGAAGCCGGGTGCTATCAGAACCTCAAAGAATATCTTGTCCATTGCAGAAGCTGTCTGCTCATCAATTTCCCTGTTGGCAGCAATTATTCCCCCGAATGCCGATACGGGATCGCATGCCAGGGCATCATTCCATGCATCGGTGAGATTATCCCTTGAAGCTGCCCCGCAGGCATTGTTATGCTTGATGATGATCACTGTCGTTTCCGTGAATTCGTCAATAAGAGTGACCGCAGATTCTATATCCAGCAGATTGTTGTAGGAGAGATCCTTCCCGTGCAGCTTTTCAAACATCTCACCCGGATCCCCGTAGTAAATTCCTTTCTGATGAGGATTTTCGCCGTATCTGAGCTCTCCGGAAATATTTATACTCTCCCTGAATACGGGGAGCTTTTCCCTGAGATTGTAATACCTGAATATTTCAGTGTCGTAATGTGATGAGTTCATGAATGCCTCGGCGGCAAAGCGCCTTCTCTCCTGTAGGGAGGTCATACCTCCCTTTCCCCTGAGAAGCTCCAGCAGGCGGCTGTACTGATCCCTGGAAGAAATAACCACCACGTCCCTGAAATTCTTTGCCGCAGCCCTGATAAGCGAAATGCCCCCGATATCAATTTTTTCCGTTATCTCTGCCTCATCATCCGTATTCCTGACTGTTTCCCCGAAAGGATAAAGATCCACGATCACCAGGTCAATCTCCGGAATGCCGTATCTGTCCATTTGCTCCATATCACCGCTGTTTTCCCTCCTTGCAAGTATTCCCCCGAAAACAGACGGGTGCAGGGTTTTTACCCTTCCGCCGAGAATGGAGGGATAAGTGGTAAGATCTTCAACCTTTTCTGCCCTTATACCCGTGCGGGTTATATGATCCCAGGTGCCTCCCGTTGAGAATATTCTCACTTTCAGCTGGTTAAGCAGACTTACTATATCATCCAGTCCTTCCTTGTGATATACGGAAATTAAGGCGCTTTTGATTTTTCTTTCACTCATTGTCTGATTATTACGATTGCCGGAAATAGATTCAGCGGGCGAGTAAAAATAGGTATTTTTTTACAAACCTCAATATGTTAAATAATAATGATTATCAGCATAAAATGAACATACTTTTCCGCTTTTTCAAATTACCTGCTGTTTTATTTGTTTATCTTTGGATTCCGTAACAATATTCAAACAGGGGATGAAGTATCTGAAGCTGCTGAAGGAAAGTGTGATTCTTGCACTGGGTTCTGTGATGATCAATAAATTAAGGACATTTCTCACCCTTTCCGGGATCACCATAGGGATTTTTTCCATCATATCCGTCTTTACAGTGCTCGACTGGATGGAGAAAGCCATACGCGACAGCATCAGTTCAATGGGAAGCAATGTTGTGTACATTCAGAAGTATCCCTGGTCAATGGGAGCCAGTCTCAAATGGTGGGACATAATCCGGTGGCCGGCAGTCGCGCTGGATGACTACCATGCAATAGCAGGCAGATCCACCCGGACTGAGTCTCTTTCTCTGGTAGTGGGCCATTCCGCAAGCCTGAGCTACAGGAATAATTCCGCAGGCGGGGCAGCGGTCGCAGCAGTAACGGATAACCTGGAAAAGGTATTATCATTCGAAATTGAGAAGGGAAGGTATTTTTCCCCCTATGAATATACGAGCGGTACCAATGTGGCAGTGCTGGGAGCGGAAACGGCCGAAAGGCTGTTCAAGGATGAAAATCCTTTAGGGAAGGAAATAAAGCTTCAGGGACGAAAGGTAAGGGTTATCGGGATTCTGAAAAAGGAAGGGGAAGGCGGAATAAATCTCAGCAATATTGATCAGATCACCATCATTCCCCTTAATTTCGGCAAGAACTTCATCAACCTCAGGAACAGATTTGTAAACACCCAGCTGATAGTCAAGGCAAAACCCGGCGTTAATGTGCAGGAGCTCTCGGATGAGGCAACGATGATACTCAGATCAGCCAGGCGTCTGAAGCCGGTTGAGCCGGAGAATTTTTCGGTAAACACCCCTACAATGCTTTCAAAGGGATTCGACCCGGTGTTCACGGGAATAAATATAGGAGGCTGGCTGATAGGAGGTTTTTCAATCCTTGTGGGAGGATTCGGGATTGCCAACATAATGTTCGTCTCGGTAAAGGAAAGAACAAACATGATAGGCATTCAGAAGGCCCTTGGCGCAAAACGCTCCTTCATCCTCCAGCAGTTTCTTGCCGAATCGGTTCTGCTTTCGGTGATCGGGGGGATATTCGGCATATTCCTGATCTTTATCGGTACAATAGCGGTAAACTATCTTTATGAGCTGAACATGCACCTTACATTCTCAAACATAATGCTTGCCATCGTCATTTCCGGAGTTATCGGCATTATTGCGGGCTATGCCCCTGCCTATTCCGCAGCCCGCATGAATCCTGTTGATGCGATCGGATATTCATTCAGCTGAACTCAGATCCTGTCCGGCTAAACCACCCGGTTTTCTTCAATCCATTTCGTCAGATCGGCAAACATGTTAACTGACAACTGTTCCGGTCTCAGGTCAAAGAGCGGGCAATCTTCGCTGCGAAGTGCAAAAGCTGACCTGATGGAGTTCCTGAGCTTTTTCCGCCGCTGGCTGAAGGCGGCTTTTACTACCTGTCTGAACAGAGTCTCATTCACTTCCAGTTCCTTCACATCGTTCCTGACCAGTCTGACCACTCCGGAATTCACTTTCGGCGGGGGAGAAAATACTTCACCGGGTACCGTGAAAAGATACTCGGTATGGTAATATGCCTGGAGAAGCACGCTCAGAATTCCATAGACCCGTGATCCGGGCGGTGAACATATCCTTTCGGCCACTTCCTTCTGAAACATACCACACACTTCCGTTACTTTATTCCTGTATTCCAGTACCCTGAAAAGGATCTGGGATGAGATATTGTAGGGAAAATTACCTGTAATGCACACATTCCCGCTGAAAAAATCCTCCAGATCCATCCTGAGAAAATCTCCCCTTATAATGTATTCCATAGCCGGAAACTTCTCCCTGAGATAATGAACCGACTCATTGTCTATTTCTATCACCCTGAAGTCGGGGAAATTTCTCTTCACAAGGTATTCCGTGAGAACTCCGGTTCCCGGGCCTATCTCAAGGACTGAATCACATTCCTTTGCACCAAGTGAGGATGCCACTTTACGTGCAATCTCCCTGTCTTTGAGAAAGTGCTGCCCGAGGTTTTTCTTTGGACGGACCAGGTTCATTTTCTTTCAGATTCACATCAGGCCCTACATCTGGAGCAGGCTGCGCCCGAATTTTCTCCAGAATGGCAGCTTGAGCTTTTCAAGCCAGATTATGAAGGCCTTAAGCAGGTTGTAATAAAGTGTGCAGAACAGGATCGCCGTCATCATCCATATAACCGCCGTATTGAAAACAAGGGTTCCTGTCCTGAGTTTCCCGATCTGTTTGAAAGGCGCATAGAAATGGGCTCTGCCGTATTTTGATTCCGGAGGCATGAATACGGGATCGGCCTTCTGGATGAACCTGTCGTCCTTCTCAATTATTTTCAGGGTACTTCTCCTGTTCAGTACAAGTTCGGCAAGCCTTTCATTATGGTTTTCCTCGAGAAGCCTGACAAACTGTTTTTCACCCATTCTGTTTTCAATGCTCCTCTTCAGTGAATCAAGCTGAAGGGAAATTCTTCTTTCCCTTTGCCTGAAAGTCATTCCCAGACTGTCGAGATAGTAACGCAGTTCATCTCCTGTTATCCCGTCAAACTCATCATAATTCACCCTTTCAAACCAGCTGCCCGGTTTTATGCCGGTTATTTCCGACATTTCCCCTACATGGTAATTTATCTTGCGGAAATTATTTTCAATATATTCCCTGTATTCAGGATCCCTGCCTGCCCTGATACATTCCTGAACCTTAACCTTCAGCCCCGGAATGAGGAAGGAGGCCTTCCAGCTGTTCTGGCTTACGGCCATGTCATAGTCAAAGAAATTCCTCTCGTACCTGTTGTTCCTGAACTGTTCAACAGTCATTGCCTCATATGCCCATCTGGTTGCCATGAGATCACCTATCACGGGAACATATTTTTTTCTGCTGAATGTCTTGTGCAGCTCATCAAACTGGATCATTGCACCTCCGAGAAGCAGCTGGGGAACCAGCAGCAGAGGAATAAGAATATAAATGCTGACAGCCGTTCTCATTCCCGCGGATATGTTCAGGCCCAGCAGGTTGCCGAAGCATGCCGTGGAAAACAGGATGAGCCAGTGCCTGAACATCATTCCCCTGATTTCAAGTATTGCACTTGCAACTAGGACAAAGGAAAGAGTCTGTATGGCCGAAAGCACAAAAAGGAAATTTATTTTCGAAAACAGATAACTCAGTCTGCTCAGATTCAGGAATTTCTCCCTTTCCAGAATTTTTCTGTCACGGAATATTTCCTCGGCACTTACCGTCAGTCCCATGAAAATTGCAACAATGACTGACATGAACAGGAAGACCGGATAGTTTACATTGGCAGAAAACAGATAATCGCCGTTCCGGCTGTACTTGGAAATATATCCCAGGATAAAGGCCAGCAGCGGGGCTTCAAGAAGATTTATCGTCATATACTGCCTGTCGGCAAATTTGGTGATGAGATTCCTTTTTATGAATGTCCTCACCTGTGCTGCCCTGTCCGGCACCCTGAAGCTGCCGTGAGTAATCTCTGTCTTTTCCGTTACCTTCTCCGGGAAGGGCATCATTTTCTTACGGTATTTCCCGTACCACTCCAGCGGACTTACCTGCCTGGTTTTCTCAGGTCTCCCGTCCTCATCGATCATTTTGACCTCAACAATATCAAGTATATTGTCAGTCTCGATATTCCCGCAGCTCGGACATTCACTTTCTGCGGCATTGGCCTGTGATGTTTCCGTCTTGAAATAGACAATGGCCTCAACAGGGTCGCCGTCATAGATCATATAGCCGCCCTTGTCAAGTATCCACAGCCTGTCGAGCATCTTGATAATATCCGATGAAGGCTGATGGATTATTGCAAAAACCATCCTGCCGTTCAGGGCCTGATTCCTCAGAAGGTTCATAACCTTCCCGGAATCAAAGGAAGACAGTCCCGAAGTGGGTTCATCCACAAAAAGGACTACGGGCTCACGCATCAGTTCAAGACCGATATTGAGTCTTTTTCGCTGCCCTCCGCTGACTTTTTTATTGAGTATGTCTCCTACCTGGAGATCCCTGATTTCATAAAGGTCCAGGTCCTGAAGCACTTTCTCCACAGTAGCATTAAGCTGGTCTTCCGAATAATCCCCGAAACAAAGCCGTGCATTGAAATAGAGGTTCTGGTAAACCGTCAGTTCTTCAATCAGCATATCATCCTGCGGAACATAGCCTATCAGTCCCTTTATCTGCTCAGAATCGGCATAGATGTCATAACCGTTTATATAGAGGTGGCCCCCGGTTGGCTTTATTTTCCCGTGAAGCAGGTTTAGCATGGTGGTTTTTCCCACTCCGCTTCCCCCCATTATACCTACAAAATTACCCGATTCGACCCTGAAATTCATTTTCTGTACCCCGTTCACGGAATTCCTGAAATGATACTGAACATCATGACCTTCAAAAATCACCTTTTCGGTAAATTCCCTTGAAACAAACTTTTTGAAGATCCGTGAGTAGTAAATGGGTTCAATGCCGAGTCCCTTGATATTGACGCCTCTTTCAAGGAGATAGGGTCTGAAGGCGATTATGTCGCGGCCCTTGAAATAGAGAGTTACCGGGCCGTCGTATGTAATAAGCAGGGTTTCGGTGCTTTCGATGTAAAGGACCATCATATGACCCCTGAAACCCTTTACCTTCAGATGCTTCCATTTGTCATAGTTCCTGTACAGTTTAGATCCGGAAAGTTCCGGTCTGTCACTTTCGATAATCAGAACGGAATCAGTGGAGATATCATCAAATGCCCTGCCGACAATGAATGCCGTGGCATTCCTGTATTCCTTCCGGGGAATGTTGAAGGTCCTGACAATTATGTCAACGATAATCTTTTCCTGCTCTGAAATCACGCCATCCTCAAATGCAAATTCCAGCAGCTGGAGAAAAACAATCATCCTTTCCTCGAGAAACAATCCCTTCTTGATCTGACGGCAGATATTTGTTATCTGAAAGGAGATCAGGGAGTTTTCATCAGCAAGCTCGGCCTTGTCGAGACCTTTTAATTCATTGGAATAGAATTCCAGATTGTTCTCAAACAGTGCATAGTAATCTTCTTCAAGCTCTCTGTTCAGATATCGCCGGAGGTAGCTCCGCAGAATTTTTTTGCCTCTTGCCGTTATCCCTGACGGGTTGACCGTTGAAACAATGGCAAAGATATGAATCAGGGCCAACAGTACTGATTCCCTCATATGGATGCCGGTTCAAAAAAAGACCGCAAAGTATTATTCCCTGCGGTCAAATGTCTGTAAAAAGATTATTTTATGATTCTGGCCCGTATCTCCTCAATGGCCTTTGTAATATCTATGATATTCTGCTGGGTAAGACTGGTTCCGAGGCCTTCATTCACTTTTCTGACAGGTTCCAGGATTTTCAGAAATTCACTTATATCCGGGTCGTCAGCATAGGGTCTGGTAATTTCCAGATAGGTATCGAAGGATTTCTTCTGTTCGAGAAGGTTCCTGGATATTCCTGCGATCTGGTATGCTGCTTCGGAAACGTGAGTGGTAAGATACAGGCCTTCCACCCATGCTCCTCCGACTACAAGCAGGGCCAGGGTCTCCTGGTTGTTGTCAACCAGGTAGGCATATGTGTTCTGGAATGCATCGGTCAGTATCTTAACGAGCTCATCACGGTTGTCATAATTGCGCCTTATCTTTTCATACCACGATTCATCATAGATCTGCGACATGTTCAGTTCATTGGCCAGAGAACGGAGAGCGCCCAGGTAATTCAATACTTCCTGCTGCATGTTGTACAGGGTGGCATAACTGAGATCAGCCCCGTAACCACCCAGATTGATTGCACGATCCGTGCTCTTTATATATTTCTTGGAGTTCTCGGCAGGATTTGAAATGCCAAATATATAACCAACTTCCAGATCGGTCAGCATTTTAATAACCTCGGCAGATGTGGGAAGCGGATAAACATTCTTTTCTATTTCATCCACCAGTACGCCGGCCTGTTCAAGTTCAATTTTCTTCTCCTTCTTCCTGCTTTTGCATGAAGTGTTTGAAGCCGTGACAACAATTCCTGCCAGTAATAATGGAAGCATCAATGCTGCAAGTGTATTTTTCATCCCTGATCAATTTATTGTTAACAGTACATTTAAAACTGCCGATAAAAATAGTAAATTAATTATTAAATCTGCACGACTGTATCAGTTATTTATTCATTATATCCCTTGTCTTATCAACTGTATCTGAAATAATTCTATAAACCGGAAATGAGCCGGCTCCTGAAAGTCTGAATATCTTGCATGTCAGGAAGGCCTCAGCCGGCAGATCCTCCCCTGTTTTACTGAAACAGCAGGCTTTTAAGGGGAATAGGGTAAAGGAAATCTGATTTTGATACCTATCTTTGAAGCCCCGTAAAATTATTATATTCAGATGAAGTGGAATTTTGACGAAGAGATCAACAGGGAAGGCAGCGATTCTGTCAAATATGATCTGAGATACGAAAAATTCGGAAAAAGGGATATTATTCCCATGTGGGTTGCCGACATGGATTTCAGGACGCCCGGGTTCATAACCGAAAAACTGCGGGAGCGCCTTGATCATGAGATATACGGATACTTTTTCCGCCCCCCGCAGTATTACGATTCACTGATATCCTGGTTAAACACCCGTTACTGCTGGCCGGTTGAAAGAGATCATATCTGCTTCAGTCCGGGTACCGTACCGGCAATAAATCTCTGCACCCTTACATTCACGCGTCCGGGTGAGGCTGTAATTGTTCAGCCTCCCGTCTATTACCCGTTTTTTTCCGCCGTGGAAAGCCATGGAAGGGTGCTTGTCAATAACCAGCTGAGGGAGAAGGACGGAAGGTGGACCATGGATCTTGAAGCCCTCAGGCAGATGGTCACAGCCGAAACGAAAATGATTATCCTTTGCAACCCTCATAATCCCGTTGGAAGGGCATGGAGCCGTGAAGAGCTCATGGAACTTGCCCGGATCTGCCTGAAAAACAACATAATAGTCCTTTCCGACGAAATCCACTGCGATCTTACCCTTCCGGGAAACAAACATACTCCTTTTGCAACACTTTCGGATGAGATTGCTGATATAACCGTGACATGCATTGCTCCCAGCAAGACATTCAATCTGGCGGGGCTTTCCACTTCCTCAGTGATTATCAGCAATCCCGTACTGAGGAAATATTTCAGGCATAAAGTTGACAGCCTGCATATAGGCAACGGCAACATTTTCGGCAGTGTTGCCTCCGAGGCAGCCTACAGCGGGGGGCATGAATGGCTTGATGCCCTTACCGCCTACATAGAAGGGAATGTAAACCATGTTACTGACTACTGCAGGGAGTTCATTCCGGAAATCATTCCTGTCAGGCCCGAGGCAACCTATATGATATGGCTCGACTGCAGAAAGCTCGGAATGACCGGAAAGGAACTCCGGAAATTCTTTGTGGAAGAGGCCGGAGTCGGTCTGAACGAAGGTTCGGAATTCGGTCCGGGCGGAGAGGGTTTTATGAGAATGAATCTGGCAATGCCGCGCAGCAGGGTGGAAAAGGCAATGCAGCAGATCGGAAAGGCTATTTCGCGTATTCCATAAGCTTTCCTGCCATCTCTGCCGCGGATTTGTTTCTGAAGCATTTCATGCTCTCACTGAATCGTGTTGCAATGGCTTCGTTGCAGAGGTTCCCCGGACTGCCCTCATGAACATAGTCGGACAGTGCCGTCCTGGAGAAGGAAGAGTTTCTGACCATTCCCGATACTGCCTTGTAGGCGTCCCTGAAGGGTATTCCCTGTTTGACCAGGCGGTTAACCTCCTCAGTGCTGAATATTGTATTGTAAATGGGATTCTCAAGGATATTTTTCCTGATCCTGATATTGTTGAGCATCAGGAGCGTGATTTCCATGCATTCCATCAGGTCCTCGAAGGCACCAAAAACAAGCTCTTTAAGCAACTGCAGGTCACGGTTGTATCCTGAAGGAAGATTTGAAACCAGCATTGCGACCTGTCCGGGCAGGGTCTGGATCAGGTTGGCTCTTCCGCGTATCAGTTCAATAACATCTGGATTGCGTTTCTGAGGCATGATACTTGATCCCGTGACATATTCGTCAGGAAAATCAACGAAGCGGTATTCTGCACTCATGTAGAGGCACACATCCATTGAAAAGCGTGAAAGGGTCTGGGCCAGTGCAGCCAGGGCCGATGCAACGGCTGTTTCAACCTTGCCCCTGTTCAGGCTGGCATAGGCAGAATTATATATCAGATCATCAAATTCCAGCAGTTCCGATGTGAGTTTCCTGTTAAGCGGCAGGGTGGTCCCGAATCCGGCAGCTGTTCCCAGAGGATTACGGTTGTTGAGGGCACGGGCTGTTGCAAGGAGGGCAACATCATCCGACAGCGATTCGGCATAGGATCCGAACCACAGTCCGAAAGATGACAGCATTGCCGGCTGCATGTGAGTGTAGCCCGGCAGCAGAACCTCCCGGTACTGTTCACTCAGCGACTGGAACTTCCGGAAGAGCCTGCCTGCAAGCAGCGCCATGCTGTCAATCCTCTCCCTGGTATACAGTCTTATATCCACAAGCACCTGGTCATTTCTCGATCTTCCGGTATGAACCTTTCTGCCGGTGGTCCCGAGAATAGAAGCCATTTCCTTTTCAATCTGCGAATGTATGTCTTCAATACCGCTCTCAATGGCCAGGCTGCCTTCCTCATCCCATACAAACAGTGAATGAAGCGCCTTAAGTATGTTTTTCTTTTCCTCATTATCAATCAGGCCTACATCATGAAGCATGATCACATGAGCCATGGATCCGACAATATCCCATTTGGTGAGATGAATATCGATCTTCCTGTCCCGACCTGCCGTGAATTCGATAATGGCAGGTTCGGGGTTGATACCTTGTTCCCAGAGTTTCATTTTCCTTTAGTTTACTTTTTCTGTCTCTGCTCAACGATTGCCCTGTGAGCCATGAGCCTTATGGCATTGATCTTAATAAATCCCAGACTGTCGGTCTGGTCAAATCCTCCTTCAATATCCATGCTTGACAGCTTTTCGTCATAGAGGGACGAGGGTGACTCCCTTCCTTCAATGAGAACATTCCCCTTATAAAGGCAGAGGTGTACACTTCCGTCAATCAGTTCCTGGCTTTTTTCTATTGCCGCCATCAGGAAATCCATCTCCGGACTGAACCAGAATCCGTTGTATATCAATTCAGCGAATTTCGGGGTGAGCATGCTTACCAGGCGCATAACCTCACGGTCCATGGCAATTCCTTCAATATCCCTGTGGGCAATGTGAAACACGGTTGCAGCAGGACTTTCATAAACACCCCTGGATTTGATTCCGACAAACCTGTTTTCCACCATGTCAAGAAGACCGATTCCGTTCCTGCCGGCCAGTTCATTCAGATAAACGAACATGTCGTAGGGGTCTTCCATCATGGTTCCGTCTTCCTTGTTCACGAGTCTCACCGGAAGACCGTTCCTGAAATGAATGACAATCCTTGTCTCCTTATCCGGGGCATCCTGAGGCATAACCATCTTCACCAGCATGTCCTTGTGAATGCTGTACATCGGATCTTCCAGAATACCTGCCCGGTGACTTATATGCATCAGGTTCTCATCTTCGCTGTAAGGCTTGTCGATACTGGCCTTGACAGGTATCTTATTCTCGGAAGCATATTTGAGAAGATCCGTTCTCCCCTTGAAGCTGGCAAGAAAATCCCTGTCCTTCCAGGGAGATATCACCCGTATTCCGGGCATGAGGGCATAATAACACAGCTCAAACCTCACCTGGTCATTTCCCTTCCCTGTTGCACCATGAGCCACGGTACCGGCACCCACCCTCCTTGCAACCGATATCTGTTCACTCGCGATCAGAGGTCTTGACAGGGCAGTTCCCAGCAAATACCTGTTCTCATAAATGGCATTTGCCATTATTGCCTTCAGAACATAGTTTTCAACAAATTCCTTTTTAAGGTCGGAAATAATCACCTCTGAGGCTCCCAGCATCTCTGCCTTCCCGCGGGATTCCTCAAAATCGGTGTCCTGGCCCACATCGGCAATAAAGGCAATCACCTCATAACCCTTTTCAACCAGCCATTTCAGTATGATTGATGAATCCAGGCCGCCACTGTAAGCCAATACAACCTTTTCTTTCATCCTGAATATTTTTAATTTACATCCTTATACCTGATCCGGTGATGATTCCGCGGTCCTGCAGTTTCCGGGCTTCCCGCCGAAACCATCATCTGTCCCTGAGCCATTCATGCAATCCCGGCAGGAGCGTCTCGAGGCAGTCATGAATCCCTTCAACGGAAACGCCGCCCCTGGCAATTACAAGTATGGTGTCATCACCCGCAATAGTACCGGCTATTTCATGCCTGTCCGCATTGTCAATAAAAATGGCCACATTGCTGGCATTGCCCGGCAAAGTCTTTATCAGAAGCATTCCCCCCGTGTTTGTCAGGTCCGTTATCACGGGCAGCAACTGAAGACGTCCGGCAGCTGCCGGGCGGACATGACTGCTTTCCGGGAGAACATATCTGTAACCGCCCCCCGGATCAGGCCTTCTGACAGCTCCCAGCTGACGCAGGTTCCTTGAAAGAGTTGCCTGTGTACAGACTATGCCTTCAGCACGGAGCTTCCACAGCAATTCCTCGTGGGACGATATCTTCTCTGTTGCCAGTATCTTCTCAATGGCAAGCAATCTGTCCGTTTTTTGCATATTTATTCACAAAGACCGCAAATATATTCATATTTTTGCAGAAACAAATGCCCACCGGAAGATTGTTTATTTTTTGAACAGCTTCCCGCCCGCTGATTGACGGATCATCAACATCCGGCGAAAAGGCACGCATCAGGGTAAGGGCATCATACAGCACGGTTTCGGGAACGGATGATGAAATAAACAATGTACTGGCTTCTTCTTCTGATAAGCATACCATATTTATATATTATCCTCAGGGTGTACAAAAGCCTCAGGGGAATCAGATCCTTCACTGCTGCCTCCACACCGGACACCTTCATTTCGGTTGTCGCAGCCTGCAGGAACGAGGAAGCCAGTCTGCCCTTCCTGCTGGCCGACATTGCCGCTCAGGACTATCCTCCTTCCCTGTTCGAATTTATTATCAGCGATGATAACTCCTCTGATAAAACCCATGACGTTGCGTCAGGGTTTCCCGGAATAATAAATCTCAGAGTCCTGAGGAACAGGGGCAGCGGTAAGAAAGCGGCCCTCAGGACTGCTGTGTCTGAAGCCCGGGGAAACCTGGTCGTTGCGGTTGACGCCGACTCCCGCATGGAGCCGGGGTGGCTGAAGACGATAGTGTCATTCCATGAAAAGGAAGGGTCTGACATGATTATCTGTCCGGTTATGCTTGAAGCCGAAGGCAGTGGTTTTTTCCTGCGCTTCCAGGAACTGGAATTTCTCGGCCTTCAGGCCATAACCGCAGGATCGGCTGCAGCAGGGGATCCCCTTATGTGCAACGGGGCAAACCTGTTTTTTACTAAGAAATCATTTGAGAGGCACGCATTCCATCTTCACGACGAACTGGCATCGGGCGACGATATTTTTCTTCTTCACCGCATGAAAGCTGACGGATCTTCCCGGATTTCCTGGCTGGAATCGGCAGATGCCAGGGTAAGGACGAATGCTCTCCATTCACCGGCGGAATATCTGAGACAAAGGGCAAGATGGATCTCGAAAGCCGGTTCCTACAAAGATCTGTCCACGAAATTTACGGCACTGGCCACTCTGGCTGTGGTTCTTTTGCAGCCCGCGGCACTCATTGCCGCATTTGCCGGAATCAGGTTTCTGCTTCTGTATCCGGCCCTGCTTCTGGCTAAATCGCTGCCTGACTATCTTGTACTGAGAAATACAGCTGTCCGCTACGGGAAAAGATACCTGCTGAAATGGTTTATTCCCTCCCAGCTAATTTATCCTTTCTATGTGATTGCAGTGGCAGCCTGTGCCCTGACTGGAAGGAAGGCCGGAACGCACAGGAAGCAGGCAGGGCAGAAGGCAGGCAGGGAGTTCTGACGGCAGCAGGCAGCGTACCGGGCTGATGATTCAGCACCGGTCAGTTACCCATATCGGAAAGAAACTTGACCCGCATCAGTCTTATCTCTTCCTCCTCAAAATCATTCCCGAGCTCGTTTATCGCTTCTTCCAGCGAATCTGATTCTGCTTCCTCCCTGAAATAGGAATAAATTTCCTCCTGGCGGTCATCTTCAATGACTTCATTTATATAGTAATCGAGATTCAGCCTGGTTCCCGAATTGACAATTGCTTCAATTTCGGAAAGCAGCTCACCCATCTCAAGATCCTTGGCATCGGCAATATCCTCGAGGGAACGCTTCATGTCGATACTCTGGATAATGTAAACCTTTATTCCCGACTTATTCACCACCGACTTGACCACCATGTCAAGGGGCCTGATAATTTCCTTTTCTTCAACATATTTCTTTATCAGATCCACGAATTCCCTGCCGTATCTCTGTGCCTTGCCTGCACCCACTCCGGAAATGTTCTGGAGTTCATCCAGGTTCACCGGATACTGTATGGCCATATCCTCGAGTGAGGGATCCTGGAAAATCACAAAGGGAGGCACTCCCTTCTGCTTTGATATTTTTCTCCTCAGGTCCTTCAGGATACTGAACAGCTCCTCATCAACGGCAGCTGTTTTTGCACCGAATGCATTGTCTTCCTCGTCTGAATCGGCATAATCGTGATCTTCCGCGAGCATAAATGACACGGGATTATCCACAAATGCCAGCCCTTCCCTGGTAACTTTCAGAAGTCCGTAGTTTTCTATGTCCTTTGTAAGGAATTTGGCGATAAGGGCCTGCCTTATAACCATGTTCCAGTATTTCTCATCCTTGTCTTCCCCCGTTCCGAAGTATTCCAGCTTGTTGTGCTTATACGACTTGATGGCGGATGTAACTTTCCCCGACAAAATATTTGCAATATGGTCGGCCTTGAATTTTTCCTTAACCGCCAGAACCGTTTCCAGAACATTCACAATTGATTCACTGCCTTCGAACTGGGCCTTGGGGTGCAGGCAGTTGTCACATGCCTCGCAATTATCCGGGGTATATTCCTCACCGAAATAGTGGAGAAGCAGTTTTCTCCGGCAAACCGATGATTCGGCATATGAAACTGTCTCAAGCAGGAGCTGTTTCCCTATTTCCTGTTCGGCAATAGGTTTCCCCTGCATGAATTTCTCCAGCTTCATAATGTCATTGTAGCTGTAATAGGCTATGCAGTTTCCCTCACCGCCGTCGCGGCCTGCCCGGCCGGTCTCCTGATAATAGCCCTCAAGGCTTTTGGGAATATCGTAATGGATCACAAAGCGTACATCCGGCTTGTCAATACCCATTCCGAAGGCAATTGTGGCAACTATCACGTCAATCTCCTCCATCAGGAACTTATCCTGGTTCCGTGTTCTGGTTGCCGAATCCATACCCGCATGATAGGGAAGGGCCTTGATACCGTTCACTTTCAGGATCTCAGCCATTTCCTCCACCTTTTTCCGGCTGAGACAGTATATTATCCCCGACTTTCCGGGATTGTTCTTGATATACTTGATGATCTCCCTGGTCACATTCTGCTTTGACTTAACCTCATAGTACAGGTTCGGCCTGTTGAATGATGACTTGAACACATCGGCTTCCAGGATTCCGAGATTTTTCTGGATATCATGCTGAACCTTGGGAGTTGCCGTGGCTGTGAGCGCTATGATGGGAGCCCTCCCAATAGTGTCAATTATAGGTCTGATCCGCCTGTATTCGGGCCGGAAATCATGCCCCCACTCCGAGATGCAGTGGGCTTCGTCAATGGCATAGAACGATATCTTTATACTTTTCAGGAACTCAATATTGTCTTCCCTGGTCAGCGATTCGGGGGCAACATACAATAATTTTGTTTCCCGGTCGATCACATCCTGTTTTACCCTGGCTATTTCAGTCTTTGTAAGCGAAGAATTGAGAAAATGGGCTACATCATCGTTTGTGCTGAAATTCCTCATGGCATCCACCTGGTTCTTCATCAGGGCAATAAGAGGTGAAATGACTATTGCTGTTCCCTGCCCCATCACTGCCGGGAGCTGATAGCAAAGTGACTTGCCTCCGCCAGTCGGCATCAGTACAAATGTATCCCTCCCTGCCAGAATATTTTTGATAATCACCTCCTGGTTCCCCTTAAAGGTGTCGAAACCAAAATATTTCTTCAGATAATCATGTATGGTGACGTCACTAACCATCATTTCATAATCGGATAAAACGGTCAAAACTACTCCTTTCTTTCCTTTTTTATAAATTTAATAATTTTCCGGATCAAAAATATATTTTAAAGAATTATTAACATTTGTCATTTCCTACTATTATTTTATAATCACGCTGATATTGTTTTAAACTGGAAGATTTATCATCTTTACACGCTGTATTTTTAAAACGCTCCCAAATGGCATTAAGACGGAAAACGGGCAGGAAGAATGAAGGAGAAATGTCATTCCTCGAACATCTCGAGGAACTGAGATGGCATATTATAAGATCGGTCCTTGCCATTTTTGTCCTTATGATAGTCGCATTCGTACTGAAAAATGTAATTTTCGACAAGATCATCCTGGCACCTAAAAGTCCGGATTTCTTTACCAACAGAATGCTTTGCGGACTGGGACATGCGAAGATTTTCGGTTATCAGTTAAACATTGATGCCCTGTGTATTAACACGAGAGAACTTAACCTTATCAACATCAGGATGGCAGGGCAGCTTACCACTCACATACTGGTAGCCCTGGTTGCGGGTATAATAATGGCATTTCCGGTAATCATCTATGAATTCTGGATGTTTTTCAAGCCCGCACTTCACGAAAATGAGGCCAGGTATACAAAGGGCGCCGTATTTTCCACCACCATGCTTTTCTTTTCCGGTGTCCTTTTCGGCTATTTTCTCCTTGCCCCCCTTTCGATCCACTTCCTGGGTTCCTACCATGTGAGCGAGGATGTCGTGAACCAGATCAATATCAGATCATATATAGGCACCATCTCGTCAATCTGCCTGGCAACGGGAGTGATATTCGAGCTTCCGGTAATTGCCTTTTTCCTTACAAAGATCGGGGTTCTCACACCGGCATTCATGAGACAGTACAGAAAACATTCCATTGTGGTGATTTTCATCCTTGCCGCCATTATCACACCTCCCGATGTGTTTTCCCAGATGCTGGTCGCCATTCCGCTCCTGATCCTTTATGAAGTAAGTATCGGCATCTCCGGAAGAGTTATCAGGAAAAAGGAGAAGGAACATGACGCCTTCATGATGGAGGACAGTATTGAAAAGGCACAAAATACGGCAACCTGATCCATGTCATGAAACTGCATACTGAAAACCTGGTAAAAAAATATCATAACCGCACGGTTGTTGACCATGTTTCCTTTGAGGTTGCACAGGGGGAGATTGTGGGTCTGCTTGGTCCCAACGGAGCAGGAAAGACCACATCATTCTACATGATAGTAGGCCTGATCCGTCCGAGGGAAGGAAAAATATTCCTTGACGGCGAGGATATCACCGACCTTCCCGTTTACAAGCGTGCAAGGAAGGGTCTGGGCTATCTGGCCCAGGAAGCATCCGTTTTCAGGAATCTTTCGGTTGAAGACAATCTCCGGGCCGTTCTTGAAATGTCGGCATTTTCACGAAGGGAACAGGCACAAAGGCTTGAATCCCTGCTGGACGAATTCGGTCTGCAGAAAATCCGAAAGAGCAAGGGTATTCAGCTTTCCGGAGGCGAGAGAAGACGTACCGAAATTGCAAGGGCCCTCGCCCTCAAGCCCAAGTTCATCCTCCTTGACGAACCCTTTGCCGGCATAGATCCCATTGCGGTGGAGGATATCCAGAATATTGTCTCCCACCTCAAGAACAAAAATATAGGTATACTTATCACCGACCACAACGTCCACGAAACCCTGTCGATAACCGACAGGGCCTACCTCCTCTTCGAGGGAAAAATACTTAAATCGGGTACTGCATCACAGCTGGCAGAAGATGAGCATGTTAGAAAGGTATATCTCGGAAAGAACTTCGAACTGCGGCGATAAGCCGTTCTGTATTGCAATTAATTTTATTTGTAGTAATTTTGCGGAGATTTTTCTGCGGATGTGTCGTAATTGGTAGCCGAGCAAGACTTAGGATCTTGTGTCTTAATGACGTGGGGGTTCGAGTCCCTTCATCCGCACCAGAATGTCGGAGGCGCTTCATATTCCTTGTGCAACAATATTGCCGCCAATGATTTCTGATTAATACAATAATATTTTGTTATGGATATTTCCAGGGAAAACAAAGACGATCTGAATGCTGTTCTGACAGTGAAGATCAGCAAGTCAGACTATGATGAAAGAGTAGAAACAGTCCTGAAGGATTACCGGAGAAAGGCAAACATAAAAGGGTTCAGGCCCGGCATGGTTCCTATCGGCGTTATACGAAGCATGTACGGGAATGCCGTGAAGGTGGATGAAATAAATAAGCTGATTTCGGAAAATGTTCATAAATACCTTGTTGATGAAAAGATTGACATCCTCGGGGATCCTCTTCCGCTGACAGATGAAAATGAAAAAACCGATTTCATACATGACGATGAGTTCACCTTTTCCTTTGAACTCGGGCTCGCACCATCTTTCGAACTGACTCTCGGCAAGGGCGACAGGGTCACCTTCCACGAAATCATTATCGACGACAAGATGAAGAAGGATTATGCCGACAGCTATGCACGCCGTTTCGGTGAATTCAGGAAGGCGGAAGCAAGCGGTGAAAAAGATATTCTGAAGGGCAGGATTGAAGCTGTTGACGAAAATGGCGCAGTCATCCCTGAGGGTATTTCTGCCGACGAGACGAGCCTGTCGGTTGACATGGTAAGGGATGAGGAAATCAAAAAATCATTCATCGGGCTTGCTGAGAATGACAGTGTTGTTTTCAGTATAAGAAAGGCCTTTCCAAACACGGCTGAAATAGCCGGTCTGCTCAGAATGGAAAGCAGGAATGCGGAAAATATTGAAGGAGATTTCCGGCTTACCGTAAAAGAGATATCAAGGTTTTATCCGGCAGAAACGGGTCCTGACCTCTATAACAGAATTTACGGTGAGGGGGTGGTGTCGGACGAGGAGGAATTCATGCAGAAGATTGAAGAGGAAATATCCGCGAACCTAAGGAAGGAAAGTGAGTTTAAACTGATGCAGGATGTCAGGAAGCTCACACTCGACAAAACTGAATTCCGCCTCCCTGAAGAATTTCTTAAAAAATGGCTGATGAAGGCCGGGGAAAAAACTTCATCTGAAGAGATTGAAAATGAATTCGGCACATTCATCCAGGATCTTAAATGGCAGCTGATCAAAAATAAAGTGGCAAAGGACAATGAAATACAGATAAGTCCCGAGGAAATGCAGGAAGAAGCTGAAAAAATCACCAGGTTCCAGTTTTCTCAGTACGGACTTTACTATGCCACTGATGAACAGATATCCGGCTATGCAAGGGAAACCCTTCAAAGAGAAGCGGACGCAAAGCGGATTGCCGATAAAATTCTGGATGATAAAGTACTGAACACACTGAAGGAAGTTGTTGAGATTGAAAACAAAAAGGTCACTGCTGAAGAGTTTAACAAACTTTTTGAAAATTGAATCACGCGGAAAATTCAGGATTAATCTTTGTAACTTTGTAACTGCGGCAGTGAATAAATAAAATAAAGATCCGGCAATAAGAGATCAGATTCAATAGTATCAAACAATAAAATACAATAATGAACAACAGCGACGATTTCAGAAAATATGCAGGCAGCAGATACGGACTGAGCAGTCTCACCCTTCACAGGTATACCTCGGTTCTGAACAATTATATTTCCCCTACCATCATTGAGGAGAGACAGCTGAACGTGGCATCCATGGATGTTTTTTCACGCCTGATGATGGACAGGATAATATTCCTGGGACTCCCCATTGATGACTATGTTGCAAATATCATTCAGGCCCAGCTCCTGTATCTTGATTCCTCCGACCCGGGGAAAGACATACAGATTTATTTCAACACCCCGGGAGGCAGCGTACATGCCGGTCTCGGCATTTATGACACCATGCAGTACATATCCGCTGACATAGCAACCATCTGCACCGGAATGGCAGCTTCAATGGGAGCTGTTCTCCTCACTGCAGGAACAAAAGGCAAGAGATCGGCTCTCAAGCATTCACGGCTGATGATACATCAGCCCATGGGAGGCTTTCAGGGGCAGGCATCCGATATCGAGATCCAGGCCCGTGAAATAATGAAAATAAAAAAGGAACTTTACGAGATCATTGCGCTTCATACAGGCAATCCGCTGGAGAAAGTTGAAAAGGATGCCGACAGGGATCACTGGATGACATCCTTTGAAGCAAAGGAATACGGAATGATCGACGAAATCCTTCAGAAAACCGTACATTGAAAAGACATGAGCAAGTGTTCATTCTGCGGCAGATCGAAAAAGGAAACCAACATACTTATTGCCGGCCTTGAAGGGCATATCTGCGATCATTGCATCGAGCAGGCCCACGGCATAATGACCGACGAGCTCGGGACAAAGGCCAGCACGAGGTTCGATACCATAAATCTTCTCAAGCCGCCGGAAATAAAAAAATTCCTCGACCAGTATGTTATCGGCCAGGAAATGGCCAAGAAAATCATCTCGGTTGCTGTATACAATCATTACAAAAGGCTTACACAGAAGACGGATGATGATGACGTTGAAATTGAAAAATCCAACATAATCCTTGTCGGGGAAACGGGAACCGGCAAAACCCTTCTGGCAAAGACTATTGCAAAGATGCTGCATGTTCCCTTTGCCATTGTTGATGCGACAGTCCTTACCGAAGCAGGATATGTCGGGGAGGATATAGAAAGCCTTCTCACCCGGCTGCTTCAGAATGCCGACTATGACGTCAAGGCAGCTGAAAAGGGAATCATATTCATTGATGAGATCGACAAGATTGCCAGGAAAGAAGGTGACAATCCCTCAATAACACGTGACGTGTCGGGCGAGGGAGTACAGCAGGGACTTCTCAAACTTCTTGAAGGCTCGGTTGTAAATGTTCCTCCCCAGGGCGGAAGAAAGCATCCCGAGCAGAAAATGATACCCGTTGACACAAAAAACATACTCTTTATCTGCGGAGGTGCATTTGTCGGAATCGAAAAAAAGATAGCAGCAAGGCTCAATACCCAGATAGTGGGATTCGGGGCATCGAAGGTCAGATCAAAGGTCGACCTGGACAATCTTCTGAAATACCTGGCGCCACAGGATCTGAGGGCTTTCGGACTGATACCGGAAATAATCGGCCGGCTGCCCGTCATTACCCATCTCAATCCCCTCGACAGGAAAGCACTGAAGGCAATACTTACAGAACCAAAGAATGCGATTGTAAAGCAGTATATCAAGCTCTTCAAAATGGATGACATCGAACTTTCCTTTGCCGACGACGCCCTGGATTTTATTGTCGATAAGGCAGTTGAGTTCAAACTTGGTGCAAGAGGGCTGAGATCGATCTGCGAAACGATAATGATAGATGCAATGTACGAAATGCCTTCCCTGGGCAGGGATGACCTCCTGATCACAGTCGACTATGCGGCCCACAGGCTTTCCAAAATCGACATGAAGGTTTTGAGAGTTTCATAGCATAAGATACTTTCCCGCTTAATAATACCGGGTTCCCGGGAAAACCCGTTATGAACCCGGCTCCTTTCTCTCGTATACAATATAGCTGTAAGGAATGCTTTCCTGCCCTGTGTCACGGTATTCCTCCCTCTCAACAACCTTCCACCTGCTCATGTCTATTTCCGGGAAAAAGACATCAGCCGGCTTGTTCATGTGAACATGGGTGATATACAGCCTGCCGGCATAAGGCATGAACTGCCGGTATATGCTTGCTCCCCCGATAATGAATATTTCCCCGTCATGCCCGCATTTATCCATTGCATCTTCTATCGAACAGGCAGTCAGGGCATTCTCAAAGCTGTCGCCCGGAATGTCGCTTATTACAATATTCTTCCGTCCGGGAAGAGGCTTCAGGGGCAATGATTCCCAGGTCCGTTTGCCCATTACCACGGTTTTCCCGTAGGTGAGCCGTTTAAACCTTTTAAGGTCTTCGGGAATATACCAGAGCAGGTCATTGTTTCTGCCCAGGCCGAGATCTTCGGATACAGCGGCAATTATTGAGATCATACAGAAAATATTTATACGGAAATCTCTCCCCTGATAAGCGGATGTGATATATAATTCTTAAGTGTAAAATCCTCATAGCGGAATGAATCTATATCCTTTACATCGGGATTGATTTCCATTTCAGGCAGGGGAAAGGGTTCCCGTTCAAGCTGAAGCTTCACCTGCTCAAGATGATTCAGGTAGATATGTGCATCCCCCAGAGTGTGAATGAATTCACCGGGCTTCAGGCCGGTTACCTGTGCTATCATCAGGGTCAGAAGTGAATATGATGCAATATTGAAGGGAACTCCGAGAAAAATGTCGCAACTGCGCTGATAGAGCTGGCATGACAATTTCCCGGCTGAAACATAGAACTGGAACAGGAGATGGCAGGGAGGCAGCGCCATCCTGTCAAGTTCACCGGCATTCCAGGCACTCACAATAAGGCGTCTTGAATCGGGATTGTTTTTTATGTTTTCTATCACTCCGGCAAGCTGGTCGATCCTTCTCCCGTCAGCAGCCGGCCATGACCTCCACTGATAGCCGTATACCGGTCCCAGATTGCCTTCCCCGTCGGCCCATTCATTCCATATCTTAACTCCGTTATCCTGAAGGTAGCGGATATTTGTATTCCCTGAGATGAACCACAGCAGTTCATGAATAATTGATCTGAGATGGAGTTTCTTGGTTGTCAGCAAAGGAAATCCTTCCTGCAGGCTGAATCTCATCTGATATCCGAAAACACTCAGGGTGCCTGTACCGGTTCTGTCCTGTTTTTCCACTCCGTCAGCCAGTACATGCTCAAGAAGCTCAAGATACTGTTTCATCTTGTTTTACAGAATTTACTTTATTGGTGATATTTTTGCAAGCCATCCGCCTCCGGATACAAGGTTTATTTTCAGCTTCTCCCCCTGTCTGACGGTTTTTGTGAGATGCCTGTAATCCTGTGCATGACGGTCGGCATTGATGCCGTCACAAAATATTTCCATCCGGTACTCGCCTTCAGGCAGAAAGGAGAGATCAAGCTCCAGATCCCTGGCTGTCCAGTCAGTAATTGCCCCTGCAAACCAGTCATTTCCCGAGCGCCTGGCCAGCAGCAGGTATTCCGTAATTTTTGCATCCAGCACAAGCAGGTCATCCCATACCACCGGGATCTTCACGATAAAATCAGTACATTCCTGCTCCCTCATATAGTTGACAGGGGAATCGCAAAGCATCTGCATGGGGCTTTCATAAAGAACGTACAGGGCCATCTGGTGAGCCCTGGTACCCTGACTTGAAGGGCGGTTGAACAGCGGATGAAACTCTGACTGTCCCATGTTTATCATCGCCCCGGGAGTAAAATCCATTGGTCCGGCAACCATTCTGATGAAGGGAATGGTCAGTTCATGAGAGGGAGTGATATCACTGCTCCATTTATTGTTCTCCAGACCCATCACTCCTTCCCTGGTGAGGGCATTGGGCCATGTCCGGATCATCCCGTCAGGTTTATACGATCCGTGAAAATTGATCAGCAGGCGGTGTTCAGCCGTCTTTCTTGCAGCTTCATGATAGAAGTTGACAATTTTCTGGTCATCCCTCTGCATGAAATCGACCTTTACACCCTTCACACCCCATTTTTCATAAAGTGCCACAGCCTCATCAATCTCATCCCAGAACAGGTTCCATGCAACCCACAAAATAACTCCCACATTCCTTTCAGCGGCATATCTGCACAGTTCAGGAACATCCATCCCCGGTACGGATTTCAATACTGTTTCCCCCAGGGGATACCATCCGTCGTCAATTATTATGTATTCAATCCCGTTTGCCGCGGCAAAATCAATATAATACCTGTAGGTTTCAGTGTTTATCCCTGCCCTGAAGTCCACTCCGTAAATATTGTTCGCATTCCACCAGTCCCAGGCAACCTTGCCGGGTTTTATCCATCCGGTGTCTTTCAGCCTCAGGGGGGCGGCGAGCTTGTATACCAGCTCGCTTTCAATGAGTCTGCCATCATTTTCCGCAATCACGAATGCCCTCCAGGGGAAAGTCCTGCTTCCTGCGGTCGAGGCAATATAATCCCTTGCACCTGTAACAAAAACATCCCGGTCGCCTCTCAGTTCTTCCGTTTCGGGACAGGGCGGCCAGACAGCCCTCAGTCCGCCGGACCCCATACCCCTGAGCCACATTCCCGGATAATCCTGAATATCGGCCTCTGTAAGCAGAATATTTATTCCCTTTGTGGTGAAAAGTACGGGAAGGCTTGCAAGATGTATGTCTGTCAGGGTATCCAGTGAGGAATAAATATATTTCCTTTCATTGTGTGACATGAATCTCTCCTCAAGCGGATAATATGAAAAAGACCCGGAGGGAAACTTCAGTTCCGAAATCTCATCCCTGACAATCAGCTCACCCTTCAGTGCCGTTTCAAACCTGTACGCTATTCCGTCATTGTAAACCCTGAAATCAAGGGCCAGGCCCGACCTGAAAGAAATCCTGAGCGTGTTGCATTTGTCTTCTATTCTTGAATGCCTGTGAGCAACAACCGGTTCAAGAACATCATCGATTTTCCCGTACTGTGCCCTGCGGACGGATTCATTCTCTCCGGATAACCTGCCGTCTCCGCTAACCAGTCCGGCTTTCACCGAACTTATTATTTCACTGTTCTGATAAGTTGCAGACCAGCGGATATCCGGGCCTGCACTCAGTTCCACGGCAATCTTTCCGTCAGGAGAACTTATTTTGTACACTGCCGGAGCCGGATGGGCGTTTATCCCGGCCAGAACAAACAAGAATACGAATAATTGTTTCATTTTCCCTGGGTTATTAAAAATCATGTATCTGTCCGGTATTTTATCACGGGCACAATCTGCAGGCGGAACAGTGATTTCCTGTCCTTTCAGCCTTTCTTTCCCTTCCTTTTTTCAATCTCATCCCTAATAGAGGCTGCCTTTTCGTAATCCTCCGTCTTTATTGCCTCATCTATCATTTTATAGAGCTCCTCGTCGGAGAATGAATCGTACTTTGATGATGGCTTCCGTTTTGATCCGGATTCACCGGAAACGACAGTATCGGTTTCGGAAGGTGCATTTGAGATCTGTGCCTTTTCCAGTATGTCCTCGCTGATATATATGGGGCATCCGAATCTCAGTGCTATGGCAACCGCATCAGATGTCCTGCTGTCAATTGAATATTCCTTCTCCCCGTTGTTGCATAGAAGTTTTGAAAAGAACACCCCGTCCTCCAGCTTGTAGATCATAACTTCAATTACAGCTATGTTGAAACGGTCGGCGAACTTTTTGAACAGATCATGTGTCAATGGCCTGGGAGGTTCAAGGTTTTCAAGTTTAATAACTATGGCCTGTGCTTCAAATCCTCCTATGATTATCGGAATTCTTCTCTCTCCGTTTTCTTCAATCAGTAAAAGGGCATATGCGCCCGATTGTGTCTGACTGTAAGAAATTCCCATAACTTTCAGCTTAACCCTCTTCATCACTGATATCTTTCTCCTTTCTTTTGTTTAGCCTCAGACAAATATAAGGATTATAATTGCATAAATAAAGGTTTCATCAGCCTGCAAAAATAATACTTTATAGTTTGGAAATTGCCTATTTTGTATATCTTTGCAGTCCAAATTCAGATAATCCGTAAAGGCCTGTCAAAGCTATATTCCCTGTAGGATATACGCCTGGCGGAGAAACATAAAACGTAGCAGAATGTACGCAATAGTAGAAATTGCTGGTCAGCAGTTTAAAGTTGAAGAAGGCCGCAAAATATATGTCCACCGGCTCGAAGAGAAAGAAGGGGAAAGAATAGAATTCGACAAAGTCCTTCTGGTTGAGGATGATGGAAAAATAATAATAGGCGAACCCTTCATCAGGGATTTCGTGGTTGAGGGGAAAGTCCTGAACGACCAGGTCAGGGGTGACAAGGTGATTGTTTTCAAGAAGAAGAGAAGAAAGGGCTACAGGGTTAAAAACGGTCATCGCCAGGATTTTACCCAGATTGAAATATTATATATCGGCGGAAAAAAAGCAGGTTCAGGAAAAGAAGCTGAAGCTGAAAAGGCAGTTACCGTGGAAGCTGCCGCAGCTGAAGCCGGCGCAGAGGCAATACCTGCCGCCAGGACGGATGCCTCAGCAAAACCGGCAGCTGCAAAAAAGAGCAGTGCAAAAAAAGCCGGGAAGACAGATGCTCCCCTGAAAGCAGAAACTGAAAAAGAATCCGTTAAAAAAACCGGGAAAACAGCTCCGGCAAAGGAAAAGGATTCCGCGGAAACAGGATCAGACGAAACGGAAACAGCTTAAGGAAGCAGGGCTGAGGAACAGGATTCCGCAAAGGCGAATGAGTAATAACAGAAATATTAAAACATTAAAATAGAATGGCACACAAGAAAGGAGCAGGCAGTTCACGAAACGGCCGTGATTCAACAGGCCGGCGGCTTGGAGTGAAACTCTTTGGCGGCCAGAAGGTGACAGCGGGCAATATTATTGTCCGCCAGAGAGGAACAAGGCTTAATCCCGGGCAGAATGTCGGCCAGGGTAAGGACCATACCCTGTTTGCCCTCACCGACGGCGTTATTGAATTCAGGAAAAGGAAAAACGATAAGGTTTTCGTTTCTGTAATAAGTGAGAAAGAAACAGTTGCAGAAAAAGCTTCCACTGAACAGCAGAATTAAGAATCTGGGCAAACCTGTTCATATAAGCACACTTTCTGAAGAATCCTGACTCCCGCTATCTTTCCCGGCCACGGAAAAATTGCCGGGAGTTTTTTATTTTTACAACATCTCATACAAAATGCTTACTATCAATCTTATCCGCGAAAAAAGAGATTTCATTTCCGATCGTCTGAAAATAAAAAATTTCAATTCGGAAGAGATTCTGGATAAAATCCTGGAACTCGACTCCCGCCGGCGTGAAATCCAGTCGAGATCCGATACAATGCAGGCAGAAATGAACAGGATCTCAAAGGAGATAGGTTCACTAATGATGCAGAACAGGAAAACTGAAGCTGAATCAGCAAAGGAAAACACCTACCGGCTGAAGGAGGAAATCAGAGAGCTGGGTGAAGAGCTTGGAAGGCTCGATTCGGAATTAAGGGAGGAAATAATCCGCTTGCCGAATCTGCCGCATGAATCCGTTGTCAGAGGCAGCAGTTCCGAAGATAATGTGAAGGTCAGGGAAGGTGGTGAAAAGCCTTCTGTTCCCGCAGATGCGCTTCCGCACTGGGAACTCATCAGAAAATATGACATCATCGATTTTGATCTGGGAAACAAGCTGACCGGTGCAGGTTTCCCCGTATACAAGGGAAAGGGCGCAAAGCTTGAAAGATCCCTTATTTCATTCTTTCTTGACGAAGGTGTCAGTGCCGGCTATACCGAAGTGATACCACCGATAGTGGTGAATGAGGATTCAGGTTTCGGGACGGGCCAGCTGCCCGATATGGAGGGACAGATGTACCATATGACACTTGATAATTTTTATCTCATCCCCACAGCCGAGGTTCCGGTAACAAATATTTACAGGGATGTGATACTGAATGCAGAAGACCTGCCCGTAAAAAATATAGCCTACACACCCTGTTTCAGGCGCGAAGCCGGCTCATGGGGAGCCCATGTAAGGGGACTGAACAGGCTTCATCAGTTTGACAAGGTTGAAATTGTCCAGATAGCGCATCCCGATCATTCCTACAAGGCCCTTGATGAAATGGTAAACCATGTTGAAGGCCTGGTGAAAAAGCTCGGGCTTCCATACCGGATAATGAGGCTTTGCGGAAGCGATATGTCATTCACTTCAGCACTCACCTACGATTTCGAGGTCTGGTCAGCCGCCCAGGAAAGATGGCTGGAAGTCAGTTCAGTATCCAACTTCGAATCATTCCAGGCAAACAGGCTGAAATGCCGTTTCAGGGAAAAAGGCGGAAAACAGACCAGACTGGCCCATACGCTGAACGGCAGCGCACTTGCTCTTCCAAGAATCGTTGCTGCCATCCTCGAAAACAACCAGACCCCCTCAGGCATCAGAATACCACAGGCACTGATTCCGTATACAGGATTTGAAATGATTGACTGAAACGGGGATCACGGCAATCCCAGGAACACATTTTTAATCGTGGTTAAAAATGAACAGATCCCGGCAGTCATACATGCTTGCCCTTCTTGCAGTATTTTTCTGGTCAACCATTCCCACCGCATTCAAGATCTGCCTGGGTGAACTGGGAATAGTGCCGATGCTTACCCTGGCATCTGTCACATCCGCGCTTGCCCTGCTTGCAATACTGGCAGGCGAAAAGAAAACCGGGCTTATCGCGGCATCAGGCCGGAAAGAGCTTTTTAATTCCGCCCTTCTCGGATTCATTAACCCATTCGTTTATTATCTGATCCTGCTGAAAGCATACAGTCTGCTTCCGGCACAGGTGGCCCAGCCGCTGAACATGATCTGGCCGATTGTCCTGGTCTTCCTGTCTGTTCCCCTTCTCGGACAGAAAATAAGCAGGAAAAGTTACATTGCATTATTGATCAGCTTTGCAGGAGTATATATCATTTCTTCCAGGGGAGATCTCCTGCATCCCGGCAGATCAGACCTTAAAGGTGTATTGCTCGCAACGGGCAGCTCTGTATTCTGGGCACTTTATTTCATCCTTAACGTAAGAGACAAAAGAGAGGAAGCCGTAAAGCTCTTTCTGAATTTTGCCTTTGGATCGCTTTATCTTATTATCCTTTTCATCGTCACGGAACTTCCCCTTACCGGCAAATACGGACTGAAAGACATTCTTTCGGCCATTTACATTGGCCTGTTTGAAATGGGTATCACTTTTTATCTCTGGCTCAGGGCACTGAAAACGGCAGAAACAACAGCAGGAATAAGCAACCTGGTTTACCTTGCCCCCTTCCTTTCCCTGGTATTCATTCATTTCCTGCTGCATGAACCCCTTTACTACACAACTCCGGCAGGTTTACTGTTCATAATATCAGGAATATGGTATCAGAATCATAAGGCATCAGGGATATAATTTCATATCTTTGATCCGGATTAAGGATCAGTGAAGCAAAGGCATCCACACGGCAGATCCGGTATTGAGGAAACTTCTGCGGATGAATAATGTCTTTATCCGGGAAAAAGCAAAGCAGATGGCAGTGAAACAGAAAGCGGCAGAAAGAATAATTCTTGGTATTGACCCCGGAACCACAATTACCGGATACGGTGTGATAAGGGCGGGCATTGCCGGACCCGAACTGATAACCATAGGATGTATAGACCTTTCAAAGTTCGGGGACCACTATCTGAAACTGAAACATATCTTTGACCGCACCACCGGAATAATTGATGAGTATCATCCTGATGAACTGGCGATTGAAGCTCCCTTTTACGGGAAGAATGTCCAGTCGATGCTTAAACTCGGAAGAGCCCAGGGGGCAGCAATAGCGGCAGCATTGTCGCGTTCACTCCCCATATTCGAATATGCACCCAGAAAGATCAAATTGTCAATTACCGGTGTCGGATCCGCTTCCAAGGAACAGGTTGCGGCAATGCTGATGAAAATCCTGAGATTCCGCGATTCAGAGCTGAAGCTTGATGCAACCGACGGCCTGGCTGCGGCCCTTTGCCATTTTTACCAGACCGGCAGGCCATCAGCGGCCGGCAGCAAAGCCCAAAGCTGGAAACAGTTCATCAGGGAAAATCCCGGAAGAATAAAATAGCCACATCTCCCAGGGAAAGCCATTCTTTTACAGCAGTGCGGCAGCCAGTGCCGCAGCACTCACCTTCAGCGCACCCGACCCGATCAGTTCATTCACGCACGATTCTATTGTGGCTCCGGTTGTTATCACATCATCCACCAGAAGAACATGTTTCCCCCGGAAAGGAGCAGGATTACTGATGAGGAATGCATCCTCAACATTCCTCCAGCGTTCAAACCTTGACTTCTTTGTCTGTGTGGATGATGTAAGCACCCTTTGCAGGGAAGCCGCGTCGAGGGCCAGACCCGATACTTCGGAGATGCCCCGGGCTATCAGGTGGCTCTGATTGAAGCCGCGTGAACGCTCCTTGTCCGGGTGAAGCGGAACCGGCACAATAATATCCATATCGGCTGTAAAACCCGAACTGAACAATATCAGGCCGTAAATCCTGCCCAGTTCAATTCCGATCTCCTGTACACCCTTGTATTTCAGATTATGAATAAGCTTCCTGATCCGGCTGTCCCTGTTGTAGAAAGAGAAGGCTGCCGCCTTTTCCATTCTGCATCTTCCCCAGAAAAGCCTGGCAAGCGGATTGTCATCGGTAAGATGGAAATCCGTTCTGGGAATAAGAACATGACATTCCGTGCAGATCAGCTTCTCGTTCCGCATAAGGTGATTTCCGCAGGCCTGGCACAGCCTCGGGAAAAGAACTGAGATCAGATCGTCCCATAAATCATGCAGGTAATTCATGCAGCGAAATGAATTATCCTTTAAAATTAAGAATAAATTGCTGTAATTAAAACCTATTTCGCTGCGGATTTTTTCTGCAAACGAAATGAGTTATCCTGTAAAATAATGAATAAACGGCCGTATTAAAAATCTATTTCGCTGCGGATTTTTTCTGCAATAGCATTGAATTCATCCTGTGAAAATTTCAGCTTGGGATTCCGGAAATTCAAATCTTCCATTGAATCCATCGGCACAAGATGAATGTGGGTATGAGGGACTTCCAGACCTATCACCGCTACGCCTATCCTGTTACAGGGCAATGCTTTCTTCAGGGCAACAGCAATCTTTTTGGAGAAAAGAATCAGTCCGGCAAGCATTTCATCATCGAGATCAAAAATATAATCCGTTTCCTGCTTCGGGATAACAAGGGTATGACCTGCCTTCAGCGGATTGATGTCAAGAAATGCAAAGTAGCTGTCATCCTCGACGATCTTGTAGCAGGGTATCTCACCCCTTATGATCCTGGAAAATATAGTTGCCATGCTTCAGCTTATTTGATCACAATGATATTGACACAATTTCAAAAACCATTATTCCGGAAGGCACTTTTATCTCTACGGTTTCGCCATTTTTTCTTCCGATAAGTCCCTGGGCTATAGGGGAATTAACCGCAATTTTACCCCTCTTCAGATCAGCTTCGCTTTCAGGGACAATCTGGTATTCCATTTCGGAGTTATTCTTTTTATTCCTGATCCTGACCTTGTGTAAAATCCTTACAGTTGAATTATCAATTCGTGATTCATCAATCACTCTGGACCTGGCTATTATATCCTCCAGCCGGGCAATCTTCATTTCCAGCATGGCCTGAGCTTCCTGCGCTGCTGCATATTCAGCGTTCTCTGCAAGATCTCCCTTATCCCTCGCATCAGACAGCATCCTGGATATCAACGGCCTTTCAACTGCGACCAGATGGTCAAGCTCTTCCCTTAATTTCTGAAGGCCTCCTTCTGTAACATGCAAAACCTTTGACATTTCCCTTACTGTAAAGAATTAAAAAAATAAGAAGAATTCCGGGGTTTCCGGAACTCTTCATTAGACAAATATACAATTTTTTTTAAAAAAACAAAAAAAAATTACTCTGAAAATTAGAGAATTACAGATTCAGATTTGTGGTTTTAACGGTACTTTCTCCCGGCTTTTTTATTTTTCGATACAACTGCTTTCTTTTTAGCCTTGTATCTTGTTTCCGTATCTTTATTGTTCTGACGCATACGTTCCCTAACCTCAGGGGACTGTATTTCAAAATGCCTTTTCTGGTCGGCCTTCAGCTGGGCCAGGTATTCCCTGTCACGCTTCCTTTCCTCGGCTTTCTGCTTTCTGATTGCCCTGGCGGCGCTGACCGGTTTTCTGATCCTGCCCGGCTTTTTCGCGGCCAGGGGAGCCGGAAAGGAAACTTCCGCCCCGTTTCCGCGGCCGCATAATCCCTCCGGGACATGGGAAAATGAAACAGTACAGGATAGAAGCAGAAATGAAAAGGAAACAGCAAGTCTTTTTGACCGGTAAAGATTCATATCAGTACAATTACAATAAAACAACAGGCTATGAAAGGTATTGCAACACTTTTGCTAATTTTGCCTGATTAACATAAACATAGTGGCAGACAAGACAAAATTAGGAATTATTTTCGTTTTTCTTGCATTTTCAGCAGTTTCATGTGAACACGACAAGAACGATGTAATACCGGACAGGTACATTGATTTTACAATGAATCTCAATGACATTGAATTTATCAACCTCACTTCAATATTCGGATCGGTTTACGTGAATGCCTCGACAAACAACTGGGGCCAGAAGGCTGCAGGCTTCAACAATAACGGGATTATAGTATTTGCCGGACCTGAAGGCGAGTTCTACGCGTATGACAGAACCTGCCCCCACGACTATTTCGTAAGTGAGAGGAGTGTCAGGATCGATGTGGTTGACATCATTTTTGCCGAATGTCCTGTATGTAAGACAAGATATGCCCTTACCAGCGGCGGGACGCCTCTTGCCGGAGGGGCAGGGAAGCATCCCCTGAAAAATTACCGTACCAGTGTCATGGGTAATTACCTGCATGTCTGGAATCACTGACATGCCACGATCTGTCTTTCCCGGAAAAGATTTTTTCCTTTAGTATCTGTAATGTTCCGGCTTGAACGGACCTTCTTTGGGAACGCCAATATATTCGGCCTGTTCCTCCGTAAGCTCCGTGAGTCTGACTCCAAGCTGCCCGAGATGCAGGCGTGCAACTTCTTCGTCAAGGTATTTGGGCAGCCTGTATACTCCGGTTGTGTAATCATTTTTCCAGAGATCCATCTGGGCAAGTGTCTGGTTACTGAATGAATTGCTCATCACGAACGAGGGATGGCCCGCCGCGCAGCCAAGATTCACGAGCCTGCCCTCTGCAAGCATGAAGATGGCATGGCCATCGGGGAAAACATATTTGTCAACCTGCGGCTTTATATTTATCTTCTTCACACCCTCAAGGCTGTTCAGCCCCTCCACCTGTATCTCATGATCGAAATGCCCGATATTGCACACTATGGCCTGATCCTTCATTTTTTTCATGTGCCCGACAGTGATGACATCCTTGTTCCCTGTTGCGGTGACATATATATTTCCCTCTTCAAGGCTGTCCTCCACGGTTTTTACCTCAAAGCCCTCCATGGCAGCCTGAAGGGCACAGATAGGATCTATTTCCGTCACTATCACCCTGGCACCATAGTCCCTCATTGAGTGCGCACAGCCTTTCCCCACGTCGCCGTATCCGCATACCACAACCACCTTGCCGGCAATCATCACATTCGTTGCACGCTTCAGTCCGTCAGCCAGTGATTCGCGGCATCCGTACAGATTGTCAAACTTCGACTTGGTAACGGAGTCGTTCACATTGATGGCGGGAACAAGCAATTCATTGTTTTCCATCATCTGATAAAGCCTGTTGACACCTGTTGTTGTTTCTTCCGAAATACCCTTCAGCTCACTGACTGCCCTCTGCCATTTGCCGGGATCTTCAGTCTGCAGGTTCCTGAGAGTGTCAAGTACAATCCCCTCTTCCCGGTTTGACGGTTTCCTGTCCAGTATCGAAGGATCCTTCTCTGCCTTATAGCCCAGGTGAACCATCAGGGTTGCATCCCCGCCGTCATCAACTATCAGGTTGGGACCGCGGCCTCCCGGGAAGGAAAGTGCCTGTGCGGTGCACCACCAGTATTCCTCAAGTGTCTCACCCTTCCATGCAAAAACGGGGATTCCACGTGCAGCTATTGCAGCTGCAGCATGATCCTGGGTGGAGAATATATTGCAGCTTGCCCAGCGTACATCTGCTCCGAGTTCGGCAAGGGTTTCAATCAGAACAGCCGTCTGAATGGTCATGTGAAGCGACCCGGTGATACGGGCGCCCTTCAGTGGTTTCTCAGCTGAATATTTTTTCCTTATGGCAAGCAGCCCCGGCATTTCCTTTTCAGCTATCTCAATCTCCTTCCTTCCGAATTCAGCAAGGGATATATCCTTGATTTTATAATCCGTCGTTTCTTTCACCAGTGTCATCTTTTTATTTTTTAAGACTGCAAAGTTAATAAAATATAGGCATTCTAAGCCTGCCCGAGCAGCTTCAGTGCATTATCCATATCCTTCCTCATCTGGCGGGCAAGTTCATCCCTGCCGGAAAATTTTACCTCATCACGCATGCGGTACCTGAAAACAATTTCAAGCTCACTTCCGTAAATATCCCTGTCAAAATCGAAGATATTCACTTCAACCGACCTCGTGCCCTGATCCCGGCTGACAGTCGGGTTGGTTCCTATGCTCAGCATCCCGGTCAGCTGCATTCCCTCAATCCGGATCTCAACCGCATAGACCCCGTTCGCGGGTATCAGCTTATAGCGGTCGGAGGGTTTTATATTTGCAGTGGGAAAGCCCAGTTTCCTGCCAATCTTCCGGCCCCTGACCACTGTTCCCCTGAGTGAATAGGAGTAACCCAGCCATCTGTTGGCATCATTGAGCCTCCCGCTGGCAAGTGCGCTGCGTATCCTTGAGGAACTGATCACCGCACCGTCACTTACTATTCCTTCTATCTGTTCCACTGCTATCCCGGCCCTGGCGGCATACTCACGCACGGTACTGTAGTTGCCGGCGCCCCGGTATCCGAAATGATGATCATGACCGATAACAAGATGCCTGGTGCCCAGTTTCGCGGCAAGAACATCGTTCACAAATTCCCCTGCGCTTACCCGGCTGAATTCCCGGGTAAATTCCATGATTACAAGATGCCCTGTTCCGGCAGCTGCAAGCAGGGCCTTTTTTTCATCCATGGTGGAAAGATATGAGATTCCCTCCCCAACATCCCCCAGTACCAGCTTCGGGTGCGGATCGAAAGTTATCACGACGGATTCCCCCCGGCATTCCCGTGAATATGACACCAGTCTGTTTATGATTGCCATATGCCCGGTATGCACCCCGTCAAAAATACCGATGGTAACAAAGGGATCGGCAATCTGAAGGTTCTCGTGGGAGTAGTGAATTTCCATATCGGTAATTAATTCATACAAAAATAAGAAAGCCTGTTAATAAGAAATATATTTATGATTTCTTTTGTATTTTTATACTAGGATAACAAGCCAGCGACAAAATGACCAGCCCCAGATATTACTCCCTGGATGAATGGCTAAGGCCCTTCAGATCAATTATTGATGAACGTTACGAGAAATGCCGGCAAAAGGAAAGGAGCCTTGCCGGCGAAGGAACCCTGGGCAGCTTTGCCCTTGGCCATCTGTATTACGGTCTTCACCGCCTGAGTGACGGCAATTGGGTTTTCAGGGAATGGGCCCCGAATGCGGCGGCAATATACCTGACCGGCACCTTCAGCGACTGGCAGGAGAAGCCCGAGTACAGGATGAAAAGAATCAACAGGCAGGGAGACTGGGAGATAAACCTTCCGCCTGAACTGCTGAAGCACGGCGACCTCTATAAACTTTCCATGCACTGGAAGGAGGGCCGGGGTGAAAGGATTCCATCCTATGCAACAAGGCTCTTTCAGGATGATACAACAAAGATTTTCTCAGCCCAGGTCTGGTCCCCGGATGAGCCGTATTCCTGGAATAATCCGGATTTCATTCCGGAACAGTCTGCCCCGGTGATCTATGAGGCTCATATTGGTATGGCCACTGAAGAATACCGTACCGGGACCTACAGGGAATTCACAAGGGATGTTCTGCCCTACATAGCCGGTGCAGGATACAACACCATCCAGCTGATGGCCATTCAGGAGCATCCTTTCTACGGATCCTTTGGCTATCATGTTTCCAGCTTCTTTGCAGTCTCTTCCCGCTTCGGCACCCCGGAAGATCTCAGGGAACTGATTGACACAGCCCATGGCCTCGGAATCAGGGTGATCATGGATCTGGTCCATTCCCATTCAGTAAAGAATATCAATGAGGGACTGGCTCTTTTTGACGGATCTCCCGGCCAGTACTTCCACACAAACGAGAGAAGGAACCATATTGCATGGGACTCCCTGTGCTTCGACTACGGAAAGGACAATGTGATCCATTTTCTGCTCTCCAACTGCCGGTACTGGATTGATGAATACGGGTTTGACGGCTTCAGGTTCGACGGTGTAACGAGCATGATCTACTATGATCACGGATTAGGAAAAAATTTCACCGAATATTCTGAATATTTCGACGGGGGCCAGGATATTGATGCACTGATTTATCTTTACCTGGCAAACAAGATGATCCACGAAATCAAGCCTCATGCCCTCACTGTTGCTGAGGAGATGAGCGGAATGCCCGGACTGGCGGCTCATACATCAGCCGGAGGCTATGGATTCGATTACAGGCTGTCAATGGGGGTTCCCGATTTCTGGATCAGGCTGGTCAAGGAAATTGCCGATGAGAAATGGGATATGGGCACGCTGATGCATGAACTTACCCAGCACCGTCCCGAGGAGAAGGTGATATCATACTGTGAATCACATGACCAGGCCCTGGTTGGTGACAAAACGCTTATCTTCAGAATGATCGATGCCGAAATGTATACCGGCATGAACAAGTCGCACCAGAGCCTGGTAATTGACCGTGGCATTGCCCTCCACAAGATGATAAGACTGATTACCCTTGCCACTGCCGGAGGCGGTTACCTTACTTTCATGGGAAATGAGTTCGGACACCCTGAATGGATTGATTTCCCGAGGGAAGGAAACAACTGGAGTTATAAATATGCTCGCCGGCAATGGAGCCTGCTGAAAAATGAATCACTCAAATATGGCTACCTGGCCGCCTTTGACAGGGAAATGCTCACTCTCCAGAACCGTTACGGGATCCTTGAGCACCCCCTCTCAAGAATATATGAGAACTCCTCCGACAAGGTCATTGCCTTTTCAAGGGGAGAACTCCTGTTCGTATTCAATTTCCATCCCGGGAATTCATTCACCGACTACGGGATACCGGTGCAGGGCAAGTTCAGAATAATTCTGGATTCCGACGATCCTGCCTACGGCGGATTCAACAGGATAGACAGGAACGGCCTCTACCTGTCTATCAGAAAGGCAGCAAGGCAGACACTGGGTACACCTTACTACCTTTATCTTTATCTTCCGTCAAGAACGGCCATTGTCCTTAAAAGGGAGCCGGTCAGGAGTGTGATAGATATTTAATCAATCCACCTCAGCAGGTAGAAATCCTGCTTGTGGGGCAGGTCTCCACGCTTGGGATAGATCCTTATTCCATAGAAAAATGCTCCTGCCTTTTCAGGAATGAGCTTCACCCTGTAAAGACATTTTCCCCCTTTGCAGCTAACAAGGGTGAATTCCTGACTGTTCACGAACTCATGTCTTCCCTCTTTGCTCAGGTGTGTCACAATGAACTCCACCCCCACGTTTTCCTTTGGTATATTTTTGATGTCCAGAGCTATTTCAGCCTTGTAATCATGCCCTGAATGGTAAATATTTCCGTCAGGCTCCTCAAAGCTGTAATTCAGAACCTCAATATTATCCCACTCTGCCGTGATTCTCTTTTTCCAGGCAGAAAGGTCTTTTACCTTCTCGAAATTATTTGCGGTCAGATATTTATTCCTTTCATAAAGCCTGGAATAGTATTTATCATAATAGTCATCCAGCTGGCGTTTCATTGTGAATTCAGGTGCCACTTTCACCATTGTGTTCTTGATATGGCTTATCCACTCCACAGGCACACCCTTGTCATCATAGGAATAATATGCCGGCACTATTTCATACTCAAGCATATTGTAGATGGTTTCGGCATCAACATCATCCTGGAGGTACTGGTTTGCAAATGTCTTTTTCTTCGGCAGCGCCCAGCCTGCATATGCCCTGTAGCCCTCTACCCACCAGCCGTCCAGCACGCTGAAATGAAGGGTTCCGTTCATAACAGCCTTCTCGCCGCTGGTACCGGAGGCTTCAAGCGGTCTGGTAGGAGTATTGAGCCAGATATCCACTCCCTGAACCATGTATTTTGCAAGCTCTATATCATAGTTTTCAAGAAATACGATCTTACCGGCAAACTGCGGCATTTGTGAAACTTCAAATACTCTTCTGATCAGATCCTGGCCTCCTCCGTCATGCGGATGTGCCTTGCCCGCGTAAATAAACTGAACGGGCCTGTCCGGGTTGTTTACAATCCTTTCAAGCCTGTCAAGATCCCTGAACAGCAGGGAAGCTCTCTTGTAAGTAGCGAAACGCCTGGCAAAACCGATTGTAAGAGCGTTCTCATCAAGATGAGTGCTTATGTTGATCAGTGTTCTCGGACTGACGTGCTTGTCTATCATATCAGTCTGAAGACGCTTCCTGATATTGTTAAACAGGGTTTTCTTCAGCTGCCTTCTTATTTCATAGATCCTCTTGTCATCAACCTTGTAAAGCTTTTCCCACTTGCTCCTGTCGGTCTGGTCGAAGGATGATGACCCGGTTATTTCCTTCCATACTTCCTTCCACGGATTGGCTGTCCAGGTAGCATGATGCACACCATTTGTAACATATCCTATAAACAGCTCTTCCTGAAGGTATCCCGGCCACAGCTTGTTGAACATACCCTGGCTTACCTCCCCGTGAAGCTTGCTCACTCCGTTTACCTCCTGCGACATGCGTGTTGCAAGGAAGCTCATGTTGAATTTCCTGTCGGGATCCCCCTCGCATCTTCCGAGCGCCACCAGTTCCTCCCAGCTTATATTGAGCCTTGTATGGTAATGTGATATGTATTTCCTGAGCATATCCTCATCAAATGCATCATGTCCTGCCGGAACGGGAGTATGTGTTGTGAACAGGGTTGATGATCTCACGGCTTCAAGTGCCTCATGGAAGGTAAGATGGTGGGTCTCTATCATCGTTCTGAGGCGTTCAAGGCTTATAAATGCCGAATGCCCCTCGTTGCTGTGATAAAGGTCGGGTTTGATACCCATGGCATCAAGGGCCCTGATACCTCCGATACCCAGGATAATCTCCTGTTTCAGCCTGTTCTCATGGTCGCCACCGTACAGATAATGTGTTATTGACCTGTCGGCAGCTGAATTGTCTTCAAAATCAGTGTCGAGCAGGAAGAGGCTTACCTTGCCGATCTTGGCCTCCCACACCCTTATCATAACGGTTCTTCCCGGCCATACAACAGCCACCCTGAGATGATTGTCATTCTTGTCCTTGACCGGTCTGATGGGAAGGCTTGTAAAATCTTCCGCCTCATAAATTGTGAGCTGCTCTCCTTTCGGTCCCAGCTTCTGTCTGAAGTAGCCATAACGGTAAAGGAATCCCACTCCTATTATCTTCAGATTGGAATCGCTTGCCTCCTTCAGATAATCCCCGGCCAGAATACCAAGTCCGCCTGAATATATCTTAAGGGAGGGATGTATTCCGAATTCCATGCTGAAATAGGCTACTGAAGGCTTCTGATTGTCATCGGGCCGGCTCATGTAATCCCTGAAGGCCTTGTCCACCTTCCTGAGGTCCTTCACAAAATCATCATCATCCTCGAGTACCAGCAGCCTTTTGTAATCAATCTTCTCAAGCAGAATCTTGGGATTATGCCTTATCTCTTCCCAGAGGGAAGGGTCCATTCTCCTGAATATTGATTCCGCATCACTGTTCCATGACCACCACAGGTTGTTTGCCAGATCCTTCAGTGCTGAAAGCTTCTGGGGCACATCGCTCTGAATGTAGATATCCTTCCAGACGGGAAGCTGGTGCGGTTTTCTCACAACAAGGCCGGGTTCCTCGACAAATCTTGCAAATTCCCTGGGTTCCTCCCTTCTTTCGCTGCTTTTTAAAAGAGCTTTTTCATAGGCGCTGAAATAGTATTTGACAAGAGTGTCCCACATTGCAATACGCGATATTTCATGCGCCTTCAGCCTGGCTTTGTTTATTTCATCATCACTGAGATTAATGAACATCTGCATGAATTCCATGATGTCGCTGACCACCTGGTCTTCATTGTTGTCCGTCCTTTCAATCACTGCAATGCCGTTTCCCGGATCCTTGAAGTATTCCCTGACCCACAGGCCGAAACCTGACAGGGATGTTGTGATGGTAGGTATGGAAAACATAAGGCTTTCAAGGGGTGTATATCCCCATGGCTCGTAATAGGACGGGAAGGCCGAAAGATCGAATCCTATCAGAAGGTCATAGTATGGCAGGTTGAATATCCCGTCATTTCCATTCAGATAGGAAGGTGCGAATATGATTTTTACCTGTGACTCCTTATTGTTGTCCAGCTGGTTTGCATTTATTCTCTGAATTACCGGATCCGTGGCCGGATAATGCAGATAGTGCGTGAGGTACCTGTCGCCGCCGTGTTCCTCGGCGTCGTTGTACAGTATCTCCATAAGATCCTGCCTCGGTCCCATGTGATAGGCAGGCATCATTATGAAGGCAACACATTCCCTTTTCGGCTTCTCTTTTTTATTCAGCCTGCCAAGTGCGTCAATAAATATGTCAAGACCTTTGTTACGGAATTCATAGCGTCCGCTGTTGGCAATAAAAACGGCGTCGTCAGAGATGCCGTAACCCAGTACTGCTTCTGCAACAGCCTTGAGTTTCAGTCTGGCAGTATTTCTTCTTTCAGCAAAATGTTTTTCGTCCGGAACGAAGGAATCCTCAAAGCCATTGGGAGTCACAATATCCACATCCTTGCCCAGGAAATGGCTGCATTCCTTTGAGGTTATCCCGCTGACAGTGGTAAAAACATCAGCCTCTGCCGCGGTTATCCTTTCGAGGGACTGTTTGGCGGCAACATTGAATTCACGGGCAATCTGCCCCGGGTTATATTCCTTCATTTTGCCATAAAGCGGCCGGTTGTTTCCTGCTATGCTCCGTCCAAGCACGGTTGCATGCGTAGTGAAGGCAGTAGCCACCCAGGGAGCATTGTGTTCGAGGTAGAGCACACCCGTTCCCGTCATCCATTCATGGAACTGGGCGATTATATCGTGATGCTCCTGGTAAAATGAAGTGAAGCTTTCGATGACCTTTGCCGCGGCATAGCCGAACAGCGCCGGTTCAATATAGTCCCACTGGCCGGTAATGCTGTCAAGCTTGTATGTCTCCCAGAATCTTGCAAATATTTCGTTCTGCTGTCCGAAATAGGGAGTGAAGTCTATAAGGAACACTATTGGCTTTCCGGCTATGTTCCATCTTCCGGTCTTGATTCTCAGGTCTTCGGACAGGGCTTTCCCCTTCCATTCTTCAAAAAGGGAATCATCCTGCAGGAACTCAGGGTTTTCAGATTCTTCCCTCCATACATCGGGACCGATCAGTATGTAATTATCTCCCAGTTCTTCCAGGATGTTAAGGGCTTTTGTGGAAATTACCGTATGTATTCCCCCCACTTTATTACATACTTCCCAGCTCGTTTCAAATAAAAAATTAATTTTCATGCTATTGGCAGTTATTTATATTGTGTTAATCTGTTTTCTTGCGTCCGCTCCCGGCTGCTTTAACGGTTTTTTTCCCTGCAGGTTTCTTTTCTGCAGTTTTTGCCGTGCTTTTGCGGCTTCCGGTTTTTGTCCCGCTGCCGGTTCCGGTCTTTGATGCCGAGCTGGTTTTGAGCATCTTGGCCAGATCTTCCGCTGATCTCCTGGGTGTGCTTTCAGGAAGATCCGATTCAATCTCCGCGCTTATCTTCTTTCTTGAAAGATTATTGATTTCTGCAGCCTGCCTTTCAATTATCCTGTCTTTTTCATGCAGCAGATTGTCCAGTCTCGATATTTCTATCTGTTCGTGTGTATCCGGCAGGCATCTGTTGACTCGTATTTCAAAATCGCTCAGAACGTTCATGTAATTCATGAATGCATCATATGGCGTTTCATAGGGATTGAAATATGCATGCACCGCACCATCAGAGAAAAACTTAGTTGCCATATAATAGAAATGGTCACTTGCCTGAAGGTATTCCCAATCCCGGTTCATGTGGGGATCATTGCATCTTTTGACCTTGTCCGACAACTGGTAAAGCTTATCGAGGGCTGCTACCTGCAGTTCATTGCCTGTCCAGGCAGTCAGGTCGCGTTCCTCATCGGCCCAGGAAATGGGGGAAGGCACGCTTATACCTGCAACAGGCTGAAGCTCGTCAGCAATTTCCGAGGGAGTCATGAACTTGAACGGTGTTTTCTTCAGTATCATTCCCGGAAGGTTTTCCAGGAAGTCGAAAATGCCGGTTTCCTTCCAGTTATGTTCCCCGAAGGTTTCATAATCGAGGAATATATTGAGCAGTTCACTTTTGGGTGCAAGCTTGTTGATCCAGGAGGCATATTTCTCTGCTGTCAGCGGCCAGGCGCTCCATGACCTGTTGGAAAACCTGAAAGCAATATCGTCACTCATTACAAAGTTCCTCAGTAAAACCTTGAGCCTCGGATTGATAGTATTACAGTACAGGAAGTTGGGGCTCTTCCATCCCAGGATGTGTTTCGCACCCTCGGTGAGTATGGCCTTGAATCCCATATCTGCCACCCATGAACCGATCTGGTCGGAGTAGATCAGTTCCGTATTCCTGAAGGATTGCGTTTCAACACCGAGATGGGTTCTCATCAGTTCCCTGTGCAGTTCAACCTGCTGCTCAAACTGGATTTTGCTTTTCAGGGAAGAGAGGGAATGGGAATCGGTTTCCGACAGGAATTCCACCATGCCTGTGTCGGCAAGCTCCCGGAATGATTCGAGGACTTCCGGTGCATACAGCCTGAACTGGTTTATAACCATTCCGGTAAGTGAAAAGGTGACCTTGAATTTACCCTTATGCCTGCGGATTAGGTCCAGAATTATCCTGTTTGCAGGCAGATAGCACTTGTCTGCAACCTTTCTTAGTATTGATTCATTGGTAAAATCATCATAATAATAATGATCATGCCCCAGATCGAAAAATCTGTATCTCTTCAGCCTGAATGGCTGATGTACCTGAAAATAAAAGCATATTGCCTTTGGTCCTGCTGTACTCATATCCTGATATTATTTTTTCCAAATGACTCTTTCATAAATATCCTTAACATGCCGGGCTGAATTATCCCATTTCATTCTGATGACTTCTTCCTTTCCGTTCTTGATGAATTCACTTGCCAGTGCCGGATAGTTCAGTATCCCGTATATTGCATCGGCCATTGCATCAATATCCCAGAAATCGGTTTTTACCGCATGGGTGAGAATCTCCGCTACCCCCGACTGTTTACTGATTATTACGGGCACATTTGACTGCATGGCTTCGAGAGGTGAGATACCAAATGGTTCCGATACCGACGGCATTATATAAACATCACTCATGGCCAGCATGGTGAACACATCCCTTCCCTTCAGGAATCCGGTAAAATGGAAACGGTCGGTTATCTTCAGCGAGGCAGCCCTTCGCATCATTCTCTCCATCATGTCGCCTGAACCCGCCATTACGAACCTCACATTGTGCATTGCCTTTAGTACCTTATAAGCTGCTTCAATGAAGTACTCCGGGCCTTTCTGGAGGGTGATCCTTCCGAGGAAGGTAACCACTTTCTCATCAAAGCCCTTGTTTATGAAAATATCGTGACTCATGCTGAGGGGTTCAACCGCATTATATACAGTCTCCACCTTGTCGGGATGAATGTTGTATTTGTTTATTACTATATCCCTTGTAAGATTGCTTACGGTAATGATCTTGTCTGCCGCATCCATTCCGCTTTTCTCTATCCTGTAAACGTCGGGGTTGACACTTCCCCCGCTCCTGTCGAAATCAGTGGCATGAACATGTATCACAAGTGGTTTTCCCGATACCTGCCTGGCTGCAATCCCGGCAGGATATGTCAGCCAGTCATGTGCATGTATTATGTCAAATTCGTTTTCCTCTGCAATGATCGAGGCAACAACAGAGTACTTGTATATTTCTTCCAGCAGATTCGGGCCGTATTTGCCGCTGAAATCCACCATTCCCTCATTGTTTGTCTGGATAACAACTTTCTGCCCGGTTTCTTCCGAGCTGACTATCTTCCAGAACTCATCCGGATCGGTATAGGGTACAACCTTTGACGATATCTCAATCTGATCAACCGGCTTCCTTGCACCGTGGTAATAGATTTTCTTAAAGGCTACGGGTACCTTGTTGGCCCCTATAAGTCGGATCATCGACTGATCTTCATCTCCCCAGGCCTTGGGTATTACAAAGATAACCTCCAGGTCGTCCAGCGCGGCCATCCCTTTTGTCAGGCCATAGCTTGCAGTACCCAGACCGCCGGATATATGCGGCGGAAACTCCCACCCAAACATTAACACACGCATATCCTTGATTAATTATTTTTTGAATATTCCTCAATAAGGTCAATTATTCTCAGGACTTCACCCACACTCCATGCCTGGGAGATCGTACCCCGGGGTGCATGGGGCGGATCACCGTCATGTATCTCGGAAAGAGTGGTGATTCCGGCTTCATCCATTACCTCTTCAAGCCCGTAGATAAGTTTCCTGACCTTATTTATTCCCTGTTTTCCGTATACTTTCAGCCAGCCTTCACAGAAAGGGCCAAAGAGCCACGGCCATACAGTTCCCTGGTGATAGGCCCTGTCCCTTTCTTCCTGGTTTCCTGAATAAATCCCCTGATAGTACCGGTTCGCCGGAGAAAGTGTCCTGAGGCCCCTGGGCGTTACGAGCTCCCGGTCGGCAACATCCAGTACTTTTTTCATCTGTTCCTTTGTGAGCATGCTGTAGGGAAGGGAAACCGCAATGACCATATTCGGCCGTACAAACATGTTTCTGCCTTCCTCGTCGTTTACATAGTCAGCAAGATAACCTGCCTTTTCATCCCAGAACAATTCGAGGAATGATTCCTTGATCAGTTCCGGAAGATGTTTCCATTCTGAAATGAATTTCCTGTCATTTTCCACTTTCGCCATTTCAAGGGCAAAGCATACAGCGTTATACCAGAGTGCATTTATTTCCACGGCATAACCGCTTCTCGGCGTAACCGGTCCGTCATGTACAACAGCATCCATCCATGTAAGGGCTTTCCCCGGGGCATCGGAATATATCAGTCCGTCTTCCCTCATCCGGATATTGAATTCTGTTCCGTACCTGTAGGCATTCAGTACTGATTTGACAGCATTACTGTATTTGTTGCAGCAATCCTTTCCGCCGCTGAGTACATACTGCTGAAGCGCCCAGAAAAACCACAGTGGCGCATCAATGGAATTAAAGGCATAATGCCCTCCTGTTCCCATGTTAGGAAACAGGCCGTCCTTCATCCTCCTGATCTGGGTATCGAAAACCATTTCGTACAGTTTCAGCTTATGCCGTGCAAGTGCAAGTCCGGGCAGGGATATGAAGGTATCCCGGCCCCAGGCTCCGAACCAGGGATAACCGGCAATGATGAGGACATCCTCCCCTCTTTTCTCAACAAACTGCTGGGCTGCATTCCTCAGGCAGTTCAGGAAACTGTTGCGCGGTATCTTGCCGGCAACCGTATCAGTGAACTTTTGGGCAAATCCTGCCGGGTCCTCCTCCTTTGTGGAGGCTGAAAAGACAATGGAATCACCCTTGCTGGCCTGGATTTCAAAAAACCCGGGGGTAAAGAGGTCCTCGGAATAATCATAGCCACGCTTCTGTTCCTCAGGATATTCAACCCCGAGGTACCAGTCGGGCATATGAACAAAATCCGCCTTCGTCGAAAACTGCAGGTTCAGATATGGGAAACCCTCATACATCCTGGATCTGATTCCGTTCTTTATCCAGTCAATCTTGGTGTTGGCCGCAAGATTTGCATGAGTAAGCTCATGTATGCTCCTGAATGCCAGTAAAGGTCTTATCTGAAGCTTCATGGGTTCGGTGGCTTCAAGAACGGTATACCTTACCAGCACCTGCTCCTCGTAATGAACAAAAAGCCTTTCCATCTTGAGAAGAACATTCCCCACACGGTATACTCTGACGGGAATAATTTCAGTTTCAAGTTCTTCCAGGTATTTATGACCTCTGGGATTAAAATAGTCACCCTTGTATTTTCTCAGTCCGATGTTAAAGCTTTTATCCTGATATGCCACGGTTACATCCAGTGAAGACAGCAAAAGGTACCTCCCGCCTCCCAGCTCATCAACGGGACAAACCAGCAGACCGTGATATTTACGCGTGTTGCATTCGGCTATCGTTGTCGAGATATACGAACCCGCCCTGTTGGTCCTTATTATTTCCCTCGAAAGAGAATACTCCAGATTCACTATCCGGCTCTTTTCAAACTTGATGTAAGTCATATGATTTTGGTTTTGTCGGGTATAAAAACTTCTATAATTTAAAAATATTTTGTTAATAATTCAATACTGAAAATGAGGGAGTAATCAATTATATCAGTTATTGTCAGGTTTACGGAAGAAAAAAAGAATAACTTTGCATTTCAAAATTGTTAAATGATTATCAATTAATGTTTTGTTCAATGATCAGGAATTCTTTGATTTTTCTTTTCATTCTGCTGCCTCTTTCAGCTTGCAAAAATAATAATATTGAAATAATTGGCAAACTCACAAATCCAATTAAGGATGAATATATTTATCTTGATGAGCTAAGGTCTTCCGGCCTTGTAACCATCGATTCTTCACTGATTGCGGAAGACGGGGCCTTTTCATTCAGTTTCAGAGGTAAAGTACCGGCATTTTACCTCCTGAAGACGGATGAGACCAACTTTCTGACCATGCTGCTTGAACCCGGCCAGGTTCTGGAGATCAATGCCAGTCACGACTCGCTGAATTTCCCGGAATCACTGAAGGGGTCAAAGGGTACTGAACTCATGGCCGGATACAACAGGAAACTCAGCGAAACCGTGGGTAAACTGTCCGGACTGAGTGAAATATATCAGCAGAGCGTGGGGACGCCTGAGCTGCCGCTTGTAATGGAACAACTGGACAGCATCGCCCGGATATACCTGGAGGATATCAATTCCTACACTAAGAAATACATCGACGAAAACCTTTCCTCGCTGGTCGCGCTTACCGCCCTGTATCAGCAGGTTGCCCCGGGTGAATATGTCCTTAATCCCCAGAGGGACCTGGAATATTTCATAAAGGTTGATTCATCGCTGTATTCCCTGTATCCCGGCTATGAACCCGTGAAGACGCTTCATGAGCAGGTAATGGCCCTTGTATCCGACATGACCGCACAGAATATCATTGATTCCCGGTTCAGGTACGGGACTGAAGCCCCTGAAATAAGCCTTCCCGATCCTGACGGCAATACGGCAAAACTCTCATCTACAAGGGGAAATATTGTATTACTGGATTTCTGGGCTGCCTGGTGCCCTCCCTGCAGAAAGGAAAATCCAAACCTGGTAAGGGCATATGATCTTTATCATAACAGGGGATTTACTATTTTCCAGGTTTCACTTGACCGGACAAAAGAGGCATGGACAAAGGGCATAAGCGAAGATAACCTGGGCAGGTGGATCCACGTCAGCGACCTGAAATACTGGAATTCGGCCGTGATACCCGTCTACAACATTGAACAGATACCCACAAATTACCTGCTCGACAGGGAGGGCAGGATTATTGCGTCAAACCTGAGAGGTCAGGAACTTCTGAACAGGCTTGAACAGATATTCAACTGAATTATTATCCTTTAAAAAGTAATTGCTGAATCATGAAGAAATATTTTTTCCTGATCATTCCGCTTCTGGTCCTCGCATCCTGCACCAGGCAAAATCATTTTACCGTGAAGGGATCATTCAGGGCCCTTGCCCGTAAAACAATTTATATGAGCAGGGTGAAGGTGAATGAGACCATACCGGTCGATTCGGCAAAGACCGATGCCAGGGGCCTGTTCAGATTCAGGGTAAAGGCCGGGGAAACGGATTTTTACCAGCTCGGGACTTCTCCGGATAATTTTATCACCCTTCTTGCCGGACCCGGTGAAAAAATCTTCCTCAGCTCGGATGAGGAAAATTTTGCAGAGAATTACACAGTGGAGGGGTCTGAAGGTTCAGAAGAGGTAAGGCTTCTGGATATCAGGCTTCTGAAAACGAAAAAGGGCCTGGATTCAATTTCAGGGCTTTACAGGAAGGCAGAAACAGAAGCTGATTTTGAGACAAGGGGAAAAGCTCTTGAAGAAGAATATGTAAAACTTCTGAAAGATCAGAGAAGATTCAACATTGAATTCATCCTTGGGAATATGAGATCCCTGTCATCCATCAAGGCCCTGTACCAGAAGGTTGATGATGATACATATGTTCTTTATGAGAGCCGCGACCTGCAGTACATGAAAATCGTGTCGGATTCCCTTCAGAAATATTATCCGCGGTCAAATCATACCAGGGCACTGGTAGCCGATCTGTCACGTGAAATGAACCAGTTCTATGCCCGGCAGCTTGAGCAGATATCATCCTCCCTGCCGGAAACAAGGCTGGATCCCGATCTGAAGGATCTTACCGGTAAAAGAATCAGACTGTCCTCCCTGAAGGGGAAATATGTACTGCTAACCTTCTGGTCGGTTGAATCGCGGGATTGCATTGCAGAAAACCTTCAGCTCAAGGAATTCTACAAAACCTATCACAGGAAAGGATTTGAGATATACCAGGTGAATCTTGACCGGGATGAGGAAGCCTGGAGAAATGCTGTCAGGTTTGATGAACTGCCATGGATCAGCACCAGGGAAGATGATCCGTCAAATCCGCAGATTGCAAGGCTTTACAATGTCCGTTCACTGCCTGCCAATTATCTCTACGACCCGGAAGGAACAATAGTGGCAAGGGATATTCACGGCAGGACACTTCAGCTGAAACTCAGTCAGGTATTCAACACCAGGTGAACGAATTGAAGAATCCGGGCAAAATATACTTCGCATCCGACTTTCATCTTGGCCTTAAAACCGGCACTCCTCCCCTTGAGCGTGAAAGGAAGGTTGTCAGGTGGCTGAATGACATATCTTCCGATGCATCGGAAATTTACCTGGCCGGTGATGTTTTCGATTTCTGGTGGGAATACAGGCTTGTTGTGCCTCGTGGATTCACCAGATTCCTAGGATGTATCTCATCACTGACCGACAGGGGGATAGCGGTTCATTTCCTTACGGGCAACCACGATATGTGGGTGAGGGATTATATCTCCTCTGAATGCGGGGTTATCATACACACTTCCCCGGTAACCGCCGAATTCAACGGCAGGCGTTTTCATATTGCCCACGGAGAAGGGCTCGGATCAGACAGTCTGGCATACAGGATACTGCTGAAAATATTCCGTAACAAAGTTCTCAGGGCACTCTATTCATCACTGCACCCCTCAATAGGTGTAGGCATCGGACACTGGTGGTCGCTCAGTTCCAGGCTGGGAAAAGGGATAAGACTGGAATTCATGGGTGAAGAAAATGAAGACCTGATTAAATATGCCAGATCCCTGGCCCAGAAGGAAAAGATAGATTATTTCATTTTCGGACACCGTCACCTGGCAATGACTTTCAGACTGAATAACGGTTCAGAAATCTGCTTTCTCGGCGACTGGATCAATCAGGGCAGTTTTGCCGAATGGGACGGAAACAGACTGACTCTGAAAACACCGGATTAGGCAGAACATTAATATCCGGGACCGCTTCAGTATTATACGGTGCCGAAATCTGCTTTCCGCAACACTGAATCAGCAGGATACTAAATCCGGCTGTCTATTCTGGCGTTAATTATGAAATAGGAATAGATATCATTGACCGGTGATAGCCGGTAATGTAGTTTGTTTCCTGATTTCCAGGCCATTTCAATCAACCCCATATTACCTGTGCTCTCAGTTTCCGGAGTCTGTTCCGACAATGATTTTTTGAAATACTCCCTGAGTTCGTCATTATCCAGTCGGGAAATGATATTCATCTTTTCCCTGAGAATTTCCGTCTGGCTGTTCCTGACAAGATTTCCCGTTGAGATATGATATCTCCCCTGTCTGAATCTCAGCATTGCCAGTGGCATTCCGTACTTTTCCTCATCTTCGCGGCCCGGACTGTATTTTGCAACATTCTCTATCATTTCCACAAGAATGCTGAATACTCTTTTTCTCAGTGTCTGTTCAATATTTTCCTCACTGAGCTTCTTCTCGGTAAAGGAGATAACCTCCCTGCCCACAGCCTGGTTGAGGTGTCCCGACCAGATCAGGTAAACATTGTTCCGGGCCATCATTCTGCCCAGCTTCAGGGCTTTGTCCCCGCTGAACTGTTTTTCAGCACTTCCCGTATGAAACCCCATTCCTTCAGAATCCACCGTCTTGCTGAGCATGAAATAATGCTGCCTGTCATTCAGCCTGCGAAAATCATAATCCAGCCTGTTGCCCGTTTTTTTTGCCATTTCAATGAGTCCCAGTCCTGCTCCTCCCTTGCTGCTCAGTGATGAATCAGTCAGCATCCGGCGGTAGACGGATCTTATTTCATCAGGGTCCAGCCTGTTTATCTCCTCAAGGCGCCTTCTGAGATCTTCAACATTTTCTGAGGAAATTACATTGCCGGTGGTGACCGTATACCCTCCCCTGATCTTTGAATACAAAATCATCGACATACCTGAGCTTTCAGAATGATCGCCATGCTTTGCAACATTCTGAAGACTTTCAACAACGAACATGAACAGTCTTTTCCTGGCGACCGGCCCGTATTCGGCAGTCTCCATCTCTCTCTCGATAAGCATTATAAGGGGAACTGAGTTCTCAAGTGTAACCAGGCCTCTGTATGCAAACATAAGATCCTCCTTTTGCATTTCATGGCGCAGCCGGTTAATAAGCTCCATAGAATAACCCTGTGAATAATTTCACGATAAATTTAGTGAAAACCTCATTTCTGCAATATGGATAAACAGAAAGAAATCAGGACTTATCAACAATGGCAGACAAATATTTATTTCTGATCCTGATACAGATTTAACCCAAAACCTGTCCGGCACATCGTTTTTATTTTTAATTTAGCTTTAATAATCTACCGGGATACCATGCTTTACAGGTTTCTTCAATTTATACTTCCACCTTTCACATTCAGGGTTTATTACAGGCGGATTTTTTATTCCAACCTGAACAGGGTGCCACTTGACAAACCCATTCTTTTTGTGGGCAATCACCAGAATTCATTCCTGGACGGAATCCTGGTCGGTTCCTATCTTACCCGGCCCATTCACTTTACAATGAGGGCCGATATGTTCCGCAACCGTCTGGCCAGCTTCCTTCTGCGGGAACTGAATGTTTCCCCGGTTTACAGGCTTGAGGAGGGTTACGGGAATGTTCACAGGAATACAGAGGCATTCAATGCCATTTATGATATTCTCAGAAAGAACGGAAATTATATCATGTTCTCAGAAGGTGTCTGTATTCAGGAAAAGCGCATTCACAAACTCAGAAAGGGTACAGCCAGGCTCGCATTCTTTGCCGCTGAGCAATACGGACTGGATGTGCATGTAGTACCGGTCGGTATCAATTATACTTATCCTGCACAGTTCAGGAAAGAAGTGATGATCAGCTTCCATGATGCCTTCAGCATAAGGGAAATGATTGACTTATACAAAAGCAGTCCCGCTAAGGCATTTCTTAGATTCAATGAAAAATGCACTGAGGGTCTGAAAAAAGAGGTCATTATAATTGAAGATCCGAAAAATGACTGGCTTGCCGAGGAATTGCTGAAAATGGAAAGAAACAATATAGTGCATCCCTTTTTCCGCTGGATGTTCCGGTCTGACGACAGAAGAATGGCCGAGAAACTCGTGGCTGACAGGATAAACCATCTTTCTCAGGAAAACAGCCAGGAGCGGGATTCCCTTGAGGCAAGGGTCAGGGAATATACCGGTCTGCTCTCCCGCGAAGGCTTAAAGGATGTGAACATAGCAAGAAAAGCAGATCTGGGATGGCTCAGGTACTTTGCCCTTATCGCCGGGATTCCGGTTTTTATTGCGGGTTATGTTTTAAACCTCATTCCCTTTCTGGTCCCGCCTGCTCTCACAAAAAAATTAATAAAGGACAGCCGTTTCACCTCAGGTTTTTATGTTTCAGCAGGAACGGTTCTCTGCCTGATATGGTTTCTTCTTGGTTTTGCAATCGCTGTCGTGAAGGCAGGATGGACAGGAATCCCGATTGCAGCAGCTATTCCTCTCCTGGGGTATCTGGCACTTTTTTACAGGGAAAATTTCCGGGAGAGGCTTGACAGATTCAGATTTGTAATGAAATCACTCAGAAATAAATCTCTCATTCAGGATCTCCGAAACAGACGCATGGAAATCCAGAAAGTCCTGAACAGCATTGAAATACCTGCTGTTACCGTTTATCCGTAAAATCCGCTGCGGTCCAGGTTACGGTAATTGATTGCCTCTGCAATGTGTTCGGCGGCTATATATTCAGCTCCCGCCAGATCGGCAATCGTTCGTGCCAGTTTCAGAATACGGTCGTGGGCCCTGGCTGACAATCCCCTCATTTCCATAGCAGCCCTCAGAAGCCTTCCTCCCGCTTCGCCGGGATGGCAGTATCTCCTCAGCACTGCCGGGGTCATCTGGGCATTGGAATATATTCCCTCCATTCCGGCAAATCTTTCCGCCTGAATTTCCCTTGCCCTTACAACTCTTTCCCTTATTGTTTCGGATCTTTCAGTTCCGGGGCTCCCTGAAAGCCTGTCATACCTGACCGGAGTCACATCAATGTGAATATCAATCCTGTCCAGGAGAGGTCCTGATATACGGTTAAGGTATTTCTGAACCATCCCGGGAGAGCACACACATTCCCTTGAAGGATGATTAAAAAATCCGCAGGGACAGGGATTCATTGAAGCCACCAGCATAAAGCCTGCCGGGAAAACACAGCTCGTTCTGGATCTTGAAATTGTGATTATCCTGTCTTCCAGCGGCTGCCTCATCACTTCAAGTGCACTTCGCCGGAATTCCGGAAGCTCATCAAGAAACAGGACACCGTTATGTCCCAGGGATACCTCTCCCGGCTGAGGGTATGTACCGCCACCGATCAGTGATGCATCTGAAATTGAATGATGGGGGTTTCTGAAAGGCCTGGTGGTGATAAGAGATGAATGGATACCAATTTTACCTGCTACTGAATGGATCTTTGTCGTTTCAAGGGCTTCTTCGGGAGTCATGGGAGGCATGATGGTGGGCAGCCTTCTGGCCAGCATTGTCTTGCCCGACCCCGGCGGTCCGGTCATGAGCACATTATGATGACCGGCAGCTGCCACCTCCAGGGCCCTCTTTACATTTTCCTGACCCCTGACATCCGCAAAATCAACATCATATCTCGCTGAGCCACCGTCGAATAACTCCTTCAGGTCAAGCTTCAGCGGCCTGTACTGCCCCCTGCCGCTGAGAAAATTCACCACATCACCCAGGCCCGCCATTCCGTATACATCCAGTCCGTCCACCACGGCTGCTTCCGCGGCATTCTTTTCCGGGACAATCATACCCCTGAATCCTTCATTCCTGGCCCGCAGAGCCATGGGAAGCACACCTCTGACAGCCTGTACCGAACCATCCAGCGACAGTTCACCGGTAAGCATGAATGATTCAAGCCCGTTTCCGGGAATTTTCCCGTCAGCCGCCAGAATTCCCACGGCCAGGGGAAGGTCGTAGGATGATCCCTCCTTGCGTATGTCTGCCGGGGCCATGTTTATAACAACCTGTTTCCCCGGCCAGTGATACCCGATGGAACGGAAAGCCGATTCAATCCTCTGCTGGCTCTCCTTTACCGCAACATCAGGAAGGCCCACAAGAAAAAACCTGATACCGCGCGACACATCCACTTCAATGGTAACCCTTACAGCATCAATGCCTGTCACCGAGGCGGCAAATGTCCTTACCAGCATAATATTCTGTTTATTAGCACATCCGGAAATACAGAATCAAATATAAAAAATGCGGGGGAAATAACAAAATGAAAGAACGCTAACCGGTGATGAACAGAATAAGCAACAGAATCCATTCATAAATGCGGTGTTGCTGAACCTGCAGGGAAAGTCCCAGGCCCGTCAAGGGGAAAAAGACTTCCGTATATTTGATGAAAGAGCTGCCGGAACAGGGAATGCCTTCAGGGGAAGGGTGTCAGAACAGTTTTCCCTGCCTGCCGGCTAGTCCATATAAGGATACCTGAAACAGGCCGGGGGAATGAATGTTTCCTTTATAGCCCTCGGGCTTACCCAGCGGATCAGGTTTATCAGGCTTCCTGCCTTGTCATTTGTTCCTGATGCACGTGAGCCTCCGAAAGGCTGCTGACCGACCATTGCCCCCGTCGGTTTGTCATTGATGTAAAAATTGCCGGCTGAATAGCGCAGAACCCTGCAGGCCTTTGCAATCGCATACCTGTCCCTGCTGATGATGGAACCGGTAAGGCCATAGGGTGATGTTTCGTCACACAGCTTCAGTATCTCATCAAATTTCTCATCCTCATAGAGGTAGACAGTTACCACCGGTCCGAATATTTCCTCCTCCATGGTTATGAAATGAGGATTTTCTGTAAGAATAATGGTTGGTTCAATGAAGTAGCCCTTCGATTTGTCGCCGTTTCCACCTGTCAGGATTTTCACCTCATCCGATATCCCGGCCATATCAATATAGGACATTATCTTGTCAAATGCCTCCTCATCAATCACGGCATTTACGAAATTGTTCAGATCCGTCACGTCACCGATCCTGATATCAGATACCATCCTATAAATGTATTCCGATGTTTCTTCCCATATTGACCGGGGAATATAGGCTCTTGAAGCTGCGGAACATTTCTGTCCCTGATATTCGAAAGCACCTCTTACAACTGCTGTTGCAAGGGCAAGGGGATCCGCGGAACTGTGTGCAACAATAAAGTTTTTGCCTCCTGTTTCACCAACTATTCTCGGAAATGAACGGTAAAGCGGCAGATTATCCGAGATTTGCTTCCACAGCGTGGTGAAGGTACTGCCTGATCCGGTGAAATGGATTCCTGCCATTTCCCTGTGCCCGAAAACCACACTGCTTATCAGCGGACCGGAACCCGGCACGAAGTTTATGACTCCGTCAGGCAGTCCGGCCTCCTTCATTACCTCCATCAGGTAATAATTTGACAACACGGCAGTTGATGCCGGTTTCCACACGGTGGTATTCCCCATCAGTGCCACACTGTTGTTCAGATTGGATGCTATTGCCGTGAAATTGAAAGGAGTGACCGCATAGACAAAGCCTTCCAGCGGACGGTATTCGATCCGGTTCATGGAATGATCTTCCGACAGGGGCTGTCCGGTGAATATCAGATAGGCGAAATAGTTATTGAAGCGCAGGAAATCTATCAGCTCACATGCTGAATCGATTTCTGCCTGATAGGCATTCTTCCCCTGGCCAAGCATTGTGGCAGCATTAAGCCTGTATCTGTATTTTTTTGAGATCAGCTCAGCCGCCTTCGACATTATTGCAGCCCTTTCAATCCATTCCAGTTCAAGCCATTGCTCCCTTGCGTCAAGTGCAGCATTTATGGCCAGCCTGACTTCCTTTTCAGTTGCCATATGATAGTTCGCAAGAAGATGTCCGTGATCACCGGGCTTGACAATCCGTCCCGTTTTCCCCGTGCGTATCTCTTTCCCTCCGATTATCAGGGGAATATCGATTACATTATTGCTTTGTAGATTCAGTTCCTCTTCAAGAAATTTCCGTTCGTCACTGTCCGGCAGATAAGATAATACCGGCTCATTTCGTGGTTGTTCGAAATTAAATACAGCATTACTCATATCAGTCAATTTTCTAACAATAATATAATAAAATACTTACATAAAACATGTTAAAAGTCAGATAATTCATCTACACGCCGGAAACCAGATAAGGAAGGCTATGCAGAAGGAGCTGTCAGTCCTGCCAATTGCAGGGGTGACATGAGGAAGTGCCGGAGAAACTTTTATTCTCACAGAATAAGGATATTATTCTTCAAGAGGAGGGATAACCAGTACCTGCCCGGGATAGATCAGATCGGGATCTTTCAGCATCGGCCTGTTAGCCTCAAAAATTATATGGTATTTATTGGCATTGCCATAAACTTCCTTTGCAATTTTTGAAAGGTAATCTCCTTTCTTAACCGTGTAAAACTGTTTTTCCGGAGGAGGCGGTGCAGACCTAACCGGCTCAGTGACAACGATCCTGTCTTCAACAGCAGCAATTCCGTCAACATTCCCGGCCGTAACAATAACCTTGTTCTTGTTGTCGGTTGTATCAACGGTCCCCGACAATATTACCCTGTCCTTATCCACTGTCACCTGAATCCTGCTTGTGTCAAAACCAAACCTGCCGATATGAGTCCTGATCAGTTCCGCTTTTTCCTGTTCTCCCTTTTCCCCGGATTTAAAAAGCTTCTCTCCGGCATTCTTAATAAATGAAATTAATCCCATGGTAAGTGATTTTAGTTAATAAATTAAATTTTGCTCCTTTCAGATATCCTCCTTTTATTCAGTTTTCTCCGAAAAGATATTGCCCAGATTTAAATTTACATAAATTTCTCCGGAATTCAAGGCGTATCGTTAAATTTACTAAATTCGCATAATTTTTTAGCATTTTGAGCTAGTGGCAATACAATGAGGAACTGGTCAGTCTGCCGGTCAGCAATAACATCACAGAGGAAGAGGGAAAATTGTGCTGCAGGTTTTGCGATGGCTGCCACTGACTCACAGGAACGGATAATTATAAAAGAACAGACAGAATCACAGATAAACAGCTAAATATCAAAATCACAATTATGAAAAAGGTAAGAAATATTTTTTTGGTACTTGCAGGGGCATCCCTGATCATTTCAGGTTGTGCTTCAATGAATAAAGCCCAGAAGGGGGCTGCTATCGGAACTGCTGCCGGCGGTGCGCTGGGTGCGGTTATAGGCAAGGTGTCCGGAAACACGGCACTTGGAGCAGTTGTCGGTGCTGCCGTTGGAGGAACCACCGGTGCAATTATCGGGAACAAGATGGACAAGCAGGCTGAGGAGATAAAGAATAAGGTTCCCGATGCAAAGGTGGAAAGAGTGGGAGAAGGCATTGTTGTTGAATTCAGCAGCAATATCCTGTTCGCCTTTGACAAGTCGGAACTTTCCGCTGAGGCAAAAAGCAATCTCGACAGGCTTGTTACGGTCCTGGAAGCCTATCCCGATACGGACATTGAACTTCAGGGACATACTGACAACAAGGGAAGCAAGGCCTATAATCAGACACTTTCTGAAAACCGTGCTTCGGCAGTATCCGGATATCTTGCACAAAAAGGGATCGGCAGTGAACGCATGACAATAAAGGGTTTCGGACTTACCATGCCGAAATATGACAATGCCACCGAAGAGGGCCGTGCACAGAACCGGCGGGTGGAATTCCTTATCACAGCAAATGAAAAGATGATTGCTGATGCCGACAGGGAAGCCGGCAACAGGTAATCAGGGGAAAAATAAATGCAGGAACAGACTGGCTGAAGGAAAAGCGGCTATTATAAATCTGCGCTGAAGGTATCTCCCTGACGAAGGTCACCGGACTGAAATCCTTTTCTGAACCATTCCTTGCGCTGGGCAGCTGTTCCGTGCGTAAATGAATCGGGATAAACACGTCCCTGGTATTTTTTCTGCAGAACATCATCTCCTACGGAGGCAGCTGCGTTCATTGCCTCTTCGGCATCTCCTTTCTCAAGTGTATTAAGCATTCTGTCGGCATAATGCGCCCATACTCCCGACAGGAAATCTGCCTGCAGTTCGAGGCGTACCAGCAGCTTATTGGACTGGACCTGGTTCAGTCCGGCCCTCTGTGAGTTTACCTGGTCAAGAATGCCCAGCAGGTTCTGAACATGATGCCCTATCTCGTGCGCAATTACATAGGCAACGGCAAAATCACCGTGAGCTCCCAGCCTGTTCTGAAGTTCCGAAAAGAAGTTCAGATCAATATATACTTTCTCATCACCCGGGCAATAGAAGGGACCACTGGAGGCACTTGCATACCCGCAGGCCGATTCCACCTGGCCGCTGAAAAGCACAAGCTTTGGTTGTCTGTAGGTACGTCCCGATTTCCGGAAAATCTCATCCCATACCGTTTCAGTATCTTTCAGCACAACACTCACAAAATAAGCCAGTTCCTCCTCTTCCGCAGAAGGCGTGTACTGCTCCGTACGGATCATCGTGCCGGGATCATCCAGAAGTGCCGAGGGATCTCCTCCCAGCAACAGTACAATAAGTACTATCAGAACCGTCCCTATACCTCCGCCTATTGCCATCCGGCCTCCCGTACCCATGCCCCTGCGGTCTTCCACATTATCACTGCGTTCTCTGCCCTGCCATTTCATTTTTTCCAGTTTTTATACCGGGCATCCGTAAAAAAAAGATACCCTCATGTTTATAGAATTATTATTATTGCCTGCTGTTTGTAAAGGATAAAAGCGTTATGAAATTCTGATTCTTCTGTATGAACGATCATTGGGCACAAAGATATCCGTTTTTTTCCCGGTTTTTCAACAAATAAGCCCTGCAAATGTTTCTTGTATGTAAAACAGGCACAGCTGTTCCTGCCGGCTGGTTCGCAGGAAGGAGCGGAAAGGATAACATAAAATGGCAACAGTTAAATATATATCAAAAACCTATCCCGTAACGGGATTATCCTGCGCATCATGCGCAGCAAGAACGGAATCATTTGTAAAGGATCTCCCCGGAATAGTCAGTGCATCCGTAAATTTCGCCGATGCATCCCTCAGGGTGGAATTCGATCCGGAAGATATTACAGTTCAAGACATCCGCAAGGGAGTGAGATCGATCGGCTACGACATAATAACCGAAGAAGCTGACAGCCAGAACCTGAAGGAAAAGGCACATCAGGACTTTCTCATAAAAACCCGCAGGAATTTCACGGGCGCCGCCCTGCTGAGCGCTCCTCTTTTTGTCATTGCCATGTTCTTCATGAACATCCCCTATGCAAATTTCATAATGATGGCACTTGCCACTCCGGTCGTCTTCTGGTTCGGAAGGCAGTTTTTTACCGGAGCGGCAAAACAGCTGAAACACAAGTCGGCCAATATGGATACCCTTGTTGCCCTGAGTACGGGGATAGCATATATTTACAGCTCGGTTGTCACAGTCTTCCCTGACCTGGTCCGGCAGAGGGGGATTTCAGACCATGTTTATTTCGAGGCATCGGCAGTGATCATATCCTTTATCCTTCTCGGAAGGTTCCTGGAGGAAAAAGCCAAAGCCAATACATCATCGGCACTGAAAAAACTTATCGGCCTGCAGACAAAAACAGTGACCATCATCAGATCAGACGGCAGTCAGGAGAACATTCCCGTTACAGAAGTCAACAGGGGCGACATACTGCTTGTCAAACCCGGAAACAGGGTTCCCGTGGACGGCACCCTTGTTTCAGGAAGATCATTCGTGGATGAAAGCATGCTTACGGGAGAACCTCTGGCCGTTGAAAAGGCGGAACATGACAGGGTTTTTGCCGGAACAATAAACCAGAAAGGCACATTTCATTTCAGGGCAGAGAAGGTAGGAGATGAAACACTTCTTTCCCAGATCATAAAAATGGTGAGGGAGGCACAGGGAAGCAAGGCTCCCGTACAACAGCTTGTCGATAAGGTTGCGGCTGTCTTTGTGCCGGTTGTGATCGCCGTTGCACTGCTGAGCGGAATCGCATGGATGCTGGCCGGAGGAGAAAATGCCCTCACCCACAGTCTGCTGGCAGTGGTTACTGTTCTCATTATTGCCTGTCCCTGTGCCCTCGGACTTGCCACCCCCACTGCAATCATGACAGGTATAGGCAAGGGTGCTGATCACGGTATCCTGATCAGGGATGCCGAAAGTCTGGAAACAGCCCACAGGATCAATGCACTTGTACTTGACAAAACCGGAACGATAACACTCGGCGAGCCGGCAGTGAAGGATCTGCTGTGGAAACAAAACACAGCTGAGGATGTGTATGGAAGAATCCTGTATTCCATCCAGAAAAACAATGATCATCCTCTCGCGGAACCACTGGTTGAATTCCTTGAAAACAACGGAATAATGAGCAATTCCGTTCCGCTCAGCCTCAATGTCATAACCGGCAGGGGCATCAGCGCGGTTATTGATGGAAGTACCTATTACGTGGGAAACAGATCCCTGATGACAGAAAAAGGCATATCTGTCGATGAAGAGATACAAGAGGCATCCTCACGGTGGGAAGATGATGCAAAGACCGTATCCTTCTTCTCTGATTGGGAACAGGTCCTTTGTGCATTTGCCGTATCCGACAGGATAAGGGAATCTTCTGCTGAAGCAATAAGACAGCTTCATCAGATGGGGATCGAAGTTCACATGGTAACGGGTGACAACAGGCATGCTGCCGCTGTAATGGCTGCGGAAGCAGGAATTGACAGTTATTTGGCCGAAGCTCTTCCGCAGGACAAGGATGATTTCATTCTCCGGCTTCAGGAACAGGGCAAGGTAACGGCAATGGCAGGCGACGGTATCAACGATTCTCAGGCACTGGCCAGGTCTGACGTCAGCATAGCGATGGGGAAAGGCTCGGATATTGCAATGGATGTTGCGAAAATGACAATCGTTTCTTCAGATCTCAGCCGCATTCCTCAGGCAATCAGATTGTCGAAGCAGACCGTCAGAACGATAAAACAGAACCTGTTCTGGGCATTTATTTATAATGTAATCGGAATACCAATAGCTGCTGGAATACTATATCCCTTCACCGGATTCCTTCTTAATCCGATGATTGCAGGTGCCGCAATGGCGCTCAGTTCAGTAAGCGTTGTGACCAACAGCCTCAGGATCAGGCGCAGGCCTTTATGATCACAGACCTTCTCTTTTCAATCAACGTACTGGTTTATTTCACATCCCTGTAAAATCAGGCTCGATCTCAGTTTCATCCGTTCGGGCATTATTTCGGGATATTTGGGGATTTCCCCTTTTCTCATGCGTTTAGGAGCATATTTCTTTCCCGTTGCCAGTTCAATGGCTTTGGCGAGCATGGGATCATCGGTGTCTCCAAACTGAACTGCCTCAAACAGGTCGTCTTCAATTTCATAATCCGGCGGCAGTCCGTTCACAAAATCAGTATATCCGTCATTATTTGAATATTTGGAAACAATCGGCAGAATTGCCCATTTTTCATTATCATCCGGTATCACCCAGGCCCCGGCATATTTCCCGTATGTCGCTTCTCCTATCTTCACCACATCCATGTAGGGATCCAGGCCGGTTATCACCAGTTCGCTGGCCGAAGCAGTGCCTGAAGTGGTCAGGAAAAACACACGGTCAAGGTCCAGGTTGGCAGATGTTGTCTTGAATTTGTGGGCAAGATAGCTGCCATATTTCTGCATGTCGCTTCTCAGGTATGCCTCCAGCTCCTTGTTGTACTTCAGGGTAATAAGTGTACTTCCTCCGCTTATCACTTCCCAGGGTGCTATTTCAGAAGCCAGGTGCACTGCTGCACTGATTTCCCCGCCGGGATTGTAACGCAGATCCACAACAAGGTCCGTAACGCCCTCAGCTTTGAAACTATTCAGGATATTATCCATTTCCAGAAGGAATTTACTGCCTTCACCGGCAATAAATTCAACATATACCATATATGCTATCTTGTGCCCGTCCACATCTATCACAGAGTGATGAATGAGAGGATCCGTAACAGTGACCCTTGCCCGGAGGGACTTAGACTCTCCCGTCGGCACAAGGCTGTTTCCCTCAAGCCGGCCCATCTGTACCGTGTAGTTATCACCTGAATACAGGTCATAATAGTTTGATTTGTCCATCTGGGTATTGTCGATGGAGAGAATAATATCACCCCTTTTCAGACCCACTTCGGCTGCTGCCGAACCCGGATACACATATTTCACAACTATTACTATCTTGTTGTCGCCTATAAGAAAAAAGGCGGGGGCGTATCCCATTGTGAGCGGCTTGCCTTCCAGGTCTGCCTTGAGTGAGGGATAATCACTGGTTATTCTCGACCATTTATCTTCATCCTTGTAGAGCAGCTTTCTAAAGTATTGTTCTGGATCAGGCTCCAGGGTGTAATCAATCTTCGGCATCTTGTCGTTCCAGTAATACACATCTGTCATGTTATCCTTTATCCACTTGTTTGTGATCAGCGTTTCGCGCGGAATAACCGGATCATCATTCCCGTTCCATGGCTTTTCCCTGCACCCCTGAAGCAGAACCAGCATCAGAGTCAGTGCAAGGGAAGAATAAACTATCCTTTTCATATATATCGGATTATTCCGCAAAAGTAACGATATTTATATTCTGTGAATGAAGGACACAGGTCATTTCTTCAGAATTTTCTGCAGAATTTTACCCGTTTTCTTTTCCCTGAGAATCAGCTTTACCGTTCCGTCCGGCATTCTTTCCTCCTTAACAAAAAGATGGTCCCTGTCATATTCGCGTATCCCGGAAACCGGTTCTGTTTTTTCCCTGCCGCGCCAGACCCTGAGTCTGACAGGCTCCCATTTTTTTGTTTCTGCCGATCTGTAGCATGCATCAATGATCTCATTCACAATATATCCGTCATAAAATGTTTCAAGCGGTTCCAGCTTGTTTTCCATGGCATTGAACATATCGGTAAACATATTGTAATAACCGAGCTCAGCCAGTTCATCCCCCACGGGGAAAAGCCAACCCTGCTCAGTTTCCGCCTTCTCGGCGACATATCCTTTGCGGTCTCCTGCCGTGAACATTTCAAATCCCGTACGGAGAAAATTATTGATCCAGACCGTTCCTTCCGTTCCCATCACTTCATCCCTCAGATCCATTCCCCCGCGGAAGGTCCAGCTTGCTTCAAACTGACCGATTGCACCATTCTCATACCTCACCCATCCGAGTGAATTATCGTCGGCATCTATCGGCTTTACAAGGGTGTCCGCAACACACATCACTTCGGCAGGACGAATGTCCTTTCCGATATAATTGCGTGCTATCTCAATGCAGTGACATCCCATGTCAAGGAGCACACCGCCGCCGGAAAGCTCTTTTGTCCAGAACCAGTCACTGTGAGGACCGGGATGCGACTCCCTCGACCTCACCCAGATAACCTGGCCAAGACTGCCGGTTTTTATCGCATCAAGGGCTTTAAGTGTTTTCGGGGGATAAGCAAGATCTTCCAGATAACCGTTGAAGACACCCGCTTTTTCAACCGCCTCCAGCATGCTTAAGGCTTCATCCGCAGTGCGGCCAAGGGGCTTCGTGCAGAGAACGGCCTTGCCTGCCGATGCGGCAAGCTCAACAGCTTCAAGGTGAAGATTGTTGGGAAGCCCTATAACGACAGCATCAACTTCAGGATTCTCAACTGCCTCCTTCATCGAGGTTGTCCATTTAGGTATTCCGTGTTTCCCTGCAAAGGCTTTTCCGCGTGATTCATCACGGGAATAGATAACATGAACCCTGTCACGGCTTCTGAGGGCATGAATGGAAGAAGTGTAAAAGTCGCCGATAAAACCGGCCCCGAGCATTGCTACTTTTGCCATATCTGTTATTTTTTGGTGATTATTACAGGTTTTCCTACAAAACAGAGATCTGCCGGTCTGAAATAATCCGGTCCTGAAAGCCGGTATGTTCCTGTACTTCCCCGTATCACATACCTTCTTCCTCTCCGCTTCTGGGCCGGATAAAACCCTCCCGGCAGAATCAAAGATAGATTTTTTCAGGTGAATAGTCATACATGTCAATTATTTGTTTTAAATTTGACCATACGATTAAATTTTAAATTTAAATTATATATTTAATCTTATTGATTAAATTTTACGGTTAAATTCCATGACTGAAAAAGACAAGTTAACAGAAGAGAAGATCTTCGATTCAGCCACGGAGATTTTCATTGAAAAAGGCTTTGACGGGGCCCGCATGCGGGATATTGCCGATCATGCGGGAATAAACAAGTCCCTGCTGCATTATTATTACCGGACAAAGGAGCGGCTTTTCAATGCTGTTTTTGAAAATATAGCTGACAGGATATTCAGGAAACTCATACCCGTGTTTGACAAAAACCTTTCCTTTGAGGAAAAGATCAGGCTTTTTTACAGGGAGCATATTGATTTACTGCATAATAATCCCCGGCTGCCCGTCTTTCTCCTGAATGAAATATACCGGAATCCTTCAAGGGTTGAGAAGCTCGTAAAGGATACCCCTATCATGAAAATATGGACAGTGCTTTCAGAACAGCACAGTGAGGAACTTGAAAGATTCAACGTGTCCGCTGATTCAATTCCCCAGCTGATGGTTTCCATTGCCTCACTGAGCTTATTTCCCTTCATTGCTAAAAATATAATCACAGCCATGTTCGAAAAAGAGGATTATGATTTTGACAGTTTTATCGAAAAAAGGAAAGAATATGCAGCAGAGTTTGTTATAAGGGCGATTAAAAACCGGGAGCAGTTACCGGAAGCAGACTCCAAAGGTCAGATCCGCCGGGAAAAGAGAACCGCAGGCAGGTAATCACAGATGAAACAATATACTGACATGCAAAAGCTATATTTTTTACTTTTTATTGTCCTGACAGGGATCATGCCGCTTAAGGCCCAGAAAGTCATTACACTGAAGGAATGCTATGAAATGGCATATGCAACAGCTCCCTTGTCTGCCGAAAAAGAGGTTTACGACAATATCTGGCAAATAAGGAACAGAAATCTTTTAAAAGGCTGGCTCCCGTCGCTTGATGCAAACGGCAGTTTCATATATAATTCATCAGTTGTGAACATGGAGGATGCAATAGGTTCACTTCCCCTTCCGGGAACCGGCGGGCTTCTGAAACCCCTCCCCCATGAACAGTACAGGATCACTCTTGATATCAGTCAGATGATATATGACGGTGGTGCCATAAAAAGTGCCAGGGCCCTGGAAGAAGCGGATCTCCATATCAGCAAAAAACAGAATGAGTCCGATCTCTATAAACTTCGTGCACAGGTAAACAGTCATTATTTCAGTATGATGCTGCTCGACAGGCAGAAAGAGCTGCTGCAAAACTACCTGGAAGTAATAGATAGAAGAATCGCCTCTCTGAATTCGGCAGTCCTGAACGGTATGATCCTGAAATCGGATATTGATGTTCTTTCATCGGAAAGGTTAAAGCTTGAACAACAGCTCACCGAAAACGGAATCAGAAAAAAATCCCTTCTCAGAATCCTGTCCGCTCTCACCGGAACTGAAATAGATACCTCGGTTCGGTTTGTGCTGCCGCCGGTAAAGGAAGAACTGACAGATGAACTTGCACGTCCCGAATTAAGGATTTTCGATCTCCGCAGGGAGCAGCTTGATGCATCCCTGAGCCTCATTAACAGTGAACGTATGCCCAGGGCATTCGGTTTTGCCACTTTCGGATACGGAAATCCGCCCGGAAACAATTTCTTCAGGGATGAATTTGCACCATATTATATTCTCGGGGCAGGAATCAGATGGAACATATTCGACTGGAACAAGGCAAGAAATGAAAAACAGATAGTCTCGCTCCGGCAGAACCTGATACAGGCCAGGAAGAATGACATGGAAGACAATCTGAAAAGGCTTCTGGATGCCAAGAGTGCTGAAATTTCAAGTCTGGAATCACTGCTCCTCAGCGATACGGAACTCATCGGCCTGAGGAAACGGATTACCGCAGCAGCAGGATCACAGTATGACAACGGGACGATAACTGCCACGGAATTTATGAATGTACTCAATTCCGAAAAAGAGGCTGTTATAAACTATGAGATTCACAGGATAAACCTTGCAATGGCAAGGATTGAATATCTGAATATATGCGGAAAAGAGATAGAATAACAACAAACCGGCGCGGCGTGATGCACGGCGTGAAACCGATAAGCCCAAGACTGACAGAATAAATCAATAATCATTTATTATGAGGAATATATCCCTGGTAATCATTACAGCATCAATGCTTGCAGCCTGCAGCGGCAAATCCGGTGAAGCTGATGCATACGGCAATTTTGAAGCCACTGAAGTAATTGTCTCGTCAGAGACAAGCGGGCGCATCCTCAGGTTTGAGGCCAGAGAAGGATCTGAAATCGAAAAGGGTGATGAGATTGCACTTGTTGACACCATGCTTTTCCATCTTCAGAAAGCTGAAATAGATGCCGCCATGAGAAGTGTAAGTACCCGCATCGCTTCCATAAATGCCCAGAATGACATTATCGGACAGCAGATTGCCAATCTCAGGGTGAATATCGCCCGCATTGAAAACATGCTGAAGAATGATGCGGCCACACAGAAGCAGTATGATGATCTTGCGGGCCAGGTGGAAGTATTGCAGAAACAGGCTGCTGCAAACAATACCCAGAAGGCATCTGTTGCTGCCGAACTGACGGTTTTTGAAACAAAAAAGGCAACACTCGCTGAACAGCTGGCCCGCAGCTGTGTCAGGAGCCCCATCGGGGGAACCCTTATTGAAAAATATTCCGAGGCAGGGGAAATGACCACAGCCGGCAGGCCACTGGTTAAAATAGCCGACCTGTCATTGCTGAAGCTGAAGGTGTATGTCAGCGGAGGACAGCTGGGATCTCTCAGAGTCGGCAGTGAATGCACCGTCAGGATTGATGAGGGGGAAAAAGGATACAGGAGTTTCCCCGGCAGGATAAGCCATATATCGGAAAAGGCTGAATTCACGCCCAGGATAATCCAGACAAAGGAAGAAAGAGTAACACTTGTGTATGCAGTAAGCATTGAGGTAAGGAACGACGGCAGCATGAAAGCCGGAATGCCGGGGGAAGCAATCTTCTGAAAAGCATGGAAAAAATCATTGAGGCACAGGGCATAGGAAAGAGCTTCGGAGATACGGAAGCTCTCAAAAACATATCCTTTGAAGTGAACAGGGGGGAGATATTCGGCTTTATCGGCCCTGACGGTGCCGGCAAAACCACCCTGTTCAGAATAATAACAACCCTGCTGCTTCCCGACGCAGGCAGAATGACCGTCATGGGCCTCGACTGCAAAACCGGCTACAGGGAGCTCCGAAGGAATATCGGCTATATGCCCGGACGGTTCAGCCTTTATCATGATCTTACGGTGGAAGAGAACCTGAATTTCTATGCCACGGTGTTCGGAACTACCGTCAGGAAAAACTATGATCTCATCCGGGATGTCTATTCTCATATTGAGCCTTTCAGGAAAAGACTGGCAGGGAAACTCTCCGGGGGCATGAAACAAAAACTTGCCCTCTCCTGTGCCCTTATTCATAAACCCGGACTGCTTGTACTGGATGAGCCGACTACGGGAGTTGATGCCGTATCACGCTCCGAATTCTGGGAAATGCTCAACAGGCTCAGGGAGGAAAATATCACAATCATTGCATCCACTCCCTACATGGACGAGGCAATGCGATGCAACAGGGTGGCACTCATTCAGAAAGGACAGATCTTGTCAGTAAATCCTCCGGAAAAGATCAGAGAAGAATTCAGCAGGAAAATTTTCAGTGTGAAATCTTCTGAAAAGTACAAACTTATAAATGCCCTGAGAAATTTCCCGGGAACCGCTACAGCCTACCCCTTCGGAGATTCGGTACATCTGACCTTCAGGGACAATGAACAGGACCACTCACTTACCGGATACCTGAACAGCATGGGAATCAGTGATGCAACAATAAGTGAAACCAGGGCAGGAATCGAAGACAGGTTCCTTGAACTGATGCAGGACAAATAGAGATGCAGGACAAATAGAAAAAACAGCCGGCCTGTTCCTGCTGAAAGGACAGGTCAGGGACATAATAAAAGACATGAAAGACATTCCGGTAATATACGTAAGGAATCTTGTGAAAAAATTCGGAAGCTTCACGGCCAACGACGGACTGGATTTTGAAGTGTATGAAGGTGAGATTTTCGGTTTCCTGGGTGCAAACGGAGCGGGAAAGACAACTGCCCTCAGGATATTGTCGGGGCTGTCAAAACCCACATCCGGGATTGTCAGGGTTGCCGGATTTGATGCAGGAAACGAAGCGGAGCAGATAAAAAGGAACATAGGCTATATGAGTCAGAGATTTTCACTCTATGAGGATCTGACCGTAAAGGAGAACATCATGCTTTTCGGAGGCATCTACGGCCTGCGTAAAAGGGAGATCACCGGAAAAACCGCCGACCTTCTCAGCAGGCTCAGTTTTGAGGAATACGGCGACAGGCTGATTGCATCCCTTCCGCCTGGACTGAAACAGAAGCTTGCTTTCTCAGTGGCCGTTCTGCACGATCCGAAAATCGTCTTTCTGGATGAACCTACCGGAGGGGTCGATCCGCTGACCCGGCGCCAGTTCTGGGAACTGATCTATGAATCAGCCTCACGCGGCATCACCGTGTTTGTCACGACACATTACATGGATGAGGCCGAATACTGTGACCGTATTTCAATAATGAGCGAGGGAAGGATTGTTGCGCTCGACACACCGGAAAATCTTAAAAAACAATATAATGCTGTCAGTATTGATGAGGTTTTTGTAAAAATTGCAAGATCCCCCGAGAAGATAGTCTGAGCCGGTCCGGGTGTTCCGGAACCTCAGAATAAAGCTTCGCCTGAAAAAAAGAAAAAATCCCGTAAAAAACGCTCAGGAGCAATAAAACGATTATGAAAAAATATTCTGAACAGACAAGAGAAACCCTGAAAAGCAATCCTGAACACCAGATGTCATGAAAAGATTTTTTGGATTTGTAAAAAAAGAATTTCTGCACATATTCAGGGATTTCCGTACACTGATAATCCTTTTCGGGATACCTGCCTCACAGATTCTGATATTCGGCTTTGTTATAAGCACTGATATAGAAAATGCGGGCATAGCTTTTCTTGATCTTTCAAAGGATGAAATAAGCACGGGGATATCGGACAGGATCTGTTCTTCGGGTTTCTTCAGCAGAACCGCGGATCTGGCCGGCTATGAGGAGGCAGACAGGGTTATGAAAAGCGGCCGGGCGAAAGCAGTAATAATTTTCCCGGCGGGTTTCGGACGTGAGTTTCTAAGCGGCAGACAGACCACAATAAGCATTATAGCCGATGGTTCAGAACCAAATACGGCAACACTTATAACCAGTTACGCCTCGGCAATCATATCTGATTTCAACCGGGAGTATACGGCACCCGGGATGACAGCTCCGCTTCCCGTACAGCCTGAAGTCAGGATGTTCTACAATCCCGGTCTTAAAAGTCATTATATGTTCGTTCCGGGAGTGATAACCCTTATTCTTATCCTTATCTGCGCGCTGATGACCTCCATCACAATAGCCCGCGAGAAAGAGTTCGGAACAATGGAAGTACTTCTCGTGTCGCCGCTGAAACCTTCACAGATAATAATAGGAAAGGTGATGCCCTATTTCTTTCTCTCCTTCATCAATGTCATCGTGATACTGCTGCTTTCATGGCTGGTGTTTGACCTGCCGGTCAGAGGAAGCCTGGCTCTTCTTCTCGCCGAAACCATGTTGTACATAATGATGAGCCTCTCACTGGGAATACTCATCTCAACATTCACGGCAAACATGCAGCAGGCAATTTTCATTTCACTTATCGGACTGATGCTCCCTACAATACTGCTGTCGGGCTTTATCTTCCCGATTGAAAACATGCCGAAAATCTATGATGTGCTGTCATCAGTACTGCCTCCGAGGTATTTTATTGTGATAATAAAGAACTTAATGATAAAGGGCAAAAGCTTCTCTTACGTATGGAAGGAAACACTTATTCTCACGCTTATGACCATTGTCTTCCTGGGAATAAGCATAAGGAACTTTAAAATAAGGCTGGAATAAGTGCCGGGGAAAGGAACAGGGAAAAGTTACAGAAACGGAAAAGGATCCGGCAACAATACAGCATGAAAGATTGAATAAAAAATGAGAACCATATTATTCCTTATCAGAAAAGAATTTTTGCAGATCTTCCGTGACAGGATGATCGGGAAGGCTATATTCGCCGTTCCCCTGGTTCAGATGCTAATACTGGTACCTGCCGTGACATTTGAGATCAGGGAAGTAAAGCTCTGCATAATTGATATGGATATGACTTCTGAATCGCGGAAACTGATCGGCCAGCTTGAAGGTTCCACCTTCTTCAGAGTCAGTCATTCAACATTTTCTGAAAATGAAGCCCGCAATCTGCTCGACAAAAACAGATACGATCTTATTCTGCGCATACCGGGAGGCTTCGGAAGGGATATCGGAAACAGAAACCCGGCTGCCATTCATGCATCAATCAATGCCATCAATGCAACAACCGCACAGCTTTCCTGGGCTTATCTCAACGGTGTCATTCACGATTACAACCTGAACATTATTGCTGATAATCCCGGAAGCATTGCCACAGCAGGAATTATTCCCCGCACTGAAATTACAAACAGGTTCTGGTACAATGAAAACCTGGTTTACAGCCATTACATGCTTCCGGGAATACTGGCTATACTCGTCACTGCCATCGGGTTTCTTCTTGCAGGGCTTAACCTTGTAAAGGAAAAGGAGGCAGGCACCATTGAACAGATAAATGTGACACCCATAAGAAAGCATCAGTTCATTACGGGGAAGATGGTTCCCTTCATCATAATAGGGCTTTTCGATCTGGCTCTCGGTCTGGCTCTCGGGAAGCTCGTCTTCAGAATACCCTTCGAGGGAAGCATAGGATTGTTTTTTCTCTGTGCTGCAATCTTTATGATAAGTGTACTCGGGATAGCGCTGTTTATATCCAATTTTTCGTCAAGTCAGCAACAATTCATGTTCGTTGCATATTTCTTCATGATGATACTTATACTAATGAGCGGTATATTCACTCCCTTTGAAAGTATGCCATCCTGGGCAATTAAGTTTAACATGGCCAATCCGATGGCTTACCTGATAAGGATTAACCGTATGATCATGCTCAAGGGATCAGGTTTTCGTGATATATACAGGGATATTGCCTCCCTGGCGGTTCTGGCAGTAATATTCACCGCCTTTGCAGTGAGGAGATACAGAAAAACCGCATAGAAACAGCCGGCAGAATAAATCGTCTGCGCTGCCTGGAGCAGCGGGGCAAACTGTCTGCGCTGCCGTGGCAAAGGACATCGTCAGCCGGTTCATTAAAATGCCACTGTTGCAATAACGGGCCAGTGATCCGATATGAAAACACCTTTTTCCTTTCTGATCACTGTTCTGTGGTCAAGAACCTTCATTCCGTCCCTTACCAGGATAAAGTCAATTCTTCCCGGTCCGGGTTTGTCCCTGAAATTATTGAAAGTATATACCGGTCCTTCGGGAGTCTTTTTCGATATTTCATATGAATCCCTCAACAGGGGAACACTTTCAAAAGGTCCGGTCAGCACTGAATATCCTTCACTCTCCGGAAGCATGTTCAGATCCCCCGTTATGATGATAGGGAAATCGGCAGCAATGCTGTCAGCTTTTTCAAGAAGAAGCCTGGCGCTTCTTGTTCTTGCGGAATCCGAATCATGCGCAAAATGAGTGTTGAAGTAATAGAAATGAAGGTCATTCTCCTTATCGGCCAGCTCAACCCAGGTCACAATCCTTGGCAATCCCGCCCCCCATGCCATTGATCCGGCAACTTCGGGAGTTTCGGAAAGCCAGAATGTTTTTGTTCTGATAAGCTCTAACCTGTCTTTTCTGAAAAAGACGGGATTCATTTCACCTGCCTTTAAGCCGTCAGTCCTGCCAACGCCTACCGATCCGTAATCACTTAAGGCTGAATCAAGCACAGTATACTGCTGGTAAAGAACTTCCTGCATGCCAATAAGATCGGGCTTCTCTGCATTCAGGAAGTCACATACGACAGGTATTCTGTTCGGCCAGGCATTGGCGCTGTCGTGCGGATTATCATACCGGATATTGAATGTCATTACACTCAGCGTTCCTTTTTCTGACTTGCAGGAACAAAGCAAAAAAACCATGGATGACATCAGAACAAATCCAAACAGAACTTTTTTCATCTCTCCTCTATTTTTTTCAAAGATAAGTATCCTTTAAGAATTCCGGTAATCTTCTTCTGCCAATGAATGAAAAGCTATCCGGCAATTATTGATATATTTGCCGGTATCATGGAAAGTTTAAACCTGCCTGTCCTATTGTTTCAATTTAAGTACTGATGCCGGATATAATAAAATTACTGCCCGACTCTGTTGCCAACCAGATTGCTGCCGGAGAGGTTATCCAGAGACCTGCTTCAGTGGTCAAGGAACTCATGGAGAATGCCGTTGATGCCGGAGCCACTGCCATAAACGTGATAATCAGGGATTCGGGAAGAACGCTCATCAGGGTAACGGATGACGGAAGCGGCATGTCGGAGACTGACGCAAGACTATCGTTTGAAAGGCATGCCACATCAAAAATATCATCGGCAAATGATCTTTTCAGCATTAAGACAAAGGGGTTCCGCGGAGAAGCCCTTGCATCAATAGCCGCAGTGGCCATGGTGGAACTGAAAACCCGGAGGGAGGACGAGGAGGTCGGAACAATGATAGCGATAAACGGATCAAGGGTTGAAAGCCAGGAACCCTGCAGCTGTCCGAAAGGCTCAAACTTCTCCGTGAAAAATCTTTTTTACAACATTCCGGCAAGGAGGAAATTCCTGAAATCCGATAATACCGAAATGAGGAATATTATTATTGAATTTCAGAAAGTGGCACTGACGCATCCCGATATAAAATTCACACTCCTGCACAACGATACGGAAGTATATAACCTTTCACCGGCAAATAACCGTCAGAGGATAATAGGTATATTTGGCAGGCAGATAAACCGGGAACTTATTCCCCTGGAAACAGAAACCACGATTGTTAACGTTAAAGGCTTCATAACCAAGCCGGAATTTGTGCGCCGTTCCTGCAGGGATCAGTTCTTCTTTGTGAACAGGCGCTACATGAGACATCCTTATTTTCATAAGGCTGTTATGGAAGCATATCAGAAAATCATTCCCCCGGATACAATTCCTTCCTATTTCATTTTCATGGAAACTGATCCGGAAACAATTGACATAAATATCCATCCTACAAAAACCGAGATCAAGTTCGAGAATGAACGTGCCGTCTGGCAGATTCTCATGGCATCCGTCAGGGAGGCCCTCGGCAGGTTCAACATAGCCCCCTCGATCGATTTTGAGAATGAAGCACTTGTGGACATACCGGTGAGAACTGCCTCGTCACCCGTTCCGGAAAAACCCCTTATTCCGGTAAATCCTCTTTTCAATCCTTTTGAAAATGAAGAAGATGCCAGCCGAAAACCTGATTTTATCTCAAGGTTCGGCCGGGAGAATGTCACAAACTGGGAAAAACTATACCCTGCCGGCTTCCGGAGCAGCGGACAGTCCGTAATACCGGGAAGCCCGGAAGATACTGAAAGGAAGTTTTTCCAGATAAAAAGCAAATACATTGTTTGTCCGGTAAAGTCCGGACTGATGCTGATTGACCAGAAAAGGGCACATGAACGTGTATTGTATGACCGGTATATGGAGAGCCTGAACAGGCATTCCCCGGCAAGCCAGACTGAGCTTTTCCCTGTTCCCATTGACATTGATCCTGTGGATTACAGTCTGCTCAGGGAAATTGAGCCGGAACTGAAATATCTTGGTTTTATCATTCAGTTCAGGGAGAAAAACAGGATAATAATCAAGGGAAGGCCTTCAGCTGCGGTTAATACTGATCCTAAGGACATGCTGGATATTCTGATTGCAGAATACAAAAATGCTCCTTCCGGTCCGGCTTCCGGAGCCGGTGAAAAAGTGGCTGCGGCAATGGCTTCAGCTTCAGCCATTCCTTATGGGAAAATATTGTTCCAGAAGGAAATGGAAGATCTTTTTGACAGCCTTTTTGCTTGTCCCTCACCCAATTATTCACCCGGGGGCAAACCTGTGATAAGCATTATTACCATGGAGGAACTCGACAGAAAATTCAGATAGTATATATGGCAATTTGCCTGATTAATTCAGAAATATTAGCTTTGAAGCTCTATCTGGTCCTTAAGCCAGATTTATTAAAAAAGGATAGATGAACGGATTCGGCAGAGGGTTTTTAACGTTGCCCACAGTAGTCAAAAACCTGATAATGGTCAATGTGATAATGCTTTTGGCTACCTGGGTCATTGGCAGTGCATTAAATTACAATCTTACCGGCCTGCTTGGCCTGTACTTTCCCAAATCGGAAAGTTTCAAGCCATTGCAAATCCTTACACACATGTTCATGCACGCGGGTTTCTGGCATCTCTTCTTCAATATGTATGCACTGTTCCTTTTCGGACAGATACTGGAGAATGTATGGGGACCGAAACGATTCCTGATCTATTACCTGGTTTGCGGACTGGGGGCGGCACTTGTGCATGAAACGGTCATTGGCCTTGAATATAACAATCTTATAAAGACCCTGAGTCCGGAACAGGTTCATACCGTTATCAATGAAGGTGCTTCCCTGCTGTCACGAAACCGGCAGTTTGCCGATCCCGGCATGCAGAAACTGCAGCTATTGCTCAATACCCCGACCGTAGGAGCTTCCGGGGCAGTTTTCGGAATATTGCTTGCATTCGGCGTTCTCTTTCCAAACACTCAACTGATGCTTCTTTTCCCCCCGATTCCCATCAGGGCCAAATACTTCGTCCTGGCTTACGGGGGAATAGAACTATACCTGGCATTCACCCAGCCCGGAAGCAATATCGCCCACGCAGCTCATCTCGGGGGAATGCTTTTCGGATATATTCTTATCAGATACTGGAGAAGAACCACCAAGACATTGTACTGATGGGAATACTTTACAAGCTCAGGCATACCTACAGGAAGGGCAGCAATCTCAACAAGCTGATCTATATAAATATAGCTGTATTTATCATTGTTACCGCCATTTCAATACTGTCATTCCTTCTCAGTAATCCGTCGATCACATCAAAAACCGTTGACCTGATCGCAGTACCCTCATCATTTGACAAGCTTGTTCTGAGACCATGGTCGGTAATAACATATATGTTCACACACAAGGATATATGGCATATATTGTTCAATATGCTCTGGCTTTACTGGTTCGGAATGATATTTCTGGAATTCCTTGATCAGAGAAAGCTTGTTGCGGTTTATCTGCTTGGAGGTTTAAGCGGGGCCCTTGTATATATATTATCATTCAATGTCTTCCCTGCCTTCAGGGAAATAGTCCATGAATCGGTCGCAATAGGTGCATCCGCATCGGTAATGGCAATTGTGATTGCAATAGCAGCCTATGTGCCCAATTATACAATCCACCTCTTTCTTATCGGAAGGGTGAAGATAATCTATGTTGCCCTCGTGATTTTTCTTCTGACCTCATTTGTGGATTTCTCGGTCAATTCGGGAGGGAAGCTTGCCCATATCGGAGGGGCCCTGTTCGGCTATTTCTATTCGGTCAATCTCAGGAAAGGAAGGGACGCCGGCAGGGGAATCAACAGGATAATTGATTTTCTCACCACAATCTTCAAGGCTCCGGAGAAAAAGAAAATCATTCATAAAAAACCGAAAACCGATTATGAATACAACAGGATTAAATCCGAAAGGCAGGAAAAAATCAACATGATTCTTGACAAGATTTCCAAGGGCGGTTATGACAGTCTGACAAAAGAAGAAAAAGACACCTTGTTCAGTGAAAGCCAAAAGAAAAACTGATAAACATATCAGGCTTTAATTTGAGAAAAATAATCTATAAGATCCTCCTCAGTGTGAATCTGATTTTTGCATTCACACTCCTCCTTTCCTACCTGGCTGTCCATATCAGTCCTGCGAGATTTGCACTGCCGGCCCTCTTTGGCCTGGCCTATCCCTACATACTTCTTGCAAACATCCTGCTGGCCATAACCTGGGCCCTGCTTCTGAAATATGAAGCCCTTATATCTGTTATTGTAATTGCAGCCGGTTATGGTCACCTGACAAATTACCTGAGGCTTTCAAGGCCGGACAGCGAAACGGCGGGTACCTTTAAGGTGCTGAGTTACAATATCAGGCTTTTTAACGCTTTTGAGAAAGGAAATAAGGGATCAGAAAAAGAAATACTCGAGTTCCTTAAGAAGCAGGAAGCGGATATTATTTGCCTCCAGGAATTTTACGGCAGGGGAAATCCTGATCAGAAAGTAAGGGAGATCAGGGATTACCTGGGCAACGATTACCAGTCGCACCTGAAAGTCATCGGGAGCGGCAGGAACAGGTTCTACGGAGTTGTCACATTCAGCAGGTTTCCCGTGGCAGGCAGGGGTGAGATCATTCATCCGCATTCACCGGCTCTGACCATCTTTACCGATGTTATCATCAGCAGAGACACATTCAGGATATTCAACAACCATCTTCATTCATTCGGACTGAAAAGCATGGAAAAATCCTTCATCGAGGAAGTAATTCAGCAGGAAGAAGGAAATACCCTGGGGGGAATGAAGGATCTGTCCCTCAGCCTTAAGAACGGCTTTGTCAGGAGAGCGCAGCAGGCAGAGCTGCTGAAGGGACAAATCAACCTGTCGGCATACCCGGTTATCGTCGCGGGAGATTTCAATGACACCCCCGTTTCCTATACCTATACAAAGATCCGGAAAGGCCTTGGTGATGCATTCGTGAATTCAGGATACGGTGCCGGTTTTACCTACAGGGGAAACTACCCGGCCAACAGGATAGACTACATCTTCTATGACAATGCTTTTAAATGTAAATATTTCGATATCGTAAAGATAAGGTATTCTGACCACTATCCGGTCGTAGCCTACTTCACACTTTCCAGATAAGAGATCCGTAAAGGGGCCTTCTGTAGCTTTCTGCCGCGCATGACTGCAGGGGATAAAGGCGGGCGACAAAGGATCAGAAGGGCAGTTTCCGGAAATCAACATTTCCGCCGCTGATTATAAGACCCGTCCTTTTTCCCCTGAAAAATCCCGGGTTTTCCTTTACGGCCGCGAGCACGGTTGCTGCTGAAGGTTCAGCAATTATCTTCATTCTCTCCCAGATCAGCAGCATACATTCTTTTATTGCTTCTTCAGTCACGGTTAGGATCTGGTCAACATTATTACGGATTATTGAGAAAGTGAGCTCACTCAGGGAGGTAAGAAGGCCGTCGGCTATGGTATCAGGACTGACTGAAGGACAGAGGACACCGGTAGTGAATGATTTCCATGCATCATTTGCATTCAGGGGTTCCGCACCCGCAATTATTATATCTTTTCTGACAGCCCTGGCAGCAGTGGACGTGCCGCTTAAGAGTCCGCCCCCCCCTACCGGTGCGACAATGATATCAAGGTCATTTATTTCGCTCATCAGCTCGAGGGCAGCAGTTCCCTGTCCGCAAATAACATTAAAATTATCATAGGGATGAATCAGAACTGCCCCGGTCTTTTCAGCCAGGGACCGGGCAGCTTTTTCACGCGCCTCAGCTGTGGGCTCACAGAATGTGATCTCCGCTCCGTAGCCCGCAACAGCATTTTTCTTTACTTCAGGTGCCGTTCCGGGCATCACGATATATGCCTTTACACCGTTCATTGCCGACGCCAGGGCAAGAGCTGCCGCATGATTCCCCGATGAATGGGTTACAACGCCTTTCTGTTTTTCCTCATCCGGGAGGAGCCTTACTGCATTGGTTGCTCCCCTGAATTTAAAAGCTCCCGCCTTCTGAAAGTTCTCACACTTGAAAAAAAGCTCACAGCCGAACAGTTTATTCAACTGACCTGAGGTGAATACCGGAGTATGATGGATAAAGGGTCTGATTCTGTCATGTGCAGTTACAATATCCGGAAGAGACGGAAAGATCATCTGGCTCTGATTTTAAACCTGTTATTTTTATTTCGATAATTACCTCTTAAATTTAAAAATTATTTTGGACAATTTCCTCATAGCCTGAATCTTGAAATATGACAATGGTTCATGAATCCATTCTTTTTGAAAATGACGCAGGAACTGTTTTTACCTCACCTGGTCATCAACTTCTCCTGGCCCTGTGAGTTAAAGGCTTTTCAACCAATATCGGTATTTTTTCGACTTCAGTACATGTGGGATCAAGGTTAAGTGCACTCTCTGCCGGCAGGCTCAGATGTTTTATAAGTGAATTTAAAGCAAGAATGAAGTTCTCGGTTTTTGACAAGTTAAAATCCGGGGGAATTATTCTTTCGGTAATTATAAATTTAAAATCACCCTGGAATTCATATTTCTTCAGGAAATTGTATCCGCTTAACATTTTAATTTCACCCGACTGAACCAGGTCTTCCACTACCTCTCTGAAATAGAGATTTATTGATTTCCCGATTTTATATCCCAGATGAAAGTCGATTCTTATAAGAACATCCGGTATCAGGTAAGTTACTTTATATTCAAAACGATACGGTTCATTCACAATATCCACGTGTAATAACCAGTATTTATCAGCCCGCTTTGGTCTTTTTTTAAAAATTGAAAAAATAATTTTTGATTCAATCTGTTCCATCCGGTTTGCTTTTATTATATAGACCAGATTAGATGCAGTTCTGGGAATACTATTATCCGCCTTGATATCAATAAACAATTGTTTGTAATTCTCAAGATTAACAAAGGTTAGATAACGGTTTTTAATCTTTCTTCCGAAATACCATCCATACATTACGAGGCCATAAGCTGTTCCCAGTATCAGCGTGAACCAGCCTCCATGTCTGAACTTGTGAAGATTTGCAATCAGAAAGCTGGTTTCGATAGCGAGAAATACGGCCAGGAACAACACAATAAGCTTAATATCAATATTTTTCTGATACAAATACCGGGCTAATAATGAAGTGGTCATCAACATGGCAATTGTGATGGCAAGACCATAGGCAGCCTCCATATTTGAAGAATTTCTGAAGAAGATCACCACCAGGCTGCACATAAACATCAGCGACCAGTTTACAAACGGGATATAAATCTGGCTCCTTGTCAGAGTAGGCTGAAGTATTCTTATCGGCGGCCAGAAGTTCAGGGAAACGGCTTCGCTTACAAGTGAGAATGATCCGCTTACAAGAGCCTGGCTTGCAATGATGGCAGCAGCTGTTGAAAGAATGATACCCGGCAAAAGGAACCATTCCGGCATCATTGAAAAGAAAGGCATAGCCTGTGTCCCTGGAGTATAATTCCTTAATAACCATGCACCTTGTCCGAGATAATTCAGCAAAAGCATTGTTTTGACGAATATCCAGGATATCCTGATATTTGTACGTCCGCAATGACCTAGATCCGAATACAGGGCTTCTGCTCCTGTTGTACAAAGAAAAACTGCACCCAGGAGAATGAATCCGCCGGGATATTCCACAAGAAACCTTAGTGCAAATACGGGATTCAGTGCAATCAGAATACGTGGGTAATGAATCAATTGCGAAAATCCCAGGATGCCGAGCATAAGAAACCATAAAACCATTATGGGTCCGAATAATATTCCCACTACGTTGGTGCCAAATTGCTGAACAGAAAAAAGCAATCCGAAAATTATCAGGACAATTGGAACTACCGGCATTACGGGATTAAACAGTCTCAGGCCTTCAATTGATGAAGTAACTGTTATGGCTGGTGTTATCACCCCGTCAGCCAGTAATGCTCCAGCACCGATCAGAGTAACAATTGCAGCCCACGCGGATTTTTTTCTTATCAGGGCAAAAAGGGCAAAAATTCCTCCCTCGCCCTTATTATCAGCGTGCGTTGTAATAATGATATATTTGATCGTTGTAAGTAATGTAAGAGTCCAGAAAACACAGGAAAGGGCACCGAATATCAGCAATTCATTGAATTCACCTGCAGTATTGACAATTGCTTTTACAGTATACAGCGGGCTGGTTCCGAGGTCCCCATAAACTATTCCCAGGGTGATAATCAAACCTGTAAGGGATGGCTTCTTAATATCAATTCCGCCCAGAAAATTCTTCGAATTTTTTTTCACGAAAAATGGTTTAAACCCCGAACAATTATAAGATTATCAATAATCCTTCGCAACAAACACGTTTTTAAATGTTGTATACCCATAAAAAAGCTTGCAACGGTGGTCCGGTGAATAAACGGCTTTATCCGTCCATGGGCACTTCTGATATCTGTAACGGAGGGCAGGATCATATGAAATGGTTTTTTCAAAATTATGAATTTATGCGCAATCCGGAGTCATCGCAATCCTGCTTAAATACCAGCCTGCCTGTCAAAAAAAAGGCTGTCCCGGAACGCGGGACAGCCTTTTGTATTTTATAGACTCAACAGATCAGCCAAGCATGCTCCATGCGACCGTAAGGCCGGCAAGAACAACCGAAACCATTGACATCAGTTTGATCAGAATGTTGAGGGCGGGACCCGATGTATCCTTGAAGGGATCACCAACCGTGTCACCCACAACCGATGCCTTGTGAGCCTCACTGTTTTTTCCTCCGTAATTTCCTCTTTCGATGAATTTCTTGGCATTATCCCAGGCACCACCGGCATTGTTAAGCATGCATGCAAGAACAAATCCCGCACTCAGGCCGCCTGCAAGAAGGCCGACAACACCTGCCACTCCGAAAAGAACACCTATAAGCAGCGGAACAGCTATAGCCATCAGTGAAGGAATGATCATTTCCCTCTGGGCACCTGCTGTTGATATTGCAACACAGCGTGCATAGTCGGGCTTGCCGCTGCCATCCATAATACCAGGAATTTCACGGAACTGGCGTCTTACTTCCTCAACCATGTTTCCTGCGGCACGTCCCACTGCCTTCATGCTCATTGAACTGAAGAGGAATGCCATCATTGCGCCGATGAAAATACCTCCGAGAACAATGGGATTAAGCAGGGTAATATCATATGCTGAAGTAAAATCCCTGATGGTGGCACTTCCTATGTGGACTGCAACCTGACCATCCTGTACCTGCGGAATGACGGATTTGTAAAAGAGGGTATCGCCAATCTGCTTGAATCCTTCAGGAGCTTTGTCAATAACCCTGCCGAGCCACAGTCTCACTTCCTCCATATAGGCAGCAATCAGTGCCAGGGCTGTAAGAGCGGCAGATCCGATAGCAAATCCTTTTCCGGTTGCTGCAGTAGTATTTCCAAGTCCGTCAAGAGCGTCTGTCCTTTCCCTTACTTCCTTGGGAAGTTCCGACATTTCAGCATTGCCGCCTGCATTATCGGCTATAGGTCCGAAGGCATCGGTTGCAAGGGTTATACCCAGTGTTGAAAGCATACCGACAGCGGCAAAACCGATACCATAAACACCCATTGCAAAATTCTGGAAACCGCCTGAGAAACCATAGGCTGCAATAATACCTATCACGATGGTCACCACCGGAATCCAGGTTGAAGCCATACCAACTGCCATACCTTCGATAATTACAGTAGCCGGACCCTGTTGTGCCTGCTTCGCAATAGCCTGTGTCGGCTTGTTGCCGTCAGAAGTATAGTATTCCGTCGACTGGCCTATGATTACTCCTGCCAGCAGTCCGGAAACCGTTGCTCCGAAAACACCCCATGTTATCCAGTCGGCTGCTGCCATAATGGCCAGAACAACCAGGATCAGCAGGGAGCTGCCTCCCGTACCGAGAAGAAGGGCATGCAGCAGTGCCTTGGGAGTGGCGGATTCCTTGGTTCTGACAAGGTAAATGCCGGCAATTGACAGGAATATGCCTATTGCCGAAACAAGCATCGGGGCAATGACCGATTTTATCTGCAGATCTCCGGTTACTCCCGGAAGAGCAGCACCCAGTGCTGCTGTTGCAAGAATTGAACCGGCATAGGATTCATAAAGGTCTGCACCCATTCCGGCAACATCACCAACGTTGTCACCGACATTATCAGCAATGGTGGCCGGGTTGCGCGGATCATCCTCAGGAATCCCTGCTTCAACCTTGCCGACCAGGTCAGCACCCACGTCCGCGGCTTTTGTAAAGATACCACCGCCCACACGTGCGAACAGTGCCTGGGTTGATGCACCCATGCCGAATGTAAGCATCACTGCTGTTATTTCTATAAGTTTCTCATGTTCAGTAGTTCCCGGATGAACAAATGTCAGTCCTGCAAATTTCCAGCCGGCTGCCATGTGTTCCGGCGTGAATACCCATCCGTTGAGTATAAGGAACCACAGTGCAATATCAAGCAGTCCGAATCCAACAACTACGAGTCCCATTACGGCACCGCTCCTGAGAGCCACCTTCAGTCCCTGGTTAAGCGATTTTGAGGCTGCCCAGGCAGTTCTGTTGGAAGCATAGGTTGCAGTCCTCATGCCAAGATAACCGCATAAACCGGAGAAGAACCCCCCGGTAAGAAAGGCAACGGGAACGAAAGGATTCTGAATTCCAAAATATGCAAGTATGAGTAACAGTACGACAAGGATCAGGAATACCTTTGTAACAACACCGTACTGGCGTCTGAGATATGCCATTGCACCTTCCCTGACATAGGTCGCAATCTCTATCATCCTGTCTGTACCCTCTTCCTGTGCTTTCATGTTCCGGTAAAAGATCCATGCAAACAGCAGGGCCGTAAGAGCAGCTACGGGCACAATCCAAAAAAGACTACTAATCATGATATCAGTTTTTAATTAAATTTTGTTGTGTATGATACGAAAAAAATTCGGGTACAAAACTAAATTAGTTTTTGATTAATCCAAACTAAAAACCGTATCTATTTGACTGTCCAGTGAAAATATTCCGGATACCATGCCGGTTGAAAAAGCCGGATCAGATATCCCTGAAGAATTCATAATTGATATCTTCAAGATCCTTTATTGTGGGATAGGGATAAAAAACTATTTCATCCTTCGAACCCACATAGAAGCCGCTTTCAATTGTCCTGTACAGAAGTGTCCCGGAAAAAACCCTCTGAACCGTTTTCATATGTTTTTCATATTCCCCCCTGAGAATCTCGAGGCAATCCCGCATGTGTCCGATATTGGGATAAGGAAGATGTTCCGCAGAACCGCCGAGCGGATTGGCGGCAAGCTCTCCCAGCTTCAGTTCAACAAAAAACAGCTTTGGAAGAGTGATGGGAATAGATCCGTCGGTAAGTTTTTTCAGAAATGCGGAAGGAGTCATGTCGGATACCACCAGCGGGGTGACAGGACACAATTCCTGATAGAGATGAAGAGTGTTTACTGATTCTCTTTTACTGTCGTACGGGGCTTTTTTCAGTTCAAGAACACAACCATGATCTGTAGTGAGGTAAAGACTCTTGAGGGCAGATGTGGGAACCATCTCAAGAACTCTGTATACCGACAGATAAACAGAGCTTTTAGGGCTGCCGTCCTCTTTTGCGACACATCTTTTCTCAAGACTTTCCATATCAAATATATTTCCGATCTGATCAAGGTCCACCTCGAAAAAGATGTTCTGTCCCCTGTTCCGTTTTTTGGTACCGGTAGAAAGATACATTCCGAATCCCTCGGGAGGAAGCATTGAAGCAACAAGCGCTTCAGGGGTACTGGTTAGATAGATGTATTTTTTCATGGCTCTAGCTGTTAAGAAGATGAATAATACGTTTCCGGAGAAACATGAATAAAGAGAATTAAACGAGGTTCTTAATCAAATATACATATCTTTTCAGATGATTACAAATCAGATTCCGGATCTGTTTCCTGTCAGGCTTCCCTGAAATTCTGGCTTAGTCAGTTACATAATTGCATAAGCTGTAATGAAATGTTAAGCTGAACGATTATGTTTTTTTTCATGCCGCCATTTATTACATTTGCGGGGTTTTTACGGCTATGAAGAACTGCAGTCAAAGGATGCCGGATTGATCTGATTATTACTGCAGAAATTAAAGGCCCTGTAAAATATTAATCATTAAATAAATTCAATGAAAGACTTTTTTGAAGACAAGATATCCGACAGGCTTGGCGGAAAAAGTTTCGGCAAATCAACGGCTGTTTACAAGTTTGAACTCATCAAGAGGGCAAAGGCAGCTGCAAAGCTTGCCCATCCGGATATAAGGCTGATAGACATGGGTGTGGGTGAACCCGACTGGCCTGCCGATGAACTGGTTGTAAAAGTGTTGTCGGAAGAGGCAGGAAAGCCGGAAAACCGCTGGTATGCCGATAACGGAATACCGGAATTCCAGGAGGCAGCGGCACGCTATCTCGGAAAAGTATACGGACTATCCGGAATAAACCCACATGAAAATATAGTGCACGGAATAGGTTCAAAACCTGTCCTTGCCATGCTGCCCCTGTGCTTTATCAATCCCGGGGATGTGCTGCTCACCACTGTTCCGGGTTATCCTGTCACGGGTACATATACAAAATACCTTGGCGGAGAAGTCTTTAACCTGCCCCTTTACGAATCAAACTCCTTTCTCCCCGACCTTGACTCAATTCCCGGTACGGTTCTGAAAAGAGCCAGACTCCTTTATATTAATTATCCCAACAATCCGACCGGCGCTGTTGCCGGAAGGGAATTCTTTGATAAGGTGGTGGCCTTTGCCGGGAAACATGGCATTGTTGTGGCACATGACATAGCATATGGTGCCCTTACCTATGACGGTTACCGGCCTCTCAGCTTCCTGTCGGCCGACGGGGCAATGGATGTGGGTATTGAAATTCATTCCCTGTCGAAGGCATTCAACATGACAGGCTGGAGAATGGGTTTTGTATGCGGAAACAGCAGAGCCGTCAGTGCCTATGCCAGTGTCAAGGACAACACTGATTCCGGTCAGTTCAGAGCCATCCAGAAAGCCGGCATCGCTGCTCTTGAAAATACTGAAATCACCGAAAGGACAGTTGAAAAGTATTCACGCAGATTCGACCTTCTCGTAAATGCACTCAATGAAGCGGGATTCAGCGCCTCAAAGCCAAAAGGTTCATTCTACTGCTATGTTAAAGCACCCGTGGGAGCCGGAAACGGAAAAACATTCAGTTCCGCCTCCGAGGTATCGGAATTCCTTATCAGGGAAGCACAGATCTCAACGGTTCCATGGGATGATGCAGGATCTTACCTGAGATTTTCCGTGACCTTTGAAGCCGCTTCGGCTGATGAGGAAAAAGAAGTCACCGATGAACTGGTCAGAAGGCTGAAATTACTGAATCTCAGGTTTTAATACCGAAAACAATAATAACATTCTTTCCCGGTCCCAAACAACAAAACAAGATGACTAAAATATCCGGTGTCATAATATCCTACAACGAGGAAAAACATATAGGCAAATGCCTGGCTTCATTACAGGGAATTGCTGATGAGATTATTGTAGTCGACTCCTTTTCAGATGATTCAACGAGAGATGTCTGCAGCAGATTCAATGTCAGATTCATTGAACAAGCCTTTAAAGGCTATGTTGAACAGAAAAACTCAGCATTGGGATTTGCCGGCAACAGATATGTGCTGTCGCTTGATGCAGATGAGGAACTCAGTGAAGAACTGAGGGAATCCATACTTAAAATAAAGGATAATCCTGAATATGACGGATATCAGTTCAACCGGCTCACCAATTACTGCGGCAAGTGGATGAAATATTCCGGATGGTACCCCGACAGGCATATCAGATTGTTTGATACAGAAAAAGGCAGGTGGGCAGGTACAAACCCCCATGACAAGATCAGGATGAATACGGGATCCAGGGTAACAAGGCTGCGTGGCGATATTCTCCACTGGTACTGTGAAACCTTTGAAGAACATATGGATAAGAGTAATCATTTTTCCTCGATCATGGCAGAGGAATATTTCAGGCAGGGGAAAAAAAGCGGAATCCTCTCTGCCTCCTTTCATAAATGGTGGCGCTTTATCAGAACATATTTCATAGGAGCAGGCTTTCTTGATGGTTTCAGGGGCCATGCAGCCTGTTCCATCTCAGCCCAGGCCAGCTATCTGAAATATATCAAACTGTTGCAATTGAACAGAGATGCAAAGAAAACAAACAGCGGGCACTTTTGAGGAAGATATACAAAAATCACTGGCCGTTCTGAAAAATGGCGGGGTCATTGTCTATCCCACCGATACGGTCTGGGGCATTGGCTGTGATGCAACACGTGACGATGCAGTGAATAAGCTGCAAGGGATAAAATTGAGAAACGGGAAGAAAAGCCTGATTGTTCTTGTAAGCGGGCTTCCCATGCTTGAGAGATATGTAAGGGAGATTCCGGAGATAGCGTATGAACTCCTGGAAGTGTCGGACAGGCCTCTCACAATCATTTATCCCGAAGGAAGAAACCTTGCGGCAGGAATATATGCCGGGGATAATTCCGTTGCCATAAGAATCTGCAAAGAACCCTTTGTAAATGTACTGATTGACAGATTCCGGAAACCACTGGTATCCACTTCGGCAAATTTCAGCACCAAACCCTTTCCCTCAAATTTTGACGAGATTGACCCGGCTCTCCTGAAAAAAGCCGACTACGTTGTGAGATACCGGCAGGATGACAGGAAGCAATACAGGCCTTCATCCCTGATCAGGGTGGAACTCAGTGGTGTAATCAGCATCATCAGGGATTAGCTCAGCCGGTGATTTCATATTTCAGGGACAGCATTCCTGCAGCCGTTTCAGGATGAACAGCGGCTATCAGCTTACGGGATCATTGATCTCCCGCAATCCCTCAGGAAGATCCATTATGATTATTTTTTTCCTGTTGTCGATCTTTACTATAAGGTCTTCATGGAAAGGCACATAGAAATATTTGCCCTCATCCGGCTGAACACCAAGAAGTATTTGTCCCGGATTTTCAATTATTTCCTGAATGGTTCCCGGCGGACCGCCGGCTGTGTCAGTGATTTTATAGCCTGTAAGCCCTGAAAGATCCGCTCCTTCCTTAGCCCTGGTCCGGACAGAAGGCAGAAAAATCCTGCAACCGATGAATTCACGGATCTTCTCAAGGGTTTCATAACCTTCAAAAACAAGTCTGAGCAGAGTGCTGGCAGGTTTTTCAGCCGAAGAAACAATAAAAGGGACAGCCTTGCCTTCAATTTCAAGGAATACTGCCTTAAATTCCGGTATTTTATCCTGGAAGATTTTCTCAATTTTGACAGTGACGGCACCATCAAAGCCAAAAGGCCTGGTGATTTTCCCAAGTAGTATTTTGTCACTGAAAGTCATCGGATCTGGGATCCGGAATACTTATCCTTCCGCGGGTTTTTCGTCTGAAGTGGTATCCGGTGCTGTTTCGCCGGAAGAAGCTTCCGGTGCTGCCTCTGCGGCAGGTACTTCAGGTGCATCTTCTGCGGAGGGAGCCTCAACGGCTGTTTCAGCAGCAGGTGCTTCCGGTGCGGCCTCTGCGGCAGGTGCTTCAGGTGCATCTTCTGCCTGGCTTTCCGCCCTGGCTTTTGCCGCCAGTTCAGCCTGTTTCTTTGCCAGTTTTGCAGCCCTGGCCTCATTAATCCGCTTTTCGGCTGCCAGCTTCTTCGCTATTTCTGTTTCTTTCGTTTTTTCAAGGCCGGATTTTTTTGCATCTATCTTTGCCTCATTCTGCTTCATCCACTCTTCAAACCTCCTGTCAGCTTCGGCCTCGTCAAATGCACCCTTTCTGACGCCTTCAAGAAGGTGTTTCCGGATAAGAACACCCTTGTAGGAAAGGATAGCCCTGCATGTTTCAGTAGGTAATGCGCCTTTTTGCAGCCAACCAAGAGCCTTATCGAAATCGAGTTCGATCGTGGCGGGGTTAGTGATCGGGTTGTAGCTTCCGATCTTTTCAATATATCTGCCATCCCGTGGCGACCTGCTGTCTGCTACCACTATGTGGTAGTGGGCCAGTTTCTTACGTCCTTTCCTGGCCAATCTGATTTTAACTGCCATTTATTACAAACGCTTTTTTACCTGTTTAAAAAATTGTGGGTGCAAATATAAATTTTTTTATTAACAATCATGTTTATTTACCTGCCTTTATTCATTTTTAAATATTTTTGTACGTCAGCCGGTCATCCCTAATTTCTGTTGTTATGGCAATCTTCTCTCATTTACACGTACATACCCAGTATTCCATCCTTGACGGAGCCTCAAGCATTCCCCTGCTTGTCGACAGGGTGAAATCCCTGGGAATGGAAGCGGTTGCAATAACAGATCATGGAAATATGTTCGGGGTGAAGGAGTTTCACAATGCAGCCAGCAGGAAAGGCATCAAGCCCATTATCGGATGCGAGGTCTATGTGGCCAGGCGGTCCATATCTGAAACACCCGGAAAGGAAGACCGTTCGGGAGATCATCTCATCCTGCTGGCAAAGAACCTGAAGGGTTACAGGAATCTGATAAAACTCATTTCCCTTTCATGGATAAAGGGATTTTATTACACCCCGCGGATTGACAAGGAACTGCTCGCCGAATACAGTGAGGGCCTGATAGCATGTTCAGCCTGCATTGCCGGTGAGATACCCGACAAAATACTTAATGTCAGTATTGAAGCTGCGGAAGAAGCACTGAAAAGCTATATCAGCATATTCGGAAAGGATTTCTACCTTGAAGTACAGAGGCATGAGACCCATGAACCTGATGCCGACCCGACGGTTTTTCCCAAACAGCAGAGGGTGATCGAAGCAGTCAAAAAACTTGCTGCCCGGCATAATGTCAGAATCATCGCAACAAATGATGTCCATTTCGTAAATGCCGGGGATGCTGAAGCCCACGACCGGCTTATCTGCATAAATACGGCAAAGGATATTGATGATCCGGACAGACTCAGGTATACAAAGCAGGAATATCTCAAGAGCGAGGAGGAAATGAGGAGGATTTTCGCCGACATGCCTGAGGCTGTTGACAATGTAGCGGAAGTTGTCGGGAAAATTGAAAAATACAAGCTGGATCACGATCCCATCATGCCTGATTTTGACCTGCCGGCCGGATTTGAGGGAAAGGATGAATACCTGAGGCATCTTACCTATGAGGGTGCCAGGGAGCGATGGGGCAGCCCGAACAGCGAACAGACCGAACGGATAGATTTCGAACTGCAGACTATTGCCAAAATGGGATTCCCCGGATATTTCCTGATAGTGTGGGATTTTCTCAAGGCAGCACGGGAAATGGGTGTATCCGTGGGTCCGGGAAGAGGATCCGCCGCAGGATCGGCAGTGGCTTACTGTCTGAAGATTACGGATATTGACCCCATTGAATACGGACTCCTTTTTGAGCGCTTCCTGAATCTCGACCGCACATCAATGCCTGATATTGACATTGATTTCGACGAGGACGGAAGGGAGTCTGTCCTGAATTATGTGGTGGACAAATACGGACATGACAGGGTGGCCCATATCATCACATTCGGGTCCATGGCCGCAAAAATGGCAATCCGGGATGTGGCCCGGGTGCAGAAACTGCCCCTGGCCGATGCGGACCGTCTTGCAAAGCTCGTGCCCGAAAAGCCCGGCATCACTCTGCTCCAGGCCTATCAGGAAGTTCCCGAGCTTGCAAAGGAAAGGGAATCATCCAACACGCTTGTCTCACAGACACTCAAATATGCTGAAGTTCTCGAAGGTTCAGTAAGGCAAACCGGCGTTCATGCCTGCGGCGTGATAATAGGCAGGGAATCCCTTGACAATTATATTCCCCTGTCCACTGCCAAGGATACCAGGCTCTATGTAACCCAGTACGACGGAAACCATGTCCAGGCGGTGGGACTGCTTAAAATGGATTTCCTGGGACTGAAGACCCTTTCAATAATAAAGGATGCCATACGGAATATTAAGAACAGCAGGGGCATTGACCTGGATATTGATTCAATACCGCTGGATGATGCGAAAACCTATGAGCTGTTCAGTAACGGCGAAACAACAGCAATCTTTCAGTTCGAATCGGCCGGGATGAAAAAATACCTGAAGGAACTCATGCCGAACAGATTCGGGGACCTGATAGCCATGAATGCCCTTTACAGGCCCGGACCGATGGATTATATCCGTGAATACATCAGAAGGAAGAACGCGGGAGGGAAGGTTGAATACAAACTTCCCGTGATGGAAAAATACCTTAGCGACACATATGGCATAACTGTCTATCAGGAACAGGTTATGCTTCTGTCACAGGAACTTGCCGGCTTCACAAAGGGTGAAGCCGACAACCTCCGGAAGGCAATGGGCAAGAAGAAACGTTCCATCATGGACGAAATGAAGGTCAAGTTCTTTGAAGGAAGCCTGAAAAAGGGCCATGACGAACAGACCATCAGTGAGATATGGAACGACTGGGTTTCATTTGCCGAATATGCATTCAACAAATCCCATTCCACCTGCTATGCCTATGTGGCATATCAGACAGGATACCTGAAAGCCCATTATCCCGCGGAATTCATGGCTGCAGTTCTCAGCCGCAATATCAGCGATATCAAGAAGATCACCACCTTCATGGACGAAACAAGGCGTATGGGAATGGAAGTGCTCGGACCGGACGTGAATGAAAGCTATGTCAATTTCACGGTAAACAAGGACGGAAATATACGGTTCGGACTCGGGGCAATAAAGGGTGTCGGCGAGAATGCCGTAATGCAGCTTATCGGGGAAAGGGAAAAAAACGGGCTGTTCAGGGATATATACGATCTTGTGGAACGCGTTAATCTTAACTCATTCAACAAGAAAAACCTTGAGGCAATGGCTGTTGCCGGTGCCTTTGACTGTTTTGAGGATATGTCCAGGGCACAGTATTTTGCGCTGGACAACAGGGATTCCAGTTTCATAGAAAGCCTGATCCGTTACGGCCAAAGTGCAAAAGCCATAAGGCAGAACAACAGTCAGACGCTGTTCGGGGAATCGGGCGGCTTTGATCTTGTCAGACCGCTTCCTGCCGCCTGCAGTGACTGGCCCAAACTGGAAAAGCTCAACAGGGAAAAGGAGGTGATAGGAATATACCTCTCCTCACATCCCCTCGACGATTTCAGACTGGAAATAAATACTTTCACAACGGCTACACTTGCCGACCTGCAGAATCTCCGGAATTATCTCGACCGCGAAGTGACCGTGGCGGGAATGGTCACAGACACCAGAAACGGTATCGGGAAGAATAACAAGCCCTATGGCTCACTTACCCTGCAGGATTATACCGATTCATTCAGATTCATGCTTTTTGACAGGGACTATATTGACAACAGCAAGTTTTTTACTATTGGGTACTACCTGCTGGTCAGGGGCAAAGTCCGTAAGAGAAAATACCGGGAAGACGAACTCGAATTCAGCATAAGTCAGATAAGCCTTCTGTCAAGTGTGAAGGATGAACTCATTAAAAGCATAACCCTGAAGATTGATCCCGTAAACATCGACGGGGAGATGATCCGTGAACTGAGACAGCTTGTAAGTGATAACAAGGGAGAAACGGAAATGAGATTCATGTTTCTAGACACTGAAGACAGGATATCACTTCCAATGTTCTCAAGGACACTGAGGGTAAGGCTGAACAATGATTTTATTTCATATCTCGAAGATCACCCTTCTATAGATTTTAAAGTTAATTAGCTATATTTGGCCACTGTTTTTTTTAATCCTTGAACTATGGCAATTGAAGTAAGCGATGGAAATTTTGAAGAAGTGGTTATTCAATCGGAAATACCGGTTATTGTTGATTTCTGGGCTGAGTGGTGCGGACCATGCAGAATGATCTCCCCCATCCTGGAAGAAATATCAAAAGAGTACACGGGAAAGGCTTTGGTTACAAAGTGCGATGTTGACAACAGCCCCAGAACAACAGCAAAATACGGCATAAGGAATATTCCCACAGTATTGTTTTTCAAAAAGGGCGAAGTTGCCGACAAGCAGGTGGGTGCCGTGCCCAAAAGCAATTTCGTCAATAAATTGAACGCCATTCTCTGATTCTTTATATCATCATACTGCAGAACCATTCGTGAATGATGACCGTGTGTGTCTTTGCTGCCTCCAGCAGCAAATTTGAAAATGAATACGGCAAGGATGCCTCCCGCCTGGGATCGCTTCTTGCCAAAGCCGGCATCAGTGTTGTTTACGGTGGAGGCGGAATAGGGCTGATGAATGCCCTTGCCAGTGCAGTCATCAGCAACAATGGTAATATTACCGGGGTGATCCCTGCCTTCATGCAGGCGGAAGGGTGGGGAAATGACGGCGAGAACCGGACAATCGTGACATCCGACATGAATGAACGGAAAAGAAAAATGTTCGGCCTTTCCGATGCCATCGTCGCATTGCCCGGAGGCATGGGTACACTGGAAGAACTGACCGAAGCCATTACCCTCAAGCAGCTGGGACTCTTCAACGGACCGGTAATAATCCTGAATACCTGCGGATTCTATGACTACTTCCTGAAATTCACCGATAACATGGTCGAGAATAATTTTCTGAGAAAGGAACACAAGGGGATGTGGGAAGTGGTAAACAGTCCCGAGGAAGTCATGGAAGCCCTGAGCCGGAAAGCGGGAAAAAACAGGACATGGAGAAGCATAGCCAGGATATGATTCATTAATCCATCCTGCCGGATCCTGCTGCGGGTGTTTCAGCTTCGTTCAAAATAATCTCAAGACTGCTGGCACTGAATTCCCTCCGGGAAATAACCTTCCCCTTTATTTCCGGAGCCGGTATTCCTTTCCCGAACATTGCCCTGCCGTGAAAAATCCTTGCTTCATCCCACAGGCCTCCGGATATGAACATACCCAGTACCTCTGCCCCGCCTTCAATGAAAAGCGACTGAATCCCCGAATCATGCAGATGGCTCAGTATCTGAACAGCTGATGAAAGACCGCGCTCAAGCGGGACTATCACGGCAGGATATCCCCCTGCGGCTTCCGGATCATGAGTAAACACCGTCACACTGCCGCCGGTATGAAAAATACCGGAATCCTTGTCAAGGCGGCCCGAGCTGCTGAGAATCAGCTTAAGGGGATCATTGCCCGCCCAATCCCGCACGTTGAGAAGGGAATCATCAGCCCTAAGGGTTCCGGCACCGACAAGAACCGACTGTTCCGCGGCACGCCACCTGTGTACAAGAACCCTTTCGGGCTTCCCTGTGATCCACGTCGGCCTTCTACGGCCGTTGTAAATATCTCTTTCAACATCCAGGAAAGAGTCAGCACTTTCCGCCCACTTTAAAATCACATAGGGCCGTTTTTTCTCGTGAAAGGTGAAAAATCTTCTGTTCAGCCAGCGGCATTCTTCCTCAAGAACTCCCGTAATCACCTCACATCCCGCGTTTCTCAGGGCTGCCACACCCCGGCCTCCGACCCTGTCGCTGGTATCAATCGTTCCGGCAACAATTCTTTTTATTCCCGTTTCAATAATCAGGTCCGTACAGGGCGGGGTTTTACCATGATGCACACAGGGCTCAAGGTTTGTATAAAGTACGGAATCCTCCGGCAATCCACGGCTGATCACGGAATTAACAGCCACTCTCTCTGCATGTGCTTCTCCCGCCCTTACATGAAATCCCTCCCCTGTTATCCTGCCCTGGGAGACGATAACGGAACCGACCAGGGGATTGGGATAGGTATTGCCTTCTGCCCCTGCAGCCAGATCAATACATCTCCGCATGAATTTTATATCTTCGGATGCCGGCATTTCCCTTCAAAAGGCTAATTTTGACTTATGGCTGTCAATATACAAACAATAAAGGATATAAAACTCTACCTCAAGGATGAACTTGAAGATGTATATCCTGTCCATGAGATCAATGCAATGTCAGCCATTATCCTCAGGGAAATCCTGGAAACACCGGGAATTCATCATCTTGCCCTGCCCGAAACCAGGCTTCATCATGAACAGGCCCGGAAAATAATGTCAATCAGCCGTGAGCTCAGAAAGGGAAAGCCTCTTCAGTATATCCTGGGAAAAACCGAATTCTGCAACTGTACCATATATCTTAATGAGCACACTCTCATTCCGCGTCCGGAAACGGAAGAACTGACCGATCTCGTAATAAGGGAGAACAGGCAGAACCGCTTTCCTGTCCTGGATGTGGGAACAGGATCGGGCTGTATTGCCATTGCCCTGGCAGTCAATCTTCCTCGCTGCAAAGTGAGCGGATTTGATATTTCGGCGGAAGCTGTGAAAAAAGCACGGGAAAATGCTGCTCTGAACAATGCCCCGGTTACATTTACCGTAGCCGACCTTTTCACAGTAAGCCGGAAACAGTTTCATGGAACCGGCATTGTGGTAAGCAATCCGCCCTATGTACGTGAATCGGAAAAGAGGTTCATGGCAGGGAATGTACTTGACTATGAACCGCATTCAGCACTTTTTGTGCCGGATTCCGATCCCCTGGTCTTTTACAGGGCCATTGCTGACCTGGCATCGGAGATCCTTGTTCCGGACGGGAAAATATATCTGGAAATAAACGAAGCCCTCGGTGCAGAATTGTCGGATCTGCTGAAATCATCGGGCTTTCCTTCTCCGGAAATAATCAGGGATATCAACAACAGGGAAAGAATAATAAAAGCTGCCAGGCATGACTGAGAACGATCTTTTTAAAACTCTGTTGTCCAGATCAATGGCACTCTGTTCAAAGAGAGAATACTGTACGGATGATATTAAATCCAGACTGAAGTTATGGGGGCTCGGGGAAAAGGACAGTGAAAGGATAATCACAATCCTGACAAAAGAGAATTTCATCAGTGATGAACGCTACGCCAGAGCATTTGTCAATGATAAATTCATCTGCAACAAATGGGGGAAAGTCAAAATTTCCGCCCACCTGAAGGCAAAACGCATTCCTCAGGAAATTATTTCCGAAGCCCTGAATTCAATTGATGATGAAACTTATGTAAAAACAGTAAGGGATATCATCTCTGCCCGCCGGGGTTACATCAGGGCAAAAAACCAGTATGACCTGAAAGGCAGACTGCTGAGATACGGCCTTTCAAAAGGATATGAAAGCGGCCTGCTGTACGATATACTGAATGACCTTAAGAATGACCCTGAATAATAATAAAGGGTCTTCAGAATAAACCTGAGGGATAGTAAATGATTTTCAATGGCCTCTGAATGATAGGAAGTGATTCTCAATGATCCGCCAGTTTATGACTGTAATCCCTGGAATACAAAACGGATATTTTCCGGCATCACAGCATCCTGACAAGGAAAACAATGAAGGGCATGAATGCCGTCAGGAACATCAGGATGCTTCCTGTTATGTCAGTCAGGACCAGTTCCCTGCGTGAATCCGGATTTTTCAGGTAAGATCTTGAGAAAGAGATTCTCAGAATCAGCTGTGCTGCGAAAAAAATAAACACACTCATTCCCCTGCTGTTCCATGAGTAAGCCTCGTTTATCCTGCCCCTGGCAATGAGGGAGAAACTGTGTGAAATACCGCAGGAGGGACATTTCTCCCCGCTTATCTTTTCATGTATACAGGGTATGGGGTAATTATCCCCTGCGGGAGAAAAAACCAGGGAATACAGCAGAATGAGTGCGATAACCAGGGCCAATGCCATGTTTATCACCAGGTAAGGCTCTGTCTGAACTGCTTTTTCCCTTGGTTCAGCTTCCATGCTACGGACTTGAGAGAGTGTCACTGAGGGAAGATTTTCCGGTTTCAAGTTCCTCAAGGGTCCTTTCCCTTGCTGTTTTACCGGAAGCCGGACTGATATCAGCGTTATTGTCTCCGTTTTCAATCCTGATGTCCACACTCGCTTCTTCAATGGCCTTGTCTATTTCCTTCTGAATCTCATCAACCATCTTTTCAATCTTAGTCGGCCACTTGCCCGATTTCCTGAAAATCTCACCCGCAACATAAATCTGGGAAATTGAAATCAGCGTGGCCACAATTCCTATCACCAGACCCGCAACAAGAAGGCCGCGGCGGGAATCATTCCCCGATGACCGGGAAAGGCCTACCGAGGCAAGCACAATGGTGATTATTCCCGGAATTACAGCCATTAGCCCCACACAGGGTATTACTGCAAGAACAAACGTTATGATTGCAGTGATAAGGGAAGCTACCCCAAGGCTCTGTCCCGATGATCCTCTTTCCTGATTCCCGGGCATTTCCGGATTCTGATTTTGATCTTCCATGTTTAGTAAGGTATTTCTGTTTTCATTCCTTTGCTGTGATATCGTTAATATCCTGCATTAAAGACGTGAGAAGACCGGGAATGATGCTTCGGGTCCGGTTTTTTTTATTCAAATGCCTCCAGCAGTATTTCAAGGATTTGTTTTGCCGCCTTTGCCACTGATGTCCCCGGACCAAAAATGGCTGCAACGCCTGCATCAAAAAGGAACTGATAGTCCTGAGGAGGAATAACTCCTCCTGCAATCACCAGGATATCTTCCCTCCCCAGTTCCCTGAGTTCATCCAGAACTTTGGGAATATGTGCCTTGTGTCCTGCTGCAAGACTGGAAACGCCAAGAACATGGACATCATTCTCCACTGCCTGCCTTGCCGCTTCCTCCGGAGTCTGGAACAAGGGTCCGATATCCACATCGAATCCTATATCGGCATAGCCCGTGGCAACCACTTTCGCACCCCGGTCATGGCCGTCCTGACCTATCTTTGCAATCATGATCCGGGGCTGGCGCCCCTCTTTTTCAGCAAAACCGGCAGCCAGGGCTTTTGCCTCGGTAAAATCCCGGTCCGGCCCGTAGCCTGATGAATACACACCTGAAACTGATCGTATCACTGCTTTATATCTTCCTGTAATTTTTTCACAAGCATAGGATATCTCTCCGAGGGTTGCCCTGGCGGAAGCAGCCCTTACGGCCAGTTCCAGCAGGTTTCCCTTGCCGGTCCTCACACATTCCGTGATTGCATCAAGGGCCGAACGGCATTCAGCCTCATTCCTTGATGCCTTCAGCTCAGCAAGTCTTTTTATCTGGGAATTCCTGACAGCTGTATTATCCACTTCCAGGATTTCAAGTGCCTTCTCCCCTTCCGGCCGGTACCTGTTACTTCCCACAATCACTTTCAGTCCCGAATCAATTTCCGCCTGAGTCCTTGCAGCCGCTTCCTCTATCCGCATGCGGGGAATTCCCGACTCAATGGCTTTTGTCATTCCCCCGAGCTTTTCAATCTCCGTGATGTGCTCCCAGGCCCTGCGGGCAATCCGGTCTGTAAGTAATTCAACATAATAGGAGCCAGCCCATGGATCAACGGCCCTGCATATTTCCGTTTCCTCCCGTATGTATATCTGGGTATCCCTTGCAATGGCGGCGGAGAAATCGGTGGGCAGTGCCAGTGCCTCATCAAGGGCATTTGTGTGAAGGCTCTGTGTATGTCCGGCTGTTGCAGCCATGGCCTCAATGCATGTCCTGCCGACATTGTTGTAGGGATCCTGTTCCGTGAGGCTCCATCCCGAAGTCTGGCAATGGGCTCTCAGAGCCATTGATTTCGGATTTCCGGGATTGAAGCCCTTCACGATTTTTGCCCACAGCATCCTGGCTGCACGCATCTTGGCTATTTCCATGAAATAATCCATTCCGGTGCCCCAGAAAAAAGATATCCGAGGGGCAAGGGTGTCGATATCCAGTCCTGCCCTTATTCCTGTACGCAGGTATTCCAGACCGTTGGCGAGAGTATAGGCAAGTTCTATGTCGGATGTTGCACCGGCTTCCTGCATATGGTAACCCGAAACGCTGATCGAATTGAACCTGGGCATTTTTTCACTCGTATACCTGAAAATATCAGATACTATCCTCATGGAAAAATCAGGCGGGTATATATAAGTGTTCCTTACCATGAATTCCTTGAGTATGTCATTCTGGATGGTCCCGGTGAGATCCTCCGGCCTTACTCCCTGCTCAAGCGCGGTGACGATGAAGAATGCCATCACCGGAAGCACTGCCCCGTTCATGGTCATCGACACCGATATACGGTCGAGCGGTATGCGGTCAAACAGAATTTTCATGTCGGCTACCGAATCAACTGCAACACCCGCCATGCCGACATCCCCGGCAACCCTTTCATGATCCGAGTCATAACCGCGGTGTGTAGGAAGGTCGAAAGCCACCGACAGGCCGGTCTGTCCGGCTTCAAGGTTCCTGCGGTAAAAGGCATTTGAATCCTCAGCGGTGGAATATCCTGCATATTGCCTGATGGTCCAGGGCTGCAGTGCATACATTGCTGAATAGGGACCCCTGAGGAAGGGAGGCAGCCCCGCAGCATAGCCCAGATGCTCCATTCCGTAAAGGTCGGCGGACGTATAGCAGTTCTTGACGGCACTCCCTTCAGGATTTGCAGGCATATCACCCGGTTTTGTGACAGGGGATGGCGGATTCTTTCCATCCCGGAAAAGACCTGCAGGACCGTGTATGCGGCCGGATACAGATTCCGGTTCATGTCCGGGTCCGGCAGGTTCAGGATCAGCTTCCTGTTCCTGCCATGTTTCAGGAACCGGGGCCGGAAACACTATTATTTTATCCCTTCCCTGTCCTGTAAAGCCTGCGGCCCGTTCTGCTATCCTTTTTCCGACAAAGCCTTTTCCGAGCGCCCTGATGAAACCGCCTTCCCTTTCCGTTTCAAGGAAAAGCTTCCAGGCACTGTCTGCTATCAGGTAAGTGAGTTTTTCAATATAATATGACCCGCCGCCGGGATCAGCCACCTCCGCAAACCGGGCTTCCTCCCTGAGTATCAGCTGCTGATTCCTTGCTATTCTTTCGCTGAACTCATCCGGGTTTCCGGAAATAATATCGAAGGGCTCAACAGTCAGCGAGTCAGCACCTCCCAGGATGGCCGACATTGCCTCAGTCTGGGTTCTCAGCATATTGATATGGGAATCTGCCGTACTTTTATTGATCCGCATTGTAGTGCAGTGGATCTCCATTGCTTCCTGGATGCCGGTTCCGAATTTGTTCAGGATAACCGACCACAACAGGCGGGCGGCTCTCAGCCTGGCAATCCCGGGATAGTACTCCGGTCCGGCAGCGAAGGAAAACCGGATCTTCCGGGCTGCTGTTTCAGGGTCAATCCCCCTTTCAGCCAGTCCGTACAGGTACTCGGCACCCATTGACAATGCAAAGGCAAGTTCTGTCACCATATCTGCCCCCGCATTCCTGATATTTGCCGCATTCAGGTGAATGGCACGGAAGAGTGGCAGTTCCGTGGTCAGTCCGGCCACTCCTGCAAGGTAGTCGAAACCTTTCGCGACAGGAATGCAGAGTGTTCCGTTAAGCATCAGGCGGCCAAGCGGATCTGTTTCAACTGCTCCTCTTATCTTTTCCGGAAGAAATCTCTCCGTATTCTGTATGAATGCCGTAACCAGCTCTTTTGCCCTGCCGTCGCTGAGAAAATTCAGCTCCGTCGTTTCGGGACTGATACCTGAAAGGAGAATATCCAGGTTTTCCGGGTTTATGGATTCCGGATCAGCGAGATAGAAGCCGAGCGAATCGATGCCGTCCCTGACAAGCCTGAGAGCTTTTCTGTTGGCGGATGCATAATCGGTCACCTTCAGGTCCTGGCGTATTCTCCAGCTGTTGTCACAGGATTTTTTCCCCCGTATATAGGGGAATTCACCGGCTGCAGCATGAAGATATTCCAGGTTTTCAATATCTTCCTGCCTGTAAAAGGGCATCACATCAAATCCCATGGAAGTTTTCCACACCAGTCTGCTGCTGAAATCTGATCCTTTCAGATCGGATCTTATTCTGTTCATCCATTCTTCAGTGCTGACGGGAGGAAATTCCTCAAAGAGTTTTTTTCTTTCTGACATCTGCATTTGCTTATTCCTGGTCCGGGTAGCTTACCTTCCCCCGAATTCCATCAGGTATGACCTGATGAAATCGTTCAGATCGCCGTCAAGTACAGCCTGCACATTACCGGTTTCATATCCAGTACGGAGGTCCTTCACCATCTTGTAGGGGTGCATTACATACGAACGGATCTGTGAGCCCCATTCGATTTTTTTCTTTTCCCCTTCTATCCTTGACTGTTCCTCCATTCTTTTTCTGAGTTCCATCTCATAGAGATGGGACTTGAGGATGCGCATGGCATTCTCCTTGTTGTTAAGCTGGGATCTTGTCTCCTGGTTTTCTATCACCAGTCCGGTAGGATGATGCCTCAGCCTGACTGCGGTTTCGACCTTGTTGACATTTTGTCCGCCGGCACCGCTGGAACGGTATGTCTCCCAGCTTATATCCGAGGGATTGATTTCAATCTTAATATTTTCGTCCACCAGGGGTGAAATGAATACCGATGCAAATGTTGTCTGCCGCTTGCCCTGTGCATTGAAGGGTGAGATCCTGACCAGGCGGTGAACACCGTTTTCACTTTTCAGATAGCCGTATGCCTGATCTCCTTCTACTTCTATTGTAACAGATTTTATTCCGGCCTCGTCGCCGGGAAGGAAGTCGAGCTGACGTGTTTTGTAATTGTTCCTCTCGGCCCAGCGCAGATACATGCGCATGAGCATGGCTGCCCAGTCATTGCTTTCAGTGCCTCCGGCACCGGAATTTATTTTCAGTATAGCTCCAAGCTGATCCTCCTTTTTCCCGAGCATATTCCTCACCTCAAGATTCTCGATCAGCTCAATGCATTTTTCATACTGGTCGTCCAGATCCTTTTCGGTGGCTTCTCCTTCATGAAAGAAATCATTTATCACTTCCAGATCATCAATGGCGGTTTTTAGCCTGTCAAATTCCTCCGTCCAGCTTTTCAGCCGCGATATGCTCTTTCCGGTTTCGCCTGCCTGTTTCGGATCATCCCAGAATCCCGGGCGGCGGGTCAGACTTTCCTTTTCCTCAATCTGCTTCAGCTTTCCGTCGATGTCAAAGATACCTCCTTAACGCCTCAAGGCGTCCGGAAAGACTTTTTATCTGTTCACTGCTTACCATAATGGAAATTTTCGCAAAGGTACTTAAAAAACAAAAAAATCCCGCTCCACCGTTACGGCCAGGTACAGGATTTTTAGTTTTTAAATCTTTTGATTATTGACTTTCGGGTTCAAATATAATTTAATTTTTGACAAACAAGCAAATTTATTTGATAAAAATGCATTTTTTTTACATTAAATTTTTTGTTTATTCTTTTTTATTACTTTCCCTTTAAATTATTTTTTTGTAAATATGCCGTGCTTTAAATGTTATGCCCTAATTATTAATAGTTTATGCTGAAATCCTACATGTACCGGAATTTAGTTGAAGCCGGATGTGACGAAGCCGGGAGAGGATGCCTTGCAGGACCGGTTACGGCTGCAGCAGTAATTTTACCCCGGAATTATAAAAATCCTGACCTGAATGATTCAAAAAAACTGACAGCAAAACAAAGAAATATTCTGAGGAATGAAATAATGGATACAGCCCTGGCATGGCATGTGGCTTTCATTGATAACATGGAAATTGATTCCCTGAACATACTGAGAGCCACTTTCAAGGCAATGCATCTGGCCATCGGCGGCCTTAAAAAGGTTCCCCAGCATCTGCTTGTTGACGGCAACAGGTTTCAGCCATACGGAAATATTGAACATACAGCCGTGGTTGCGGGTGATTCCCTTTTTCTTCCTATAGCGGCAGCTTCGGTGCTTGCCAAAACATTCCGGGACGAATTCATGGAAAAGATCCATGAGGAATATCCCTGTTACGGCTGGAACACAAACAAGGGCTACGGAACTCCCTTCCACAGAAAAGCAATCCTCAGACACGGAATAAGTCCCTACCACAGAAAATCGTTTTCCCTTTTCAACACCCAGATGTCATTCGGTTTCTGAGTAAGCAGCCCGGTACGGACTGATCAGTTTTCAGGGCTTTCGTGATAGACAGAAAGAATTATATTTGTATTCTGATTAAAATTAAGCAATTCCACTCTTTATGAAAAAATCAATTCAATTGTTATTTCTTCTTCTGATATGTTCCGGTTCAGTGTCAAAGGCTGATGAAGGCATGTGGCTTTTACCCATGATAGAGAAACTGAATATCGGTACCATGACCACACTCGGACTGAAACTGTCTGCAAACGATATATACAGCATCAACAATGCAAGCCTGAAAGATGCAGTGGTAAGCTTCATGGACGGAGGCTGCACCGGTGAACTGGTTTCCCCAGAGGGACTCATGCTCACCAATCATCACTGCGGCTACAGCGCCATCCAGTCACACAGCAGCCTTGAACACAACTATCTCAGGGATGGCTTCTGGGCAATGACAAGGGAAGAGGAACTCCCCAATCCCGGGCTTTCGGTATCCTTTCTCATAAGAATAGAGGACGTAAGCGATCAGGTACTGTCGGAGCTGAAGCCGGAAATGAGTGAATCCCAGAGGGAAAAAGCCATAAGTGCCGTCAGTCATTCAATTGAAAGGACTGCCTCCCGCGAAAATGGTTACAGGGCTTCCGTTGTGTCATTCTACGGCGGAAACTATTTCTACCTTCTCGTTTACGAAAGATATACCGACGTAAGGCTCGTCGGGGCTCCTCCCTCATCCATAGGCAGTTTCGGGGATGATACCGATAACTGGGAATGGCCTCGGCATACCGGAGATTTCAGCATGTTCCGCATCTACACCGGTCCCGACGGAAAACCCGCACCCTATTCAAAGGATAATATCCCGCTTAATTCCAGGAACTGGCTAAGAGTATCCATAAAGGATCTGAACGAGGGAGATTTTACCATGGTGATGGGCTATCCCGGCCGGACACAGCGATATTACACCTCCTGGGAAGTCGGTGAATTATTACAGATAACCAATCCAAACCGGATAAAGATAAGGGGAATAAAGCAGGAATCATGGATGGAAGACATGCTGGCCGACCCCGCGGTAAACATCCAGTATGCATCCAAATATTCAACATCCTCAAATTACTGGAAATATTCCATCGGACAGAACAGGCAGCTGGTCTCCCTTGCCGTGACTGACAAGAAGAAAGAGATTGAAAACAGGTTCAACACATGGGTGAATGAGGATGCCGGAAGAAAATCGGAATACGGGGAGGCACTGAACCTGATCCGGTCGTCAATAGAAGGGCGTGCTGTATATCAGAACGCATACCAGTACCTGAATGAATGTATGAGGGGCTGCGAAATATTCGATTTCATGATGTACACTGCAGCACTGTCGGAAGCCCTCAGGTCGGGCGACAGGGAAAAGACAGAAAGGGCGGCGGAAAGGATAAAAAATATCGCCCCCGGTCTGTACAAGGATTACAATCCGCCCACGGATCAGAAAACCACAAAGAAAATGCTCCAGCTTTACAGAAATGATGTTCCCGCAAAATTCCATCCCTCCTTTTACAGTGAAATCATTGACAGGAAATTCAGGGGAAATATCGGAAAATATGTTGACGATATGTTCAGACGGTCTGTCTTTGCAGGCGAAAAAAAACTGATCTCCTTCCTCTCATCACCAAAATTGAAGATCCTTGAGAACGATCCTGTTGCACAGGCTGTTAATTCTATCATCGAAGTCCGCAACCTCCTTACGGATGAACTTGACAAATTTGACGGCAAACTGGCGGAGGGCCGCAGGCTCTGGATAGCTGCACTGAGAGAAATGATTCCCGGCAAAACCCTCTACCCTGATGCCAATTCCACAATGCGGCTTTCATATGGTACTATCCGCGACTATGAGCCGAGGGATGCAGTCACGTACAAATACTTCACGACACTGGATGGTGTGATTGACAAATACAGGCCCGGCGACTATGAATTCGATCTGCCGCCCAGACTGCTGGAACTTCATAAAGGAAAGGAATACGGCAGATATGCTTCCTCTGAGGGATATCTCCCGGTGAATTTCCTGACAACAAATGATATTACAGGAGGTAATTCAGGAAGTCCCGTAATGAATGCAAACGGGGAACTGATAGGCCTGGCTTTCGACGGCAACTGGGAAGCAATGAGCGGCGATGTTTTTTATGAACCCGAAGTTCAGAGGACTATTGCTGTGGATATCAGGTATGTACTCTGGATAACAGATATATATGCCGGTGCCCGGCATCTTGTGGACGAAATGACAATAGTTGAATAAACGGAAGGTGATATAAATGCAGTTGAGTTTTATCGAGATACTTGGAGCATTCATGGTATTGTTTGCCATAATTGATATCACCGGGTCAATACCGGTAATAATAGACATCAAGTCAAAGGGAATAGAAGTCCATTCACTGAAGGTAACCCTGGTTTCAGGGCTTATACTGCTCCTTTTCCTCCTTGTGGGCACGCCCCTTCTGGGTGTTTTCGGAATTGACGTGTCAGCCTTTGCCATAGCCGGTGCATTCATCATATTCCTGATCGGAATGGAAATGATACTGGGAATCGAGATCTTCCAGCAGAATTCCCACGGCACGGGTGCAATCTTTCCCATTGCATTTCCCCTGATTGCCGGTGCCGGATCCATCACCACCATTCTCTCCCTGAAGGCCGAATATCATACAATAAATATTCTGATAGCACTTGTGCTCAATATGGTTATAGTCTATCTCGTCCTCCGGCTGACAAGCCTTTTCGAAAGACTGATTGGTCCGGGCGGACTGCAGATACTGAAAAAAGTATTCGGAGTCATACTTCTTTCAATAGCCATAAAGCTCTTCCTTACAAACACCGGTATAGCTCTGCCCCATGGCAACTGATGTTACAATCTACACTGACGGTGCGGCAAGGGGAAATCCCGGTCCTGGTGGATACGGAGTAGTACTTGTTTCCGGCAGGCACAGACTTGAAAAAACTGAAGGATTCAGGCTCACAACAAATAACCGGATGGAACTGCTCGCCGTGATTACCGGGCTTGAGGCCCTTAAGCAGCCCGGAAGCAATGTTACCGTGTATACCGATTCAAAATACGTGGCCGACGCCGTGGAAAAGGGATGGCTTTTCCGCTGGGAGGCAAAATCATTCAGAAAAACCAAAAATCCCGATCTCTGGAAAAGATTTCTGGACATCTACCGTAAGCATAATGTCAGATTCATATGGATAAAAGGCCATTCAGGCCATCCCGAAAATGAACTGTGCGACAGGATGGCAGTGGAATCTTCAATGGGAAGTGAACTGAGCGACGATACCGGCTACAGACCGGACCGTGATGATGTTACTATTTTCAGTGAACATGTTGAATAATAATCTTTGCATATAAGAAATATTAATGCAAATTTGTGGAAACTTCCGTTAATGCAAAAGCTCGTCATAGAACCCACACACAACACTCCGGGTATAATACTGTCGCCCGGGGAAAGGATTTTTTCAATTGAGGGAATGTCTGCGCCTGAAGATGTGCGCACTATCTATTATCCCGTTCTTGAATGGATGAAGGAATTCAACCGGGAAGTGCAGGAAGGCAGTCAAAAGACATTCACCGAGGAGGATCCTCTGATTCTCAAAATTGACCTGAACTATTTCAATTCGGCATCAGCCAAGTTCCTTTTCGATATCCTGCTTGAATTCAAAGAATTATCAGATGCCGGTGTTCCTGTTGTTACCGAATGGCATTACGAGGAAGATGACACGGACATGATGGAAGCCGGTGAGGATATTGCAGAAATGATAGAAATAAGGCTGAAGTTCATGCCAAAACCTCCTGATGCCTGATGAGGGGCCAGAAAGAACTTTATGAAATTCTTGCCGGACTTGATATCGGATTTGAATATCATGAACATCCTCCACTTAATACCATCGAAGATGCAATAATTCACTGGAAAGATTTCAAATCCGGAAGATGCAAGAATATTTTTTTCAGAAACCACAAGGGCAACAGGCACTACCTGGTAATCCTTGAGCATCTCAGGCAGCTTGACATCAGGGATCTTGAAAAAAGACTCCGGCAGGGAAAGCTGACATTTGCCTCCGGCAAGCGGCTCAGGAAGTATCTGGGAGTTGAACCCGGCTCGGTATCACCCTTTGGCCTAGTCAATGACCACGAAAATCATGTCCACCTCTTCATTGACGAACAGCTGAATGAATATGAAAGACTGGCATTCCACCCCAATGTGAACACAGCCTCCCTGGTGATTTCCAGAAAGGACTTCCTGAAATTCCTTGATTATACGGGAAACAGCTATGAGTTCATCAGGCTGTACGACTGACAAGGGGCATGAACAGCTCTCTGCCTATCCGTAAACAGGCTGCTTCCACTCTTCCATCGGTTCGTACTTGCTTCCGGAGGCCCATATTATTCCTCTTTTCTGTATCTCAAGGGCCCCGGGAACCTTAAAATCAGCTGCAACATGACCAAGGGATGAATAGAAAACCCTGCCCCTGCCGTAAACCTTCTTCCACACCACGGGAACAACCGTTCCCCCTATCCAGGGAGAATGCTCATCACTGAATGTTGTTGTTGCCAGAACTTTTACATTGGGATCAACATGTACGTAATACTGCTCCGAATGCATGTCAAAATCCGATAAACCCTTTGTCACGGGATCATTCCTGTCGGTAATATTCACCCTGTAGTCTATCACACCGCCCGGATGGGCAACCCACTGACCACCAACCATGAACTGGTATTCGGTGTTGTTCCGGAATGAATCCCCCAGCCCGCCGTGCCAGCCGGCTATCCCGACCCCGCTCCGGATGGCTTCCAGAAGAGCCTTTTCCTGATTGTTTTCAATCGTACCCATTGTCCATGCCTGGATTATCAGATCATAATCCTTAAGAGCAGGATCCAGGTATGAGTCCAGCGTATCCGACACAGTCAGCCTGGCTCCCTCCGATTCCATCCAGGGAACAAAAATATCACGGCACTTGTCAGGTTCATGTCCCATCCAGCCTCCCCAGACAAACAGTATTTTTTTTCCTGCAAGCAGCGATCCTGAGGCGGATCTTCTGCTGCCTGCCGCTATTGAAGGTGCAACGATTGCAGCTGATGCAGCCACTGCACTTTTTGAAATGAACGATCTGCGGGTTAACATCTTTATTCGGTTTCCGGCTAAGATAAGGAATTTGCCGGTCGGATTCCTGAAAAAAACCTGAAATTTTATAAGAATAAATTATGTTTTCTGCATCAAACCTTTTATTTATCCGTCATTATAACAATACAGCCCATAACTGATGAATCACATGCTAAAATTAATTCTGCCTGTTCTTGTAATCCTGACTGCAGTCAGGATCCTTCCGGCACAGGAGCAGTCTCACGGGAAAAAACTATATAAGGCAACAAGAATAAATGAGGCACCGGTAATAAACGGAATCCTGGATGAAAAACTCTGGGAAGCAGGTGAGTGGGTTGACGATTTTATACAGTATGAGCCCTATAACGGCAAAGCCGCCTCTCAGAGAACGGAATTCAAAATACTCTTTGACAATGATAACCTTTATGCCGGCATCAGGGCCTATGATACCAGTCCTGACAGTATAGTAAGACGTCTTACGCGAAGGGATCAGGCAGACGGTGACATGCTGGCGCTGATCATCGACAGTTTCCATGATCTCCGTACCGGCTTCACATTCGGCATCAGCGCCGCGGGAGTGAAACAGGATATGATTTATACCAGTGACGGACAGAATCAGGATAATTCATGGAATCCCAACTGGTGGGCAAAAACATCGATGGACAATGAAGGATGGACTGCCGAAATAAAAATCCCCTTCAATGAACTGAGATTTGATAAAAGTAACGGTGATGTGTGGGGATTTCAGGTGGCAAGAATACTTTACAGGAAAAACGAAACATCCCTCTGGCAGCATATACCGAAAGATTCTCCCGGACTGATACATATGCTTGGAGAACTGACGGGCCTGGTTGAAATAAAACCGCGCAGGGTATTCGATATTACTCCGTACGGGGTGGCCAGAGCCGAAAAGTTCAAAGCCGAATCAGCAAACCCCTTTCTTGAAAAAGGGAGGAGATTCGGTTTAGGCGGAGGAGCTGATGCCAAAATAGGAATCACCAGCAATATGACAATGGATCTGACCATCAATCCCGATTTCGGACAGGTTGAAGCTGACCCGTCGGTGGTTAATCTTACCGCCTATGAAACATTCTACAAGGAAAGAAGGCCGTTTTTCATAGAGGGAAGCAATATAACAAGCTATAACATCGGACTTGGTGAAGGCGATATAGGAAATGACAATCTGTTCTATTCCAGGCGTATAGGCCGTCAGCCCCAGGGAAGACCTGAGCTGAAGGATGGATGGCATGCCGATATTCCGATAAACACAAAAATCCTTGGTGCGGCCAAACTGACGGGAAAAACCGGCAAAGGCCTGTCACTGGGTTTCGTTGAAGCTGTAACAGCCGCTGAGAAAGCAGAAATTGACACCGTTGGCGGCAGGATCCGGCAGACAGTCGAACCTCTTACCAGCTATTTCATCGGAAGGGTACAGAAGGATTTCCGTGAAGGAAAAACCATTCTCGGGGGAATATTCACCGGTACCAACCGCGACATTGATGACCGCCTGGCTGAATTCATGCACAAATCGGCATATTCCGGCGGAATAGATTTCACTCAGTATACAAAGGGCAAGAACTGGATGCTGAACATCAATACGGCATTCAGCCACGTCAGCGGAACAAGGGAAGCCATTCAGCTTACCCAGAAATCACCTGTCCGCTATTTCCAGCGGCCCGACAGGAAACATAACAGATATGATCCCGAAAGGGCCTCACTCGCGGGAACGGGGGGAAGGATAGGGATACAGAAGCTCAACGGACATCTCCTCCTCCTGGGCAGTACCATGTGGAGAAGTCCGGGCTTTGAAATAAATGACCTGGGATATATTCAGACAGCAGACCAGATTATGTCGGTGCTGGTTGCCGGATATTCGGAATGGGAGCCCCGCGGAATATACAGGAATTACAATTTCAATGCCGATATCTGGGCCGTTCATAATTTCGCAGGACAGCACCTTGGTACCGGAATTGAAAGCTACGGATCCATGGGTTTCAAAAATTACTGGAACGCCTGGACCGGTGGTAACCTGAGCTTCAGTCAGTTGTCCCCATACATACTCAGGGGCGGACCGATGATGAAAATACCGGGAACCATTAACCTGAGAGCCGGATTCACAAGTGACAACAGAAAGAAACTGAATTTCTCGTTTTATGGAAGTCTGAGCAAGGGGCTGGAAAAAGACTCCCGGAATCTCTATTCCGAACTGAAAATAGATTACAGACCTGTCAACTACATCACACTCAGCTTCAAACCCTCATTCAACTCCTCATTTACCGAGCTGCAATATGTTACAAAGCTCACAAAGGAAGAAAAAGACAGCTATATCTTTGCCGGCATTGACAGGAAAACAATCAGTGCATCATTCAGGGTCAACGTGAATCTTGCTCCCGATCTCACTCTGCAGTACTGGGGACAGCCCTTTGTTGCAAGCGGGAAATACTATGATCACAAGGTCATTACCGACCCTGTGGCCGCAAATTTCCGCGACAGGTTCCTTACATTCACACGCGAACAGATACGTTTCGATCCCGGGCAGGGTAAATATATCGTTGATACTGACCTGAATGGCATACCCGATTTTGAATTCAGGAACAACAATTTTATTGTCAGGGAATTCCTTTCAAACTTTGTACTGAGATGGGAATTCAATCCCGGGTCTGCTCTCTACCTCGTATGGAGCCAGACCAGGAATTATTCGGACAACAGCAGCGATATACGCTATTTCAGCGATCTGGGGGATCTGTTCAACAGGGACAACGACATACCACACAATATATTTCTCATCAAATTCAGTTACCGTTTCGCTCTGAAATAGGTTGCCTGCCTGATCCGCATGCAAAAATTACTAATTTATTCTTCTGAATATACATTTATTATTCTGTCGTTTGACCACCATGGTTTTGACAGATAATGGCAAATTCATCTGACCGGGGTTCCACAATAATAAAACTGGTTAAATCAATGCCGGATAAAACCCTGAAATCTGAGGAAATTTTTTTCTTCATCATTTGATTTTTTTTATATATTTACTTTTTAGCCGAAGAATATTTTAACCTGATCACTCCTGAAAGATATTTTTTGAACTCACCTGAAACAATTAATTTTTTTACTGTTAACCCTTAACCCTGAAACGCATGGATAAAGAATTAAGATCCTGTTTTCTGACGTGTTTGGCGGAACTAAAAGGTTCGCTAAAAAGACGCCTTTTTATGACCAGTCTGTTAACCGGCCTGCTGGTCAGTTTGCCGCAATTGTCCCTGGCCGGAGGCGAAGAAAATCCCGGCAGCATGGATGACAATCCGGCTGTTGAGCTGATGCAGCAGAGGGTGACCGGAACCATCACTGATGCTTCCACCGGAGATCCTCTTGTCGGAGTGAATATTGTTGTTGAAGGAACTACAACAGGCACAATGACAGATTTCAACGGCAAATACACAATTGAAGTTCCTGGCCGTAATGCAGTACTTTCAATATCCTACATAGGATATATCGCTCTGAAGGTAAATGTGGAAGGCAGGACTGTCATTGATGTTTCAATGGAATCTGATCTCAGGGCACTTGAAGAGGTTGTTGTAACCGGTTATGGAACTGTTAGGAAAAGTGATCTTACCGGATCTGTCAGTTCAATTAAAACCGAGCAGATACTTCAGCTTCCCACCCAGCGAGTCGACCAGGCTATCCAGGGGAGAGCCCCGGGTGTATTCATTCTGAATACTGATGGTTCTCCAGGCGGAAATACCATGATCCGGATCAGAGGCAGCAACTCAATCCATGGCGGCAATGATCCCCTGATCATTGTTGACGGTCTGCAGGGAGCCAATATAAATCAGCTGAATCCGAACGACATTGCTTCAATGGAAATCCTGAAAGATGCTTCAGCCACCGCTATTTACGGTTCCAGAGGATCAAATGGTGTTATCCTCATAACAACAAAGCTGGGTAAAACCGGCAAACCTGTAATTGACGGAGGTTACAGCGTGGGTATTCAGAACCTTGCGAGAAAGCTGCCCGTAATGAACGCCTATGATTTTGCAAGATATAATAATTTTCAGAACAAGTTCAATACTGCTTACGGACAGACTCCAAAGCTGTATTTCACGGATGACGACATTGAATATTATAAAACCCACTCAACGGACTGGCAGGATGAGATTTATAAAACCGGCATAATGCAGACAAGCAATCTTGCAATCAGCGGGGCAACAGAACGACTCAGTTATATGGTTTCCACAGGCTACCTTGATCACAAGGGCATCCTTCTGAATTCAGCCTATAACAGACTGTCGCTGAGAACAAATCTTGCAGCTGACATTACTGACTGGGTTGATTTTGGCCTGAATTACTCATACACCTTCGAAAAATATAAATCACCCCCGTTTGAAGCCAATCTTTTCACATCTGTGAATGATGCACCAAGATGGGCTCCAACTGAACCGGTTTATGATGAAAATGGCAATTACTGGAAGCACCGCTCGGGATATGGTGCTTATGATACATGGAATCCTGTAGCAACAGCACTGGAAACTAAAATAGACAATCCGACCTACCAGAACAATCTTAATGTTTTTCTTAATTTTCAACTGTTGAAGGGTCTTACCCTTAAAGTCATGGGGGGAGGTACTTTTACGTCATCATACGATCTTAAGTATGAAAATACCAAGACACGAAACGGGTTTGCCATGAATGGTGTGGGAAGAATCAATGACGATTTCAGAAATTCTTACCAGAATACAAACATTCTCACATACGACCAGACTTTCGGAATTCACCACATTACCATCACAGGGGTGACTGAAGAAATTTTCAGCCGCTCATCGGGCAGCAGCATGAGAGGACAGAACTTCCTGGTTGACCAGCTGGGAACCGATAATATGGATGGCGCCAAATCAGTGACTGTCGATTCATGGGCATCGAAGAGAACACTTATCTCATTTATGGGACGCATCAATTACGGTCTGCTGGATAAATACCTCTTAACCCTGAGTTACAGGGCTGACGGTTCATCAGTGTTCGGACTGAATAATAAGTGGGGTTATTTCCCGTCAGGCTCCGTTGCCTGGAGAATTTCCCAGGAAGAGTTTCTGCGGGACTCGGAAATAATTTCCGATCTCAAACTCAGGGTGAGTTACGGTGTCACGGGTAATCAGGCTATAAGTCCTTTTGGATCCCTGGCCAGACTTGGCTCAGGCTTCAGATACCCCTACAACAACGGAGATAATCTTAATATCGGATTCGGGCTTTCAGACATAGCCAATCCCAGTCTGAAGTGGGAATCCACAGGCCAGGCAAATATCGGAATCGATCTTTCTATGTTCGGCGGACGTCTTACCTCCACAATAGATGTTTACAGGAAAGTAACCAAGGATCTGCTGATGCCAAGGCAGCTGCCCGATTATGTTGGTGTGTCAAGCGTTATTGACAATATCGGATCGATTGAAAACAAGGGTATCGAAATACTGATTAGCGGTGATCCTGTTTCCGGGCGATTCAGATGGAATACCAGTGTGAATTTTACACTGAACCGGAACAAGGTTCTTGATCTCGGACCGGGAGTGACAAGAATAGGATATACACCCACATCCGGAGGATACAGCCTGGGTACAGAGTACATGTTCCTCGAAGTCGGGCAGCCTTTTGGTCAGATGAGAGGCTGGAAATATCTCGGACTATGGAGGCTGGAGGAAGAGGCAGAAGCAAGAAGCTACGGCCAGCTTCCGGGAACGCCGAAATACGCGGATATCAGCGGTCCTGACGGGATTCCTGACGGCCAGGTTGACAGCTTCGACAGAACCACCATAGGCTATGGATATCCGGATTTCACTGTTGGATGGACCAATATGTTCACTTACAAGGGCCTGGAACTTTCCTTCCTGATAAACGGCTCATATGGAAACCAGTTGTTCAACACTTTACGGATCCGCCGGGAGTCAAACTGGGAAGGAACCGATCCGAAAGTATGGAATTACTGGACACCCGAAAATCAGGATACTGATGTGCCTGCCCTCTATGACGGTCAGTGGGTGCTGGATCAGCATCTTGTGAACAAATACATCTTCGGCGGAGGATCAGGAGCCACATCACGATGGGTTGAAGATGCCTCCTTTATAAGACTGAAAACACTTACCCTGGCTTATAATTTCGACTCCAATCTTTTAAGAAAAATCAAGTTTTCGAAAGCCAGGCTGTATTTTACCGGAACAAATCTGCTGACTCTGACCAGATACACCGGTTATGACCCTGAGGTAGCACAATACGCCTATAATGATGCACTGATTGGCGTCGATCAGAGCGTTTATCCGCCTGCCAGGATGTTCACTTTCGGTATCGATTTTACTTTTTAAATCTAATTATCACCAGGAAAATGAAAAAGAAATTTTCAAGCATATTAACAATATCAATTTTGTCAGCAGCCATTCTCGTCTTTGCTTCAGGCTGTGAACAACTGCTGATTGAGAAACCCACCGATTTCGTGGGACCTGACAACTTTTTCACAACACCCTCGCAGGTTGAATCAGCATTCACTGCCTCAATGGACGTCCTGTTCGGGGGATGGACATTCTACGACTGGTACGGATATCCGGAAATCTTTGAAATGGATGACCAGGTCTGGGGCGGCGATCTCGTTATCGGTGACGATTTTGGAAGTGGATGCTGGCAAAAGCACTTCCGGGCAATAGCCTTTATCAATCCTGCAATAAAAGCCCTCAATGAAGGCCAGGTAACCGGAATATCGCAGGAAAAGGCTGATGAGCTGATGGCTCAGGCAAAATTCCTGAGGGGATGGAACTTCTTTATGCTTGTACGCTATTATGGAGGCGTACCCCTTATTGACGAGAATACCGATGCCACCAGGGTTGATATACCCAGGGCATCCGTGGCAGAGGTCTACGAACTGATTGAAAATGATCTTCTTTTTGCGACACAGCATCTTCCGGTCAAATGGGGAGAAGAAAACAGAGCCCGTCCGGCAGCAGATGCTGCCAAGACCCTTCTGGCCAAGGTATATATAACAATGGCAGGTTTCCCTCTCAATGAACCTTCCAACTATGTTAAGGCAAGGGATATGGCCAAACAGGTAATAGATGCTGGCAATTACTGGCTTGTTCCGGACGTTGAGGATGTTTTTAAGATGGAAAACACCTACGGACCTGAATTCATGTGGTGTTTCCATAATTCGGAAGAAGAATATGTCATAGAACCACAGATCTGGCTGCCCGGCGATTTGGCGGGTGGATGGGGTGACACCAGGACTGAAAAAAGATGGGGTGAAGCTTTTCCCGAGGAACCCAGGAAACATGCATATCTGCTTCTTGAGGACCCATGGTTCGGCACCGGAACAACATACCTGGAATGGGACGGCAGCACTCCCTATGTAAGGAAATATCTCTATGACACTCCCGAAAACATGGAAAAGAACGTTTCATATCAGAGCATGCCTATCCTGCGATATGCTGATGCCCTCCTGCTGTTTGCCGAAGCCGAGAATCAGGTAAACGGACCTACACAGGCTGCCTGCGATGCGGTTAACCAGATAGTGAACAGGGCAACCGGTGGCGTCCCGAATCCTGACGACCCGCTCTTTACAACGTCCATGACAAAGGAAGAGTTTGATGAAGCAATAATACAGCAGAGGAACTGGGAACTGTGCTTCGAATATGACAGATGGTTCGACATTCAGCGAAAGCGGATCCTTGATAAAGTTACCGATCCTGATTTTCAACAGAACTATTCAGTTGAAGATTATCTGTTGCCAATACCGCAAAAGGATCTGCGGCTTAATAAAGCCCTGACACAAAATCCCGGATACACATCTCCCTGATGATTCTCATTCCTGAAAACTTTCAGTCAGCGGCCGGATCAGGTGATCCGGCCGCTATTTTCCCGGGCTTTTACCCATTTTGCCTGTGCTTTGTGTTATTTGCAGTTTTATCATCCGGTACGGCCCTGCTTGCTCAATCACCCGGCAACAATGACGGGATAAAGGTATGGGCTGTCCCGGGAGAACAGAAAGTCAGGCCGGATGACAGACCTGAGGCCGCAAATCTTGTATGGTCTGCAGCAGACAAGCAGATTTCCATAGCCGGAGCAGGTAACGAACATGTTCCTTTCCAGGTCGTGATTTCAGCTCCGGTCCCTCCGGGCTGGAGGCCCGAGGCACCCGGCGGATTCTTCGTAAAAGCCTCAGGCCTTAAGTCAGCCCGGGGTGATGTTATAGATCAGAAGAACGTAAAACTATTCCTTGAACATTATATTCAGATTTATGCGGCTTCTGGTCCGGTCGGGGCAACAGGTTACTGGCCCGATGCCCTTGCACCCCTGAGTGAACCATTCAGTATGCAGGCCCAGTATATAGTTGTGGGGAACAGGCCGGTGTGGATAGATGTTTTCATATCCTCCGGTACTCCCAAAGGAATCTACAGGGGGACAATAACAGTTGAGAGATTCGGAAGGGTAATTGAAACAATCGGTGTCAGCCTGGAAGTGTATGGATTCTCGCTGCCTGATGAGACTCACATTATTACCTATATGAATATTTCAAAAAATGAAATAACCAGATTCTACAACTTACATGGTTCAGAACCCGCCTCTGAAGAGCTTTTACGGAATTATTTCGATTTCCTGTTTGATCACAGAATGGAAACCTGGTTCAATGATCCTCTTTACCCTGAAATTATCCTGAAGGGAGAAAAGGTCCATCTGAAATTCAATGAGGAAAGATATGATTATTACATGAATAAGCTTAAGTTGAAAAGAGTGATCCTGGAAACCCTCCCCCATGAAATCAGCAGGCAGCTGAAAGCGGATCCCTTCTCCCCGGTTTTCAACAGAGTTGTAAAAAGCTATCTCACATCCGTTGAGTCCTTTTTCAGGGAACGGGGCTGGCTCGGCCGCCTTGTCTTCAACAGTCCGATTGATGAACCAAACACTAAGAAAGAGTATGAGGAAACCCGGCTCTATGCACAGCTTGTCCACGAAGCTGTCCCCGGCGTACCCTTTCTCGCTACGGAATCTCCGGTCAGTGATGATCCGGATTGGGGAACACTGCGAGGTTATGTCAACAATTTCTGTGTTCATGGAAATGCCCTGAACGATCCTGAAGTTAAGCAGGCATTACTTGAGGAACAGGCAAAAGGAGGCGAGGCCACATGGTATATCTCATGTGATCAGGCATATCCTCAGCCAAACTATTTCATTGATGCTCCTGCCCTTGATCCGCTTATGGTCCCGTGGATTACAGAACGCTACAAAATGAACGGGTTCCTTTACTGGGCGGCAAATTTCTGGAACCAGACCCCTGATCCATGGCTTGACCCGGTCACATTTATTTCAGGCTTTGAATGTAGCGGGGGTTATGTGCTGAACGGGGAGGGATCACTCATTTATCCGGGCAATCACACAAGAAGATATACCGGTCAGCCGGATGTTAACGGCCCTGTGTCCTCAATCAGATTTGAGCTTCTCAGGGAAGGTATTGAGGACTACGAGTACATATGGATGCTGAAGGAGAAAGGCGATCCTGCCTTCGCGAATGAGATTGTAAGGAATATGGTTATTGATGTAAGTACATTCAGCAGAAATCTGGCCGAATTGTATTTAAGCCGTAAAGCAATGGCAAAACGCATCGAGGAACTTGTAAATCAGCACTGATTATTAACTGACAATGAAATAATTCAGGATAGCAATCCTGATGATATCTTTCTTTCACCGGTCCTTACCGGATACCTTCATATTCAGTTTTAGCTGAACATTGCTGATAAACTTATTGCCATTCACATTTATTTGAACCTATTTATTCCTGATCTGCAGCTTTTTTTCAATCATCCTGCCCATGGCAATCCTTTGTGCATCCCATTTGCCGGCATCGAAACTCCACACGTCGAGATTCCCGATGGATTTCGGACCAAAAGGTTCCCTGATTATTTCATTTACAATAGAATCTGCCCTTGCAGTATTTCCATCGGCTTCTGACAGCAGTCTCAGGTACTCATATTCCTGCACCCCGTCACGCATGGCCTTCAGTCTGACAGAGGGACACGGTCCGCTGACATTGGGAACAACGCCGGGAGCATAAATCAAAAGTGCATTCCCATTGATCTTTTTATAAGTGAATTCAGCCTCAGTTTCCGGCCGGGCTTTTGATGCGTCCTTCCATGACTCCGGATCGTACCATCCGTTGACCCAGCCTGCCCCGGCCCCCCAGCTCAGCCATGAATATGTCCGGTATTTCCAGCTGCTCCAGCTTATAGCCCTGTCGTTTACAAGGGGAAGGTCGAGGAAGGTCGAACTGCCGACCCAGCTGTTTATCTTGCTCTCATAGAGCAGCGGACCGTAAAGCCATATCTTTATGCCCATATCCTGGTATTTTTTTACCGTTTCAAAATCATATTCAATGGTGTGGGATGCCCATGAAGTGATGGAGTCCTTTACGATCTCCAGCGCTTCCTCACTGTATCCGCCATCGATACGGAAACCGGCTTCGGGATAATATTCACGGAAAATATTGCCGTAATAGACCATTCTGCTCCACGCTTCAGGAAAATAGGATTCATCCAGTCCGTTAAGATATACAGTGATATCAGTTTTTTCCGGGTCAATTATTGTTTTGTAATGATCGCGCACCTTTCTGATACATTCGGTATAGATTGCCCTGTTTGACGGATTACGTTCAACATCGGTCCCGCCGATATCGGGCCAGCCTTTCGTACCGTGCTTCCCGGAAACATCAAATGGCAGCACAAAAGTCTCTATCGGCTCACCGTAACCTGGACCGTAACTGTAACCGTATTCAGCAGTAAACGCCTTTCCCGTGAAATATTTGCCAAGGCGTTCGTCAAGAGCTTTCCAGTCAATGGCAATATTACCGTTACTTCCGATCTTCAGTCCGGGTTCGTAGGTGGGATCAAGCATTGAAATCCTGTTGCGTTTAAGGAGCTGGTATATTTCAAGTTCCATCCTTTCGGTCATGTTTTTCATGAAACCTTCATGCTGAAGACCCGCCTTGAATTTATTCTCGTTGGGCAGTGCGAAATCCCATACAGTGAGATTGACAGGAATCTTCCTGGTGAATCCCCCGATTGTTACCGCCAGTTCCGACGAATAGATACCAGGGCCGGCTTCATCCCTGGGAAAAGGTATATACTGATCGATCCAGACGAGCAGCGATCTCTGGTTATCAATCCGGTTGTTGAAGTCAGGAAGCCAGAGCGGGTATGTCCACCGCCACTTTACTCCGGATGAATCGTCCTGGATATAGGAAAACGGGATGAGTGCATCCGGATACCAGCCGTTGCCCAGTGAAGCTTCGGGATAGCCGGTGCTGGGTGTTTTAACCTCAACTGCCCATTCGAGAAAAAGTTCAGGTCCGGCTTTAAATTCTTTTTCTCCCTTCCTGAAGGGTTCCATCGTTACTCTGATGTTGTCAAGCGTCTCCTTTGTCAAACTGGTTAATACCAGTTGAAATGAAATGTACTCTCCCCTGGCAGCATGCAGTGACACAGCCTTGCCATCGTATATTGAATTTTTCTTCAGAACATCCCGATTGAGATTTTTATTCCCTTTCAGGCGGACAAACCGGTTATCGATAATTTCGTTGCTGACCGGATCGAGCCTTACCGATGAAGGAATGACTGAAACTGCCCATTCCGGTCCGCCGGAATCATGTTTGGACGGCGTACAGCTGCCAAATATGTAAATAATCAAAAAAAACATTACTGAAGTTCTCATAGTGCTGCTGTTTATTTCTGGTTGCAAATCATGCCGGGACAAAGCTGTCAAATGTCCGAAAATCACACCGGTGTTAAAGACATTTTCCGGCATCTCCGGAGTCTTTTCACGGCGGAATAAAGCACACGGCCGTATCAGCCGCCGGGATACATCGTGACAGGGTTTGCTTTACATGTATTTTTTAGATCAGTTTAATATTGTTGGGACTAATATAGTAAAATCAGAGAGGATTCAAGACAACTTTCAATACTGTCCTATTGAATAAATGTATTAAATTATTTTAAGTCCGGAATCATATTAAAGCGGGCAAGTATTAATGAATGCCACTGATAATAATTTACTAACTTACACTGATTAAAACCGGACGCGTTTTTGCAGGCCAGACCCGTTCTGAAAAACCTGAAACCGGAAAACTGAAGAAAATACCTTTACTGATTTACAATGGCTTCACGAAAAATTATAACATGCTGTTTCATGTTTCTGGCCCTTTTTGCATCCTGCAATCAAGGACAGTACCACAAACTAATAGAGGCAGAAAGCTTTGATGATAAAGGCGGCTGGGTTGTCGATCCGCAGTTTGTCGAACAGATGGGATCGCCATATCTGCTGGCACATGGACTGGGAATTCCGGTTGAAAATGCAAGGCAGGCAATCGATCTCCCTTCGGGAGGAAGATATCATATTTGGGCAAGAACAAAAAACTGGGCTCCGGGAGACTGGGAAGCTCCCGGCAGGTTTCAAGTCATAATCAACGGAAAGAAGCTGAAAACAATACTGGGAACCGCTGAAGGCTGGGGCTGGCAGTATGCGGGAAGCATAAGGGTAAAAGATCTTCACTGCCTGGTTGAACTGCAGGATCTGAGCGGTTTCGGAGCCAGGTGCGATGCAGTTTATATCAATTCCGGAAAAATTTCCCCGCCGTCAGATCCCGATGAACTCCTCAGGTGGAGAAGGAAAATGCTCAGTGAAAGCGATACGCCCCCGGAATCGGAATCCTTTGATCTTGTGATAACAGGAGGAGGCATAGCAGGATGTGCGGCAGCAATCGCAGCTGCCGAACAGGGGCTGAAAGTGGCGCTGATTCATGACCGTCCGGTGCTCGGCGGAAATGCCAGCAGCGAAATACGGGTTCACACGGAAGGAATCACCTGGAAAGCCGCCAGAATATTAAACATGCTCAATACGGTATGGTGGCCGAATGGTTCTCCCGATGCCGCCCTGGACGACAAAAAACGTCACGACAACATGGCAAAATACCCGGATATCTCCGTATTTCTGAACTGGAGAGCATATACCACGAATGTGACAGATGATTCAATCAGCTCGGTTGATGCAAGACATACATCCACAGGGGAGACGATGAGGTTCATGGCCCCGCTGTTCGTCGACTGCACCGGCGACGGATGGATCGGATACTGGGCGGGAGCGGAATACATGTACGGAAGGGAGGATTCCTCGGAATACAATGAGAACTGGGAAATCCACGGGGAGCTGTGGAGTCCGGCTGAAGCCGACGGAAGGGTTATGGGCTCCTCTGTTCTCTGGAGGACCGTTGATACCGGCCGGTCTGTTGCTTTTCCCGAAGTTCCGTGGGCAACAGCTGTTGCCGGGGATTATTCAGCCACTTCCGGTACCTGGAAGTGGGAGTTTTCACGGAATGACCTTCACCAGGTGGATGATGCCGAGGAAATCCGCGATCACATGCACAGGGCTGTTTACGGATCGTTCTCCAATGCAAAGAAGGATCCGGCAAATGCAAATCTTGCACTTGAATGGGTGTCGTGGCTTGTGGGCAAAAGGGAATCCAGAAGGCTTACAGGGGATTACATCTATACCTTTGATGATGAAAAGACCATGAGGGAATTTCCCGATGCCGTTGCAATGGAAGAAAGAGATATTGATGTCCATTACCAGCAGAACCTGAAAGATCCCTCGCAGCCGGATTTCCTTTCCGAGGCCCTGTTCTACAAGGTGGATCATTATTACATCCCCTACCGCACCCTCTATTCAAGGAATATAAAGAACCTGTTCATGGCGGGAAGATGCTTCAGCTGTTCACATGTAGGACTGGGAGGCCCGCGGGTAATGCATACCACCGGTCAGATGGGAGTGGCCGTCGGATATGCGGCAGCCCTGTGCAAAAAATACAATACCGGTCCGCGCGGAGTGTACCTGAATCATATCGGTGAACTGAAAAAACTGATTGATGACTGCAGCAAATAATCCCCTCATCAAATGACAGGTCATTAACTAGTGTCTGTCTTTAAACTCAAATTGTTAATAAATACAGGGAGTTACCAACATCTGACACGAAAGTTCTTTAATATCTTGGAATCAAAGATAAGGAACCCATGAAAATTTTCAACGAGTTACTTCTGAAATTTGAAAAGCCTGATTGGTCCTCAAATCCAGAGTTTTGCGTAATTGACACTATCCTGGAATCGAGACCGGATATCATTTTAATGTTGAAATCCGATATTATCGGCAGTGAAAAGACTTCAAATTTTGGACGACAAGACACTCCCAGTGTTGAGCAAATTGTACGTGCCGCCATTTTTAAAGAAATGCGCGGGCTTGAGTACCGGGAACTGGAATACGCTCAAAACGATTCCAGGATATGTGCAACATTTATAAAACTGGATGAACGGAAGCCATATAGTTTCCAGATGTTCCAAAAATACATCTCGCGTATTAACCCGGACACCCTTCACCGTGTACTTGTTGAGATCAATAAAATTGCCATAGGTGAAGGATTGGAAGATATTAAAAGTGTTTCTCAGGATTCTACCGTTGTTAAAACAAATATTCATTACCCAACCAATAACTCTCTTGTATGGGATTGTGTAAAAACAAGTACCCGTTTATTGAAACAATTGAAGGAAGAGATTGATTCTCTAAGTTTTATTGATTACACAAAATCGGCGAAGAAGACTTTCTATGAAATTAATCTTACTCGTGGAGAAGCAAAACGATTACCCCTTTTTCAAAAACAATTGATCCTTTTCACCAAGGCGATCAATCAAACATCGAATGCGATAAAAAAAAAGTCCGGGAGTATTATCGCAGAGGCTATTCAGGAAGAATTATCTAAATTGCTTGTACTGATGAAACAGGTATATGATGTTACTTGGCGCAAAGAGATCAAAGGTGAAAAAGTTCCCAATGGTGATAAGATATTTTCCATATATGAGCAACACACAGACATTATTGTGAAGGGTCAGCGGGAGGCACTTTTTGGTCACAAAATAAATCTGGCAGCAGGGAAGAGTAACCTTGTTCTGGATTGCCAGATTCTAAGAGGCAACCCATCAGATAAATCTTTGTACAACCCAACGCTCAATAATGTCATTGAAAATTATGGTATCACTCCGCGTGACTGCACTACCGATGGTGGATATGCCAGTTTAGCCAACCTGGAAAGTGCGCAGGAAGCAGGCATTGCAAATATCGTGTTTAACAAGGTAGTCGGCAGTATGCAGAATATTGTCAGCAGTTCCAATATGGAAACACGACTGAAGAAATGGCGCAGCGCTATGGAAGCAATAATATCAAATATAAAACGAGGGTTCAATATTTTTACCTGTAACTGGAAAGGGTGGATTCATTTCCAGGCGAAAGTACTTTGGAGCATACTGGCATATAATTTCAGGGTGATGACCGGACTGATTCTTGCCAGGATCAGATCCGCACCAGAGGCTTGCTGATCGCTACAGCGATCAGTAAACCAGATGTTTTGAATAATTAGCCCGTGAGACGGG
>JAKPOU010000014.1 GCA_029547705.1 Bacteroidota bacterium | reverse complement strand
TGCTTGTTGGGTGTTCCTACAACTGCATAATGGAGAGCTTCAGCATGATAGTAAAGCATTGACATGCGGGTCCGCTGCTTGAAGTTGGAGGCAGCAACTATCTGCAGATACTCATTTGCAGGGAGGATTTTGTCTTTTTCATTCCCGGCAGGGTCAATTACGGTAAGATAAAAGATGGGAGGGATGTTATTGAATAACCCACTCTGCCTTATACCTATCTTCATCTTCCATGTTTTCGGGTCATACTCCGGGAAAACACGTTTCACCGCTTCATCGCGCCTCTCGTAGCAACCGAATCCCGCCAATGCTCCGGTTATTTCTTCTTTGATGGCTTTTATGCCGAACTGCGAGGCCAGTTCCCGTGCAAGAATCTCGCTGTCAGGGTTGGAATCCTTCTCGGGCAGCATGACCCCCAGCACCCTGTCAGGGTCAAAGGCTCTGGCTGCCAGAGCCAGACAGACAGATGAGTCTATCCCTCCGCTTATTCCGATAACCGCACCGCGTCTTTTGAACCTTTGCAACACGTCTGAACGTAGCTGTTCAATAATATTTTCAACAACCTTTTCTACATTTTCAAGAAGGATGATGTCTTTCGAGAATGGTTTTCTTGTTGCCATGATGCTTTTTTTTAATGTGGCCACTCTCTCCTGTTCGTTTTTTCCTGTTGCCACGGGAAGTTCCTGCAGGAGAGAATCAACCCTCTATTTGTTTTCTTCTATTATCTTCAGGTTGCTCAGAGGTTCGCTCCGGAACTCCGAATTATTGTTTTCAATAAACTGATGATGAACCAGGTGAGTTGATATTACCGCGGCAAGTACCATGTTATCCATCTCAGATGCCGTACCGCTCTTTTCAATCTTTGCCAGTAAAGCTGCTACAGAGTCTTTGTTGAAGATTCCGGCGAGCCGTGTCATCTCTTCTGACAGCATCTCACCGACATAATCCGGTCTTTCACTGCCTGTGAATACGCTGCTGATAGGAGCGCGGTATGGTTGTTTGGGCCGTTTAATGATACTCTCAGGGATTCTCCCGCTCATCAGCTTCTTTAA
>JAKPOU010000065.1 GCA_029547705.1 Bacteroidota bacterium | reverse complement strand
AAAATTTATTCCTATCAAAAAAGAAGGCTGTACTGAATATTGTTTTAGTTTTTCTCTGTCAGCTCCCGAATTCAATAATCCGTGTCCGACTTCAATCCTTCCCTGAATTTCTGCTTCCAGGCCGTGCATAATCTTAATTTTTATTCCTGTTCCTAGCAGTCCTGTAATCTCGCCGGGCAGATTCTTTAATTCACTATCTTCTGAAGTGAGAATAATGTTGCCGTATGTTTCTGTTTCCTGTATGTGAACATATTTTTTCGAAATAAATCCTGTCAGGGCAATTCCTCCGCTGATATAGGGCCTGATGCCTGCAGAAGACAAATGATATCGCAGTAACAATGGTATCCTTATACCGGTGAATCCGAAAAAGGCATCATCCCTGTTCATTATGGTTGTTTGCCCCGGTGTTTCACTGTATGAATAGAATGATTGTTTAAGGAAAATCATTTCTGTTCTCAGGGATATTTTATTGTTTAACCGTGACAGAATTCTCTCGTAGGCCACACCGAATGCAGGTGTTATTGCGGCTTTCGGATCCGGTGTATAAAATTCTGATGTGCTTCTGATGTTAAGGGAATATGAATTAAGTCCAGCCAGAACACCGTAATTGTTAAGCCTGATACCGGCTCTTATGGATTTTCCGTAAATCATGCTTACTGAATGATCCCTGCCGGACACAATATAATCCTCTCCTGATTTTTTATTGTATTCGCTTATAACAGGAATAAGATCTTTGTGTGGTTCTGCCTTATCCCTCACAGTAACCGGTATGTCTTTCGTGATATATTTCAGAAAGGAGCTTAGTTCTGTAAATTCTTTTCTGGTACTCCCTTCAATGAATACTATTTTCCCGCCTGAAACATCAGTGATACCTCTTCCTGATTTCTCAAGCAGATATCGCGATCCCTTCTTGTAAAGAGTAATATTCCCTGAAATCAGTACCTCAACAAATGTCTCTTTGTTATCCAGCACTATGGATTTATATCTGTTTCCGCCAGGATATCCGAATTCACTGATTTCACCCGGGTTATATCTGACCGGAACGGCAATTTCAAAGCGTTTGAAGGTGCATACAGAGGGGACCTTCTTTCCTTGCCTGAATTCTAACAGGCCGTTCAGTATTTCACCCCCGGGCTTGACAATATAACCTTCCCTGAATATTTTCTGACCAAAGGCAGGGTAGGGGATCAGAATGATAATAACAATGGAAATAAGAATTTTTTTGAGATGCATCAGGTGCTAAGAATTTAGTATATTAAGCTAAAATAGGAATAAAACCGGACATTATTTGTTTCTTCCATATTATTCAGCTAATATTATGTGATAAACAGAAAAATATGTCAGGAAAATTTAAAATCTGATCTATTTAAATGAAAATAAACCACTTTCTGTTTTTCCTGCTGTTTTTTTCACTTCTTGTAATACTCAGCGATTGTGAAGAAGAAAAGGCAGTACCCCGGGAATATCCGAGAGTAAATACTCTCCCGGTGACGAATATATCCGAAAAGGGTGCGACATTCAGTGCCGACATCTATTCTCTTGGAACCGAAACAATAAGGGAATATGGTTTTGTCTGGTCTCAGGGCCAGAATCCCAGGATAGAGACGGAAGACAAGATAGTATTTCAAAAGAGCGTAACCACTCCGGGTGTTTTTACAGCTGATGTAAGATCAACATTTGAGGAAGGAGTCGAATACACTGTGAGACCGTTTATTGTAACAGACAAACATATTATATATGGTAAGACAGTGAAATTTGTCAGCCTGGGAAGCCTGGCACCTATTATTCAAAGTTTTAAACCGGATACCGTAATCTGGGGTGATACTTTAAAAATCAGAGGAAAAAACTTCTCATACATCCCCGGAAAAAATACTGTACGCATAAATCAGACCGTCTGCCATGTGATTTCATCAACCGATTCTACAGTTTTTGCTATTGTGAAAAGTGAAGCTTCCGATACAAAAGGCAGAATCTCAGTTGAAGTTTCCGGTAATATTTCATTGTTCGACAAGAAGGAACTTAATATAAAAATACCTTTGATTTCAGGTATGTACCCTTTAAGTTCAAGGTGGGGGGACAGTATTTTTATAACCGGAAAAAATATTAATGCAGCAAATATTGAGTTTTCAGTACACATAGGCGGACAGGATTGTATCATTACTGAAAAAAGAAAAGACACTCTTATTGTCAAAGTATCCGAAAGGATAATCACTTCAGCAAATGAAGCCAGCGTCAAAATAAACGGAACTGTCTTTACCGTATCAGAAACCTTAACCGTACTGCTGCCGGAGATTACCGGTTTTGTCCCCCGGCAGGGAAAATGGGGGGATACTATTACCGTTTCGGGTATTAATCTCATGACCGAAAGGAATGATTACAGCGTCACTCTCGGCGGCCTGAACTGTAATGTTGTCAAATTAAATACCGATGCACTTGGGATAATTGTTCCTCTGAATTTATTTTATATTGCCAACGATGTGAAAATAATGATAAATAATTTGATGGAAATTATTTCGCCGGAAAAATTTGAGCTGTTACAGAAGATAATCACGGACTTTTCACCAAAAGAAGGAACCTGGGGAGATACACTGACTTTAACGGGTCGTTTTCATCCGTTGGCGGAATATAATAGCATTCGTTTCGGCGTAGGTAATGAAGGGAAGATTACTTCGGTTCAGGCAGGTGGAAATATTATTAAAGTTATTGTTCCTCAGTGGGTGAGGACCCGTGAGTCTGTTTTGGAAATGGATGCGGACGATTGGGGTTCCACTTTTTATTTCCCCGAACCTTTCCTGTTAAGGCCTCCTTTAATTGAATCAGTTACACCTTTGTCCGGCCCGCCAGGTTCCCGGGTTACTATCAGAGGCAATAATTTCTTTGAACATAATATAAATGATAATCATGTCTTTTTTGGCCCACATGAAGTCTCGGTTCAATCCATGACAAGAACAGAAATTATATGTGAAGTTCCGGGAGGAGGAGATCCCACCAGTAAAACCTTCGCACTGTCGGTTCAGTCAGGAGAGCAGACCACAACGTTCGGGGATAAATTTACCATTATCAAAACGGTCGTATCAAATATCTATCCTCTTACCGGATATTATGGTGACATTGTTACAATTGAAGGAGAAAACCTCCTGATAGATGATTTTCAGACTAGCGTTATTTTCATCTCAACAATAGATCCCATGACAGAGACAGAAGCTGAAATCATTTCAATTACTAACACCCGTATCCTTGTCAGAGTGCCTGAAGGAATAGAAGAAAATATTCCTCATAGGGTGTGGGTAAGCATAGCAGGATATGGATATGTTTTTCTGCAACAGCCGTTTGTTTTGGAATCTTCAGGGAAAAACAAACAGACAAAATAATGGCCGGGCAAAAAGAAACTTGAGATAAAAAAGATCTTTAACATATATGAACAAGTTTAATTTTCTGGTTTTAATCATTTTTTTTTCAATCGTTCCGGTAGTAACTCTTCAGGCACAGAACAAAATACCCTTTGGCCGGATCAGTTTCGAAGACCTTGAAAATAAACCCTACAAACCTGATCCGGGTGCTGATGCAATCATTCTTTCGGATGAAGGTACAGCATCTCTTAAATACGACGGCAATGAATTTTATGTTGAACTTGTAAGGGATGTGAAAATCCGTATTGTAAACAGCAGGGGTTTTGATTATGCAAACATTGAACTGCCTTTTTCCTCAAGGGATATAATTAAAAATTACAGAGCCTCCACATTCAATATCCGAAGCGGAGAAATACTGGAAACCTCAATACCGAAAAAAGATTTCATAATCGACAATACCAGTAAAAGAACAAAAACCCTGAAGTTCAATTTCCCTGAGGTCCGCGAAGGCTCGGTACTGGAATATTCCTATACTGTTTTACTGAAAAATTATGCGGTAAACATTCTGGTTCCGTGGGAATTCCAGGCTGATATACCTGTTGTAAAGAGCATGTTAACCGTATCTTATCCGGAGTATTTTATTTACAAAACAATTATTTCAGGATCTGCATTATCAGTTGTCAACACACCTTCTTACCGGACTTCCGTATTTCACAAACAAAACGTAAGAACGAACGTTAATATTTATCATGTGGAAGACATGCCTGCTTTCAGGGAAGAGCCCTATATAAAAAGCAAAAATGACTGTCTGACCAAAATCAATTTTGAGCTTGCCGCTGTTAGTTTTCCTGGTTCATCGCTGGAACGAATAAATCCGACATATGAAACTCTTTCGGACGAACTTCTTAAGCGCAGTGATTTCGGACAGGCAATGGCAAAGACAGGATTTCTGAAGAAAGATGCCCTGAAACTAACCTCCGGTGTTAGCGGCGATATTGAAAAAGTAAAAAAGATCCATGAATTCATTTCCGGAAAGATACTCTGGAATGGAGTGGAAGATTTTATGACATCTGCACCGCTGAAAAAGATATATTTAAAGGAAAAAGGAAATTCTGCAGATATAAATCTCATGCTTATCGGCATGCTGAGGCTTGCCGGTATAAAAGCTGATCCGGTGATCCTCAGCACACGGTCAAACGGAAGTATAAACCCTTACTCAGCAATGATACGGCAGTTTAATTACGTGCTGGCCTATGTATATGCTGACGGTCAGTATTTTCTTGTGGATGCTACCGATCCGCTAAGGCCTTTCAATGTGTTGCCTTTTGAATGCCTTAATAATGCAGGCAGACTGATTGCAGGTAACAGTTCACGTTTTGTGGATCTGAAAAACAGTGAAAAGAACGGCACTTCCACAGTAATAAATCTTGTAATGGATGATGATGCCTGTATATCGGGTGAGATTAAAACACATTATTCTGATTTCAGTGCATATAACATCAGGAAACAGGTAATGATTGAAGGAAAGGATGGCTATCTTGATCATTTGAAATCATCATATACCGAGTTGGAAATAAATGATTTCTCACTTGAAAACCTTGAAGCACGGGACCTGGATGTGATTGAAACAATAAAGATAAACATTATAAATGCGGTACAGAAAGCGGGGGAAAGTTACCTTTTTAACCCATTCCTGTCGGCAGTTTCCGGAAAGAGCGCTTTCTGGCAGGAGACACGTAATTTTCCCGTAGACTTCGGAGCTCCGGTTGAGGACAGGATTGTTGTGAAAATCACTGTGCCGTCAACCTATTCAGTTGTGGAAAAGCCTGCCGGCACCGTGACAAGTCTTGGGAAGGGGGATGGCAGTTATGAATTCAGATGTGAGACCAGCGGCAATGAGATTCTGATTTCAGCTCATCTGAAAATTGACAATACATTCTTCGAAGCATCTGAATATTCCCGGATCAGGGAGTATTATTCCGGGATTCTGCAAAAGCAGGCAGAATTGATTGTGATGTCCAAAAATGAAGAATGATATAAAATGAAATACCTGTTAACCATATTGATGGCTGCAATTACATCCAATGTATTTTCCCAGCTTTATTCCTTCGATTCCATTCCTGATAATCTGAAAAACAGAGCCAGTGCAGTTGTCAGAACTGAACAGTGTCTCTTTACCATAAAAGGACCGGGCAATGCTGTAATGAAGATCAAAAAGGCAGTCACACTTCTCAATGAAAATGCAACCGCTTACAGACTTTTGCAGATTATGTATGACAAATACTCAAAAGTAAGCGGTATCAGAGGGATGATATATGATCAGAAAGGTAACATTGCCGAAGCACTCGGACCTTCGGATGTTTTTGACATAAGTGCAATAAGCGGCGGGACATTTTATTCGGACGACAGGATCAAGCTGCTCTATTTCCCGATATATAAATATCCCTATACCATTGAATATGAATATGAAATTACTTTTTCCAGTCTGTTAAACTACCCTTCGTGGAATTTTCAGGATGCTCCGGATGTATCTGTTCAGAAATCAGGTATACAGTATGTTGTTCCATCAGGAATGAAACTGAGGTATTATGATGAGTATCTGAAGAATCCTGTGGATTCGGTGATACTGGATAATAAAAAGATTTATACCTGGCAGGAAGAAAATATTCCGGCATATGAAAGCCGGGATGTCTCCATCCGGCCGGTTTATCATATACCCTCAGTTAATGCAGCCCCCCTAGATTTTGAATATGCCGGATTCAGGGGATCAATGCGTTCATGGAAGGAATTCGGCAACTGGGTATATGAAATAAACAGGGACAGGGATGAACTTCCACAGTCAGAGATTGACATCGTCCGAAAACTTGTTTCAGAAGAGCAGGGAACCCGGGAAAAGATAAAACGGATTTATGAGTATATGCAATTAAAAACCAGGTATGTTTCAATTCAGATTGGAATAGGGGGTTACCGTACAGCTGAAGCTTCAGCTGTTGCCCGGAACGGATTCGGTGATTGCAAGGCCCTGGTCAATTATACCTATTCACTTCTGAAGGCAGCCGGTATTAAATCGTTTTATACTCTTGTAAGGCAAAGTTCAGTATCTGATATAAACAAAGATTTTGTCAACAATCAGTTTAACCATGCAATATTGTGTGTGCCTCAGGCCGAAGATACAATATGGCTGGAATGCACCAGTCAGACTTATCCGTTTAATTATTTGAGCAGCAGCACTTCCAATAAGAATGCTCTTCTGATAACTCCTGAAGGTGGTATAATGGCCAAGACTCCTTCTTTTAAAAAGGAACAGAATCTTATTCGCAGGGAAGGTAATTTTTCCATCAGTACACAGGGAGTATCATCAGGAAGAATGTCCAGTATTTATTCAGGACATCACTATGAATCGGCGACATTCAGATATGCCATGCAGTCGGAGGATGAAATCAAACGTTCCCTCTACTCAGGCATGCGGTTCAATGACCTTGATATATCAGGGGTTAAATATTCTGAAAGAAAGACGGAAAATCCATCAGCAGAACTTGAATGTCAGCTTGCAATAAAAAATTTCAGTACTTCTGATGCTTCAAGGATGTACTTCAATCCTGTGATTTCAGTACAGGATTATTTTCAGGAGAAACCCGTGCACCTTAAAGTAGTATTGGCCTCGGTTACATCTGATTCCATTGTATACAACATTCCGGAGAATTATGTTGTTGAATATATGCCTCCGGATATTGATATCGAAAATGAATTCGGCAGATTTGTCTGCAAATTCGAAAAGGAATATCAAGTATTGATATTCAGAAGAATATTTGAATTAAATGAGTCTGATATAAGTGCAGAAAAATATAGCAGCTTCAGGACATTTATAAATACAATAGCGAAAGCTGACAGGGAGAAGATTGTTCTGTTAAGAACCGGTGGATAAAAAATTTTTCAGCAGTTTCCTGGTCCGGCCGGCAAATCAGGTTTCAGCACAGAATCTTGATCGGTGGATGATATTTTTCCGCGGATTAACTGATTTCGTAGTTACTTCCGCTGATTCGGATATGTTTACGGAAATTCTTTTTAGTTCTGAATAGATAAGCATTGCCGGAACAGCTGAGTCTGACAGTTTCATCAGCGCTCACGATGTTTATCTCTGCTGCAGGATCCGTGCCTGTTATGAAAACAGCCAGCAGAAATGCCTTTTCCAGTCCGTCACCCCTTTTGAAATTCCATATCTCATCGGGAAGAGCCAGCCTCTTTCCGTCATAAACAGATTCGTCAGGCATAGCGGTGAGTATCTCATAAACCTCCCTTATACTTTTCCCGTTCAGATCCCCGAAGCAGGTGGGATTACGTTCAATGGCCGCTTTCACGAAAGGAAGCCAGTCAGCCTTATCCATCTGCCTGTATGCATACAGTGTGAGCAATGCCATCTCGGACCTGTCCGCATGCCCGTGTATCTTTTCAATTATCTGCTCACGGCTGTCGTTAACCGAAATTTCCGGCACAACCGAATCTATGTAATTCTTATCCTCCTCAGGCAGATTAGGGCGGGTTGTGATGAATTTTGCCAGATCTTCAAACATTTCCCTTATCATATCCTTCTTTATTTCTCCGTTCAGCCCGGTGAAAAGAATTTCAAGCTCTTTCAGGTCTGAATTCTTATGCGTACCCAGTATCTCTTCGGCCCTGTTAAGAATAATTTTGCCCGGGAGCGGGCTCAGATGAAATTCATCCCCTTCAATTTCCCCGATAAGCTTTTCCCTTGTATCAGGCGAGGCACTGAACTTGCTGGTGTGCTCATATTCCAGCATTTTTTCCAGCGAGATATAATAACTGATTCCGGAGCAAGTACATTCAACCTGAAAGAGAGATTTATATTTTGATTTGAATCTGAGAAAGTTTATGAATACACGGTCAGTAAGCTCAGTGCTCAGAAAATCTCTCAGCTTTCCGGAAAACCACTTATAACACTTCCTGTTTATTGTTGCATCCCTGTATATTGTATGCATATAGCCGGAAATATGGCTGACCATTGTAACTCTTTCATTTTCCAGAGCCCGTCTTGCCTTTTCTGAAAGGGAAGTTCCGTTGAACCACATGTTTTTTGTTACTATTCTGCGGTTGTTGGTTATTACTCCTTCTTTTTCCGTGATGAAATTCTGTGAATGCAGGGGTGTGGCTATCAGGAATATTTTTTCCAGGGGAATACCTGCAACGATAAACATTGCCGCGGCATAGAGTGCCGATAATGATACACATTCTCCTGCTCCTGTCGTGAAATTCTCCTTGTGCCTGAAAGCCGTCATGGCTTCAACGGTTTCGGTTTTCCAGTACGGAATGACATCTGAATTGAATTTGTCAAGTCCGAAATGCTTGCGGATATCTATATCGAAATAGTATTTGTCTCCTTCATAGCCGAACAGTGCATTTGAGCGCCTGAGAACCTCAACATCGAAAAAGTCCCGGAACCGTTCAATTTCCCTTGTCTTGGTCGTAAGTCCCCAGGTTGCCAGATCAAGGTTGAATACGTAGTTGTCGATTATGTATTGCTTTATTCGGTTTACCTTGTAATTGAAGCTCTTTTCCCTGATATCAGCGAACCATGGATCTTCCCTCCATTTCCATATTATGGGCGACATGATGTTTGCCATAACCAGGGGGTAGAATAGTTCGGGAAATATGAATATCTCCATATCGGAGAGGGTGAAGGCCGATGAATATTTTTCAAGGGTCTTCTTGTCGGAAAAATCAATAGTCATTTGAGAATTCATTGGAAAGTTAAAAACCAGGGATCAGAATTTTTCTATTTCTGAAAAGAAAAACTCACTTTCCCTCCGGGCATCTTCTTCACTTTCGGAACCATGTATGGCATTCATTAGAAGGTTTACAGCATACTGCTTCCTTATTGTTCCGGGTTCCGCAAATTCTGGATCGGGATCCCCTATAAGCCTGCTGAACTCCTCAACCGCATTTTCCCTTCTCAGTATCATTGCCACAACCGGGCCGGAACTCATAAATTCCACAAGGCTTTCAAAAACCGGCTCTTCCTGGCAGAAGTTGTAAAAGGCTTCAGCCTGGGGCACTGTCAGAGATGTCATTTTCAATGCCGAAATCTCAAATCCGGCTTCGTTTATCATAGCCAGTATCGGACCTGTTTTGCCCGTTCTTACAGCATTGGGTTTTATAATCGCAAAGGTGAAATCAGCTTCCATATCTGTCTGTTTTGTAATTGAACATCCGCTGTTCCTCTAAAGGAATTATGCTTATCTTTACGCCCTTAAATATTGAGCAGCAAATATGCCGGATTTATCCAAATATACAAAAAGAATATCCGAACATTTTTTGAACTCCGGGAACATTGTACTTATAAGTCACATAAATCCTGACGGTGATGCTGTTGGTTCACAACTGGCGCTGTTTCATTATCTTAAGTCACGCAGCATAAAGGCTGAAATGATTGCTCCGAATAACCTTCAGGAATTTCTCAAATGGATGGAAGGCTCGGAGAAGATAAGGATTTTTATTTCACAAAGGGATAAATGCAGGAACATCATTGAAAAAGCTGACCTGATCGTTATGGTTGATTTCAATCAGCCTGACAGGCTCGGGGAGATGAAAGATATTGTGGTCCGCTCAGGGGCTGTGAAGGTTATTATTGATCATCATCTTAATCCGAGGGGATTTGCCGATATTGAAATATCTGACCCTGCGTTTTCCTCAACTACCGAGCTTGTTCATGAGATAGTCACTCAGATAAACGGGAAGCCCTATTTCACCAGGCCCTATTCGGAAGCAGTGTATGTGGGAATAGTAACCGATACCGGCAATTTCGAACATGGCAGCTATACAAGCAATACCCTGAGGGTTGTGGCTGACCTGCTGGAGAACGGGATTGAAAAAAACAGGATACTGGACCTGCTGTTCAATAATTTTTCAGAAACACGGCTGAGGCTCCAGGGATTTGCCCTTAATGAAAGGATGGCGATCCTCCATGAATACAACACTGCATATATCTGGCTTACCAGGGATGATCTGAATTCATTCAGATATGTGAAAGGCGACACGGAGGGTTTTGTGAACCTGCCATTGTCAATTAAGGGAATAATCTTTTCAGTCTTTTTTGTTGAAAAAGACGGGTTCGTGAAATTATCACTGAGATCAAAGGGAAATTTCCCCGTAAATGAATTTGCCTCCCGCTTCTTTTCAGGCGGAGGACATCTTAATGCTTCGGGCGGCGAATTCAGGGGAACACTCGAAAATTCAATCAGATACTTCAGGAAAGTACTGGAGGAAAATTTCGAAGAGTTTAACGGCAACAATAGTCTCAGATGATATTCAGAGTGTTGATACCTGCCATATTGCTCACAGGCATGTTTTCCTGCGGGCAGGCTCCGGAAAAAACCGGCAGTGGGAACCTTCCGGGCAAAAAGGAAATGGCCGAGCTCAACAGATATCTTATTCAGAAAGACAGGGAAAGAATTGAAAGTTATATTGAAAGAAGGGATCTGAAAATGAATGAAAGTCCTTCCGGCCTGTGGTATCAGCTGAAGGCTGAGGGTGAAGGTGATTTCCTGTCTGATAATGACAGGATCAGAATGGAGTATAATTGTTCACTTATTGACGGGAGGCTTTGCTATTCATCAGATGAAGACGGCATAGAGGAGATTGTGCTTGGCAGGACCGATATACCGGCAGGACTGGCCCAGGGTTTGAAGATGCTTAAGAATGGTGGTGAGGCCATTCTGATCATGCCTCCTCACCTGGCTTTCGGACTGAAGGGGGATGGTAAACGAATTCCTGCCAGATCTGTTATTGTATATGAGATAAAGGTTGAAAGAATGAATAAATGACCGGAGAGAATCCGGATCAGGTTGATGAGAATTAACTAAATACGTGGAAAATATTGAGAAAACAGTAAAAATCTGAGATAATAATAACCATGATTAACATAAATTTATTGAAAATGAGAAAAATACTGGTGTTTATCATGTTAGCGGGCCTGATGGTTCTTAATTCCTGCAGCCTGGCTTCGAAACATGAACAATATGAGCGGGAAGAAAAGCAGAAAATACAGGATTACCTTAATGACAATCCCAATCTGACATTCACATTAAAGGAAAGCGGATTGTATTATATGGACGTATCCGTGGGAGATGGCGGGAGTCCCGCGAAAGGCGATACGGTTTATGTACATTATACCGGCTATTTCCTGGATGGTTACAAGTTTGATTCAAATGCAGGCAAGCCGGCTTACGTTTTTCCCGCAGGAATGGGCTGGGTAATACAGGGTTTTGATGAAGGTATAATGCTGATGAGAAAAGGAGGGAAGGCAAAGCTCCTTTTGCCATCCGGCCTGGCATACGGCAACTCGGGATATTTAATGCCGGCATATACACCCCTGTTGTTTGATGTATCACTGGACAGCATAGTTCCCGGCGTAGGCAAAAGGTAGGAAGATTGCATACTGTGATTATTGCATAATATAAACAGCAGGCCTCCTGTTCAGATCGGGTCTGCTTCTTTTCCATTCCGATACCTTCATCGTTCTGATGAATTCCGTCGGAAGGGTCAGGTCAGCTGCTATGCACAGCAGGGTGTCATTCCTGCAGACACTCAGTATTGTATCAAGCATCCTGTTGTTTCTGTAGGGTGCTTCCATGAAGATCTGGGAATATCCTCTGCCGGCATTCCTTTCAAGTTCCTTTAATTTTGCCGCCCTGTCAGCGGGTTTTACCGGAAGATATCCGTGAAACACGAATTCCTGGCCATTCAGTCCTGACGATACCAGGGCAAGAAGAATAGAGGACGGTCCGGAGAGAGGTACAACACTGATCGTTTTCCTGTGGGCAAGTGCAATGAGCTTTGAACCCGGATCTGCAATGGCGGGCATGCCGGCCTCACTCAGCAGACCCATATCCGAACCGTTCAAAGCCGGGTCGAGATAATTCGCCATGTCTTCATCAGGAGTATGTTCATTAAGTTCAAGGAAACGGGTTTCATCCAGTGGAAAGCCCTTACAGACCAGTTTAAGATACCTTCTGGCACTGCGGATATCCTCAACAACAAAGTATCTGAGACCTTTTGTCGTTTCAATCACCTTGTCGGGAATAACTGCCCTGACATCATTTCCTCCGAGTGTGACCGGAATAAGATATAGTTTGCCTTTCACAAGTGATAAGTTTATCAAATATAACAAAATCCGTGGAGTCGCAAAACCGGATTATGTGGTAAAAAACAGGTTCTGTCAGTTTGTTGTTATTGATTTTTAATATAGGTTTGCCGGTAAATTAATCTGTTGTGAAGATCACTTTCCTGGGAACGGGCACATCACAGGGAGTACCTGTGATTGCCTGTGATTGTAACACATGTTTGTCTGATGATCCGCATGATAAGAGGCTACGGACTTCCCTGCTCCTTGAAAAAAACGGACTGAACCTGCTGTTCGATGCCGGGCCTGATTTCCGGCAGCAGATGCTCAGGGAAAACGTCAGGAAACTGGATGCCATAATCCTTACACATGAGCATAAGGATCATATTGCGGGAATGGATGATGTTAGGGCATTCAATTATAAAAGTCAGGATGCCATAGATATTTATGGGGAAGAACGGGTACTGGAAGCAGTGAAAAGTGAGTTTTCATACGTTTTTGCTGAATACCGCTATCCCGGAATACCCAGAATGAGGCTGAATGCCATAAGTGATCATAGTTTCAGAATAAAGGAAGTGGAAATACTGCCGGTAAGGGTAAGACATCATCATCTGGAAATCTACGGATTCCGTACCGGTGATTTCGCCTATATCACCGATGCCAACTATATCCCCCAGGAAAGCAAGGAAAAACTGATCGGGGTAAAATATCTGGTCATTAATGCATTACGCAAGGAGAAGCATATTTCACATTTCACCCTCAGGGAAGCAATTGATTTTATAAGGGAGATATCTCCAAGAAAGGCTTTTTTAACGCATATAAGTCACCAGATGGGACTTCACAGTGAAGTAAGCAGGGAATTGCCCCCGGGTATTTTCCTGGCTTATGACGGACTGAAATTCGTATGCGATGAATGAATCTAATACTTCTTTTTCTTCTTATAACCCCTTATCAGCTTCTTCTGATAGTTGGGCGAATAGTAATACCTGTTTTTGCCAAGTTGCTGGGGGTTGACCTTTTTTACGGGTTCAGTTCTTTTTTTATGATAGGGATTCTGCTTTGATGAAGCACATCCTGTCATTAAGACAATTGAACCGAATAATACTAAATATTTTAATATTCTGACTATTCCGGACATCCTTTTATCTGAATCAGAAAAGACCGTCCAATATACAACAATTAATTCAAAAAAGCAAATTAAAAGCTTATTATTAAGCTTTTTGGCTCAGTAAACAGGGAGAAAGAAATATTTTTCATACAGGAAAGCATATAATCCGGATATTTTAATGTTTAAATTTTATATTTGAAAATTAGCTGTTTAACAAAACGGAAACCCGAAATCAAGATGCTGAAACATCATTCTCAATATTTGACATTATCAACCGGAAACCATAATATAATTTTATTCCTCCTTCTGTTTTTTCCTTTCTCCCTATATTCCCAGGAGATACGACAGATAGGCGTCGAGGCAACGAGAGGCCTGATAACCGGAAGGGTCTATTTATCTGACAGCACTGTTCTTAATCCTGATATTCCCAGGCCTTTATACAGTTTTCACTGCAACGGGAAATATTATAGTTCCGCAGATCAGCCTGCTGTTAAGACTGATTCCGTATTCTCGCAGATACTTAGAAACAAGCTGAAAATCACCTTTAAAATCCCGGGCTTCTCTGATCCGGACTGGATCTGCGATCTCAGTCTCAGCAATACGGGAAATGACACCCTGAGAATATCCAATGTGGTTCCCTACGGGGAGGACAGGTCTGAAGTGTATATCACGGGTTTCGGGCCTCCCGTTCCGGCCAGGGCATATCTGTTCAGACCCGGGCGCAGGCCTGTTGGTGTGATACTTCCGGAAAATGCATGGGAACTGGGCTATTCTTCGTTTTCAGCCGGAAATCTCTCTGTTTGTGCTCTGGCAAGAAGGACGGGAACAGAGAATGCACTGGCAGGGAGGTATGAAACAATTCTTCCTCCGGGTGCTGCTGTTCACTATAAGGTATATAACGGCCTGTACAGCGGGGAATGGCAGGAGGGGATCCGGACGATGTTCAGGGATAAATATTTGTTTGACCTGGACAGGTTTGATGATTCACTCTATGAAAGAAGTGATCTTGGCTGGATCAGAAACAGTTACCTAATCATTCTTCAGACAGCCTGGGACAGAGAATTTTATGACAGTCAGACCGGTAAATACACCTATCCGGAACTGTTAAAAAAATCGATCGGGGAATTCGGCAGGCTGGATGTTTATGGTTTGGCAGCAACATGGCCCGTACAGGTACTTGACAGGAGGAGCCAGCAGGACATGTACAGGAATCTTCCCGGTGGAATATCACAGCTTCGTAGTTTTGTAAACCTTGGCCGTTCCTATGGTACCAGGTTCTTTGTTGCCTGTAACCCCCTGGAAAAAAGAACGGAAAAAGAGAATCCCCGCAGGGGAATGACTGAGCTTGTCAGGGATCTGGATGCTGACGGGGTCATGCTGGAAACAGGAGCAGGAAGCGGTTTTGAGGGACTGCAGGCAGCTGCAGACAGCATACGCAGCGGTGTGGTTATATATCCGTCCGGTATGGCAGGCGTGAGGGAAATGCAGAAAATTATTTCAGGAAGGGTTCATAATTCCATTTTTTTAAGTCCGGAACTTAATCTCAGCAAGTTTATAAAGCCGGAATATGCAATTTTCAGAGTATGTGATGTGGGAGAGGATGTTCTTCACCGTGAAATAGCAGTATCCTTTTTCAATGGTTATGGCACGGAACTCAATATGTTCCGGCCCGGGGGACGGAATGAGGATTTTACAGCCGACAAGGAATTCCTGGCAGGGACAACCTTTCTTCTGCGACAGAACAATGATGCCTTTACTGACAGGAACTGGACCCCCCTTATTGAAACCGCTGCTGACAATATTTTTGTAAACAGGTGGCATTCGGGAGACAAAACCTTGTATACCGTCCTTAATTTGCGGCCGGAAGGCTATTCCGGCAGGCTGTTCGGGGTATCCGGGAAGAAAGGATATCATTATGTTTCACTCTGGCACCATGAAAACCTGGAGCCCGGGGAAATGAACGGCAGGTTATATGCCGTCGCCAGAACTGATGCATGGCCCTCCGCATGGGCCGGAACCAGAAGGGAGGGTTCCGTTGATTGCATTGCAGAATTTCCGGATATTCTGAAATCCGGGCTGAAAGGAGGTGATTCCTTAAGTATAAATTCACCCGGACGGGGACTGGTCACGGTCTGGAAGGGGAATCCGTCATATAATACGGAAAAGAGGGATCTGAAGCTTACCGGGGATACGACAATAAGCCTGAAGAGTCTTTTCGGGGGATGGTTTGAAGGAAAAATAGTTGTTCAGCTGACTGAAAACAATATCCTGAAGGACGAAAATGTTATCAATGTCAGCGGCGGCAGGCCCTGGCCCGTCAGCCGGATAAACAAATCCGCAGGAGCTGTTTCCGTGCCCTCCGACATGCTTCTTGTCCCTGAAAGCACCTTTACCTTTGACGTAAAGCTGTCGGGTGCTTTTATTCACTGGTCCGGAACCGGCAGCCGGACCGTGACCGTCGACACGTTCCTGATAGACAAATACCCTGTGACAAACGCCCAGTACTATGAATTCATATCAAGGACAGGCTACCGGCCTGCTGATACCACACGCTATCTGAGGCACTGGTCATCAGGAATTTATAAACAGGGACAGGATAAGTACCCTGTTGTATATATCAGTTATGAGGATGCGCAGGCATACGCGCAATGGGCCGGAAAACGGCTTCCTTCGGAAGCTGAGTGGCAGCTGGCTGCCCAGGGAACCGATAAACGGAAATGGCCGTGGGGGAATGAGTTTCATGCCACTTACTGCAATAATGCCTTTGAAAGGCCCACTCCTGTTGATGCCTTTCCCAAAGGACAAAGCCCCTATGGGGTTATGGACATGGTTGGCAATGTGTGGCAGATGACAAACGACATGTACTTTAACGGTTCAAACTATTTCATCATAATACGGGGAGGCAGTTTCCACAATCCCGGATCAGGAAACCGGTATGCATCCGGCGGACCCCAGCCCCTTGACAGGACTCAGATCCTGCTTCGTGTCTCGCCCGGGTTCGAACGCAGTGAAACCCTTGGTTTCAGATGTGTCAGGGATATTGATAAAAAAAGATTCAGACCCGGAAAATAAAAGCCCGCGTATTTAACACGGAAGCTTCCCTGCTCCGTTGCCGATTGCGGGCTGGTAGAAATCGGGAATCAGTCCTGTTATTTCCGTGTAGATCCTGGCCAGTTTTGCCATGAAATCCTTTGTATCCTTTGTTTTTACAATGGAAACGGTACATCCCCCGAATCCTGCCCCGGTCATTCGTGTTCCGATCACCCCGGGAAGTTTTCTTCCTTCATAGACAAGAGTGTCAAGTTCAATACCGGTTACTTCATAATCATCCCTGAGTGAGTCGTGGGAGAGGTTCATCAGTTCCCCGAAGCGGGCAAGGTTATTTCCCTTAAGCACTTTTACGGCTTCCAGAACGCGGTCGTTTTCACTGATTACGTGTTTTGCCCTTTTCAGGACAACAGGATCATGAATATATTCAGGCAGGTGAGGCAGGTCAGTTACATTAAGCTCGCTCAGATTTCTAACAGCCTTGTATGACTGAAGAAGTTCAACCGCCTTTTCACACTCCGACCTTCTTTCATTGTATTTCGAATCGGTCAGTCCACGTTTCTTGTTGGTATTTGTGATTATAAGGGAACATTCTTCCAGAATAACCGGTACGTTTTCGTAATCGAGTGTGTCGCAGTTGAGGAATATGGCATGATCTTTCTTCCCGAATCCAACGGCAAACTGATCCATGATGCCGCAGTTCATTCCCACGAATTCATTCTCTGCTTTCTGGCACATCTTTACCATTTCAAGAGTGCTTAATCCGGCACTGAAAAGTTCATTAAGCGCAACGGCTGTCACCATTTCGATGGATGCCGAGGAGGAAAGGCCTGCGGCATTGGGCACATCACCATAGTAGAGGAGATCCAGACCGGATATATCTATACCCTTTTTGATAAACTCATTCATCACACCGAGAGGATAGTTGATCCAGCTTTTGGCTTTTTTGATGAAAAGGCCATCAACAGCCAGTTCCTCATCTTCATTGAAATTAAGTGTGCTGAGTCTTAATAATTTACTGCCGGTCTTCCTGAGAAGGAGGTAGGTTCCGTAGTTAAGGGCACAGGGTAAAACAAATCCCCCGTTATAATCGGTATGTTCTCCGATAAGATTGACTCTGCCGGGAGAGAAAAAAAGAACAGGCCTGTCGTTCCTGTTCCCGTATTTCTCATAGAATTTTTCTGAGAAATGCCTTTTGTTCATTTTTTATACTTTAAGTTTCTTTTCTATTTCATTTATCTGATTACGGAAATGCTTGTCGGTATCAATGAGGTTGTTTACTGTTTTACAGGCATGAAGGACGGTTGCATGATCCTTGCCTCCTATATGCGATCCTATGCTGGCCAGGGAGGCTTTCGTAAGATTCTTGGAAAAATACATGGAAATCTGACGTGCCTGTACAATTTCCCTTTTCCTGGTTTTTCCCTGGATAAGGTCAACCGGAATCTTGTAATAATCACAGACTATCTTCTGTATATAATCGATGGTGATTTCTTTTCTGGCGGAGCTTACCAGTTTTTCGACCATCATGCGTGCAAGGTCAAGGGTGATTTCCTTGCGGTTGAGGGTTGACTGCGCATAAAGAGAAATCAGCACTGACTCAAGTTCCCTGATATTGTTTGATATGTTGGCTGCAAGGTATTCAAAGATCTCATCCGGAAGTTCAATTCCGTCATTATATGCTTTTTTCTTCAGTATTGCCAGTCTGGTTTCATAGTCGGGTTTCTGAAGATCGGCCTGCAGGCCCCATTTAAACCTTGACAGGAGTCTTTGTTCCATTCCCTGGAGGTCAACCGGCGGCTTGTCGCAGGTAAGGATCAGCTGCTTGCCCGACTGATGGAGATGATTGAATATATGGAAAAAAGTATCCTGGGTTTTTTCCTTTCCGCCAAACTCGTGAACATCGTCAAGGATGAGCACATCAATCATCTGATAAAAATGAAGGAAATCATTTTTGTTGTTGTTTCTTACCGATTCAACAAACTGGGTCTGAAATTTATTGGCATTTACATACAGAACTGTTTTGTCGGGATGCTTCTCCTTTACAAGTATTCCTATTGCCTGGGCGAGATGGGTTTTGCCCAGACCGGAATCCCCGTAGATCATGAGAGGATTGAATGCCGTTCCGCCGGGATTGTTCCCGACGGCAATACCAGCCGAGCGTGCAAGCCTGTTGCATTCCCCTTCCACAAAATTGTTGAAATTGTAATCCGGATTAAGTTTCGGATCAAAATGTAATTTCTTGATACCGGGTATCACAAAAGGATTCTTTATCGAAGTCTGGGTGACATCAAATGGAACCTGCAGCGGTTTGTTGTGAAGATCCGTCTTGTTGCGCGAAGGATATTTTACTGTATAAGGCTTCCCGTCAGAATAACTGGCGTTCTCCATTACAACATTATATTCCAGCTTTGCATCAATTCCGATCTCCCGCCTGAGGGTCTTGCGGAGGATATCAATGTACTGTTCTTCCAGGTACTCGTAAAAAAACGGACTGGGAACCTGAATGGTAAGAATGTTATTCTCCAGTTTAAGAGGCACTATTGGCTCAAACCATGTTTTATAACTGATCGAAGGTATTATATCCCTTATAATTTGCAGACAGTTATTCCAGACATCGTGATGCGTTTTGTTCATTTAGACAGGTTGTTTTATAAGGACGTATTCAAGCTCATTTCGTAAGCAATATTTGTAAAAAAAAAACTTAAAAAAAAAATTATTTTTACTTGATTTTGTCAAAAAGAGTATATGGTTTTATACCTCAGGAACTTAATTTTGTAAAAATATTTTTCTTTCATAAGTTATAGTTAATCAGTCATTTAGACATAGCAATCCCCTCTTGGTAATGCATACCAACCCCTTACAAATACAATATAACAATCAAACGACTGTTAAGCAAAAATGCGGAATATTATCACATGACTTCACATCTATTTCACGGCGATAAGATAGTGCGAATTTTTTAATTTCCGCTCATTCTGACGGAATATTTTTTTTCCCGAACAGAGAAAAATGCACATATCTTTTCGGATGGGCTTTCATATCCTGTAAAAGCAGATTCAGACTTTCCAGGCTCGCTGACAGGTTAGCATACAGTGAATCGTTTGTAAGGAACTGCCCGGCACTTCCTTTGCCCTCATTAAGATTTTCAAGTATCTTCGATGTCTCAGCCAGGCTGGTGCTGAGTGATGCCAGCGATTCATTGAGGCCGGAAGCTTCAACGGTATCGCTTATCGATCTGAGATTGTGTAAGGTACTGCTGATATTGGATGAATTATCTGAAAGTAGCTGTGAGAATGCGGAAAGATTTGCAATGGTATTCTTAAGATCCGCTTCCCTTGTTTTTACTATATTGTTTATACTGCCGGTGGTGCTGCTGAGATTTGCCACAATCCCGTCAATATTGTTTCTGAATTCCGGATCCAGCATTTTACTGACTGCGGCAGAAACAGAGTCCAGGGCAGCCACAAGTGACAACAGTTTATCCTTTACAGGTCCGAATTCCTCTTCTATGCTCACTATTATGGATTTTGAAAGTTTCCCCGGGATGGTATCACCAACCTTGTAAAAACCCGGACCGTCCCCGATACGGAACTGAACCTTCATTCCGGCAATGATTGAAACCGGTACTATTTCGGCAACAGAATTTACAGGAAGCCTGAAATCGTTGCTCACTGAATATTCAACGAGAAGTTTTCCACTTGTACGGTCAAGGAGTCTGACTGCCTGAACGATCCCCACCTTGAAGCCGTTAATCTCTACAGGACTTGATTCGGATAGTCCTCCGATATCATCAAAAACACTATAGTAGTAAGATGTTTTTCTGAAAAAATCCTTTCCTTTAAGGAAGTTGAAAAGCCAGATAAAAACAGCTATAGTCAGCAGTGTTACTGCTCCTACTTTTACTTCGTGTGATATTTTCATTACTGATTTTTGTTTTATTTCTTCCTTTTCAGATCCAGTGCCTGTTGTAAAGGTATTATTTTATTATCTTTCAAAGCAATGACAAATGCATCGGGATATATCTGCTCAATCTGCCTCCTGTACTTTACTGCATCTGCATATTCCGCGAAGCTGCCCGTTGCATATTTATAGCGCTCCTGGGAATGGATTTCAACAATATCGTTAATTCCCCTGAACTGGTCAGGTTTGATTTCAGACCGGGAGGATGCTGATGCAACCTGAACCATGAAAACTATTCCGTCACCCGGGGTGGCAGCTGCAGAATCAGCCGGTGCAGGCGGCTGTGTTTCCTTTGTTTCCTTTTCAGCCATGCTGAAATTGCTCATATTGTCAATGCTGTTAATATAATCCCTGCACGCCCTGAAAATCGCGGAAGCCAGATGCTCCTGTCCTTCATTGGAATTCAGGTATTTCTCCTCGGCAGCATTGGTGATAAACCCTGTTTCAATAAGCACCGCAGGCATGGTGGTGTTGAAAAGAACCCAGAAACCGGCCTGTTTGACCCCTCTGTCATTTCTGTTCGCCCTTTCCCTGAACTGGTTCTGGACTTTCATGGCAAGATCCGTGCTCTGTTTCTGGAAGACATTCTGCATCAGGGTAAAGATTATATAGGATTCTGGTGACTTCGGATCAAATCCCTGATATCTGGTTGAATAGTCATCTTCCAGCAGAATAACCTCGTTTTCCTTCATGGCCACAGCCAGATTGTCTTCATCCTTTGCCAGTCCCATGATGTAGGATTCCGTTCCTGAAACGTTTTTATTCCTGGCCCAGTTTGCGTGTATGGATATAAAAAGATCAGCCTTGTTCCGGTTTGCAATCTGGGGCCTGTCAAGGAGATCAACGGTTGAATCATCATCCCGCGTATATACAACCTGTACATTTTTAAGGTTCTTTTTGAGATATTCCCCGGTTTTTAACGCGATTGCCAGATTGATATTCTTTTCCTGGCTGAAGGAACCAAGGGCTCCGGGGTCCCGTCCGCCATGCCCGGGATCAAGCACAATCACCCATTTCCTTGCTGATTCCGCCAGAGGTCCGGAGGCGGCGCAGGGATTTAAAATGAGAAACAGCAGTAAAACGGTATTACATATATAAAAGGCATGCTGTTTGCCGTTTTTATAAACAGGGCACATTTTTAGTTCGCGTTTTTTTAATAGTTTTACTGCCGACATAATGACGTCACATAAAAACAGTACAAAAATAACATTTAAGTTGTATTTTATTAAAGAAAAGCGGTTACTTGTAGTGTTACTTGTGATGTTCATCACTGTCACTCTTTTCTCACAGGAAAAAAATATCGTCCCTGATTCCCTCATTGTCAGGCCAGACACCCTCCTGACTGATACATTGTACGTCAAAAAAATTTCACCTGAAGCTATTGAGAAACAGGTAACCTACAGGGCTGATGGTTATAAAAGGAATGATCTGATAAAAAAAACATCCACCCTGGTAAAGAATGCAGAAGTCAATTATGACAATATCAGAATCACAGCTGATTCGATAGAGTTCAATATGGATACACGGCAGGTTTTTGCAACAGGTATCAGGGACACGTCGGGGGTGATAACCGGAAAGCCGGTACTGGTAGTCGGATCGGAGACCTATAATGCCGACACGCTTGTGTACAATTTTAAAACAGGCCGGGCCCTGGTGAAGGTGATAGCCACACAGCAGGAAGACGGGCTCTTGCGAAGCAGAATAGCAAAAATGTTTGATGACCAGACAACAAACATTTACCGCAGCACTTACTCCACCTGTGAAGCTGACACTCCCCACTTTTATATTAATCTCCCCAGAGCAAAGGTATATCCCGGGAAAAAAATTATATCCGGTCCGGGAAATCTGGTACTGGAGGGAATACCCCTGCCTCTTTTCCTTCCCTTCGGGTATTTTCCCATACAGACCAAGCGGGTCGCATCGGGAATACTGATGCCAAAGCCGCATTATGAGGACGGAAGAGGTTATGCCCTGACGGATGGCGGATATTATTTTGCGCTCAACAACTATTTCGACCTTACCTTAAAGGGGAATATTTTCACAAACGGTTCCTGGCTCTCCACGGTATCATCTACCTATAATAAAAGGTATAAATTCAGCGGTAATTTTTCATTCACCTACGCGAACAACATAAATGGCCACAAGGGCCTGCCGGATTACAGGAAGCAGGCAAACTACAGCATTGGATGGAGTTTCAACCAGAATCCAAAGGCAAGGCCCGGCTCAACTTTCTCAGCCAGCGTAAACATGAGTTCCAGCGGATTTGACAGAAACAACAGCTACAATATCAATGATCATATAACGACCCAGCGGCAGTCAAGCATCAGCTATTCGAAAACCTGGACGGGTACCCCCTTCAATTTTTCTGCCAGCATGAACCACAGTCAGAATATCCGGGGCAAACATCCCACCGTTAACCTGAACCTTCCCAAGATGAATTTCAACATGTCCAGGATTTATCCCCTCAAAAGCAGACGGCAGGCAGGTCCCGGGAAATGGTACCAGGAACTGTCGTTTTCATATTCTGCAAGGGCTGACAATCAGATATCCACATACGACAGCCTGTTATTCACCAACAAGGTATGGGATAATATGAGAAGCGGGTTTTCACACGAAATACCGGTAAGCTTCCAGCTGAGGCCTTTCAGGAATTTCTCCATAACACCCTCCCTGTCCTACAGCGGTGTGCTTTATACGCAGAAAATCAACAAGACCTGGGATATAAACTACAGGGATCCTGAAACCGGTCAGATCCGGCCGGTTATGGTGAAGGACACTGTGCGCGGATATTTTTACGGTCATTCAATAAATCCGTCCATCGGCGCAGGATACAGTCCGCAGATCTTCGGACTGTTCCAGTTCACCAATCCGGATTCAAGGATAAGGGCTGTCAGGCATGTGATGAAGCCATCGGTAAGTTTCAGCTACATACCCTTTCTGAAAGGCCTGAGCACCGACATGTACAGGCAGGTTCAGTCAGACACCACCGGAAGAATGGAAGAGTATTCAATATTTGAAGGCGGACTATACGGGACACCTTCCCTTGCCAGGAAAAGTGGAAATATTGCTTTCAGTCTTACCAATATACTTGAGGCAAAGGTATTTGAACGCAACGATACAAGCGGAAAACCCAAAAATGTCAAGCTGATTGAGAATTTCGGTATCTCCACTTCCTATAATGTATTTGCTGATTCATTGAACTGGAGCCCTGTCAATATGGTAATGAGGACGACGCTCTTTCAGAACATCAGTATTTCAGCGGGTGGTAATTTTTCTTTTTATGCACTTGACAGCAGGGGCAGGCAGACGGGAAGATTCTATTATACGGATACCAAAAAACCGCTTCGCCTTACCAGTCTGGGGATGAGCCTGGATTTCAGCCTGAGTGACCTGTTAAAAGGGGATGAATCGAAACGCAGGTCAGCCAGCACTTCGCCTGCAGGAAGCCGGATGGCACAGGCAGACTCCCGGATTCCGGCAGGAGGCCCTGCGGCTGACAGCAGGGGAAGGTCGGAAGCTGCTTCCCTGTTTGACGAATACGGATACATGGAATTCGACATTCCCTGGTCAATGAATGTGGCCTACAGCCTTAACTATTCAAAGCTTTTCAGTTCATCACAGCTCACCCAGACGCTGAGATTGAACGGAAACCTCTCACTTACAAAAAAGATGAATGTTACATTCAACAGCGGCTACGATTTTACAAGGAAAGAGATCACAATGACCCAGATTGCCGTAACCAGGGATCTTCATTGCTGGGACATGTCATTCAGCTGGATACCAAACGGCTATGTGAAAATGTGGGAGTTCTCCATAAGGGTAAAGGCAGCTGTCCTTTCCGATCTTAAATACGAGAGGAGAAAGGATTATCATGATAATTTTTAAATGCAGGCGGCATTAATGAATACCGGGATATCAGCAGAAGAAAACACGGGCCCGGGAAACAGAATATGAAAAGCAGAATGAAACAGGCCGAACCGGCAATACGCAAAGCGGAAAAAATGGACCTGAAATGCAGAATATGAAAAGCATAATGAAAAAGGCCATATTCGCAATACTCAAAGCAGAAAATACGGAAACCTGAAACAGGAATCAGAATAATTGAATATCAGATAAACAGTCAGCAACAATGAAAAGAATCATCAGAACAGCGGAAGCTCCGGCGGCTCTCGGACCATACAGCCAGGCCGTTGAAAAGAAGGGTACTCTTTATGTTTCGGGTCAGATCGGTATTGACCCCTCCACCGGAAAGCTTGTTGAAGGGGGCATACAGGAACAGACAAAACAGATTTTCAAAAATATTGATGCAATACTGAAGGCTGCAGGTTACAGTCCGCAGGATGTTGTTAAATCAACCTGTTTCCTGGATGATATTTCTGATTTTGCAGCCATGAATGAAATATACGGCAGCTATTATACTGAGGATCAGCCTGCCCGTTCTGCTTTTGCCGTTAAGGATCTTCCTGCAGGTGCACTTGTCGAGATTGAGACGATAGCTGTAAAATGATCAGCCTGCCCGTTCTGCTTTTGCCGGGATTGAGACCATAGCCGTAAAGAGATTATCCTTACCGGCAGCCTCTTTCATTTTGCGGGCCCTCTCTGATCAGGGAAGCTTATTCCGCAACAATTTCGAATTCAATATTTATTTTAACCTCCCTGTGGAGCCTGACGACGGCGCTGTAATTACCTATCTCCTTGATCTGGTCCTCGGGAATCGTGATGGACTTGCGGTCAATTTCAAATCCTTTTTCCCTGAGGGCTTCGGCAATCTGAATGGTATTCACGGAACCGAATATCTTTCCTGAAGAACTTGTTTTTGCACCAATAACCAGCTTCAGGCCTTCCATTCTTGTTGCAAGTTCTTCAGCTTCAGCTTTGATTTTTTCTTCCTTATGAGCTCTTTGCTTAAGATTTTCGGCATGCATCTTCTTTGCCGAGGGAGTGGCAGCAATGGCATATCCTTTGGGAATCAAATAATTTCTTCCGTAGCCATCTTTTACATTTACCAGGTCATCCTTCTGACCCAGTTTCGCAATATCCTGCAATAAAATGATTTCCATTCCTTTTCCTCCTTATTTTAACAGATCGGTCACATAGGGGAGCAAAGCAATATGGCGTGCCCTTTTTACAGCCTGTGCAACTTTTCTCTGGTATTTAAGAGATGTGCCGGTTAATCTTCTGGGAAGTATTTTCCCCTGGTCGTTGAGAAACTTTTTGAGGAATTCAGGATCCTTGTAATCAATATACTTTATCCGGTTCTTTTTGAAACGGCAATATTTCTTCTTCTTGATCTCTACAGTGAGAGGGGTTAAATACCTGATTTCTGATTCACTTTTAGCCATGCCTTATTCCTCCATGATTTTAGCTGATTCTTTTTGTTTTCTCTTTTTCTCTGCGTATTCCACAGCAAATTTGTCCATTTTAAAGGTGAGGAATCTGATTATTCTCTCATCTCTTCTGTACTGGACTTCGAGTTTTTCCACAATGCTGCCCGGGCCCCTGAACTCAAGGAGATAATAAAAGCCGGTGGATTTTTTCTGAATAGGATAGGCCAGTTTCTTCAGGCCCCAGTTCTCTTCATGAATGATCTCACCTTCGTTATCGGTGATGATCTTCTTGAATTTCAGTACCGCTTCCTTCATCTGGTTCTCAGACAAAACGGGAGTTGCAATGAAAACGGTTTCATACTGGTTCAACATAATCTGAATAATAGGTTTGTTACTGTTTTTAATGAATTTGGGTCGCAAAAATACAATAATTTTCTCTGGAAAAAAACTATTACGCCTGAAAATATAATTCGATACCCCCGGACACTCCTTATTTAATTATATTTGCACTACTGATAAACCCGTATTAAAAAGCTTTGTTCCTTTATGGAAAACTTTATTGTTTCAGCCAGAAAATACCGTCCAGCAACCTTTGATATGGTTGTCGGCCAGGATGTTATTGTGAATACCCTGAAAAGCGCAATAAAAAATAAGCATCTGACCCATGCCTATCTTTTCTGCGGACCGCGGGGGGTAGGCAAAACCACCTGTGCAAGGATTCTGGCGAAAACGATAAACTGTTTCAATCTGAAGGAAAACGGTGAGGCCTGTGATGAATGTGAATCCTGTATTTCCTTTAACACTCTCAGATCCTTTAATATTCATGAACTGGATGCAGCTTCAAACAATAAGGTGGAAGACATAAGGAGCCTTAATGAACAGGTCCGGATTCCTCCCCAGATAGGAAAATACAGCATTTATATAATAGACGAGGTTCACATGCTGTCTGCAGCTGCATTCAATGCATTCCTGAAGACTCTCGAAGAACCTCCTGCCCATGCCATATTCATCCTTGCAACCACGGAAAAGCATAAGATCATTCCAACAATTCTTTCACGCTGCCAGATCTTTGATTTTAACAGGATCAGAGTGGAAGATATCATTGGGAGGCTTATGTATGTTGCACGGAACGAATCTGTAAGCGCGGAGGAAGAAGCTCTTCATATCATTGCCCAGAAGGCTGACGGTGCCATGAGGGATGCCCTTTCAATCTTTGATCAGATTGTGAGCCTTGGCGGAAAAAATATTACTTACAGGGATGTTATTGAAAACCTGAATGTTCTTGATTACGAATATTATTTTAAAACGGTTGACGGGGCACTCAGAGGGGATTTGTCAACTGTACTTCTGACATTCAATGAGATACTGTCAAAAGGCTTTGATGCCTATAATTTTGTTACAGGACTGAACAGCCATTTCCGTGACCTGCTCGTGAGCAGGGACAAGGTGACCCTGAAGCTTCTGGAAACCACCGAATCTGTACGGCAGAGATATCTTCAGCAAACAGGGGAATGCACTGCGGATTTTCTCTATAAGGCCCTGGAAGCCGGCAGCTACTGTGATATCAATTACAAAAAAAGCAATAATCCCCGGCTCCATGTTGAACTTTTCCTTATCCGCCTGTGCGGACTGACGGAAAACAACAGCGGAGAGCCGGAAAAAAAAAAGCAGCAGGTTAAGCCTGAGGCAGGAGCAGAAGACGACATAGCCCTTCCGTCAAAATCAGAAATAATCCGCAGCGAAGAAACCGGAGGCGCGGCAGATAAGAGAATCACTGCAGCAACTTCACGTGCAACTGCAGAGATAAAGCCTCCCAGGACCTTTTCCATAAAGGATGTGATAACGGAAGCAAAAGCACCGGCTGAGGCAAAATCCGGAAACGTCGGCCGGAGTGGGGCTGATGCAGACGGAGATGATGCGGATTCAGCTGATACGGATGCAGCTGATGCCGGAATTCCTCCGGTGGAACTGACCGAGGATAATTTTGCCATTGTCTGGAAGGAATTCCGGGAAAGCTTCAGCAATGAGGGCCCGCGAATAGCAAGTATGTTGAAATCATTGAAATTCAATCTGGAAGATGATCATACCATCAGGATATACTTTAGCAATGCCAGCCAGAAAGACCTCTTCAATGAAAATTACAGGAAGAGAATTCTGATGCTTCTGAAGAAGAGATTCCTGGAAAATGATATAGATATTGAAACAGTGGTTGATGTTTCAGAAACGAGGGAAACTCCCTATACCGATGAGCAGAAATATAATTATCTGAAAAACAAATATCCTGCTATGAAAGATTTCATCAGGGCATTCAATCTTGATTTCACCTAGTGATCTTATTCAGGAATAACTGAACCTTGTTGAACAGTATCCGCAGATTGATTGTTAATGTTAAAATTTTAAAATGAATTGAAATATGTTAAAGAAAAATGTAGAAGATCTTTGTAACAGACAGGTTGAAAGGGAAGGCTATTCGTCGATACTTTATCTTTCAATGGCCTCATGGGCCGAAGCAAATGGAATGGCAGGCATTGCCGAATGGCTTTATGCCCAGGCTGAAGAAGAAAAAGATCATATGCTCAGGTTTGTAAGGTATATTAATGAACGTGGAGGCAAGGCCGTTATTCCCGCATTCAGTAAACCACCGGAAGATTTCGCGGGTATAGTGGAACTTTTTGATGATGTGCTTAAACATGAACAGTACATCACGGCCAGTATTAATGAGATAGTTGAACTGACCCTGGCTGAGAAGGATTACAGTACCCACAATTTCCTTCAGTGGTTTGTCGCTGAACAGGTGGAAGAAGAATCATCTGCACAGGCAATCGTGGATAAGCTTAAGCTGGGTGGCAGGAATATCCTTTATCAGCTTGACAGGGATATTATGAAACTCAGAGAATCAGAAGATTAACTGATTCCGGATCTTATTGGAGGATTATCCGGGTCAGCAGGGATGGCCCGGAATTATCTCTATTTAACCTGTTGGCGGCCCTTCAGGCATCATTACACTGATGCTTCCGTCATTTCTGTAACCGTACCACCCGCGGTGAGTCTGAATACAGCCCCGCCGCCCGTAAAACCGGAATGGAATTCAAATCCATTATCGGAAAAATAGATTAATTTTGCAGTATATTTTGAAAATCTGTAAGGCTGTTAAAAATGAGCATTGTAAATAAAGTTCTGGGGCTTTTTCTGGGGAATAAGTACGAGAGGGATCTGAAGGAGTTAAGTCCTTATGTTGAAAAGATACATATTGAATTTGAAAAACTTCAGGGTCTGTCAAATGATCAGCTTCGTGACAGGAGTGATGCAATAAGAAATCGGATAAAGGATCATGTAAAGACGGACGAGAATGAGATAGAATCTCTCAGGGAGCAGGCTGAAAGGGAAGAGGATGTGTACAGGAAGGAAGAATTGTATGATGAGATTGACAGGATCGAGAAACGCATCACTGAAAAGCTGGAAGTCTTCCTTGATGAATGCCTGCCTGAGGCTTTTGCCATAGTAAAGGAAACTGCAAAAAGATTCAAGGAGAACAGTGTGCTTGAAGTTACGGCAAGGGAGTATGACCGGAATCTGGCCGCCACGCGGGAATCGATTGTCGTGAAGGGTGATAAGGCATACTGGAACAACAGGTGGATTGCCGGGGGCAATGAGATAACATGGGATATGGTTCATTATGATGTGCAGCTTATCGGAGGGGTGGCGCTGCATAAGGGAAAGATTGCCGAGATGGCCACCGGGGAGGGAAAAACCGTTGTGGCTACCCTGCCTGTGTTCCTTAATGCCCTTGCGGGAAGAGGAGTGCACATAGTGACCGTAAATGATTATCTCTCAAAGAGGGACTCCGAATGGATGGGTCCCATCTATGAATTCCACGGGCTTACGGTTGACTGTATAGATAAGCACCAGCCCAATTCGGCTGAAAGGCGGAATGCCTACAATGCGGATATCACCTTCGGTACAAACAACGAATTCGGATTCGACTACCTGAGGGATAACATGGCAATCAACCCGGAAGACCTTGTTCAGAGAAAGCACCATTACGCAATTGTTGACGAGGTTGACTCAGTCCTTATTGATGATGCCAGAACGCCTCTGATAATTTCAGGTCCTACTGCAAAAAGTGATAACCTGCAGTTCGATGAGCTTAAACCAAAGGTCGAAACACTTGTCAGCGCACAGAAAAAACTGGTTACCCAGATCCTTGCCGATGCAAAAAAACTGATCTCTTCTGAAAAGGAAGAAGACGGAGGCATGCTGCTACTGCGGGCATTCAAGGGACTGCCCAAGAACAATGCCCTGATAAAATTCCTCAGTGAGGAAGGAAACAGGTCTCTTCTGCAGAAAACAGAAAATTTCTACATGCAGAACAACAGCAAGGAAATGCCAAAGGTGACTGATGCTCTTTATTTTATTATTGATGAGAAAGTCAATACGATAGAATTGACTGAAAAAGGCATTGATCTTATTTCAACTTCAGTCGAGGATTCATCCTTCTTCATCCTTCCGGATGTGGGATCAAAAATTGCAGATCTCGAGAAATCAGATCTGGATGAGAGGGAAAAACTGAAAAAAAAGGATGAGCTGCTTCAGGACTATTCCGTCAAGTCGGAAAGGGTTCACACCATGACACAGCTTCTGAAGGCCTATACTCTCTTTGACAGGGATATTGAATATGTGGTCATGGACAACAAGGTAAAGATCGTGGATGAGCAGACAGGGAGGATACTGGAGGGAAGGCGCTATTCCGACGGCCTGCACCAGGCTATTGAAGCCAAGGAAAACGTAAAGGTTGAGGCATCAACCCAGACCTATGCCACCATTACTCTCCAGAACTATTTCAGAATGTATCACAAGCTTGCCGGTATGACGGGTACGGCAGAAACGGAGGCCGGAGAATTCTGGAATATCTACAAGCTTGATGTGGTGGTTATCCCCACAAACAAACCGGTCATCCGGGCAGACCGTGAGGATATAATCTACAAGACCAAAAGGGAAAAATACAATGCGGTTATTGATGAGATAATTTCTCTTAACCGCCAGGGAAGGCCCGTCCTGGTCGGAACAACATCTGTTGAAATATCCGAATTGCTGAGCAGAATGCTCAAGATGAAAGGACTGAAGCATAATGTTCTTAATGCAAAGCTTCATCAGCGTGAGGCAGAGATAGTAGCAGAGGCAGGCAAGACCGGAACCATAACCATTGCCACCAATATGGCCGGAAGGGGTACGGATATCAAGCTGACCGATGAGGTGAAAAAGGCGGGAGGCCTGGCAATCATAGGTACGGAAAGGCATGAGTCGAGAAGGGTTGACAGGCAGCTTCGCGGACGTTCGGGAAGACAGGGCGACCCGGGATCGTCACAGTTCTTTGTTTCCCTGGAGGATGAACTGATGAGGCTCTTCGGTTCCGAAAGGATTGCCGGTATAATGGATAAGCTCGGACTCAAGGACGGGGAAATGATTCAGCATCCCATGATTACCAGGTCAATCGAGAGGGCACAGAAAAAAGTGGAGGAAAACAACTTTGGCATCCGCAAAAGGCTTCTTGAATATGACGATGTTATGAACTCCCAGCGGGAGGTGATTTATAAAAAAAGAAGGCATGCGCTGCTGGGGGAGAGGCTCAGCGTGGATGTCGCCAACATGATGTATGACGTTACCGAGCATCTGGTGGAGTCATATCAGGAGGATGGAGATTTTGAAGGCTTTGATTTTGATCTTATCCGTTCATTCTCACTAGATTCTCCTGTTTCATCCCAGGAGTTTCTAAAAACTGAAGCAGGGGTGGTGATCGACAAGGTATATGCCAAGGTTCTCGATACATACAAGCGAAAGGAAGAACTGATTTCGCGCCAGGCCTATCCCGTGCTGAAGGACGTCTATGACCGGATGGCACACGTGTATGAGAACGTGGTTGTACCGATCTCGGATGGCATCAGGGTGTTCCAGGTGGTAACCAATCTTAAGGCAACAGCCGAATCGGAGGGGAAGGAATTATCAAAAGCCTATGAAAAGACCGTCGTACTGGCTACAATTGATGATGCCTGGAAGGAGCACCTGCGTGAGATGGATGAACTGAAGCAGTCCGTACAGGCTGCAACCTATGAGCAGAAAGATCCGCTGCTTATATACAAGTTCGAATCCTTTGAGCTTTTCAAAGCCATGATAAACAAGGTGAACAAGGATGTTGTCAGTACTCTCATGAAAGGCCATATACCCACTCAGGATCCTGATCAGGTAAAAGAAGCCAGGCAGCAGAGGCGGCAGGTGGATAATCTCAGGGCATCAAAAAGTGATTTTTCACAATATGGTTCCGGACCCGGTGGCGGACCGGACAGAGACCAGAAAACAGAACCGGTAAGGGTTGAAAAGAAAGTAGGAAGAAACGATCCCTGTCCCTGCGGCAGCGGCAAAAAGTACAAACACTGCCATGGTCAGCAGCAGGCAGTTGCTCCCGGTCAAAGTGCAAGGATATAAATGAAATGAAAGTAAGCAGCTGACTGAAGGATAATCAGCGCAGGCTTTCCGCGGCTTTCTGTATGCGTGTCATAATATTTTTGCTGACCGGCACAAGCGGGAGCCTTAAATTATTCCTGCACAGGTTCAATACTGACAGAAATGCCTTTATACCTGAAGGGTTTCCGTCGGCAAACAGCAAATCAATAATTTCCAGAAATCTGAATTGTATTTCCCGGGCCTGCCTGTAATTGTTTTTCAGTGCATGATTAACCATTTCACTCCACTGTGCCGGCCAGGCATTGGCAAGAACTGAGATTACCCCGGCACCGCCGGCTGCTATGATTGGCAGGGTAAACAGATCATCGCCCGAGATTACAAGGAAATTTTCCGGTTTTCCCCTGATTATTCTCATTATCTGTGCCATGTCGCCTGATGCTTCCTTTATGCCGACTATATTGTCGCATTCATGTGCCAGGCTGAGAGTGGTATCCGATGATATGTTGCAGCTGGTCCTGCCGGGAACGTTGTATATTATCACAGGCAGCGGACTGCAGGTGGCAATTTCCTTGAAATGCTGAAACAATCCTCTCTGCCCCGGCTTGTTGTAATATGGCGCCACTGACAGTATCCCGTCAACTCCCGTGAGATCAAGCTCCTTCAGACTATTGATTATTTCCTGTGTATTGTTTCCCCCTATTCCTGCAACAAGAGGTACCCTCCCGTCTATGGACTCCGTAACAAACGACAGGACTGCCTGTTTCTCATCCTTTGTCAGGGTTGAGGCTTCACCTGTTGTTCCCATGGCAACAATGTAATTGACACCACCGCCTATAACGTGATCTATTACACGCCCCAGCGCGGAGAAATCAATGCTGCTGTCATTTTTGAAGGGAGTTACGATTGCAACGCCGGTACCTTTGAATTTCTTCATAATATATTATTTTTCAACTTGTTCAGGTGATTTTGATTTCATCATTTCAAGATAATGCATAACGTGTTCAAGATAGTTATCTATCCTGACCGGCCTTTTCAGTTCAATCATGACATCAAATATCGGATTCCTTATCCCCGGATCCCATAATCCGACCTTTAAACCCGCTGCAGACAGGGTGGAGACATAGTAAAGAGGAAATTTCCTGTCGAAATTGATATCAATAAGAACGTCAAACCTTGTTTTTATGAATGTGGCTGCTTCAACTGAATAGGCAGGCTTGTAAAAGAAATCAAGTTCCGGTGTCCTGATGCATGACAGAAACTTGACGGCAGTGAGATTTACAGGGAGATCCTTGCCTGAATAAAAGCCAAGTATCTTGACTCTTATGTCCTTTTCATTCATCTGGCGGTGGAATTTCGACAAAACGGCAAATTCTTCATTGTTTGACGCATCCCATACTATCCCTATCTTTTTTACGCTTTCTATATTCGAGTAATGGACCTTACGCTTGGACCTTGACCCTTTTCTGTCCAGGATGTATACCCCGACCTTCTGTCTGAATTCTCCCAATAGTACCATATTGCAAACCTAAGTGTTTTTTTTTATCCTGCAGGAGATTTTTTTATTCTTCACCGATTAATTCCAGAAATTCCTCCTCACTGATCAGGGGAATTCCAAGGGATTCAGCCTTTTCTCTTTTTGAGGGCCCCATGTTTTCTCCGGCCAGGATGAATGAAGTGTTCGACGACGGGGAAGAAACATTTTTCCCTCCCCTTTTTTCGATTATCTCCCTGTATTCATCACGGCTGTGCCGGTGGAATACTCCTGAAATAACAATTGATTTCCCGGCAAGGACCGCCTCTTTTTTTCCTTCCTTCATTCCTTCCTTTCTCCCTTCCTCAGTTTCGTGTTCTTCCTGATCTTCTTCCTTCCTTTCTTCCTTCCTTTCTTCCCTGAGATTCAGTCCGTAAGATTTCAGTCTCCGGATTATCTCAATATTCTCTTCATCCCTGAAATATGAAATGATGCTGGAGGCAATCCTCGGACCGATTTCCCTGATACCTGTCAGCCTTTCAAAATCAGCATTCATCAGCTCATCAACAGATCTGAAATTTCTGGCAATAGTCCTTGCAGTTGTTTCTCCGACATGCCTGATACCCAGTGCAAAAATCACACGGCTATATGGAATCCCTGCAGACTCCCTGATACTGTTGATAATGTTCCGGGCCGATTTTTCCCCGAGGCGCTCAAGGGGTACAAGCTGTTCAGTTCTTAGTTCATACAGATCTGCAAAATTTCTTATCAGTCCTTCTTTGAACAGCAGGTCAACGGTTTCCGTGCCGAGTCCCTCGATGGCCATTGCCCTGCGGCTGATAAAATGCTCTATCCTTCCGGTGATCTGGGGAGGGCAGTGAAGATAGTTCGGACAGAAATGATTTGCTTCTCCCTCGTTCCTTTCCAGGGGAGTTCCGCATTCCGGACACCTGGTGATGAAGCTGACTTTTATATTGTTTTCATCTCTCTCCGACAGGTCCACACCCGTTATTTTCGGTATTATTTCCCCGCCTTTCTCAACGTAAACCATATCATTTATATGCAGGTCAAGTATTCCGATCTGGTCGGCATTGTGCAGAGATGCTCTTCGTACTGTGGATCCGGCAAGAAATACGGGATCAAGGTTGGCCACAGGGGTTACTGTTCCTGTCCTTCCCACCTGGAAAGATACTGAGAGCAGTCTGGTGGTAACCTGTTCTGCCCTGAACTTGAAAGCGGCTGCCCACCTGGGGGATTTGGCGGTGAATCCGGCTTCCTGCTGAAGGGCAAGGGAGTTGACCTTGATCACCACGCCATCAATATCATATATCAGTTTTTTTCTGTCTTCATCCCATTTTTTAACAAAATCCATTATTTCAGCAGCATTCCGGCAGATGCTTATTCCCTCAGAAATCCTGAAACCCCATTCCTCTGCCTGTTTCAGGTTTTTATAATGGGTTTCATGCGGGATATCCTCACCTAAAAGAAAATAGAACATGCAGTCAAGACGGCGTGAGGCAACAATCTTGGGGTCAAGAAGCTTAAGAGTGCCGGAAGCTGCATTCCTGGGATTGGCAAAAGCCGGCAGGCCGTCCTGTATCCTTTCCCTGTTCAGTCTGTCAAAAACTGGTCTGGACATCAGTATCTCACCCCTAATCACAAAGTCGGGAGGAATATTGCTGCCTGAAACCCTGAGAGGAATGCTCTTGATGGTTCTGACATTCCTGGTGACATCATCCCCCGCGTTGCCGTCACCCCGGGTCAGGGCCATGTACAGGCTGTTATTCCTGTAGTTCAGACTTACCGATACCCCGTCAAATTTAAGCTCGCAGACATATTCAACCGGTCCTCCTGCCGTTTTCTCAATCCTGTCGCAAAATGCCTTCAGTTCTTCCTCATTATAAATATTCCCCAGGGAAAGCATGGGATATTTATGTTCATACTGCCTGAATTCCGGTGTGAGGTCGCTGCCCACCCTCTGGGTGGGGGAATCGGGGGTAATGAGATCGGGATATTCCTTTTCAAGGGCTTCAAGTTCATTCATCAGCTGATCGAACTCATAGTCGGAAATCAGCGGATTGCTCAATACATAATAACTGTGATTGTGAGTTTCAATTTCCCTTCGCAGTTTTTCTATCCTTTCTCCTGCTTCTGTCCGGTCCATATTGTGTGTTTCTGTTGAGAGTCTGTTTTTATTTTTACGACCAGACGCCGTGAATTTCCCTTCCGCATTTGCTGCATCTGCCTTTCCTGATATCATTCGAGACGATTCTGAATCCCTGCCTCAGAATCAGGCGGGTACCGCATCCGGGGCAAATGGTGTTTGCCTGTTCGCTTCCCGGAACATTTCCGGTGTATATATATTTCATACCTTCCTGCCTTGCAATCCCTGCTGCCTCATTCAGAAACTCCACCGGGGTGGGAGGGAGCTGGTCAAGCTTGTAAATCGGATAGAACCTGGTGAAATGAACGGGAGTATCCCTGAATCCGCCTTCACTCAGCCATTTGCACATTGCAGCTATTTCATCTGCCTTGTCTGTCCACGTAGGCACGATCAGACAGGTTATTTCCAGCCATACACCGGAATCGCGGTAAATCAGAAGCGAATCAAGAACGGGCTGCAGTTTTCCTCCTGTCAGTTTCATATATGTGCTGTCATTGAATGACTTGAGATCGATATTGGCCGCATCCAGAACAGTGCATAGCTTTTTCAGCGGTTCGGGATTTACATAACCGTTTGAAACGGCAACATTTTTAATCCCCGCTCTTTTTGCCAGTACCGAGGTCTCATACATGTATTCATAAAACGAAGTGGGTTCTGAATATGTATAGGCTATGGAGCGGCAGTTGTTTTTCAGGGCTTCCTCAACCACTCTTTCCGGCATGAGATCATAGTTCCTGGTTTTGTCGGGCCTGGTCTGGGAGATGGACCAGTTCTGGCAGTTGAGACAGGCAAGGTTGCAGCCGGCAGTTGCAATGGAGAAGATTCTCGTACCGGGATGGAAGTGGTACAGGGGTTTCTTTTCCATCGGATCGATATTGATGGCACACGGATTGCCGAAAGCCATTGTATAAAGTCTGGATTTCCTTACAGTACGGTTGTTGCACCTGCTTATCTCGCCATCTTTCAGAATGCATCCGTTGGGACATAACAGGCACATTACACCCCTTGGAGTTTCTTCCTGGAACATTGCCAGTCTTCCCGCCGTTCCCTGTACCTCCGCTTCCGGAGCAGCGTTCAGCGGAAAGCGGGGCATCGCCACCACACCTGCCGACAGGGCCAGGCATTTCCTGATAAATTCTCTCTTGCTCCTGTTAAATTCATTGCTCGCCATATCGCCTCCTTTGTGTAATGCTGTAATATAACAATTATTTGATCTTGTTACCTCCAAAAATGATTCCTGTTAGTATAAGTCCCGAAAGAAAAATTATTGTCGTCACTATTCCAAAAACCGGAACCATTATGGCCGAGACAAGGATGAATCCTACAGCCGAACCGGCCAGGTCGGCGCTGTATACCGATGATGATAACGATCCTTCACTGTCATGTATTGTAAGAATCCTGAACAGATGACCTGTTATGAAAGACGGGGGAAAAACAGCTGCCATGATGAGAATGATTCCTGCCGTGCCTGTTACTGTCAGCAGGGGCCTGACGCATAGTGCAAAGAGGATGTAATAGATTATCAGCACCATTGACAGTGTCCTGGCCGGAAAAGGACCGGCCGCTATTCGCCGTATTCCCGAACCCGCGGCAAGTCCCGTCATCAGGGAGGCAATTACTGTGCCCGTAAACTGATACATATTGCCTATGGTAATTTGCAGAATCAGCAGTATAATAATCTCAAAACCTGCAAGTGAGGATGCCGTGAAGTACATCAGGATATTTTTCCTGCGTATGGTCAGAAGCGACAGTGCGAATATGGCGGCTGAAACCGCGATGGCCAGGGCCTTCGCATGAGGATAGCGTGAAAGATTGTATGACTGGTAATAAAAACATGCTATCGGTGAGGCTGACCGGTTCTGCCTGACATTTGCATCCAGCACCGACAGCAGTTCGTCCGATTTTAGCTCAATAAGATCGTCGTACAGGAAATCAGGTCCCACATAGATATTGGAGATTTGTTTTTCTTCCGTCATCCGGGAAAACGATACAGGGAACGCCGAGTCGGAAGAAATAAAATGAAGCTTGTGTCCTGCAACGGGTCGGACGTATCTGAAAATTTCCCTCATGCTGTTGAATACCGATGAGTAAAGCAGGACAGATTCCCTGTTCAGGTAAAAGTCATAACTGCCCGGGGAACACATGAAAATGCCGCCAGGGTTTAGTCTGTCCCTGATCTGTGCGAAGAACTCACTTGTGTAATATCTGTTCAGAGCCAGTGTTGATGGAGGGGGCAGCAGGACAATGGCCACATCAAACTTTTCTCCTGTTTCCCTGATATATCTGAAGGCATCCCTCATTTCAATACCGATGCTGAAACTGTATGCATCTGTATTGACCTGTGTCATTTCAATAAGACCGGGATCATTTTCGACATAAATTACTTTTTCAGGGCTGTATTTTGCAAGCTCTTCCAAAGATGAAGCAAGATTGCCTGAAACCAGCAGTATCTTTTGCGGATTCTTTGCCGGAAGAAGGGCATAGTGAATATTTTCCTCCCTTTCCACGGCATCTTCAGAATATGAAAGAAGCCTCTGGTTGTAATACATGCTTACCTCTCCGCCATATAGCCCTTTGGTAATATTCCCGTAAGGCGTGTCCTTTGTTACTGAAACCCTGATCCCGGGCATCATCAGCTGCCTCAGCACGGTACCGGGTCCGGCCATCAGTGCTGCCGCCGCAATTACTGCAAAAAGGGATTTGATCAGATAGTCTGAGAGGCTTCCGGCGGGAAAATATGAAAGAACAGCCCAGGCTGCTGCGGAAACGAGAATAACAACCAGTATCTGTCCGGTATTCAGCAGACCGGATGTCAGGACGGAAAGAATGATTCCTGCGAGAATGCCTCCGGTTGTCTCTATTGAAAAAGATTTTCCGGGTACAAAATCATCCCTTGTCCTGGCAGCCGATAACAGTTTTATGAATATGTATCCTGATGCCAGGCAGAAGGGCATCAGCATAATGAAAGTAATGACAAGGCTTTTCAGAAAGTCCGGTGTTTCCCCGGGTCCGGTCATTATCCTTGTCAGTGTCACAAGGAGCAGCAGCGACAGGAGGGGGCTCAGGGAAAAGAGAAGGCTGATCGTGCGGAGGTTGCTGAAGCGGGATCTGCCGGCCAGCACGGAACCGGCTGCAGAAGCTGTAAGCCATGATCCGAGAAAGACACCTGTGATAAGTTCATATCCGCCGGTAAGGTTCATTATCTCCCGCATCAGCAGGAGCTGAACGGAGGTGCTTACAAAGCCTACAATGAACAGATTTACGCTGATATTCCGGTGGTTCTCACTGTGTTTGCGGAAATGCATTGATTCAGTTGCTCTTTTCTTCGAGGACCAGGCCTTCATAAATAAATATTTCCGCATCCTTCCAGCCGTCCCAGCCCAGTCCGGCCTTTTCCCTTGAGGTGTATCCAAGGAATTCTTCCACGTTCCATCCCTGTTCCGTTGCCACCTGGGGAAGCATTGTGCCGGAATGCATATCTTTCCTGATATAGATACCGTGTTTTCCGAGAATTATCTCATCAATGTTTTTTATTTTTTTCAGGGGACCAAGAACAGTGATTTCCAGGTCGCATTTTTCAAATTCCTCGGATGTGAGGGGGCTGAACCTCGGATCTTCAAATGCCGAGGAAACGGCAGAGGACCTGACCACTTCATAAAGAGGATCCGATGAGGTGAAACGTCCTATGCAGCCTCTTAGCTTTCCGTCGATCCTGATGGTTACGAAAGCACCCAGTGGCTGCTTCAGGGCGGCGGTAGCTCCGGACGGATTCGGCAGTGAGGCCTTTTTCCCTTCTGCCAGTACACTTTTAATATTGTTTCTGGCAATACTGAAAAGCTCACGGATTTCACCTTCGGTAAAAGAGAAATCACTTTCCGTTCTTGCCGAAGTTCCGGGGTTATTGCCTTTTTCAACAAGTGCTATTGCATGATAGCCCACAACCCCGTCCTTGTCGCCATATGGTGAATCACCCGAATTGCAGTAATCAATTCTTCTGAACTCAAGATTCTTATCCGCCTCTGCAAGATACAGAAGTACAAGTCCTGATGTATGGCCGCACATACTTGTGGATAATCCCCTTATGTTTTTTGCAGAATTCTTCCTCAGTGTTTCAAGAAAAATCCCGGGATCGCCCGATATCAGTCCTTCAGCCGTGAGATCATCGATGATATTGGCATCCCTGTAGGAAGGGTAATGTGAAAAATCGCTGCTGATTATAAACAGGTTATCCGGTGTAAACCAGGGTCTCAGGGCATTGGCAATCTGCCTTAGCGTATTGTTGTTCCTGCTTCCGATTATTATCGGCACAATTTTGGGCTGAGTGCTGAAGTAATACTGTATCAGGGGTATCTGCACCTCAATACTGTGTTCCTGATCATGTGCGGTAAGAGGGAAATTGAAAACCCTGTGTTCTTTTCTCAGCCTGTTTGCAATATCCCTGTTCACTATGGCTTTACCGAACGGCGTGACATAATCGCCCGCATAATATGCTGAAGCGCCGTCAAATGCCATTACATGACTGGTTCCGATGATAAATATATTGTCATAGCTGTGATCTTCCGGAATGGTGGAAAGAGCCGATGCGGCAATCCTGCCGGAAAAAACATAACCGGCATGGGGGGTGATCAATGCCCTGACCTTCTGGTTTCCGGGCGTCTTTTTGCATTTGGCAAAAAGATCGGAAACATCCCTGTTGAGTGATTCTTTTCCGGCGGGATAGAATCTTCCTGCAGCAACAGGTTGTCGGTCAATAAGTTTACTTTGAGAATTGAGATCCATGGCAAATATCATAATGATGAGGAGTGCTAATGTGTTACGCATAGCTGTAATTAATTTGGCGTAATAAAGTTAGGCCAAATAATTGAAAAAAAGATATCTGAACAGGTTTGTTGCCGGGTCCTATACGAGGACCATTGATTCCTTGATGATTTCCCCCTTTTCGTCTGTGCCGTAAATTTTTATGCCCAGGCTGATTGAGGGAGTGCCTATCATATCAAGGACGGGACTCAGGGCATCCCTGATGTCGTCTGCCTCCATGGTGTCAAATTCCTCAATGTCAAAATAGAGATGTATCAGCAGGGTATTTTCCGATTCATTCATTCCGCAGAGGACCTTGACTATCTTGGCAATCCAGATAACTGATGCGGTATTGAAATACTCGATATTCAGCCGCAGGTTGGTTGTTTTTCTGGGAGTCTTGGCATATTGCTGAACCCAGTTGAGAAGACTTTCATAAATCTTTGCAGGATTTTCCGGTATGGATCTCCCTGAAAAAATCAGTTCTCCGGTCAGAGGGTTAAAGTCAACATGTGGTGTCTTGGCAGTTGATTCTATGTAAACATTCTTCAATTCCACCTGACAATGCTGATATAAATATTATTGTGATTTAAACCTTACCAAAAATAGTATATCTTTTATATTATTTCCATAGGAAGCGCTTAAACTTTATCAAAAAAATGGCAGGAGTTATCAAATATTATCAACTTTTGATGTAAGCCGGACAGAAGTGTTGCCTGAAATTGGTCCGTATTTGTATATTCTCATTCTTTTTTAATACTATCTTTGTCAGCTGAAAATGAAACGGGGAAATTCAGATGGAGATCATATTAAAGTCAAGAATAACAGAGGGCTTAAGAATTCTCTACAACAGTGAGGTGAGCGATGATCTTGTACAGATTCATGAAACAAGAAAGGAATTCATTGGTGACTTCACGCTGGTTGTATTTCCTCTTTTGCGCTTTTCCAAGAATACTCCGGAAAAAACAGGTGAGACTATCGGCAGATACCTGATGGATACTTTTCCTTCCGTCACGGGTTTCAATGTGATAAAGGGCTTCCTGAATCTTGAAATATCCCCGTCATGGTGGATCAGCTGTTTCGGCGGCATGCTCGCCGGGGATGATCTTCTGGGAAAATGCAGGTCAGATGATCCGGAAACCATCCTGATCGAGTATTCATCGCCCAATACAAACAAACCACTGCATCTGGGACATATACGGAATAATCTTCTCGGGTTTTCACTTTACAGGATTCTCAGTGCCTGCGGACACAGGGTGATAAAGACAAATATCGTCAATGACCGCGGCATACATATCTGTAAATCGATGCTGGCCTGGCAGAAATACGGAAAAGGGGAGACCCCCGCCAAATCAGGCATAAAAGGTGATCACCTGGTAGGTAAATATTATGTTCTTTTCGAGAGGGAGTACAGGAAACAGGCAGATGTTCTCATTGCTGACGGCATGGATCCTGTGGAAGCCAAGAACAATGCACCGCTTCTGAAGGAAGCAAGGGAGATGCTTGTGAAATGGGAGGCCGGAGATCCGGAAACGATGGAGTTGTGGAACATGATGAATTCATGGGTATACGAAGGATTCAACGAAACCTACAGGAAGCTGGGTGTGGATTTTGATAAGATTTATTATGAATCCGATACCTACAAGACCGGTCGGGATATAATCTATAATGCACTGCAGGAAGGACTTCTGCATGAAAATGGCGATAGTTCAATCTGGGCCGACCTGACTGACGAGGGCCTTGATCAGAAACTGCTTCTGAGATCCGACGGCACCGCTGTTTACATGACACAGGACATAGGGACTGCTGTGCTGAGGCATGAAGAATTCGGCTTCGACAGATGCATTTATGTGGTTGGAAATGAACAGAATTATCATTTTCAGGTTCTTAAGGCCATTTTGAAAAAGATGAACTATACCTGGTCCGAAGGCCTGTACCATTTTTCATACGGAATGGTTGAACTGCCCGAGGGCAGAATGAAGTCAAGGGAGGGGGTGATTGTTGATGCGGATGATCTTATTGCTGAAATGATTGAGACTGCACGGGAAGTATCCCTCGAACTTGGCAAATTGTCTGATTTTCCCGGGAATGAAAAGGGGGAAATTTACAGGAAAATCGGTCTTGCTGCCCTGAAATATTTTATCCTGAAAGTTGATCCGAAAAAGAACATGACATTCAATCCGGCTGAATCTATCGATTTCAACGGCAATACAGGACCTTTTATACAATACACATACGCAAGGATCAGATCGGTTTTCAGAAAGGCGGAAGAGGCCGGAATCACCTTCAGCAGGAATATCAGCCTGACGGTCGGTGCAGGAGCAAAGGAGATACAGCTTATTAAGCTGCTCAGAAGGTTTGCCTTCACCGTTACCGAAGCAGCAAAAACCTACAGCCCTGCCCTTATTGCCAACTATTGCTATGACCTGGCCAGGGAATACAATCAGTTCTATCATGATTTTACTATACTTGGGGAGACCGACCAGACGGTACGTGATCTCCGGATGGGTCTGTCGGAAATAACCGGGAAGGTGTTGAGCACAGGCATGCTGCTCCTGGGAATTGAAATGCCTGAGAGGATGTGAAAAAGAAAAAACAGAATGCTTATTTAATATGTTTGAGAATCTTAGTGAACGGCTTGACAAGTCCTTCAAGATACTGAAGGGGCAGGGAAGAATTTCCGAGATCAATGTTGCGGAAACGCTGAAGGATGTTCGCAGGGCACTTCTCGATGCTGATGTCAATTTCAGGACTGCCAAGCAATTTACCGATAGCGTAAAGGCCAAGGCTCTGGGGCAGGAGGTTCTGAGGGCAGTGAATCCCTCACAGATGATGGTAAAGATTGTCCATGATGAACTGACGCTCCTGATGGGAGGCGAGAAGACGGACATAAATATCAGGATCAATCCTTCCGTCATCCTTATTGCCGGATTGCAGGGATCGGGAAAAACAACCTTCAGCGGGAAGCTTGCAAGGTGGGTAAAGACTAAACGGAGCAAGAACCCCTTGCTTGTGGCAGGTGACGTTTACAGGCCTGCCGCCATTGAACAGCTGAAGGTTATCGGGTCGCAGACAGAGGTTCCGGTTTATTCCGAGGAAGGAAACATGAATCCCGTGAATATAGCAAGGAATGCCATTAAAGAAGCAAAAAGGAACGGGAATGATGTGGTGATCATTGACACGGCAGGCCGCCTGGCCATAGATGAGGAAATGATGAATGAGATATCGGCGATACGGGATGCCGTCACTCCTCATGAGATCCTTTTTGTAGTTGATGCAATGACGGGTCAGGATGCGGTGAATACTGCAAGGGAATTCAATGACAGACTTGATTTTGACGGCGTTGTTCTTACGAAACTGGACGGTGACACGCGCGGAGGTGCAGCCCTGTCAATCCGTTCCGTGGTTAACAAGCCGGTCAAGTTTGTCAGTTCGGGTGAAAAAATGGATGCAATCGATATCTTCTACCCCGAACGTATGGCCGACAGGATACTGGGGATGGGTGATATTGTATCCTTTGTTGAAAAGGCCCAGGAACAGTTTGACGCTGAGGAAGCCAGGAAGCTGCAGAAGAAGATTGCAAGGGATCAGTTTGATTTCAATGATTTTATAAATCAGATCCAGCAGATCAAGAAAATGGGAAATGTAAAGGATCTTATGGCCATGATTCCGGGAGTCGGGAAGGCGGTAAAGGATCTGGATATTGATGACAACGCCTTCAGAAGTATTGAGGCCATCATACGGAGCATGACTCCCGAGGAACGGCAAAACCCGCAGGTTCTCAATGGCAGCAGGAGGAAGAGAATAGCCCTTGGAAGCGGCACCACCGTTCAGGATGTAAACAGGCTTGTGAAACAATTTGACGAAACACGGAGGATGATGAAGATGGTGTCGAAGGGCGGAAATCCGGCCGGTCTTGCAGGAAGGAAATAACACAGACAACACTATGTATACACTTATCGACGGTAAAAAGACAGCAGCTGATATCAGGCGGGAAATAGCCGCTGAAGTTGCGGATATCAGAAAGAGCGGCGGCAGGGTTCCGCACCTGGCAGCCATACTTGTCGGAAACAATCCTTCAAGTGAAACCTATGTGGCCAACAAGGTAAAAGATTGTGAAGAAGTGGGATTCGGGTCAACACTTATCCGTTTTGATGAAAAAACCGGGGAAAAGGCACTGATTGAAAAGATCAGGGAGCTCAACGAAGATGACAGTGTGGACGGATTTATCGTCCAGCTTCCTCTTCCGGCACATATATCCGAAGAACGGGTGATTGAGGCCATAGATCCGGAAAAGGATGCCGACGGATTTCATCCGGTGAATATAGGACGGATGGTGATAGGGGCTCCCGGGTTTCTTCCTGCGACACCCTATGGCATAGTTGAGCTTATTAAGCGTTACAACATCACTACATCAGGCAGCAACTGTGTTGTGATAGGGCGAAGCAACATTGTCGGCAGACCGGTAAGCATACTGCTTTCCCGCAAGGGAATGGATGCAACAGTAACGGTTGTTCACAGCCGTACGCGTAATATCGGCGAAATAGTAAAGTCGGCCGACATCATCATAGCTGCAATCGGTTCACCGGATTTTGTAAAAGCTGATATGGTAAAGGAGGGCGCTGTGGTTATAGATGTGGGAACCACGAGGATAGCTGCTCCGGATACAAAATCAGGATGGCGGCTTGCCGGGGATGTGGATTTCGGGAATGTAGCCCCCAGATGCTCCTATATCACGCCGGTTCCGGGAGGAGTAGGGCCAATGACCCGCGTTTCGCTCCTTAAAAATACCCTTTTCGCAGTAACACGAAGGGAGGGCTGAGATATCAGGCTCTTCCTTTCCCTGATTGCTGCCGGAAACAGTTAGCCGTTCGCTGTTACTATGTGCCGCAGCCGGTAAAATCATAATATGACTTCTGTTATTTAGGGATTGTCACCCCGCTGAAGTAGAGATCATATCCTCCCTTCCCGCCCGGACGGTCGGAGGAGAAGATGATATAATTGTTGGTAAAGCCTTCATGAAAGCCGATCACGGGACGGTATTCATTGTAGGGAGTGTTTATTTCCGGACCGAAATTCACCGGTTCACCCCATTCGCCATTCCTGAAAACAGAATAGTAGAGGTCGAATCCGCCCATTCCGCCCTCCCGGTCGGAGGCAAAGACCATTATCTTCTTCAGGATAAAAGGACATTTATCGTCGGCTGAACTGTTGACGGCCGCAACTTCAGTACCTTCCGAAAAACCCTCCGACAGCCATGCGGAAAGGGCTTTCGATGAAGATTTGCTGTTATAGTATATATTGAAATTTCCTTCCCTGTCAGACGTATAGTAAATGGTATCCTGGGCTGTGTTAAAGCAGGGATATGCATCATCGGAGTCAGTGTTGAGGAGTGTTACCGGATGCGGACCGTATACGGGCGGCAGAGTAATGTCGGTAACTGGCTGATTATAGATATAGTACAAATCAAGGTTGCCTTCCTCATTCGCTGAAGACAACAAGAGGTATTCATTTCCGTCGGAGATGCTGAAGAGCGAATATGGCCCCAGGTCATCGCCCTGGGTATTGGCAGCTTTCAGGAGTTCATTCAGGAAGGGATTCTTTGTTATTTCGCTGCACAGCTCGAAAATACCATTCCTCTGGTTGAAGGAGTATGTTATTGTTCCCTGGGTCAGATCGAACTGTCCTCCCTTGCTTTCCCTGTTACTGGAAAACAGGATAATATTATACCCCCCCATATGATTGAGAACATTCACATTATAATCATCATAGGGTGAATTCAGTCCTGTAAGGGCCATGGTTGTATCAGGAAAAGTACCCCTGGGAAATTTGATGGGATCAACCTTTTTGCATGAAGAAACGTATAAAAGCAGGACTGGCATGAGATATGCCATTATTCCGATAGATTTTTGACACAATTTTTTCATCGGTAAATAATTTGGTTTTCAATTTTCAGACATGAAGAAATCATATTGCAGAATTAAGAGAAACGGAGGCAAATATATAAAAATTAAATAAAATGAGAAACCGGGCTGAACCCGGTCTCTCTGAGGTAGAATTTTAGGTTAATTCCAGGGTAGAATTGGGTATAGGGTAATAGTATTCCTGGTTATTATATATGATGAATAAAAAGCTTCCGTGGTTGCGTAGACTGATGAAAAAAAATTAAAAAAAATGCACGAATCAGCATTGTTCTGAAACAGACAAGTTTAAAAAAATGTTAATTTGTTGATAATTGAAGAAATGACAATTTCTGCCGATTGAAAATATTATTAATTTTGTGATCTGACAGATGTCAATGGAAGAGGATAAATATAAATATTCGCTGGAAGAAGAGATCAGGCAGGTGGTTCTTAAATTCGAACGGATGGAGAGAAATAAGGAAAAGTATTTCTTTGATGTGTTTGAATTTGAATCACTGATCGATTATTACATTGAGAACAATAACTCTGCCAAGGCATTTGATGCGGCAAGTCTTGCAATCCAGCAGCATCCGAATTCAGTATCAATTCAGATAAAGAGGGCAAGGGTTTTACTTGACAGGGGCCGCGCCGTTGAAGCACTCAGCATACTGAAAAAGCAGGAAGATATTGAACCCGGCAATCATGAGATCTTCATTACAAAGGGTACGGCCCTGGGAATGCTGGGAGACATACAGGGCGCAAAGAAAATTTTCGATCATGCCCTTACTCTCGATTCCGAGGAAAAGGCAAATATACTGTTTGCGATTGTTACTGTTCTCCAGAACCTTAATTATTATGAACAGCTGATACCCTATCTTCTGCGGCTGATCGCGATGGAACCGAATTACAGGGGCCATATCTATGACCTGGCATATGCCTATGAAAAAATTGACAAGCTCAGCGAAAGTATTTTTTACTACGAGAAGTATCTTGACGAAGAGCCTTATTCCGACAGCGCATGGTATAATCTCGGTGTTGTTTACAATAAGATGGAGTTGTACGACAAGGCCCTTGAGGCCTATGATTTCGCCCTTGCCATCAACAGCCTCAATACCTTTGTGATTTTCAACAAGGCAAACATATTCTATAATCTTGACAGGTATTCCGAAGCAATTCCGGTTTATCACGAATTCATTGACAATGAACCCGACAGCTTCGAGGCACTTACATATCTTGCTGAGTGTTACGAAAAAACCGGCGAAATTGAAACGGCAAGAAAGTATTTCCATGATGCCATTGAACTGGAGCCGGAATATGCGGATGCCTGGTTCGGACTTGGTGTTATTGAATACAATTTGGGCAATGCCGACGACAGTCTGATTTATTTCCGCAAGGCAGTCCGGCTGGATGATGAAAATCCCGAATACTGGTATCTTCTCGGGAAGGCGCATTATATCAAGGGAGAAATAAAAACAGCCCTTACATGTTTCAGGGAATCCCTCAAGCTCGATGCATACTACAATGAGGTGTGGATAGACCTCGGAAAAATAATCCTTTCCGAGAACCTCAGTGCCCGGGCAATACCCTATCTTGAACAGGCATACCGTATTACGGGAAATCTTCCCGGAATAAACTATCTCATGGCTGTTGCCTTTCTTCACAGGGGCGACCGTGAAAAAGCCTACAGGCATCTCCTGGTGGGAATTGAAATTGACAGGGAACTTTTCAACGAATTCAGGGAACTTTTACCCGAACGCATTTCATCACGGAAGATCATCAAACTGCTGAAAAAGAATAACCTTATCTGAGAACTTACACATATTCACTGATTTCCTTAACAAATGAAAAAAATACTTCCGTATCTGCCGGAACGTCATTCCAGGCCAAGGCAGGCAGGTCTTACAATGGTAATGGACAAAGGCCTGAGCATCAGAGAAGCAGAAGATCTTATGTCGGTTGGCGGTGAGTATACCGACCTGGTTAAGCTGGGATTCGGAACATCGCTTATCACTCCGGACGTTGAGAGAAAAATCGAAATTTACAGGAAGGCAGGGGCAATTCCCTATCTGGGAGGAACCCTTTTTGAAGCTTTCATCATAAGGGATATGTTCGCTGAATTTATTGAACTGCTGGACGGATATGGAATTGAGATGGTTGAAGTATCTGACGGATCCTTTGACATCGATCATAAGAAGAAGCTTGAATATATCAGTATTCTGGCAAAACGCGGGAAAGTGATATCTGAAGTCGGTTCCAAAAAAAAGGAAGTCGTCTATAAACCTGAACAATGGGTTGAAATGATGAAATCAGAACTCGGGGCAGGATCAGTGAAGGTGATTGCAGAAGCCAGGGAATCCGGCACAACAGGTATTTACAACGAGGATGGCTCCATAAACAACGAAATTATTGATGCAATCTCAAAACATGTAAAACTGGAAAACGTAATCTGGGAAGCGCCTCTTAAGTCACAGCAGGCATGGTTTATAAAGCATTTCGGGGCCAATGTCAACCTGGGCAATATTGCACCGGATGAAATTATTTCCCTTGAGGCACTGAGACTCGGCCTTCGCGGGGATACATTTTTCCAGTTTCTGCCCGCTGAACTGAAGGATCAATGACAGGATGAGAAAATACGGCCTTATAGGTTTTCCACTCGGACATTCCTTCTCCCGGAAATATTTTACGGATAAGTTTGCAAGGGAAGGAATTGCTGACTGTTCCTATCACAATTACCCCCTTGAAGATATAAAAGAACTCCCTGCACTGGTTTCTTCCGAACCTGATCTCTGTGGCCTCAATGTGACAATACCCTATAAGACGGAAGTATTGAGATACATAGATATATCTGAAGCTGAAGTGGATGAGATAGGAGCAGCAAATGTATTGAAAATCAGACGCAAAGACAATAAAATCAAAATTTACGGCTTTAATTCCGATGTAAAGGGGATTCGTGATTCTCTGAGTCCCCTGGTGGTTCCCGGGATTAAAAATGCCATTATCCTCGGTACAGGCGGCAGTTCCAAAGCTGTTGCCCATACTCTGGTGAAACTTGGTCTGAAAGTACAGTTTGTATCCAGAACACCCGGGAGTAATATGTTGTCATACAATGATTTAAATTCTGCTATTTTAAGCAATACCGACATTATTGTCAATACCACTCCCCTGGGCATGTATCCCAAAATTCACGGTAAGCCGGATCTGGATTATGATTTGCTTGAAGAGAGGCACATTCTCTTTGACCTTGTTTACAATCCGGAGGAAACAGCCTTTCTCCGGGAGGGTAAAAAGCGGGGGTGCAGGATTATAACAGGGCTTGGAATGCTGTTTGCCCAGGCAGAACGTTCGTGGGAGATCTGGAACGATCCGGATTTGTAATGAATATCCCGGAAGGATATTCAATGTCAGCAAGGAATAACCCCCTGGCCGGTGCGGATTGGCCGGCCCTTCCCCTGTCTTTTGCCTCTGTAATCTCTCCGAACTCCCGCAGGCTCATTTTTCCCGAACCGGTACGGATCATTGTACCCACTATGGCTCTCACCATGTTTCTTAGAAACCTGTCGGCCCTGATCGTAAAAACCAGTGTGCTTTCCGTCTGCTCCCAGATTGCCTCGGATACACTGCACAAACTGGTTTTATTGTCTGAATGGAGCCTGCTGAAGCTTGTAAAGTCAGTATTGCTGATCAGAATTTCACAGGCACGGTTCATTATCTCAATATCCAGCCTGACAGGCATATACCATGAATAATCATTCATAAACGGATCCTTCTGTCCTGATATGTAATATTTATAGGTTCTGGAAATGGCACTGAACCGTGCATGCGCATCCGGCAGTACCCTGTGGATTCCGGAAACGGAAATATCCCTTGGCAGAAATCCGTTCAGGCTGTACAGCAGTTTCTTGTCGGAATCAAGATTTTCTGATATGCTCTCGAAATGGGCGCAGAAAAACAATGCATGAACTCCTGCGTCGGTCCGTCCGGCACCCGTTGTGCTTATGCTTTCTTTCAGTATGGTACTCAGCGCATTGTCAAGTGTTCCCTGGATGCTGGCTGAATCCGGCTGATATTGCCATCCGTGATAGGAGGTTCCCTTATAGGAAAAAAATATAAAATATCTGGTTTTCAAATAATTCTTTCTGCAAATATAGTCAATCCGGAAGAAAAATATTTGCGGAAAATTTGCAATTATTCGCACAAGTAAGTTTGAAAATCGATCTTTAAATGTATTTTTACTGGACCTGAGATTATGATTTTTTCACTCGAAGAAAATAGTGATTCATGAATAAAAATCAAAAAACCTTACACTATGAAAGTTGACATGAGTTGGATAGACTATCTGATTATGATGGTCTATTTTGTTTTTGTGCTGGGCATTGGCTGGTTTCTGAGGAAATACATGAAAAATGCAAATGCCTTTCTCGAAGCAGGCCGATCCATGCCTGCCTGGGTTGCAGGGCTGGCCTTTATTTCAACAAATCTGGGAGCTCTTGAAGTAATGGGTATGACCGGTTCCGGAATGAAATACGGGATGCTGACCACTCATTTCTACTGGATCGGAGCAATTCCTGCTATGATTTTCCTGGCGCTTTTTATGATGCCTTTCTACTATGGTTCAAAAGCCCGGTCCGTGCCGGAGTACCTCAAGCTTCGCTATGATGAAAAAACAAGGGGACTCAATGCGATTCTGTTCGCCGTAATGACCATCCTTGCTTCAGGGATATCAATGTATGCCCTGGCAATTCTGTTCGAGAGAATACTCGGATGGGATTTCAACATCAGTCTCTGGGTCTCTGCAATGATTGTCCTGGCATATACTTATCTTGGCGGACTGTCATCGGCCATATATAATGAGGTACTACAGTTTTTTATAATCGTCATAGGCCTGTTGCCGCTCGTATTCCTGAGTCTCAAGGATATCGGCGGATGGTCGGAACTGAAGGCAGGACTGGCTCCCGCGGCAACATCAGCTGGTTATTCCCCAGATGCATATATAACCACGTGGAAATATACTGCCGAGGCGTCGCAGAACCCTCTTGGCGTTGAATGGTTCGGAATACTGTTCGGGCTGGGTTTTGTTCTGTCCTTCGGATACTGGTGTACCAACTTTCTGATTGTACAGCGTGCCTTTGCCGCTGAATCCCTGACAGCTGCCAGAAAGGTGCCGCTGATAGGTGCAATACCGAAAATGTTCATTCCTTTTCTCATTATTATACCGGGTATTATCGGAATAGTCCTGATGAATGATCCCGGAAAGGGATTTGATCTTCCTCTCGATTCCAGCGGAAAGCCAATTTATGATTATACAATAATAATGCTTCTGAAGCAGTACCTGCCTGCAGGTGTGCTCGGGCTCGGGATAACTGCCCTTCTTGCATCATTCATGTCGGGAATGGCAGGTAACGTGTCCGCATTCAACACAGTATGGACATATGATATTTATCAGAGCTATATCAGGAAAAGAACTGACAATCATGAAGCTGATGACAGGCATTATCTGAAGGTGGGCCGCATTGCAACCGTGGGCGGTGTCCTGCTGAGTATTGCTTCAGCCTATATAGCGAGCAAATTCGGGAATATCATGGATTTCCTCCAGACTATATTCTCAATGATCAATGCTCCTCTGTTCGCGGTGATATTCCTGGGAATGTTCTGGAAAAGGAGTACCGGTCATGCTGCATTTACCGGGCTTCTGACCGGATTCCTGATGGCCCTGGCCCATCACGGGCTTACAGCTCCGGTTGGTGCAAACACTCTTTTTAAAGGCGGATGGATAGGTGTTATTCATGAATACCCGGTTGAAATGGCTCAGAACTTCTGGACTGCAATCATAGCATTCTCTGTTGCAACCCTTGTTACCGTGATCCTGAGCCTGCTGACAAAGCAAAGGAAAACGGAAAATGATCTGAAAGGCCTTGTTTATTCACTTACCCCGAGGATCAGTGATGAGCACATGCCCTGGCACAAGCGCCCGGCCGGACTTGCAATTATTGTTGGCGTAATTTGTATCGTATTAAGTATAATATTCTGGTAGGAGGGAAAAATGGTTGATATAAGATATCCGATAGGACTGATGTTTTCAATACTTGGAGTATTGGTTACAATATTCGGCTTTGTTACAAGAAATGCCGCGATGTATGAAAAATCACTGGGCATCAATGTTAATATCATAATGGGAATAGTGATGCTGGTATTCGGAGCTGCGATGTTGTACATGGCCATCAGGAAAAAGAAAGAGAGTTAGTATTTCCTTTTTGCAATACCGCGGGGAGTATGGCTCCGGCTTGTCCGTCAGTGGTGCCGGCCCTGCGGTATTGTTATTTTTATCCCCTGCTTCAGATTATTACCCCAATGAAAGAAGTTATAAATGATACTCCGTGCAGGTATCTGTTTGCTAGTGACAATTCCTCTGGTGTACACCCTGCAATTCTGAAAGAGATTGAAATGGCCAACCGGGGGCACGTCAGGGGCTATGGTGATGATGAATACACGCGTGAAGCCCTGTCTCTTTTCAGGAAACAGCTGGGAGCCGGTACTGAGGCTTTCCCGGTCTTTACAGGAACAGCGGCAAATGTTTTGTGTCTGGCAGGAGTTATGAGGTCATGGAACTCCGTCATCACAGCCTCCACAGCCCATCTTGAACAGGATGAATGCGGTGCTCCCGAGAAATTCACCGGATGCAAGGTACTGGTTGTTGATACTCCGGATGGCAAAGTCACAGCGGAGCTGATTGAAAGGCATATGCATGGATTTGGTTTTGAGCATCATTCACAGCCACGGGTGATTTCTGTTACACAGTCTACCGAAATGGGAACAGTTTACACACCTGAAGAGCTGGCAAAACTTGCGGATTATGCTCACTCCCACGACATGTATCTGCATATGGACGGAGCCAGGCTGGCAAATGCGGCTGTCAGTCTCAATCTGCCCTTCAAGGCCTTTACCACGGACTGCGGTGTTGATATATTATCGTTCGGAGGCACGAAAAACGGCATGATGTATGGCGAGGCCGTCTGTTTTCTCAGAAAAGGGCTTTCGGCCGATTTCAAATACCTCCGGAAGCAGGCAATGCAGCTGGCCTCCAAGATGAGGTTCATTTCCGCACAGTTCATAGCCTATTTCAGGGATGATCTCTGGCGTGATTGTGCCTCACAGGCCAACAGGATGGCTGGATTGCTCGCAGACAGGATCAGCAGGCTGGAAGGCGTTCGGATCACTCAGAAAGTACAGTCAAACGGGGTATTTGTAATCATTCCTGACGAGGTTGCGGAAAGTGTCCGCAGGGAGTGGTTCTTTTATCCCTGGAATGAAAGACTGTCCGAATACAGGCTGATGACAGGGTGGGATACCACAGAGAAGGATATTGAAGAATTTGTCAGTGCTCTCAGAAGGGAACTTCAGATTTGCCAAGGTATCAGAAACAGGCTGCAGTGAATGAGCGGATTTTATTTTGGCATTTGTGAATCAAAAAAAGGGTCATACAATTGTATGACCCTTCTGCATTATATTGATCAATAAAATGATTCTTATTTAAGCGTAAAGGTAATTGGCACCATGTACCATACGGGTACCGGTTTTCCGCCCTGTTTACCCGGCTTAAATGCAGGAAGTGTTCCAACAACTCTTATTGCTTCCTTGTCAAGTTCAGGATCAACGCCTTTCAGAACGCTGACCTGGCTGACAGTTCCTTTGGAGGTAACACAGAATCTGACTATGACCCTGCCCTGGATGTTGTTTTCCTTTGCCACTTCGGGATATTGTGTATGTTCTGCGATGTACTGCAGAAGTGCCGGGTCACCGCCGGGGAACATCGGCATTTCTTCAACAACAACGAAGGGTTCCGGTTCCGGTTCATCCACCTCCTGTACTTCTTCCCTGATTTCCTCCACGTATTCAACCACTTCCTCGTCCCTGATCTCAATCTGGGCTTCATCAGCCGTCATAAGCCGGGTTGCCTCTTCGGGCCTTACCGAGTCGACGACAACAGGAGGCACGTACCTGGCCTGCTGAACAACCTCTGACGGAGGCGGTGGGGGAGGCGGCGGGGGAGGAGCAACTGATTCCTGAGGCTGGTCGAGGCTTTCCATCTGGATCTCTACCTGTCTCTCAGATTTTTGTGCTTTACTCTCTGCAGCTTTTGCATTAAGGTATGGTGTTATGATTGCAGTAGAAAGAATAAGCAGACCCAGTAACAGTGATATTAACAGATTCCGTTTATACTTTTTACGCAGAGAATAAGCTCCGTATGCCTTATTCCTGTGCTCAAACACTATATCATCAAATGCAGGAGCCTTTATTTTCTCTTTTGCCATTTTAATTCTGGTTTAAGGTTAATAGGCTGAAGATGAGGAAATATTGCTTGCTATTTCCACCATTCTTTCTTCATACCATGCAATGTCAACAAACGTATAACGGGCAATCCCACAAATATTCATCTCGTCCAGAATATCCACGAAATTTCCATAATTGGCTTCCTTATAGGCTTTTATAAGCACAATCGGCCCCGTATCATCAATATTCTTCAATTCTCGTATTGCACCCTGCAGAGAGTCCTGGGTTATTCTGATTTCACCCCTGATTACCTTGTCCCTGTATTCATTGATGGTTCTGAACAGGGTCCTGTTTCTCTCAAGGAGCAGCTGACGGATACCGTCCGGGCTGAAGTCAGTTTCCATCAATGGTGGAGGATTGTTGTATTCTTCCGGTTTTACGGCACCCGGATACCAGAATACCCTGTTATCCGGACCAAGAATGATGTTAAGCGTACGGCTTGCCGAAATCTTGGGAGCCTGCTGCTTCTCGGGATCTGTAACCCTGTCAGGAAGAGTAATATCCATAATCTTGGGCTTGCTCATTGAAGTAGTGAGCATGAAGAATGTTATCAGCAACATCATCAGGTCCACCATGGGAGTCATGTCCATATGGGGGAGTATCCTCTTCGCCCTTTTCTTTCCCCCGCTCTTTGCTGATTGAATTATTTCTGCCATATCACTGTTGTATTTCTTCCAGATTAATTTTTACTGCAGCCAGACTGGTAATCAGACTAAACCTTTTGACATTCAGATCCTGGAGAATGTTGAGAACTCTTTTTACCACCGGGAACTCAACCTGTGAGTCTCCCTTGATGCATGCCTGAATATTGGGGTTCACCATACGTGCATACTGTATCCACATTGCAAGCTGGTTGTTTGCGGAATCCATAGGAATCCCCACCTGTAATGCTTTCCGGGCATTGGCATCCTGGTTATCCAGAAATTCTGTCATATCTTCTATCCTGACACCCATTGACGAAGGGTATGTCTGGAATTCCCTCAATTGCCTTTCTGTGAACTCGATACCGTATCTCTTGCCCATTTCTTCCAGGATTCTCGGCCTGAATTTCAGAAGGGTGTCGGGACCGTTGTCGAAATTCATGAAGACTTTTCCGTCAGTTGATATGAGGAATGTCATATAATTAGCATCAGGAATAGGTTTCTCTGATATTGAAAATGGCGTATCAACAGTTGCCGGTTCAGGTGAGGACATGGTTGCTGTAAGCATAAGGAAAATAAGTATAACAGCAAATGTATCCACCATCGGCGTCATGTCGATCCTGGGCGAACTTCTAGGTAATTTGACCTTTGGCATTTCTTTTAATTATTTTGAATTAAACCAAAAGACTACTTGCTTTTCAGTGAAGCAGTAAAGTTCTGTGTCAGACTGAATCCAGCCTCATCAATTTTGAAAGTGTAAGCGTCAATGTAGGATGAGAAATAGTTAAATGCCAGAATTGAAAGAGTTGATCCGGTGATACCGAAAGCGGTATTCACAAGTGCTTCGGAAATACCCTGTGACAGGGCAAGAGCATCAGGTGCACCTGACTGTGCAAGAGCTGCGAAGGCCCTGATCATTCCGAGAACCGTACCGATCAGCCCGATAAGAACTGAAATGGATGCCAGCGTTGAGAATATGACCATATTCCTCGAAAGCATCGGGAGTTCGAGTGCGGTAGCTTCTTCGAATGATTTTTCAATAGAAAGAATTTTCTGATCCCTTTCCAGCTCCTTGTCTTCCTGAAGGTCCCTGTATCTTACCAGGCCTGCCTTCATGACATTGGCAAGAGATCCTTTCTGTTTGTCACATGCTTCAACTGCTTCTTCAATTTTGTCCTGTTCCAGCAGTTCCTGCAGCTTTCTTACAAATGTGTTTAATCTGCCTCTTCCTTTTGCCCTTGAGAGAGTGATAAGCCTTTCAATCACAAAAATTACGAGGACCACAACGCATGTCATAAGTATGGGCACAATGAAACCACCCTTGTATATAATTCCGAGGTAGTTTCCTTCAAGGGCATGTCCTTTTGGATTGCCGCCTTCGAAGTTGACCGGGTTTCCCATGACATTAACGAAAAGTAAATAGCATGCTACAAATGCTATTAAAATAGCACTTATTGCAAAAAGATTTTGCAATGCTTCTTTGAATGAACTTCCTTGTTTACTCATTTTTATCGATTTGTTTAGGTTTAAGATTTATTGATTTGCAAATATATATATTTTCAATTTTGTTTTAACAATTAATGAAGGATATTATTAAACAATTGAACGTTCATTAATATCCTTTATTAAATATGTCTTCATCAAGATTCCGGTTCTGGTATATGTACCCGGTTATTTGGTAAGGTTAACATTATAGACTCTGGACTTGGTTATGGGCACTTCCTGTGTTGCATAACCTTTCGCACTAATGATCAGTACTTCTGAGCCCTGCGGGATTTCAAACTTGAATTCCCCCTTGGTATTTGACATCATTTCCGCGGCGGTGTCCTTCACTCTGATCGAAGCATAGGCTATAGGCTGTTTGGATGCCGCATCCCTGATAATACCCTTGATCTCATTCGGGTTGATACCTTTTCTGACTTGAGCCTCGAAATCGCGGATATAGCTTATCTGACTCTTGGCTGCTGCATTGGCGGGATCAATGGCCAGTATTTTTTCATAGGCTTCGGCTGATTTTGCAAGGAAGGGCAGTCTTGCTTCATTTACCTTCTCTGCACCTGCAAGCCGCAGTTCAATCAGGCCGATCCCGTTATATCCGCTTATTTTGTTGTCTTTGCTTGCCTCATTGAGGTTGATCAGTCTGTTATAGTAATCCCTGGATCTGTTGTATTCGTCTTTTGACATGTAGAAATACCCCAGGTATTTCAGTGCCTCAACCATTTCATTTTCATTTTTGAGAGAATCAGTCTGGGCAACTTCCAGAAGCTTTTCAAACTTCGGCCTGGCAAGACCCATTTTTGTATCAGGATCCATTCTCGAATATGTGCGGGCAATGTATGTATGCGCGGGCAGATAGCCGGGATCTTTGGAAATGACAATATTGAATACTGAGTCAGCGGCCTTGTAATTCTCGCCAATATAAAAGGCCCTGCCAACCTGCATGAAATCTTCGGGTTTCTGGTTATCCGGATCCATGAGTGAGGCCCATATTTTGGCCGCCTGATTGTAACGCCTGACATTGTAGTAGTTGGTGGCCATTTCATTCATCACAGCCCTGTCGTCCGGTTTCATTTCCAGTACCTTGTTATATTCCGCAAAGGCCCTGTCAAGTTCCTTGTTTGCAGCCGCAACCTTTTGCCTAGTTTCTGCTGTTTTGGCAGTAAGTTCATCAAGTGCCGGCTTCATTTTTGCCTTGCTGGCTGCCGGTTCGGAAGCATATCTTTTTTCTTCCCTGTCAAGCTGATTTTCCAGGCGGCCGAGTTCATCGGCAAGTTTGGGATAGTTCTGGTTTTTCCTCAGAAGTATTCTGGCCATGTATTGATGGTCCTTCCAGAGAATCCTGTCAGCCGGAAGAGATTTGAAAAGTTCCTCCATATAGAAAAGTGCCTTGTCATAGTCGGCATTTTTCTTTTCATAATTTGAATAGCCTGCCAGCCTGTTCATGTATGTCCTTGATTTGTCAACGGCAAGGATCTCCTCCACATTCCTGATTACTTCATCATAGTCTCCTGCATAGAAAAGAGCGTTTACATATCTTGTCTGCGCCGGAATATTTCCTTCATTAAGCTCAAGGTATTTCTTGTAGTTTGCCTTGGAATCGTCAAGCCGCTGTGCCATCCAGTATAACTGACCCAGTTCCCTGTATGCCGGGGCATAGTTGGGATCAAGGCTGATGGCTTCCTCGAAATACGGCCTGGCTGCGGTAAGGCTTTTCCCCCTCACGTATATGCTTCCGATTTTCATGTTGGCCGTTGGTGACTGGGGATCGGCAAACTGAGCCATGTTGTAGTTTTTGATGGCGTTGGAACCATCATTGGCTGTTATATAAATATCTCCGGCTATAAGATAGATTTCAGGATTTTTTGAATCAATCTTTACGGCCTGTCTGATAAGGGGCAGGGCAGCTGCAGTGTCAACCTGCTTTTCCTTCATGTATGAATCAGCAATCTTGGCCAGTGCCAGTGCATATTCAGGTGCCGGAGGACTTATTCTCTTGATGTTTTTGTAGGGCAGGAGAAAGCTTTTTGCCTTGGCACGCATTTCATCTGCCGTCTGATCATCTCCCTGGTAAAATGCAATTTTTGCTAGCCCGATATAGTTCAGGGGGTCATTGGGATTGGCATCAATACCTTTCTGGTATATTTCCTTTGCATTATCAGTGGCCAGTGTAAATGAACTGGAAATGGTATCAGAGAAATATTCAAGCAAATAATTTTCACCCAGATAATAATAGAGCTTGGCATTTGCAGGCTCTTTCTGTATCAGTTGCCTCAGCATCTGCCCTGCCTGATCATATTGCTCACTCTTGGTAAGAAGCAATGCGGATTTAAGGTCCTGTGCCTGTAGGTTGCCGATGAACAGCCCTGCCATTAACACTCCCAGAAATAAACCTTTGGTAAAAATTAAACGTTTCATAGCTCTTTTTTTATTTTGCGTCCAATATTAGTAAATTTTCTTTTATGCAAGTCTTTATACTGATTTATTATTTTTTACTCATTCCTTATCTGTACCAGCCTTATCGGCATGGTTGCCGGCACAAGTCCCGATTTCAGAACGATGCGCTGACCCTGTTCCGCGGTAGACCATTGGATAAAGCCGGCTCCCAGTCCCTTGAATGTTTCCCTGGTTATCATGAAAACCTCTCTGACAAAGGGATATGATTTGTCGTAGATCCATCCCTGATCCGGGCGGTAATAGGAGCCGTCATCAATCATGGGGCGGGAGATTGCCAGTATATTTACCTGTCCGGCATAGCTCCTGCTGCGGAAATCATTCTTGTTGCTTATCCAGTTCACGCTTATAATACCCAGTGCATCAGGGTTCCTGGATACGAATTCTATCACTTCGGGATTTGAATTCACTGCATAGAAATTTGATGGCAAAGCTTCTGAAATTTCAAACAGCTCTCTGAAATACCTGATATTTCCTGACTTGTTATTGTCGAATATGACTCTTATGTTTCCGAGTTTCGATCTGGAGTCGAGATCTGCCCAGGTAACGGCCCTTCCGAGGAATATATCCCTCACCTGTTCATACTTGAGAAGGGTGTCCCTGTTCTGTTTGTTGGTGACAAGGGCAAGGCCGTCATATGCAAATGTTATTGTTCTGGCTACAATGAGACTGTCTCTTAAGTATTTTATCTGATTATCAGTCAGTTTCCTGCTTGTTACTATCACTTTCACACTGTCCCGCATGAAATCGTTTATCACGTCAACTTCGGGCTTGTAGCGGGCTTTAATCGTTGCATTGGTATAGAGCTGCATGAAAGTGGATACTTCCGTATCGAGAAGCGGCTGAAAAGATTCATCAACGGTTATTTTTATATTGCCCCGGGTAGGTGTTTCGTCCATTGTGGAACTTCCTCCGCTGCCGCAGGAATACAGCATTGCTGCAGAAATAAAAACAATGCCGGCAAGGGCCGGACGCAGGTGCCCGTTGATTAAGCGGAAAACCGGGCAGTTCCCTCTGTAGTATATCCTGATCAGCTTCAACATAATCTTAACTCGCAAACTCTGTCTTCAGTACCATTTATTGTCACGCAAAGTATATGCCAAGACTTCTTCCCCGGAACTGAGCAAAGGCCGGATGAAGATTCAGTCCTCATCATCATCCTTTGAAAAAAAAGCGTCTGTTATCTGTTTGTAAGTTACGAAAATCCTGTAAACTCCGTAAAGCAGGAAGGTACCTCCTAGTATTCCTAATATAGCCTTGTTTATGTTTAAAAGTCTGTCGGCGAAAAACAGGAAAAAAATTCCTCCTCCCAGATAAAACATTACCATGAAGATTCCAAACATGGCATAAATTTGCTGAAGTATTCTGTTATCATTCATAATTAGTCACTGGCAAATAAAAGAAAAATCGTGTTAATTTCAAAAGTTTTGAAAATGTTATTGATAAATGAACTAAAACTGCAGGTGAATGTCTATTTTATTAACAATGAACTGTCTCCGTAGCTCAGAAATCTGAAATCATGAGTCAGTGCAAAATCATATATTTCCTTCCATTTACTGCCTGTCCACGCTGACACCAGAAGAAGAAGAGAACTCCTCGGAAGATGGAAATTGGTTATCATGCCATCTGTCATCCTGAATCTGTATCCGGGGATTATCATCAGGGAGGTTGAAGCCTCAATCATGTCGGTTCCGTTCTCATCCATGATCCGTAGAAGTGCGCCAAGTGAGTCTTCTGTACCGGTTTCCTTCTCCCGGTTCACGCCATAGGCTTCCCACTGTGCGGTATAAAAAGGTTCTCTTCCGCCGGAAGGTCCGGTAAGTATTTTCCTGCCAAGCCAGTAGAGGCTCTCAAGGGTTCTGACAGCGGTTGTTCCCACTGCAATGGCCTTTCCGGGTTTTGACAGCAAGAGCTCAAGGGTACTGCGTGTGACTGTATATCGTTCACAATGCATTTCATGTTCCGCGATATTTTTTGCCCTTACAGGCTGAAATGTTCCGGCTCCGACGTGAAGGGTTATTTCTGTCTGTTGCATGCCTCTGTTTAGCAGCTCTTTAATTACCCTGTCGGTAAAATGCAGTCCTGCAGTCGGGGAAGCAACTGACCCGCTGATTCTTCCGTATATGGTCTGATAGCGTATTGCATCACTTTGTTCGTCTTCCCTGTCAATATAGGGGGGAAGGGGGATATGACCGGCTGCCAGCAGTACCTCTGAAAAACTTATATCTGCCGGTTCCCAGCTGAATTTTACACCCCATGCCTCATCAGCAGGCCCGCGTTTGGTCGCGGTCAGTGTGTAAAGGCGATGATTCAGCTCAAAGGGGAGTGAAATACTTTCTTCCTTCCATTTTTTCAGGTTGCCGATCATGCATTTCCACTCCACGGGAGATTGTGAGGCAAAAGTCCGGCCATAGTCAGAAGGGTTCAGAGGCTCAAGAAGCAGTATCTCAATTCTTGAACCAGACCGCTTTGTAAACAGCAGCCTGGCTTTGATCACACGGGTGTTGTTGAAAACCAGAAGTGCATCCCCGGGCAGATACCCGGAAATGTTCCTGAAAATATCTTCCTTCGTTTCTTCGCCCGAGTATACCAGCAGCTTTGATTCATCCCTTTCCCCGGCCGGGTAAAGGGCTATTCTTTCCGCCGGGAGATCATAGTCGAAATCATCAATTTTGATTTTTTCAAACAGTTTTTTCATAGAAAACAATGCGTGCAAAAATAAGCATTTTAAATTTTCGCACGCGTACGCCATGGATTTAGTATCTTTGCAACGCAGCAGGCTGTCCCATCGTTCCGCTTCTGCGGAAAGGAAAGTCCGGCCAACACAGAGCACCATGCTTCCTAACGGGAAGATATCCGCGAGGATATGTGGAGGTAACAGAAAATAACCGCCCGTGCCCCCGGGCTGCGGGTAAGGGTGAAAAGGTGAGGTAAGAGCTCACCGGTTTCCGCGGTGACGCGGGAAGCCGTACATGCCATGGGTTGAAAGATCATGTATACCGGCTTTGAGGATTGCTCGTCCGGTGCCGGGGGGTGGATCGTATGATCCTGCCAGCGATGGCAGGACAAGATAAATGATGGGAAACGGTTTCAAGTTCTTTCGCAGAAACCGGAACCGTACAGAAGCCGGCTTACAGGCCCGCTGCACAATATGCAGGTCAAAGAAAAAAGATGCATTCCCCGGAATGCATCTTTTTCTTTCATGCTTTCAGTCCTGCTCCGGACTTATTTCAGTCTGAAAACGGAATCATCCATCGGAACATCGATCTCCACATTCGTAAATGTGACCTGCATTTCCATCCCGCTTACCGAAGTAGTCATTTTCATCGGCAGGACAATACCGCCTATTTCCCTGTAGTCCGAGGGATATGTTTCAACTGTTGCCTGCATTCCTCCCTGGTTCACATTCATTGCCTGTTTTACCAGATACCATGTTTCTTTGTCAATATAAAGGTAACCCGTTGTTCCCGGTTCGTAGACGGCCTTTATCTTTATAGCCGGCCTGCCTTTTACTGCCTCCTCCCCGGCAAGTTCAAGCTGACCGTTTTTAAGGAATTTGTCGACCATGTTGTCAAAGAGATTATTGCTGAGAAGCTGCTTGATTTCTTCCGGCTTCATCTCAACCGGCTGTGTTGATCCGGTCATCGGATTGACTGAATATCCTTTCTCCCCGTCAAAGGCCTGTATGATATCCTGTCCGCCCATATTCATCACTGTCTTTACCTTGTTGGGATTTTTCATCCATATCTCCATAGGTGTCTCCATGCCCATCATTGACATTCTTGCTGTTATCCTGATACTTTTCCTGTTTGCAATCTGGTCAAACCTGTTGGCTGCAGTATAGTTCCTTACAATCTCCTCCAGGGACTGGGCATTAAGAATCAATGACATTGCCAGTAAAACCGGAATAAAAAAAAGCTTTTTCATCTTGGGTAGTGTTTAAATTATGAACTTGTTCAACTTAGCTGCTGTATGAATCAATAAAAACGGAATGATATCATTGTAAAGCTAATGTAATTATTGTAATTAAAGAACAGGAATTCCTGTTATCGGGGAAAAGAAATTTCTTTTGCAGGAGTGAGGATTTATGTAATAACTGAGGGACAGAAGTTTTACTTTGTAAGGAGGTTACTCTTTATTATAATCATAATAATCTCTCCATATGGCGGATAGTCTTTTTCTTATTTCCTCCTCACGTGGATTAGCTCCCGGGTCATAAAACTTTTTGCTTTCAAGTCCGTCGGGCAGGAAGCTGTCAGGAATGAAATTTCCTTCATAATCATGGGCATATTTATATCCGCTGTGATATCCGAGGTCTTTCATGAGCCTGGTTGGTGCATTTCTAAGATGAAGGGGAACGGGCAGGTCGCCGCTCTCCTTTACGGCACGGATCGCTGATTCGATTGCAGTATATGAAGAATTGCTCTTTGCACAGGTTGCAAGGTAAATAGCCGTTTCAGAAAGTATTATCCTGGATTCAGGCCATCCTGTCACTTTTACGGCTTCAAAGCAGGCCTGTGCGAGCAGCAGGGCATTGGGATTCGCAATGCCGATGTCTTCCGCTGCAAGGATCAGGAGTCTTCTGGCTATGAAACCGGGATCCTCTCCGCCTTCAATCATTCTGGCAAGCCAGTAAACCGCTGCATTCGGGTCACTTCCCCTGACGGATTTAATGAAGGCTGAGATGATGTCATAGTGCTGTTCTCCCTTTTTATCATACAGGGCCAGGTTTTTCTGGACATGTATCAGGACTTTCTCATTGTTTATAACGATCCTTTTTTCCTTGCTGCCGTCTGATTCAACAGCCACCACCAGTTCAAGGGCGTTGAGCAGTTTCCTGGCATCTCCTCCGGACAGTCTTATAAAAGCTTCATATTCGGCTATTTCAATGTCGAATTCCGAAAGCCAGACATCTTTTTCAAGGGCCCTGTCAAGCAGGGTGGTCAGCTCCCCGCTGCTCAGCGGATTCATAATATAGACCTGGCAGCGGGAGAGGAGCGGGGATATAACCTCGAAAGAGGGGTTTTCGGTTGTTGCACCCACCAGGGTGATAATCCCCCGTTCAACCGCACTGAGGAGGGAATCCTGCTGGGATTTGCTGAAGCGGTGTATCTCATCTATGAACAGTACCGGATTCGGCTGGTTGAAAAACTGTTGTTTCCCGGCCTTTTCAATTGCTTCCCTTACGTCTTTCACACCCGAATGAACGGCACTCAGATGATAGAAGGGCCTTTTCATGGTATTGGCAATGATTCTTGCAAGAGTGGTTTTTCCCACGCCCGGAGGCCCCCATAGTATGAATGACGGGATATTGCCGGATTCCAGTATTTTTCTGAGAACCGCATTTTTGCCGACCAGATGTTCCTGCCCGCAGAATTCATCAAGGTCCTTAGGCCGCATCCTTTCAGCCAGCGGTTGATTGGGCAACATATTATTTAAGTTTACGTAAAAATAGCAAAATTATAATTCAATGTGGATCGGGCATAGTCAGTTCTTTTTTTCAACTGGCCTTAACAACCTGTTGCCGGCTTTATTATATTTGATACCGGCAATGAATCAATAATCCGTAACATGAAGCATGCAGTAAAGATCCTGATCCTCGTAATCCTGATATCTGCCTGCCGGCAGATGCATTCAGATTCAAAAATCCCCTTTGCCGAAGGCCGTGAGATTGTTACGGAGAACGGCATGGTTGTTTCTGCTCATCCGGAAGCATCAAGGATCGGGATATCAGTGCTTCAGAAGGGAGGAAATGCGGTTGATGCCGCGGTGGCCGTCCAGTTTGCCCTTGCAGTATGCTATCCGGAAGCAGGCAATATAGGAGGCGGCGGTTTTATGGTTCTGAGGCAAAGCGACGGCAGTAAACATGTTCTTGATTTCCGTGAAAAGGCCCCCCTGGCCGCAAAGCGTGACATGTACCTTGATGAGGACGGAAACCCTTCCGGGAATCTGAGTACTGACACACACCTGGCTTCCGGTGTTCCCGGAACGGTTGACGGTGTGACAAGAATACATTCCCTTTACGGCAGGCTTGATTTCAGGGATGTGATACAGCCTGCAATCACTCTTGCTGAAAAAGGCTTTCCCCTGCCCGAGGATCAGGCAGCTTCTCTTAACCGCAACAGGGAAAACTTTATAAGCAGAAACCGTGCCCGGCCTGCTTTTGTAAAAGACTCATTGTGGAAGGGCGGAGATATCCTTCGCCAGCCCGAACTGGCCAAAACACTGAAAAGAATAAGGAAGTATGGCAGGGATGGCTTCTATTCGGGACTCACAGCGCAGCTTATAGTCAATGAAATGCAAAGGGGCAACGGTATAATTACCGTGCAGGATCTTGAAAACTATTCATCTGTATTCCGTGAACCGCTTCAGGCCGGATACAGGAATTACAGCCTCTCAACCGTGCCGCCCCCCTCGGGAGGAGGAATAATACTGGTTCAGCTTCTCGGGATGATTGAATCAAGTCCTGTCGGAGAATGGGGATTTCATTCGGCAAAAGCTGTACATCTTGTTGCGGAAGCTGAAAGAAGGGCATTTGCAGACCGAGCCAGGTATTCAGGCGACCCGGACTTTGTCAGGGTACCTGTCAGGGAACTGACAGGCAGGGAGTATTTAAAATCCAGAATGAGTGATTTCAATGAAAAAAGAGCCACGCCTTCAGCAGATATATCTGCCGGAGATCCCCTGCCGGCTGAAAATGAGCAGACAACACATTATTCCGTGGCTGATCACCATGGAAATGCGGTGGCAGTGACGACAACCCTGAACAATACTTTTGGAAGCAGTATTGTTGTGGAAGGTGCAGGCTTCCTGCTCAACAACGAAATGGATGATTTTTCCATAAAGCCCGGGGCACCCAATATGTATGGCCTTACAGGAGGGGATGCCAATGCGGTTGAACCGGGAAAAAGAATGCTCAGTTCAATGACGCCGGTAATTGTTGAAAAAGAAGGAAAACTTTTTCTTGTTGCCGGTTCACCCGGCGGATCAACAATTCCGACAACCGTTTTTCAGGTAATAATCAACGTGGTGGATTATAATATGAAGATAACGGAAGCCGTTGATGCAGGGAGATTTCATCATCAATGGCTTCCCGATCAGATAAGCATAGAGGCAAATACTATTGATAGTCTTACACTTAAAAAATTGGAAAAAATGGGTCACGAGTTCCGGACAAGATCATCCATCGGAAGTGTGAATGCAATTCAGATACTTCCTGACGGCAGGATGGCAGGCGGTCCGGATAAACGCGGATTTAACACTGCATGTGGTTATTAACATTGATAATTAAATATTTTTCACTATATTGCTGTGTTTTTATCAACATTTGAAAAAAAATAATGCATTTTATTGCTATTTTTGGAAAAATAAAAGGAATTACACTAGTTTACTGTTTTTGATAATTTTTCAGTTTACAATTCAGTTATGAAAAAACCATTGCTAATTGTATTATTAATACTGGCAGCTTTACTTATTCTGCCTGTACTCAACCTGCTTCAATGGGCATTCATGGAAAAGAAAGCCATGAACATAATAATTGTCGACAAGACAGTCCCCTCCATTCACCGTGAAAAGCATAAATCCTTCAACTGGATTCTCACAAATAACAGATTTGTCAACAGGGAGACGAACAGGAGTTTTTCATTCCGGAAGGATTATTACGGATTTATACCCACGCGTCCTCTTAAAAAGAAACTCTGGGATAGAAAAGAATACAGGCTTGCGGACCTGAAAGAGCTTCCGGAAAAGGCTGATGCAATATATGTTACAGATACATACGGAGTATTTTTCAATGAATGGTATCAGGGCTTTTCACAAAGCCGCCGGACAAGGAAAATCTACGGAGGGCTCAACAACAATGACAACCTTCTGATCAAGGAAATGAAGGACAGGAACAAGCTTGTTGTGATGGAATACAACTCCTTTGATTTTCCGACAGCCGAATATGAATCCTTCAGGGCACAGGAAAGACTGGGAATCAGATTTACCGGCTGGACCGGAAAATATTTCAGCTCACTTGATTCTGCCAGCAGGGGCTTCCCGGCATGGATGCCAGGAATGTACAGGAAACAGTACCATGAACCCTGGTCATTCACCAGACCGGGAATAGTGCTTCTTCAGGAACACAGGATAATTGTCCTGGAGGAAGGAACCCATCTGACAAATCCCTTTCCCGCAATAGTTACTGATGATACATACAGCAGCAGCTGGAATCTTGCAGGACGGGTAACATTTGACCAGTGGTTCGATATAATTGATCCCATGGAAAACGATGTTATTTCCAGGTTCATGATTTCCACAACCGGCCCGGGAGATTCCCTTCTTGCCGAAAATTCACTTGCAAATGAATTTCCTGCTGTTATCAGGGAGCCGGAGGAAAGGAAAACATATTATTTTTCAGGCGATTTCGCAAGCAAGGACATAAAATACTGTACCTCACGATTCAGGAACTATGAAAAACTGAAGGGGATACTGTACAGCAAAAGAGCAGATGATCCGAGAAGGTTTTTCTGGCTTTACTATAAGCCCCTCATTCAGGGAATTTTCAACGAATACTACAATACTTCAGGAGCCGGCAGGAAATAAAAGGAAGCCTTCATAAAACGATTTTAAGCACTTCTGCTGCCTTTTAGAGCCTTAAGCAATACTTCTGCAGGGTGCAGGGCCTTTCTGCCCGTTCCGTCCTTTATATGATGCCTGCAGCTGGTTCCCGGCGCTGTTATTATTACATCCTCCGCTGCAGCCCTTACTTCCGGAAACAGGACCATTTCGCCTATACTGACAGCCAGGTCATAATGCTCTTTTTCATAGCCGAATGATCCTGCCATACCGCAGCATCCTGAAGGAATCTCCCTTACACTGTAGTTCTCCGGTATTGAAAGCATTTCTATGGTGAAGGACGAAGACGAAATTGCCTTTTGCTGGCAGTGTGCATGCAGAAGGATTTCTGATTTATCCGTGGAAAATGAATCCTTCCTTATCCTTCCTGCCCTGTATTCACCGGCAAGGAATTCATCCACCATAAAACTGCTGCCGGCAAGCCTCGCGGCATCATCCTTCAGATCATCACCCGCCAGATCCGGGTACTCATCCCTGAACCCCAGTATTGCCGACGGTTCAATGCCTATCAGTGGAACATCCCTGCTTACGGTATCCCTGAGTTTCATGATATTGTCCCTGGCAATCTTCCGCGCCTTCCTGAGAAAACCCTTCGAAAGGTAAGTCCTGGCACTTTCATTATGCTTTGCAATGATGACCCTGTATCCCAGTTTTGTCAGCAGAATCACCGTGGATATTCCGGCTGAAGTATCATTAAAATTGGTGAATTCGTCGATGAAAAGACAAACTTTCCCTGCCGGTTTTTCCGGGTTTAAAGTGTTTAAATTACTTCCCGCCCATTTTCTCAGTGTGGTTTTGTACAGGGAAGGAATTGATCTTTGCCCGGCTATTCCGACAGCCCTTTTGAATAATCCGGAAATAATCCTGTTGTTAATGAAAAAATTAAAGACCCCCGGGGCAACTGACCCGATCCGGTTAATTGTTGTTATGTGGGCTATCAGCATTGTTCTCAGGGGAATCCCGTGAATATCGTGCCAGTGCTGGAGAAATTCCGCCTTCAGTTTTGCCACATCCACACCTGAAGGGCATTCAGCTTTGCATCCCTTGCAGGAAAGACAAAGATCCAGTATATCATATATTTCCCTGTGGTTCCAGGGATTCCCTTCGTCAGATCCCAGAAACTCTCTGAGAATGTTTGCCCTGGCCCTGGTGGAGTTCCTCTCTTCTCCTGTTGCCATGAAGGACGGACACATCGTTCCGCCGATGAGCGCAGTCTTCCTGCAGTCTCCCGATCCGTTGCATTTTTCGGCTGCCCGTACAATTCCATCTGTTGAAGAAAAATCAAGGATGGTAGTGATTTCGGGCGTTTTTTTGCCGGGTTCATATCTGAGGGATGTATTCATTCTGGGAGTATCGGTGATTTTTCCCGGATTAAGGAGATTGGCGGGATCCCATATCCTTTTTATCTCTCTTATGAGATTATAGTTGTGTTCGCCCAGCACCAGCGGAATGAATTCACCTCTCAGTCTTCCGTCACCATGCTCCCCGCTCATCGAACCCCGGTATTTCCTTACCAGTTTTGCCGTTTCGGTTCCCAGGATCCGGAACAGTTCCACATCATCCGGATCCTTGAGATTCAGTACAGGCCTGATGTGCAGTTCGCCTGTTCCTATATGCGCATGGTAAACAACATCCTTGTTGTAGCGGGCCAGCATCTTCTCAAAATCCGCAATGTAACGTGGCAAATGCTCAACATACACCGCAGTGTCCTCAATAAGGGATACGGGCCTGGCATCGCCTTTCATGTTGGAAAGAACACCAAGACCGGCTTTCCGTAAAGCCCATACCCTCGGAATATCCTTTCCCTTTATCACCGGGTATGCATAACCGAAATTGCTCCTTTTCAGATCATCAACCATTTCAGAAATAACAGAATCCACCTCTTCCGGACTTTCTCCTGCAAATTCAGCTATTACGACCGACCCGGGATCTCCCTCGAGAAAAAACCTGTTGTTTCTCTGGCTGAGATTTTCCTTTGTCAGTTCGAGGATCCTGTCGTCCATCATTTCGACAGCCGAGGGATGGTATTTGAGTACGGTAAGGTTGGTGAGGAAGGCATCGTTCCTTTCCCGCAGATGAATACAAACCAGCGCATTGTGAGGAGGGGGCAGACTGACCAGGTTGAGCCTGATCTCGGTAACAATGGCCAGGGTTCCCTCGGAGCCGGCAAGAAGATTGCAGAAATTGAAGGGCCTTCCGGATCCGGGGGTGAACACATCACTGTCAAGAAGCATGTCAAGTGCATATCCGGTATTTCTTCTGGGAATCCTGGGATCCGGAAAACCGCTGAGTATCTGTTCCCTGTTCGTCTGGTCGCCGAGCATCTGCCTTATTTCCCGGTAAAGCCTTCCTTCCAGGCCTGGCAGAAGACATTTCTGCTCAAAGGACTCACTGTCGAGGGGGCCAAACACAGCTTCACTGCCATCGCTCAGTATCGTTTTAAGTTCTGTCGTGTGTTCCCTGGTTGATCCGTAAATGAGAGAGTGGGAGCCGCAGGCATTGTTTCCTACCATCCCGCCGATATTGCAGCGGTTCGAAGTAGATGTTTCGGGTCCGAAAAACAGGCCTTTAGGCCTCAGGACCATATTCAGCTCATCCAGTACCACACCGGGCTCCACCCGTACCCACATCTCTTTCTCATTGATTTCCAGTATTCTTTTCATATACCTTGAAACATCCACAATGATACCGGATCCCACAACCTGTCCGGCAAGTGAGGTTCCTGCCGCTCTCATTGTAACGGGTATGTCGTTGTCAGATGCAAAAGCCAGGATCTTTCTGATATCGGATGTATTCCTTGGCCATGAAACAGCCAGGGGAAGCTCCCTGTACACAGAAGCATCGGTGGAATATAGTATTCTTGTTATCCTGTCATATTTTAAATCACCTTCCAGATCCCTGCCGAGAGCGTCAAGGCCTGATAAAAGAAAATCAATTTCCATAATTGTTTTTTGACACCGCTAATTTAGAAAAATGATTGAATCGGTTTTTTAATTTCCGGCTTAATCACCTCGCTGATGAAAAAATAAAGCCTGACATTAATCATTTATTCCAAAATTGCTATTTCATACTTTTTTTCCGTACATTTATCAACTTGGTTTTGAAAAATTAAATTACTGATACACAATGGAATTACTTGATAAGATAAAGGAGAATGCCCGGAAACACAATAAAAGGATTGTGCTCCCCGAGGGTTATGATGAGAGAATCCTCAGAGCGGCTGATATAGCAATCGGGGAGAACCTTGCCCGGATAACCCTTATCGGCAGTCCCGGTAAAATGAGGGATGATGCTGCAAGGCTCGGATTGAAGAATATAGAAAGGGCTGACATGGCAGACCCCCTTGACAATCCTGAAAAGGATCATTATGTGGAGATGATGGTTGAACTGAGAAAGAGTAAAGGATTGACCAGGGAAGAGGCTTCCGGGCTGATAGAAGATCCCCTTTATCTTGGTGCCCTTATGATAAAGAACGGAGATGCCGACGGTGAAGTCGCGGGTGCGGACCGTTCCACGGGCGACGTGCTGAGGCCGGCTTTTCAGTATATAAAGACTGCTCCGGGGGTTTCGGTTGTGTCCGGGGCATTCATCATGATCCTTCCCGACAAGAGCCTTGGAGAGAACGGAGTATTTATCTTTGCTGATGGTGCGGTGGTTTCCGACCCCACTGACCGGGAACTTGCGGAAATTGCGGTTGCATCTGCCAATACAGCAAGGGCACTGGGTGGATTTGAGCCAAGAGTGGCTCTTCTGAGCTTTTCCACAAAGGGAAGCGCAAAGCATCCGCTGGTGGACAAAGTGATAAGAGCAACCGAAATAGCACGGCAGATGGCTCCGGACCTGCTGCTTGATGGTGAATTGCAGGGCGATGCTGCACTTGTTGAAGCAATCGGAAGAAAAAAAGCCCCGGGCAGCAAAATAGACGGCAGGGCAAATGTACTCGTATTCCCTGATCTCAATTGCGGCAATATAGCATATAAGCTTGTTCAGCGCCTTGCACATGCAGAAGCCATCGGACCGATCCTGCAGGGCATTGCTTCCCCCATAAATGATCTGTCGAGGGGATGCTCGGTTAGCGATATAGTCAGCATGATTGCCATTACAGCCATTCAGGCTGCGGCCAAATAGTTAAGAATTTAAATCAGCACGTTAAAATGATTGTTTTAGTATTAAATTGCGGCAGCTCTTCAATAAAGTACCAGGTATTCAGAATGTCAGGAGGTACGGATTCAAAAATGATGGCCAGGGGACTTATTGAGCGCATAGGCCTGAATGAAAGTATTCTTACCCATACAGTTGCCAACAGTGAACCCTACAGGCTCATAACAGATATACCGGACCATACGACGGGAATTAATATGGTAATGGATGTACTCTGTCATCAGCGCCATGGGGTGATACAGAATATCAATGAGATAAAGGCTGTTGGCCACAGGGTGGTCAATGGAGGCGAGAATTACAAGGAAAGCGTCCTCATCGACAATGATGTGAAGAAAGATATTGAAGCCTGTATCGAACTCGCCCCGCTTCATAATCCTGCAAACCTTAAAGGCATACTGTCGGTCGAGAAACTGATACCCGGCGTGCCCCAGGTGGCGGTTTTTGATACCTCATTCCACCAGACAATGCCTGATTATGCGTACATGTACGCGCTGCCGTATGAATATTACGAGAAGTACAGGATCAGGAAATACGGCTATCATGGTACCAGTCATAAATTCGTTGCACAAAAGGCTGCAGATATTCTGGAAAAGGATATTTCGGCAATAAAGATCATCACATGCCATCTTGGCAACGGAGCCTCGATAACGGCGGTGGACAAGGGCAGATCAATTGATACCTCAATGGGATTCACCCCGGTTGACGGACTTATCATGGGGACCCGCACAGGAGAGGTTGATCCGGGAGTACTTGTCTTCATAGCTGACAAGGAGCACCTTAATATAAAAGGTGTTAACAATATGATCAACAAGAAGAGCGGTGTTTTCGGAATATCACAGATCTCTTCCGATATGCGCGACCTGCAGACGGCTGCCGAAGCGGGCAATAAAAAGGCAATCCTGGCCATAGAAATGTATGCCTATAAGGTTAAAAAATTCATAGGATCCTACATAGCAGCAATGAACGGTGTTGATATTCTTGTTTTTACAGGTGGTATAGGAGAGAATCACTATAAGATGAGAAAGAAAATCTGCTCAGAAATGGAAAACCTGGGAATTCTGTTTGATGATGAAGCCAACGACGGCAGCTCGGGAGTGGATGTAATTATATCCAGGCCTGAATCCAGGGTTACCGTAATGGCGGTTACAACCGACGAGGAACTGGTGATAGCATGTGATACCTGTAATATAGTGAGAAGGCAGACAGTTTGAGTTTAAATTAACCCCCCCTTAACAATGGTACTTAAGAGTCTGAACGATCTGAAGGGCATTGTCGCCGGAGAACCGAGAAAAAGGATGGTGGTGGCGGCAGCACAGGACCAGCATTCCCTCGGGGCTGTAATAAAAGGATGGAAGGAAAATATTGTGGATCCCATCCTGGTGGGTGATAAGGAAAAGATACAGAATATCTGCGCGGAAAACAACTATGATATCACCGGCCTGAGAATAATACATGAACCGGATATCCAGATGGCTGTTGAGATAGCTGTTAAACTTGTTAACAACGGCCAGGGTGACATTCTGATGAAAGGGAAGGTGGGCACATCAATACTGCTCAAGGAGGTTCTTAACAAGGAATGGGGATTGAGGACAGGAAAACTGCTTTCCCATTTTGCCCTGTTCGAGGTTGAAACATACCATAAGGTAATTGCCGTGACTGATGTTGCTATGAATATCGCGCCGAATCTTCAGGCCAAAATAGCAATAATCAACAATTCAGTCGGCTGCCTGATCAAACTCGGATATATAATGCCCAAGGTGGCAGTGCTTGGTGCCGTTGAGATGGTGAATGAAAACATGGAAGCAACCCTTGATGCTGCATTGCTATCCAAAATGAACCAGCGCGATCAGATAAAGAACTGTATTATCGACGGTCCGCTGGCCTTTGACAATGCGGTGAGCCTTGAGAGCGCAAAACGCAAGGGTATCAGAAGTGAAGTGGCAGGAGATACCGACCTGTTGCTGATGCCGGATATCGAAGTCGGCAATGTGCTTTATAAATCACTGGTTTTCTTCGCAAAAGCCAAGGTAGCCTCTGTAATACTGGGCGCAAAGGTTCCGATAGTACTTACTTCAAGGTCTGATTCGGAACAGGCAAAATATGACAGCATTTTGCTTTCCGCAGCAGCAAGCAAGTGAAAATCCGCAATGGTCACATCCCTTGATCAGATGGTAGGAAAAGTGCTTTCTATGAAACGGAGGCACCGTATTGCCGTGGCCTGGGCACAGGATCCCGGCACCATTGCTTCTGTCAGCAGGGCTGTGAAAGAAGGGTTTGCCGAGGCTGTTTTAATAGGACAGACCGGAAAAATAAGCGATCTGTGCATAAGCAGGGGAATTGACCCCGGACTATTTACACTGATCAGTTCTGCGGATGAAACTGATTCGGCGGTAACTGCTGTACGGCTGGTCAGATCAGGACAGGCTGACATACTGATGAAAGGTCTTGTGGCCAGCGATATCTTCCTCAGAGCCATAATGGACAGGAATACGGGAATCATGCAACAGAATGCCGTACTGAGCTACGTCGGGGCAATTGAAACACCCATGTACCATAAACTGCTATTTGTTACCGATCCTGCAGTAATACCCTATCCCGACCTCAGACAGAAGATTGCAATGATCCGTTATGCTGCGGGGATGACACGGAGATTCGGCATTGAAAAACCGAAAATTGCCCTTATCGGTGCTTCTGAAAAGGCAAGCAGCCATTTTACCTACAGCTCTGATTATGCCATAATTAAAAAAATGGCAGAAGGCGGTGAATTTGGCAGCTGCATCATTGACGGGCCCCTGGATCTTTTTCTTGCCTGTGATGCAAAAAGTACCCTGATCAAGGGTGTTGACACCCCGGTAGCAGGAGATGCCGACATTCTGTTGTTCCCGTCACTGGAAGCATGCAATCCCTTTTATAAATCACTGATGCTTTTCGGAAAGGGCAGTCTCGGGGGTATGATCATGGGAACTGACAGACCCGTAATCCTCATGTCGAGAAGCGAAAGTGAACAATCGAAATTTTATTGCATAGCACTGGCCTGCCTGATGAATGGTTGCAAATGAAAATAGCATAATGTTTTAATTTTGAATGCCATGATCCGTCCTGTCTGAAGAACTGAAAAAAATTAAAATGCCTATGAGACTGATCCTTGTTATCAATCCGGGTTCCACCTCAACGAAATTCGCTCTTTACGCTGATGAAAAGCTCATCATGGAAAGGAATCTGACACATTCATCCGGAGAAGTGACCGGATACGGGCAGATTCGGGGGCAGCTTGATTTTCGAAGGGAACTTATTCTGAAAGAACTTGAAGAGCAAAAGGTGAACATGTCTGACATCAGAGTCATTGTCGGCAGGGGCGGACTTGTAAGGCCTATAGAATCAGGGGTGTACAGGGTGAACGAAAAGATGATTTCGGATCTTGAAAAAGGCCTGCTTGGTCAGCATGCAAGTAATCTAGGAGGCCTCATTGCAAATGCTTTAGCGGCGGTCATGCCAAATGCTGAGGCCTATATTGTTGATCCTGTCGTAGTTGATGAGCTTCAGCCGGTGGCAAGGATTTCAGGACATCCATCGATATCCAGGATTTCGATTTTCCATGCCCTCAATCAGAAAGCGGTTGCACGGATGTATGCGGCATCCCTGGAAAAAAGATACGAGGATATGAACCTCATCATTGCCCATATGGGGGGAGGAGTCAGTGTTGGCGCACATCGCAGGGGCAGGGTTGTTGATGTCAACAATGCACTTGACGGTGATGGCCCATTTGCGCCTGAAAGATCGGGCAGTCTTCCCTCAGGCCAGCTGGCTGATCTCTGCTTCAGCGGAAAGCACAGCTATGCGGAAATCAGGGCAATGATCACCGGAAGAGGCGGAATGGTGGCCTACCTTGGCACCAACAGTTTCAGGGAAGTATGCAGAAAGGCTGAAGAGGGAGATGCGGAAGCAATCCTGGTGAGGGATGCGGCAGCCTATCAGACAGCCAAGGAAATAGGATCGGCCGCAGCCGTGCTTGAAGGAAGGGTGGATGCAATAATTCTTACCGGAGGAATGGCTTTCCAGGAAGATCATGTGGAAAGGATAAAAAGAATGGTGGGATTTATAGCCCCGGTAATTGTATATCCGGGAGAAGACGAATTGAGGTCGCTTGCTTATAACGGTCTGCTTGCACTGGATGGAAAAATATCGGTCAGGGATTACTGAAAGCCACAGGGATTACCTTTCCGTTAAACAACTTTCCACCCCTTATGGCAAAATCAGCTATGAACTCCCCCATTTCCCCGGCCCTGACCGGTGCCCTTAAACCGGGAAAAGCTTCTTCAAACATTTCAGTCTGAACCGATCCGAGGGCAAGGCAGTTGACTGCTATTCCTTCTTCCAGCAGTTCTGCGGCAAGACATTCGGACAGACAGGACAATGCAGCCTTCGATGCGCTGTAATATGATAATCCCCTGTATTTCACACTTCCCTGGAATCCGCCCATGCTGCTGATGTTGATAATGTGTGAGCCTTTTTTCATAGAGGGGATAATGCTGCGGATCATGGATGCAACGCCGAAAAAGTTGGTTTCCATTGTCTTTACGGCCTCTTCCGGAGGGAAGGAGGAAAAATCCCTGACAACAAGATAGGCAGCACAGTTTATCAGGATGTCAACCGATTCAAAAACGGAGGAGATGATTTCCATGAACATCTTTTCATACCTTCCGAAGTCGGATATATCAAGCCGGCAGGGGATCAGCTTTCCCGCCACCGGAAGCGATGCAAGTTCTGCCAGTGCCTTTTCATTTCTTCCGGTTATTATGACTGAATTGCCTTTTTCTGCCAGCAGAAGAGCAGTTTCCCGGCCTATTCCCCTGGTTGCCCCGTTAACAATAATATTCATTTTGATACGGCTGATATAATAAAAGTGATTTTTTCGTTTATTTGTAAGATCACGTCAAATTTACAAAATGTAATGATGATAAATGTATTTTATTTGAAACGGATCCGGAGGATTGCCTTTGCAGGATTACTTACTTTATTCATTTTTACATTGGCAGGAAGGAATCTGTATTCCCAGGGAATCAGGAATGAAAAACCTCCGCTGAGGGAAAGGATTTTTTTCGGGGGGGATCTCGGACTTCAGTTTGGAACCATAACAAACATTGAAATTGCTCCTCTTGTCGGAGTGTGGCTTCTGCCGCGTGTTGCAGTTGCCGCGGGTCCCGAATACAGATACTATGCCCAGAAACATTTCGGAGGCACGAATATATTCGGCGGACGGGCATACACGCAGCTGGTGCTGATCCAGGATATAAACAATATCATTCCCGCCGGCCTGCATCTCGGGCTGTTTCTTCATGCCGAAGATGAACTGCTGAACCTGGAATCAAAAACACCTTTCTGGGTCAATAATCAGGTAACAACAGACAGATTCAATATCAACACTTTTCTTGTGGGAGGAGGAGTAAGCCAGCCTATGGGAAGAAGATCGGCCCTGAACATTATTGCTCTGTGGGCCCTGAATGATCCCTACGGGCTGTACCGTTCACCTGACATCCGGGTAAGTTTCACTTTCTAGACTTGTTTCTGCAAAGCAGGTTTGTTGTGTCTCAGCCATACCGGAACCCCTGATATCAGCATTTTACAACAAGGGTGCCAGTAAACGGCAAAGCGAATCCAGGAAACGCTTTCTTTTCGGCCGTTTTTTCCAGTCAGCGGCTATTATGAGCCGGCTGTCGGCCTTGTCTTTCTGAAACTGCGTTTCCATCTGCTCACATAACTGTTGCTGATGCAGTACAGCAGCTATTTCAAAATTGATGTAAAAACTGCGGATGTCCATGTTGACCGTTCCCACAAAGCAGATTTCACCGTCCACAACCATCGTTTTTGCATGCACAAACCCTTTTTTATACAAGTATACTTTAGCGCCCCTTTTTATTAATGGGCTGATAAAGGAAAATGAAGCGTGCTGCACGATAAAACTATCAGACCTGGCTGGAATAATAAGCTCTACGAGCACACCATTTGCAACAGCCAGTTCCAGAGCCAGCAGCAGCTGGTCGGAAGGAATAAAATAGGGATTGGTGATTTTTATGGATTTCCTGGCCCGGTTTATTGCCGACAGGAGGATTTCCATGTTGTAAGGGTGTGGTGAAGCAGGACCGCTGGCAGCAACGCTCACAACAGCACCATCTTCATAATTTGAAGCTTCCGGAAAATATTCAGCCTTCAGTTCAAAATGTTTTTTGCTGACAAAACTCAGATTCTTTAAAAAATTCAGTTGCAGTTCCTGTACGGCCGGACCTTCAATTTTTATATGTGTGTCACGCCAGAAAAGCCTGTGTTTTCCATTATTTAAATAACGGTCGTCCAGGTTAAGGCCTCCGACAAAACCAGACTTTCCGTCAATGACAACAATTTTACGGTGGTTGCGGTAGTTCGCCTGAGACAGGGAAGCAAAACGGACCGGCATGAAACTGTAGAATTCAACTCCTGCTTTCCGGAGCATCTCTGGAATATCCCTGATGCGCCTGCTTCCCCTGTCATCTGCAATTACCCGGACTCTTACTCCTTCGGAAGCTTTTTGCATCAGGATTTCTGTGAGTTTCAGACCAATATCGTCTTTGGAAAAGATGTAATATTCTATGTGAATATGGTGCTGTGCCATTTCCAGGGCCCTGAACAGAGCGGGGAATTTCTCTTCTCCGTTTGTCAGCAGAGTAACTTTATTCCCGCTATGGATTAATGACTGTTTTTCCAGGAAAAGCTGGCGGAAAGGCTGGACCAGATCACCTATTTTCTCTTCCATAAACTGAAGGTCTTCCAGGGAATTGCGGGAATACTTACTCAAATATTCCCTGGAGATATCTTCTTCTCCGAAGCCCTTCTTTTGGAAAATTTTCTGTTTACGGAAATCTCTTCCAAAGAGATAATAAATTATCAGGCCCAATACAGGAACAAAAACCAAAACCAGAATATATGCCAGCGATTTGGCAGGATTTCTGTTCTCCATCAGAATTGTAAGGAATACACCTATCCAGACCAAAGCATACAGAACTGCCAGAATGACTGAGTTGTTGATAAAGTTGAAAAAAGCTTCCATAAATAATGTTCTGATATTGACAGGGAGATATTTATCCTTTGTTTATAATGTGAGTGCAATACATATATTAAGGTGATTATTCAAAGCCAGGCAGGCAGACGGTTCATTAACAATCACGACTGCCCTGCTAAAATAGCAAAAAGAGGGGCAGTCAGTCTGGGTTTAATCAAAAACCACATGAATGAAGCGCTTAAAATGAAAGAAATATAATTTGCACGATACATGACAGCGGAACCTTTTGTCTGCAGCATAAAGAGATATTCTTGAATGGCTCCGGAATAACCTGTTTTTAAACGGTTTTTTAAAGACAGAAGATTTAAGGCCTGAAATATCGTCGAAAAAGACATGTTGACTAATTCATTTGGATAATGCATCAGAAAATATGGCAAAATCATTAATTCACATTTGTAAACATCAAAATTCAATTATTGTGTTCACACACGTAAACCATTTAATTAACAATTCTGGTTTACATCTGTAAATTATATGGTATTATATTTACTTAATTTGATATTTGACTTGTTATCAGTAATTTAATACTTGTTTTCTATACTTTTACAGACATGGAATCATTAATTTCCTGCTCTGAACAGTCAAATTACTTTAGAAATTCATCTTAAAAAACTGTGTTCCTGTAGAATATTCAGCTAATCTCCAGTAAGACATCAATTATATTTGCTATTTCTATCTGCAATTTCGGGAATAATCTTATTAATAAAAAAGAAATTTATCGATAAAAACATTCTCGCGATAATTCAAAATTACATCTGTAAATCAATAAAAGTTATGCATGTGAATTGTTAATTGTTTACATTTGTAATACAATAGTGATCCATGAAAGAACGAATACTTGAATTTTTAAAGGCCGAGAACAAGACTTCGGCACAGTTTGCTGAAGAAATAGGGGTACAGCCGTCGGGTATTTCCCATATTCTGTCGGGACGGAACAAACCAAGCCTGGATTTCGTCCTGAAAATGCTTGAGAAATATACCTATATCTCTCCGGAATGGCTGCTTTTCGGCCGTGAGCAGATGTACAGAAAACAGTCTGCACCGGATCTGTTCAGTCAGCTTCAGGAAGAAATATTTCCGTCTGACAGTGGAATTACAGATGTAAAGGAACCGGTAAAGGAGATTATTTCAGAAGAAACTCCCGAAAGGGAGAAGGAAACTTCATCCCCGGCAGTTGAAAAGATTGTGTGGTTCTACACGAATAGCAGTTTCAGGGAATATTACCCGGAAAAAGAATAGTATATTTGCCTGAAATTTCTGCCTGAATGACAAAACGGATCGAATCTCTCAGAGTTGTTGAGAATAAAAAGATTAACAAGGATTATTTTCTGCTCAGGCTTACTTCCCAGGGAAAACTGCCGGAAATGAAACCCGGGCAGTTCGTCCAGGTCAAAGTCGATGGCAGTCCGGAAACATTTCTCAGGCGTCCGTTTTCCGTTCATGATGTCAATTATTCAGGAAATACCTTCAGACTTCTTATCCAGATTGCCGGGAAAGGAACCGAAACCCTTTCACGATTGTCCACAGGCGATTCAATTAATGTTATTTATCCCCTGGGCAATTCCTTTTCCCTGCCCGAAAAGAATGAAAACATCCTTCTTGCGGGTGGTGGCTGCGGAATAGCACCTCTGCTGTTCCTGGCCAGATATCTCAATGAAAATGGTTTTACTCCCGATATTCTGCTTGGTTTCAGAAGCAGTGAACGAGTAATGGAATATGATGAATATGCCGCTCTGGGGCGGATATTTCTTACAACCGAGGATGGCTCAATGGGGAAAAAGGGCTTCATCACCGATCACCCTGTGCTCACTGCAAACAGATATGATGTCGTTTACTGCTGCGGACCCGAGCCTATGATGAAAGCGATGGCAGCATATTGCAGGGCCAATTCGGTCAGATGCGAAGTCTCACTGGAAAACCTTATGGCCTGCGGTATAGGAGTATGTCTCTGTTGTACCGTTGAAACAGTCAGGGGTAATCTTTGTACATGTACGGAAGGACCGGTGTTCAATATCAATGACCTTAAATGGTAAAACTTGATTTTAATATAAACGATCTCCATTTTAAAAATCCTGTACTGGCTGCATCCGGTACTTTTGGATACGGAGTTGAATTCAGGGACTTTTTTGATATTTCACAGCTCGGAGGAATCGTTCTGAAAGCCACAACACTGGAAGTCCGCGAGGGAAACCCCTATCCCCGTATGGCAGAAACACCTGCCGGCATGCTTAATTCAGTGGGCCTTCAGAACAAGGGTATTGATCATTTTGAAAAGAACATCTATCCGGTTGTTTCAGAATTCAATACAAATGTCATTGTAAATGTGAACGGCAGCTATGTCGAAGATTATGTGACCCTGGCCGGCAGAATCAATGCTCTGGAGAAAATCCCGGCAATAGAACTTAATATCTCCTGTCCGAATGTTAAAAAGGGAGGTATGATCTTTGGCACGGATCCGAAATCAGCCCGGGAGGTGATAAGGGAAGTCAGGAAGGTTTATTCGAAACAACTGATAGTGAAGCTTTCTCCCAATGTAACAGACATTGTTGAGTTTGCACTGATTGCTGAAGAAGAAGGGGCTGATTCGGTTTCACTTATCAATACCCTTCTTGGCATGGCTGTGGATGTCAAAAGAATGAAACCCTCGCTTGCCACTGTTACCGGAGGACTGTCAGGTCCGGCTGTCAAGCCGGTTGCCCTGCGTATGGTATGGCAGGTAGCGAAGGCTGTCAGGATTCCCGTAATTGGTCTGGGAGGAATAATGAATTCCCGGGATGCAATTGAATTTTTCCTGGCAGGGGCCTCTGCAATCCAGGTGGGTACAGCGTCATTTATTAACCCCGCGGTAACAATCGATATCCTAAAAGGTATCGAAAATTACCTGAATGAAAAAGGTTTTTCAGATATCAGAGAGATAATCGGATACATAAACAATTAATATTCAATAAATTATATTCCTGAATCATTTATTTTCCATTTTATTTTTTTCCGGTATAATCACATTGTTATTAAGAATAATTATTGTTATCTTTTGCTTGATTTTTTTAAATAAACTCAGGATTTCTTTGATTGTATTGATTAAAACTAATAATAATGGGAGATAATTTACAAATTGATAACCTTGACAGAAAAATTCTGGACATAATAACCAAGAATGCCAGGATTCCCTATCTGGAAGTGGCCAGGGAATGTGGCGTTTCCGGAGCAGCAATACACCAGAGGGTACAGCGTCTGATACGCCTGGGTGTCATCAGGGGGTCCGAGTTTAAGGTTGATCCCGCAATGGTAGGTTTTAAAACCTGTGCCTATATAGGAATATTTCTTGATCACCCGGGCAATTTCCGCAAAGTGATCACCAAATTCAAGGAAATACCTGAAATAATTGAATGTCATTATACAACAGGAAACTATTCCCTGTTTCTGAAAGTCTATACGCGCGATAATGAGCATTTGCGGGATATCCTTACAGAAAAGATCCAGAATATTCCGGGAATAACAAGAACGGAAACCCTGATTTCACTGGAAGAATCAATCAACAGACAAATACCGGTCCTCTCCAGCTGATCCCGGAACACGATTTCAATTACACTGCAGGCTCCCGTTTTATTTTCAAGAGCTGCCGAAAATGGCCCTGCCGGCGATTCCTGCAGGGATTACAGCCATTTGATCAGTTTTCTGTGTTCAGGGCTGTTTTGAATTTTCTTTGCCGGAAACAGCCGTTTAAACACCTCCCGGAGGATATCATCCTTTTCACTTATTGCTTAGAATACAACACTCCTGAAGATCAATCTGCAAAAACATTCCTTTCAAGCATTTCTGCTGGCAGATACTTTTCTGATGTCTGCTATTAGATAATACTCTTGATAATCAATTTGTGGAAACATTCCTTTGAAGCACTTCTGCGGGCAGAATCCTTTCATTTTATTTCCCGGCAAATTCTCTCCTTTGCGGGGGCCTTCTGATATAAACCTCACCATACCTTTTTCTGAAGCACAGGATTTTAAGGCTGGTTAGTGAATAAAATAATTGTGTTGTACTATTGCCTGAACTTCAGCATCCTTTGTGATAGGGCCGAAGAGAACCAATGATTATTCTCAAATGTTTAATATTTATAATTAATTTTACAATCAGCTAGACCCTGTCACATGAAAACATTTAGTATAAAAATCATTACAGGACTCGTATTTCTGATGGTTACAATATTGCTTCAGGCTCAGCAGAATACGGATATACGGCAATTTCTGGATGCGATCAGAGACAAGAATCATTATTCTGCTATTGTTAAAGCACGCCGTCTTGACTCGGCTTCTTATACTGATGAATACGGCAGATCCCTTATCATGTACGCAGCGGAAAGAGGATACACCAGGGCTTGTAAGATTTTGATCAATAAGGGTGCAGATCCTCATCTGAAGGCGCTTGAAGGAATTACGGCCATTATGTTTGCATCATACGGCGGTTATGAGAATACTGTGAGGCTTCTGCTTAAACACGGGGTTGATCCGGATGTTCAGGCGGCTGATGGCTTTACATCACTGATGGTGGCTGCTCAGAACGGCCATCTCGGTGTTGTCAGATTATTGCTTAACAGGGGGGCGCATCCCGATCTGAGGGCAGTTGACGGATTTACTGCTCTGATGGTGGCTGCCCAGAACGGACATTCTGAAATAGTCAGGCTACTGACAGACAAAGGTGCATCTGTCGAAACCGGTCACGGGCAGTATTCAACAAATGCCCTGACTCAGGCAGCACTTGAGGGACACGAAGAGATTGTCACATTCCTCCTGGATCAGGGAGCAGACTTGAATCTTCAGAATTCAGATGGATCCACGCCCTTATTCGTGGCCTCGCTGAGAGGGCATTACAACATTGCTAAACTGCTGCTGGACAGAGGTGCCGATCCGAACCTGAAATGTACGGATGGCGGAAATTCTCTTTTTATTGCAGCATTAAACGGCTATTCCAGGATTGTAAAACTTCTCCTTGAAAGAGGAGCCCACATAAGTGACAGTGACTGGACGAATGCAATTGTCATAAACGCACAGGACAGGATTTCCCGGACATTAAGATCCGTATTGTATGAGGGTCAGGTTCCTGATATTGAAACACTGGGAAACTTGACTGCTGTGATAGCTTCAGCCCAGAACGGAAGCCTTGAGGTTGTCAGGTTACTGATAAAACCCGGTCCGAATATCGGTCTGGAAACAGAATCAAACAAGAAAACGGCTTTTGTCCGTGCCGCAAACAGCGGACACATTGAGCCGGTAAAACTTTTACTCAAAAACGATCTGCATTTTGATTTTGATAAAACCTTCAGGTTCAACCCACTGATGGTTGCATCCATGAATGGTCATTCAGAAATCGTCAGAATGATTCTGGCTGAAGGAATCAATATTAACTCTCGCAGTTCGGACGGAACTACAGCCCTCATTTTTTCTTCCCAAAACGGTCAGACGGATCTTGTCAGGCTCCTTCTGGAAAAGGGGGCTGATCTGCATATAAAAGACAACAGTGGTGCTGATGCGCTGATCTGGGCAGCAGCAAAGGGAAGAACGGATGTTGTCAGGCTGTTAATATCCAAAGGTGCTGATGTAAATGTTATACGCAATGACGGGGCGACTGCACTGATCTGCGCATCCCAGGGCGGTTATGCCGATGCGATGAAGTTGCTTCTGGAAAACGGGGCTGATATGGATCTTAATCGCAACGACGGAATGACTTCCCTGATAATTGCAGCTCAGAACGGATTTAATGCGGCTGTAAACTTCCTTCTTGACAAAGGGGCTGACATAAATGCTCAGGAGAAATCGTTTCAGACAACGGCATTGATGCAGGCAGCAATAAACGGACATGCAGAAACTGTCAGATTGCTGATGGAAAGGGGAGCGGATCCCGATATCAGAAATAATGCCGGGGCCACAGCCTTGTTCCTTGCGACCCAGAAGGGTAATAGTGAAGTTTCGCAAATACTGCTTGAAAAGGAGATTAATCCAGATTTAATAGATTCCGAAGGATATACCTTGCTTATGATGGCATCCCGGGCAGGAAGCAGTGAAATCGTTAAAATGCTTTTAGAAAAGGGTGCCCGGGTCAATTTGCTCGGCAAAGACAGTATCAGTCCCCTGATGCAGGCATCCATCAACGGTTATGCCGGCATTATCGGTCAGCTGCTGGACAGTGGCGCTCTGATTGATCTGCAGCGGTCTGACGGTTTCAGTGCCCTTATGCTGGCATCCCTTAACGGACATTCTGAAGCTGTAAAATTATTGCTTGACAGGGGAGCAAAGATTGACCTTCAACGATCTGACGGCGCAACAGCACTGATAATTGCTGCACAGAACGGCCATGAGAATGTAATCAAATTGCTGCTCGAAAGGGATGCAAACTCCGATATTAAGGACAATACCGGCAAAACATTTCTTGATTATTCCGGAAAACGGACAACTAAAATAGGAAATGTCGAATAGGAGACTTTCTACTCAATCATTCCTTTACTCAATCAGGATTATTAAGTAATATCCCACCAGATTGTTGCTTTAGTTGATTAATATTTCAATATGTCTTTCAACTGCGCTGAAGGTTATTTCTTTTACAGATAAACCCGAAATTATATAGCAGAATGTATATAATTAATTACTTCAGTTATTGATATGCATATATTAGATAATCAAATTTATATGATTATTATTTTTTATTCATGACTATTAACTTTTTATAATTTTTCAGCTATTTCCGGGTTTCCTGCTTTTATGCATTTCCTTCTTAACAAAATTCTCCCGCATTTTTTTCCGCTTAAATCCTGTTCGGAGTGAACAATTTCCCATGGGATGCCGGCATCAGTATATTTCCCTTTTTTTCTGTTATGTTCGGCAACAAGTCTTTTTAAATCATTTGTGTAACCCACATAATACCTGTCAGACGATTTGCTGTAAAGAATATAAACAGAATACATAGCACAAGAAAACTTAGCGTATAGAAACAAAAAAAGAGGAAGTTAATGAAAATTTCCTCTTTTTTGTGATCCAGCTGGGATTCGAACCCAGGACCCTCCCGCAAAGCGGGATGCTCTGCCTGCCAAATAGTGTGCGTAATCTGCCGGAAGTAATTTAAATGATTTGTGTCCTTGATTTACTGTAGAGAATAAAAAGCACAAGAACCATAGATATACAAACAAAAAAAGAGGAAGTTAATGAAAATTCCTCTTTTTTGTGATTCAGCTGGGATTCGAACCCAGGACCCCATCCTTAAAAGGGATGTGCTCTACCTGCTGAGCTACTGAATCAAACTCTTGTATCTTAAAGAACCAGGACTCTCCCGCAAAGCGGGATGCTCTACCTGCTGAGCTACTGAATCAAACTCTTGTATCTTAAAGAACCAGGACTCTCCCGCAAA
>JAKPOU010000045.1 GCA_029547705.1 Bacteroidota bacterium | reverse complement strand
TCGAGGCGAAGCTCAACCATGTCGTCGAGGTTCTCCCCGCACCTGTCCCGGTTGACATCGCGGCTCCAGATGTATCCTTCCCCGGGAAGGGATATCTTGCTGTTGACCGCAGTTTCCTTGCCATTTTCGTCCTTTTCGCGGTGGATGACACCGTGAAAGCAATGAGACCATCCCTTCTTGCCCTTCTTTGCCATGAAGAGCTCGGTGATTTCGATATCGGGTGGCTTCTTTTTCCTTTTCCCTGGCAGATTATCCCCTTCCTTTTTCACAAGATTATATTTATTGTTTTCATGCTTACATACTGCAATTATACTGCGCTGCTCCTCAATCTATTTACAGAGTAAGAACAAAAAGCATACAAAGTTGCAATGTCTCCAATCATGCATTTGTGGCTGGCAGTTTTCAGGGATTAGCTCTCTTCAGATGGGAAAGGACTAAAAGGCTTGAAACGGCAATTACAGAGAATGATGTTTCAGTCATTTATGTTACGAGGCGGGAGACTGGAAGAACTGCGGCTCAATTATCGGAAGTACAGCTTCATGGAGAAAAGTACCTCTGAACTGGCTGTACATCACACCTCTGGCAGTAGATATACTTATGGAATTCAGGACGTGGATAAATTCTTCAGGCAGTTTATTTTTCCCATTTTCCGGATTCATGAATGAATTAATATTATCAACCCCAAAGATGCAGCTGACTTTTATTGAACCGCATCTCTCCAAACTTTCACTTTCAGCTACTTTGATAATTACCATATTAATAACCTTGCCTGCCTCGGAATCTATCTTCATTTCAATATTCACATGAAACCTGAAGCTGATATTCTTTCCAAAAGGCGTTTTCGGATTGGTTATACTGACGTCCTCTATATCGATGCCTGTTATTTGAAATCTAAGATCTTTACTTTTCCTGCTTCTTTTCATGTTTACAAAGTTTTCTGAAGAATTCGATGTCAGGTTCGAGTTCCATAAAATCATTCTTCAACTCCAAATTAAATCTTCTGAAAAAATTGAAATCCGAATAGGCAAAAAGTTGTCGGTTTTCCTTTTGTTTCGCTTCGAATAAGAATCGAATTATCTGTTCAGTCTGTCCTTCATCAATGTCAATCAATTGTATGTGCAGGCATTCCTGGATATCATATAGAGTGTCGCTGGTAAAGTTGTGGGTTCCGCTCAGCCACTTCGTAATCTCTGAAGGCTTCTTTGACATTTGCTCTGCAAACTGCTTTTTGGACAATCCCATATTTATCCTGGCATTGTCAATTTTTGCGGCGAGCTTCATACGGAACGCAATCTTTTTTTCCGTTTTGGGGTCTATATCCCCAAGCAGGTCGTCAATTTCTTTGCTGTAATAAGTATTAATCATTTTCATCATCTTCATCATCTTCATTTGTCAGCTCAAGACTTCCGTCAAATTCCATGTAGTCTTTTGTAAACCATATCTGGCCTTCCGACATCTTTGCGGTTATCAGTTGTGATATACTCCTCATTTTATGGTTTTCAGCCGTGAGCTTTGGGTCTTCCTGCAGAGCCCTTATGTTTTTAGGTTTGTATCCGCCACCGCCAACGATCACCAATGTAGTTCCGTAGCGGATACAATAAAGTCTCAGGTGGCTCTTGGGCTCATCATACAAAGCACAAACCCCGTCTCCCGGATTTCCCTCAAATTGCTTGAAGAAATGTTCTCTGGCTCCCGTATCCTGTCCCATTGTTTTTAAACGTACAGTCAAATTATGAAGTTCACTTTTAAATGAAATTTTGTTTTCAATAATGAATTTGTCAAATAATGTGCCATTGTCATTATCAATTAATACGGTATATATAGATGCTTTATTGCCACTTAATTGAGTGATTTTAACAAGCTTTATTTTCATGTCTCATCAATATTGCAAATATATCATAATTTAGTTAAAAGTAAAAAATGCAGCACATTTCATTATATCAGTAGATGTACTCCCTTACTTCCATTCTTTTCTGGTCATGATTTCAAAAGTCAATCCCCATACAGCTCAAACAACCACACTGTGCCTCTCGGGAATCCAGTATATTGCAAAGAATGACATTAACCAAAATGGCCTCAATCAATACTCAGTAAAAACCCTGTTTACCGTTTTATTTCTCTTGCAATGCGAACTAATCCGTTCAGTCGGGTAATCCTGTCTGCCATACTGCTTTCTCCCTGGCTGATGAACCAGGCGACGAATTGATAGGCATCATCATCCTTTCTGATGATGTCCAGAAGGACCTTGTTCAGCCTGAGTCTTTCCAAAGCTTTGATTATCTCATCCTTGCTTTTCGGAGTTAAATATTTAATTGCCATATCCTATCTTTTTTTTAGTTGTAAAACCATGTGATTCCCTGCAGCCTTGTACTAACGTTAAGTACAGGTCATCTTTTTTATTGAGCACTTTTTTCAGAAGCACCTTCCTGACCTGGTTGTCAATCTCGCCGCCAGAAATCTCAAATCTTTCACCCAGCATGCGGGCCTCCTCATGAGTCAGGTCGGGCAGCTTCTCTTTCCAGATCGATGCCCTTATATGCTTGTCAGGCCTTGGAAAGTTCAGCCGTAAACTGAACCTGCGCTCATACGCCCTGTCGAGATTGCCGGTAAGGTTGGTGGTAGCGATAAGTATTCCTTCGAAGTTCTCCAGTGCCTGAAGTAGAACATTCTGCATGGTGTTGGTCACCCGGTCAGATGCCTCGTTGCTGGCAATGAGGTCAATGCGTCTGGTAAGCAGTCCGTCGGCCTCATTTATTAACAGAATAGGTTCCACGAGACTGGCTTTCCTGATTGCCTCATATTCTTCGAAAACCTGTTTGACACGCTTCTCGCTCTCGCCAAACCATTTGCTCCTCATCTGTGAGAGGTCAACCATCATTATGCTGCGCTTTGTCCTTCGCGCCAGCTGATAAACCTCTTCAGTTTTTCCGGTTCCCGGTTCACCGGAAAATATGGCGGTAATGCCGCTGGTCAGTCCGTTGCGCTTCAGTTGCCTGCAATATGACCTGAACTTCGAAGGTTTCATGATATCCTCAAGCAGATTAAGCTGTTCCTGCAAATCAGGATAAAAAAGCAGGTTCTTGTTTTTAAGTGACTTGTAATCAATAAGTCCGGATCTGTCATTCTCCGGTTTAAGGAGGTTGGGGTAGGAGCGATACAATTCCCTGGCGGTTCTGAGTGACAGGGTGGCGCTTTTCCCGTCTTCAAACTCCGAGGCTATGAGCTTGATGAAACCGGTCTTTACCAGTTCGTGTCTTCCGGATGCAAGCTCCTGGCAGAATTCCAGCTGCTGGCTAAGGTCATCAAAAAGGGAGTTGGCAAAGCTCTCAAAATCGACACTTGTCTGTCCCTTGAGCCTTACAAAGCTGAATGCGAAGACGGTACACTTGCTGAGCATCGATTTCAGGCCGTTGTCTACATAACTGACAAAGGGAAGTTGTTTGTTGGCAGCAATGAGAAAACCAGCCTCTTCGAGGACCTGGGCTGTGCCTATGGTGTTCTCTTCCCTTTCGTCGATAAGGTCAGTGATCTGCTTCAGGAATGCCGGCAGGTCAAGTCTTGTAGCAGCCTCCAGCATCGCAGGGTCACCCTGCAGGAGGGAGTCAATGACAAACGCAGGCACGGTAAATCCGATGTCGTTGTACGAAGGACGTCGTCCTTTTCTTCGTATCAGCCTCTTTACAAACCCCTTCCTTTCCAGGCATTCCGTCTCCTTCATAGATGTCACCAGCCTGAGAACGCTGCAATCGAAGTGTCTGGCCAGTCCTTCGAGAGTTACCGTACGCTGAAGGCTCAGGTCCGCTATCACTGCAAACAGGACCGTCTGAGTATATGTAATACCCAAAAAGGATGCAATGGAATCAATGTCGCCCTGGACTTTTGCGAGAGCACTGAGGTTCATCTGGCTTTTGAATGCCATGCGGGAGATACTCTCCAAACGGGCAAGATGATTGGGATTGAGAAGTTCATCCATATTCCAGTGTTTTTATGATTTCATATTCGTTTCAAGGTGGTTGGACCATCCGGTTCCATTACACCCTTGCCGGTGCGGGAACAGATAATTATCCTGCAGGGAATCGGCCGGCCGTTTTTGCCGACGAGGAATCTGCAGCGACCGACGGTAGATGATCCGGCGGCGGTGTCTCTTACCCAGAAGGCAAGGCGGAGCGTGCCGCACCTTTCAGGTGAGGTATGGGAGGCGTTTATCATAACCCTGAATTTTCGGTTAAGATATAACGGTACTCCTCAATCTATTTGCAGAATGACAAGCTTGTAATTATTTTACAGAAAATTATGTGTCAGACAGTCCGGCTGGCGTTGTAACTGTCTATGGCACATTGCCATATTCCGGCAACATGTTCTGCAAGGCTTTGAGGCGATACAACTCTCACCCTGTCACCGAAACGAAGGATGCAGTCGTTGATGAATTCGGCCGTCACCTTGACATGGAGCTTAACCGTATAGCCGCCGGTCTCATTCTCATACACAGGCTGCTGCGAGCGGTGGAGCGGGAGGGTCTTGATGTATGGAGCCTCATCCGGAGTGAAATGAAGAACTACATCCTCTGAATCAAATCCAAAGGCAAAAACGCCGACTGCATCACGGAGGACGTTGAAGATTTCATCATAGAAGGCCGGTTCCTGTATGAAATAGTTGTCCGTAACTGCCAGGTCGCAGATCCTGTCCAGTCCGAAGATCCGGGCTTCGTCGTTCTCCTTCCCGATGACGTACCATCGGTTGCGGTGTTCCTTGAGAATATATGGTTGCAGGGTACGCTGAGTGGGATCCTCGGTGTCAAAACGGCAGTGGGTAAACATGATGGTGCGTTTATCATAGATGGCCTCGTAGATGCGGGAAAGATGTTCCTTCCCGGAAAAACCCTTTGTGTATTCGAAGAGGATATACTTGTTTAACCTGTCGTCGGGATACTTCCTGACGATCTGGAAATGGTCCGATAGTTTTTCTATTGCGTCATTGACCATACGGAATTCCCTGGCTTCGCTGAAAATTTCCAGCTTGTGCAGGGTCATCTGGAGGATCCTGACGGCTTCGGGGGTCAGGGGAACATCGAACTCCCAATCCTCGGTGTACTTGTAGCACTTCTCCCTGCGGTCATATATCAGCGGCGCCCCTCTTTCGTTTTTCAGAAAGCAGAGGTCTTTCTCTATTGTGGAGTAAGACACCTCGTAACCCTCATCATAAAGGTATTGCCACAGGTCGTCAATAGTCGGGTAACCTTCTTTGTACTGGTTTCTCCTTATCTGCGAGTGAATCAGCAGGTATCTCAGGTAAGCGTTCTTGGTTTTGGGCATGACTGTCTCATTGTTGCCGGGCCCGGTTGCGGGGTCTGTCTCGCCAAGGCCACAGTTGATGTCGATTTACATTGTCAATCCCCTGATATCAGCATACCTGTTCACGATACAATAAGTAAATGCAGTGAAAAGGCTCCAACACGGAGAAACAGGGGATCAGTTCTTATTCCTGTGATTGAGGTTTGTTGATCAAGTCAGACAATTAATGATATTTGCAAATTCTTCCACGTTTGAAGGA
>JAKPOU010000041.1 GCA_029547705.1 Bacteroidota bacterium | reverse complement strand
TTTGGTACCGCGCCAGTCCTTTACCCGACAGCTGCTATTCAAGAAAATGAAGCAGAACTTTCAGTTGCATTATTTCTACGGGGAGAATGTAAATGCGATTTACACACAGGTCTGGTGCACCTTGATAGCTCAGCTTCTTTTAACTGTGACACAGATGATCGCACAAGCCAAAAAAGCGTTCTCAGTTGTGGCCTCACTGATTAGGATCCACCTGATAAGCAATCTGGATGTTAATGAACTTCTGCGTAGCACAAAGAGAATTATTAAAAGTAAGTCAATCCCTCCAGGTCTGCAATTATCACTTAATATATAGGGGGTCAGTTTTTAAAATGAAAATATGATGATTGATATTCAGGCATATAAGCGAGCTAATTATGAATCTAAAAGATTAATCGGACAATAGTGTAATATTTTATTCTCTCTCTTATGTAAAGTTACTTGGTAGATTAAATTGTTATTATTATTTTTCAAAATCTTTTATCATGTAACTTCCCGTAATGTTTTAATTCTGGTTCCGGACAATTTTTAACTAAATGATATCTAACGATGAAGAAATTTATTCATGATGATTTTCTGCTAACGAACAAAACAGCATCAAGATTATTTCATCAATATTCCGAAGATCAGCCGATAATTGATTTTCACTGTCACCTTTCCCCTTCAATGATAGCTGATGACAGGCAGTTTGAGAATATAACCCAGGCATGGCTCGAAGGAGACCATTATAAATGGAGAGCCATGAGAACAAACGGTATTAATGAAAAATACTGTACAGGTGAAGCTCCTGACATTGAAAAATTCAGGAAATGGGCTGAAACGGTTCCGGCGGCCGTTGGAAATCCGCTTTATCACTGGACACACCTGGAACTTGCCCGGTATTTCGGAATCTATGACCTGCTTTCACCCGCCACTGCCGACAGGATTTACAGGGAAAGCAGTGAAATGCTAAATACCAGAGAGTTCAGCATCAGATCCCTGTTAAAAAAATTCAAGGCCGAAATAATATGTACCACCGATGATCCGGCAGACTCGCTGGAACATCACGGAAAGCTGAAAGGCAGTTTCGGGATACTCATTCTTCCGACATTCAGGCCTGATAATGCCATAAAGACTGAGGACCCGGCAAAATTCAAGGCATATATTGAAACGCTGGGCAAAGCAGCCGGCAGTGAAATAAAGGATTTTGACACACTCATTGAAGTGCTTGACAGACGGCATGAATTTTTCCACAGTACGGGAGGGAGATTATCCGATCACGGGCTCGACAGATTCTATTACACGGCTTTTACCGCGGCAGAAGCTGACAGGATATTCAGAAAGCTGTTGAAAGGTGATCAGATTTCAGAGGAGGAATCTGAAAAATACAGGACAGCCGTCATGACTGAACTATGCCGGATGAATCATAAAAGGGGCTGGACCCAGCAGTTTCATGTCGGTGCACTGAGAAACAATAACTCGAGGGCATTCAGGCTCCTTGGGCCGGATACCGGCTGGGATTCCATAGGGGGTCCCCAGGATGCGGTCAGAATGTCACGCTTTCTCAACAGTCTGGATGATACTGCACAACTGGGCAAGACAATTCTTTACAATCTCAATCCCTCTGACAATGAAATGCTGATAACCATGGCAGGAAATTTCAACGACGGCAGTACAGCCGTGAAAGTTCAGTTCGGGGCTGCCTGGTGGTTCCTTGATCAGAAAACGGGTATGGAAAAACATATCAGGGACCTGGCCTCATTCGGGCTGATGAGAAGGTTTATCGGCATGGTAACCGATTCAAGAAGCTTTCTGTCATATCCCAGACATGAATATTTCAGGCGTGTGGTATGCAATTTTGTGGGTGAAGAAGTTGAAAAAGGCAATATACCTGACGAAGAAGAAATACTTAAACCTCTCATTGAAGGTATTTCTTACAGGAACGCCAGGGAATATTTCGGATTCGGGGAATAAACCCGTACCGGCTGTATCCGGTCTCTGCTCATCAGAAGAAAATAAACAACAAGGGAAATATGATAAATTATTAAAAATATGGACGAACTTAATTTAAAAGGTAAAGTGGCAGTAATCACCGGGGGTGCCGGGGTGATATGCTCTGAAATGGCTAAATCACTTGCTGCCAAAGGTGTAAAAACAGCTATTCTTGATCTTGACGGGGAAGCTGCAAGGAAGATTGCCGGCAGGCTGCAGAATGAATTCGGGACGCCATGCATTGGCGTTGCGGCAAGTGTTCTTGATAAAGCTTCACTGGAGCAGGCAAAGAAAGAGATAAACCGGGAATTCGGAGAAATAGACATACTCGTGAACGGAGCCGGGGGAAACTCACCTGAAGCAACAACAAAAACAGAAATAATGGATGGCTCGGAAAACCCCGAAGACACATTTTTCGGTCTTAAGACCGAGGGTTTCGATAAAGTTTTTGATCTGAACTTCAAGGGCACTCTCCTTCCGTCAATGGTTTTTACAACAGATATGGTAAAAAAACGCTCCGGTGTAATAGTCAATATCTCCTCAATGAATTCCTACAGGCCGCTTACAAAGATTGTTGCCTATTCTGCCGCCAAATCGGCCATAAATAACTTCACAATGTGGCTGGCGGTTCATTTTGCAAGAGTTGGCATAAGGGTAAATGCAATTGCTCCGGGTTTTCTTCTTACAAACCAGAACCGGTTTCTGCTGGTTGACGAAAAAACAGGAGGATCAACACCCAGGGGGCAGAAAGTATTGAACAATACACCCATGGAGGAATATTGCATCCCGGAGGAACTTACCGGTACCCTTTTATATCTTGCTTCTGACTTTTCAAAGGCAGTTACCGGTGTGGTAATTCCCGTGGATAAAGGATTCAGTGCTTTCAGTGGTGTGTAGATTAAATTATTCATTCAATGTTATATTATCAGTCAGGTTCGGAAAATACGATAATAGGTCCGGAGGAACTTCAGAACGGTCTTTACTCGGCACTGGACAGGCTCGGACCAAAAAAAAGAGTGCTGGTGATACCGCCGGATTTCACCCGCTTTCACTCCAGGGCAGGAGAAATTACAAGCCTCCTTTATAAGTATTACGGGGAAAAGCTCAGTGATATTCTTCCTGCACTGGGCACACATTTTCCCATGAGCGACAGTGAACTGGACACAATGTTCCCGGGAGTACCGAAGGAACTCTTTCGTGTACACGACTGGAGAAGGGATGTAGTCACAGCCGGAATCGTTCCGGGGGAATATATTTCGGAAATTACCGGAGGTGCCCTTGACTATTCATGGCCGGCCCAGCTCAACAAGCTGGTCTACAACGGCGGTCATGACCTGATATTGTCAGTCGGACAGGTGGTGCCGCATGAGGTTATTGGCATGGCCAATTACAATAAAAACCTTCTGGTCGGGACAGGTGGTGCCGAAGGTATCAATAAAAGCCATTTTGTGGGAGCCGTGTACGGAATTGAAAATATTCTCGGAAAAGCCGACAACCCGGTGAGAAGAATGCTGAACTACGCGTCAGAACGTTATATCAAGCATCTGCCTGTAGTGTATATTCATACGGTGGTCGGCAGAAATGATTCGGGAGAACTTGTAATACGCGGCCTCTATGTGGGCGATGATCCGGAAGTGTTCACCATTGCCGCTTCCCTCTCGCTCAAGGTCAATTTTACAATTTTTGAAAAACCCCTGCAGAAAGCTGTTGTTTATCTTGATCCATCTGAATTCAAGAGCACCTGGCTCGGAAATAAAAGTATATACAGGACAAGAATGGCCATGGCAGACAACGGTGAACTCATTGTGCTTGCTCCCGGACTTAAGGAATTCGGTGAAGACAGGGAAATTGACCGTCTTATCAGGAAATACGGCTACAGGGGAACACCCGCAACACTCAAAGCCCTGGAGACCAGCGAGGAGCTTAAGGAAAACCTCAGTGCTGCAGCCCATCTTATTCACGGAAGCACTGAAGGAAGGTTTTCCGTTACCTATTGTCCGGGATTCCTGACGAGGGAACAGATAGAATCGGTTAATTTCAGATATGCCGACCTCGGCGAAATGTTGAAAAAATATGATCCCGGAAAGCTCAGGGACGGTTTCAACACAACCGGGGAAGGCGAGGAATTCTTCTACATCTCCAATCCTGCCACCGGCTTGTGGAGCTCCATGGAAAGATTGAATTAACCGTAAACCGAGGGGATGATCAACTGGGGCATAATTGGCTGCGGCAATGTTACGGAAGTGAAAAGCGGACCGGCTTTCAGCAAAGTCGGCGGATCCCGGCTTGCGGCGGTAATGAGGCGGAATGCGGAACTGGCAGAGGATTATGCCGCGAGGCATAAGGTGCCGAAAGTGTATACCGACGCTTCAGAACTGATAAAGGATCCTGAAATAAATGCCGTGTATGTGGCTACTCCGCCGGGAAACCATGCCGAGTATGCAATAATGTCAATAAAGGCCGGCAAGCCGGTTTATATTGAAAAACCGATGGCCCGGAACTATGGAGAATGCCTCAGTATTATCGAAGCATCGGAAAAACACAGGGTCCCGGTATTTGTCGCTTATTACCGCAGAACCCTCCCGGGATTCCTGCTGGTGAGGGATCTGATAGCAAAGGGGGCAATTGGAAAAGTGAGACATGTGCTGATCCGGTGTTTCAAATCACCCTCACAGGAAGAATTGACAGGAAAACTGCCCTGGAGAGTCATGCCTGAAATCTCAGGAGGAGGCCATTTTTTTGACCTGGCATCCCATCAGCTTGATTATCTCGATTTTCTTCTGGGTCCGGTGGTGAAAGTGAAATCAGTCGTTATCAACCAGGCCGGCCTTTACAGGGCTGAGGATTTTGTTTCCGTTTCCTTCCTCTTTCCTGACAATATTGCATGCACGGGCATATGGTGCTTCAATGCATCGCCGCAGAGCAACAGTGATGTTATTGAGATTACGGGAGAATCAGGCAGGATAAGATTTTCCACCTTCAGTTTCGAACCTGTGGTCATGGAAAACAATGAAGGCCGGAAAGAATTCGTGAATGAAAGACCCGAACATGTTCAGTTTTATCTTATAGAACAGATTGTAAGGGAGCTTTCAGGCGGAAGCAAAGCAGTATCGACAGGTACAACGGCAGCCAGGACAAACAGGGTAATGGATGAAGTAGTGGCAGAATATTACAGGACATTTGCTTAAACAGCAGCACACTGTTACAGGATATTTACTTAATTAACGATAAACTTATTATTATGGATAAACTTTCGGATATTGGATTAATAGGCCTTGCGGTAATGGGTGAGAACCTGGTACTGAATATGGAAAGCAAGGGATTTAGGGTTTCCGTATACAACCGCACGACACAGAAGGTTGATGATTTTCTGGCAGGAAGGGCCAGGGGTAAAAATATTGTCGGGACACACTCTGTTGAGGAACTTGTGAAATCCCTGGCACGCCCCAGGAAAATCATGATCATGGTCAAGGCCGGTTCTGCGGTTGATGATATGATCAATACACTCATACCTCTGCTTGACAAGGGAGATATCATCATTGACGGCGGAAACACTCATTTCCCCGATACCAACCGGCGTACCGCCCTTGCTGAAAGCAAAGGACTGCTCTATATCGGCACCGGGGTATCAGGCGGCGAAGAAGGAGCTCTCCTCGGACCATCCATCATGCCTGGCGGATCAAAGGCAGCATGGCCCTTTGTCAAACCTATTTTTCAGGCAATCGCAGCAAAGGTTGAAGACGGCTCTCCCTGCTGTGACTGGGTTGGTGAGGACGGAGCCGGACATTTTGTAAAAATGGTGCATAACGGGATTGAATATGGTGATATGCAGCTTATTTGTGAAGCATACCAGATAATGAAGGATCTCCTTGGAATGAGTGCCGGTGAAATGCATGAGGTTTTCAGGGAATGGAACGAAGGTGAGCTTGACAGTTATCTGATTGAGATAACCAGGGATATTCTGGCTTTCAAGGATGAGGACGGTGAACCTCTTGTAGACAAGATTCTCGACACTGCCGGCCAGAAAGGAACAGGAAAATGGACAGCAGTATCCGCACTTGATCTGGGAATCCCCCTTACTCTTATAGGCGAGGCAGTCTTCTCCAGGTTTCTCAGCGCCATCAAGGAAGAACGGGTAAAGGCGTCCGGGATACTGAACGGCCCGGTTCCGGCTTTCCGGGGAAACAGGGAGGAATTCATCAACGACCTGAGGGATGCCCTTTATGCATCAAAAATAGTTTCGTATGCCCAGGGATATTCACTGATGAGGGCTGCTGCCCTTGAATATAAATGGGATCTTAATTATGGCGGAATAGCCCTGATGTGGCGCGGCGGGTGCATAATACGGTCGGTTTTCCTTGGAAAGATCAAGGAAGCCTTCGATAATAACCCTTCACTGGACAATCTCCTTCTTGACCCGTTCTTCAGGACAAAACTGGAGAAATCCCAGAAAGGATGGAGGAAGGTTGTTTCAGATGCCCTGTTAAACGGCATTCCTGTCCCGGCAATTTCATCGGCTCTCGGATATTTCGACGGCTACAGGTGTGAACGGCTGCCTGCCAACCTTCTTCAGGCTCAGAGGGATTATTTCGGGGCACACACCTATGAACGTATTGACAGGCCGAGAGGTGAATTTTTCCATACGAACTGGACCGGAAGAGGCGGAACAACGGCATCAACTGCTTATAATGCATAAGAATTTTTAATAAAACAATCATGTCAGAAAAAGTAAAAATCGGAAACTACAGATGGACAGTCTGTGCACTGATATTCTTTGCCACCACGGTAAACTATATCGACAGACAGGTCATTGGAATTCTCAAGCCTTTGCTTGAAACTGATCTTAATATCGGTGAAAAGGAATATTCATACATAGTAATGGCCTTTCAGCTTTTCTATGCCCTTGGCCTGGTTCTTGCCGGAAGGCTTATCGACAAAATCGGGACAAAGATCGGTTATGCCATAGCTGTCACTCTCTGGAGTATTGCAGCTATGGGCCATGCACTTGCCAAAGGGGCCCTTGGTTTCGGATTCTGGAGGGGATTACTGGGTGTCAGTGAAGGAGCCAACTTTCCGGCAGCAATTAAAACCGTGGCTGAATGGTTCCCTAAGAAAGAAAGGGCACTTGCTACGGGAATCTTTAATTCCGGAACCAATGTGGGTGCAATCGTTGCACCTGTTGCAGTTCCGGCAATTGTCGTCCTCTGGGGCTGGCAGGCAGCCTTTATAATCACCGGTGCCCTGGGGTTCATTTGGTTGATTTTCTGGATCATCTATTACGAGATACCTGAAAGGCAGAAAAGAGTGAAAGCCAGTGAGATTGCCTACATCAACAGTGATGTGGAGGAACAGGCCGAACCAAAATCTGATGTACCCTGGCTTAAACTCCTGAAATACCGGCAGACGTGGGTGTTTTTCATAGGAAAAGGGCTGACTGACCCCATATGGTGGTTTTATCTGTTCTGGATCCCGGGATGGCTTGCAGAAGTAAGAGGTACAGGGCTTGACCTCAAATCATTCGGACTGCCGCTTGTATTCATATATTCCATGACTACGGTTGGAAGCATATTCGGAGGCTGGCTCTCAGGCTATATGATCAAAAAAGGCATGACACCCTTCAATGCAAGGAAATATTCCATGCTGATCTTTGCCCTGCTTGTAACACCTATAGTCTTTGCACAGGCTCCCGGCATCAGCACCTGGGGTGCGGTAATGCTTATAGCCCTCGCAGCATCATCCCATCAGGCATGGTCAGCAAACATATTCACAACCGTTTCGGATGCCTTTCCAAAAAGAGCAGTCAGTTCGGTTACAGGTATCGGAGGAATGGCCGGTGCGCTGGGCGGCCTTGGTATCTCATACCTTGCAGGGGCAGTACTCGATCATTACAAAAATGCCGGTCATGTTGAAACAGGATACGTGATCATGTTCGTTGTTGCAGGTTGTGCATATATCGTTGCATGGGCAATAATGAATATTTTTGCACCGAAAAACAAAACCGTTACTCTTGATTAAATGAAGAAACTAGGCAAATATTCATTCGGGATGGGCGACAGGTTCGGTCATCAGGGCAGTGCACAGCTTGCCGCAATAATTGAAGCGGAAAAGAAGGGTGTTGATATTACTCCGGTCTGGAATAAGTCAAACAGGGAACACATGATTATCGGCACCCGGCCCGAAGATGTCAGGAAGGAAGCTGACGAAGCAACACGGAAGGCAGGTTTTACCAGGCCGTATTTCGTTGATGCCGACCATATCAATCTCGATAACGTTGACAAATTCATAGGAAGTTCAGATTTTTTCACAATTGATGTGGCTTCCTATATTGGCAGAAAGACAGATGAAGAATCAATAAGGAAATTTGTTTCGGGCTGTTCGGGGTATACCGGAGAACTGAAAATAGACGGACTGAAACCCTACCCCGTCGTATCGGAATCACAGATACTTTCTTTTGCGGAAAAATATCTTTTTGCTGCACAGAAAGCAGGCGAAATTTACAGGAAGATAGAGGCTCAGAAAGGAAGAGACAATTTTGTTGCTGAAGTATCAATGGATGAGGTCCCCTCACCACAGACACCCGTCGAGCTTTTTTTCATTCTCAAAATGCTTGGTGAAGAGCAGATACCGGCACAGACCATCGCCCCGAAATTTTCCGGACGCTTCAACAAGGGAGTTGATTATGTTGGTGATCCCCTTCGTTTTGCCGCTGAGTTCGAGGCTGATCTCATGGTAATCGACATGGCTGTAAAAGAATTCGGCCTGCCCGGCAACCTCAAGATGAGCGTGCATTCAGGGTCAGATAAGTTTGCAATATATCCTCACATAGGATCGCTTATCAGAAAGCATGACAAGGGTCTTCATCTTAAAACTGCAGGAACAACCTGGCTTGAGGAGGTTATCGGACTAGCCGAATCGGGTGGAGAGGCCCTGGAATTCGTCAGGGAAATCTACTCGGATGCCCTCACGGATATCGAAGAGCTTTGCGCACCCTATGCCGATGTAATCGATATTGATGCCGGGGCGCTTCCCTCTTCCGGCGAAGTGGCTGGCTGGGACAGCAGCCGGTTTGCAGGGGCACTGAGACATGTCCCGGGTAATCCTGACTATAATCCGGATATGAGGCAGCTGATACATGTCGGTTACAAACTGGCTGCAATGAGAATGGATGAATATTTCAGGCTGCTGGAGGCAAATGAGAAAACTGTTTCGGCCTGTGTCTTTGAAAACATGTACAACAGGCATATCTGCAGGCTGTTCGGATTAGAATAATCAGAGACTTCCCGCGCCCGGTACCAAAGTGAGGATTATCAGGATTCAGGGATAAAAATCATAATATTAGCGTTATTTTCTTTCATGATAAAGGTTAATAACGCTAATGTTATTTCTTCTGAATCCCTGCCCTGAATTGAGGTACTACCGGAGGAATTCCGGTTTCTCCGGCAATTTTCATCAAATGTATTATATCATTCACCAGGGGAAAATCCACTCCCGATTTAAACAACACCCTGATTTCTTCGGGAGAATCGGTACCGAAGAAATTCACTCTGATACCCTTTTCCTTAAGTCTCCGGGTATAATCAGGCAATGAAGGTGTTATCGGCTGTGTAAGCTGAATGAATTCAGCTTCCGATTCAATTGTTTCATTTATATAGTTCAGATTGTCATTCTGCCTGTCCATATTACATATCATTATTCCCTGAACAGCTTCCCTTGCCATTTCAGCTGCCTTTCTGCTGCATGCAAGGAAGGCCTGGTGGAGCCTGTTTTCCGAAGCTATTTTTTCCGCCACCATCACAGGCAGTCTCCCCTCACCTTTCAGGTGTATGTTAAGCCAGACATTAAAGGGCATTACAGCCAGGACCTCATCGAGAGTGGGTATTTCAGCCCCGGCAAATTCCGCTGATTTCCAGCTGCCTGCATCAAGGCTTTTAATTTCTTCCAGGGTCAGGTCCGATACTTTTCCGCTGCCATTGGTGGTCCGGTCAACTGTTTCATCATGGATAACCACCATATGATTATCCCTTGTAAGGAAAACGTCAAATTCTATCATATGGGCACCGGCAATAACTGCCTCACGGAATGCCGGGATTGTATTTTCAGGATGTGTGGCCATGGCTCCGCGGTGTGCACACAATCCTCTTTCCGGAAGAATGATTCCGGATCCGTATAATCCCCCTTCAGAGGCAAGAATCAGGGCCGGCAGGGCAAACAGTGCTGCAATAAGAGATATCTTCCGCTTCATAATACATGATTCTTATGTTCAGAAAAAAATCTGCCGGAAATAATTTTCCGGCAATTCCGACAGGACCAAGTTAATATTAAAGAATTAATAATCTCCCGGGACAGCAGATAAAATATTCGTTCCTATTCAAGAGTTCTGACAGCAATCACCGGTTTGGGATCCGTCATGTGCAGGTCAAGAATTATTATTTCATTAAGTCCCTGTCTGATAAAGGATGCAGGACAGTAGAGCCTTTTCTGCGGACCTATATCCCAGTAGCGTCCAAGGTTATGTCCGTTTACCCAAACAATGCCTTTTTTGTAGTTTGACACATCGAAATAGGTATCTCCGGTTATTGCCAGTGAGAAATTTCCCTTGAAGAAGACTCCAGGTTTGTTAATGACCTTTCCGGATGAACGGAGGTCATATATATATTTCCAGTCCATCGGCAGCTTGAATATCTCCCAGTTCATGAGCGTCATTCCGTTCAGGGTCACTCTTTCCGTAATTCCTTTTCTATCTATAAGATGCTGTGCAAAATTGATACGCCCCATTGCTTCGACCAGTATTTCTAGTACCGGCACATCAGCCTTGCTTTCGGGTAATTCTATCGTGTTAATCCCCTCCCTTCTGTCGAGATGTCCTATATATTCTCCGTTCAGGAATACAGTGGCATAATCATGTATATCTGTTATGGTAAGCCAGCCTTTTTTATGTCCTATCAGTCTGGTGCGGTAGAGAATAAAACCGTAATCCTGGCCATAGGCCTCAAAGGTATTCGGCGTAACGGAACTTACAGGTTCAGGAAGATTATCCCAAATTGATGTAAACTTGGTCGGGAAAATAAGGGGAATTGTAATGGCGGGAATGGTATCAGGTATTTTAGGCAGTTTTTCATTTTTCGGAAGATATGATCCGATAAGATTCCTCAGTGCAAAATATTTTGCCGTTGGCCTTCCCTGTTCATTAATCGGGGCATCATAATCATAGCTTGTCACATCCGGTTCATATCCCTTTCTGCCTGAGTTTGCACCTGCGGTAAATCCGAAGTTGGTACCGCCGTGTATAACATAGAAATTGAAGGATTTCCTGTTATCCATCAGAAATTTAACTTCCTCAAGAAGCCTTACCGTATCGGGTCTGTTCCATTCTTCTCCCCAGTGAGTCAGCCAGCCCGGATAAGTTTCACTGCTGAATACCGGTACACCGGGATTCATTTTTGCGGCCAGCTCAAAATCGGCAGCCGTACTGCCCGGATCCAGTCCCACAGCACTTCCCGGCAGTGTGCCTGCTTCCAGCATGTAAGTGGTGGGGCCGTCGCCGGTAAAGGTCGGGACATCAATTCCATTGGCCTGCCATACTTCCTTCAGTCTCTGAGTATAATTCCTGTCGTTGGCATAGCTGCCGTATTCATTCTCTATCTGCAGCATGATGACCGGACCGCCCCTTGTTATCAGATAAGGCCGGATCTCATCTGCAAGACGTGACATATATCTTTCAGCTGCAGCCATATACCGCGGATCCATACACCGGAGCCTGATATCCGGTATCCTGAGGAGATACGGCGGTATGCCGCCAAGCTCCCACTCCGCACATACATAGGGCCCGGGCCTGACAATAAGCCACATTTTTTCTTTCTGAACAAGCTTTATGAATTCTGCCAGATTACGGTTGCCGGTAGAGAAATCAAATACCCCTTCTTCAGATTCATGGTAATTCCAGAAGATATAAACTGATATGGTATTGCATCCCATTGCCCTGGCCATCCTGATCCGGTGCTGCCAGTATTCAGCGGGTATTCGTGAGGGATGGAGTTCACCGCTTATTATCTGAAAGGGTTCATCATCCAGAAGAAATTCTGTCGGGCTGAGCCTGAATGTATGTTTTGCCTTCTGTGCCGGAACAGTTGTTCCTGCGAGAATTAAGGCAAACAGCAAAAAATAAATTTTTAGTCTGATCATGGTTTGTAATTTTGAGACTGTAATATATATCAAAATCCTCAATCTTCGGCTGCTTATTCAAAATATGACCGCCTCTGTATTCCTGACCTGCTGTTTGTTGCGGCAACATGCACCACTGGTCTGTTATTCCTATATTGCCTGGTAGTTTCTGAGCTTTGCATAGAAACCATCTTTCCTGTTCATCAGTTCGGCATGGGTCCCTCTTTCCACTATCATTCCGTCATCAATAACCACTATAAGATCCGCGTGCTGAATAGTTGAGAGCCTGTGTGCAATGACGATGGATGTCCTGTTCTCCATAAGCCTCAGAATGGCATCCTGCACCAGCCTTTCCGACTCGGTGTCAAGTGCCGAGGTTGCCTCATCAAGAATCAGTATCGGAGGGTTATTCAATATGGCTCTCGCAATACTTATCCTCTGTTTCTGTCCTCCGCTGAGCTTATTGCCCGATTCACCCACATTATTTTCATAACCGGACTCCGTTTCCATTATAAAATCATGTGCATTAGCAATCCTTGCAGCATTTTCCACATCTTCCTGCAATGAGGAATTCATACCGAAGGCTATATTTTCATAGAAAGAATTATTGAAGAGGATGGGATGCTGGCTTACTATTCCCATGAGGTTGCGGAGATCGGTAATATTCATGTCCCGTACATCCACTCCGTCAATAAGGACAGAACCTTTATCCGCATCAATGAAACGCGGCAGCAAATCTGCCAGTGTGGATTTTCCGGCGCCTGATTTGCCGACAATGGCAACCGTCTGACCTTTTCTGATCGTAAGATTGATATCCTTCAAAACAGGTTCAGTATTGTAAGAATACCATACACCCCTGAATTCAATCTCCTCCCGGAATTCCTTTACAGGAACCGGATCAATCCTTTCCCTGATCTTTTCCTCTGCTTCGAGAATCTGATCAACCCTTTCTATTGATGCCATACCCTTCTGAATACTGAACCAGGCGGTTGTGATATTTTTTGCCGGTGGGATTATCTGGGAAAACACAATCAGATAAGCGATCAGTTTATCGGGAGTCATGTTTGTCTCACCGCTAAGGGCCATCATTCCGCCAAGGTATAATAGGGCCATTACAACAATTGTGGAAAGGAATTCGCTAAGGGGTGATGCCAGATAATATTTCCTTATTACACGCCGGAATATTTTCGAGTATCTTTCATTGATCCTTCTGAACTGTTCCTGCATTTTCTTTTCAGCATTGAAGCCCTTTACTATTCTCAGTCCTGTAAGTGTCTCTTCCACAACCGACAGGAGTCTTCCAAGCTGCTGCTGCTGAACAAGCGAGGAGGAACGCAGGGTACGGCTTACCCTCCCGATAAACCAGCCACTTACCGGCAGCAGCACAAGTGCATATAACGAAAGCTTCCAGCTGCTTACAAAAAGATAGATCACAAAAATGAGAATGTACATCGGATCGCGGAAGAGCATGGTAAGGGAAGACATTACCGATACCTCAATTTCCTGGACATCATTTGATATCCGGGTCATAAGATCTCCCTTGCGGGCATCGGAAAAATATGACAGGGGCAGCTTCAGGACCTTGTCAAACATTTTTTTCCTGAGATCCCTTACCGTGTAGGATCTGATATAAGCCATACTGTTATTTGCCAGGAAAATAAATCCGTTTTTCAACAGACTGGCAATCACAAAAACAACGCTGACTATGAGAAGTGCTCCCGCCTGACCGTGTCTGTCGATAAAGAGTGAAAGGAAATACCTGGAAGCCGAATTGAAATAGTCAATGCTGAGCTGAAAATCACCCGGATGCTGAAGCACATCAACCCTGTTGAACATGATTTTCAGGAAGGGAATGGCAAGGGTGTAGGAAACAAGGGCAAAGACAGCACTCAGAATATTAAAAACCACGCTGTTAAATGCCTGCCATTTATAAGGTGCTATATATTTGAGAAGAAGTTTTATCTTATTCATCAGCTATGTGTAATCTTATTAATAACCTGTGAAATTGAATGGAGTAAGTGCCTTCAGCTCCTCTTTTACCGCTTCGCTTATTTCCAGGGCATTTATAAAATCCATAACTGCTTCCCGGGATATCTTAACATTGCCACGTGTGAGTTCCAGAAGAATTTCATAAGGCTGCGGATAGCCTTCCCGCCTGAGTATTGTCTGAATGGCTTCGGAAATAACTATCCAGTTATTTTCAAGGTCATTTTTTATCTCCTCATGGTTTACAACAAGCTTGTTCAAACCTTTCAGTAATGAGCTGAACGCAACCAGAGTATGCCCAAGGGGCACTCCAAGGTTCCGCAGTACTGTTGAATCGGTCAGGTCACGCTGAAGTCTTGAAAGCGGGAGTTTCTCTGCCAGATGGCCAAATATTGCATTCGCATAACCAAGGTTTCCTTCCGCGTTTTCAAAATCAATCGGATTGATTTTATGGGGCATTGCCGATGAACCCACTTCTCCCTTCCTTGTTTTCTGGCTGAAGTAATTCATGGAGACATAGGTCCAGATATCTCTCGAAAGATCAATGAGGACGGTGTTGATTCTCCGCATATTGTCGAAAAGTGCAGCCAGATTGTCATAATGTTCAACCTGTGTTGTTGGAAAAGATCGTTGCAATCCCAGTTCCCCGTTCACAAAATTATCCGCAAACAGTATCCAGTCGATATCGGGGTAAGCGGCCCTGTGTGCATTGAGATTGCCTGAGGCTCCCCCGAATTTTGCAGAATAGGGTATCTGGCCAAAATATTTTGACTGTTCATCAATACGTGTAACAAACACTGAGATTTCCTTGCCGAGCCTGGTCGGTGAGGCAGGCTGGCCGTGTGTCCTGGCCAGCATGGGAATATTCTTCCATTCGTCCGCCAGGCCTGCAAGCATATCCCTTACATCATACAGAAGAGGAAAATAGACATTAATCATCGCATCCTTCAGGGACAATGGTATGGCCGTATTGTTAACATCCTGTGATGTAAGTCCGAAATGAATGAATTCACTCCATTTCAGCCAGCCTGAATCCCGGAATCTTTCCTTGAGGAAATATTCAACCGACTTGACGTCATGATTTGTCACCCTTTCATTTTCCTTGATCCTTTCAGCATCGGCCATACTGAAATCTTCATAAAATGAACGCAGGACATTGTAATTATCCTTCCGGAAATCAGCCAGCGGAGGCAGGGGAATATCACACAGGGAAATAAAATATTTAATTTCCACCATCAGGCGGTACCTCATCAGTCCGAATTCTGAAAAATACAGATCGAGTTCATTCACTTTCTGTCTGTATCTGCCGTCAATGGGAGAAATAGCAGTAAGAGAATTAAGATCCATGATTCAGTTGTTAAATGATTGCTTAAATCATAAAAATTGTACACAAAAATAGTATTTTTGAGCTTCTTAAAAAAAATGAAAGTGGCCAGGCCAAAAAATCAAAGTTCAGCATCCGGTAAAATGTAATGACTCCAGAAAAAATCAGGATTTCCGCTGTAAGGTATGCAAATACCTATCCGTTTATTTATGGATTAACTGAAACGGGCTTTGACAGGAAAGTAATCCTGTCAACCGATCATCCGGCAGATTGTGCTGCCAGACTTGCTGCGGGGAAAGCAGATATCGGACTGGTACCTGTAGCCAGTCTTCCGTTAATCAGTAATTATCAGATTATTACCGATTACTGCCTGGGAGCCTACGGAAAGGTACGGACTGTAATGCTATTGAGTAACTGTACCTTCGGGGAAATCCGCAACATATTTCTCGACTACCGCTCAAGATCATCCGTGAACCTTGCAAGGATTCTTGCAAAACACTGGTGGAAAAGGGAATTTGGCTGGAAAAATACCAGTGAAAACTTTGATTTTAAAAATATTCCTGAAAAGGACGGAATCGTGCTCATAGGTGATCAGTGTTTCGAGCTCGGGAAACAATTCAGATACGGGACTGACCTGGCAGAAGAATGGTATGATTTTACCGGCCTGCCATTCGCCTTTGCATGCTGGACGGCAAACAGGCAGTTGCCGCAGGCCTTTCTGAAAGAATTCAATGAGGCTCTGGCAACAGGTGTTGATAACATTCCGGAAGTGGTCAGAAAATATGGCAGGAAAGGAATCATAAGAGGAAAAGCTCTCGAAACATACCTTACGGAAAATATAAGTTTTAATCTTAATGAGGACAAGCGGAAAGCAATAAAATTGTTTCTGAATTATCTGAAAAAATCTGATTAGATGCTGATATTGAACATAGTGCATAACCCATATTACTTTTTTCAGTTTTAATCTCAAAGATATTTTTCCTATATTTGAAGATATCACAGCATTAATTTTATAACCGTATAAACTTTTATCAATATGGCCGTTACAATTACATTTAATGAACTCCGGAAGATCAAAGACCTTTTACCCCCCGGAAGTATAAGGAAAATTGCTGACAAGCTTGACATGAACGAGGAAACTGTCAGGAATTACTTCGGGGGAAGGAATTTTGAAAAGGGAGAAAGTGTTGGTGTTCACTTTGAACAGGGCCCGGGAGGCGGGATTGTATCTTTTGACGACTCCACCATCCTTGAAATGGCAAAAAAGATGATTACGGAATGAGTTAACAGAATCAGCAGCATGTTCAGAAGCAAAAGACATGTTCTTTTGCTTTTTTGTTACTGTCCGGATTTTATCCGGAAAGCCGTTGAATTGATTAATGTACCTGCATTTCCCAATGAACTTGTCAGCTATAATATCACAGGAAGAAGAAAAGAGTCTTACAGCACTTGAGGGCTTTTTTGTTTTGAAGTGGGGCGGTACGAATCTTCCTTCCCACGATCTTCAGCATCACCGGAGAGTATGGACCAATATAAAGGAAATCCTGAATCATTGCAATGATCCCGATATTGACCGGGCACGGATAAGCAATCTTTTAATGGCAGCTTATCTGCACGATATCGGAATGGCACGGGAACAGGGAGTCCGCCACGGATTTCACGGAAAGAAGGCAGCTGAAGAATATATATCGGCGAACCGGCTGAAGCGGAAGGATTATGAAGAAGCTCTCAACGCAATAGAGTTTCACGACAACAAGAATTATGACAATGATTCAGGCAATAATCCGGTACTGAAAATATTATCCGTGGCGGATGATCTTGATGCATTCGGCACAACCGGCATATGGCGGTATATGGAAATATACAGGGCCCGGGGCATTCCGGAAGAAATTATCGGATCCAGGATTCTTGAAAATGCTGCCTCGCGTTTTGAGAATTTTAAAGCATTTTCTTCAGACAAGCCCCTGCTGTTTCAGAAGCACAGGGAGCGTTACAATGTACTCAAACGGCATTTCGGGAATTATAACCAGAGTATGGCTGAAGCCGGGGATAAATGAGGCAGAAGTCTGAATTGCCAACATTTGTTCAAATGCAGATCAGCAGTGATTATTGCGGGCAAAAAAAATCAGCTTCAGCAGCAATCTTCTTCATTAAATAACATAAGCTGTTGATCCTCACAGTCTTCTGACTCGAGATTAGAGATGGTGACTCCAAGCAATCTGATTCTGACATTGTCGAGGCTGAGTGATTTTCTTATTTCGGTAACCGCCCGGTGCAGTGCAGGGAAATCACGTATGAAATGAGGAAAGGTTTTCGACCTGGTGATCTGTCTGAAATCAGAGAATTTAATTTTCAGGGTGACTGTCCTTCCTGTTGTTCCGGCTTTTTCCACACGCTGCATAAGTTCCATTTCAACCTTGTAGAGTTCCGTTATTATTTCAAACTGTGTTGTCAGATCCTTCTCATAAGTAATCTCGGTACCAATGGATTTTCTCTCGGATTCAGCCAGTACCGGGCGGTCGTCAATCCCTCTTGCGATATCATAGTAGAATTTCCCGGCCTTTCCGAAATTCCTGACCAGGAAGGCAAGGTCCGGTTTCTTCAGGTCAGCTCCGTTGTGTATTCCCAGTTTATGCATCTTTTCGGCAGTAACCTTTCCTATGCCGTAAAATTTTTCGACAGGGAGTTTCTCAATGAATTTTTCTGCTTCCTGCGGGCTGATCAGAAAAAGCCCATCCGGTTTTTTTATATCAGAAGCCATTTTGGCAAGAAATTTATTGAAAGAAACTCCTGCCGAAGCAGTGAGTCCTGTCTTTTGCCTAATTTCCTTCTTTATTTCTCCTGCAATAATTGTGGCGGAACCTATATTTTTCCTGTCCCTTGTAACGTCAAGAAATGCTTCGTCTATTGAAAGGGGTTCAACCAGATCAGTATAGTCGCTGAATATACTGAAAACCTGTCCCGAAACTTCATTATACCGGTCAAACCTGTGCCTGACAAAAATCAGTTCCGGACACAGCCTTCTGGCAGTAATGGAGGGCATTGCAGACCGTACACCGAATTTCCTGGCTTCATAGCTAGCTGCAGCAACAACATGCCTCTCCCCGCTTCCGCCCACTGCAACAGGCTTTCCCCGCAGCTCAGGATTATCAAGCTGTTCTACGGATGCAAAAAAAGCATCCATGTCAATATGTATGATCTTCCTCAATTCATCCCAAAACTAAGAAGAAATTAGTTTCATTTCCGTTTTGTAAATATCTTTGGCTCTCTTTAAATTTAACGATTTATTTTTTGCTCTTGCAATATCCAGCCCTCAACATCAGGCAAAGATTTGCCCTTATCCTTACATCACACAGGCTCTGGGGAAAATTGTTCCTGCCATTTATTGTGTCAGAAGTTCCTGGAAAGAAATATTTCACATTGTCAGAATCCCTTCTTCCATATCCTTCGGATGACACTTTGAAAATACTCGAAAATGAAGAAATAGAACTTGTCAGAATCACCAATGATTACTCCGATAAACAAATATTCAGGATTTATTCAAGAGAAAAGAATGTAAAGGATTTTCTGGAAAATGTAAAACCTGAAATAACAGGAAAATACATAAGGCCGTATATAGAGAGAAGAATCAGCAGGTGCTTCTTCATAATAAGAGACGAGGGAACCCTCTGCTTTCAGAGAAGAGAACAATCTAACATTCTTTATCCGGAGGATGTTCTCGAAATAATTCCTGATTCTGCAATTCCGGTATTCAGATTTGACAGAGGAAAGGAATTCACTACCTATCAGCTCACCGTTGAATCAGAGGGAGAGAAAATTGAATTATGCCGCAAAGCGGTTGATATTTTATGCAATAATCCTTGCATTATCAGGCATGGAAATAAAATCTTTCAGATAAGCGGTATAGACGGGCAGAAATTACGCCCGTTCCTTGAAAAGGAATCGGTAATCATTCCGAAAAATTCAGAACTGAAGTATTATTCAGGATTTGTACTGAATGTCGTAAATAATTGCACTGCCGAAGGTAAAGGATTTAAAATCATTTACCCGGAATCTGAAAAATGGCCGGGGTTAAGCCTGGAAAACAGCATCATGGGATACCCGGTACTCATTCTGAGTTACAATTATTCAGGCATAACCATTTCACCCGGTGATAATAATGAATATTTCACAGTGTTCGCGCATGAAAACGGTGAATTCATTTACCGGAAATATAAAAGGGATTTCCGTTGGGAATTGCAATGCCGGGAAATTCTATCCGAGATCGGCTTCAATTCTGAGGATAAGATTAATTTTTCTCTTCAGGATGAAAATCTGAAACCTGTATCTCAGATAAACAAGGTTATTGAAGCTGTCAACAGAAATTATAATCACCTTGTCTCACAAGGTTTCCTGATATCTTCGAAGCATCTGGATAAAAATTACAACCTCAGAAACATCAGCATTGAAATCTTCAACAAGTCTGAAGGTGACTGGTTTGACCTGGATGCTGTAATAAAGATCGGAGAATGGGATTTTTCGTTTATAAGGTTCAGAAATCATATATTGAACGGCAACAGGGAATTTGAGCTTCCTGACGGAACCACAGCCATTCTCCCTGAAGAATGGCTGGTCAGATACAAAAACATTTTTGAATTTGGCAAGGATCATGGAGATTCCATCAGAATTCACAAACAACACTTTCCGCTGCTCACGGAGGTATTGCAAAACAGAGAGGATGAATCATTCAGGAATCTGGAAAAACTGCTCCTGCCGGAAAAACTGCCTGTTCCTGAAGTACCTGCGGGATTAAACTGCCGGCTGAGGGATTATCAGCTTGAAGGACTGGCATGGCTTCAGTGGCTGCAGTCTTCCCGTCTGGGAGGTTGTCTGGCCGACGATATGGGACTCGGAAAAACGATACAGGCCCTGGCCATGCTGCAGATGAACAAGGAAACCTCTGATAAACCGGGAAAATCAGCTACGGTTCATGAACCAACACTTTTCGACGACCCGCCAGTAAATCTTACCTCGCTTATTGTAGTGCCTCCCACAATAATGCATAACTGGGAAAATGAAATAAGGAAATTTGTCCCTCAGATGAATATTTATATACACAGAGGTTACCGGAGGCTCCGCAGCTGTTCCGATTTCATTAAGCACGACATCATTCTTTCAAGCTATCATACTGTAAAACAAGATATAGACTTATTGTCTTCATTCCATTTCCATTATATTATCCTTGATGAGAGCCAATACATCAAAAATCCGGCATCTCTTGCATACAAGTGTATGATCAGGCTTAAATCGGATTACAGGCTCGTTCTGACGGGAACCCCGATAGAGAATTCTGTAACCGACCTGTGGGCTCAGCTGAATTTTGTGAACCGGGGCATGCTTGGAAGTCTGACCTGGTTCAGGAATACATATGCACGCCCCATTGAAAAAGACAGGGATGATCTCACGGAAAACAGGCTAAAAAAGCATATAAAACCTTTCATATTACGCCGTACAAAGGAAATGGTGGCTGCCGATCTGCCTCCTGTATCTCAGCAGCTGATTTTTTGCGAAATGACCGTAGAACAGCAAAAGATCTATGAATCAGAAAAATCAGCAGTAAGAAACGTTATTCTGGAGGGTCAGGCCGCCGGGAAGAAGGGAAAGACTGCCATCATAATTCTTCAGGGACTCATGAAACTCCGCCAGATATCGAATCATCCTGTTTTGACTGACGAAGATTATTCATACAGTTCAGGCAAATTCGAGGCTGTGATGAATGATATTGAGAATGTTGTAAACGAAGGACATAAAATTCTGGTCTTTTCTTCTTTTGTTATGCATCTTAAACTATTTGAAGAAGCTCTTGGCAAAAAACAGATAAAGTATACAATTATGACCGGTGCGAGCAAAGACCGGGAAAAGTTAATAGGCAGTTTCCAAAACGATCCTTCATCCAGGGTTTTTCTGATTTCTCTCAAAACCGGAGGTGTTGGACTAAACCTCACATCCGCGGATTATGTATTCATACTTGATCCCTGGTGGAATCCGGCTGCCGAACAGCAGGCTGTCAGCAGGGCTCACAGGATAGGCCAGGATAAAAATGTCTTTATTTACAGATATATTTCCTCCGGTACCCTTGAGGAAAAAATAACCAAGCTTCAGGAAAGAAAATCAAAACTCGCCGGAACATTTATAGCAACGACAAATCCCCTGAGGGACATGGATATGCATGAAATCCTGGACATAATCGAATGAATCACAATTGAAGCCCGATTAGTAAGCCTCGCGTTCAGTGTAATGTGTATGAAGCAATTCATGAGCCCGTTCACTGTTGGGCTGACCAAGGAATTCCTCGTATATGGCAATCACATCAGGGTTATCATGTGATTTACGGAATTCCATATGTTCATCCTCCGAATAAATAGCATTCATACGTCTTTTTCTTACTTCCGCATTTGTAGGTATGGGCTGGCCTCCGCCGCCAAGGCATCCGCCCGGGCATGCCATTATTTCAATGAAATGATATGAGGCCTCGCCGCTCCTGACGAGTCTCATCAGCTTGTTCGCATTAGTCAGTCCGTGTGCTATTGCAACCTTAAGTTCGGCTCCCTCAAGGAATTTCCAGTCATCCACGCAATCCTCGATTTTTATCGATGCTTCCTTTATACCTTCCATTCCCCGGACAGGAGTAATATTGAGATTTTTGAACGGAACTTCTCTTCCTGTTACAATTTCATAAGCTGTTCTCAGCGCAGCTTCCATAACTCCCCCCGTTGCTCCGAATATTACGGCGGCACCGGTCGATTCACCCATTACTGAATCAAAGCCTGAGGGTTCAAGATTTCTGAAATCAATACCCGCCTGTTTTACCATTATGACCAGTTCCCGCGTTGTAAGCACATAATCGATATCCTTGTAACCGCTTGACCTCATTTCCGGTCTGTCAGCCTCATATTTCTTTGCAGTACACGGCATGATTGAAACTGACACTATGGTAGAAGGATCCAGGTTCTTCTTCTGTGCATAATAGGTTTTTGCAAGTGCCCCGAACATCTGCTGGGGTGATTTGCAGGTAGAAAGGTTATTCAGAAGCTCCGGATACTTGTGCTCAATAAATTTGATCCAACCCGGTGAGCAGGATGTGAACATTGGCAGGGCGGTGTTTTTATCCCCATCAACAAGAACTTTCTTAAGTCTGGTAAGAAATTCTGTACCTTCCTCCATTATTGTAAGGTCGGCACTGAAATCAGTATCCAGGACAGAATCAAAGCCGAGCTGTCTCAGGGCTGTAACCATTTTCCCCGTCACCCTTTCACCGGGATCATATCCCAGGTCTTCCCCCAGGGCAACCCTTACCGCGGGAGCTGTCTGCACTATTACATGCTTGCCGGGATCATAAATGGCATCCCATACCTGGTCGATATATGTTTTTTCAACCAGGGCACCTGTAGGACAGCGGTTAACACACTGGCCGCAATTTGTGCATACAACATGACTCATTGGCTTGTCATGGAAGGATGAAATTTTCTGGTGCATTCCCTTATTTGCAACGGCAATTGCCGAGATATGCTGTAATTCCGTACAGGTCCGCACACATCTCTGGCATCTGATGCATTTGCTGTCATCCTTGATGAATGAAGGGGATGATCTGTCAATGACATAAGGATGATCCTCCACCAGATCGAGAAATATTGTATCCCCGAATGCGAATTCATTGGCAAGGGACTGAAGTTCACAATTCTGGTTTCTGTAACACTTTGTACAGTCAGACCTGTGTTCGGAAAGAAGCAGTTCCACAATATGCTTTCTTGCATTTCTCACCTTGAGCGTGTTGGTATGTATGTCCATTCCTTCGGCTACAGGCATGGCACATGCGGCTATAAGCGTACGGGCACCCGTCTGTTCCACCACACATACCCGGCAGTTTCCGGCAACACAAAGATCCGGATGATTACACAAAGTGGGTATGTTTATATTCAACTTCCGGGCAGCATCGAGAATAGTGGTTCCCTCCTCAACAGATATCTTTTGATTATTTATACTCAGATTTATCATTTTTTTCGAAATGTTTGGTTATTAATAGATAATCTCTTCCCTGAAATTCTCCACAATTGTTTTGAAGGCATTTCCGACTGATTGTCCCAGTCCGCATTTTGATGCAACCTTCATGGTATCGGCAAGTTTTATCAGTTCAGTCAGATAGGTTGACTTTACTTCTCCCTTTTTAACTTTCTGAACTCCTTTTAACAATTGCTGGCAACCCACTCTGCAGGGAGTACATTGTCCGCAGGATTCTTCAGCAAAAAAGTCAAGATAATTATGAAGAACATTGTACATCGACCTGGAACTGTTGAAAAGTTTCATTGATCCTCCTGTGGGAACACCCTCAAATCCTATTATTGTATCTTCAAAGCGTTTTCTTGGCACACAGAAGCCGGAGGCTCCGCCAACCTGCACTGCCTTGGTATCCCCATCACCGAATTCATTCACAAATGCCTGGACTGTCATACCCAGTTCAAGCTCAAAAATCCCGGGGGTCGGTGTATCTCCTGAAATTGAAAATACTTTCGATCCTCTGGAATCCTTTGTTCCCAGCTGACTGTATGATTCCGGACCATGTTTGATCACCATCAGTGCAGTAACTAGTGTCTCGACATTATTGATTGATGTCGGCTTACCGAAAACTCCCGACACCGTGGGATACGGAGGTTTGTTCCTGGGCTCTCCGCGAAAACCTTCAATCGACTCAAAAAGTGCACTTTCCTCTCCGCAGATATAGGCTCCGCTGCCCATGCGGTAACTGATACTGAAATCAAAACCGATCTCTTTGATAAGCCTGTGGAATTCATCAAGCTCTGCCAGAAGCTGGGGAAGCAGGAATTTATATTCCCCCCTGAGATATACAATACCGGTTTTTGCCCCGACAGCCTTTCCTGCAATAACCATTCCTCCATAAACCTTATAGGCAACCCTGTCAAGTATCTCACGGTCCTTGAAGGTTCCTGGCTCACCTTCATCTGCATTGCAAACTATATATTTATCGGGATCCTTCTCGGCAGCAGTGTATTTCCATTTTAACCCTGTGGGGAAACCGGCACCTCCCCGCCCCTTAAGCCCCGAATCAAGCACTTTCTGAATAATCTCAGCCTGGGGCATGTTATAGGCAACTGTCAGTACTTCTCTCAGATCTACTTTCTCAAAAATGAGATCAACCTTATTTAATCCTCTTTTTTTCATAGTTTCGGGATATTATTTTTTTTGCATATAACTCTTGATTATCTCAACAACCTTTTCCGGCGTAAGCTCGGTATAGGGCATTTCATTGATAAGCATCGCGGGAGCCTTGTGACACCAGCCTATGCAGTTGGTTTCAAGCAAACTGAACTGTTTGTCGGCAGTTGTCTCCCCCACTTTTACCTTAAGCATATCTTCAAGAGTCTCAAGTATTTCATTCTTTCCCTTCATCGCACATGTAATAGTCTTGCATACTCTGATCACATACTTGCCCCTTTCCTTTGTGTCAAGGAAAGTATAAAATGAAGCTGTACCATAAACTTCAGCAGCTGAAATATCCAGCTGATTTGCAATTTCAACCATCGCCTCGTCAGTCAAATAACTATGTCTTTCAACCACACCCTGCAAAATGGGCATAAGACTTTCCCTTGACCTGCCGTGCTTTTCGGTTAATTCCTTCACAAGATTTCCCAATTGATACATTTCCAATCGTTTTTATTAAAAATTTATATCTTTTACAGTAACACTTACCTGTTTTAAAGGTGCTGTGAATTTAATAACAATACTCATATAAAAACAAAATTATTGTCATAGTTAATAATTTATAACAAGTATAAAAAAGAATTAAGGTTATTAAATTGCTGATTATACGAAAATTATCCCCATTTGTGTCATTCCGGGCAATGTTAAAAAAATCCTGCAATAATCTGTTATTTCTGTTTTTTGTTAAAAAATCCACTATACAGAAATAAGGCTGAACATATTCTGGTAATTCAGCCTGAAAATATTTATTATGGGAAATATATTTCCTATATTGTGAGAGATATTACAGAAAAATTTAAAAGAACTAACTTACAGGAGGTATAATATGGCTGTAGAATTTCTCTGCAAGGTGTGCCGGGGTCACCTGAAACCGAAGACATCAATAATTCTGACCGCTACCAACCTTAAAAACCGTACGGAAAAGGGTCTGGTATTTCTTAATCCCGAAATCGGAAACTATACACATACTACCCATTCGTCATTTCAGATCAGGAAAGGTGAGGAATACATTTTTACATGTCCGATCTGCAATGCGCAGCTGAACAGCATGAAATATCTGCATCTCGTCAGAATCCTGATGATAGATGAGGGAGGCAATGAATCCAGCATTTATTTCTCGGGAATCGGAGGAGAAAAGTGTACCTACAAGATCCGGGATGACAAAGTGGAAGCAAGTACCGGTCCTGATGTAAAAATTTACAACAAATACTTTGATGTCCCTGAAGAAGACAGGAAATACCTGTGATCTCCGGTAATTTTTATTTTTCTGTTAACAATTAATTCTATTTTTGTTGCCATTAAATAATTAATGGAAAAGGCTATACTATGAACACTGATGTAAACAAACTGGCAGCCGACAATATCAGGATACTGTCAATGGCAATGGTGGAAAAGGCAAAATCAGGTCATCCGGGAGGTGCCATGGGTGGTGCTGATTTCATTCATATTCTGTTTTCCGAATTTCTCAGGTTCGACCCTGATGATTCTTCGTGGATAAACCGCGACAGGTTTTTTCTTGATCCCGGCCACATGTCACCGATGCTGTATTCGGTACTGACCCTTACAGGTCTTTTCAGTATTGACGACCTCAAACAGTTCCGCCAATGGGGCAGTCCGACACCGGGACATCCGGAACTGGATGTTGCCAGGGGTGTGGAGAATACTTCCGGACCTCTCGGGCAGGGACACACAATGGCTGTGGGAGCCGCCATTGCGGAAAGGTTTCTGGCTGCAAGATTCGGAGAACTGTTCGCCCATAAAACCTATGCTTTCATCTCCGACGGGGGAATTCAGGAGGAGATATCCCAGGGAGCCGGACGGCTGGCCGGCCATCTGGGCCTGAATAACCTTATCATGTTTTACGATTCCAACGACATACAGCTTTCAACCGAAACCAGTGCCGTATCAACGGAAGATACAGCTGCCAAATACATGGCCTGGGGCTGGGAAGTTGTTACCATTGACGGGAATGATCACGATCAGATAAGAAAAGCACTCTCACAGGCCCGGGAATCAAAAGACAAGCCTTTCCTGATCATCGGAAGGACCATTATGGGTAAAGGGCTCATTGACAATGAAGGAATAAGTTTTGAAAGAAAAATATCCACGCATGGAATGCCGGTAAGTGATGCCGGTGCTTCCTTTGAGAAATCCCTTGCAGGCCTCGGGGGCAACCTGTCGGATCCCTTCACAATATTTCCTGCTGTAAAAGAATATTATGCAGCTGTGATTGAAGAAAAGCGCAGATATGCCACCGACTGGAAAAGGCAGAAAAAAGAATGGGCAGCAGAAAACAGCGATTCCGAACGTAAACTCAACCTGTTTTATTCTGGCGACATACCTGCCATCAATTTTGAGTCCATCTCCCAGAAAGAGGGAATAGCAACGAGGGCAGCCTCGGCCGCTGTTCTCGGAGTTCTTGCAAATACCATTGAAAACATGGTGGTCGCATCAGCTGATCTTTCAAACTCAGATAAAACCGATGGTTTTCTGAAAAATACAAAACCTCTTGTTAAAGGAGATTTCAGCGGTGCATTTCTTCAGACCGGAGTATCGGAGCTGACAATGGCAGCAGTTATGGCCGGAATGGCTCTCCATGGAGGTATTATACCTGCCTGCGGGACATTCTTTGTATTTTCCGATTATATGAAACCGGCAGTAAGGCTTGCCTGCCTGATGGGATTACCGGTACGCTTCATCTGGACACACGATGCATTCAGAGTGGGGGAAGACGGTCCAACCCATCAGCCTGTAGAACAGGAAGCCCAGATACGGCTTATGGAACATCTTAAAAACCATAAGGGTGAGAACAGCATGCTTGTACTCAGACCTGCCGATGCACTTGAAACAAATGTTGCCTGGAAACTGGCTCTCGAGAATAAAAAAACGCCAACGGCTCTCATCCTGTCAAGGCAGAACATCAGGGATCTCCCCTCTTCAACTGGCAGCAGATACAGGGATGCTCTCATGATGAGCAGGGGAGCCTATACAGTATCGGACTGCAAGGGCAGGCCGGATATCATTCTTGTGGCCAGCGGTTCGGAAGTGGCAACCCTGGTTGAGGGAGCAGAACTTCTGAAAAAGGACGGGCTCAGGGTGAGGATTGTTTCAGCACCCTCGGAAGGTTTGTTCAGAAATCAGGATCAAAGCTACAGGGAATCGGTCATTCCTGACGATGTGCCTGTGTTCGGACTTACCGCAGGCCTGCCCGTCACATTACAGGGCCTTGCCGGTCCGCGAGGAAAAGTCTGGGGCGTAAATTCCTTCGGTTATTCCGCCCCCTACAAGGTTCTTGATGAAAAACTGGGGTTTACTGCCGGGAATGTTTACCGCCAGGTAAAGGATTACCTGCTACATTATAAAAAGTAAACATTATGATCATTCGTAAAAAGGCCGCCTCATCAGCGGCCTTTATCATTTATGCAGATTACTTTTGTAATCTGCTGATTTTGTATTAAATTCGATCGTGAATTTCAAGTCAGCAACGTCAACCATAATTTTGCAATATGAAAAGGATCCTGTTCATTTCAGCCCTGATGCTTGCCATGGGCATCAATTCCTCCTTCAGCCAGAACGATTCAATCAGAAAGGAATATGCCGTCAGGGATACAATCAGCGAAGATATCATTCTGTTCGACAGTGATGAATTGCTGGATATAGAACTCAGATTCAACATAACACAATACAGAAGGAAAAGGGACAAGAGTGAATATCTCGATGCAACCCTTACATACCATGTCAGTCAGGATGATTCAATCATCAAATATCTTAAAATCAGGCCGCGCGGTATTTCGCGTCTTACAATATGTGATTTCCCTCCCCTCCTGCTTAACTTTAAAAAGAATGACGCTGTGCCGGGAGAATTCAACAGGGTTGATAAAATAAAAATGGTAACTCACTGCAGTGCCGGCGGCGAAGATAATCTGCTCAGGGAATTCCTGGTATACAAAATGTATAATGTGCTCACTGATTACAGTTTCAGAGTAAGATTGCTGAGAGTCAATTATGTTAACAGTGAAAAGCCTGACAAAAAACAGGTAAGGGAATTTGCCTTCCTCATTGAACCCGTCAAGTCTCTGGGCAAGCGGACAAATTCAGTGGAAGTTGAAACAGCTCATGTTACCCAGCTGCATATTAAAAGAGAAATCATGGACAGAATGGCCATTTTCAATTACATGATAGGAAACACCGACTGGTCGGTTCCAACCAGGCACAATACGCTTACCATGACGGAAGGCAGCTACGGCGGCCTGGGATCAGCTATAATAGTCCCCTATGATTTCGACTATGCCGGTGTGGTAAATACACATTATGCTGTTCCTTTTGAGGGACTGGGCCTGGAATCCGTCCGTCAGCGCAGATATCTTGGTGTCTGCAGGACAGAACAGGAATTCAGCGAGGCACTGGTTGAATTCATGGAAAAGAAGGAAGAAATATACAGAGTGATCAATGATTTTCCATATCTTAGCGGAAAATCCAAAAAAGATATGATTAACTATCTTGAAGGATTTTACAGGAGCCTTGACAAGCGCAACAGCATTATAAACTCCCTGAGAAGAGACTGTATTATAATTTGAATTATCAGATCCTGCCGTCCATGTCATTTGAATCCATCGCAACCGAAACGACCCTTTTGAATATCATGATCAGGTTTGCCGTTAACCTGCTGGTCCTTTTTATTCTCATAAGATTTATCTATTACCGCTTTACCAGGAAGGAAGAGTATGTATTCTCGCTTTTCATGATGGGTATAATAATTTTTCTTCTGATTTCATTGCTTGGAACAGTCAACATACAACTGGGAATGGCTCTCGGCCTTTTTGCCATTTTTGCAATACTCCGGTTCAGAACAGTCAATTACACGGCAAAAGACATGACCTATGTATTTACGGTAATCGGAGTCTCCATCATCAATTCACAGGCAAATATTCCGCCTCCGGTCATTGGTGCGCTTATCGTAAATACAACAATTCTTGTATCAGCAGTAATACTGGAATTATTCCTCAAAAAACGGGCATTGTCGACGATGATTGTAAACTTCAGCAAGCCGGAACTTCTCAGGCCGGAACGCAGGAAACAATTACTTGAGGAATTATCAGCCCAGACAGGTCAGGAAATTGTAAAAATCTCCGTCAGAAAAATTGATGTAAACAAGGGCAGCATTGAACTTGAAGCTTTTTATGCAGACAAGATAGCTGACTGAAGGACAATAACTTCCGGCAGCACACATTCTGAAGCTGTATTTGTCCTTTTTTGATTAAGTTTGCACCTTGTTTTTATTTATCATGCAATACGATATTCAACAAGGAATAAAAGGTCTTGTTTTTGATCTTGACGGCACACTTGCCGACACTATGCCCTACCATTTCCAGGGCTGGAAAAAGGCCTGTGAAAAATATGGCGCCAGGATTGATAATCATTTTCTCAGAAAATATACAGGAAGCCCCAGCTGGATAGTTGCCGGAGAGGTACTGAAGCATTGCGGCCTTAACAACAGTGTGACCATTGAAGAAATAATGAATGAAAAACACAGGGAATTCTTCAGGCTTCAGCATCTTGTAAAACCGATCACACCGGTAACTGAAATCGTAAAAAAATATTACGGGAAACTGCCCATGGCCGTTGGAACAGGCGGGCACAGGGAAGCAGTTGAACGCACACTGGAAATAACCGGCCTGAGAGAATATTTTGACATAGTAGTAACTGCCAATGATGTGAATGCTTTTAAGCCCGATCCTGAAACATTTCTGAAATGTGCTGAACTAATGAATGTCGAACCACGTGACATTGAGGTGTTTGAGGATGCGGAGCTTGGGATCCGTGCAGCAATCAGTGCAGGCATGAAAGTGACTGACGTACGGTCCTGGTACAATTCTGACTGGTAATTCCACACCTGTATCCGGCCTGACATGGCTATCCTTTAATCTGCCGGAGTTCAGCTCTTCTTTCTGATTAATGCCTGAATGCCGGAAAAGCCGGTTGTGATGAAGGAATCAGAATATTAATCCCTATTGTGTTAAAACATCTTTTTCATACGGAAAATTCAAATCCTTTTTCTATTTTAGAAAAATAAACATATTCCCCTTTTTCTGAGTTGTAAAAACCATCATTGCTGGTTGCTTTGAATACTGTTTATGAAATCATAATCAGTAGAGGGACTATGATAATTACTAATTCTAAAAAACTATTCTTATGAAACTCGATCGCAGGCATTTCTTAAAACTGAGCAGTATTGCCGGAACAGGTATTGTAGGTTCCGGTATTTTGCAGTCATGCAAACCCGGCAGCGGGGGAAAAGCAGTCAGTGCACTGGATTTGATAAAAGAGCAGTCACTTGCAAAACATCCACAGAAATTCAATATGTGCGGATATGCCGCGCCCGCACTTGATGTGGTTAGAACAGCATTCATAGGACTGAGAAGAGGCAGCACTCATCTGACCAGTGTCAGCCTTCTGGAAGGTGTTGAAATAAAAGCATTGTGCGACCTTGTTCCGGGAGTGGTTGACAATGCAATGAGAAGAATTGAACACACAGGATTCAAACCGGATACATATACCGGCAATCCGGAAGCCTGGAAAAAAATGTGTGAACGGGATGATATAGATCTTGTTTATATTGCCACTCCATGGGATATGCACACCCCGATGGCCGTTTACGCAATGGAGCATGGCAAACATGTATGCATTGAAGTTCCGGCAGCAGTTACCATGGACGAATGCTGGCAACTGGTGGAAGTATCGGAATCAACGCAGAAGCATTGTATGATGCTCGAAAACTGCTGTTATGATTTTTTTGAAATACTGACGCTTAACATGGCAAGACAGGGATTCTTTGGTGAAATTGTTCATGGTGAAGGTGCCTATATACACACTCTGCTGGATTCCAATTTCTCCAAAACAGGTTACTGGGATATGTGGCGCCTGAGGGAAAACAGCAGCCGTCAGGGGAATCTCTATCCAACTCATGGTCTGGGTCCTATATGCCAGATAATGGACATTAACAGGGGTGATAAGATGGAATATCTTACAGCTGCCATGAGCAATGATTTCCAAATGAATGAAACTGCCAGAAAACTTGCCGCCGCAGATGATTTTTACAGTGAATTTGTGGACCGGCCCTACCGTGGCAATATGACAACCTGTACAATAAAAACAAACAAGGGCAGGACAATCATGCTACAGCATGATGTCACTTCACCAAACGTATATTCCCGGATACATAAGGTCAGCGGAACTATAGCAGCAGCACTGAAATATCCCTTGCCCCCAAAAATTTCCGTCGGCCATCAGCGCTGGCTCAATGAAGAAGAATTTAAGGAAGTGGAAGAAAAATACACTCCTGAAATAATCAAAAGGATAGGAGAAATGGCCAAACAGGTAGGAGGCCACGGAGGAATGGATTTTCTGATGAACTGGAGGCTGATCGACTGTCTGCGCAACGGACTGCCCTTCGACCAGGATGTATATGATGCTGCACTGTGGAGTGCCGTGGGACCTTTAAGCGAGTGGTCCGCAGCCAACAGATCCAACTCCATTGATGTTCCCGATTTTACCAACGGCGCATGGAAGACCAACAGACCCGTGGACCTGCTTCTGGAACAAGGCGGTAATACCAGGGTGATAAGGTCTAATGCTCCCCCGAGACGCAGGCCGCAGCCGGTAGCTGAAGGAGTTGAATAATGCTTTCAGGAACCATAGAAATTCTTAGGCTACTATGAATAAAATAGAAACAAGTCAACAAGCAACCCTTTCGCAAAGGGTTGCTTCTGTTGATTTCTTCCGCGGATTTACCATGTTCCTGCTAATTGGTGAAGGAACGCGTATTTACAATAGCTTAAGAACATCTGATTCAGCTGTTTTTCAGTTTATCGGCACCCAGTTCAGTCATCACAGGTGGAATGGCCTGCACTTCTGGGATCTTATACAACCATTTTTCATGTTCATTGTCGGGGTTGCCATTCCTCTGGCAGTCAGCAACAGACTGAAAAGAGGACATTCACAAAAATCAATTACCGGCCATGCAATAAAAAGATCATTGCTGTTATTATTGTTCGGAACCTGGTTAGCATGGATAGGCCCCGGAAAAATAGTCTTCAGATTCCAGAATGTTCTTGCACAGTTATCAGTTACCTATATAATAGCGTATTTTCTAATGAAAAAAAGCTATTCTTTTCAACTGATTTTCTCAATCTTGCTCCTGATAATTGTAGATTTAGCCTATCGTTTTTTCCCTGTTGAAGGGTTTAATCACCCATGGGTTGCCTATGAAAATCTTGGAGCATGGGTTAATAATAAAATAGAAGGTGTCGATAAATCAAGTATCTGGGCAAGTCTGAATGCACTCCCGACAACAGCACATACAATATGGGGGGTCCTGTGTGGCAAATTACTAATGAGTGATAAAACACACGGAGAAAAAATAAAAATTATGGTCATAGCAGGAGTGAGCGGATTGGTAATTGGCTATTCCCTGGATTGGCTCGGTATAACACCGATTATCAAAAAAATTGCCACAATGTCTTTTGTTTTTGCCAGCGGCGGCTGGGCTGTCCTTGCACTTTGCTTCAGTTACTGGCTTATTGATGTGAAGAAGAAGTTCAGAAAAGGTTCCATGTTTTTTATTTACGTGGGCGCAAACTGTATATTTATTTACCTTTTCTGCCAGCTGGGAGGTGACAGCATACTGATAAGAACCTTTAATCCGATATTCAATACCTTCTTTTCATGGGGTGGTGAAAAACTGGTTAGCATGCTGAACGGTACAGCTACCTGGATAACCTGCTGGTATCTGTGCTACTGGATGTACAGGAACAGGATTTTTATTAAAATATAAAAGAAAAAAGTACCGGTACGGTTGCTTCAACAAGTGCCCGGTATTACAAAATAATTGCTTAAGGCTTATTGGAATTTTCCATTGCAAGCCCGGAAGAAATTTTAAATCAAAGCCGTCTTCCGGGCTTTAGAATCAACAATATAACGGTCCGTCTGGCTTTATTTAAACCAGAATCTTTGTCTGAAGATTGGTGATACTGGTCTTGATATCCCTGAAGGGATCATTGTCACGGCTCAGATCCTGTTCAACGATCATATATTTCATTCCGGCGGTTTCACCTGCGGCCAGAATTCTTTTGAAATCGATGACACCGGCACCTACCGGGGCAAAGTCCCGTACTCCGTCGGTCGTGAAAAAGGGCGGTTCATTGGTGAACATGTCCTTCATGTGAAATAATTCAAACCTGCCCGGATACCTGTTGATGATCTCTACCGGATCCTGCCCCGCCTTGGTCGTCCAGAACAGATCAATCTCCATGGTAACCAGGTCTTTGTCCAGTTCGGTCATAAAAACATCGAAATAGGGTATCTTGCCCTCTACAGTATCGAATTCAAAATTATGATTATGATATCCGAATTTGATGCCGAAATCCTTCATTATCTGACCAACCTTGTTCCAGTCAGATGCCATTTTCTGATAACTCGCTATGGTAGTACGGGCCTCTTCCACCACCCATGGCTGGATACAGTAACTGACTCCGAGCCTGGCATGATCTTCTGCCATCTTTGTTGCATTCTCAAGGGTAATGCCCTCTGCTTCAACCTGGGTATGGCTGCTTAATATTTCCATTCCGAGGTCATTGACCAGCTTTTTAAATTCGGCAGGTTCATAGCCATAAAACCTGCCATCGGCATATCCGGCAAGTTCAAGATATTTGTAACCCGTATCCGCAACTCTCTTCAGTGATCCTGCCGGATCTGCCATCATGGCATCGCGGATCGTATAAAGCTGAAGACCTATCCCCGGAAGAGGCTGCTTTTTGCATGAATAGTTCGAAAACACAACTGCACCAAGAGTTCCTGCCGCAGCCAGTTTCATGAAATCTCTTCTAGAATGTAAATTTCCCATGATTTAAAATATTTATTGATATGAATTATAGTGTCAATATCCAATCAGGTAATAAAAATAACATATTACTGTCAAATAATTTTGAAAGGGCGCTAAATTTTTAATAATTTGACCCGGCGGCAACCAGTTCCCGGATTGAAAAGGGAAATAAAAGCCGGAACAAAAAGCCGGAATATGAACCAGATTGTTATTACATCCGACGGATCACACACTATCTTCGTCCCCGGTTTGAATGAACACTACCATTCGGTGAACGGGGCTGTGCAGGAATCGGAATACATATTCCTTCAGAACGGCTATGATTTATGCAATTCAGATCCTCTCAGAATACTCGAAATAGGTTTCGGAACAGGACTGAATGCGTTACTTACAGCTGTAAGAAGTCTGTCGCTGACAAAAAATGTGCACTATACCTCACTTGAAAAATATCCCCTTGATACGGAAATAATTCAAAAACTGAATCATTATACTTTTGCCGGCACGCACGGAAAAGAGCTCTTTGAAAAAATCCATTCGTGTGAATGGGGAAAGAAAAACAGTCTCCTGCCCTGCTTCAGTCTTTTAAAAATCAAAGGAGACCTTATTACTGACGGGATTCAGGGTGAGTATGATCTGGTTTATTTTGATGCCTTTGGTCCGGACAAACAACCGGAAATGTGGACAAGAAACATTATGGAAAAAGTATCAGGAGCAACAAAGCCAGGAGGCATGTTCGTAACCTATTCATCCAAAGGTGAAATCAGAAGAATGCTGACTGAATCCGGATTTTATGTGACACTGGTTCCGGGACCTCCGGGAAAGAGACATATAATTAGGGCAATAAAAAACTGAAAAAAAAATTCCAGCCCTTTTTTACAATACTCAAAGTATTATCTTTGCCACAATTTAATTAAACCATTTAAGATGAAATCCGCATGACTGATTTCAAACGCAAACACACTGATCAGGTAAGCTCCGGACGGGTTTGCGGAACTGACGAAATAAAAAATATGCGGTTAATCCATTCCATTAAAATTATACTATGATGAAACTCAGAGGATTTCTTATCCCGGCATTATTAATTCCCATATTGATTGTATCATGTGGTAAAAGTTCTGTCAGCAGCTCAAAGATCAAAACAAAGGAAGATTCTCTTTCATATGCTTTTGGCATAGTAAATTACAATGCACTCCTTTATGACAGCCTGAGACTGAATCCTATGATAGTGGCAAAAGCCATGCTTGACGGAGAGAAGGGCAAACCGGCTATGACAGATGAATCAGCAAGAGGATTTATAATGATGTTTTTAAATCAGAGAGAAACAGAAACTATGGCAAAACGAGCAGAACAGAACAGGGAAACTTACAAGGTATACATTGCCGAAAATGAAGCTTTCCTTGCAAAAAACAAGGAAAGGACAGGAGTCATTGTCACTCCCAGCGGTCTACAGTATGAAGTTGTCAAAATGGGTACAGGACCCAAGCCCACTGCGGATAGCGAAGTCAAAGTCCATTACACGGGAACACTGATCGACGGAACCGAATTCGACTCATCACATAAAAGAGGTCAGCCCGCCCAGTTCATGGTATCGGGAGTTATTCCGGGATGGACCGAGGCACTTCAGCTGATGCCGGTGGGGTCAAAATTCAGGCTCTACCTTCCGGAAAATATCGCTTATGGAGCAAATGGAGCAGGCGACATTATCCAGCCGTTCTCAACCCTTATATTTGACGTGGAACTTCTTGACATAGTAAGGTAGATAATTTCATATAAGAAAAGAGAGGTTCAATAAGAACTTAACGAGCAGTTCAGAACGGATCAGCCCGTCCGGAACGGAACGGGATTCTGTTACGGGACCGGCTCTGATACCTTCACTTACAATCAGGAAAAAAGTAACAGGACATGGCATTTGAAATTACCGGGAAAATAATCGACATATCGCCCGTAAATCAGATAAGCGACAAGTTCCGGAAACGGGAATTTGTTATCGAAAGAAAGGAAACAGGCGGTTCGACTCTCTTTATCGACTATATAAAGTTCCAGCTTATACAGGACAAATGCGATCTTATCAATGAATCATTTATGAATGAGGAAGTCAGGATCCTGTTCAATATCAGGGGAAACAGATGGGAACGGGATGGAAGAGTGAACTACTTTACCAATCTCGATGCCTGGAAAATAGAAAGGATCTCATCACAAGGCCCGGAACCGGAACCGGAGGATCTACCACAACCGGAAGATATGCCGCCGGAAATTGATGATCTGAGTGATCTGCCGTTTTAAAAAACCCGAAAGACTGAAGCATTATTTCAGTCTTTTTTTTTGATATATTTACATGCTGTGATGTGACCTTAACACCCGTATCTTGAATCCTGAAAAACATAATTCAATATAATATCCTGCTATGATAAAACACATAATTACCTGTTTCCTGTTGCTTTTATCTGTAAAAGCAAATGCACAAACCGCTGTTACTGAAGCCATAGCTATAGATGAACGCAGCTTTCAGCTGCCGTTTAACAGACTGGTTCAGCCAGCGGGCCACCAGATCATCTTTGGTGATGAATCGAGAGAGAACCATGTAATGGATATAGCACTTTCCCCCGATGGAAAATGGCTGGCCGTGGAAGAAAGAGCCGCCATATTTTTTATAAGCACCAGAGACAACGAAGTAAAATATACGCTGCCCAACAATCTGCATGCCGATCTCAGGGGAATGCTCAACACCTATTCCGGAATAGTGTGGGATGTGGAAGGCGGTATCCATAAAGTGTACTGGAGTGCCGCGGGAAGTAACCAGAGATCATGTGTCGTTTCAGCAATATGGGATGGCGAAAAGGCCGCGTTTGACCGTATTTTTAAGTACAGACCCGATCCTTTTTCTGAAATGGCACTGCCGAACAATATTCTGATTTCCCGGGAATTCAACAGAAAATATCTCTATGTTGTCCTTAACGGGAACAATAAACTTATCAAACAGGATATTGCAACAGGAGACACTATCTGGATCAGTTACCCCGGAGTGGCTCCCTACGGGCTTGTCAAGGCCGCCAATAAAATATATGTCAGCAACTGGGCAGGAAGGCATCCGGATGAGAATGATCCGGATGTTGCAGGTGTACCCTGGGGTGCGGCAAGAGTTGACAATCAAGCCGGAGGATCAACAAGGGAAGGAAGTGTGGCTGTAATCGATCCTGAAACAGGGCTGGTCTTCAAGGATATAATTGTCGGACTTCACCCGAATGAGATCATCACCGATAAAAAAGAAAGGTTTGTTTATGTTACAAATGCAAACAGCGACAATGTTTCGGTTATCAATACTTTAACAGACAGAGTAACGGAAACTATCAGTGTAAGGCTTCAGCCGGAGATAAATCCTTATTTTGGAGATTCCCCGAACGGATTATGCCTGTCACCCGCCCAGTCCGTTCTCTATGTCGCCAATGGGATGGACAATGCACTTGCTGTAATTGAGCTCGGAAAAAAATCTGCCAGGAGAAGCAGACTGAAACAAAGTGTGGTTAAAGGATTCATACCCACAGGCGCATATCCTTCTGCAATAAGCATTTCGGAATCAGGACAGATTTATGTCGGAAATATCGAAGGGAGCGGAGTCCATCTGGGAGTGAAGAATCCGGAGGGAGAGAATCTGATTTACAATTCCCACCGCATGCTTGCATCAATATCAGTTATACCGGTTCCGGGCAAGAATGAGCTTAAGGCATATACAGATACTGTAATTGCAGTAAACGATCTTTCTAGAGCAATACTTGCAAGGGAAAAACCCAGGCCCGGAGCCGGCGCGAAGCCTGTACCCGACAGGATTGGAGAACCATCCGTAATCAGGCATGTTCTTTACATCATCAAGGAAAACAGAACATACGACCAGATCCTTGGTGACATGAAGGAAGGCAGAGGAGATCCTACCCTGTGTACCTACGGAGAAAATGTAACTCCGAATACCCATAAGCTGTGCAGGGAATTCCTGCTGCTCGACAATTTTCATGTATCTGGCAAATGTTCTGCAGAAGGACATCAGTGGACCGACGCATCAATAGTAACCGATTATATTGAAAAGAATATGAATGCCTGGTTCAGGAGCTATCCGCATGTGCAGGCTGATGCTCTTGTCTACGCACCTTCAGGCTTTATCTGGGACAACGGAATGAAACACGGAAAAAAGGTAAGAATATACGGCGAAGCCTCTTCACCTGTTTTCAATGACCCGGATGTAAGCTGGACAGATATTTACCAGAAGTATATAAACGGTGAAAAAGTTGATTTTACAAATCATACAACCCTGGAACCGGTTAAGGATATTCTGTGTCCTGATTATCCCTCATACGGTCCGCATGTGTTCACGGATATCATGAGGGCAGATGTGTTCATCAGAGAACTCAGGGAATTTGAAGCCATGGAAGGAGACCAGCTTCCGGAACTGATGATAATGGCTCTGCCCAACGATCATACCGCCGGTACCAGACCCGGATACCCCACTCCCAGGGCAATGGTTGCGGATAATGACCTTGCGCTGGGAAGAATTGTTGAAGCCGTAAGCAAAAGTAAATTCTGGGCAAACACAGCAATCCTTGTAGTGGAAGATGATTCACAGGGGGGCTGGGACCATGTATCAGCCTACCGGACAGTTGCCATGGTAATAAGTCCCTATTCAAGGCTTAGGAAAACCATCAGCACATATTATACACAACCTTCCATGATAAGGACAATTGAACAGATCCTTGGATTGCCCCCGATGAATATCCAGGATGCAATAGCCAATCCCATGGCCGACTGTTTCACAGACAAGGCAGATCTTACACCCTATACCGCTCTTCCTAGCAACATACCACTCGACGAAATGAACAAGCCTTTGTCAGAATTATCGGGAAGGGCATTGCACTATGCAAAAAAGAGCATGCTTCCCGTATTTGACAATGTGGATACGGGACATGATGACCTCCTGAACAGAATACTATGGCACGATGCAAGGGGCAGCACTCCCTATCCGGCAAAGTATGCAGGAGCAGTTGGAGAGGCAGATGAAGACGATGATTAAACGGTACCGGAAAAGCAAACCCTGTCACAATGTCGTTCTTTCCGGAAATATTGAATTATTAATAATTAAAACATGATCCTTTTTTTCAAAACAAATACGGGCAGGATAATTGCAACTGAGACAACGGAAAAACTGTCGGAAGATGATCTCTCAAAACTGGAATGGCTTTTCGGGAATGCCGAATTTACCGGGAAGAAGAGTGTTAAGGGACGGTTCAGGGGACCCAGGAAGGACCTGGTCTCTCCCTGGAGCACCAATGCCGTGGAAATCACCAGGTTAATAGGCATTGAGGGGATAAGGAGAATAGAGGAACTGGAGCCTTTAAACGACCTGCAGAAATGGGATCCTATGCTTCAGTCAGTCTATGAAGATCCGGATCAGCGTATTTTTACTGTTGGCAAAAGCCCCGATCCTGTCAGATATATCGACAATATCGCTGATTACAATAAAACTGAAGGTCTGGCCTTAAGTGATGACGAAACCGGATACCTCGGGGATCTTAGCCTTAAAATCGGAAGATTACTGACTGACAGCGAGATTTTTGCATTTTCTCAGATCAATTCAGAACATTGCCGGCACAAAATTTTTAACGGCACCTTTATTATTGATGGCGGGAAAATGGAAAAAACCCTCTTTGAGCTTATCAAACTGACAACAAAAACAAATCCCAACCGGGTTGTATCTGCCTACAGGGACAATTGTGCCTTCCTAGAAGGACCTCTTGTTGAACAGTTTGCTCCCCGGACACATGACAGGCCCGATTATTACGGCATCAGGAGCTACAAATCAGTATTGTCGTTAAAAGCTGAAACACATAATTTCCCTACAACGGTTGAGCCCTGGAACGGAGGCTCAACAGGCACGGGCGGCGAGATCCGCGACCGTATGGCCGGGGGAAGGGGTGCCTTTCCGATAGCCGGAACCGCTGTCTATATGACATCATATCCCAGGATTGATGATAAAAGCCGTCCCTGGGAAGAAAAAATAAAGGAACGTCCCTGGTTGTATCAGACACCCGCAGATATACTGATAAAGGCATCCGACGGAGCCGGCAATTTCGGTAACAAATTCGGTCAGCCTCTTATCTGCGGTTCGGTGCTAACTTTCGAGCACTCGGAAAATCACAGGCAATACGGCTTTGATAAGGTTGTCATGATGGCGGGCGGAATAGGAACAGGCAAGAAAACCGGCAGCCTCAAGGGCACTCCTGCAAAAGGTGATCTCATCATTCTTCTTGGAGGAGATAACTACAGGATAGGGATGGGCGGAGGTGCCGTATCTTCAGTGGATACCGGCAAATATGACAGTTCTATAGAGCTGAATGCCGTGCAGCGTGCCAATCCTGAAATGCAGAAAAGAGTGTACAATGCAATAAGGGCACTGGCTGAAACTGACAACAATCCGGTTATTTCCATACATGACCACGGGGCCGGAGGTCATCTTAACTGTCTGTCCGAACTGGTGGAAGACACAGGAGGGATTATTGACACGGGAAAGCTGCCCGTGGGCGATCCGACACTCTCGGAAAAAGAGATTATCGGTAATGAATCACAGGAACGAATGGCCCTTGTACTGAAAAGGAAATCGGTTGAAACACTCCGTAATATAGCTGAAAGAGAAAGAGCGCCGGTTTATATTATAGGTGAAGTAACAGGAGATAAACAGTTTACTCTTTACAATTCCCTTACAGGTGAAAAACCTGTGGATTTAAAAATTGACTGGCTACTGGGCAGCCCTCTGAAAACTATAATGAAAGACAATTCAGAGAGCCAATCCTTTGAGAAAGTCAGGTACAAGGCAGAAAATCTGAGGGAATATCTCGGCATGGTACTGAGTATTGAAGAAGTTGCCTGCAAGGACTGGCTCACAAACAAGGTTGACAGGTCGGTTACCGGCCTGGTGGCAAGGCAGCAATGTGCTGGTCCCCTGCAGCTGCCGCTCAACGACCTCGGCGCCATTTCTCTTGACTACACAGGAAAATCAGGGATGGCTGTTTCGGTAGGGCATGCGCCCGGAGCCGGACTGATAGATCCGGAAGCAGGTTCGGTCCTTTCGGTTGCCGAAGCACTGACCAATATAATCTGGGCACCGCTTATCAACGGACTGAGAAGCATTTCCCTCTCTGCCAACTGGATGTGGCCTTCCAGAAACAAAGGTGAAGACGCCAGGCTTTACAAGGCAGTAAAAGCTGCAAGTGACTTTGCGATATCGCTGGGCATTAACATTCCCACAGGCAAGGACAGCCTGTCGATGACTCAGAAATACACTGACCGGGTGGTATATTCACCGGGAACAGTAATAATCTCGGCAACGGGAGAGGTAAAAAACATAAACAGGATTGCCGGGCCTGTTGTGATGAACGATCCATATACCAGCCTGCTCTATCTGGATATGAGCAGCGATTCACTCAAAACCGGAGGGAGCAGTCTTGCACAGGTACTGAACATGCTGGGCGATGAAGCACCCACGGTAAGAGATGCAGAATATTTTGCACTTGTGTTTGACACGGTTCAGGATCTGATAATGAATGATCTGATCATTTCGGGACATGATATCTCTGCCGGCGGGATAATCATCACTCTTCTTGAAATGTGTTTTTCCAACAATGAAGGAGGACTGGTTGTCGATCTTTCTGCAATAGGTGAACCGGATACGGTAAAGCTTCTTTTCAGCCAGAATCCCGGTATTGTCATTCAGGTGCGGGATGTAAACGACGTGGCAGACATACTGCTAGAGAATGGTATTTCATACTTTGAAATTGGTCATCCGGTAAATGACAGAACCTTGTCAATATCCAACGGCAGCTTTTCTGAAATATTCGATATCAATGAACTGCGTGACATATGGTTCAGGACTTCCTATCTTCTTGACAGGCGGCAGACTCCTCCTGACCTGGCACATGAAAGATTCATTAACTATTCCGGACATGTGCTGAAATATAATATGAACGGATTCAGGGGAACTTACAGGTCACTCGGCATTTCACCCTCACGGAGGAAAAGAAGCGGTATCAGGGCAGCTATCATAAGAGAGAAAGGCACAAACGGTGACAGGGAAATGGCTTATGCACTTTTCCTTGCAGGTTTTGACGTGAGGGATGTCCACATGACAGATCTCACAGAGGGAAGGGAAACACTGGAGGATATAAACATGCTTGTTTTTGCAGGCGGATCTACAAACTCGGATGTATTCGGAGCAGCAAAGGGCTGGGCAGCTGCTTTCCGTTATAACCGTGTTGCTGCCCAAATCCTTGAAGACTACTATAAAAGAGAAGATACACTGTCTCTCGGTGTGTGCAACGGCTGCCAGCTGATGGTGGAACTTGGACTGATATATCCGGAGCACGGTAACAGGCCCCGCCTGCTGCATAATAAATCCGGAAAATTTGAATCTGCCTTTCTTGCAGTCCGTATCACCCCGAATAATTCCGTTATGCTTGGCGATATGGCAGGAATGGAACTCGGGATATGGCTGGCCCACAGTGAAGGGCGTTTTGACTTACCTCTTGACGAGGAGAAATATGTAATTCCGGTTAAGTATTATTATGAATCCTACCCCGGTAATCCCGGAGGATCGGATTATAACGCTGCATCCCTTTGTTCGGCTGACGGCAGGCATCTTGGCTTGATGCTTCATCCCGAACGTTCCATATTTCCCTGGCAGTGCGCTTATTACCCCCCGGATAAACAAGACGACAAGGTCACTCCCTGGATAAAGATGTTTGTAAATGCCAGAAAGTGGATTGAATCGCAATAGCCCCGGGAAAGCTAAAAAAAGGGCTGCAAACCGCAGCCCTCATCAGTAAGAATGCCTTTTATCTTTTGACAGGTGTGAATGAGACCGAAAGGAGCTTTGACAAGTCCTCGCCGGAAACATCTCCATTAAATTTTTCCTTAGGCAGGATCTGTTCGCTTATCACCTGTATCTGAAATTCTCCTGTGTCCTTTATATACATTGAACCGATAAATGAATCCGCCCTGTAATACGGATATGCAACATCTTCCGCATTCCTGACTATCCTGTCACATTCCGGCAGTCCTTCAATACGCGTATCCTGAACACTTATCATAACCTTGTTTTTGTAGTTAAGGTCGGTGGTGTCCAGGGTTGCACTTGACAGCCAGACATTGTACCGTCCGGATCTGGAAACCACCACATCCCATTCGGCAGTATTCTCTGATGGATTTGCCACGTCACTGTAACAATCCGCCTTGTCAAGATGCAATGATATGGTTCCATCCGGCTGCTGCCATATTTTATTTATGCTGAGACCATTGGTGGAATCTGGTCTTTTGCCTGAACCGGTACATGAAGCGATAATGGCAAAAACAAATACAATCGCCGGTAAATAAAAAAATCCTCTTCTCATGTTAAATGTTGAAAAAATCAGTTTGCAAGTAAAACGTAACAAAAATCATTCCATTGTGCAGGAAATAATTTTAATTGAAAACATTTTCCGGATCAGAAATGTTCAATTGAGGTGATGGAAAATGAAGATCAGGCTATTACCTTTTCATAAGATATTTGCAGTTTCCCTCTGTTTCAAGGTTTTTCTTTCCTCATTGTCAGCCAGGGGAACGGGCAGGGAAAGAGCTTCAGCAACAATCTCGGCAATATCCGCGACAGGTGTATCAGATACTCCTGCAAAAGTTTTCTTGCAGAGCGGGCAGGCAGTTGCAAGAATATCCGGATCAGTCTTTGTCAATTCATATGCCGCATCACTGGCTATTTTATTTTTCTGTTCCTGACTTATCCTCGTATTTCCAAGGCTGCCACCACAGCACAGGGAGTTTTCATCATCAAAACCGGTTTTCTGGAAACGTGCAACATGCATGAGAACAAGCCTGGGATCATCATAAATACCCGATCTTCTCCCCAGTTCGCATGGTGTATGATAGGTTACCGTTTTTCTCAGGAAATTAAGCCTGATCGTTCCTTTCAGTATCAGTCTCCGGATAAACTGGGTGTGATGTAATACCTCCACGTTAAGGTAGTAGCTTTCCCTGAAAACCTTGTAGCATATCGGGCAGGAAGTGACAAGGGTTGTTGCTCCCGACTTCAGGATAGCCTGTGAATTATAGTTAATAAGCTCCCTGGCTTCCTTATCCTGGCCGGCAAGCATCAGAGGGCGTCCGCAGCAAACCCCTCCGTCCCTGTCGATGAAATCATATTTCAGACCGGAAGCATCCAGAATCTTAACCATTGCATTTTTAATGGCCGGCGTTAGATGTGTCATGCAGCCGGCATAATAAACAATATCGGCTTTCGGCGCTTCTGCCTCCGGCAGCCAGCTGTACGACGGCTCATTACTTTGTTTTGAGGAGGCAGGATGATGGCGGTCAGGGAAGTATTTTTTCCAGATCCCGTTTTTTTCCTTCGTTTCAGTTTCCTGTGACCGCCGGGCAATCATTCTTACGGGTGTCAGTTCAATTCCCACCGGACATTTTACATCACAACGGCCGCACATCAGGCAGTTGTAGGCTATATCACGAACGTCCTCATCATTTCTTAGCCCCTTGAGCAGATAGGCCGCCTGGATATTGGTAATTCCTGTGGAGAAGTTAAGCTGGCAGGCATCAATGCATATTCCGCATGAGGAACATGAATAGATCTGCATTTCCATAAATGCATCCGGCTGATCGCCGGTTCTGATCCCGGAGTTCCTGGCAAAAATCAGGAATAATTCCGTAGGTATATGCATATACCTTGTAAGCGGAAGCAGGATGAAAAAAGTACCGAGAGACAGCGAATAGAGCCACCAGAACGGATATGCCATTTCAATTGCCGGAAGAAATGAAGCCAGTGATGATCCGAGGGAACCGGTAAGAAAGCTTCCGCTACCATAGGCCCCGCTTGTAAAGCTTTCTGCCAGAAGGCGGCTGGGAAAAATCATCCATAATGAGGCCAGGGCTATCTTGTCAAGAACCTTCAGTTTTGTTGTTTTTCTCATTCCGACAACCCGGGAATAAAATCTTTTTATTATGGCAAGCAGCAGTCCTGAAAGAATAAAAGCCAGAATAAGATCCATCAGGAAGGAATAGGCAGCTTCAATCCCCTTCATTCCGTGAACCGGATTGAAGAATTTGAAAAATATGGCCTTATAGGGAGGATTCAGATGTGAATCCCCGAAAATATCAGCTTCTATTGTTCCGAATAAAATGAGCAGGAACCACCCGAATGCCAGGCTCATATGCATATAACCCAGCCAGAAGTTTGTCCTGAAGATTTTCCTGTGTAAAAGACTTTCAAGGAATATCTCCTTCAGGCTTTGTCCGAATGCCCTTCCGAAAAATCCCCGCTGCAGCCTCAGCTTGTCCGGGCGTGAAAGAGCCCTGAACCAGATGATGCTCCGGACAACGGCATAGATCAGTATGAAAAAGAGACCAATGTTAAACGGTATGACAAAAGGATCAAATTTCATTTTCCACCGATTTTCTGAATGCTTCCCTGGCAAGCAGGATCACATTCCTGGTATTCACTCCCCTCGGACATACAAGTATGCATTTACCGCAAAGCATACACCTGTCAATCTGCTCCCTGACAATCTCATTTTCACCGCGTTTAAGCAATATCTGGAGTTCCCTGAGACTGAACCTGATAAAATTTCCCGTGGTACAGGTTGCAGAGCAGCACCCGCATTCAATGCATATTCTGAAACTGGGTTCCCTTTCAGCAATATATTCCGCAATGCTCTTGTCATTGGCGTCATAATTGATATGTCGTTCCTTCAGTACTGTAAATCCAAAATCTCCCATATCAGACTTAAATATTTCTGAAATAATCCATTACATCAGCTACAGCCGCCCGGGCATGAGATATTGTTTCGGTAATATTCATCGGTGCAGTACAGGCTCCCGCATAGAAAATCCCGGCTACAGTACTCTTATTGGTTCCGAAATGATGATCAGCAGGTGCAAAAAACCTGTTTTCACCGGTTTTGAGACCTGAAGATTCTGCAAGTCCCATTCCGCCTTCCGACATTTCCATCCCTGCCATAAGAACCAGCATGTCCAGTTCCATCCTCAGAGGCCGTCCGGCAAGGGTATCCTCAACCTTTACAATAAGACGGGTATCTATGTTCTCCGATACTTCCGATACTTTTCCCCTTATATATATTATTCCGTATTTCTCCTGTGATTCCTTGTAAAGTTCCTCGTACAAGGCCCCTCCCATTCTCATATCCATGTAAAAGCAATAGACACTTGCATTCCCTATATGCTTTTTTACTTCCATTGCCTGCTTTACAGCCGTCACACAGCATAGTTTGGAGCAATACAGGTTGTTTACCTTTGCATCGCGTGATCCCACACAATGCACAAAACCTATTCTGCGCGGCGTTTCACCGTCATGCCTTTTTATTGAATCCTTACGGAACATCATTTCCAGATCAGCCGAGCTTATCACATTGTCATAAATCCCATACCCGTATTCTTCCTTTCTCCGGCTTTCAAAAAGATCAAAGCCCGTTGCCACGATGACCGCATCCGATCTGATTCTCTCTCCCCGGGATGTATTTATGATGATTGACTTTCCGTTTTTTTCCAGTGAACCTGCAGTTACTCCTGTACGGACAGTAATATTATCGTGATTTACCTGTCTGGCAAGGTATTCAATAACTTCATCACTGTTCCGGGAATCGGGAAAAAGATGATACCAGTTCTTTACATGCCCGCCCGTTACGGACTCCCTTTCAAGAAGCGTGACAATACAACCGGCTTTTGCAAGTTGCCCCGCAGCCTCCATTCCGGCAGCCCCGCCTCCGATAACAACAACTTCCCTTTTATCAGCCTTAAGCATTGATCAGATTCTGAGGAACCGGCATCTGTCTGCCGTCTTTCGTTTTGAACTTGTCCGCGGGATCATATTCAATTCCAAGTTTTTTCAGCAAAGGCTCCGCCTGGACCATGTGATACTGCAGACCGAGATCCCAGGGATTGTAGCCCATAACCAGGCCGGCCAGTTCTTCATAGGTCAGAACCGGTATTGATTCCCCGTTGTTCCCATAAACAGTGCCTTCCATTTCCCTGATGGTATATTGCCATTTATCCATGAACATCGTGCATCCCGGACAATTGGTGAGAACCAGGTCGGGCTTATAGGGCTTCATGGAACTGAATTTCTTGGCGGTGTTTGAAAGGGAATAACCCCTGTTGGCCTGAACCAGGTACTGCCTGAAACCAAATCCGCAGCAATGTCTCCTTTCCGGATAATCAACAACATTTCCGCCCCAGGCTTCAATCATTCCTCCCAGCACATTGGGAAATTCAGCCCCGCCTACACCATACTTCGGAAACATTTTTGAATAGTGACAGCCGATGTGTTCAACAACATTGAGAGGTTCACCAGTTTCATGGTTAACAAGCCTGTATTTTGCCCTGTCGGCAATCTCATTGCGGAATTTATAAATTATATCACTTGTATGGGTCATACTTTCCGGAAGATCAAATTCTCTTCCCGTTGCTTTATAAAGATATTCACGGGTCTTTTCCAGTTCTTCGGGGAAATGCTTCCAGGTTTCAAATATCTCGGTGTAAATACCGAAGGATGTAACACAGGAAATTACTATATGCTTGTATCCTGCTTCCTTCATAAGTGCATAATGCCTTGCAATGACCGTCATTATTGTTGAAAGGGGAACAACATCGGAATGATATCCGATACCGGTACATGTGGTGTGGGAAGGATTCTCATATATATCCTTTCCGAGGACATCCCCCAGGAAATGCAGGAAAAACTGCTCTGACCCCGGAAAAAAGCTTTGTCTTATACATGATCTTACATAAAAATAATGATCATCAGCTATCTCTTTCTGATATTCGGACCAGATTCTTTTTTTACCTTCTAATTTCATTTTACCGGGTTTATATGGTTAAGCATGATGGTCTTTTTTATTTGCGGTAAACACCTCAATAAAATATTCATTATCAATACCTTCGTCATCAAACTGAAGCCCCATGTCAGCAGCTTTCTTCCTGGAATGCTTTTCAATGTCATCAAAGAGCTCAGTTCCTCCGGATACTTCAAAAATTTTTATCAGTTCCTCCTTTGCATCTTCGGGAATTTTCCTCAGCGGCCCGGCTCCCAGCTCATCATAATGGCCCCCTCCCAGACGTTTGTAAACATCAGGAGCATTTTGAATCAGGTATTCCCAGATTGGTCCCTGTTCGGGGTGCATTTCCGGGCTGACGGCATAGCTTGCCACGCAGTATCCATACTTGAAGATATTTTCTCCAACGGTCCTTTTTATGGCAAACTGCTGACGGCCTTTTTCAGATTCGGTAAAAAACCCGAGCTTCATGGACAATGTCCTCAGTGCCATTACAACAAAAGCCGGGACATTGCCTCTGGGGCACCTGGTCTTGCAGGACATGCACTGTCCGCAATACCAGATGGTTTCAGACTTCATGAGTTTTTCAATCTCTTCATTGTTTTTCGTCTGGACCAGACTGACGATCTTTCTGGGATCATAGTCATAGAATTCAGCAGCCGGACAGATGGCCGTACAAACTCCGCAATTGATACAGGCGTTGAGTCCCTCTCTGAACCTCACATCCTCCATGAGCATTTCACAGTAGTTTTCCATCACAGTTTCCTTTGTTGAAATACTTAAAACAAAAGTATTGCTATGCCTGTAAAAAGGTAAGAAGATTAAAGCCTATTTTAAGTGGTATTTATACGTATAAGAAGGAGGAAAGAAATATAAGGATCATTCTCCGGAAACGATTTTCCCCTCACTGAGGACTATCTGTTTCCCGGCATATTTTGAAGCAACGGGGTTGTGTGAGACAAGCAGGACAGTACCTCCTTCCCTGTGGAAATCATCTATCAGTGACATCAGTATTTCACTGTTCGCCGGATCAAGATTGCCCGTGGGTTCATCCGCCAGCAAAAGACCGGGCCGGGTAATGATTGCCCTTACGAAAGCGGTTCTTTGTTTTTCTCCGACACTGAGCTCTGAAGGCTTCTTATTCCTTAATGGTGTAAGAAAGCATTTTTCCATGTAGCTGTCAACAGCCTCCAGCTGAGACCTTTCATAGCATGCCATTTTTATATTTTCCAGCACCGACAGAAAGGGCATCAGATGAAACTGCTGAAACACAAAGCCCACATGTTTCCTCCTGTATTCATTTTTTGCCTTGTTGTTCATGCCGGAAATATCTTCTCCCTCATATTTCACTTCTCCGGCATCCGGTCGTATCATACCCCCCGCAACATACAACAGGGTTGATTTTCCCGCACCACTCGGTCCGCTGACCAGGAGATAATCCCCCCTGTCAACTTTGAGGCTGATATTATCAAGAGCAGTAAAAAGTGAAGAGCTTTTATGATATGTTTTTGTAATATTTTTAAGTTCAAGCATAAATATGAAATTTATATTGTTTTACAACTGCTTCCGGGCCGGATACGGGGAAAAGGAAAGAGAAACATTCATTCCCCGCTCAGGGTTTTTGCGGCATCAATCTGGGTAGCCCTCAGTGCGGGTATCCAGCTTGCCAGCATCCAGAGGACGGGGAAAATGATCAGGGTGACGATGAACAGGCTCCAGACCGGTTTAATGGCACTGTATGTAAAAAGAAAAATCTCTTTCCCGAAATATCCGGCTATCCATGTGCCTGTGAAAAATCCGGCCACCCCTCCTGTCAGTCCAAGTATAAATGCCTTTGCAAGAAACAGAAACAATATAGTTGCATTTCCTCTTCCCATAGCCTTAAGCAATCCTATTTCACGGTTCCTTACGGTTACGTTCTGGTAAAAAAGAAGAGCGGTTATTAACAGGCATGTCAGAATGATGAAGGGAATTATGAATGATCCGTATTTATTCATCATCAGTCGCTGATTCTCCCTTGCATCGGCAATATTGCTTATTTCTGCAACTTCCAGATCTGAAAATATCTCCTGTACCTGTTTCCGGGCATTTTTTATCCTGCCGTCGTGACAAATGCATCCAAGGGCTTCGATCTTGTTTATTTTGCCTTCCATACCCAGAATATTCTGAAGATCATGAAGGTTAAAAGCCACACCCTGATCCAGCATCCCCCTGCCTTCTTCAAACCTTTTAGCCACCTCGAAACTGTACTGACTGCCATCCCTGCCCGTAATGGTAAAGGGTGTATTGTCCGGTATATTCCGCGAAAGAAGAGAACCGACATGAACTGTTCCTTCCACAACATCGGTTCCCATGATTTCCTGTTTCGGAAGGAACCGCTGCATTGCCTCATCCTTGTATCCGACAAGCAGGATCTGATGGCTTGAACCGTTCGGATCCTTCCAGTCATTATACTTCACCTGGAGAATTCCGGTAAGGTGGCGGACCGCATCGAAAGTTCTTGAACCGGCCAGAACCTCCACATAATCCTCGGGAAAGACCGGAGTATCGTTTACTGAAAAAAAATCAATCAGGTTGGTTCCCTTCGGAAATATGTAAAGGTTCAGACCCTGTTCCCTCATTATTTTACGGGTTTCATTCTCGCTTGCCTTGCTGAGGGTATAAATTGCCACAGAAACAGTACTGGCAATTATGACTGTCAGCAGGATAACCAGGGTACTTCCCCTGCGGTACAGGAGCTCTTTGATAATCAGTCTCAGTGAATTCATCATATATCTTGTTCAGTTTTCAGCTTAAAATATTTAATTCATTTGCCCGGACCTTTCAATACCTGTTTGGCCTTTTCTTCAATACATATACTGTTAAAACAGCAATGACAAGTATTATTATCCCTCCTGTCAGCAGGAAAGACAGGGTAAGGGAGTTGTCTTCCTTCATTTCGAGTTTCTCCGGCTGATACCGGTTCAGACCATCTCTCTGATCGGTCAGCCATTTGGGCAGAGGTCTGTCATCAATAGACCTGTATTGAAGGGTATCCTGCTTCATCAGTGATGCAGTAAGGCAGGGTTCTCGTCCAGTATCCTGTTAACCAGTGCCGGAAGAGGATTTTCCCAGTTGTTTGTGAACAGAATATCCGTGCCCGGAAGATTGTCCTTAATAAGGCAACTGCAGTCAGCAGTCAGGAAATCAATCATCAGGTTTATGTTTTCTGTTGAAATCCCCCTTGCCAGAAGTGGTTCGAGAGCCTTGAACCTGGCAAAGATTCCGAACAGCATCGGTTCGTTTATCTCTTTCAGGTCGTTTTCCACATTCAGAAGCATTGAAACAAAATGTTTCTCTTCCGTACTGCTTCTGTCGAGTTCCCTTACGGACACCACCTCTCTGAACGGGGATGCTGCAACTGTTCTTTTTATTATCTCAGAGGCAGGAGCATCCTTTTCCGGGTTTCCGGTTTTAAGATAAAGCATTACGCAAAGCATTCCCGACATCAGTTCAGAAGCAATCTTTTCCCTCAATGGCGAAACGGAAAGATTTTTAAGCTCCGCGTGGTTATTGTATGTTGAAAACAGCCTGTTCCCGTAAATCAGAGCATAATAGGGTTTTTCTATGTCATTTCTCAGTATGCTACGGAATTGAATATTAGCTGAATTTATCTCCCTGCCTATCTGTTCATTTTGTTTTTTAACCGGCTCAGTAACAGGGTCTTTATGATAATAAACAAGCAAGTAATTATTGGCTTCGCTGTTAAGCAGCACCCATTCGGATACTTTTGTGGTACATGCCATGCTTAGTATGCCGGACAGAACCAATATTCTGAGATAAACAGGTTTCATCTTATTCAGTATTTACAGGCTGTTTTTTCCTCAATCATTTCCACACCCGAAATGATTGTATTTCCTTCAAGAGGTATCAGGTCCAGCCGCAGGGTTCTTCCGGCCCTGATCCCTGTAAATGATTTTATTACTTCCTTGTCTGTTTTCCCTGCTTCTGAAACAATATCAAAATTCCGCAGTACTTCCTCACCCTGCAGGCTGATATTCAGCACGCGCTCTCCCGGTTTTTTATTCTCAAGTTCTGAAAAATACAGTTTAACCGTGTACCAGGTTTCAGTCACATCCTCATCATCTGCAATGGTAAGCTCAAAGGACCTGACTCCGCACAGAGCACTCGCACTTACCCAGGGCGTACCGCGTGATACAACGGATATAGGCTCCTTTCGTATCCGGTAATAATTCAGCGTATCCATCCTAACGGGTATTCCCGGATCGGAACCTGAAACGAAGGGATATTCCATCCACAGTGTATTGTTTTCGGAAGTTCTGTCCCCGGGTGCATTGAGATTCAGTCCGAACTGCCTGATTTTTTTACCATCCCATTTATAGTTGCTGTTTGTCCAGTATGTCATCCAGGGCATATATACCAGTGCCAGGGATGTCTGATTCTGGTAGGGACACTGGCAGGTCCGGGTATAATCGGGTGAATTAAGAACTCCGTCAGCGGCAATCAGGTTGGTGGAGCAGCCTGCCTTCCACCCTCCAAGGCTGCCGGTTCCTTCGAATACGTCGAGATTCACGAAACCGGCGGAAGCTGACCGGAAGGTCAGAAGATGTTCACTTGCCGCCACAATACCGCATCCGTACTCACGCTTGAAATTCCATTTAAGATCCTCCTGTGTAAGCGGGTCCTTCTCAAAAAGGATTTCACCGGTCAAAAGGTGAAAACCTTCGCCGTTGGTATAGATTTTATCATTATGTATTATCGGCGGATTGGCATATTTCAGTGCTTTATCCCATATCTTCTCCCCTGTAAGGACATTGTATGTTATCATCCTGTTTCCCTCCTCACCATGAAGCATATCCCTTGAAGGCCGTGTTGCCTGAAGTAGGAGCCTGTGTTCAGAGGAATACCCCAGCCATGTTCCGAAGACATCTTCAGTGACCTCATTCAGTATCCGGCCGCTTCTGATATCAACATAAAGCAGCCTGGATCCCTCCGGGGGCGACTCTCCCCTCCTTTTCAGCTTCGTCTCAACATATTGGGGAAGTTTGTCAAGACAAAAAAGAATATCATCACCGGCTATTACTGAATTATGAATAAATCCGTGATTGCTTTCCATGCTCCAGATCCTTTCTCCCGTAAACCGGTTCACGACTATAAGCTCATTGCTGGCAGTAAGATTATAATCAGTGAACTTCGGATTTTTAATCTTCATTGAATCATTTTCCAGACCCGTGTATTCGGAAAAGTTTTTGCCCAGAATCAGAAGGTCTTCATATACACCTATATAGCCCAGTTCCTTTGTCTCTTCATCGCCCGTGGTGAATGATTTTATCAGATCTCCTGTTTTAATATCCACAAAATGGCAGGTATCTCCTTCAATAACATAAACATATTCCCTGGTGGCAATGAAATTCGTTCCCCGTGCGTTTGATCCGGGCAGATGCACCTGGTTGTATTTTGGATCAAGCGGATTCTCCTCATCATACGATTCATCATAATATACCAGCCAGAAATCATCCTTCAGGCTCCTGAAATCCCTTTTCCAGAGAACCCTGCCGGTATAAACGTCACGGGCACTTATACCGTTAAGGCTTTCTATAATAAGACGTCCGTCAACCACCTGCTCCCCGGGTCCGTGCCCGTGCCTGGGCAAAACATCCATGTTTGAATTCCCTCCGAACCATAATATTCCCAGAGGGGCTCTGACCCGCTTGTCATCCGACTTGACAGTATTGGCAATATCGCCGTAATTATGAGTCCAGGCCGAGGAACCTTCAAGGGATCCTTCCCTGGTTATCATGGAATAAAGTCTGTCAGATTTCATTACAGCCCCGTACAGATTAAGGCTCAGGAATGTTCTTTCAAGTTCTTCCCTTTCCGTCCTGCCGGTCCTGATAAGAATTTTCCCCCCGTAGGGACGTGTTGATTCGTAAATCATTTCCAGGAACTCATTGTCAAAACCGAAGTTCTCATTGATAACCGTAAGTGAGGAAAAATATTTGGGAAGAACAGGATTTGGCTTTTCAAATTCCAGGAACATAAGACGGTCTGCATGTATTCCGAGTTTGTTAAAATGTTCCCTCAGGGCCTCCACCTTCTGCCGGTCCTTTTCATAAACCACTGTTCTGAGGCTTGTTTCTTTCATCAGGCCTGATAAAAGTCCCATGTCGGAACCAAAAACCAGTGCATATCCTTCACTGATTCCGGCAGAACTGATGAGACGCTGAATTTTACCTGATACCTTCCGGGGTCCGGCCACTGCTTTTTCATGTACAAGGACCCTGTCAGCAGCTTTATCACCAAAAGCCATTATAGTGCCATCATTTGCAACAGCGATAAGTTTGCCGTTCGAGGCCACCAGCCGGTCAATGACTTTTTCCGGGGAATATTTCCAGACCAGTTCCGGTTTTCCGCTGCCGGAAATTCTTACGGCATATATTCCTGAACTGTCTGCTGCATAAAGACAGTTACCCGCCTTTATCAGGTCTGTTCCCGCGGGAACGTCAATAGTCCAGAGAGTATCCAGCTTTTTTGACTCATCAAGAAATACACATGTAATGTCTTTCCCTGAAAAATAGATTTTATCTCCCTCAATAACCGGGTATTCTCCGGCCACCGGAATCAGTTTTTTCCCATTTTCGGAATCATACATGCCGGTAAGCCTTTCCCGGTGATGATTGAAAAACACCCTGTCATTTGCGCAGGTAAAAGCACCACCCGTCTTGCCGCTTGGAGCGAGCTGATAAAACAGTTTTTCACCCGTGGCTTTATCGAAGCCGGCCGGAACTGATCTGCCGCCCGCAACAAGAAGCCTGTCACCGCTGATGGTAAAGCATCCCTGCGGTGCAATATCAGCAAATGCCGGTGAATTATGGGGCTGGAGAATATAGTTGCTTCCTGTTCCTTCATTTTTCCAGATTATTTCACCATCAGCGGCATTTATTGCATAAATAAATGTACCCATCAGCGGAAAAATGCTTGAAGCTGTATAAATCACATCATCCTGTATTACAATGCCGCCTCTGGCAGGCCACATTGAGATGAAGCGCTTATTGCCCAAAAGCTTGTTTGACGCCGGTGCAAGCATTTTTTTCCACAGGAGCTGACCTGATTCTGCGCTCAGACAATAAAGGTATCCGTCATCTGAAGTAAAAAAAATCTTCCCTTTGCTGTAGGCCAGGGGCAGACGGACCGGGCCGTCAGTAAAAAAGTGCCATAACTCCATCCCTGAACTGATATCCAGGGCCGATACCTTGTCCTGGTCATTGAAACCGATGAACAGTTTATTCTCTGCCACAATCGGCTCAAAGATCCTGTCATACTGCATCAGATTCTGATTCAGCGGATCATCCCATACGGGTTCCCTGGGAGAATAGTTTACCTGCCACTGAAGGAACAGCTTATCGGCCAGCTGTTCAGGAGTGGAAGCAGAACGGCCGTGGTCAAATCTCCACATCGGCCAGTCATAATGCCCTGAACCTGACAACGAGGTAACAAACAGGGAAAAAAAGATTGCAATCAGTTTCATGCTGAATTTCCGGTATTAAAACATCATTTGTTTCAACTCAAACAATAAATTTCAGATAAGGTAAAAATAATCATCCTTTTTACAATAAGGAACTGATAGTGCTGAAAATGATTATCAGAGACAAATGATTTAACTAATTTTAACCAAGTTAAAAGATTCATTTTTTTAATTTGCGCCACTGATCAGAATATCAATTTAAATTACAATTATGCTCACTTCAAAACAGTTTTCAAGGCTCTTATGTTTTTTTGTCTTCTTTCTTTCAACAGTTCATATCACTGCCCAGGATCCGCAAGGCACTATTTTACTGCCCGGTACCTATGAGATTGATACCATTACCATACGGGCCAGGATAAGGCTTGTTGACCCCGTGGCAAAACCCTATACTGAAACTGTATCCCTTTTCCCGACAATCAGTACCGTGCGCCGGTCTGACATACGCAACCAGGGTGCAAGAACCCTGATTGACGCTGTCAGTTTTATTCCGGGTGGTTTCACCGAAACCAGGGGAAGGCAGGTAAAACAGTTTTTTTCCGTAAGAGGTCAGAAATATCCCTATCCTGATTATGCGATTAACGGAGTATGGCAGAAGGAATTTGAAGAACTGCCATATTTCCTGTCCTCATCCGACATAGAGGAAATTGAAGTGATCAGATCGAGTGCTGCACTACTGACGGGTTTGTCAGGACTGGCAGGATTTATCAATATCAAAACCCGTGAATACGAAAGATTTGAAACAACCCTCGATTTGGAATACGGCACTTTCAATTCACTTCATTCCCATATTTCCACGGGAAACAGGATTGGTAATTTCAGTTATGCAGCAGGTCTGGGATTCGACAGGACCAGCGGCCCGGAAGGCAGGCACGCAAAGGAATCCATGACTGACCTGTACACAAGAATGAACTGGAAAATAACGGACAAACTGGGACTGAATGCAAGTCTTTTTTATCTCAATGGCGAAAGGCAGATGGCCATTGCACTGCCTCCGGCGGAAGACAGAGTCCGGAACATGATTCAGGGCTTTGACCCCTACAAGGCTTTCCTGTCCAATGTTAAACTGACATACAGGCCGGTTTCGGCATTGTCTTCCGAACTTCAGCTGTTTTACACCAGGCGTGATCCGACCTTTTATGACAAGGTTGAAGAAACCACTGCCAGTGAAAAGGATTACGAATTCGGGCTGAATTTCATCCAGTCTGTAAGAATACTCCCCGACAACGTATTAAGATTCGGAGGATTGTATAATCACTGGATTGCTCCCTACGGGAAAAGGTTTTACATGGGCAAAAGGTGCGATACGGAAACCTTTTCCGGCGTGTTAACGGATGAACAGCGGCTGGGGCCGGTTACCCTGGATGCCGGGATAAGGATCACCCGCACCTACCTTAACGACTACGGGGCATTCAACATTGAAGGCGGAGGAGGGCCTTTCAGGCAGGTTGAACCTGTGAAGGATGAATGGGAACCGGCAATAGTCCAGGGAAGTTTCGGAATTACCTACAATACCACTGAAAAATTCTCGCTTTTTCTCAATTCCGCTGCCGGGAATATCAGGCCCAGGGCAGGTACACTTCTGGACAACAATGGAGGAGAACCTGTTAATGAGCCCCTGAATGAAACCCGATACAAGATTGATATAGGATTGCTGCACAATATAGGAGAAGACGGGAAAATGACCCTGACAGCCTTCGGTGTATACCAGAGTAACGGTATTGTCCTGAGCGGAACCACATACCTGGATCCGCAAACAAATATCCGGAGGGAACTCTATCACAACCGCAATCAGTATCAGAAAGGAATTGAATTTGAAATAACCGCACCCCTGCTGTTCGAAATCATCAAACCGTTCTTCAATTTCACGATAATGCAGTCAAAGATGGAAGAGAACAACAAAATGGTTATTAACAAGGAACATCCGGTATGGATTTCAAATGCAGGAATTTATTCAGCCTGGAATAATTTTGATCTCAACATCATGGGTAAATATGTTTCGCCTTTTGAAAATGACCGTTTTGTCAGGCCTGCGGATGGCCCGCAGCCTCTGGGGGATTTTCTCGTTCTTGACTGCAACGGGGGCTATACCACAAAATGGAATACACCGGTAAGGTTCTATGCAAGAATAAAAAATCTGACTGACAGAAAATATTCCACCGTCAACGGATATCCCGATTTTGGCAGAATGCTGTTCGGCGGAATCCAGATAAAATTCATGTCAAAAAGCTGAAGAAAAAATACCGGTATCAGGTAACCGGGTAATATCCCGGCTGTCCTTAGGGGAATTTCCGTGAATTATGTTATTTTTATGACAGTATAACTGATTTAATGAAAAGGAAAATCTTACTGGATAATCTGATCGGAAAATATCCTGAATTATCGGAATTAAGGGATGCAATAGACAAGGCCTCCGGAATCATTGTCAAATGTTACACTGCCGGCGGCAAGCTGCTGATTTGCGGAAACGGGGGAAGCAGTTCCGATGCCTGCCATATCGCGGGTGAACTGATGAAAAGTTTTGAAAAACGGAGACCCCTGGATGTGAGTTTCAAGAAAAGACTTGCAGATATATCCCCGGACCGGGGCAGATACCTGGCTGAGAAACTTGAACACGGACTGCCGGCAATTTCATTAGCGGCTCATACATCACTCATTACCGCAATCAGCAACGATATCGGTCCCCGACTGATCTTTGCCCAGCAAATCATTGGCTATGGTGAGGGAAAAGACGTACTCCTTGCCCTGAGTACTTCAGGAAATTCGGAAAATATAATAGATGCCTGCATAACTGCCAGAGCCATGAACATCACGGTTGTTGGGATAACAGGGAAATCAGGCGGCAAAATGAAGGAATATTGTGACATCCTTATCAATGTTCCGCGGGAACAGACTGCTTCCGTACAGGAACTGCAGCTCCCTGTTTATCATGCTATATGCAGGATTGTTGAGGAATATTTCTATGGGGAAGAAACAAACAACTTGAAAGACAAGGACTGACCGGGACGTGGTGCCGGAGACCCGGGGAAGCGAGGAGCCGGAAAAGTCTGGAAAACAGGAAATCAGGTAAAACAAACAGATATGGATAAGGAACTACTGGAAGAAGTAATCAACAGGATAAAGGATGCAAGTATTGCAATTGTAGGCGATTTCTGCCTTGATGCCTACTGGTTCACTGATGATTCGAAAAGCGAAATCTCGATAGAAACCGGAGAACCGACAATACCTGTAAAAGAGCAGAAATATTCGCTGGGCGGGGCGGGAAATGTAGCCAGCAATCTTGCAGCGATGCAGGTAAAGGATGTAAGAGCTTTCGGTGTTATCGGCAATGATCCGTTCGGAGTGGAAATGGTCAGACTGATGAAACAGGCAGGCATTTCTACAGATAATCTTTTAATCCAGAATCAGAACTGGTCAACACATGTTTATATAAAACCCTATTCCGGCGACATTGAAAAAAGCCGGATTGATTTCGGCAATTTTAACGTTCTGTCGGTTGAAACAGCCGACCTGCTGCTAAGCAGTCTAAAGGATCAGGTAGCTGAAACAGATCTCATTATAATCAATGAACAGGTTCTTTCCGGGATCCATACTGCATATTTCAGGAAAAAGCTGGCAGAACTGATTAATTTGTTTCCCCAGACTATATTCATAGCCGACAGCAGGAACCATATCGGCGATTACAGGGGAGCCTGGAGAAAAATGAATGAGGTGGAGGCTTCCCGTCAGTGCAGTATAGACAGGAATCCGGATGAAATTGTACCTCTGGCTGAAGCAAGGAATTCAGCTGCCACGCTTTTTGAAAGATACGGAAAACCGCTTCTGGTAACACGGGGAAGCAGAGGGTCCCTGATTGCCGATGAGAATGGTATAAAAGAGATTCCCGGGCTGATGATACTGTCCCGGGTGGACACCGTTGGTGCGGGAGACAGTTATCTTGCAGGTGCGGCGTCCGCACTGGCAGCCGGATATTCAGCAGAAATTGCCGCCGAACTGGGAACTCTGGTTGCAGGCGTGACTGTAAGAAAGCTTTTCCAGACGGGCACTGCATCTCCTGAGGAAATACTTCAGGCAGGGACTGATCCTGACTTCACCTGGCGTCCTGATCTGGCCGGAGATATACGTCAGGCAAAATACCACGGGAACACAGAAGTTGAAATTATTAACAAATGGCCCGGAAAACCTGTGATCAGGCATGCAGTATTCGATAACGACGGCACAGTATCCACACTTCGTGAAGGCTGGGAAAAATTAATGGCACCCGTTATGATCAGGGCAATTCTCGGAAATAAATATTCCGGTGCAGATGAAGCGCTGCTCAAAAAGACAGAAGCAAGGGTTTATCAGTTTATTGACAGTACAACAGGAATTCAGACCCTGATGCAGATGAAAATGCTTCTCGGAATTATCAGGGAATCCGGCTTTGTCAGTGAGAAAGAGATGCTCGATGAATACGGCTATAAGGAGATCTATAACAGGGAGCTTCTTGCCATGGTTAAAAAGCGTGAGGATAAACTGTTGGCGGGTGAGCTTAATGTGGAAGATCTTACAATCAAAAATGCAATACCCTTTCTTAAAATTCTGTACGACAGCGGAATCAAGCTTTACCTGGCCAGTGGTACAGATACGGAGGATGTCAGGCATGAAGCTGAGGTCCTTGGCTATGATTATCTTTTTGAAGGCAGAATCTACGGGGCTGTCGGAGATATAAACAAGGAGGCAAAAAAAATGGTCCTCGACCGTATACTTGATTCACTTGACAAATCAGATCCCGAGTCCATTGTCACTTTTGGCGACGGCCCCGTTGAGATACGCGAAACACAAAAGCGAGGCGGCCTTACGGTAGGGATTGCCAGTAACGAATTAAGGCGATACGGACTCAATCTGTCAAAAAGGACAAGACTGATAAAGGCAGGAGCTGATATCATAATGCCTGACTTTTCCCAATCAGAATACTTGTTTGAGTTGTTAAACATTAAGTTATGACCTTCAGAAAATTTGACAGGGATCTGCTCCATATCAGGAAGTTATCGGAACGCAGGAATCTGATCATGATTGAACGCGCAGCAGTTCCTGTTTCTGCTCTGCCCATGTCGCTCAGCCGTGAGAACAGGGAGCTTATCCGGAAAACGGCGGACAGGATCAGAAAGGCCAGGGAAGAAAACAGTTCGGTAATCCTTGCTTTCGGTGCACATACCATTAAAAACGGACTGGCTCCCATACTTATCAGCCTTATTGAAAAAGGATGGATTACCCATCTTGCCACAAACGGTGCCGGAATTATTCACGACTGGGAATTCGCCTTCCAGGGCATGTCAAGTGAGGATGTCCGGGAAAATGTAAAAAACGGGCAGTTCGGCATCTGGGAGGAAACAGGCAAATACATCAACCTGGCGCTGGTCGCCGGTGCATACGAGGGCCATGGCTATGGTGAATCTGTCGGGAAAATGATATCACGCGACGGTATTGACATACCTGATCCGGATCAGCTTCTGAATGAGGCCGTGATAAATTCCCGGACTGACCCCTCGAGGGCAGCAGCTGCCCTTGATTTTTATCATCTAATTGAAAAATCAGGGATCCGGTCCGGATTTCTTGGTATCCCTCATCCGTTCAGGAAGTATTCGGTACAATGTGCCGCATTTGATCTGAAGGTGCCTTTTACCGGACATCCGATGATTGGTCATGATATAATTTATAACCATCCCCTGAACAGCGGTTCTGCCATAGGCCGCACAGCACTGACCGACTTCCTGTATTTTGCCGGCAGCGTAAATAATCTGGAGAACGGGGTGTATCTCTCAGTCGGGTCAGCCATAATGTCCCCGATGATTTTTGAGAAGGCACTTTCCATGGCACAGAATCTGAAAATCCAGAATAACAGCCATATAGATAACCATTTCATGCTGGTGGTGGATCTTGCAAAAGCTGAATGGGACTGGTCGCGGAAAGGTGAACCTCCTCATGACAATCCCGCTTACTATCTGCGTTACTGCAAGACGTTCAGCAGAATGGGCGGTGAGATGCATTACATGACAGCTGACAACAGAGACTTCCTGCTGGAACTGAATCATGAACTCAGGACCTGAGATCATCTAAGCCATAACAGGATAAGTATTGTAATGACCGTCAGCAGAAAAAGGTGAAGGCGCCAGTCTTTCAGACCTTCAAACGGGGCAATTCCCCCGGAATAGTCAACAGTTGTTGTCTTAAGCTTAAGGGGATCGGTCTTTTCCGTGAATGCCGAAACGATAAATAACACTGCGGTAATCAGCAATTCAGCCCATAAACCACGGTAACCGAAATTAAGGGTGAGTTTATGATACAGAAAAGGAAACAATCTGCTGCCGGCCTCAGGGCCGAGAAGCTGATCAGTCACAAAAAGAGTGGCAAGTACAAGGCCTGCAATCACTGAAACGGCAGCTCCCTTAAGTGTGACTTTTTTACTGGTAATCCCGAAAAAAATTGCAGGGAAAACGGGTATGACAAGATATGCAGTGATTGTCTGAAGATATTTATACAAACCTTCCTCGTTTTTATACACCAGATAAGCGGCACCTATTCCAAGAAGGGTTACCACGAGTATGACAAGCCTTCCCAGAGCAACCTGCTTCTTTTCGGGAAAGGCAGGCCTGAATTCAACAATAAAATCCCGGACAAACAGGGTGGATACTGAATTCAGCACTCCGATCAGGGATGTAATAAGTGCGGCAAGGAGAGAAGCCATCAGCAGGCCCCTCAGACCGGCCGGAAGCAGTCTGTCAAGAAGGAGAACAAAGGTCTGCTTTGTTTCATCACCCTGAAGTTCACCGGGGAACAGAGCAAATGCTATAACTCCCGGCAATGCAAATATGAAAATGGGAAACAGTTTAAGCAAGGTGGCAAACATTGCACCTTTTCTGGCATTATTAAGATCCGGTGCCGCAAGTACTCTCTGTACATTAACCTGATCGATGCCCCAGTAAAAAATACCCGCATAAAATGCCGTTGCCAGTATCCCCCAGAAAGGATATACAGCATCATCATAAGGTCTGGCAACCGACATCATTTCCGGTACCTTTTCCATCAGTCCTCCGAAGCCGCCAGCCCTGTTTAATCCCATAACTGTCATGATTGCCGCACCGGATATCATGATTATAACCTGAATGGAATCGGTATAAGCAACGGCTGTGAACCCGCCTATGATGGTAAACACTGCAACGGTAAGTCCAAGATAAAAAATGGTCGGCATGATATTCCAGCCAAGAATGCTGTTCAGAACAAGGGCGCCTGCAAAAAGAGTGAAAGCAAGTTTTGTCATTATGCTGATTACAAGCATCAGCCCGGAAAAGAACGTCCTGGCCCGTCTGTTATATCTTAATTCAAGAAACTCCGGAATAGTGAACAGCTTGTTCTTCATGTAACAGGGGAAAAGAAAAGCACAACTGAAACCCAGTGTGATCACTGTGGTCAGTTCCACAAGGCCGGCAGAAAGGCCATAGCGGTATGCATCGCCTGAAAGTCCTACAAGATGCTCTGCTCCTATGTTTGTCGCAAACAGGGATGCGCCGATCACAGGCCATTTGATGGACCTTCCTCCAAGAAAGAAATTTGTACTGCTGCTTCCCGACTTTTTCCTGTATGCCATATACATTCCAAAACCGAGACTTCCGCCGAGAACAACCCCCAGCACCAGCCAGTCAATCAGTTTTAAGGAGAGATTCATCGATAATGTTTATTGATCCTGACAGGGTATCAGTCAGCATTAAAATCAGTTCCGCACTGTTCTGATGATGCCGGAAACGGCAAATATCAGAAAGCGGTCCTATTTCTCTACCCTTTTTGCCGTCAGCGGAATTTCTCCCATTGAATATAATGCTTTGCCTGTCATCTTTGATGCATCATCCATCTTCATCACAATGGAAATTGACTCCCCCTCGATGTAAACAGAAAAAGTCAGGGAGTCATTTTCATATTTTACATTCTCTCCGTTTATTTTATAGTCACTCCAGGGTAAAGTAATTACTGCAGAATATTTTTTATCTGCAAATGAAATCTTTATCACTCCGGCGGAATATTCTGAAGGAGCATACGGAGCTTCATATTTCCATTCTCCTGCAGGGTCCTTGCTTACTTTCGAAGTCTGTGCATTGATTGCCGAAAAGCTGAGTAATGTCAGCAAAATTAAGGAAATGAGTTGTTTCATAGCCTGAAATTTAATTTGAATTATGATAAAAATCTGCTATCTCAAAATAAACAAATTTTGAATATGAGTACCTTACCCTTCATCATATATTTGCAACTCCGGGGCAGTTTTTTTCAGAAACAATCTCTTACACAAGTATAAATATTGATAATGAGGGATTAATAATTATTTTTACATAAACTATTTAAGGGGATTTTTATGACAGATCTGGAAAAATATTTCCTGCAGTTCCGCAGGCATATTACGGGTATTGACAAGGAAATTGAAACTCCTTACGGGTTAAAGAAGCTTGTATATGCCGACTGGATCGCAAGCGGCAGGTTGTACGATCCCATAGAGAAAAGGATCATGAATGATGTGGGTCCTCTTGTAGGGAACACCCATTCGGAATCATCCGCAACCGGTATTGCCATGACTACGGCCTATCACTATGCCCAGAAAATTGTAAAACAGCATGTAGGAGCCGGAGAAGATGATGTTATCCTGTTTACTGGCACGGGAATGACCTCAGCAATAGCCAAGCTTCAAAGAATACTCGGACTGAAGGTCCCCGAACAGGCAATGAAATATTGTGCCTTCACATCCGGAAAATACCAGTCATGCAAGGATGTCCCGTCCCGGAACCGGCCTGTGGTATTTCTCACACATACGGAACATCATTCAAATCACACATCATGGTTTGAAACACTTGCCGATGTGGTTGTACTTCAGCCCGGTCCGGATCTTAAAGTAAATCCTGAAGCGCTTAAAAAGGAAATAATCAAATACCTTGACCGTCCTCTTCTGATAGGATCATTCTCAGGTTGTTCAAATGTAACAGGATATTTTCCCCCGTACCGGGAACTTGCAAGGATAATGCATGAACACGGGGGATACTGCTTTGTTGACTTCGCCGCATCAGCCCCCTATGTTGAAATAAACATGCATCCGGAAGATAAAATGCAGGAACTTGATGCTGTTTTCTTCTCACCGCATAAGTTTCTTGGCGGGCCAGGCAGTGCAGGAGTTCTTGTGTTCAATAAAAAGCTCTACAAAAACCAGATACCCGACACTCCCGGTGGCGGTACGGTTAAATGGACAAACAGATGGGGCGGCTACAGCTATATCAGTGATATTGAAGTCAAGGAAGATGGGGGCACACCGGGATTCATCCAGGCTATGAAAACTGCAATGGCAATAAGACTCAAGGAACGAATGGGGATAAAGAACATCCATAACCGGGAGCAGGAACTGATAAAGGAAACTTTTCGCAGATTAAGGGAAATAAAGGGAATACATATACTTGCAGACAACATAACCGACAGACTGGGGGTTTTTTCATTCTATGCCGACGGCATACACCACAATCTGTTCACCAAGATTCTGAATGACCGCTACGGAATACAGGTCAGGGGCGGATGCTCCTGTGCAGGTACTTACGGACATTTTCTCCTGGATGTCAACTTCAGCCTTTCAAAAGAAATTACCGAGAGGATTGAAGCGGGAGACCTGTCTCTTAAGCCGGGATGGATCAGATTGTCACTTCATCCGACAATGACGGATGAGGAGCTCAGTTTTATAATACAGGCCATTGAGGAAACAATGATTAATGCTTCCGAATGGGAAAAGGATTATGTGTACAACAGCCACACAAATGAATTCTGCCACCGGAACTTCCGTGAAAAGGAGAGCTCCGGATATTCTCACTGGTTTGAATTCGCCTGATCAGTCCTTTTGCACGTATTGATTCTGAACAGCCCGTAAAGGGGACAAAAGCCTGTCATCAGATCCTTCCGTACAGGGATTTCATCCGCCTAAATCATTTTTTTCAGTGACTTCAGTTGAAATCAACACATAATGAACTACATTTGTATGAATTATCAATGCATGTCTACATACTGAGAACTGATGAAGAAGCTGATTTTTATCCGTCATGCCAAAGCAGAGGAACAGGCTGCCGGTATAACAGATTTTGAAAGATCCCTCACCCTCAGGGGTAAAATGGTATCACACGGAATGGCCCGGCGGTTCATGGAAAAAGAGAAGGCCCCCGGCCTGTTCATTACCAGTCCGGCCTTCAGGGCATTTGAAACAGCCCTCATATTTGCAGGGGAAGCCGGGGTCAGACCGGAAGACATAAAAATCGACAGTAATCTCTATTTTAAAACTGACCTGAGACATTTCCTGGATTTTCTGAAAACGCTTCCCGAAGAAACAGACAGTATTACACTGTTCGGACACAACCCCTCTTTTACTGAAATAGCTGACAGGCTAAGCCGCGCCGGCTGTGAATTCCTGACGAAAACCAGTGTTGTCTGCATTTCATTTCCCGTTAAATCCTGGTCAGAGGTGAAAGTTGCCTCAGGCAGACAGGAATATTTTCTGAAACCTGTTAAAACAGTATGAGCAAAACCTACATCCCTAAGGAAATAAGCTGGCTGTCATTCAATGAACGTGTCCTGCAGGAAGCAGAGAACAGCAGCACACCCCTCCTTGAAAGATTTAAATTCCTTGGCATATATTCCAACAATCTGGATGAATATTTCAGGGTAAGGGTTGCGACACTCAAAAAGTTGTCAGGACTGGGAGCAAAATCAAAGGAGATTCTCGGATACAATCCGAAAGCAACCCTTAAAAAGATTCAGGAAATTGTTCTTGAGCAAAACAGCCGGTTTGAAAAAATCTATACGTCTCTTATAGAAGAACTTGCCAGACACAATGTTCATATAGTCAACGAGAAAGAACTAAACCAGGAACAGTCGGAATTCGTAAGGAATTATTTTCTTACAGAAGTCAGGGCAAGACTGATGCCCTTTCTTATTGAAAATGATTACAAGCTGCCCAACCTGACCGACGATGCAATTTATCTGGCCATTCAGCTTTGCAATACAAAAACTGCCAAAAAAAGATTTGCCCTTCTCGAAATACCGACGGACGTGCTTCCGAGATTCATCGTCCTGCCGGAAAATGGCGAAGATAAGTATGTTATTTACCTGGATGACATTATCAGATTCGGTCTGAAGGATATATTCTTTATTTTCGATTTTGATGAATTCTCCGCTTACACAATTAAGCTGACCAAGGATTCGGAGCTGGAGATAGCTGACGATATATCGGAGAGTTATATTGAGAAGGTTTCCAGAAGCCTTCATCAGAGAAAATGGGGAACACCCGTCCGGTTTATTCACGACAGGAATATTCCGGAAGATCTTCTGAAAATCCTTATTAAAAAGCTCAAACTGGGTCCTGATGATGCTGTAATACCAGGGGACCGCTATAATAATTTCAAGGATTTCATGAATTTCCCCAATCTCGGGAAAAAGAAATTCTACAACGAAGCCCTTGCTCCCGTTCAGCACCGAGATATTCCGCAGGGTAAAAGTATCCTTTCAGCAATGAAAAAAAAGGATATCATGCTGTATTTTCCATATCACCCGTTCAGCTACCTGATTGATCTGCTGAGGGAAGCATCCATTGATCCATATGTTACCTCAATACATATAACCCTCTACCGGCTTGCCAGGAACTCCAATGTTATCAATGCTTTGCTGAATGCAGTGAGAAATGGCAAGAAAGTGACCACAGTCGTTGAGCTTCAGGCACGCTTTGATGAGGAAGCAAATATCCTCTGGGGGAAAAAACTAATGGATGAAGGTGTTAAAGTGATCTATGGCATACCCGGGCTTAAAGTCCATGCAAAACTGCTGCTGATCACAAGAATCAGGGATGATGTCGTGAAACGTTATGCCGCGGTAGGCACAGGTAATTTTAATGAGGATACAGCCAGGATTTACTGTGACCATCTCTTACTCACTTCAAATCTCAAAATCACAAATGAAGTGTTCAAGGCATTCAACTTCCTGAACATCAACTATAAGAAAGATAATTACTATCATCTGGTCCTGTCGCCTTTCTCACTCCGCAATAAAATAATCCTGCTGATTGAAAATGAGATAAAAAATGCGAGGGCCGGCAGGAAAGCCTATATCCATCTCAAATTGAACAATCTTACTGATAATGAGATAATTAATTATCTATATGAGGCAAGTGCCGCAGGAGTAAGCATTAAACTGATTGTACGGGGCATGATATCACTGGTGCCGGGAATGAAAGATTTAAGTGAAAATGTCAGGGCCAGGGGTATTGTTGACAGATTTCTGGAGCACAGCAGATTTATGATATTCCATAATAACGGTAAGGAAGAATGCTATATAAGCTCAGCTGATCTGATGCCGCGGAATATTGACCGCCGCTTTGAAGTGACCTGTCCGGTTTTTGATAAAAACCTGGTAAATGAACTCAAGAAGCTTTTCCAGATCCAGTGGAATGATAATGTGAAAGCCAGAATCATTGACCACGGATTTACAAATAAATTTGTAAAGACAGGAAAGAAAGCCTTCCGGTCCCAGCTCGAGATATACAATTATCTTAAGGAAATCCATTCAAAATAGCGGGAGAAGGATAAAATGAACCTGATAATCCTCATTGCCGGAATCTTTGTGATAGCATTTTTTTCCTGGACTTATTCGGTAAGGGACAGGAGATACCACGGTATTCCCAGGTTCTTTTCTTTCCTGAGTATTTTTGTTCTTTTCCTCTTAAATTATAAAATATGGTTCCGCAATGTCTTCAGCTGGCATCAGATATTATCATGGATTTTGCTGATCGCCAGTGCTTACCCCGGAATTGCAGGGTTTCTGACTCTTAAAAATAAAGGCAGGTCGGAGGATAGTTTTGAAAACACCACAATGCTGGTCAGGTCTGGTGTTTACAAGTATGTGAGGCATCCCCTTTATTGTTCGCTGCTTCTGATCGGAACAGGGATAATGTTCACGCTTCCCGGGATCCCTCAGATCATTCTCGGGCTTACAAATGCCCTTTCACTTTATTTAACGGCTATAATTGAGGAAAAAGAAATGATATCCAGATTCGGGGATCAGTATTCAGAATATATGAAAGAAACAAAAATGTTCATTCCTTTTTTATTCTGATAAAACCTGTTTGAGAGTAAAAAATTAGTTTTGTCGGTTAATTTATTATCAATATGAGCAGAAAAAGCAATGGCATGAGGATCGGAATCCTGACTGCCGGAGGTGATTGTCCCGGCATCAATGCCGCAATACGCGGAGTCGGAAAAACCGCAATTTTCAAATACGGTATGAAACTATACGGTATCAGCGACGGTTTTTCCGGAATGATAACCAAGGAATATACTGAACTGTCAGAAAAGGACCTGTCGGGAATACTGACCCTGGGAGGAACCATTCTTGGCACTTCCAGAGAAAAACCCTTTAAGCCTGCCGATAAAAACAACAAGGAATTAAAAAAACCGGCTCTGATAAAGGAACATTATGAACAGATGGGTCTTGATTGCCTGGTCTGCATTGGCGGGAACGGAACACAGAAAACAGCCAGTCTCCTTGCACGGGAAGGTCTGAACGTCGTGGGCATTCCCAAAACCATTGACAATGATGTATGGGGCACGGATATCACTTTCGGATTCGATTCTGCTGTCCACATAGCTACTGAAGCCATCGACAGGCTCCACTCGACTGCCAATTCACACAAAAGGATAATGATCATTGAAGTCATGGGCCATCATGCCGGCTGGATAGCTCTTTATTCAGGAATTGCCGGCGGTGGCGATGTGATCCTTATACCGGAAATTCCATACCAGGAAAACAGAATTGCCGAATACCTGCTTCAGAGAGCAGAAAACAACAAAGCGTATTCAATAGTGGTTATGGCAGAAGGAGTCAAAAATCCCGAAAAAGGCATTTCCGCTGCACAGTACCTTAGCAGAAGGATCACTGAACTTACCGGACTTGAAACGAGGGAAACTGTTCTGGGCTATGTTCAGCGCGGCGGCAACCCTTCCCACTATGACCGCGTGCTTGCCACCAGGTATGGAACGGAAGCGGCCGACATGATAGCACGCAGGGATTTTGGAAAAATGGTGGCGCTGAGAAAAAATGATATTGTGCCTATTCCCCTTGATGACGTTGCAGGAAAACTGAAACTGATTGAACCCGGCAATTCCCTTGTTCAGCTGACTAAAAATATGGGGACAAGTTTTGGAGAATAAACATATTCCTCAATGAGAAAACGGACAGGAATTTTCCTTTCAGCAATTTCGGGCATCCTGATCAGTATAATGCCATCATCATATGCCCAGATGCTTCATGACAGCGCAGCTGTCAGGAAAATAACAACAGGAGTCGACTATTTGTACAACATGGAATTTGCCAGGGCCTCATCCATGTTTTCGGAGGTGGAAAAACTGTATCCCGGACATCCGGTTAATTACCTGTTAAAAGGGATATCACTATACTGGAAGGATTATCCTATGGTGCCGACATCAGAATACTGGCAGGCTTTTGAAAACAACCTCAGAACCAGTATTGACCTCTGTTCTGAAAATCAGTATTCAGCCAGGTATGAGTCAGAGAGTCTTCTTACAAATGTGTGTTCAAGGGGATTACTGCTTCTTTGCTACAATGAAAACAACCTTAGTTTCAAGGTAATAACTCTTGCAACAAATACTTACAGGTATATCATGAAATCCTTTGACCACGTCACCGCTTTTGCTGATTTCTATTATCCTACCGGACTGTACAACTATTACAGGGAGGCATATCCGCAGATGAATCCTGTGTACAAGCCCCTGGCCTCCCTGTTTCCTCCGGGTGATATGAAAAGGGGACTGACCGAACTCTCCCGGGCAGCTGAATTATCAATATTCCTGAAAGCGGAATCCTATTCAGTACTGTCATTCATTTATGCCGGATTTGAGAATGATTTCCGGACAGCCCTTCTCTACAGCGGGATGCTGACAAAAAAATATCCTTCCAACATTTACTACAAAGCCCTTCATATGAGAAATCTGCTGGTAATGAAGGAATATGGACTCGTGGAAGAGATGATTAAAACAACAGTGAATAATAAAAAGAATGCATATTTTGATGCCCAGTTAATGATTATCAAAGGCATAATACAGGAGAAAAAATATAAAAACTTTGCGCTTGCCAGGCAATTATATGAGGGCGGAATCTCAGCAATCGCATTCACCGGTGATTACGGCAATGAATACTGCGGTTATGCTTATCTGGGCCTGAGCAGGATATGTGACCACGAAGGAGACAAGGCGGGGAAAAAGGCCTTCCGGAAGAAGGGAATCAGCCTCCTTCACTTCAAGAAAATTACATTTGACTGAAATGTTTCCCGGATGGATGTACTGCTATTTTTCCCCGGGAATGAATATGAAAAATCAGGGACTGACCGATTTTTTCTCACCGGGCGAATTCAGCCAGGATATCACTTTCTCGGAACCGGGTTTTTCCTTTGAATAGAGAACATCCACGAGCTTTCCTTCCTCATCTATCAGGTATTTCTGAAAGTTCCATTTTACTTCCGAATCCATGACCCCGTTCTCTTCCTTTGATGTAAGCCATTTATACAAGGGATGAATATCCTCACCCCTGACCGATATCTTTTCCATCATGGGAAAGGTAACATTATAGTTATCGGTACAGAATTGCCTGATTTCAAGAGCAGTGCCCGGTTCCTGGTTTCCGAAATTATTTGCCGGAAATCCGATGATCACCAGCTTCCGGCTGTATTGTTCATACAGCTCCTGCAAATCTTTGTATTGCGGCGTATAACCACATTTGGATGCTGTATTTACAACCATCACCTTTTTGCCCTTAAGGGAATCCAGGTTAAAATCATTCCCCTCAAGTGTTTTAATCTTGAAACTATAAAAATTACTTGTCTGGGAAAATATTGTGAATGGCATAAGTATCAACATCACACATGGAAAGAGTATTGTAATTCCTGTTTTTAAAACTCGGTTTTTCATGAGACACACTGGTTAATAATTAAATTTCTGTACAGTTAGTATTCTGTTCCTGCCTGGCATGCTTGTCAGGTTAAAATTCAGAGAGCTTACATCATGGTTTCAGGTATATAAGGGTAATTTCAAGGCTCAAGTTACGAAAATTATTAATAACAATTCAAGACTACCTTTTCAGTGCGTGAGTCTGAATCTTTTTTCTGCAAAACACTTTATGAAATCTGTTGTTTCTTCAATTCCAAGAACTGAAGTATTGATGCAAAGATGGTATGATCCGGCAGCTCCCCATAATTTACTGCTGAAATAGTTGTAGTATGATTCGCGTTGTTTATCGGTTTTATCTATACGTTCACGTGCCTGCTTTTCATTGATCCCGTGGATATGCATCACTCTTCCTATACGGTCATCCAGATCGGCATTCAGAAAAATACTGAGCAGGTTCGGATGATCCTTCAGGATATAGTCAGCACAGCGCCCGACGAAAAGACATGATTTTTTTTCTGCCAGACTCCTTATCACGTCGCTTTGTATCTTGAACAGGGTTTCATTGCTCAGATAGTAGCCTGAATAGATTTCCGGGGTCTGGGTACTGCTGTGCACTCCGAACAATCCCCAGAATATGTTGAAGCGTTTCTTCTCATCAGCACTTTCAAACACTTTTTCATTGAGCCCGCTTTTCTCTGATGCCAGTCTTATCAGCTCTTTATCATAAAATGAAATCCCGAGTGATTCGGCAAGCTTCAGGCCAATTTCCCTTCCTCCGCTTCCAAGCTGACGTCCGATTGTAATTATATAATTTTCCTTCATGAATTAACAGTTAGATTTCCTGATGAGTAATTTCATTTAACCTGTTCTTCCGGTATTGTCCGACAAGAAGGACAGCTGCGACAACTGCTGATATAACATCCGCTGTCGGCATGCTGTACCAGATTCCCTTCAGTCCGAAAATACGCGGGAATATAAGAAGACATGGCAACAGGAAAAAAACCTGTCTCGAAAGTGACATCAGAATAGACTTTACAGGCATCCCGATACTCTGGAAAAAATTTGACGTTACCATCTGAAAACCGATTATGGGAAATGACATCATCACAATCCTCATTCCCGGAACAACAATGTCAATAAGGTCCTGATCCGTCGTAAATGCGGAAGCGACAGCACGGGGAAACAGTTCACCTATGGCAAAACCGACCATCATAACAGAAGTTGCCAGTACTATTGTATGCTTCAGAACATTGTTAACCCTCATGAACTGCCCGGCTCCGTGGTTGTACCCTGCAATGGGCTGCATACCCTGGTTGAAGCCAAGGACTACCATGATAAAAAGAAAGGCAATCCGGTTTATTATCCCATAGGCTCCGACAGCCAGGTCCCCGCCGTACCTGATCAGGCTGGTATTTATTACCAGCACTATTATACTGGCAACGGAATTCATCATAAAGGGTGCCATTCCTATCGAAAGGGATTCAGTGACTATCCTGCGCTTCAGGCGAAAGCTGCCTTTTTTCAGATGAATGAAATTCCGGCTGTTTGAAAAGTGAAGTATCTGCCAGAGCAGCATTGATGTCTGGGCAATAACAGTTGCCAGTGCCGCTCCGCGGATCCCCCATCTGAACACGAAAATGAAAATCGGTGCAAGTATTATATTGATCAGAACGGAAAACAGGGTGGTGAACATTGATTTTTTGGGATGCCCTGTTGCTCTGAGCATGGCATTGAGCCCGAAATAAAGATGGGTTATTATATTGGCCAGTGAAATTATAACCATGAAATCATGAGCAAAGGGAAGAGTTTCATCACTGGCACCGAAAAAATAGAGTATCCTGTCCAGGTTCAGCAGCACTACGACCGTATATATCAGGCCAAGAATAATGTTCAGTACAAATACATTTCCGAGTATATTGTTTGCAGTGCCATAATCCTTTTGCCCGAGCCGGAGCGACATCAGAGTCGCAGCTCCCACTCCCACAAGCGAACCGAAAGCTGCAGAAAGGTTCATCAGCGGAAATGTTATTGCAAGACCGGAAATCGCCAGAGCACCTACTCCATGACCAATAAAAATACTGTCGGTAATATTGTAGAGCGATGATGCCGTCATCGCAATTACAGACGGAATGGCATATTTCAGGAGAAGCTTTCTGATGTTTCCTGTTCCCAGTTCGGAAGGAGATCCTCTTTGTTCCATACTAGGCAAATATACTTTAATTTGACATGCTCTGACCTGGTGCTGGCAGGCTGTTTTATTCCCCTGATGCAGAAAAAGGCCATCTGAATACCTGTTTTTTCCCGGGAAAGTTTACTGTTTTTCAGGCCGGATCATCTGCTTTTTTAGCGTAACTGCTGTAATCCTCAGGAGTATTGATGTTGTGATACCATTCCCGGCCATCAAAAGGAATAAACATTGTTTTCACTTGTTCGAAAAGATCTGAGGTCCTGAGTCTTTTATCCTCTAAGAGTCCAGCAGCGGCAGGAATAACGGATTTCCTGTAAACCCCGTGCAGAGGTTCATATTTATTTCCGGCACCCATGGGAATAACTATATCTGATTCAGCAGACAACCGAAGCATTTCCCTTACAAGGCCAATCCGGATATCAGGAATATCACAGGCGGTTATAAAATTCAAGTCAGTATCCGATGCAAGCAGGCATGAATAAATACCCATCAGGGGCCCCATGCCTTCCGATATATCGGGAATTACCCTGTACCCCAGAAAACCATATATGTCAGTCCTGCCTCCTATTATTACCTCACCGAAAAAGGGTTCAAGCTGTTTCGCGATATGGGCAATCATCGGAACATTCTTAACAGGGAGCATACCTTTGTCAATCCCGCCCATTCTGGAGTTTTTCCCGCCTGCAAGTATGATAGCCGTAATATTTCGGAATTCCGGGGACATAACCTTTCTGTTCCGGTCCTGTATCAGAAATATGGCCTGGTCCATTTAAGGCTTGCCGTATTGCCCTCAACAAAAGGCCATCCGTCCTTCCACTGAACTTCATCCAGCATCAGCACCCTTCCCCTTGGATTTATTTTATCAACAGCATGGTATAAAATCCAGGATTTATTTTTCTTGTCAGTGATTATCTCCGAATTATGGCCGGTTCCGGCAAAGCGATCATTACCACTGATCAGAACTTCATGATGATTGTTGCTCATACTGTTTCCCGACTTATCCATATAGGGTCCGAAAAGATTTTCCGACCGGCCCACAACCGTGGTGTACGTGCTTTTAATACCCTCACAGCATGTTCCGGTTGATGCAAACAGATAATAGAAGCCATCCTTTTTGTATATACAGGCTCCTTCATAGGCAGTTCCGGCAATAAATCTCTTTTCCGTGCCTTCCCTTACCGCCAGTCCGTCGTCTGTAAGTTCCACAGCATATATACCATGGAAACTCCCCCAGAAAAGATATTTTTTCCCGTTCTCTTCAAAAAAATACTGATCAATGGAATTCTGAACATCAATTTCGTTGCTGCGGAATAATTTTCCCCTGTCCGTAAAAGGGCCTTCCGGGCTGTCACTGACGGCCACTCCTATTCCGCAGGTCCATTCCCCGCCCCAAACCGACATTGAGTAATAAAGAACATATTTCCCGGCTATATAATTAATATCGGGTGCCCATATGCCTCCCCGCGGTTCAAAGGAAGGTCTTGTTTCTGATGTAAAGGCCGTACCGATCAGATTCCAGGTGACAAGGTCAGATGAACGCAGTATCGGTGTATTTCTCACATCTTCTGTTGCATACAGATAAAAATATCCGTCATCAGCCCTGATAATACTCGGATCTGGCATGCTGGAAGGATAAACAGGATTCATAAAAGTATTCCTGTCCGGCTTGCTGTTATCCGGCTCAGTGTTGTTTTTACAGGACAATAAGATGACAAGTAAGAAAAGATTTGTGTAAATTACAGCCATCCGTATCATAATAATATTCAGCTTAAATCTGGTACAGCAAATATATATTTTTGAATCCACGGATTAACATGAAGAACCAATAATTAACATTTTATGGGAAGCAATTCAAAAATCAACAGACGAAAATTCATTACCAGGAGTACCCTCGGATTAATGGGTCTGCCGCTGCTGTCTTCAGGGCTGCGGGCCGTGGCTCCGAGCGACCGGGTAAGAGTAGCCGTCATCGGACTTGGCAGTCAGGGCAGAAGCCATATGACCTGGTTTAATAATTTACCTGAAGTGGAAGTTGCTGCATTATGCGATCTTGACAAGATAAGGCTCGGGGAAGCCCGTGCCCGGCTGCAGGAAATCAATCCGGATTCCAGGGCGGAGGTATTTTCGGATTTCCGCCGCATCCTTGACAGGAAGGATATTGATGCCATCACCTGTGCAACCCCTGACCACTGGCATGCACCGATAGCAATCATGGCATTTCAGTCGGGAAAGGATGTTTACGGAGAAAAACCTCTCACCTATTCCCTGGCAGAAGGACAGGCCATGCTTAAAAATCTCGAGAAGCATAACAGAGTTTTCCAGCTTGGGACACAGATACATGCAGGAGATAATTACCATCGTGTTACCGAATTGCTTCAATCAGGCAGACTGGGGAAAATACATACGGTACGTTTATGGAAAACAGGCGGTTCCCCCGGACTGGGTTTTCCCCCGCCCCAGGAACCGCCGGAAACCCTCGACTGGGACATGTGGCTGGGACCGGCTCCCTATGAGGAATATACTCCGGTAAGATGTCATGGAACCTATCGTCATTTCCTGGATTATTCCGGAGGGGTTTTTGCCGATTTCTGGTGCCATATTGCCGATATCATGTTTATGTCGCTTCATCCGAAGGGACTGTACAGTATAGACAGCCGGGGCGAAAGACCATTTGACGGGATAGCCGATGCACCAAGGTGGATAGATGTTGACTTCAAGTTCAAAGACCTGGATGTGTTCTGGACAACCATTCCGCCGGAAGCACCTGGTGCGGAAAAAATGCACATTGGTGCCCATTTCGAAGGAACCGGCGGAACCCTGACCTGCGATTACACTTCCCGTTTTATCAAAATCAATAATGAGATCCTGACTGACCTGCCGGATGTTCCGGTAACACTGCCCCGCTCCCCCGGTCATCAGCAGAATTTTATTGATGCAATTAAATCAGGAAAGGAACCTGAAAGTAATCTTCACTATGTTCGGGAAATGACAATACCGATGCACCTGGCACTGATATCTTTCAGGCTGAAGAGAAAACTTGTATGGGACAGTGAAAAGGAAGATTTTGTCGGCGACAGGGCAGCCAGTTATCTTCTTTCAAGGGAATACAGAAAACCATGGAAACTTAGTTCATAATGTAAAATATCTGAATTATAAGAAAATGAAAAATAGTATACTGCTAACCCTTGTCATTTCCATATTTTTATTCTCATGTGAATCAAAACAACAGGATTTTGTCAGCCTGTTCAACGGCAAGGACCTTACCAACTGGACGCTTCAGAAACAAGGCGCCTTTGAAGTAATTGACGGAGAAATGATCACCAGGAGTACCGGATCCGGAACCGATATCTATACTGAAAAGGCCTATTCCAATTTTATTCTTCAGCTTGAATATATGTTATCGGAAGCTGGTAACAGCGGAGTGTTTATAAGGCGTGATCCCTCGAAACCCGGAAGCGGTTTCGAAGTTCAGCTTCTTGCGCCCTGGACGCCGTGGAGGGATGATCTTCATTGTACCGGCTCCCTTTACGGACATGTAGCCGTTACGAACCGGCCCGACGAAACAACCGGGAAATGGTACAGAATGGAAATCAAATGTGACCGGAACATGGTCACTGTATCAGTAAACGACCAGATCACCACAATGGCGGATATTGACACTGTAAAGAGCCTGGCCGGCAAACCGTTGACAGGATATATCGGCTTACAGGGTAACCATGCTGAAAAACCGGACCAGTTTGCCAGGTTCAGGAAAATCAGGATCAGGGATCTGGATGCTGAACCGGATTATGTAACAGAGGGATTCAGCAATCCGAACTGGGAAATAAGATATGTTTCAAATCAGGCTGCAACCAGTCTCGGGGCTGTAATGATTCAGTCCATGGCAGTTATGATGTCAGGTAGTGATCCAATGCTAAGAAGCGAGGCAAAACAGGTACTTTTTGATATTGTTGCCAAGACATCCGATCCGGGAACAAGTGAAAAGGAAAAAAGAACGCTGATACGCGAAATCGATAAAAGCATAAATAGCTGCTCATCGGAAATCACTTCGGATTATCTGCGGTGGCTGAGGGGAATGCTTGAATAACGGAAAAAATATCTGTCATAGGAGTATGTCCTGTAAATCAACCGGCACGATTTTTCTGTCTGTTCTGATATTGTTTGCAGCAGAGGCCTTTCTGGTAGTCAGGGCCGGAAAATGGCTCGTAAGGCACGACGGAGACATTCACGGCGATGCCATTGTGATACTGATGGGATCAATTGCAGACAGGGTTCTTCAGGCTGAACATGTGTACAGGCAGGGACTGGCTGACAAAATAATAATTGTAAAAGAGGGCATGGGTGCATATAAGGCACTGGAGAGCAAAGGAGTCAGCTTAATAAGCACTACAAAGCAGGTAAGTGATGCACTGGTAACCCTTGGAATTTCCTCAGGCAATATTGTAATCCTGCCCGGTGATGCTGTCAGCACACAGATGGAAGCCGTTAAAGTAAGGGAGTATTGCTTCTGTCGGGCGGATATTGACACCCTTTTGCTTGTAACTTCTGCCTATCATACCCGCCGGGCGTCCATGATATTTGAATCGGCATTCAGGAAGAAGGGTATTCCGGTCACTATTCTCTGCAGTCCGAGCAGTTTTACGAAATTCAATCCTGCCGGATGGTGGAAAGACAAGGAAGGCATTCAGCAGGTATTGCTGGAATATATGAAAATTGCAAATTTTCTCCTGTTCGACAGGAGAAAGATGTAAAACGGGAATCAGGAGAAAAAACCGGATCTGAAGGTCTGTGTCGGGATGGTCAGATTCGAACTGACGACCCTCTGGTCCCAAACCAGAAACAACCACTTTTCACCACTTTTCAGCATCATTCATTTTGTTAGTTTAAATATTGATATTCAGAATTATTGTTAATAATTATCTTTATATTTATTTTCATATTGTTTCATGTTTTTTATATCTTTGGAGAAAGTTGTTTGCAAATTCTTTGCACACTAAAAACGTTCTAAACATGGAAAAATATTCTTTAGATGGTGTAATTGCATCAATTTATTTTGATACCCGAAGAGCAAAAAACATACCCGTTTCCGATGAAAAGGACATTGTTTTTCATGAATTGCGTTATCCGGTTAAGTATCGGATCTTTTTTAATGGCCGTTACTACTTTCACTCTTCAGGCATTGACCTGACAATGGAGGAATGGCAGGAAATGCCAAATACCAGGAAGCGGGAGTTAATTGAAACCAGGGCCCTTATTCAGTCAGGCTTTGAAAAGATCAAAGCACTCATTAAGGAACTGACCAAAGGTGAAGGATTTTCTCCTGATGCCTTCAACCGCAGATTAAGCCGAGGCAACGATAACAGCGTTATAACAGCGTTTTTAAACAAGATTGAAGCATTAACAGCAGCCGGACAGATAGGAACTGCCTCAAGCTATCAATGTGCTTTAAACAGCATTATGAATTATACAGGAAGGAAAGATCTGAAGTTTGCAGACGTGACAGTACACTGGCTTGAAAAATATGAAAGTGATCTATTGAAGGAAGTCACGACAAAAGGAGAAACAAGACAAAGATCCATAACAACGGCCAAATTTTATATTGGCTGCATCAGGGCAATAATGAACGAGGCCAGGAAGAACGGCATTATCAATGCAGGGCAGTATCCGTTCGGCAGAGACAAGTTTGAAATAAAGACAGCAACCGGCCGGAAAATGGCCCTTACCCTTCAACAGATTAAAGCTGTTTTGGATTATCCACTACATACCGAAACTGAAAAAAGAAGCCGGGACCTGTGGTATTTCTCCTATCTGTGTAATGGAATTAATTTTAATGATATGCTGAAGCTGAAGTATAAAAATATTGCAGGTGGTGAAATCTATTTTATACGGCAAAAAACAAAACGAACAGTCAGGAATCAAAAGGAGATTGCAGCAACATTGCTTCCCCAGATGGAAGAGATTATTAAACGCTGGGGCAATCCATCAAGGAAGCCGGAGAGTTATATCTTCCCGTTCCTGTCTCCCGGCCTGAAGCCAAAGGATGAAAAACGCATTATTCAGAATGTTATCAGGCTTACAAATAAAAAAATGGCAATGATCAGCGAGGCCCTGGGCATTGATAAAATTTCAACCTATACAGCCCGGCACTCATACGCAACTGTCTTGAAAAGATCCGGGGCCAGCATTGCGTTTATTTCTGAAGCCCTGGGGCATTCAGACGCAAAGACAACGGAGAACTACCTGGCAGGATTTGAACAGGAACAGAGAGCAAGAGCAGCCCAGAATTTAATTGCATTTTAAGCCATGAAAGATAAAATAACAGCCATTATCAGGAATGCTGAAAAAAACAGCCTGGTAAATCATAAATTACAGCTTGATCATTCACTTTCACAATCATATCCTGAAGGAATACAAGCATATTTTAAAAATAGAATCCATGAATTAAAGCATGAAATTGCTCATGATACAATGATCGGTCATGTTTGGGCACAAAACTATTTCAACACTTTAACAACTGATTGGATAAATAAATATATTCAAATAGAGTTAGAAAGTAATCTGCCTGAACCTGTAGTTTTTGAACAGTTTGAAAAATTCATGCGGCAATATTTCAACTTAAAAAGCTATGAGAATTTTGTTCAAAACTTATCTGATAATGATTTATTTCAGCTTGTAATTAGAATTGAATACATCAATTTAATTTATGATAAGTATAAAGAGTATTTTTCAGAGGATTTGTCTGTATGGTCTCAAAGATTCAACCGTAATGGTGCCCCGGTCCCACCTATTGCAATAGATGCGAAGGCAACGGAAGGGAGTAACAAACTTATTTTAATAGCAATACTGGCAGCTATTCAGGAAACTACCGGGGCAGCCTTTGACTTTGAAGATTTTGTTTTAAATAGGTTTGGCATTCAGGATTTTGAAAAGACGAAATCTATACATAAAGAAAAACAGACGTTCAGAGAAACATTAAGTAAATGCCGCGCAATCATGAAGAAATGACATAATTTCAGTAAGACGTTACTGAACGTTACTGCAATATTTCTAAACCATCTATAAATCAAATAGATGGTTTTTTCTTTTTGCTGAAAAGTTACTACAACGTTACTGCAACCGGGCCTAAGTTTGCAATATAAACATCATGATTATGAACACAATATTGCAAATTAACAGAAACGAATTGCGGGAGGAAATTAAGTCTGTCCTATTCGAAGCAATGGAGGAACTGAAGGCCCTTCCCGTTCCGGAACCAGAACCCGATGAGATCACCCTGGCCGAGGCTTGCGAAATAACAGGATTGGGCAAAAGCAGCATTTATAAACTCACAATGAGCAATGAAATTCCTTTTTCTAAATTTGGGAAAAGACTGTTTTTTTCCAGGAAACAGTTATCTGCCTGGATACAGGAACGGACAATCTCTGTATCTGCCTCTGATACAATTGATAAAAGTCTAAAAAGGTCTGCAGAAAAATATCTTAAAAGGTGAATATCTGGTATAATAACAGAGGGCTTACTTGCTTATTTAATAGCTTTATTATAATGTTATTCAATATTATATCTATTTATTTAGCTGTGTTGTATAACCATATTTGCAAAGTATTTTCAAAGTTATCGGAAGTTGTTTGCAAATTTCAGAGGAATTTCAATGAATCAGCCAAAAAATAAGAAAATACGTTCAATGCAGGCGGTAAGAATACAGCGCAAAAGAGTAAAGGGCTGGCGTAAACCGGAAGGGGCTGTTTATATCGGCTACGGAACAAAATACGGCAATCCCTTCAAATGGAAGGATCTTCCAGGGGGCAAAAAAGAGGCTCAACAAAAGTTTGCTGAATGGCTACCGGGGGCAATCCAGAGAGGGGAATATGAAACTGAAACATTGAGGGGCAAAATTATTATGTGCTATTGCACTCCGGCAGATCCCTGTCATGGAGATATAATTATTCAGCATTTAAAAACCGGATGATGATTTTTTGGCGGTCATACATAATAAGAGAATTGAGCACACACTACACACAATGCGAAAAAACAAACAGTATAAAATACTAATTGCATCTAATTTGATTGACAAAATGAAAATGATTGAGCAGCACCCGCCACCGATACCGGGATTCACAATTTCCCGGATGGAGTACCTCATTCATTTAATTCTTTCGCATAAACAAAAGCATCACCCTGGATCTTATTCTTTGCTCAATTCTGAATATCTCAGAAATGTTGTTCCTCACTCCGGCAAATATCTGAACTACTTAAAGGATGAAGGCATAATTGAATGGATTAATCACTTTGCAGGCCGTAACTCCCGGCTATACCGTCTCAAAGAAGAGGGAAAAACAGAATACCGGACATTAACAGATAAGAAACTAATTTACCGCATTGAAAAAAACAGGATTGCAATTCTAAGGCGAAACAGCAAAAAATATCCAGTCCTGAATTCTTTCATACACCGAGTAAAAATAAACAAAGAAGCTGCATTAAATGCAGTTGAAAATGAATATCGGAAAAGATCCCTTATTGATCCTGAAAAAGCCGAGAGGCGAAGAACCTTTTCACTTGCAGAAATTGAAAAGATCCACCAGGGACAAATTTTCATCAAATGCAATTCCACAAACGGCAGACTCGACAGCAATTTTACACGTTTGCCCGGTGAAATGATCCCACACCTCACAATTGACGGTAAACATTTAAAAGAAGTTGATATATCCTGCAGTCAGCCGTTTTTTGCCGCATCACTCTTTAACCCGACACCGGAAATAAAGAAAATAATTGCCGGATACCTGGGACAATCTTATATAATGTTGTCAAAATCTCTGCAATTAACACATTATAAGGATGTTAAACTATATACTTCTCTCGTAACAAGCGGGAAATTTTATCAATACATGATGAATAAATTCAAAGAGAATGACATTTCATTTATTGACCGGAAGGACCTGAAAGAACAGTTGTTCATTGTTTTCTTTGGCCGCAATGGAGCGGAAAGATATAGTAAAGCGGCCCGTCTGTTTTCTAAATGCTTCCCGAATGTATGGCAGCTGTTCAAAACGATAAAAAAAGAAGATTACAGAAAACTTGCAATCCTATTGCAGAAAATAGAATCTTTTGTGATCCTTCAAAGAGTAGCACCACGAATTGTGCAGGATCTTCCAGGTGTGCCATTCATAACAAAACATGATTCTATTTTGCCCTCGGATATACTCATTGTAAGGGAAGCTGGAAAAGTAAAAAAAATAATGGCTGAAGTCATTAAAGAAGTAACAGGCTATTGTCCAAAAATCAGAATCAAAAATCATGAAAATTGACCTCGGCATAGAAATACTAATCATTTTTCAATTTTACTGTATTATTACATATCTCTTACCCTTATGTTGTCAGAATCTCTGTAACTCATTGATATTCATTAAAGGTAAAAACGTCTATCTCTGGAAAATGCGGTCAGTTTTAGTAGTGTGTGCTGACTGCATAAGCCCCGGAAATACAGTCTTGCATAACTGCCACTTCCGGGGCTCTTTTATGAATAAAAAACAATGCCGCTGCTATGATGCTGCAAGCTTTATAAATAACTGTTTATTAATAAATTAATTAAAAAAATCATGATGAGTAATTATTTAACAAAACTATGGTGCAGTGATCCTGAAAGATTCAGGGATATTATTGCCAAAGAACCTTTTGACGAAGAACTGTATCTTATGAGTGTAATTGATGAAGATGGATCCGTCTATATCGAAAGTTGTCTTCATACACCAAAAGAGATAATTTGTCAATTAAGCGCGGATAACCCGGATTTAATATTCACGGCTGAACTTTCCTTTGAAATTGAAGAGTTTGAAATTATTTACACTTATAATTTTAAGAATGGTGAATGTGCTCATGTGAAAACAGAACCTAATTATAATATTTGTTACTCTGAGCGTGACGGTGATCCTGAATTCAGATACCGAGGTATTATAGGGGAATATTATTATGATAAACTTTTCAACAGAGTGATTGAGATATGCAAGCGGCTTGATATTGTTACAGATAATGGCGTTGACTTTGTACAAGAAAAGATACAAATCACGGTTGAAGATAGTAATATTATAATGACTGTATTAAAACATGGCAGCCGGCTTGAAGTTATGGATTGTTACAAGAGAGAATTTGAAATATCAGATTCATTACCATTTTTTTAATGTACATCAAGTGTACACCTATAAAACAGTGTACCGGGGCCCTGTGGCGGGATTTGCATTACCCAGGTCAACAGGGCCCTTTTCTTTGAAGGTCCTTATAAGTTTTTTAAAGGTCCTTACAAGCCCCTTATAAATATATCTTCTGGCTTATCAACAGAGGGCTTTATTCTTATATTCTTTGTTTACATTATTGATTCAATGTTTTTTATAAAAATATTATTTTATTGTTAATAACTAATTTTCAAACTATTTGCAAACAGATAGAAATTACGTACATTCGAAAATAATTACAAAACAGTTCATTATGACGGGCAGAAATAAACGTATTGATTTGAGGGCCAGCCAGAAGGATGAGAAAAACCTGCAGGCAGTTGCGGAGAAACTCGGAACGAAAACAATTACTGACACAATATTCCAGGCCGTTGAAACAGTTGCCACAGATGAACCGGAATTGTTTTTAATTGACAGGGAAAGAATCCGGGTCCTGGATGAAATGTCAGAATTCAGCAAAAAACATTTTCAGGCCTTCATTGATGAATTCCGCAAAGTAACAGGCTGGGATATTACAATGACACAGCTGAAACAGATCTTTAAACATACCGGAACCCTCGGATCAAAAGCTAAGCTCCAGAATGAAATAAATAATATGATCCGGGCCGGGCAGCTTGCAAGAATGCAGGCCAAATATCCGGATTTGATTGTAACCTTTGACAATATCCCGGATCTGGAAACGTCAGAACTTTTAAGGCTGGCAGAAAAATTTGAGGATATGCCGACTTTCGTACCAGGGGCAAAGCCTGTCATCTATTGGAACACCATTGAACTGAAAGAAGGAAAAATCAATATCCTGTCCGCAGAAGTTGAAAAGCTGAAAAATAGTTATCGGCATTATGCAACTACCCCAGAAGAAAAAAAGAAGCTGGCAAAGGTGAAAAAATTATGCCAGGCATTAAACGACATTCTGGCAACCGGGGAAGTGAACCCTGACGGGATCAGCCGTCTATTTTACTACGATGCTATTGCAGCACGTTTTGAGCCGACAGGCGGCTGGATTAAATTTTCAGTCAATCCGCACGACATTATCAAAATTGATGAATCATGAAGAAAAAAAGTAAATCAACAATTTGGCCCAGGATGAAAACATTCGATGAGAAGGCGAAGGGGAAGCGGGGCAAACTGGCAGTCCTGGAAGGAATGAACCCCTTTCCAAAGGAACCTTTTGCAATCACGATGCAAAAAGCTTTTATGTCAAATCATTTAGACGCGACAAAAGTATATTTTGTTTCACCCGAAGAGGAATAAATTTAATAATTAATAACATGGATGAAATTAAACTTTCGAGAGATTACGTAGCAGCATTTCGGGCAGCTTATGCAATCAAAAATATTGATGAGATGTTCAATATATTTCAATCTCTTTTATCAGAAATCGGGATCCCGGATTCATCATACATTGCAGCGCAGCAAGCTTATGGAAAAGCAGCTGCAGAACTGTTAAACGCGAGAGACAGGGGAATAGGCGGGAAAAAGATCTGAAAAGAACAGGATAAAAACAGATAGTCATGGTTCATTCACGATTTAAACCCGGACAGTCCGGGAATCCGAAGGGCAGGCCGAAGGGAGTAAAAAATAAAGTCACTACCGAAACGAGGGCCTGGCTTCAGAAAATTGTGAATGATAACCGTCAGCAACTGGAAGTTGATTTGATGCGGCTGGATCCCCGGGACCGGTGGAACATTATTGAGAAATTGCTTCAATACTGCCTTCCGAAGTTATCAACCATTGATGCCAGCGTTCAGTTTGAACAACTTAATGAAGAAACTATTGAACAGATTGTTAATGAACTATTGCAAAGTATAAGAAAATGATTGTCCTGGATAAAGATTTAAAAATACGGCTATTAAAAGCTATTAAAGAAGGGATCTTCCGAGGGGAAGACTTCCCTGAACTTGCAACAGAATTAAAACGTATTCAGATTGAAGTAATAAATTCTGCTGATCAGGTCCGGCAGGATGATGAAATTGTTCCGGGGGCCATTCTCGGGGCAATAACGTCGTGATCTTCCGGCTACCATACCGGCACGACACCGTATAATGCTCAACACGTTTGTGGTTGAATTCGGCAGCGGGCAATCCTGTTCCCGCTGCTTTTTTTATATGCAGAAAGTTACATATATAAAACTGACGCATTTTAATGAGTTTTAAGCCACGATCTCACACAGGGCAATATCAAAGTATCACCCGGGATGAACTGTTTGTCTGGCTTTGTTAAAAGGCTTATTCAGGAAAACGGGAAACGTGGGAAACTGGCAACTGATGAAGATAATAGATATAATTTAGTTGTTCCAGATCGGGCAAGTTATCTGAATTGAATAATGTGTTCTTATCCCAGCATTAAAATATTTCAGAATAAAATACAATTTTGATGAGTTTGCAAATTCTTTGAAAATGCCATAAATAAAAAGGGAGTTAAACACGTGCTAACTCCCTGATTTTCTTTTGTCGGGATGGTCAGATTCGAACTGACGACCCTCTGGTCCCAAACCAGATGCGCTAACCGGGCTGCGCTACATCCCGCAAGGCTGCCCGTCAGCATTACTGACGGCAGGTTTTAAAAGTGCCGCAAATATAATCAGTTTTTCCTTAGAATCCTGTGTAATGAATATTCAGTTTTCAAAAATTCATTCCGGCTGCAAAAAAGCATTCTTGTCTATGCCGAAACCGGGAACAATTACTTCTGTACCAATCGGGGTGAAAGCAGAAAAGAAAGTGGCTGTCCGGAACATTTTCAGACAGTCCCTTCTACCAGATTATCAGGCATTACTCATTGTGAATGCCGCCCATGGCGTTATTGCTGAATGTATTTCCCTGCCTGTATCGTCAGTTTTGCTCCGGTCGGGTTCGTTACACTAATGTTTACCGTTATTATATATGGAATAGCATGTTTAAGCCAGACAGCGTTCTCAGGACATGACGAGTTAAACGCGGCAGCAATCCCGATAAATATTTCCTTTGGTGCTGTAAAGCATGCTTTCGGAGCATTTGGATCAGGTGCCTTGTAATTGCATGACATGTATGTCACTAACATAATTACCAACAAAATAAAAATCCAATAACTCTTTTCATTTAATTGATTTTTGAAAGCAATTAGTCAAACCTTAATTTCTTACCTTATCTGTCAATTGAAAGAGGGATACAATCAGGATATGGAAATCCAAGGATCAGATCAGATCAGATCAGATCAAATTAAATTTGCAGGAAGTTACCTCTGTTATTTCTCACTAGCAGAAGCAGAAGCCAGAGCTTCTTCACTGCCCGGGATACCACAATGCGGCTAGTTTGCAGTTGCTTACGTCATTTCTGCAGGCTTTTTAACAAATCTGGCAAAAAAGCTGCAGAATAATAAATCACATTTTTAGCATATACTGTTAAATATCAAGAGTATGAATGATTTCCAGGACTGACTGGTTAAATAAATATTCCGGGTACTCAGGCGATACTGTCATCCGTTTTTACCCTCAGTAATTCAAATCAAATTTAGTATTTTCTCCAGAATTTTCCAACTGTAAAAAGTATAAAAGTAATTCATAATCACTTCATTAATTACATTTTAACAGATTAAATTCAAAACCAGTGTTCTTAGTAGGGGGAGTACGGATTTAAGCGGGAATATTTCTGAAAGAAAAGGCATAAAAAATTTGTATTAAACATCGAAAAAAATTATATTCACATAAGAGTTACCGATAAAATCTTTTTCAGAAAAATGAGTTTGGGGAGGATTTGTTTTACGGGAATAAAATCACGATTTCTTACCTGATTGAATTATTTTGTATTTTCTCCAGACTGATAGTAGAAAAACCATTAATATACCTGTTCTTGAATTTTCACTGTAAACCGTTGAAGAAAAAAGGCTTTTGTTCTGATGCTTGTTTTAAAACGGATATGATAAATTGAATCGGATATTGATTTTCTTTGAAAACCTGACAGGACTGAACTTCTGTCCACTTCTCTCCTGTATATACATACGATACGACCCAAACATCTATTACTAATCAAAAACAATTCCTATGAAAAACGAGATGCAAAAATTGAATTTTACTAAGAATTTATGGAGGAATACCTGTAAAATTGCATATACCGGTATTATTTTATTCCTTCATTTAAATTCGATGGCACAACAAATACCGGTAACCGGTATTATTACGGATTATCAGACCGGAGAAACGATACCGGGGGTTAACGTCATGGTAAAAGGAACAACTATCGGGACCACATCGGATATTGACGGGAAATATTCTTTAACTGTTCCAGACCCAAATGCTGTGCTTGTATTTTCTTTTGTCGGTTACAGCAGTCTGGAACAAGAAATTTCAGGTCGGTCAACAATTAATGTGAGTCTTACACCTATTACCCAGGCTTTGGATGAAGTACTTGTCATTGGTTACGGTACTGTCAGAAGAAGCAATCTGACAGGTGCTGTTTCCCAGGTCAGAACAGGTGATTTTGAACGGGTTCCAACCACTTCTCCCTTAATTTCCATTCAAGGCCGGTCGCCTGGTTTAAGTATTGTTCCAAATTCAGGAGAACCAGGTTCTTCTGCGAGTATCCGCATTCGCGGGGATCAGTCCATAAGCGGTACCAACAGTCCGATTTTCGTCGTTGACGGAGTAATAACCGATAACATAAATAACCTGAACAGTGAAGACATAGAATCCATTTCAATTCTCAAAGATGCATCCGTAGTTGCAATATATGGTGCCAGGGCAGCAAATGGCGTGATCCTCATAACTACCAAACGGGGAATGGCCGGTCACACACCTTCAATTACTTTTCACACTTACCATGGTCTCCAGCAAACAAGTAACCTCAGACTAAAATTATTGAATGCTGAGCAGTTTCTGGAACTATGGACAGAAGCATATGATAATGCCGGTATTTCCAAACCTTGGGGTGAAGAAGAACTTATAAAGTATAAAGGCGTGGACGAAGACTGGCTCGGAGCGGTGATGCGTACAGGCTACCTGGCAAATTACAATCTTTCAGTGTCTGGAGGAACGGAAAGATCAAATTATTTTGTTTCTGCAGCTCATCTTAACAATAAGGGTATGGTGCTCGGAATGGACTACAGCAGATTCAATCTGAGATTCAATGGTGATTATAAAATAGGACAACTAATAAAATTTGGCAATTCCGTCAGCGTCTATTCAGGAAAACGTAACGGGAGTGTCGGGCAGTATACACGGGCTTTGCAAAAAGTACCCATAACAAGGATTTATGAAGATGACGGAGGCTGGGGAAAAATTCGTAATACTTCACTTGAACACATGCATGGGAACGCAGTCTGGATGGCAGAAACAAACTCCAGCAAACTTGACGAAAAAGGGATAATGGGTAATTTATATCTGACAATCTCCATTATAAAAGGCCTGGATTTTACAACACGCGGAAATCTGGAGTGGAATAATAATTACCAGACGGATTTTACAGGAGGGGTTGATCCATTATGGCAATGGGAAGGAAGTACCATTAACTTTGTAAGTAAGGATAACCGGGAAACTCTTCATTGGATAACTGATTACTTACTGGATTTCAAGAGGACTTTTGGTACCGTGCATGATGTTTCCGCCCTTTTGGGATATTCACTTGAAGAACAGACATATGAAAGTTTATTTGCCAGCAGGACGGGCACTCCCAATAATGCAATCCGTTTTCTTAATGCAGGAGATCCGGCCTCACAACTGAATACAAATTCATACTCCGACTGGGCATTTGCATCATTATTTGGCCGCATCGGATATACATACAGTAATAAATACATCTTTTCAGGAACAGTAAGACGGGATGGAACATCACGGCTGAGCAAGGAAAAGAGATACGGTATCTTCCCTTCTGTTTCCTTTGCATGGCGTGTCGGACAGGAAAAGTTCATGGATTCTGTGAGCTGGCTTGACGAATTAAAATTAAGAGTCAGCTGGGGACTGACAGGTAATGTTTTAAGCGTAGGTCCTTATGGAACTGTTCCTTCACTAATAGCGCGTAATTACCCGATGAATGACCAGCCTTCCCAGGGTTATACTATGTCAACCGCTGTTAATAAAAATATTAAATGGGAAAACACTGAGAAAAAGAATCTTGGCCTTGACATTACTGTCTTAAAAAACAGTTTATATCTTATATCTGATTTCTACATCCAGGACACGTATGATCTTTTATTTACCCAACCCATCCCCGGATCAACAGGCCTTACCGGAAGTCCATATATAAACGCCGGACAGATACGGAACACGGGGATAGAACTTGAGATAGGCTATCAGAAAACTATTGGCAAGTGGTATTACAGCCTGAGTGCCAACGCAACTCATTTTAAGAACAAGGTTATCGACCTTGCCGGAAGAGATCTAAGAACCGAGGGTATTGTGGAAGGTTATCCCCTGAGGTCATTTTTTGGCTATAAATCAAATGGCCTGATCAGAACTGAAAATGATTTGAAAAACAATCCTCAATTCCCTGGCAAAAAGATTGGAGATATATGGCTGCTGGATATAGACGGCCCTGATACTCAGGGAAAATTAACCGGTAAGCCTGATGGAGTAGTCAACGCTAATGACAGAACCCTCATTGGCAGCAGATATCCTGATCTCACCTATGGTTTTATGGGAACTGCAGGTTACAAAAACTGGACATTACAGGTACAACTTCAGGGTGTTCAGGGTATACTGAAGGATTTGAGGGGAGGAACCAATCTGGGAGTCTTAAATTACTTTACAATGTGGGCAATGAATCATGATGTACTCTTGCTCGACCGCTACCATCCCACAAAAAATCCTGACGGAATCTGGCCCAGAGTGGACAAGGCTGATTCAGGCAACAATGTAAACATGTTATCGGATTTCTGGCTGAAGAATGCTTCTTATCTTAGAATAAGAAATATCAATATTAACTGGGATATGCCTAAATCATTGGTTCAAAAAATCAGGGCCGGAAAACTGTCAACCTACATCAGTGTACAGAATTTGTATACTTTCACCAGTTTTTATGGTCCTGAAGTTGATTCAAATGCTGATGTACTTACAGGTGTCCCTCAACCAAGGATATGGACACTGGGATTTCAGCTGTCTTTCTAAACAATTCATGCAATAATTCAATAATTACAGTAAAATGAAAAGTAATAAAAATCTACAATACATGCTGGCGATCCTCATTTTTGGGGGAACGCTTTTTATTTCCTCCTGTGATGAATCCAGTTTTTTAAATCGCTATCCTCTCGATTCGCCCTCTCCTGATGTATTTTTTGTCAATGAAACCTCAGCCAGAATGGCTGTTACGGCAGCATACGAATCCTGGAGAAGAGGTCAGTACAGTTATTACCGGGATATGGTAATAATGAACGATGCACTTTCAGATGATTCCTACTGGAGACCTTCACGGGCTGCTGCAATCGCTTTTTCACAATGGCAAATCAATTCCAGTGATCCCATAGCAAATGATTACTGGGGAATAGCATTCCAAAGTGTCAATGCTGCTAATTTTGCAATTGAAAACATACCTCTTTTGCTCGACAAGGGACTGACTCAGGAAAAGATAGATCCTTATATTGCGGAGGCCCGTTTTATGCGTGGTTTTTCCTATATGTTTCTGACAAGCTTCTTTGGCGATGTGCCTTTGCATGACCGGCCCCGTTCTTCTTTCGAGGATTTTGAACAGCCCAGGACTTCAGTTGCTGATATCTATAATCAGATAATTGCTGACTTTACATTTGCTAAAGAAAAACTCCCCGAGAAACAACCATCTTCATACACAGGTGCTCCTACAAAAGCTACAGCAGCCGCTTTCCTGGCAAAGGCTTACTTATACAACAAGGAATGGGGCCCGGCAGAAGCAGCAGCACGTTCTGCAATAAACATTGCGGAAGCAGCCGGATACGGACTTGAAGATTCTTATGAAGAAATATTCAAACATGAAAATGAAAGAAACAAGGAATTGCTGTTTTATATTCAGTTTATTGATAACAACAGAAGTTTTGGAGATAATTATATGATTCAAAGGATAACACGCAATTGCCCTCCGGAATTCATTCATGTGTACGGAATGGCCGGCTGGGGTTATGCATTGCCAACCCGTGATCTGTTTGATGCATATGAACCGGGTGATTCACGCCGCGAAGCCACTATTCATTATCCGGGATCTGTTTACGGAATATATAATGGGGATAAACCATTCACATACTCACACAGAACATATAATACGGAAGGAAACCTGATAAGCTATGAAAAAAATTATACTGTTGGTGATAAGATTGATTATGACTACAGGTGGTCAGAGACCGGAATGAATGTAAAAAAGTCAACACGTAATGTTGCCCATCTCCAGGACGAATATTCAGACGGACTGGATGTTCCCATAATGCGAATGGCTGAATTATATATTATTCTTGCTGAAGCTCTTGCAGAACAGGGAAAAGAAGAAGCCCTGACATGGGTAAATAAAGTCCGGGCCCGTCCGTCTGTTAATCTGCCACCCAAAACTCAGGCAGACGGAACCCTCATTGATATTGTCAGAAAAGAGCGGCGTGTTGAACTTGCAATGGAAGGACATCGGATTTTTGATCTGCTGAGGTGGGGAATAATGAAACAAACTTTCGGAGATAATAAAAAAGTCAAAAAACATTTCTTTTCTGATTATCTGACTGATGAATTTACACGGTTTTCACAGCCAAAACTTGAAAAATATCCGGGGGAAACTGTCTTATTGCCAATACCTCAAAATGAAATAGACAGAAATTCAAAGATTGATAAAAATAATCCCGGTTATTAGGGAATTCAGATATCCAATCCGTAAACAATTATTTTATTACTGAATGTCAGGAAGGTTCTAAGAAGCTTCCTGACATTTTTTAATGCAGTTTTCCTATAATGCATTCTGCAGCGCAAGAAAACCCACGCGGTAATTTTTCATCATCCTGACAAGCTCACAGCTTTGTTCTGAGAGTTCAATATCACAATATCCTTCATATCCTGATTCACTTAGGAGGTTGAAAAGTTTTCGCCAGGGATCACCGGTGAATAATTCGCGCAGATGCACATTGCCTATCCGGCCCTTAACCAGATTAAACTGTTCTTCAAGGCGGAGCTGAACTCCAAGATTATAACCGAATGTTGCCAATTCAGAAACAGATTTTCCGATCTGTTCAAGAATTCTTTTCCTTTCCATATCTCCTTCCCGCGGTAGTGCGTTGGGAAATACAAGAATTCCAATGGCCCCGATATCTGCCGCCAGCTGAAGATACTGTCTGGTTCCTTCAATATTTTTTTTCAACTCCGTAGGATCGGCAAGTGCATTTCAGTATCACTGCCCTTTATTATGACTAATTCATGATAAATAATTAATTTTACACTAACTGCTAATAAATCATTAATTACTGCTTTATGACAAAGAGAAGGGAATTTATCAGGACTACCGCACTGGGCACAGCGGGCATTACCATCGGAGGTCTGGGGCTTGATGCCCGTACATACTCCGGCATAAAGGGCGCAAATGACCGTATAAACCTGGCACTTGTCGGAATCCGGAATCAGGGTTCCGAACATATCAACGAATGGTGTGCACTCAGAAAGAGCCACAATGTTGAACTGACCACATTATGTGATGCTGACGAACGCCTTTTCGGGCCGAAAGCAAAGACAGTAACCGAAAAAACCGGCCGGAAACCCAAAACCGAATGGGACATACTCAAGGTCCTCGAAGACCCTGAAATTGATGCTGTCGCAATTGTAACCCCGAATCACTGGCATGCGCTGGCTACCATCTGGGCATGTCAGGCAGGAAAGCATGTCTACGTTGAAAAACCTGCCAGTCATAACATATTTGAAGGAAGGAAGATGGTGGAAGCTGCTAGAAAATACAATGTTCTTGTCCAGGTCGGACATAACAACCGTTCTTCAAGGAATGTGATTGAAGCAATTGAGTTCCTACACAAGGGAGGCATAGGCGAAATATACATGGCCAGGGGACTCTGTTACAAGTCACGCGATTCATACGGCTGGGCAAAGGATTCAACACCACCTCCCTCATTCCATTATGAACGCTGGCTGGGGCCGGCCCAGTGGAGGCCGTACAATGTAAAACGAAGCCATTATTCCTGGCACTGGTACTGGGATACAGGCAACGGAGATACAGGCAATCAGGGACCGCACCAGTTTGACATAGCACGCTGGGGACTCAGCAAATACGAGCATCCTGTATCGGTATATTCCACAGGAGGGATTTACGGATTCAGGAAGGATGAAAGCGCTCCGGGAACAGAAATCAGGGGAACAATGGTTTATGGTGATGTTGAAACATATGGCGACAGCAAAACTTCCCAGGAAACACCTAATATCCAGACTGCCTCATTCATGTATAATGACGGAACCATTCTCGAGTTTGAAACAAGAGGGCGTTATACAAACCGGGAAGGTAAAAGCGAAATTGAAATCGGTAATATATTTTACGGCACGGAAGGATATCTCGAAATTAATGCAGACAGATGGAGTGCTTTCCGCAAACATGAAAAAGAACCATTTGCAGGATCAAAACCGTCTGCCGGAGGCGATGGCGGGAATCATTTTGCCAATTTTCTGGAGGCCCTTAGGGCCGGAAAACCGGAGATGCTCAACTGCGAAATAATTGAAGGGGTTTATTCAGCTGCACTGGTGCACCTGGCAAACATAAGCTACAAGCTTGGACGCAGTCTCAGATTTATAAACGGATACGAAAAATTTGCCAATGACCCGGAAGCTGATACATTGCTGTCGAGGGATTACAGATCCCCCTACATTGTCCCGGCTGAAGTATAGGATATAAGTCACTCATCCCCGTACAGCTGTAAAAAGGCTCCGGATTAATGCGACAGAATGAACGGGGAGGGATTACCCGGAGCCGGAAAAACAACAGATTATCCGTTTTAAAAATTTTCTCCGTTAAAAAGAACTGTACTGAGATACTTTTCGCCCCTGTCGGGAAATATTACAACAATATTTCCCGATTTAATTCTTTCTGCCAGTCTCATGGCAGCACACATGGCGGCACCACTGCTCATCCCCACAAATATTCCCTCCTTTTCTATAATCTTCCGGGCCATCCTGCAGGCTTCCTCAGTTTCAACCATAATGGTCTCATCAATCAGTGAGGGGTCATAAATGGATGGCACGATGGCCTCTTCCATATTTTTCAGACCCTGGATATAATGGCCCTTTACCGGATGGGCGCAGACGATCTTTATACCGGGATTATTCTCCTTCAGGGCGCTTCCCACTCCCATTATTGTTCCTGATGTACCAATCGCCGAAACGAAGTAATCTATATTACCGTTCGTCTGCTTCCAGATTTCCTCACCGGTTGTTTTGTAGTGAACCAGCTTGTTGAACCTGTTTGAAAACTGGTCGGGCATGAAATATTTATCAGGATGAAGTTCCACAAGTTCCCTTGCTTTAAGGATGGCTCCGTCGGTACCTGCCTTTGAATCGGTAAGTGTAACAGTGGCCCCGAATGACCTGATCATTTTTACCCTTTCTACAGAAACGGCATTGCTCATCACTATTTCCACCCTGTAGCCCTTGACAGACCCTATCATGGCCAGTCCAATACCCGTGTTCCCGGAAGTCGGTTCAATAATAATCCTGCCATTACTGAGGCATCCTTCCGCCTCAGCCTGCTCAATCATCCGCAAGGCTATCCTGTCCTTGATACTGCCCGTTGGATTGAATCCTTCAACCTTTGCACTGATCGTGACACTTCCGGGTGAAATAAGACGGTTTATCCTTACAAGAGGCGTATTGCCAACCGTTTGCAATATATTATTATAAATCATTGTTTTTTAATTTTTAAAATCAGCAGCGCAAATTTAAAAATATTATTACTTTTCTTTTCCAATACCTTAAAAATATAACTATTTTTACCTTATAAGATAATAATTACCAATTCTATGAAATCCGGCCGGCTTTTTGCTTTCATCATTATTATCCTGTTGTTTCAGTCCTGCAGGAATACACCGGAACCCGCAGCTTTATTCAGAATTCTGGAAAATGAATATGAAAACGGAAATTTTCAAGAGATACCGCTTCTCCTTGATTCCCTGAGAACCCGGTTTCCCAATGAAGAAGGTCTTATCTCGATGGCAGACAGCCTGATGCAGATTTCCGAAAGGATAAAACTTGATTTTTCTCTTACCGAAGACCAGTTCATTCAGAGAATTGAGGCTTACAGGATTCCGGTCAACGACAGCATCCTCCGGGTGTGGGACAGTAAGAAATGGACCGAATGGCGGCTTATTGACGGGCAAAAGAGGTATTACAGAAGGGCAGCATCAAATTTAAGACTGCTCAGGATGTTTTATGAAAACAGGGATGCAGAAAAAAGCCCTGATCCGGAAGATATTGCAACGCTCAGACATACAGAGGGGATCATTGCAGCATCGGAAAAAACCCGGGATCCTGTCTGTCCGGTCAGCATGACAATAAATTATACAATCCGTGTCAATCCGGATGTTGTACCGGAGGGAGAGACAATCCGCTGCTGGATGCCATGGCCCAGAACAGATCACCTGCGGCAGCAGAAAATCGAATTCCTGTCAGCCTCCGGGAAGGACTTTATTTTTTCTCCCGACTCCATGATCCACAAATCAGTCTACATGGAACAAAAAGCCCGCAGGGGAAGTCCTGCAGTCTTTTCAGTATCATTACGCTACGAGTCATCAGGTCAGTTCATAAATCCCGAGCGCTTAAAACCTGAACCATACAATAAAGAATCTTCGCTTTACAGAAAATATACCCGGGAAGAACCGCCCCAGATCCGTTTCTCGGAAGGTGTAAAGAAACTTGCAGACAGTCTTGCAGCTCCTGATACCGGTCCTTTTGAAACTGCAAGGCTGTTTTACATGTGGTTCAAGGAAAACATCCCATGGACGGGTGCGCTGGAATATTCAACAATGGCCGACATGCCTGCCTATGTTCTGGAAAACATGAGAGGCGATTGCGGAATGCAGACACTGCTGTATATTTCAATGCTCAGATACAGGGGAATTCCTGCAAGATGGCAAAGCGGCTGGACAGTTTTTCCTGACCACGAAAATCTTCATGACTGGAGTGAAATCTATTTTGAGGGCACAGGATGGATACCGTCGGATATCACATATGATCTCCAGGCAAGCAAAGACAAGACCGTAAGGGAATTTTTCATCTCGGGAATCGACTCCTACAGACTGATCCTGAACAATGGAATCTCCGGCAGACTGTATCCTGAAAAAATTCATCTCAGAAGTGAACCCTATGATTTTCAGAGAGGAGAAGTTGAATGGAAAGGCGGGAATCTGTATTTCGACAAATGGGACTACGAGATAAGTATAGAATACGGGAAATAGTCTGATACTGAATATCTGCCGTGGCCTGGCGGATGCAACATAGCGGAAGCAGGACAGGGAGTTCCGGCTGACCTTTTCGTCTAATTGATTTTTACCTTGACTACCACTTTTCTGACAGCTGCATTTTCACCATCCTTCAGTCCCGGCCGGTGAACATCCGACGGAAAGAAAAGGAAAAACCTGCCAGGTGTGGCAGTAAGGTTTTTAATCTGATTAACGGTCATAAATTCAATATCGTTTTCTTCGTCATAAGGGACAATAATTTCCCGGACATCATTTAAGGGCGCAATTCCTATCAGTTCCCTTCCGCTCACAACATACTGAATGTCGATGTATTCCCTGTGTGCTTCATAGAGGGCGGCAGAATCATCTTTTGAGACATACTCACTGACAGTAGCATACAGATTTTTTCCGTCAAGGTCATAACGTTTCAGTTCCATTGATGCGGGATCATTATCCCTGAGAAAAGCAAAAGCCTTGTCCCATCTTTCCCTGTGCCTGAAATATGAGACTGCCAGTTCCCTGCGGTTAACAGAAGCATCGGGCTTTATATGCCATCCGTTCAGCCATTCACCCTTTTCAAACCATTTGTCAAGTTTGCTGCTGCTCCAGGCTGAAGGATCCTTTTCCCTGCAGCCGGGCAAACCGGAAAAGCTTAATAGTACCATGATAGAGATTAATGTGTTTTTCATTTCCTGTTTAAAATTTTTAAAAAATACTCTCTGACAAATACCAATGGCAAATTATAAAAAAAAACAACCATTTCTGCCTCTTTATTTTAAATACTTACGGGCAAGGGCATGGATGGCGGTCCAGAATGCCTCACTGTTAACAGTTCCGGGCAGGCTGACTTTCCGGATTCTCTTTCTTACATCATATACAGCTCCGTTAGTTAAATCAGGATCCGTCAGAATTTCAGCAAGAACTTCTGCTGACACGGCCGGATGTCTAAGTATTTTCACCCCCAGCTGGTAAATCCTCCTGAAAATCCCCTTTTGTGTCCGGTAAAGCTCGGAGCCAAAAATTCCGGGATCATAACTGTAAAACCGGACCGGGGTTCCCGAAAGTTTCCCGGCAAAATACCGGCACATAAGAACAAGATAAAGCTTGGAACCGGAATAAGCTTTCCATGCCCGGTAATTCCCGGCATCCCCGAAATAATTAAAGTCCGGTTCTGCCACCCGGTATGCCATGGAAGTAACAGCAACTACCCTCAGCGGTTTGTCAGGGGCATGATGACGGATAATGATTTCATTCACAAGAAAATGTGCCAGGAAGTTAATCTGGAATGTATATTCAAATCCGTCCTTAGTGGTTGTGAAGTCAGGAGGGCTTAAAATCCCTGCATTATAAATTATGTAATCAAATTCATGTGTTTTGGAGATTTTTCCGAACAGCTCCGAAGTAGCGGAAAGATCCGCAAAATCAACATGGTAAAAGATGAATCTGCCCTCATGTTCCGGTAACTCAAGCATCCTTCTCCCTGTGGTAACAACAATAAATCCTTTCCGGAGAAACAATTTCACAAGTTCAAGACCCAGTCCTGAGGTTCCGCCTGTAATCAGCACCCTGCCCTTCACATCCATATGAGTTCATCCAAAATTAACGGACAAACATAATAAAAAGGCCGTCTGAGCCGGGAAAATGTGGAAATTTTTACCATACCTTCTCCATAAGGAGAATGTTTCTCAGTTCATCAGGCTTGATATTTTCCCGGATCTCACCTGCATCAGCCACGGAAATCCGCCCTGTTTCCTCAGATACTACCACAACAAGCGCGTCTGTCTGTTCTGATATTCCCAGAGCAGCTCTGTGACGCATTCCGAAATGAGATGACAGGGCGTACTGGTCCGTCACGGGCAGCGGACACCTGGCAGCCAGTATCTGGTTGTTTTCTATCAGTACCGCTCCGTCATGAAGAGGAGTGTTCTTGAAAAATATCGTTTCAAGGAGATCAGCACTTATGTCAGCTTCTATCCTCTGTCCGCGGTCGGCATACAAACCCAGCATACTCTGCCGCCCGATAACTATCAGTGCCCCGATCTTCTTCGAACTCATCGACTGGGCAGCCTTAACTATCTCCTCCACAACCGAAGGTATGACAGACTCATCCTGTTCTGAAGAGAAAAACCTCTTAAATGAAATCTTTGAATTCTTGATATATCTGTTCCCGATCACCAGCAGAAATCGCTTTACCTCCTGCTGGAATACAACTATCAGGGCAATCACACCGACTCCTATCACCTGTCCAAGAAGAGAACTTATAAGGCTCATATTAAGTGCTTTGACTAAAAGCCAAAACATATAGATAAGGAATACGCCGATTACAATGCTGAATACCGAAGTTCCCTTGATGATCCTGTAAAACTGGAACATGATGAAAGCAACAAGCAGTATGTCAATTATATCAAGAACGGTTACCGGTACTAACATCTTACCATTGTTTGTTTATCTTTCGCAGTTCAGCTTCCTTTTAACATTTCAATCAGCCTGACAGCCTGAACAGCTTCTTTCACATCATGCACCCTGAGTATGTCAACCCCTCTGAGGAGGGCAACTGCATGAAGAACAGACGTGCCGTTAAGTGCTTCACCGGGAGATACGGAAAGGGTTTTCCAGATCATCGATTTCCGTGAAATCCCCGCCATAAGCGGCAAGCCGGCAATGGAAAAATCACCCAGGCGCCTAAGCATGTCAAAGTTATGCTTTATTGTCTTACCAAAACCAAAACCCGGATCCAGGATTATATCCCTTACTCCTGCCCTCCTGAGTTTATTTATCCTCTCACCCGCCCATCTCAGTATCTCTGCAACCACATCCTCATACTCGGGATTGTCCTGCATGTTACGCGGATTTCCCTTCATATGCATAATCACATAGGGAACATTGAGTTCAGCTATTAAACCGAACATTTCCCCGTCGGCATCTCCGCCGGAAATATCATTCACAATCTGTACACCATGACCGGTGACGGCCTCATATGCAATCTCAGCCCGGAATGTATCAACTGAGATAATGGCATCCGGAAACCTTTCCCTTATCCTTCTGATTGCGTTCAGCACCCTTTTTTTCTCCTCTTCCGCCGGCACATCATCAGCTAAAGGCCGTGAAGAATAGCCTCCGACATCAAGTATGTCCGCACCCTCACTGATCATTTCAGCCGCTGATTCAACAATCTCCCTGTTTCCTGTAACCCTGCTACCCGGATAGAATGAATCGGGAGTGACATTGATTATCCCCATCACTTTAGGAACGCTCAGATCAATGAGTTTCCCGCCTGCATTAATAAAACCCGGTTTATCAGCCAACACTGTAGGATTATTTTGTGAAATTAGTGATTTTTCATTAAAAGCAAACACCTCTGCACGCATCCGGTTAATAACTCATGAAAACAAATCATAATTATACCGGCCTTTCGTTTTAATCTTTGAAGTGCGCTTGCTACATTTGCACTACTGCTAATGACTGTGAGATGAAATTACTTGTTATTGAGGGAGTTGATGGATCAGGAAAATCCACACAAATAAAACTTCTGAATGACTGGTTCAAAAATAAAGGTCAGGAATGCAAATACCTTCATTTTCCCAGGACTGATTCTCCATTTTTCGGGGAGCTTATTGCCCGCTTCCTGCGCGGGGAATTCGGCAGTCTGAATCAGGTCAGTCCCTGGCTTGTGGCAATACTTTATGCAGGAGACAGAAAGGATGCATCAGGATTATTAAATGAATGGCTGAGATCGGGCAGCATGGTCATACTTGACAGGTACACCTTTTCGAATATTGCCTACCAGTGCGCAAAACTGAATGACGAAAAGGAACGTGAAGAACTGATGAAATGGATACTGGACCTGGAATTCAGGCATTTCGGAATACCTGTTCCTGATCTGAACATTTTTCTCGATGTGCCGTTTGCCTTTACCGAGAAAAAATTATTGCTTTCCAGGACCGGTGACGACAGGAAATATCTTGGCGGAACCAGGGATATTCACGAAGAATCACTTCTTTTCCAGAAAAAGGTACGGGAAGTATACCTTCAGCTTGCCGGCAGGGATGAACGGCTTCAGATTATAAACTGCAGTAATGGGCAGGGTATAATGCTTCCTCCACAAAAAATATCTGAACTAATAATTGACTTACTAACAGACAAAAAAATAATATGATATGAGATACTTGTTACTGATATGCAGGATCACGGCCGGCCTGGTCTTCATTTTTTCAGGCACGGTAAAAGCCATTGATCCACTGGGTTCAGCATACAAGTTCCAGGATTACTTCCTGGCATTTAACATGGATTTCCTTCTTCCTTTAAGTCTGCCGCTCGGCATACTTCTGTGTGCAGCTGAATTTTTTACCGGCTTTTCGGTTTTGTTCAATATCCGTCAAAAAACCGGAATCTGGCTCCTTATGCTCATGATGATTGTTTTCACACCGCTAACCCTTGTCCTGGCCCTTACAAATCCTGTAACAGACTGCGGATGCTTCGGCGATGTTATACATCTTACCAACTGGCAGACATTCATTAAGAACATAATTCTGCTCATTCCGGTAACAGTTCTGTTTATAAACAGAAACAAGGTTATACCAGCAAGCGGAACAATAAAGGAATGGATGGCAATGGCAGGAATACTTGCCCTCTTCATTGCCTTTTCCCTTTTCAATCTCAGATATCTTCCCCTAATTGATTTCCTTCCATACAAAACCGGCACTTACATTCCTGATAAAATGAAAATTCCGGAAGGAAAACCTGCGGACAGGTATGAAACAACCTTTATCTATGAGAAAGATGGTATTGCAAAGGAATTTTCACTTGAAAACTACCCTGCAGACGATAGCTCCTGGGTATTTGTGGATCAGAAAACCGTACTGGCTGAGAAGGGCTATGAACCTCCTATTCACGATTTTGTACTTACCACACAGGACAATACGGACATTACTGAAGACATACTTGCATCAGAGGATTTCACCTTCCTCATGATCTGTCAGAAAATTGAAAACATCAAAGCCGGAAGACTGAATGAAGGGTTCGCGCTTGGAAACAGGCTGTCAGAAGAAAATATTCAGTTTCTAGTTCTTACCGCATCCGGAGCCGCAGAGATCATGAGATACGGCAGCAGCCACGATGTGTGCAGTGTAGACGAGATAACCCTCAAGACAATGGTAAGATCAGATCCGGGATATATGCTGCTGCGGGCAGGAACAATCCTCGGCAAATGGTCATGGGCCAGGATACCTTCATTTGAATATCTTGAAAAAGAATTTTTAAAAACTGATAATTTAAACTAAACACTATTTCAAATGAGAAAGAAAATTGTTGCCGGAAACTGGAAAATGAACATGAACTATGACGAGGGACTGGAATTAGCCGCATCCCTCGATCAGTATTTCTCTGAAAAAGCTCCTTCCGGGGCTGAGGTGATAATATGCCCGCCTTTTATCCACCTGGCAGGCATCTCACAGAATCTGAAAAGCGGGAATGTGGCACTGGGTGCCCAGAATTGTGCATCGGAGGCCTCAGGAGCATTTACGGGTGAAGTATCTGCAGATATGATCAGGAGCACCGGGGCTGAATATGTAATTATCGGCCATTCGGAAAGAAGGAGCTATTATAATGAGGATGACAGCCTGCTGAATAAAAAAACCGTCCTTGCGCTTAACAGCGGACTTAAGGTGATTTTCTGCTGTGGTGAAATAAAGGAAGAGAGAGAGGATGGATCTTATTTCGAAGTTGTGAAAAGGCAGATTGAAAAGGGATTGTTTCCGCTCGCAGCAAAAGAAATGAAAAACATAATAATCGCCTACGAACCTGTATGGGCTATCGGTACCGGTCTGACCGCCACGCCGGATCAGGCACAGGAAATGCACCTGCATATCCGGGAACTGGTCAGGGAAAAATACGGTACGGAAATTGCAGATAAACTCACGATTCTGTATGGAGGAAGCTGCAAACCGTCAAATGCCTCAGACATTTTTTCCCGGCCTGATGTCGATGGCGGACTGATAGGCGGTGCATCTCTCAAGAAAGACGATTTTACAGCAATAGTTGAAGCAATGAAACAGACATAATTCAATTGTGAAGATTGTTGCATGAGATAACAGGAAAGAGAATTCTGCAATCATGTCAAGATTACTGGTCATCACAACCCTGATACTCCTGATTGTTTTACCCGGGGAGTTGCATGCACAGCTCACTTCACCCTTTTCAGTCGATCCCTCAAAATACAGGGAACAGCTCATATCTTTCATGGGCCCTAACCTGAAGGAGAATCACAAGGAGGAACTGAACCTCTTTCTGCAAAACTGGGAAAGCCAGAAATTTGACACTGAGGATATGACCAGGATAATCGACGTTTCCAGCCAGTTTTACGGAAGATCAATGAGGCCTGTCCCGCATATGTACAACTTTCTTGTCACTCTCAATACCTATATCAGGGCCGGCAATGACAGGGAATTCCTGAGCAACTGGCTCAAAGGACTCAGCGAAATTGTCTTTGATCCCAGGATATCCGTTGACAAAATAAACAGGTACATAAGGGACACTGAGCTGATGCTGACGGTAAATGTTCTTTCCGAAAGTACCACAATCAGATGGAAGGTCAAGGAGAAAGCTCTTCAATTCCGTCATGACACAGTTTTCAAGGCAGTTGTGGAAAATGCCACCCTTACCTGTTATTATCAGAAGGACAGTACTGAAATCTATAACGTTTACGGGTCCTATTATCCGGAAATCCAGGAGTTTCACGGGAAGAAAGGAATAATAACATGGGAAAAGGCAGGTTATTCACGTGAAGAAGTCTATGCAGAAATAAGCGATTTCATTATCAGTACGGCAAAGGACAATTTCACCATCGATTCTGCCAGGCTTCATCACAAGACATATTTCAGGGAACCTGTCTACGGAGTGCTTTATGATAAGGCGATTGCGTTCAGTCAGAAAGAAAAAGCTGACTTCCCGAGATTTGAGACATATACAAAGGAGTTTAAACTTGAAAACCTGTACCGTGGTGTTGACTATCAGGGAGGACTCGCCTTCGAAGGAGCGACAGTCAAGGGCCGGGGAGGCAATAATATGCCGGCACGAATAACTGTGTACAAGGACGATACCCTCAGAATCACCGTAAAAACACCTGAATTCATATTCACCAAAGCCGGATTGACAGGCCCGGAAACCTCAATGGCCATTTATATCGGCAAGGATTCCATTTATCATTCCAACCTGTCATTTTCTTACAACGCGGAACAGCATCAGGTTAACTTTTTCAGGGGAAACAATCCTATCTCCAGAAGTCCGTCATTCAATTCATTTCACATGCTCGACATGTATTTTGAATACCTCTCCTGGAATCTGGACGATTCAAAAATCGTCTTTTCACGCTCAAGGGGAAGCTCGATAGGTAAAGCACACTTTGAATCTGCTTCATTCTTTGATTCCAGATTGTTCATGGATCTGGCCGGGATAGATGAATATCATCCGCTGATGCAGTTAAAGAAATTCTCGGAATGGTATTACTCCGAAACCTTTCCCGTTGCGGAATTTGCCGCATGGCTGAACAGGCCTGCCGAAGCCGTGACAGGTTTATGCATTGACCTTGCCAACAGGGGATTTCTGTTCTACGACCGGACATACAATGAGGTTACCCTCAAGAAGAAAGTGAATGATTTTCTAACCGCCTTTGCAAAGAAAAAGGATTACGATATTCTTCGTTTCAACAGCGAGACAAAGGCGCCGCTTGATAATGCGGTACTGGATACCAAAAATAATCAGATGACAGTCAACGGAGTATCAAATGTTCACCTGAGCGATTCTCAAAAGGTGGCAATATTTCCCTACAACCAGCAAATCAGAATCGGCAGGAACCGGGATATGGATTTTGACGGTGTTGTCGAAGCGGGACTCTTTACAATCTTCGGACACAATTTCAGATTCAGCTATGATACCTTCAAAATAAACCTGGCAAATATTGATTCGATAAGAATTGCTGTTGAGATTGATGAAGTGGATGCTTACGGAAATCCCCTGGTAAAGGCAATGGATAATCTCCTGGAACTGACAAATGCAGATCTTTTCATAGATGATCCGGATAATAAGTCAGGACTGAAAAACCTTACACAGTACCCGATGGTAGGGGTGAAGAAAGACTCCTACATATTTTATGACAACATACCCGGGCTCGAGAATGTGTATCCGAGGGAGGATTTTTATTTCAGGATCTTCCCCTTTGTCTATGAGAACATTGATCATTTCAAGATTGAAACCATCAATCTTCCGGGTGAATTTGCGGGAGGAAATATCCTCAAACCCATGCGGCAGAATCTGATTGTGAAAGACAGCAGTCTTCTGGGCTTTGACATGATAATACCCCCCGAAGGCATTGAACTGTACGGAGGCAAGGCTGTCCTGTACGACAGCATAAGCATGGGCAGCAAGGGACTGCGGGGGAAAGGAACCATCAAACATCTTGCATCCACCATTGTTTCGGAACAATTTTATCTCTATCCCGATTCAACCATTACCCGGGCTACTTCATTCAGCATGGGCGGAGATGTGTCGGGAAGGTTTCCGAGCCTAGAAAGCCATAATGTTGCAATGAGATGGCTTACAGGGGAAAATGAAATGCAGGCAGTCAGCAGCAGGGGTAACAGCTTCAGGATGTTTGACAACAGCAGTGATTTTGACGGGAACATTGCATATACGCCAAAATCAATGACAGGTACCGGAATATTTAATACCAGCGATTCAAGAATAACATCAGACGGTTTCAGCTTCACATCCACCAGCGTAAAAACGGATACGTCGGATTTCTTTCTTAAATCGCCGTCCACGGGAGGTTATGCTTTCATTGCTGAAAATGCGGCCGTAAATGTTGATTTCACACTTAAAACCACCGCTCTACGGCTGAATACAGATGATTCATTCATAAAATTTCCTGAAATCCAGTACATAAGTAAACTGAGTGATTTTGAATATGATATGCAGGACAGAATACTGAGAATGCAGGAAAAGAGAAAGGCGGAAAAGGAACTGGTTACTCCTGACAGGCTGTTAAGAACGGATTTGAAAAATCCGGAAAAACCCAATTTCTTTGCCACCAGCACTATAAGGGACACTATCAGTTTCAATGCACAGAAGGCAAGTTATAATCTTGACGGCGAATATATTGAAGCAGAAAATATAAACTACATCAGGATTGCGGATGCGCTTATCCAGCCTGAAAAAGGCAGGATAAAAATCGGCCGCAGGGCAATGATTGATCCGCTGCAGAACGCTGTTGTGGCGATTAACAACCGCCACCTCCTTCATTCTGCAGGAATAAATATTGAATCGGCAAGAAAATACTCAGGCCGGGGAATATATGATTACACTGACGACAGCGGGGAAGTCAGAAACATCAGTTTTTCCGAGGTGACTGTTGATACCATGGCCACAAGTGCAAGGGGCTTCATCACCAGCGGTGAGAACTTCATGCTGAGCCCTGCATTTACCTTCACGGGCGATGTGAACCTGTATTCCGGTCAGGAATTTTTACTGTTCACGGGAGCAGCGGGTATCGTCAACACATGCCCGTCAGTGAAATCAGCTCCGGTACAGTTCAAATCCTTCATCGACCCGAGAAACGTAATGATTCCGGCAAGTGACAAGCCGCGTGACATAAACGGTAATCCCGTCATGACAGGTTCTCTTTTAAATATTGATGCAATGACCATCTATCCGGCTTTCCTGTCGGAACAGAGATCCTGGATCGACGTGGGACTGGTCAGTTCAAGAGGATATCTCTATTACGACAAGGCAAAAAGCAGTTACCTTCTGACTTCGCTTGAAAAAATTGCTGACCGGACACTTCACGGAGATCTGATAGCACTCGACAGAAACAGCTGCATACTGTCGGGTGAAGGCCGGATCAATCTCGGAGCCAGGTTTGACCCGGTAAAAATGACCGGAGCCGGACAAATAAAACATAATATCGACACGGGTTATGTTGAAATACAGGCACTGCTGGGATTTGATTTTCATTTTTCACCGGAAGCCCTCAGAATAATGAGTCAGGAATTGAAATTCATTCCGACTTTAAAACCTGTTAACCTGAACTCCGAGCTCTACACAAAGGGAATGAGGGACCTGTTTGGAGTGGAAACGGCGAACAGGATGAAAGAGGACCTTGATCTCTTCGGGGTTTCAGGTGAACTGCCCCCTGAATTCACCTTCAGACTCTTTTTAAATGATGTGACCCTGTACTGGCATGAGGCATCTGCATCTTTCAGGTCGAAGGGCAGAATAGGACTTGGATTCATCGGTACAGATCCGGTGAATGTATATGTTGACGGAATGATTGAGATACAGCGCCGGAGAGCCGGGGACATGTTTGATATCTACCTGAAAGCCAATGAATCAACCTGGTATTATTTTTCCTATATCAAGGGGAATATGATGACCCTTTCATCCAATTCGGCTTACAATTCGGTAATAGAAAACACCAGGCAGAGACTGCGCAGGATTCCCAAAAAGGTATCCAGGGAACCTTATTCATATATGATTGCAGTAAGGGACAGGATGATCAGATTTCTGCGCAGAATGGAGAGCAGCGATGAAGAGGAACGCTCTCCTGCCCAGGATGATCCTCTCAGGAATCTTGTCAGATGATAATTCATGGATTATTTTTTGGATAAACAGCAGGCATAAAATGCAGATCTTTTATGCACCTGATATCAGTGATGATATCTACATACTCGACGAAAAGGAATCCCGGCATTCCGTCAGGGTACTCAGATTGAAGAAAGGCGACCCTGCAGGAATCATTGACGGAAAGGGCAATCTGTACCAGGGAACAATCATTGATCCGGATGTAAAACATTGTTCAGTAAGGATACTGAATAAAATAGAGAACTATGAAAAAAGGAATTATTCGCTTCATATTGCCATTTCACCTCTCAGGAATCCCGGCCGGCTGGAATGGTTTACAGAAAAATGTGTCGAAATAGGAACCGACGAGATCACTCCCCTGATTTGCACGAACACCGAAAAGCACAGTATAAAGAAGGACAGGCTGCAGAATCTGATCATATCAGCCATGAAGCAGTCTCTCAAGGCAAAGCTGACAAAGCTCAATGATCCTTCCGGGTTTAATGACTTCATCAGCATGAAAAGGAAGGGGAAGCTTATAATAGCTCACTGCAACAGCAGATTCAGCCGTGATTCCATAAAAGATGTTTACGGAAAGGGTGAAGATGCTGTTATCCTGATTGGTCCGGAGGGTGATTTTTCTGAGGAAGAGATTCTTGCAGCAACAGAAAGAGATTATTGTCCTGTTCACCTGGGTCCTTCCAGGCTGAGGACGGAAACGGCAGGTATTGCTGCCTGCCATTCAGTATATCTTATCAACCAGTAAAAAGCCGGATCCTAGGGTTACTTCTTCTCCCCGGCGGGAGGAGAGTGATCTGCCGGCTTCCATCTTCCAGCCTTGCGCAAAGCCTGATCAAGCAGATATTCTATCTGACCGTTTGTACTGCGGAATTCATCAGCAGCCCATTTTTCAACTGCCTTCAGTTTTCCCGGATCAAGCCTCAGGACAAATGCCTTTTTCCCACTCATCATCAGTTATACAAGGTTCCTGTATTTACCACCGGGGTGGTATCCTTATCACTGCAGAGAACCACCATCAGATTGCTTACCATAGCAGCTTTTCTTTCCTCATCCAGATCAACAATCATTTTGTCGGAAAGCTGCTCAAGAGCCATCTGAACCATTGAAACCGCACCCTCCACTATCTTGTGCCTGGCAGATACCACCGCCGCAGCCTGCTGCCGCCTGAGCATTGCATTGGCTATTTCCTCCGAATAGGCAATATAATTTATTCTGGCTTCAATAACCTCAACCCCGGCAATCTTCAATCTATCGCGTATCTCATTCTCAAGCTCATCATTGATCTCTTCACCCCCGCTGCGAAGAGCAATCTCCTCAACATTATCATCAAAATTGTCATAGGGGTATAGACCGGCCAGTTTCCTGAGTGCTGCATCACTTTGTACCAGAACAAAATTCTTAAAGTCATCTACATCAAAAACAGCCTTGTAGGTATCCAGGACCCTCCATACGAGAACAAAGCCAATCTTTATAGGATTCCCCCTCTTATCATTGACCTTGATTGGTTCACTGTCAAAATTACGGGCTCGCAAAGAGATTTTACGCTTCGTGTAAAAGGGATTGACCCAGAAAAATCCATTCTCCCTTATCGTACCCTTATAGGCACCGAATAGAACCATAACACAGGATCCGTTCGGATAAACAATGGTGTATCCAAACACTGCAAGAACGAAAAGAATTGCCAGAATTGAGCCAAGCCAGATTATTTCAAAGGCAAATCCGACAATTGCACCGGCCAGAAATATTGCCGCAAAGGGCAGAGATACATAGCCGGAAACAGGTTTGACTGAATATTCATGTTTCATCTCTTGGATATGATATTAAAATAATATTATAAATATATCATTTTGATTTTAAATAATAAAAAAAAAGACACAGAAAAATTTCTGTGTCTTCATGTTTTTTTCAGTGTTTCCTGATCCTTGTAATCAGCCGGCGTGTAAGATTTTTTGGAGGCTCAGGCTTAAGCATGTTAAGATATCCGATCACATCATCAAACTGCTGATACAGACCAAAAGCATCCTCATGCAGGTCAATATCCCGGGTTTTGATTTCCTGATATTTAACAAATTGAGTAGAAATTAAATCCATAGGCTTCATGTTTTCCGTTTTTCTGAAAACGCCGTATGGATAACAATATTGCAGTATGTGGGAAATATATTTTAAAAGCTTGTGACACCTTAATTTAAGGTGAGGCTGATCTTCTTTTCCTCCATAATTTTCCGCATATTGATCAGGGCATACCTCATCCTGCCAAGTGCGGTATTAATGCTCACATTTGTTATATCCGCAATCTCCTTAAAGCTCAGTCCGGCGTAATGCCGCAATATCACCACCTCTCTCTGGTCATCCGGAAGGCAGCTGATCATTTTCCTCACATCCTTCTGGATCTGCCGTCTGATGAGATTATCCTCAATGGTTGAATCGGACAGTTTTCTGGAATTAAAAAGGTCGGATTCATATTCATTATTTGATATTGTATTCATTTGTTTTGCCCTCCTGAAGTGGTCAATTATCAGATTATGGGCAATCCGCATTACCCATGATACGAATTTGCCGTTATCCTGGTACCTGCCCTTTTTAACAGACTGTATCACCTTCATGAAAGTATCCTGGAAAATATCTTCGGCAAGTGCCTGATCGCGTATATAAAGACTTATATATGCAAAGACCTTGTTTTTATGGCGGTGGATTATCTGATTGAAACAGGACTGCTCCCCCTTTACGAATCTCTGAATAAGTTCGTAATCGGAAATTGTTTTACTCATAGCTCACTCTTTTAGAATCAAGAGTAGAGTTGTTTTATAGGCAGTCCTCCTGTTTTTTTAAATTATTTATTGCAAATTAAATCAAATTTTTTTAATCTGAAAGTATTATTTTTGCATTTTAATAAAAACTTTTACTTATAACTGCTGAATCCATTAATGAACGGTTGCATTGAAATCAGGGGGGCAAGGGTTCATAATCTCAAGAATATAAGCTTAAAAATACCAAGGAACAAACTGGTTGTCATAACCGGTGTTTCAGGATCAGGAAAGTCATCACTTGCCTTTGACACCATCTATGCTGAAGGCCAGAGAAGATATGTCGAGAGTCTCTCTTCCTATGCCCGCCAGTTTCTTGGGAGGATGAACAAACCCGAAGTTGATTTCATCAGCGGAATTCCTCCTGCAATTGCCATAGAACAGAAGATCAAATCCCGGAACCCAAGGTCAACTGTTGGCACTTCAACTGAAATTTATGACTACCTGAGACTCTTATACGGAAGGATAGGCCGCACTGTTTCACCGGTTTCCGGCAAGGAAGTCAAAAAGCACAGTGTTGACGATATTGTTGAATTCCTGGCATCACTTCAGGAAGACAGCAGGGTTATAATTACCGCTGCAGGGCAAATCCCTGAGAACATCAATATCGGGGATTATTTTTCCTTTCTACGCAAACAGGGATTTGACCGCATAGAAACCGGGGGCAAAATAATCAGGATATCAGAAATAAATGAAGATGATTTCAAAAACGGCCAGAAAATCAATATTGTGATTGACAGGCTGATCATTGATCATTCACCTGACAATTTCAGCAGGGCGGCAGATTCTGCGCAGACTGCATTTCATACCGGCCAGGGCTATTGTGAAGTTCTTATCCTGAATGATGACGGTCCGCCTGACAGGGAAGGTTTCTCGACCAGATTCGAGGCTGACGGCATTGTTTTCGAGGAACCGTCCGAATACCTGTTCAGTTTCAATAACCCCCTGGGGGCCTGCCCTCTGTGTGAAGGTTACGGAAGGATAATAGGAATTGATGAAGATCTTGTAATACCCGACCGGAATCTTTCGGTTTATGATGATGCCATTGCCTGCTGGAAGGGAGAATCAATGAGGAGATGGAAGGAAAGGCTGATCTCCAGCGCCCATCTCTTTGATTTTCCGGTACACAAGCCTTATTTTCAGCTTTCTGATGAACAGAAGGCGCTTTTATGGAAGGGCAACAGGTATTTTTACGGCCTCGACAGATTTTTCAGATATCTTGAAGAAAAGAAATACAAGATTCAGTATCGTGTAATGCTGAGCCGCTACAGGGGCAAGACTGTCTGTCCTGAATGCAGGGGATCAAGACTGCGAAAGGAAGCCGGATACGTTAAAATCGCCGGAAAAACCATTCAGGAGCTGGCAGATATGCCGGCAAACAGGCTGTATGATCATTTTTCGGAAATAAAACTCGATTCACCCGGCGAAGAAATGGTTGCCGGAAGATTACTGACGGAAATAAACACGAGGCTTCGTTTCATTCTTGACGTCGGACTTTCCTACCTTACCCTCAACAGGCTTTCCTCCACTCTCTCCGGCGGTGAATCCCAGAGAATAAACCTGTCATCCTCACTTGGCAGCAACCTTGTCGGCTCAATGTATATTCTGGATGAACCCAGCATAGGACTTCATCCCCGCGACACCGCTCTCCTGGTAAGGGTTCTCAGGGAACTGAGAGACCTGGGCAACACGGTAATCGTGGTTGAACATGAGGAGGAAATAATAAAGGCAGCAGATCATATAATTGATCTTGGTCCCGAAGCCGGAAGGCTCGGCGGAGAAATTGTATTTCAGGGAAGTCCGGCCATGGCGGCTTCCGGCGGATCTCTGACTGCAGGATACCTGGCCGGAACAATGAAGATTGCCGTCCCCTCTTCAAGAAGGAAGTGGAACAGTTTTATAGAAATCGTCGGGGCAAGGGAAAATAATCTTAAAAATATTGATGTAAAGTTTCCCCTGCACACTATCACGGCCGTGACCGGAGTCAGCGGATCCGGCAAATCAAGCCTTGTAACTGAAATCCTTCACAAATACCTGTCCAACAGGATCACAGGAAGCAATCTGCAGCCAGGTCAGTTCAGGGAAATCAGAGGCGACATAACCGGTCTGACCGGCATTGAACTGATAGACCAGAACCCGATAGGCAAATCAAGCAGATCAAATCCGGTAACCTATCTGAAGGCATATGATGAAATAAGAAAGCTGTTTGCCGGACAACAGGCTTCGGTACAGAATAATTACAAGCCTTCTCATTTCTCCTTCAATATTAAGGGTGGAAGATGCGAGGAATGCCAGGGTGAGGGCATAATAAGAGTAGAAATGCAGTTTATGGCTCCGGTTGAACTCACCTGCGAGGAATGCAGGGGAATGCGTTTCAAAAGAGACATCCTGGAAGTGAAATACCACGGAAAAAATATTCACGACCTTCTTGAAATGACAATTGATGAGGCGATAGAATTTTTTTCCGGACACCCGGGTAAAACTGAAAGTAAAATTGTTGAAAAACTGAAGCCGCTTTCGGAAGTCGGACTGGGATATATTAAAATGGGTCAGTCGTCCAGTACCCTTTCAGGCGGAGAAAGCCAGAGAGTCAAGCTGGCTTATTTCCTCAGCCAGGAAAAAGCTTCCGGACATATCCTTTTTATTTTTGATGAACCAACAACAGGTCTTCATTTCCATGACATAAACAAGCTTCTTAAATCCATAAACGCCCTTGTTGAACACGGCCATTCCGTTGTTGTAATTGAACATAACCCGGAGATAATCAAAAGCTGCGACTGGATTATTGATCTTGGACCCGAAGGCGGGAATGAGGGTGGTTATGTGGTATTTGAAGGGAAACCGGAAGACCTGGTGAACTGTGCCAAATCATACACTGGAAAATATCTCCTGCACAATCTGGAAAAGAACAGCAAGGCTCCGCTGAAAACGGGTCACCGCTGACAACAATAAACACCCTGATTTTATTTCTTCAGCCTGAACCCGAACATAATTGCAACGCATCCGCTTGACGGCTGCTGCCCGGAACGGGTTGCAGAGGGCACCTTGATAAGGAACTTGAGCTGCTGGCTCGATTCAAGTTTAAAATCCCAGGTACTGGAATAGTTTTTATCCTTGTTGGTATAAAGTACATTTTTATTTGAATCCAGAACCCTGAATTCAATATCCGGAAGTTTTGAGTCGCCCACAATGGAAACCCTGTAATTCATATCGGAATAGAAGGTCTTATACAATTCGGCCTCTTCGCCTTCAACCAGGACGGCAGCGTGATAATTGCCGTCATGTGTATAGCCGGCAAGGTTCGGGAGACATTCTTTTTTGGCAAATGCCTTGCACTGTGCACCCGCAAATCCCCCGGAAAAAAGGAGCAGGATGACCGGAAGAAGAATATTTTTAAGTGTTTTCATGTTCTTTTAGATTACAAATGAATTCCTGATCTCTTTAACAACCGCTGACAATTCCAAAAAAACAGCAGGTGTCATGTCCGTCCGGGTTTCCGATTTCAATACGGTTGATCTGGAGTCCGGGTCATATTCCGGCCTTACAGGCGAAGTGTCAAGCCTGATTTTATCAAATACGTTCTTAAGTTTTTCAACTTCCACCATCAGTTCATCAACCGCAGCAGTGCCCTTACTACCGCTTAGAAGCCTGAGAAGAATATCTACAGAGAGCTTCTGGTCAATTATCCTGCCAACCAGTTTGTTTCCGTCGAAATCATTCATGTCAACCAGCTGGGTGGAGATATAGAGTCCCTCAATCCATCCCCCGGTAAGAACCATAGCTGCTGTTGCAGGCTGGCCGTTATCCTCCAGATAGGAATTGGAGTTCATGAATGTCTGGGATACTATATCCATTATTACTTCACTGTTGTTGATATTTTCCTCAAGCCTGTCAATATCTTTCTGTTCAATAGCCTTTAAAATACCCAGTCCGTCTGCCATTTTCTTGGCCGCATTCATGTAATCGATCAGTAATTGTGTCTGTTCGTAAAGGCTTGCAAAGCTAAGATCGCAGGTATAAATTCCAAGGTTCAGTGCCATGGACTTGTTTGTAACATATTTATTGACATTGGATACGGGATTCAGCAATTTCTCCTCAAATCTTGCACCTGCCGATTTTATAAGCATCGCCGATTCAAGAGGAGATGGCAGCGCCTGAAAAATCTTTTCTGCCTGTTTAATGTCCTGTATTACAGCTTCCTTATCCCTGATATCGAGCTCCAGATTCACTTCGGGAGCTTTTCTGCCACCCTTACAGCAGGTAAACAGAATTATGCCCAGTATAAATACAATACCAATTCCGATTCCGGAACTAATTCTGAACTGTCTAGTCATGATTTTTATCAATTAAATTGCAAACATTAAAACAGGACTAAATTAGCATTTTATTTTTATTTATCAAAAAGGCCTTAATGATATTGATGGTATTTCTACCTTTGAACTGAAATTAAAATACAGACTTTACCGGGGTGAAAAAATCGGAGAAAAGATACAGGGAACTTGAAGGCATTCTCAAGAAGGGCAGGGTATCGCTGATAAGCGAGGCAATCCGGTCGCTCCGTGAGGAGGAGCCCTTTGAGGGAGCAATAGAACTGCTTGCAGAACATTACAATGTCACTGATGATAAAATGAATATCATTGCGATTGAAGAATTTTTCAACGACATCAAATACCTTTCAGCCCGTTCCGAAATCATGGCAGAAATACGCAAGCCTTCGTACAAGCAGAAAACCATAAGCATGCTGGTTTCATCATGCTGGCAGTCAGGACTGGATTATTCGGAGTATGTTCAGGACATAGTCAGGGTATTTCTCGAAGGGGATTACACTACAGCCATTGAATGCATGACACTGATTGAAGAGTCATTACGCTACAATACAAGGGAAGATAAGGATAAGGCCATACACCTGGTGGAAAGAAGCCCGGAGGCTTTTACGCATGAAAAAGACCCGCTTTCCAGGGAGCTTATTTCCATACTGGCACGCTGAGCCTCTTCATCTGTCTTTTACATCTGACCCTCTGAACCGCCGGAGTTTAAAAGGCTGAAGAATTCTAAAAATCCTAAGATTCCTGCATCAGTCTTCCGCAGCAAAATATTTCATGAACTGGGTCCGCTCATAAACAACAGGCCTGCCATAGTTCCGGTAATTAAGCCTGCCTCTGAATTCATCCACTGATCTGAATTCCTTCCTTTCCATCCATTCTTCGATCTGTGTATTCATAACCTTCAGAAACTGCAGCCCCTTGTTGTAAAGAACCGAGCAAACCTGTACCGAGTTTGCGCCTGCCAGTATGTATTTTATTGCATGATGGCCGCTGTGAACACCTGTTGAGGCTGAAATATCAATCTTAATATCCTGTGCACTGGCCATGCCTATCCACCTGAGAACATATCTCATCTCTTCCTCCCTGCTGAAGACCGGAGCCGGTACAATATCCATTTTGTCAACATCAATATCCGGTTCATAAAACCTGTTGAACATCACTATCCCTTCAACGCCTCTCATATAGAACTGATCAATAATATTCAGGATGTTTGAAAAGCGGAATCCGATTTTCAGCGCAATCGGTATTTTAATGGTTTTCTTCAGCTTCTCCACTAGTTCCAGGTAGACTTTTTCGGAATCGGTAGCGCTTTTTTTCCTGTCATCCGGAAGGAAAAACACGTTTATTTCAATTGCATCGGCACCGGCTTCCGCGATATTCCCGGCAAAGCCTGTCCAGCCACCCGAGGAATAACAGTTTATACTGGGTATCACCGGTATTGAAAGACTTTCCTTTGCGCTTTTAATGAGACTGAGGTATTCATCAACCCTGTTTGACCTCATATAATATGACACATAGTCACCTGCCTCCGGATAGTCAGCACTAACCGGAATGGTATGAATATAATGGTCAATCTGTTCCTCGAAAAGGGATTTCAGGACCACGGCACCTGCACCATTATCCTCGGCTTCCTTCAGATGATCCAGACTGGAGGTTAATCTGCTGCTGCTCACTATAAGAGGACTTTTAAGATCAAGCCCCAGATATTTTACTGACAATTTACCCATTTATTGAATCTTTTAATTTTCTATCGCCCTCCAAATATAATACTTCCAATTCTTATTACCGTGCTTCCTTCCTCAATCGCAACTGTGTAATCACCTGACATTCCCATGGAAATTTCTCTGAAATGATCCTTGTCTGCAAAGAAATCCTGCTTCAGCTCCCTGAAACAAGCTGCCAGATATCTGAATTCATCCCTCACCTGTTCCATATCACTTGTAAACGTGGCCATCCCCATCACTCCGCAGATCCTTACTGCTTCCATCCGTCTGACTTCATCAGAGCCTGCCAGCTCCCTGACTTCTTTCAAAGCAAAACCATATTTTGTTTCTTCCTCGGCTATGTGGAACTGCAGAAGACAATCAATTCTCCTGTTGATTTTTAAGGCTGCAGTGTTAACGGCTCTCAGAAGTTTAAATGAATCCACTGACTGTATCATGCTGACAAAGGGAACCACATACTTTACCTTGTTGGTCTGCAAATGTCCGATCAGGTGCCATTCAATATCACCGGGGAGCAGGTCTTTCTTTGACAACAGCTCCTGCACCCTGTTCTCGCCAAAAATTCTGTGTCCCCCGTTATAGGCTTCAAGAATGTCGGAAACGGGCCGGCCTTTTGATACGGCAACCAGCTTGACATATGACGGTATCTGCCGTTTCAGCGAACTGATATTATCTGAAATAAATGACATTTTGAATCACAGACTAAAATAATAACAGGCCGGGCTTATCAGAAGCAAAATTACTTTATCTGAATGAATATCCCGGGGTTTTGCTTTTAATAAAAGGCAAAACTGCGGAGAGCTATTCAAGCAGATGTATTACAAGGCCGCTGCGAAGCTTGGGCTCAAACCAGGTTGTTTTGGGGGGCATTATATTGCCTGAGTCTGCTATATTTATCAATTGCTTCATTGATACGGGATAAAGAGCAAAAGCCACTTTCATTTCCCCGCTGTCAACTCTTTTTTTCAGCTCCTCCAGTCCCCTTATACCTCCAACAAAGTCAATCCGTTTAGACCTTCTCAGATCCTGAATATCCAGGACTGGAGCAAGAACCTGGTTTGTCAGTATGGTGACATCGAGCACACCTATCGGGTCATTGTCGTCATAGGTTCCTTCCCTGGCCGTCAGACTGTACCAAAAACCATCAAGGTACATCGAAAAATTATGCAGGCGTTTTGGCTTGTATATTCCGGTCCCTTTTTTAACTACTTCGAAACCGCTTTCAAGTTTTGCAAGAAACTCCCTGACCGACAATCCATTAAGATCCTTTATCGTCCGGTTGTAATCAATTATCCTCAACTGATCAGCCGGAAAATGAACTGCAAGAAAATAATTGTATTCTTCATTGCCGGTATGCCCTGGATTGTTTTCTCTCCTCTCCCTGCCGACAAGTGCTGCAGCAGCCGTTCTGTGGTGGCCGTCGGCAACGTAGGTACAGGGAACCTTCTCCAGAAAGATCTTTTCAATCTGCAACGTTATTTCAGGATCACGGATAACCCAGAAATGATGACCGAAACCGTCTTCCGACACAAAATCATATTCCGCCTTCTCCTTCGTTGTTATCCTTTTTACGATGGCATTCAGTTCCTTTACCGGGGGATGGGTAAGAAAAACCGGCTCAATGTTGGCATTGTTCACCCGGACGTGAATCATTCTGTCCTGCTCCTTGTCGGGACGGGTGAGTTCGTGTTTCTTTATTTTTCCTTCAAGATAATCATCCACGGAAGCACAGCCAACAATTCCGTACTGGGTACGCCCATCCATGGTCTGGGCATAGATGTAATAGGAAGCTTCCTCATCCTGTCTGAGCCACCCCTTCTTTTGCCACAGGGCAAAATTGCTTACAGATTTCCCGTAAACCTCTTCCGAATGTATGTCGGTGCCGGGAGGAAGGTCAATTTCAGCACGTGTTATGTGAAGGAGCGAGCATTCACGCCCCTCAGCCATCGCTGCGGCTTCTTCCGTACTCATCACATCATACGGCAGGCACGCCAGATCCTTTGCAATTTCCCGGGGCGGCCTCAGCCCCCTGAATGGTTTTACTATTGCCATCAGTATAATTCAGTATAATTCAGTATAAAAATCTTTATTTGTTCAGTCTGAATTGTTCGTTCCCTGTTTTAAAATAATCCACTATCTGTCTTGCCGCGGCAATACCTGCATTTATATTGGCTTCTTCTGTCTGTGCACCCATTTTTTTCAGCGTAAAGATGAATCTGCCCGGATATTTTCCTGCAATCTGGGATGAGCAATCAGGTGCTACATCTGAAAGATATTTAAAATCGGGTCTGTCCTCAAATATTTTTAAAAGTGCTTCCTCATTTATTACCTCTTTCCGTGCAGTATTGATAAGCACAGCATCCTCCGGCATTCCGCTCAGCAAGTTATATCCGACAGATCCTTTTGTTTTTTCATTGGCCGGCATATGCAGTGAAACATACTGGGAGGAGGTATAAAGTTTTTCAATGCTCTCGCATTTTTTTACATTATATTCTGAAAACACTTCATCGCTGATAAAGGGGTCATAGGCACTTACGGTCATACCAAATCCTTCTGCTATCCTTGCCATGCACCTTGCAACGTTCCCGAAACCATGCAGTCCCATTGTTTTTCCCCTCAGCTCAGTACCGGTTTTTCCGGCAAATCCCCCTCTTGCCTGATAAAGCATCATTTCGAATGCCAGTTCGGCAACAGCATTGGCATTCTGGCCGGGAGTGTTCATTGCCACTACCTTCCGTTCCGAACATGCATTCAGGTCAATATTGTCATATCCTGCCCCGGCGCGTACCACAATCCTGAGTTGTTTCGCGGCATCAATCACGGATGCGTTAACCAGATCACTCCGGACAATCAGTGCATCAGCATCGGCAACAGCTGTGAGAAGTTCGGATGTATCCTGGTAATTCTCCAGCAGGGCAAGATCATATCCTTCCGTTTCAAAAACCTTTCTGATCTGTTCAACGGCAACAGGAGCGAAAGGTTTGGATGTAGCAATCAGTATTTTCATTATCAGAAATATTTAGCGGTTTTTTTCAAATTCCTTCATGGTATCAACCAGGGCTTTAACACTCTCTGCCGGAAGGGCATTGTATGTTGAGGCCCTGAATCCGCCTACAGAACGGTGACCGGCTATTCCAATGATTCCCCGGGATTTGGCAAATTCAAGAAAATCTTTTTCGAGCTCCTTGTACTCATCAGTCATTATAAAACAGATATTCATAAGGGAACGGTCCTCATGATCACCTACTGTCGGCTTGAATAGTTTGTTCCTTTCTATTTCATCATAGAGCATTTGTGCCTTTTCGATATTTTTCTTTTCTATTGCCTTCACTCCGCCAAGCTCCTTCAGCCATTTAAGTGTCTGTTCGGCTGCAAAAACCGTAAAAACCGGGGGTGTATTGAACATTGAGCCGGCCTTGATGTGGGTTCTGTAGTCGAGCATGGTCGGAATGGGTCGCGTAACTTTCCCAAGAACATCCTCCTTTATTATGACCATGGCAACTCCCGCCGGTGCAAGGTTCTTCTGGGCACCTGCATAAATTATGGAATACCTGGAAACATCAACCGGCCGGCTGAAAATGTCTGATGACATATCTGCAACCAGGGGGACAGGAACCAAAGGATCTTCCCTGAGCTGGGTTCCGTAAATGGTATTATTTGTCGTAATATGAAAATAATCAACATCTGAGGGCAGGGAATAGTTTTTAGGAATATAGGAAAAGTTTTTATCCTTTGATGATGCAACCTCAAGGGCTTCACCATAGATCTTAGCTTCCCGGAATGCCTTGCTTGCCCATTCACCCGTTATCAGATAAGCCGACCGGGAATTCATAAGATTCATGGGCACCATTGCAAACTGCAGACTTGCTCCCCCTCCCAGGAAAATCACCTGGTAGCCGGAAGGAACATCAAGCAGTTCCTTTACCAGTCCGATGGCGTTATCCATGCACGCTATAAATTCCTTGCTCCGGTGGGAAATTTCAAGAACTGATAATCCTGTACCGGCAAAATCCCTGATGCCTTCAATGCTTTTATCAATTGTGTATTGCGGCAGAATTGAAGGACCTGCATAAAAGTTGTGTTTCTTCATCTGTATGTGTTTAAAATTTGCTGATTCGAAGCTGTAAAATTAGAAAAAGGCTTGTAAAAGAAAACAGATTGACAGTAAAACTTAGAGATTAAAAATATCACCTGTAAGTATGCCATTTTTAATCACCGGTATCTTTCTGGTAAAATCACTGCTGAGACAAAAGTCAATACAGTCATCCAGTCCGTTTTTTCTCAGCCTGCTGCGATGCGCAGCCTTATTTATGTATCCGCGCAGATCCGGCTTTGCAAGCGTCCACAGGTCAAGTGCGGCAAGAGTTGAATCACAGATAGTGGAATATAGGGAACTGTCAAGCAGCCTTTCCGCAAGGGCTCCGGCACAGATAGTGTCCTCCAGGTTGAATCTGTTTTTCCATCCGGCACAAAAGAGCATTACATCATAGTCCTGGGAAAGAAGCCATCCGGCAAGGGATGAGATGTTGAGAAATGAGCCTATCACGGTGGCTGCTGCCGAAGAGGCCATTTTTATTATTCCGGTTCCGTTTGTGGTACTGTAAACAATTGTTTTTCCCTCCACGTTTTCACGTGAAAAATTAAAGGGCGAATTACCGAGGTCAGCAAAATCCAGGATTATTCCGTCACGTTCTGCGGCAACCAGGAATCCTCTCCTTTTATACTCCTTTGCTTCTTCAACTCCGGCAACCGGAATCATTGAAAGCACCCCGTTCTCAAATGCCGTGCATATGGATGAAGTGGCACGGAGGATATCAATGATCACAACTATCGAATCCCTATGAAGTTCAGGTTCAAATAACAGAGGAGAAAAACATGTTTCAAGTTTCCTTTTCCCCATGTTTCTGGTGATTTATAGCTAATGTAGTAAGGATCAAACAATATAAAAACAGGGCTTTTTTATTTCACGAAGGGGGGATTAAACACTTTTGCCCTGAGATCCTTGTTTCTTATACGAATAAATATTTCAGTGTCAGGCTTCCAGTATCCCTTTTCAAGATAGCCCATTCCGATTCCCTGTTTAAGCACGGGCGACATGGTTCCTGAGGTGACTTCTCCCACCGTGTTTCCGGAATCATCCACAATCTCATAATGCTGCCTCGGGATTCCCCTGTCAATCATAATGAAGCCCTTCAGACGTCTTTCCACGCCTTCGTTTTTCTGTTTAAGCAGAAATTCCCTGTCAATGAAATTCTTTGAATCCGTGAATTTGGTTATCCAGCCCAGTCCGGCCTCAATTGGTGAAGTCTCATCGTCTATATCATTTCCGTAAAGGCAGTATCCCATTTCCAGCCTTAAAGTATCCCTGGCTCCGAGGCCGGCGGGTTTGATCCCATATTCCTTTCCGGCTTCAAACAGGGCATTCCACAAAGCAAGGCCGTCTTCATTCCTGACATATATCTCGCATCCTCCCGCACCCGTATAGCCAGTGGTTGATAACAGAGCATCTTTTATTCCGGCAATATTCATTTCGCGGAATGTATATGACTCCATATCCCTAACCGGCTCTTCTGTTAGCCTGCTAACGATCTGCATGGCCAGCGGACCCTGGATTGCAAGCTGGGCAATATCGTCCGAGGCATTCACCAGATCACGTCCCGGTACAATTCCGAACTCTCCTGCATGTCTCACACACCAGTCCCAGTCTTTTGCGGTATTGGCCGCATTGACCACCAGCAGGTATTTCTCAGGGCTGAAACGATAAACAAGCAGATCGTCAACAATGCCTCCTCTTCCGTTGGGAAAGCATGAATACTGTATCCTGCCATCCGAAAGAGCCGTAATGTCGTTTGAAGTTATGAACTGAAGATAATCTGTCGCATCCGGACCGGTGACATAAAACTCACCCATATGGGACACATCAAAGACTCCGGCTTTCTCTCTCACAGTTAAATGTTCGTCTGTGATGCCGGAATATTCCATCGGCATGTTGTAACCGGCAAAGGCAACCATTCTGGCTCCTGCTGCCTGGTGAATCGCGGTAAAGGGGGTTTTTTTCATTTCTTAAAATTCCAGTATTTTAAATTCTACTCTTCGGTTCCTTGCTCTTCCTTCGGCAGTCGTGTTGTCGTCAACGGGCTGCTGGGGACCGTATCCCCTGAATTCAAGCCGCTCCGGATCTGTGCCTTTCTGAATCAGATACTCAACAACTGCCCTGGCTCTGTCTTGAGATAACTTTGTGTTCAGGGCAAGACTTCCGGTATTGTCGGTATGACCGGAAATCTCTATACGCATATGCGGATTCTCCTCCAGTATTCCGTACAAACGGTTCAGTTCGGCATATGATTCCCCTGTCAGAATTGCCTTACCTGTCTGAAAGAGAATATTGTTAAGAACAACCTTCCTGCCTACCTTCACCTTCACAAGATCCATATTCAGTTTATAAACATCACCGGTGAAACTTTCCGGAATATCTATTCTTTTCATATCTGAAAGGAATCCGCTACCCCTGAAATCCACCATGTAGGATTTTTTTCCGGAAATTCTGACCCTGTAGGATCCGTCTATATCTGAACTGGCCGTAGTGGCAATCACCATATCCGATGAAATATCAATCACGTCAATTTTTGCCAGAACCGGATCTCCGGATTCAGAATCTCTTACCGTGCCGCTAAGATAGAAAAATGTTTCTTCCGGTACTTCTGGAGGCGGAGCAGTAACTTCCTTTATCACCACAAGGGTGTCCCTGACAACGACTGTATCCGGTCTGACCGGCTGGACTTCCACAATAATCTTCTGAACTATCGTATCGGGAGCTGCCACCGGTACAGGTTCAGGCTCTTCGGCCGGCAGGGGTGCTATTTTCCGCCCGTGGAAAATATCCAGACCTCCAAGGCTTCCCTTCCTGTCTGAAACAAGGTAAAAGGCATTTTTTGCACTTTTATCCGGAATATAAAAAAGGTCATTCCACGGTGTATTTACAGGATAGCCGCAATTGACGGCCCTGGTCCAGTTGCCATTCTTATCCCTGACAGAATAGAAAATGTCAAATCCTCCCATTGAATTATGGCCTTTTGAAGCAAACCACAAGGTATCACCGGTTTCAGAAAAGCTGACAGACTCCTCGTCATGAGGGGTGTTGATGTTTGGACCGGCATTTTCAGGCTTCGACCATTTGCTGTCGGGCTTCTTCCTTATGATATAGATATCTTTTCCGCCAAGGGAATTTTTTCCCTTATCCGTGACAAACCAGATTTCATCACCCGAAGGGGAAAATGTAAATGAGGTTTCAGCTCCCCTCGAATTTATGCTGAAAGGAATCGAAGAGGGCTTTGTCCATATACCATTTTTCTTTTTTGACATCTTTATGTCACCTCCGTTCATGTATCCGGTATAAATATATAATTCATCCCCTGAAGGATTCAGGTAAAGTGGTGATTCGCAATAGGAAGTGTTGACAGAACCAGTTAGGGGTGATGCAACATTCCATTCATTTTGAATACGTGAGGAATAAAATATATTCTCGTCGAATTTACCGTCTGTCAGTGGAATTCCGGAACGTTTTACTTCTCTCCGGCTGGCAAAATAAAGAGTATTGAAATCAGCGGAAAAAACAGGTGAGTAATCATCTGCAAATGAATTAATATTTGTTCCAGCATTCCGGATTTCAACATTCAGTGTGTCCTTTACCAGCTTCAATGCGGAATTGCACTCATCAAGGTATTTTGACGCATCTGCAATATTCCGCCGGGTCTTTTTAACCGGGGAATTAAGGTAATCATTAAGCATTTTTATTGCTTCCGGGTAGTTTCCCGAATACTGAAGCGCTCTTCCTGTCATCAGCAAAATATCATCGCTAATATCATTTTTCAGTTCCAGTGCCTTCAGCAGGAAAGGAGCAGCGGCATCCTTATTGTCTGAAAAAAGGGCTGCGATACCGGCCTTGTAATTCAGTTCAGCATTATTGCCATTGTATACCATGGCTTTACGATATTCTTCATAAGCGCTTCCATACCATACAGAGCGCTCCCTGAAATAGTTGTTGCCTTCGGATACATGAGCCCATGCCTCCTTAAAGCCTTCTCTGACAGTCCTGTAATCTTTCTTCCGGATCCTGACATTGGTTTGTGCATCTGCAGGCAGGATATTCAGTAACAGCAGAGCAAAACAGGAAAATAAAATGCGTCTCATAAATTGCAGTTTTTCACACCCTAAAATTAGTATTTATTTGCCGTTCACAAAAATTTGACCTGTATTATTGCAGACTGTCATTCAGTTTAGCAGAAAAATATACTATATTTGCATGAGTCGAAATCTGTAAATTAATAATATTGTCTGATCCTATGGCTTATCAATACATTAATCCGGAATACCTGGATTCGGTATCTGCAGGAGACACGGAAATCGTCAGGGAACTGGTTGACATGTTCAGATCCCAGATTGAAGAAACTCAGAATGAAATGAGGACTCTTCTGGACAAAAAAGATTATAACTCACTCGGCCTGCTGGCACACAAAGCCAAATCATCCGTACTTATAATGGGAATGGCAGATCTCGGGTCACTTCTGAAAACTTTTGAAATCCAGGCCAGGGAGGGGATTGAACCCCACAAATATGAATCCTATATTGATCAGTTTTCCCGAGAAACCAGTGAAGCCGTTAAAGAGCTTGAAGACCTAGTCAGTAAAAGGCTAATTAGGGAATGAATGATCAGCACCGGAAAACAGGACAGGATTGATATTATAAACATCAACAGTGACAGGATTGATGCGCTTACAGCTGAAAATCTGAAAAGGGAGATAGCAAGGGTTCTTGACAAGGCACACCCCATGGCGGTCCTGAACCTGCAGGGAGTTGATTATATCGACAGTACCGGATTCGGGTGCCTCCTGGCCGTTCACAAGGCGGCAAAAGACAATTACGGAGTTCTCAAATTCGCCTCTCCCGAAAAAAAGGTATCAGAATCCCTGCACATTCTGAATCTCAATACTGTATTCGAAATATTTGAAAGCCTCGACGACTGCATCCGTTCATTCAACAGCTGACAGCCGGCATAATTGGGCTGACAGCCGGTATAATTTAGGGTTACAGACCGCTTTAAAACCTGAGCAATGCTCTTGTGCAGTGCATGAAAGGGGTCAAAAAGCAGTAAAACCACGGCAGGAATTCAGAATACTTAATGTGGCAGATGCCTGGAAAGCACTACACCAGTGGAAGGCTATGCCGTTCCCTGAGATTCCTTCAGGCTCTATCTGGCTCTTCAGAAACAGGCATTTTCTTGGCCAGGGATCCAAATTTCAACTTTCCGTTTTCCACAGAAATCTGTACCGTGGAATCACTCCTGATATTTCCCGCAATAAGCTGCTTCGACAGCTCATTTACTATCTCCTTTTGAATCAGGCGCTTTACCGGCCGGGCTCCGGACTGGGGATCAAATCCGTGGTCTGCAATCCAGCTGACAGCCTCATCTGTAATTTCAAGATCCATATTGTTTCCTGAAAGAAGCTTTCTCAGATACCCGATCTGTATTTTAACTATTTCATTGATCTGCTCAAGATTAAGAGGATGAAACATGACTATTTCATCAATCCTGTTCAGAAATTCAGGCCTGATGGATCTTCTGAGAAGTCCGAAAATTTCATTCCTGAGTTTTTCCTCTTCCATTTCCGGCATGTTGTTGCCGTATTGCTCCATCCTGTCGCGGATAATGTCTGATCCGATGTTTGAAGTCATAATAATGATAACATTCCGGAAATTGACCGTTCTTCCCTTGTTGTCTGTCAGTCTTCCGTCATCAAGCACCTGCAGCAGGAGGTTGAACAAATCGGGATGTGCTTTTTCAATTTCATCGAGAAGGACAACGGAATAGGGTTTGTGTCTTACAGCTTCCGTAAGCTGGCCTCCCTCATCATATCCCACATATCCGGGGGGCGCACCGATCAGTCTGGACACTGAATGCCTCTCCTGGTATTCCGACATGTCGATACGGGTCATCAGGTTCTCATCATTGAACAAGAATTCGGCGAGTGCCCTGGCCAGTTCAGTCTTACCGACTCCCGTCGTACCTATGAAAATAAATGATCCTACAGGTCTTTTCTGATCCTGAAGACCTGCCCTGGAACGTCTCACAGCATCCGAAACCGCACGTATTGCCTCATCCTGGCCCACAACCCTCCTGTGCAGTTCATCCTCCAGCCGCAGAAGCTTCTCCTTTTCGCTCTCCATCATTCTTGTAACCGGGATTCCTGTCCACCGTGACACTACTTCCGCTATATCCTCCGACCGCACTTCTTCCCTGACCAGGGAGCCTTTCTTCCGCTTGTTCTCTATCTGGTTTTTTAATTCCCCGATCTCCTTTTCAAGGCGTGAAATCTTACCATATCTTATTTCGGCCACCTTTCCGTAATCACCTGCACGCTCAGCCAGACCTGCCTCATGCTTGAGCGATTCGATCTCTTCCTTTTTTGCCTGAACCTTATTGATGATCTCCTTTTCAGAATTCCAGGCTGCATTCAGCTCATTCCTCCTCGCCTGCATTTCTGCAAGTTCCTTTGCGATTTTTTCCTCTTTTTCCCTGTCTCCGTCCCTCCGGACAGCTTCTTTTTCTATTTCCAGGCGGGTAATAATCCTGTTGGCCTCATCTATCTCATCCGGCACGGAGTTCATTTCCAGCCGCAGCCTGGATGCGGCCTCATCAATAAGATCAATTGCCTTGTCGGGCAGAAACCTGTCGCTGATATAGCGGGTTGAGAGATCAACGGCAGCAATAATCGCTTCATCCCTTATGATTACCTTGTGATGTGCTTCATATTTTTCGCGTATTCCGCGAAGGATTGATATTGAATCTTCCCTGCCGGGTTCGTCCACCATTACCACCTGAAACCGGCGTTCAAGCGCCTTGTCCTTTTCAAAATATTTCTGGTATTCATTGAAGGTTGTAGCCCCTATTGCCCTCAGCTCCCCTCTTGCCAATGCGGGTTTCAGAATATTCGCTGCATCCATTGCACCCTCCGATTTGCCTGCACCCACCAGGGTGTGTATTTCATCGATAAAAAGAACAATCCCTCCATTCGAGCTTATCACCTCGTTCACAACCGACTTCAGCCGTTCTTCAAACTCTCCCTTGTATTTCGCACCCGCTATCAGGGCTCCCATATCCAGAGAATAGATAACTTTCGATTTAAGATCTTCCGGAACATCCCCCCTTATTATCCTGTGGGCTATTCCTTCGGCTATGGCAGTTTTTCCCACACCCGGTTCCCCTATCATAAGAGGATTGTTCTTGGTACGCCGTTCAAGGATCTGTAATATCCGTCTTATCTCGTCATCGCGCCCGACAACCGGATCCAGCTTGCCGGAACGTGCCCGTTCATTGAGATTCAATGCATATCGTTCAAGTGAGTTGAAGGTGTCATCCGATGTCTGGCTGTTGACAACTGCTCCTTTACGCAGTTCTGAGATTGCAGAAACAAGTCCCTTCATGGTAGCTCCGTGATCCCTGAGTATTCCCGCGCTCTCGTCACCGGTTCCCATCACTCCCAGAATAAGATGTTCCGGCGTTATGAACTTGTCCTTCATGTCTGAGGCATGATCACCCGCCTTGCGGAATGCCTCCGACAGATTAGGTGAAATATATGCTTCGGCTCCCGATACTTTCGGATAGGAATCAATCAGCCTGTCAATATCCCGTATTAAAAGCCGGGTATCAATACCAGCCTTGCCGAAAAGATAATCTGAAATACTCTCGGCCTCGCTTATGACACCCTTGAGAAGATGGGCACATTCAACTGCCTGCTGTCCTTTTCCCCTGGTTATATTGAAGGCTTTCTGAACCGCTTCCTGCGCCTTTAATGTGAAATTATTTAAATTCATGTATACTCCTTTTCTGCTTCCTCCATCAAAAAAATTGCCAGAAAGCCCGAAGGGACTTTTTGACATTAAACCACCGGTTTATTGTGTCAGAATGACGCTGGATTTCCGGAAAACGGGAATATTCCGCAGCGTAATAGTTCAGGCCCCGATGAAACCCTGCTTTCATTTCTTCGTTTAACAGGTAAAAGTCATGTAATCCATAACATAAGTATATTTAACCATCCTTGTCTGAATGAGTGAGAAGATACTTGAAATCCTGATGCAGTTATTTGCCATAATTGCCAAACCTCAGGCTGATGATACCGAAAGACGGGAGGTGGTTGAATCATTCCTGTACAGGCTTATAAGTCAGGATCTTGTAAAAAAATATCTTTCCAGGTATGATGAAGCTTATGAAGAAGCCAGGAAACGGCTTGAAAGAGTGAGCTCCAAACGGCGCGAAGGCGCCATTGCGGTAAGGATATGGAGGTTGTGTGTCGAGATAAATGAACAGGGAAGACTAGATCATGAACAAAGAATATTCGTTGTCATTCAGGCGCTTGAATTCTGCAGGTCAGGAAACAGGACAGTGAGTGCGATGGAGCTTGGTTTCATCAGAACCCTGTCGGAGGGGCTGAATATAAAAAAGGAAGAATTCGATCTGATTGAATTGTTTATTCTGACTCCGATTGTAAAGATTCCTGATTCACAGAACCTCCTTCTTATAGACGGCAATCCCTCAAGCAGCCTCCGGGAGACCAGGCATATCCACAGGGAACTGCTGAAGGGTCAGATCTGGATCCTTTTCATACCCTCGGTAAACATGTATTTCCTCCGCTACAGGGGCTCGGGTGAATTGTCAATGAGTGTGCAGCTTCTTCAGGAGGACAAGGTATATCCTTTCAGTGAAGGATCATCCCTGCGCTTCTCCAAGGTGAAACCGGTCTATTACTGGGATGTCACAATGCAGTTTCTCATGGAGGATTTCCAGTCATCCAGAGTCGTCTATGAAGTGAATAACCTGCAGTACAGGTTCAGGAGCGGTGAGATCGGCCTTCATCATATGAGTTTTAAGACCGAATCTGGAAGGATGGTTGGTATAATGGGGGCGAGCGGTGCAGGTAAGTCCACCCTTCTTCATGTGCTGAACGGATCAGATCAGCCCTCCGATGGTGAAGTTCTGATAAATGGCATAAATATTCACAGGGAAAGGGAAAAGATCAAGGGACTGATAGGTTTTGTATCCCAGGATGACCTGCTGATCGAGGACCTTACCGTGTTTCAGAATCTGTATTATAACGCAAGGCTCTGCTTCGGAAATCTAAGCAACGTTGAAATAATTGAAAAAGTTGACAACGTGCTGAAGAATCTCGGTCTCTATGATATACGGAACATGAAAGTGGGAAGTCCCCTGAACAAAAAGATCAGCGGCGGACAGAGGAAAAGGCTGAATATTTCACTTGAACTGATCCGCGAGCCATCGATACTCTTTCTGGATGAACCCACTTCAGGACTGTCATCACGTGATTCGGAAAACATACTTGACCTGCTGAAAGATCTGACCCGCAAGGGCAAATTGCTTTTCATCGTCATTCACCAGCCTTCGTCGGATATTTTCAAAATGTTTGACAAGCTGATTATTCTTGATACCGGAGGATATCCCGTCTACAACGGAAATCCTGTGGAATCGATAGATTATTTCAAGAAAAAGATTGAACAGACCAACTACAACGAAAGCGAATGCTATGTCTGCGGAAATGTAAATCCCGATCAGATATTCAATATTCTTGAGACCAGGGTATATTCCGAGAGCGGTCAGGCAACTGATACGAGAAGAATATCCCCTGCAGACTGGTATGAATTCTATCTGGCTGACAAAAAGGAAGAAGAGCTGGAACGCGGAAACTCCATTCCGGATATCAACTTCAACATACCGAATAAGGTCAGACAGATGATTGTATTCGTAAAACGCGATATCCTCTCAAAGGTATCTGATATCCAGTATTTGCTTATCACCCTGCTTGAGGCTCCGGTTCTGGCACTCTTCCTTGCATATCTGATCAGGTATTTTGATGAAAGCTCAGCAGTTCCCCGGTATATTCTGTATGAAAATGCAAATCTCCCGGTTTATATCTTCATGTCGGTGATTGTGGCCATTTTCATGGGTCTTACAGTAAGTGCCGAGGAAATAATCAAGGACCGCAAGATACTTAAGAGGGAAGCATTTCTCAATCTCAGCTGGAACAGCTATCTTATGTCGAAAGTGATAGTCCAGTTCAGTATTTCGGCAATACAGGCCTTTTCCTTCGTGCTTATAGGGAACTGGATCACCGGCATAAGGGGAATGCTCTTCGAGTACTGGCTTGTTCTTTTCAGCTGCTGGGCAGGCGCCAACATGCTGGGACTGGTCATTTCAGACAGTTTCAAGGCAGTTGTGACAATTTATATACTCATACCCTTCCTTGTAATTCCCCAGATCATGCTAAGCGGTGTAATGGTGAAATTCGAGAAACTTAATCCGCAGATGTCTTCCCCGGTATCCATTCCCTTTTACGGAGAAATGATAACTGCACGATGGGGTTATGAGGCCCTGGCTGTGAAACAGTTCAAGGACAATCTATATGGAAGGCAGTTTTATGTCTATGACAAGGCGATGAGCCAGGCCAAATACAGGAAGGACTACCTGCACCCGGAAATAAAGGGCAGGCTGGAGAGAATTCAGTCAGATCTGGAAAGGGGTACATTAAATGAAGAATCCTTCAGGAAACTGAAACTTGTTTACAATGAATTCACAAAACAGGCAGTACTGACGCCACAACTGAAGTTCAGGCATCTTGAGCATCTCACACCTGAGGGAGTCACCCCGGAAATTGTCAGGGAGGCACTGGACTATACCGAAGAAGTCAGAAGATACTATGTAGCCTGTTCAAACCTTGCAAAGGATAAAAAGGATGCCATTGTCACCAGGCTGCAGGCCGCAGACAGTAAAGCCTTTCTGGCAATGAGGGATAACTATGCCAATGAAGCCCTGGAAGAATTTGTCATAAACAAGAATGAAACTGAAAAAATAATTGTATACAGGGATGAAATAATCCAGAAACTTGATCCTGTGTACATGGATCCGGAACACAATTTCATAAAGGCACATTTTTATGCTCCGGTAAAGAAATTGTTCGGCAGGGAAACGGATACCTACTGGGTCAACGTCATTGTCCTCTGGTGCATTACCCTGATGATTTATTCCGTTCTGTACTTCAGGATCCTGAAAAAAATACTGGACTCGGGAAACAAAGCCATGGAAAGGAAAAACAGCAGTTCAGGACCATAAGCAAAACGGGCTGTATCATCACATATGACACAGCCCGCTCCTGTACGACAGAGGTCAGAAAACAACTATTTGAAACTCATTCTGTTATTTCTATCATTTTGAAGGGCACCCGGATGATTGACTCATAATCTTCACCGGCTTCGAGCATATCTTCATCATCTTCCTCATAATACCAGTTTACCACCACCTCATTCTTTGCCTTGTGAATGGCCTCCAGCTTTTTAAACACATCCAGAATGCATTTTGAGGAACTTGTATTAAAATACTCCAGGCGAATATTTACTTCCGTTTTCGGGAGGGGATCCTCCTTGTAATTGTCAAGCCAGTCAACGAGCGGTTTGTAGAATTCTACCGAGTTTTCAGGAATTGAACGACCTTTAATTTCAAATACGCCTTCTGATTTGTCAAATTTCACAGTTGGTGTTTTCGGTGTTCCTTCTATTTTTATCGGTTCCATTTCACTAAAATTTATGATTTTATTAATTGTATTTTCTATTCAACAGCTACAAGTATATCGAGGTAAAAAAAGAAATAATCATCATTGTAGCGCCTGAATGTATAATCAAGCTTATTTCCTGTTTTCCTGGCTATGTCAACCAGTCCGAGCCCTCCTCCCCCTTTTGCCGATAACCTCTGGTGATTAAGAATGAATTTGTAAAGTTCCTTGATTTCTTCCCGGGTGGAGCGGTTTATCCTCATTATTTTTTCTTTCAGCTCCTTCGCATTGTCTGTCTGTATAAAATTACCTGTCACAATCTTGTAGCCCGTGGGAATTTTTTCTATACGGAGAATGCCGAATTTCTCGGAATGCTGATCTTCAAAATCTTCAGGAACTTTGTCCACATGATGGTAGAGATTCTGAAGGCTCTCTACAAGAACATTGTAAACCTTCTTCCTGAGTCTTGGCTGCTCATCCATTTTAGCCAGTTTCTCCTCAACTGTATCAAGAACATAATTGATCAGATCGGAATCAACGTTTCCCTTATAGTAAAGTATAACATTACTTTCCGGATGGTTTCTCAGGTAAGTCTCAATATTAAAGCTCATATAAGCTTCCTTTGAAAAGGTTGGAATTTAAACCCTGACAAATATAATAAAAATAAAAAGCATCCACAGGATAACTTGTTCACATTACACGTTTTGAAATTAACAATGATTTTATCCGGTCCGTCTTTTACCTGAACCCTCATACAGCTCATATGCTGCAAGTATACATTCAATAGCCCCGTTAAAAAGTTTGTGCTTCTCTCCGGGTTTCAGGCCGATGCTGTTCAGGCTTTCCCTGTCAGGAACAATAACCCATGCCTTATTTCCGGAATAATTATGTTTCAGGGTAGTTCCTATCAGACTGTACAGATTGTCATCACCCTGGGCATGCAATCTTTTCCCGTAGGGCGGATTCATAAAAATGAAGCCCCGGCTGAAACCGGGTTTTGCATTTCTGAAATCCGCCACTTCAGTCTGAATCAGTCCGGAAAGGCCGGCATTTTCAATATTGGCCCTGCATATGGCAATTGCTTTTGCTGAAACATCCTCCGCCCTGATCAGTGTATCCGGCTTCCTGACAGCTGCTCCGGCCTCATGCCTTATCCTGCCGAACAGTTCAGCATCATAATTTTTCCATCCGGTAAAACCAAATTTCTTTCTGAACTTACCCGGTGGTATTTTGCAGGCGATCAGTCCTGCCTCAACCGGAATGGTACCTGACCCGCACATGGGATCGAGCAGAGGGTCGAGACCGTTCCAGCCCGACATCAATATTATGCCGGCAGCAAGGATCTCGTTCAGGGGTGCAGGTCCCTGACCCGACCGGTAACCACGTTTATACAGGGGATAACCCGATGAATCCAGGGAAACAGTCACCCTGTCGTTACTGATATGAAGATTGATGAGAACCACCGGATCGGCAGTATTAACCGAAGGCCTCCTGCCGGATTTGTTCCTGAAATAATCAGCAACCGCATCCTTCAGCAAAAGGCCGGGATAGGCACTGTGTCTGAATAATTTTGAGTTTACAACCGGAACAACTGAAAAAGCAGAATCACTGTCCATAAATTCCGGCCAGTTGATTTTCAAGGCATTCCTGTAAAGGTCTTCTCCGGATGATATCATGAATTCCCCGACCGGCATAAGAACAGACAGGGCTGTGCGGGAACAATAATTGACCCGGTACATGGTTTCAATACTGCCGGTGAATGATACTGCACGGTTCATGGTTTCAATACCGGCAGCTCCGAGATCTGCAAGTTCAGCAGCCAGGACAGCCTCCAGACCAAAAAGGGTTTTGGCAATCAACTTCATAAGTTTCATTTATGTTCCATCCGGTAAATTCGGTTAAATAAATCCGGCAAAAATAAACATTTGCAATTTGCAATATATATGCCAATCTCTTTTATCCCGCAATAAAAATAGTTTCCTTATTTTTGTCCTTTCCAAAAATATGTTGAAATAGTTTTACCACATAAAATTCAAATTAATGAAAATGCGAAAAAAGACGGGGTTGACAGGAGTATTGATAATTACTCTCTTGCTGTCGATGGCATCCTGCAAAAAGGATAAAGCCCTGAGCGAAATCATATTGGGAAAATGGGAAGTCATTTCCCTTACCATGGTTACATATGAAAATAATGTAAAAAGAGCCGAATTAATAGTTTACTTCAACCCGGGAGAAATGCATTACCAGTTCATTGACGGGGGGGTTGGCATTCTATATGAAGAGGAGAACGACCATCTCTTTTCCTGGACACTGTCAGGAGGCAAGATTATTATAAGCAAGCTCTATACGGAGGATCTGGTGGCGGAAATCACGATTGAAGACAGTAATCTGAGCTGGACATACAGGAAAAACGACGATGAAACACCTGGAATAAGCTATGAATTCATAATGACCGCTAAAAGGATAAAATAATTCCTGATAGGCATCAGGATACTGTTACTTGTTTCCCAGTATCCGGTTATAAAGCTTCTCATCAGAAATAACCTTCAGTGCTTCAGCAATTATATTATCCTGTTCATTGATTATCCGGAAATATTCGTTTGTCTGCCATATATTATTGGCCAGCAATGCCTTAAGCACCAGGAGGATTTCTTTTTCAGATTTTCTGAACTGATCTTCAACATAATTCACTCCGGCATCTTCGCCTTTTTTCACAAAAGCCTGTATTTCATCCGGAGAAAAACCGAAAGCGTTTTTAAAGTTCTCAAATGTTTTGAACCTTGAAGTTATTGCTGCCCTGTTCTTATCGGCATATTCAAGAATAAATGAATTGAAAATGCCCCTTCTCACCAGTGTCCTGTAATAATCGGAATAGTTTGAAGTGTCCACGGCAACGAATACATCGGGCATTATTCCCCCTCCTCCGTAAACAACACGCTGATTGACAAGCGTTCTGAATTTAAGTGAATCGGGAAAGTGGACACTGTCGGCCGACATCATTTCCCCGTTTGTAAATCTGCGGGTATAATTTTCCAGGTATTTTTCATATCCCTCATTGTAGGGGCTCTGAATAGATCTGCCCGCGGGTGTATAGTAGCGTGCTATTGAAAGCCTTATCATGGATCCGTCCGTCAGGGTAAAGGCATTCTGCACCAATCCCTTTCCAAATGTTCTTCTTCCGATGATGATGCCCCTGTCCCAGTCCTGAATTGCTCCCGCCACGATTTCGCTTGCCGATGCCGATCCGTCATCAGTCAGAATAACAACCCTTGCCGAGGTGAGATCACCGGATCCTGAAGATTTATATTCCTGCCGTGGGGTTTTCCTTCCGATAAGGTAAACCAGCAGTTTGCCATCCGGGAAGAAATGACCGGCCAGCTGGGTGGAAGCAGCCATAAACCCGCCACCATTCCCGCGCAGGTCAATAATGATATTCCTCATATTGGCCTTTCTGAGTCTGCTTAAAGCATCCCTGAACTCCTTGTCAGTTGTGGCCGCAAATTTATTAAACCTTACATATCCTGTTTCGGAGTCGAGCATGTAGGCGGCATCCAGGCTGTTAATCGGAATTTTATCACGTATAATAGTGAAATCCAGTATGTTTTTTTCGCCCCTGCGGAAAACGTTTATGCTGACTTTCGTTCCTTTTGGCCCCATCAGGCGGCTTCTGACCCCGTTGGTCGACATTCCTTTTCCTGCAACTTCTTCCCCGTTTATGCTCACAATCCTGTCTCCGGCAAGGAGTCCTGCCTTTTCGGAAGGACCTCCTGAAATTGGCTCAATAACTATAATTGTGTCTCTCAGAATATTGAACTGAATTCCTATTCCGTCGAAATTTCCAAGCAGAGGTTCGTTCATTTCCCTCACATCCTTAGCGGAAATATAGGTGGAATGAGGGTCAAGTTCCCTCAGCATTGTGATGATGGCATTTTCCGTTATTTTGTTGATATTGGCAGTGTCAACATAATACTCCTCTATCAGATTCAGTGTCTTTCCTATCTTGATAATTTCCTCGGAAAGTATTTGTGCCGGAACATTCTGAACTGCCAGGAAGAACAATCCCAACAACAATGCTCTTCCTTTTCCTGTCCTTTTCATTTAACAAACTATTACCTGAAATTATAAATCATTTTAAATCAAACCATCTCCCCTCTGATCCCATTGATTACATCAACTCCTTTTACTTCAGGCACTTTAGTCAGTATTGCCATTTCTAAATACTGCTTTTGTCTGTGTCGTCGGTTCCGGGAAAACAAGCAACCTGAACATTTTAGTCAGGGAGATGACAAAGATAGAAATTCTTTCCTTACGGGACATCAATATTTCCCACATCATATGTTGTTCCGTCAACGGCGGCAATTGTTCTCGGAAATATACTCCTGGCCTCTCTGACAAGGGGCTGTACATCTTTATGCCGTGAGGAGAAATGCCCTATTATGAGTGTCCCGGCTCCTGCCTCAAAGGCTGTTCTGGCCGCATCAGTACTTGTTGAATGCCCGGTTATCCGGGCCAGTTCTCCCAGGCCGGCTTCAAAAGTAGCCTCATGATACAGAAGATCAACATTTCTGACGAAGGAAGAAAGTCTTTTAAAATACATTGTATCACTGCAATAGGCATAAGACGACGGAACAGGTCCGGCTACGGTTATTTCATCATTTCTGATTACCTCCCCGTTTTCCAGGATAAAATCCTCACCCTTCTTTATTGCCGGGATTCTTGCTACCGGGATACTAAATTTCTCAATTGCCTCCTTTACAATATTCCGGTCAGCTGCCTTTTCCCTGAACAAAAAACCATACGACGGGATCCTGTGTCTGAGAGGAAAGGATGTTACGGTAAGATGTTTGTCATCCAGTATTTTTACCGGATCCCCGCTGTCCAGAGCAACGAAATCAATATTGAAACCAAGTATTATATCGAAGTCCAGAAGGTGTGAAAACAATATTTCCCTGTATTTTGAGGGAGCATAAATGTTTAGTGTTGTGCTTCTTCCCATCAGGTTCATAGTGGACAGAAGCCCGTAAAGCCCGAATACATGATCGCCATGGATATGGCTGATGAAGATATGGTTTATTTTTCCGAATCTGATTTTATTTCGCCGGAGCTGCATCTGGGTACCTTCACCGCAGTCTATCAAATACAACCGCTCATGCACGGAGAGTACATGAGCGGAAGGATATCTTTCTGAAGTTGGCAGTGCGGAACTACTGCCAAGTATTGTCAATTTCATCGGTACCCTGCATTCCTGTCAGCTTCAGGAAATCATTTTTTCGGCATCAGCAACCGTTTCGGTAATTGTAAGGACCGTATCCAGCTGGGAAATGGTAATGAGCCTTTCAACAGCTTCATTGAGACCGCAAAGCACAAAGGTACCGCCGGCATTCTTGCAGAGTCTGTTTGCAACAAGAATGGCACTCAGACCTGAAGAGTCGCAGTATTGGGTTTTTTCCAGATCAAGGATAATATTTTTTTCACCCTTGCCTGAAATCAAAACAAGTTCAGACTTCAATGCGGGAGCTATATGAGTATCAAGCTTCTCCGTCTGAATTCGAATCAATGTACTGTTATTACGACTTTCAATGTTAAAATCCATGATTGTATTGTTTTGTTGGCTCAAAAATAACAAATATTTCTATTCCTTGGAAGCTTTATTCTCTTTTTCTTCCATTTCTTCCTTCAGTGCCGCCAGCTGAGTAATATCTCCCAGCGTGGTTCTTTCGATATTCGTCTTGGCTTTCCTTGCAGATTTCCTTGGTGTTTCGGGTTCTGACTTCTTTTCGGGAGCTTCAGCAGCCTTCTTCTCGTCCTCATATACCCTGCTGTGTGATACAATGATTTTCTTTGCCGACTTATTGAATTCAATAACTTTGAACATAAGTCTTTCATCAACTTTCGCAACGCTGCCGTCTTCCTTTACCAGATGCTTAGGGGTTGCAAAGCCCTCAACTCCATAGGGAAGAGCTATGATAGCGCCTTTGTCAAACACTTCCATCACAGTACCTTCATGAATGGAATCGGTTGCGAACAGATCTTCGAAAACATCCCAGGGATTCTCTTCAAGCTGTTTGTGCCCAAGGCTGAGCCTCCGGTTTTCCTTGTCTATTTCAAGTACAACAACCTCTATTTCAGCATCAATGGCAGTAAATTCAGCGGGATGCTTAATCTTCTTGGTCCAGCTCAGATCAGAAATATGGATCAGTCCGTCAACACCCTCTTCAATTTCCACAAACACTCCAAAGTTTGTAAAATTTCTGACCCGTGCGGTATGCCTGGAACCGACTGTATATTTTTGCTCAATATCCTGCCAGGGATCCGGCTTCAGCTGCTTGATGCCAAGTGACATTTTTCTCTCTGCCCTGTCAAGAGTCAGAATCACGGTTTCAACCTCATCACCCACTTTCATAAATTCCTGGGCACTGCGCAGATGCTGTGACCATGACATTTCCGAAACATGGATAAGGCCTTCCACTCCGGGTGCTATTTCAACAAATGCACCATAATCGGCCATTACCACAACCTTGCCTGTGACCCTGTCCCCGACCTTGAGATCCGGATCAACAGAATCCCACGGATGCGGTGTAAGCTGTTTCAGGCCAAGGGCTATCCTTTTCTTGTCATCATCAAAATCCAGAATGACAACATTCAGTTTCTGATCCAGTTCAACTATCTCTTCGGGATGATTAACCCTGCCCCAGGACAGATCGGTAATGTGAATGAGCCCGTCAACGCCCCCGAGATCGATGAATACACCATAAGATGTGATATTTTTGACTGTCCCTTCAAGAACCTGGCCCTTTTCAAGCTTTGCAATAATCTCCTTCTTCTGCTGTTCAAGCTCAGCTTCAATGAGGGCCTTGTGGGAAACAACAACATTCTTGAATTCCTGATTAATCTTTACAACCTTGAATTCCATCGTCTTCCCTACATATATGTCATAGTCCCTGATTGGTTTTACATCTATCTGGGATCCCGGAAGAAATGCTTCAATCCCGAATACATCAACAATCATTCCGCCTTTGGTACGGCACTTTATGTAACCGGTAATTATTTCATCATTTTCCAGAGAAGCATTCACCCTCTCCCATGATTTAATCGCCCGGGCCTTCTTATGCGACAAAATGAGCTGACCTTTCTTATCTTCCTGACTTTCAACATACACTTCCACCTCATCGCCCACCTTCAGGCCGGGATTGTAGCGGAATTCATTCAGGCTTACAACACCTTCCGATTTATATCCTATATTGATCACAACTTCCCTTGAGGTCATCTGTATTACTGTTCCAGAGATAACCTCATCAACTGCAACTGTTGAAAGGGTTTTATCATACATTGCCTCATACTCCTTGTGTCTAGGTGAAAGTTTCGCCTCCTCGCTCTCGAAGCTCTCCCAGTCAAAATCCTCAACTGAAGGTTTGCCGGCAGAAATTTCTGCAATCTCAGGAATATCAGATTCATCAGCTGTCAAATCACCGGATTCAGCCACTGTTTCCACGGTTTCCTGAAAATCACCAGCATTCTCCTCTTCCCCTCCGCTTTCTGAACCGTGAATGAATTCTGTCAGATCGTCCGTTTCAGATTTAACCGGATCATCATCTGAATCAGTAATGTCAAACTGGCTTCCCGGAATAATATCTTCTTCAAAGGCCTGTTCAAGCAATTTATCCTTTGATTCCTTGATCTTCAGCTTCTTGGCGGATTTAACGATCTCACTGTCAGCTAAATCATCTTTTTTCGGGTTCTTCTTCCTGGTATCTGTCATAATTTGTTAATAAAAATACTAATAATTAATAGGTTAGACATTATCTTGTTGAAAAATGGTGTGCAAAGATAGGATATTTATTTAAAAAGACAGATTTTTTGTTCAATTAATTCTTGCAAATACAGGATTAATTCATGCAAATACAAGTAATTTACCATCTGCATCCCGGGCATACAAGGCCGGAATAAACAGCTATGCCCTAAACATTGTTTCCGGGGTTCCGGCTTCTCAAACTGAAGGGATTAGGCAATTAACAGAATCTGTTTTCAAATCTCAGGGCTTCTGTTATCTTTGCAAATGTTTTAATTCAATCCTCAACGAACCAGCTTTAATGAAAATCAGTGTAATTGGGACAGGATACGTCGGACTGGTTACCGGTACCTGCTTTGCCGAGACCGGAGTAACGGTGACATGCATTGACAGGGATACGGATAAAATCAGGGGGCTTAACAAAGGCACCATCCCCATCTATGAGCCGGGACTGGAAACAATGATCAGCAGAAATGTGGAAAAGGGAAGGCTGTTTTTTTCATCCTCAGTATCAGAAGGCATAGAGGGTTCAGAGGTTATTTTCATTGCGGTGGGAACACCCCCGGGAGAAGACGGAAGTGCGGATTTGAAACATGTGCTGGAGGTTGCACGGGAAATTGGTGATTCCCTTAAAGACTACGCCCTGATCGTTACAAAAAGCACAGTTCCCGTGGGAACATCCGAAAAGGTAAGGGAAACCATACAGAGGCAACTCGAAAAAAGACAGTCCGGAATCCGATTCAGCATGGCATCAAATCCGGAATTTCTTAAGGAAGGAGCCGCCCTTGAAGATTTTCTCAGACCTGAAAGAATAGTGGTCGGAGTGGATAACCCGGAAGCAGGGGAAGTGATGCAGCGTCTCTACAAACCCTTTGTGCTTAATAACCACCCGATAATATTCATGGACATCCCTTCTGCCGAAATTACAAAATATGCTGCCAATGCAATGCTGGCTACCCGGATAAGCTTTATCAATGAAATGGCAAACCTCTGTGACCTTCTCGGAGCCGATATAAACCATGTAAGAAGGGGAATAGGAAGTGATTCAAGAATAGGCAGCAAGTTTCTCTATCCCGGACCGGGCTATGGAGGTTCCTGCTTTCCCAAGGATGTGAAGGCCATAATCAAAACGGCAGAGGAACTGGGCTATGAACTCAATGTCGTCAAAGCAGTTGAAAAAGCAAATGAGTTTCAGAAAAATATCATTTTCAACAAGATGAAGTATCACTTCAGCGGCAGGCTTGAAAAAAAGACAATCGGAATATGGGGATTATCCTTCAAGCCCAAAACTGATGACGTACGTGAATCATCATCCCTCCACCTGATAAGAAAGCTTCTTGATAAGGGGGCAGTCGTCAGGGCGTATGACCCGGCCGCAATGAAGGAAACAAAAAAGCTCCTCGGAGATTCAATACAATACTGTGATAATCCCTATGAAGCACTGGAAAATACTGATGCAATGGCATTAATGACGGAATGGCCGGAATTTCAGCTTCCCAATTTTAAAAAAATGGCAGGGATAATGAAAGACAGGGTGATATTCGACGGAAGAAATATTTACGATCCGGCTTTGCTCGTAAAAATGGGATTTAAATACTATGGCATAGGAAGAAGGCCGCAGGAAGAAATTAAATAGTATATTCACTGAATAAACAGCAAAAGGGAAAATACATGAAAGGAATTATTCTGGCAGGAGGGTCGGGAAGCAGACTGCATCCGATAACCAACACGATATCGAAACAGTTGTTACCCGTTTATGACAAGCCGATGATTTATTACCCGCTTTCAGTACTGATGCTTGCAGGTATCAGGGAAATACTGGTCATTTCAACACCCCGTGACCTGCCTTCGTTCAGGAACCTTCTGGGTGACGGAAAATCAATAGGCCTTGAATTCAGCTATATCGAGCAGCCCTCACCCGACGGTCTGGCCCAGGCCTTTATCCTGGGAGATGAATTCATAGGAAATGATCCGGTCTGCATGATACTTGGTGATAATATTTTTTACGGTCACGGGTTCGGGGACGTGCTCCGCAATACGGCAAGGCTGGATGACGGAGCCTGTGTATTCGGATATTATGTTACCGACCCTGAACGTTATGGAGTTGTGGAATTCGACAGCAGCGGAAGGGCTGTAACAATCGAGGAAAAACCGGCCAGGCCAAAATCAAACTATGCTGTCACCGGCCTGTATTTTTATGACAATACTGTGGTAAGCAAGGCCCGGTCACTGAAACCCTCTCCCAGGGGAGAACTCGAAATAACCGACCTCAACAGGTTATACCTTGAAGAAGGAAAACTTACGGTCAGGATCATGGGCCGGGGAATGGCATGGCTCGATACAGGAACATTTGAGAGTCTCCTGCAGGCCTCGAACTTCATAGCCACCCTCGAACACAGGCAAAGCCTGAAGGCATCATGCATCGAGGAAATAGCCTATAAAAGAGGATTCATTGACAAAAATCAGCTGTTATCCCTGGCAGAACCCATAAAAAACAGCCAGTACGGAAAATACCTGATGAGAATAGCCTCGGAAGAAATCTCCGGACCGGACATAATGAAATAGAAAAACTGATCTGAATGGAAATTATTCATACCGGATTCAAGGATCTTTTCGTCATTAAGCCGACAGTTTATTCTGACAAAAGGGGTTATTTCTTTGAAAGTTATAACCAGGATACCTACAGAAATGCGGGTATACATTTCATGCCGATACAGGACAATGAATCCAGATCTTCGAAAGGGGTTATAAGAGGGCTTCACTATCAGCTCAGGCCTTACGACCAGGCAAAGCTTATCAGGGTAATTGAAGGAAGGATTTTTGACGTTGCCCTCGACCTGAGAAAGGATTCACCAACATACGGAAAATGGTATGGCATTGAACTTGATTCGGGAAGCAAGACACAGCTTTTCATTCCAAGGGGCTTTGCCCATGGCTTCTCCGTATTAAGCGAGCTTGCAATCATTCTGTATAAAACCGACAATCTCTACAATAATGCTTCAGAAAGGGGGATAGCGCTTGATGATCCCGACCTGGGCATTGACTGGCATATCGGGAATATCAAACCGATACTGAGTGAAAAGGATACAAGAAATCCCCTTTTCAGGGATGCGGATAATAATTTCTAACTGATCTTAAGTTTCATGGCAGTAATACTGATTACCGGGGCCGGCGGCCAGCTGGGCAGTGAACTGAGAACTGCATCCGGAAATTACTACGGATATGACTTTATCTTCACGGATATCGATACACTCGATATAGGCGATAAGGCAAAAACAAGTGATTTCATCAGAAATACCAATCCCGACTGGATAATAAACTGTGCGGCCTACAATCAGGTAGACAAGGCTGAAGAGGATTCAGCCACGGCTGATCTCGTAAACAGAGCCGCTGTAAGCCATATTGCGGAAGCAATCAGAAGCACTGAATGCAGATTCATTCATTTTTCAACGGACTATGTTTTCAGCGGCATGTCCTGCCAGCCCTATAATGAATTTTCAGAACCCGGTCCCATAAATGCCTACGGCATGTCAAAACTGGCAGGTGAAAAAGCAGCGCTGACTCATCATGCTTCAATGATTATCCGGACATCCTGGCTGTATTCATCTTTCGGAACAAATTTTGTCAAAACCATTCTGAGGAAGGCGCGGGAAAATGAATCACTCAACGTTGTGTTTGACCAGGTTGGGACACCCACCTATGCAGCCGACCTGGCAGAAGCGGTCCTGGCTATTGTCTCAGGAGTAATACGCAACAAGACCACTTACAGTCCCGGCATATACCATTATTCAAACGAAGGTGTCTGCAGCTGGTACGATTTTGCTGAGGAAGTGGTCAGGGAAGCCGGCCTGGCATGCCGCATCGTTCCGGTCCTTTCCTCCCGGTATCCCATGCTTGCACAAAGACCTTCATATTCCGTACTTGACAAGGGAAAAATAAAGGAAAAATATGGTCTTGCCATCCCCCACTGGAGGAGCAGTATGAAGAAATGCCTGGGATTACTTGTATAAAAATAACACTTCCGCAGTAAGCGGATGCAAAAACAGGCGGATCATTCAGGAAAATTTACTTATTATTACAACAGAAATCAAATAACCTTTCACATGTTATCAATTGAAGAAATCAGGAAGAGGGCCGGAATATGGCTTGGCAGTGAATTCAATGAAGCAACCCGCAGGGAAGTAAGGGAAATGCTTGAAAAAGATGAAAAGAAACTGGTGGATTCCTTCTACCAGGACCTGGAATTCGGAACCGGAGGATTAAGGGGAATCATGGGTGCCGGAACCAACAGAATGAATATTTATACCATGGGAATGGCAACCCAGGGTCTATCAAACTATATAATAAAACAATGCGGCGGTAAGGGAATACGCGTCGCAATCGCCCACGACTGCAGGAACAACAGCCGCTATTTTGCCGAAACGGCTGCGGACATATTCTCGGCCAACGGTTTTGAGGTTTTCCTTTTCGAGGCCCTCAGACCCACACCCGAACTGTCGTTCGCAATCCGTCATTACAAATGTCAGAGCGGGATTGTGATAACGGCTTCACATAATCCTCCGGAATATAATGGTTACAAGGCCTACTGGAACGATGGCGGACAGGTTGTGGCACCCCACGATTCCGGTATAATTGAGGAAGTTCGCAGAATAAAATCAGTAAACGAAATAAAATTCGGGGGAAACAAGCAGAATATCCGGATTATCGGAAAGGAAACCGATGATGCATTTCTTGAGGAAGTCCTTAAAATGAGCCTTAACCCGGAAATCATCAGAGAACACAGTGATATGGGTATAGTTTACACACCCATTCACGGAACAGGAGTCAGGCTGGTACCATCAGCCCTTAAGCTGTTTGGTTTTACCAATATCATCAATGTTCCGGAACAGGATATCGTTGACGGGAATTTCCCCACTGTCAGATCACCCAATCCTGAAGAACCAGATGCACTGAAAATGGCCATTGACAAAGCAGAAACCACAGGGGCAGAGCTTGTTATTGCAACGGATCCCGATGCTGACAGACTTGGAATTGCATGCAGAAACAGGGAAGGTGAGTTTATTCTTCTGAACGGGAATCAGACTGCCGTACTGCTGATCCATTACATACTGTCGCAATACGGGGAAAAGGATAAGTATAAGGGCAATGAATATATTGTCAAAACCATAGTTACGAGCGACCTGATTGACAAGATTGCTGAAAAACACAAGGTTGAATGCTTCAACGTCCTGACCGGATTCAAGTTCTTCGCTGAACTGATGAGGAAGCTCGAAGGAAAGAAAAAATACATCGGAGGCGGTGAGGAAAGCTATGGCTTTCTGCCCGGCGATTATGTAAGGGACAAGGATGCAGTTGCATCATGTGCACTGGTTGCCGAGATTGCTGCATGGGCAAGGAGCAAGGGGAAATCACTGTACGATCTCCTGCTGGATATATATCTCGAATACGGATTATTCCTGGAAAAACTTGTCAACATTGTCAGGAAGGGCAAGGAAGGAGCTGATGAAATAAAAGCCATGATGATGTCGTACAGAAACAATCCTCCTGAAATAATTAACAAAAGCAGGGTTGTAAAAATTGATGATTACGAGTCGCTTGTTTCAACTGATTGTCTGACAGGCAAGAAAACAAATCTGAATCTGCTGAGGTCGGATGTGCTCCAGTTTTTTCTGGAGGACGGAAGTAAAATTTCAGTGCGTCCCTCCGGAACAGAACCGAAAATCAAATTTTATTTCAGTGTGAACACTGCGCTTGAATCTGCGGAAAAATTCGAAGAAACGATCCTGCTTCTTGACAGAAGAATTGAAGGCATAATCACTGATATGAAATTGAACTGATCCTGCGTGGCATCAGTTACGATGGGGATTTTGGAAATTGGACTGAGCCCGGTAAAAAATGCCGGAACTATTTTTTACAGATCTGATCAGGAAATAAACAAACAAACAACAGTAAGCATGAAATCATATCGCAGGGAACTCTGGTTCGAAACACCGGCAAGAAGGGCATTTATCAACATCACGGGTCAGGTGGAAAAATGTCTGGAAGAATCAGGGATCAGGGAAGGAATCATTGTTGTCAGCGCAATGCACATCACCAGCTCTGTGTTCATCAATGATGATGAGTCGGGATTGCACCACGATCTTGAGGTATGGCTGGAAAAGCTGGCACCAGAGAAACCACACAGCCAGTACAGGCATAACAGTTTTGAGGATAATGCCGATGCTCATTTAAAACGCAGCATTATGGGCCGTGAGGCCGTTGTGGCTGTGAGCAGCGGAAAACTGGATTTCGGCCCGTGGGAACAAATTTTCTATGGTGAATTCGACGGAAAGAGAAGAAAGAGAGTACTTGTTAAAATAATTGGTGAATAAAACCCCCTTTTCAGGGTTCAGATGAAGAAATCATCACTGAAATTTACCAGGTATACCTTTCCGGTCGACCTGGTGAGAGCTGTATAAAACCATCTCAGATAATCAAGGCTTATTTCGGCCCGGTTGAACATGCCCTGGTCAATGAACACTCTCTCCCACTGGCCTCCCTGGGCCTTATGACAGGTTACCGCGTAGGCGAATTTGATCTGTAGGGCATTGAAATACCGGTCCTCCCGCACAGCCGTATATTGTTTCCCTTTTGTCCTGATATGCTGGTAATCCTCCAGAATGCTGTGGAACAGTTCCTTGTTCCTGTCTGCAGGCAGTGAAGGAGAATCAAGATGAAGCACATCCAGCAATACCAGTGACTCAAGTTCATAATCATAATCAGGGAACCAGAGCATCATCTCAGCAAAGCGGAAACCATAGCGTTCCTCATATTTTCTTATTCTTCTGATCTCGGCGATATCCCCGTTTGCAATAAAACCCGGACCTGACTCATCTTCTTCCATCAGACTGTAATTATTCCTGACTATCATAACGATATCCCCGGCACAGATTTCCTCTTCCCTGAAAAAAATCCTGTTTCTTATTCCCTGGTTATACCTGTTGGCCTGCCTGTTGGAATTGACAATCACGATAGTCCCTTCCAGCCCGCATGCTCCGTATGAGCCGGATAGTTCCTCAATCAGATCCTCGCCGCTTATCCTGACAATATCCCTGTAATTCCTGCAGTCCAGGGAAGGATGATCCAGTCTGCCCTCACTCACCTGCAATCTGATGCCTGTGGCATTCATAAGCACGCCTGACGATTCGCTTTGCCGGACCACTTGCCGGAGCTCTGCCGTTATGAGGCCGAAACCATATCCTTCCAGAACCGCCCGGTCCAGTGCCGGGCTGATAACCGCACCTACTGGGGGAAGCTGGGCATCGTCCCCTACAAGGATGAGCCTGCAGTCCGTTCCTGAATAAACATATTCCAGCAGATCATCCAGGAGCCTGCCGCTGCCGAAAACCGTACTTTCTGCAGCAATATTTGAAATCATGGAGGATTCATCCACTAGAAAATATGTATTGCGGCTCAGATTTCTGTCAAGAACAAAACTGCCCGTACCGTCCTTAAGGGACCTCTGACGGTATATCTTCTTGTGAATTGTAAAAGCCTGCTTTCCGGCATGAGACGCAAGAACTTTGGCTGCCCTGCCTGTTGGTGCAAGAAGAACGGATCTGATTCTCAGATTGTCCAGGGTTCTGACAACAGTGCTGATAATACTGGTTTTACCCGTACCCGCGTACCCTGTAAGAAGAAAGATTGACTCCGTCCTGCCGTCAGTGATGAAAGAAGCCAGTTTTTCAAGAGCTGAGGCCTGATCCTCTGTTGGAGTATTCCCCAGATTCTCACACAGACTTTTATATATTATCCTGTCACGCATCCTGTTCTGTCCGGCTGCCTATACTGCCCGCCGTCCGATATTTTCCTGAATCACAATTTATGAACTAGCACGGTTGAGCTTGTGTATTTTTCCTATTTTTGTCCGTAAACTTAAGTATTCTGTACAAGAATTTAAAAACAAATATGCCTGAACAGGACCTGATTGATGAGACTTTCGATATAAACTCATCCTTAAACTATGAATTAACGATGCAGATAAGCACTGCAGGATTTGCTTACTGCATACTTGACACCATAAGGAACAGGTATGTTTTGCTCCGTTCGCGGGATCCTGATGAGAATAAGGCTATGACAGCTGAAAAAACAGAAGAGATAATTATTTCCGATTCTTTTCTGTCAGCCCGTTTCAAGAAGACAAATCTGATCCTGCCTTCAGCAAAGTCCACTCTTGTCCCCTCCCCTCTTTTTGATCCCCTGAAGAAAGAAGAATACTTCAGCCTGAACCTGGTAAAGGATGAAAATGAAATTATCCTGTACAACAAAATCACTGACCCGGATGCTTTTGTCATCTTTTCAGTACCTGAATGGCTTACAGACCTGACCGGCAGGTATTTTCCCTCAGTAAAACCGTGCCACCATGCAACATCCCTGATTGATCAGGCTATGCACCTGAGCAGGGACGAAGCGGGTCAGCTGGTTCTGGTTCACCTTGAAAGAGACTACTTCAATCTCCTGGTCCTTGAGCGGGGTTCCCTGAAATTCTACAATACCTTTGTTTACAAGAACATGAACGATATAATGTATTATCTGTTCAACGTCTGCAAAACCCTGGGCGTAAAACGGGAGGAAAATGTATGGTTCAGCGGACTCACCTCCAGCCATGATGAACTGTCTTCAAGGGTTCAGGAATATCTGAGGAATATAAAATTCATGATACCCTCGGGCAATTTTTCCTTCAGCTATATATTCAATAGCTTCGAGGTTCACCGGTATCTCAGTCTTTTCGGTATAAGCAGGTGCGGATTATAGGAGGCAAATACAGGGGAAGGAGAATAGATCTTCCAACCGGTTTCAGAATCAGGCCGACTACGGATTTTGCACGTGAAAGCCTGTTCAACATACTTGATAATATAATTGACTTTGAGGAAACATTTGTTCTTGACCTATTTGCAGGCACCGGCAGTATAGGCTATGAGTTTTCATCCCGCGGAGCTGCCGGAGTTCATCTTGTTGAACAGAACCGCAAGAATGTCAGCGGAATAAAAAAAATCATCGGCAATATTGGATTTGAAAATATCAAAGTCGTTCATATTGATGTACGTACATATCTGAAAATCTGTAAAGCAAAATACGACGTTGTATTTGCCGATCCGCCTTATAATCTGTCCTGGCTCGAAGAAATTCCCGCCCTTGTGACCGGATCGGATATACTGAAACCGGGAGGCCTGCTGATCATCGAACATCCTGCAAAAGTAAATTTCAGGAATCATGAATTATTCTTTGACCACAGAAATTACGGAGGGGTTAATTTCAGTTTTTTCAGGACGAAACAGGCCTAAACATACATATCATTGACATCGGTTCGGGCGAGATCAACAATCAGTTCACACAAGCTGTCGGTCACGGCATTGAAATATTTTTCGCCCTTTTCCCCTGTTGCCTTCGACGGATTACCCACACCCGTATCTGAAGTAACCCTCGACCATTTGCGCTCCGACCATGCCCAGTTCTCATTAAGTGCTTTTATTCTGAATTTTTTTGCGTCCCCCTTCCCGGCATTCCCTACAGGAAGTACCAGTCCGGGTTCAAGAAAGAGCATCAGGCTGGTTTCCATCTCGTCCGCGTGCCCGCCACCTGCCTCGAAGAACCGTGACTGATCAACTGCCTGATACCAGTTGCAGGTGGCTATAAACATTTCCGGAAAAAGCGGACCAAGTTCCCTGATCATCTGTTTGAAATCATTTCCTCCATGGCCGTTGACAATAAGAAATTTGCGGATACCATGCCGGTTAAGGACATCAGTGATGTCTTTCAGGATTGCAAACTGGGTTGACGGATTGATATTTATATTGATCCGGATATCCAACTGGCCCGTATTGACTCCATAAGGTATAACAGGAAGGACAATTATTTCAGCACCTTTTTCAAAGGCCTTGCGGGCTGCCTCCCTTGCTATTCTCTCTGTTTCAATATTGTCGGTGCTGTAGGGAAGATGAAGGTTGTGGGCTTCCGTAGCTCCCCAGGGAAGTATTGCAACCTCAATATGGGCATCCTGTAGTGTTTTCCAGTTACTTTCCGCAAGGATAAAAGTATTCATGATTTCCATTCTTTAAAATATGAATATCGTTTTTCGTTTCATTGCCGGCCTTCGTGGCTTCCTCAACCATACGCCGGGTTCCTCCGTAAAACACATATAATATTCCGGATAGCGGAATAAAGACTGTATATCCCGGATATCCGGATAAACCGCCTGAGCGCAGGCCGGCTGTTGTTCCTTCCTGATGCACGGCAAATACGTGATCCGGGAACAAATATAAAGAGTAAAAACAATATGCATGAGTAAATATTTGCTTTATTCTCTCTTCTTTGATATTTTTACGTTTTAAATACCTAACTGATAAAGAAGTTCTTATGAAAAAGAATTATTTCCTGATCGAGCTGATAAAAAGTGTGCCTTTCCGGATCTTTATCATACTTGTACTTATTATTACACTTATTGTAGTGATTTCAAACCGGAGGGAAAAAACCATAAGAATGAAGGAAGATGTCTTGTATCTGCCACCCAGACAGGAACAGCAGAAATAAGAAGACCGCCCTCCCGGCTGATATTTAACGGCCCGGATAAGCGGAAAAGGTCCGGTTTCGTTATCTGCAAAATCTTTCCTTGCGGCCGGGATGTCAGCCATTAAACCGACCATAATACCGGCAAAACCAAGTGCCCTGCAGATTGATTTGTAACTGACAAACTTATTTCATAAATTTAAACTAAAATTATTTATCGCTTGTTTCCATAGTGTAAACGTAATATGAAGAAGATACTGATCCTCATTTGCTTGGGATACGTAAGCCTTATTGCCGTAAATGCACAGGTACTTGGAGTAAAGGGAGGTTTATCTTTTGCAACAGGAAGATATGTAATCTATGAATTCGAATCATCGTCGGGAAACCTGTTCGGGGTCAGCGGCGGGATATTGGGCGAAGTGCCGCTTTCAGATGCTTTGTCACTGGGCACCGGTATTTCATTTGTTAAAAAAGGTGCCAGGACTGATGTGTATAAAATACCTGTAAGATATCTTGAATTTCCTATAAATCTGACATACAGGCTGGACTTCATTTCATGGAAACTGTTTGCACAGGCCGGGCCTTATGCGGCAGCGGGTATTTCAGCAAAAAGAAAAAACAATGTAAGCAACAAAATTAGTTTCGGTTCCAGGGCATCACAGTTTAAAAGAATGGATTACGGAATAAATCTGGGTGCTGGTTTCGAGATCGGCAATCTGCAGATCGGCATAAACTATGGTTTCGGATTCTTAAACATATCCCACGCTTACAGGGAAGTAATCAGGAACAGGCTCCTGACGGTATCTGCCGTGTACTATATGGAAGATGTGGGATATACCCTGGGCAACCTCTGGCGCAGTATCTTTTAACCCTTTCTTCAGACCTCCTGAAATCTTGTAACCTGTGCTCACTGTACCGGGCCAAATCTGCAGCCCGTATCAGTTTTCCGGGAAAAACCATGTTTTCTGTTTCAGCAATTTGTTAATTTAGAGCAATTTTTTTTCATATCAATAACCGAAAACTGAGCCAGTGAAGATTTTCCTGTTTAAAACCGGACGGGAATCTGAAACGTAGTAAAACTGACCAGGAACAGAAAAATGATTCTATGAAAACCATAATTCCCAAAATACCGGATCTGAAACATGCGGACAATGAAAAATCCTTTCTGCTCATTGCCGGCCCCTGCGTGGTGGAATCAGAAGATCTGCTCGATACTGTGGCCGGACATCTGGCCGGGTTGTCGGACAAATATAAAATCCCCCTTATTTTAAAAGCTTCTTACCGGAAGGCCAACAGATCGAGAGGCGATTCATTCCAAGGTATCGGCGATATAAAAGCCCTTGGTATATTGAAAAGGATCAGCAGTAAATATTCCGTCCCCGCTGTAACCGATATACATAATCCTGATGAAGCTGAAATTGCTGCCGGATATGTTGACGTATTGCAGATACCAGCCTTTCTGTGCCGCCAGACGGATCTTCTGGAAGCGGCAGCCCGTACGGGCAAATGGTTAAATATCAAGAAGGGGCAATTCCTTTCGGGAAGCGCCATGAAGTTTGCAGTAACGAAAGTACATAACGCGGGCAACAGGAATGTAATGCTTACAGAAAGAGGCACAACCTTCGGATATCAGGACCTCGTCGTGGATTTTCGGAACATAGCTGAAATGAAGGAAAACAAGGTGCCGGTAATTGTTGACATAACACATTCCCTCCAACAGCCAAACCAGCCATCAGGAGTAAGCGGAGGCAATCCGGGAATGATTGAAATAATCGGCAGGGCTGCAATTGCCGCCGGAGCAGATGGTATATTCATTGAAACACATCCCGATCCTGCCTCTGCCAGATCTGACGGCGAAAACATGCTGAAACTCGACAAAATGGAATACATTCTCAAACAGCTGATTGCAATTAAAAATGCTATAAACAGCTTATGAAACCGGAATGATGATTCTGACTATAAGCACCGAAGCAAGTTCTGTGAAGCCAATTTTTAGTAATTTACCGGCCTTTGAAGGGATCATTCCATAAAATCCGGTCGCATGAAATTAAAAATAGAAAATATTCTTGAAAAGGAGGCTGATGCAATCAGAAACATCCCCCTGTCAAATAATTATAACGGAATAACTGACCTGATTCATCATCATGTTCATAAACTTAAAGGAAAGCTGATCATCAGCGGAATGGGTAAAGTGGGACAGGTTGCGGACAATATTGCAACAACATTCTGCAGCACCGGTACGCCGGCAGTATTTCTCCATCCCAGCGAAGCTCAGCACGGGGATCTCGGAATCATCCAGGAAAATGACATTCTTCTGGTGATATCGAATTCAGGAAAAACAAGAGAAATAATAGAACTGATTGACCTGGCAAAACTGCTGTATCCGTCAATACCTGTCGTTGCAATTACAGGAAATGAAAACCCGTCATTCCGCGAAAAGCTTGAATACATTGTTCTGACAGGCAATCCCCGGGAGGTATGCCCCCTCGATCTTACCCCGACAACATCAACAACAGTGATGACGGTTATAGGTGATATCCTGGTTGTTTTAATGATGGAAAAGATCAGATTTACTGCAGGTGAATATGCGAAACGGCATCACAGCGGATACCTGGGTGACAAGTCAAGACAAGGAGGGCAAACGCAGCCCGGAGGGATGGCAGATTAACCACCGGTTATCATTCCGGGGCTTGTTTACCCCACTGCGGCAATACAACTACAGTTTCAATGAAATAATGCCCGGGGTATGCCAGGAAAAACTTCAGGCTGTTCCTGCCATAACCCCGAAACTGTTTCTACAATTTCAGTGAAACGCCCAGAGTGAGATAGGTAAGACCATAACCGGCCTCGGCCATAACCGCGAAACTTTCCTTGAAATAATACCTTGCGCCGACAAACCCTCCATAAATAAGACCACCGGCCGAATATGAATAATCATAACCCGGGGTTATCACGCCAAATTCCTTGGAACTTGACACATTGTAGCCCAGTAAAATTCCTGCATAAGTGTCCAGATTATCAACAAACAGATAGTGAAAATTTCCCTTTACTCCCAGAATGAAATTGGAATATTTCCACCCCCAGTCCACAACCTGGTACTTATAGGACGTGTAACCAAGATAGGGACCAATACCAATCAGACCTTTCTCATCAATAATGTTATCTGCAACCCCAAATTCGAGTGATGCCGACACAGGTGGAATCTGACTCTTCCAATAGCGCCCGTGATAAAGGGAAGTACCCAGACCCAGACCAAGGTTAAGGACTTTGTCTCCTTTAGCGAAAACAGCGTCCTGAGCATTTAGTTGTCCCGCAATTAAGCTGACGACAGCCGCAAACAATAAAATTCTCTTCATGAATTTATAAATTAAATTAAACACTACTTTTCATCAGGTGTATGAAAATTCTTGAATTTCAATTGCTCCAAAAGTATATCAATTATAGATTATAGGATCTTTTTGTCTTAATTAATTGACGAATATTACTTATGATATTTAGCATATTTCAGTCTGCAAGCCATAATTAATCTGGCAGGAATCAGGTCGTGTATTTGTAATGCATTTAGACAGAAAGCATTACTCTCTTTGCCGGGGAGTTTTTTCAGCCGGACATCCCGGGCATACCGGTTCTATTCCTGTTGCAAAAATTTCTACCACCAGCCCTCTGGCATATTTGTGATATCGTCAGGGATTCCGGGAATTCCTTTTGCAGGACCATGGAAAACACTCCCCCCATATGTTGTAAGATACAGCATGCCGGGATTATTTACATCCGGAACTGGTCGCTGACCCCACTTGAATCTGTACCCTTCGATTCTCTGCCAGGTTTCACCCGAATCCTCTGAACGGTAGGCTGCATTCTGAAATGTATTAATGTAGATTATTTCAGGATTCCGGGGATCCATGCCTGCTGAGTTAACACGGATCCTTTCATCAAATACCCGGGTCCAGCTTTTTCCGCCGTCTGTTGTTTTTATGACCCCTCCCTTTGCATCCGGCCCCAGATCGCTTCTGGGCCAGCAGGAAACATACATAATATCCGGATTTAGTGGATCCACAAGAAGGTCATGAGGTCCGTTGACATTCTCCGGTAATTTCAGCTGTGTCCACGTTGCTGCTCTATCATCACTGTAATAAACAGCACCGTCAACAGTTTTACCGGCAGACTCGCCGCGTGCGAAGAGGGCAAAAAGGCGTCCCCTGCTGTTTTGTCTTAACTGCCAGGCAAACAGATTTTTCCCAAAACCATTGTTTACAATATTCCAGGTTTTACCGTCATCTTCGGTCTTATACACTCCCCTGTCAAATACACTGACATACAGAGTCCGGTTGTTTTCCGGCGATGCCGGATCAAGCAGCACATTCGTACAGATTGAATTTCCGGGGAGTCCTTCACTGCTTTTTTTCCATGTCAGACCTCCGTCCTCAGAAACCGCAACCCCTCCTTCATACCCGCCGAAGCCACGGCCCCCGAACATTTTAGTCCGCGGCAGGTCATGGGCATTTGCCCAGGCAGACCAAACCCTTCCCCTGACACCGGGGTCAAATTCTATATCGTAGCAGGTGTTTTGCCAGCTGCGTGGAATTCCTTCAAGCGAGTGATACCAGCTTTTTCCGCCGCTGAATGTGTGAAACAAGCCTATGTCCGTATAGCTGATAAAGAAATGATCCCTGTCATAAGGATCGAAATGTACCCCGTAGCATGTTGTCACATTAAGACCGTTGCTGGCATATGAACCGTCGGGGTTGTTATGGCTGTATACCTGCACCCATGTTTTGCCTCCGTCTGCTGTTCTGTATCCTTTCCCGTTATCACCTGCATAGCATACATCCGGGTTGTTCGGTGCCACTCCCAGATCAATGGGACTGCCGCCCCATCCGGGATCATAGCTTTCCTCCATCCATGAACCGCTGAAATTACCGGTAATATAACCCCTGCGCGACGAAGACACAAGCACCGGCTCCCATTTTTTTCCGGCATCCTCCGTCTTGTAAATACAGTAAAGCGGATCATTGCGCCCCACGGAATCCTTCCGGGGGAAATCAATGCCTATATAAACTGTTTCCGCCCGGTTTTCACACACAGCAAGAGCCTGCCGGAAGGAAGGAAGCGGATCTTTTTCGTTTTCAGACAACAATCCCTCATTTATCTGACGCCAGGACTTCCCCAGGTCGCTGCTCAACAACATCCCTCCTTTCCTGCCAGCCGTAAACGGCGCCTGTGCGTATATCAGAAATCCATTATTGCTTTTTCCGCCGTCAATTATAATAATCCTTTCTGATGGCATGGGAAAAGCAGTCATGCTGCCGCTGGATTTGTCAATATGAACACAGGCCCTGTCTGAGAAAGCAATGAGTTTTTCACTGTCTGCCCCGGGAAACAGGGCAAGAATCTCTGTTCCTGGAAACGAGGCAAGCCGGCGCCAGGTCCTGCCCCTGTCTGAGGTTGATACAACGTAGACTTCTGAAGGAAGTGATTGAGAGCCCCGTCCTCCCATAAATTCAAAGAGGGGAGCAATACCCAGATAAATACATTCATTATCTTCCGGATCTACTTCAACTTTCTGTATATTACCGTCAATGGCACCCTCAACCAGTTCTGAAATTCTGAATCGGGAACTTTGAATCTTTTCAGCCTTTCCGGCAGATGAAATATCAGGATAGCATATTTCCCATGTTTCCCCGCTGTCGGAGGACCGGAGCAGTAAAGAAATTCCTGAACCCCTGTCTTCCCCGTGAAGAAATCCCTGAGTAGCTGTATAAACGGTATTTGAATCTGCCGGGTCAAACTCGAAATCAAGGGGCACATTCCAGAGATTTTTCATTTTCCAGGTCCGGCCGCCGTCATGCGACAGATATGCCCCTGTCATATCACAATGAGTCAGCACGAAATTTTCATTGAACGGACTAAGGGTTGGCTTGAACACCCCGCCTCCTCCTCCCGGTCCTATAACATGCCACTGATCATATTGCTGCCCGTCTTTCCCGCTGAATTTGCCTGAACTGCGTTCCCTGCAGGCTCCGACTGTAACGGAAAGAAAAAGAATGAAACTGCAGATTCCAAGATTTTTCATAACTATTGATTATTCAAAATATTAAATGATTCAAACGCTTTTTTATTAAAGAATATCTTAAATATCCCCTGCCGGAACAAACAGCTTTTATACATATTTAATCGTCTGAAAAAATTACAATGCGTGATTTCATATAAATGTTATCCTCTTTTGTCAAACGATAAAATAAGAAAAGGCTCCGGATAAAACAACAGGAAGTGTTTCGGAAAACCATACGCACTTACAATTATAAAAATAATAATATAATTTTGTAGATATTAAGTATATAAAAGAAAGAAATGTTTTCTTTACACCTGGAAGCAAGGTTTACTTCTTTTTTAAAATTCCTGCAACACTCTTTTAAAGCCTTTTTCGTAAATGCTGAACGCAGAACATTCAAAAAGTCCTTTCAGATATATTGCAAAACGGTCAGTACCGGAAGTGAAAGGAATACCATAGAATTTCCCGCCCTGCCGGACTACAGTATATAAAGCCTCAGATAAATCAATAAATTCCTCCACTATGAAAAGAAGAAAATTTTTCACAATAACGTCTGCCGGAATAGCAGGTATGGCACTTGGAAGCTCATGCAGAAATTCTGCCGGTGAAAGGGGATCACATTCCGGAAAATCTGCAGTGAAAAACATAGTACCTGACTACAGGACAATGATAAAGAGTGATTTTCCATCCTCGAAAACCAGGCCGGCATCAGACAGGGTCATTCTTGCCCTTATCGGTGCCGGGGCATGGGGCACGGCACTGATACTGGAAGCTGCATCATCAGGCGAGAATATATTGATAAAATATGTATGTGATGTTGACGATACACGTGGGGGCCGTGCCATTTCCGAACTGGAAAAGATCCAGGGTTTCAGACCGCTGTCTGTGAGGGACATGCGGACTGTGTTTGACGATCCGGAGGTTGACGGCGTCTTTATAGAGACACCCGAACACTGGCATGCACTTGCAACAATACGGGCCTGCCAGGCCGGGAAGGATGTATATGTTGAAAAGACAGTATCGCATTCGATTTTTGAAGGTCAGCAGATGATAAAGGCAGCAATGAAATATGAAAGAATTGTACAGTGCGGAATGCAAAACAGAAGCGCCGATTATGCACTTACTGCCCGTGACTATATAAAAAGCGGTGAGCTTGGGGATATTGTGGCGGTACATGTGAAAGAACTGCTGGATGGCCCTGTTCCCTTTAATGAAAAGGAAGATTCTGCCGTACCCGATACCATTGATTGGGATATGTGGCTGGGACCGGCACCGAAAGTTCCGTATAATGTATCGAGGAACAAATCCTGGATATATTACTGGGATTATTCCGGGGGGCCGGTAACCTCGGGCGGATCAATCCACCAGCTGGACATGGCAAGACTGATACTCGGCGATCCGGGGTTTCCAAAATCGGCCTGTTGTGCGGGAGGCAGATATTTTTTCGATGACGGGAGAGAAATACCGGATTATCAGATGACAACCTTCGATTACGGAAATTTTGTCCTGACCCTTGAAACAGGCGAATGCACACCTTATTTCCAGAAGGAAGGTCCTGAGGTAAGATATGGAAGCATCTACCCGAAGTGGATGCAGAATGCAACCAGAATTGATATTTACGGCACAAAGAAAATGATGATAGCCGGGAGAATGGGAGGAGGATGGCAGGCATTCGACAAGGATGAGAAGATTGTTGCACAGGACAAGGGCATCTTCCCCCTCAAGGCTCATATCCTGAATTACATCGACTGCATAAGGACAAGAAAGCAGCCCAACGGCAGTATTGTGGAAGGACACAACAGCTCGGTACTGATCCATCTGGCCAATCTTTCCTACCGCGCAGGGAACAAACAGTTGCTTTTCTCCCCGGAATATGAGGCCATTGTCAATGACGAAGAAGCCAGGCGACTGTCAGAGAAATCCTACAGGAAAGGCTTTGAAATCAGCGGGGAAGTCTGATGCTTAATCAAAGAAAAAGCTCATGAAGCACATGCTTCATGAGCTTTTCTTAAATGACTATCCTTTTACTGCCATGCTCTAGGCATAGACGGTGGTGTCCACTGATAGACATGCGGTGCATTCGGATTTTTATCCCACCAGAATTTGACCAGACGGTTATCCTTGCCCCCATACCTGGCGAGAGCCTCATTGTAACTTTCACTATTAATGTTTCTTTCATTATAGGGCCATGGATTTCTTCTCGGCACCACGCCTTTCAGCAGTGATTCATCCGGGCCTATCGGCAACCTGGGATAACCGGTTCTCCTGTACTCGCACCAGCCTTCGAATACGTCCGGATACAGAGCAACGATTTTCTGGTTGATGATTTTCTCAAGCTGTTCTTCCTCCGTCCCCGATAACGAATACATTTCAGTTGATTTGAAATTATCCACTTCAGTGTCAGTGATCTTTTTATGATTGAGATATTTATCAACGTCAGCCTGTGTCCATTGCGCCCCGGGTGCATAAGCCGGATTATGTATGTACTTGAGCATTAAATCGGGTATCTGCGGGGCTGCAAGATTATATAACCACTTGTACCACTCGATAGAAGCATCAATACCTCTTCTGTAATAATCCTGAACCGTACCTGAAAACGATGCCGGCAAAATCCCTGCAAGCTTTGCCTCGGCAAGTGCGAAATAGACTTCCGAGCATCTCATCAGTGCAGGTGCAAGAACAGGTACTCTCCAGAATTCACTCAAGTCGGATACGGTAGTTCCTTGCCACGGATATCTGTACTCAATGGGTGTAGTTCCCATTGAGGGTACTCCGCGGTATTTATAGGGCGGGAAATAGTATCCGTTGGGGGATGTTCCGCCCTTGAAGGGTGCTTTTACAGTATCGGCATAAATTTTTATACGCGGATCCATGTTTAGCGAATCATTCTTCAGGATGTCAATCATAACCTTATGGGTATGGACCTCTTCCGAAACAGTTCCCCAGTTTATAATTCTAAAATACCTGGGGTTCAGATGCTCCGGATATTCCGTACTGTTCAGGATGTAGGCATCATCACCGAGGTCAGACATAAGGTCTGCTTCAGTCAGATCGCTGAGCTGCGCCCTGGCAAGATCCGGATCTGCATATCTGATCCTGAGCGCAAGTCTGAGTCTCAGACTATTGGCCAGTTTTTCCCATTTACCCACATCACCTCCGTAAATCAGGTCGGCACTTCCGAAACTGGGTTTGGAAGGATCCATCTGGGCGACTGCTTCCTTCAGTTCCTTAAAAAGGTCCCTGTAAATACTCTCCTGGCTGTCATATTTAGGACTGTAAATAGCCTGTTCCTGGGGAAGACATGACTCTGAATACGGCACATCACCATAGGTATCAGTCAGCCGGCTGACAGACCATGCTTTCATTATCCTGGCAATCGCCGTTTTATTAACCAATTCGTCCCTGTTTTCCCTTTTTTCAATAATATGGATAATATCCGACAGGTTATTTAATGTAACGGTGTAAGAAAAATTCCACATTCCCGGCATATCCGCCTCACCAAAGGGACTGCCATCCCCCCTCGTACACATTCCGGATAAACTGCCATCAGCCGAGTTGCCATAACTTCCACCTATCACAATTGCTTGCGACTGTACATAGGTAAGCAACAAACCCGGATCAATAATATCAGCGGTTACAATCTTCGGGTCCGTATTCATTTCTTCATAATTCTTCGTGCAGGCATTGGATATCAGTAAAACCAGTGCAAGCAGGAAAGTCGTAATACTTATAAATGATTTTTTCATTGTTCTCAATTTTTGCGGGTTTTACTAAAATGTGAGCTTAACATTGAAACCCCATGTACGAGTTGTCGGCATGGCAAAATATTCCGTACCTGCCCATCCGGCTGAAGTGTTTGGAGAGGATTCGGGAGAAACTCCCATTCCCATCATGTGTTCCTCAAGGTACAGCAGATTACGTCCTATGAGGCTGAGTGTTATTCCTGCAAAGGGAGTTTTTGCCAGTCTGGACGGACTGAAGGAATAGGACAACATTACTTCACGCAGACTGATATAACTGCCGTCCATAACAAATTCTTCAGAAATGGATCCCCAGGCCCTCATTGCCCAGTAAGTCTGGCCATCAACAGCCTTGGTATTTTTTTCATAGGTGATATTGCCTTCACCATCGTCTATTTCAACAACTCCGTCAAGAATACCTACCAGGGGCAGCTGATTTCCCTCATCATCCATATCCCTCAGCCTTCTTCCCTCAACTGTCCATTTACCGGTTCCTTTGGCTTCCATCTGGTATTTTGTTACAGATGTAATTTCATTGCCCTGAACAAAATCAAGAAGGACATTCATAGAGAAACCCTTGAATGAAAAGGTGTTGTTTAAGCCTCCAATCCAGTCGGGAGTGATATTTCCCAGGACAGTGAGTTGGGGATCAAACAGGTAACTGCCGGTCTCATCAACGATTTTTTGTCCGTCAGGGGCTCTCATATAGGGATATCCTACAATGTTCCCGTAGGGCTGGCCCGGCCTGGCTTCAATCGTGGCGGAAGCACCCCCTCCGACTACAAGTGTCTCGATTCCGGGGGCCAGGGAAACAACCATGGATCTGTTCCTGGAATAGTTTGCATTTATATCCCATGAAAAACCGGTTGATGTTCTGACCGGATTCAGATTCAGTGCAATCTCTATTCCCTTGTTCTGAATCTCTCCGGCGTTGATCACGACATCACTGTATCCGCTTGAATTTGAAATGCTTATCGGAAGAATCTGATTTGTGGTTTTACCGTCGTAATAGGTAAAGTCAAAATCAATCCTGTTATTTAGGAACCTCAGATTGGTTCCGATTTCCCACGATGCGGTGAGTTCATTCTTCAGGTCAAAAAGCGGAATTGTACTGTTCATCCATGAAATCGGTTGCCCGGCATAGGTTGTGGTTGTTGACGCATATCCGTTCCTGGTAAGGTAGGGATCTGAATCATTTCCCACCTGTGCCCATGATGCCCTTACTTTTCCGAATGTCAGGACATTGCCTGCAAGGGACGGGAATGCATCGGTAAAGACGAAGCTTGTGCTTACAGAGGGATAGAAGAAGGAATAATTGTTTATTCCGAGTGCGGAGGACCAGTCATTTCTGCCGGTCACATCAAGGAAAAGATAATTGTTGTATGCAAGCTGACCGGTGAAGAAAACAGACTGCATCTGTTTCCTTGAAAGCCATGTATAGGGCCGGATATCTGTGCAGTTGCTTACATCATATACTCCGGGTGCCTTAAAAACTCTTCCGTCAATGGACTGGTTGTTCCTTTCCTGGTGTAAAATACTGGAACCAACCGACAGATTACCTGAAATCTGGCTGCTGAGCTCTTTTGTGGCTGTAAGTATAATATCAGCATTAATGTCTTTTACAAGGCTTATCTCGTTATAAACCCGTCCCCGGGTATTGTCGCTTATCTTGGAACCTACTGGCCAGGTCCTGACAAGTTTCAGTGTATAATAATCCGTTCCGGCCCTGCCCATAAGACTGAGCCAGTCGGTAATTTTAAGGGTAGTGGAAATCTGGCCGATAATCCTGTCTTTTACATCCCTGCTTTTCAACTCATTGACAATATAGTATGGATTATACTGTACTGCAGGGAAAGTGCCTGGTGATTTGGTCCTCTCATAATATTCCTTAAGGAAATCCATGGGAACATATCTTCCCATTACAGCAAACACCTGTGAGACATTGCCGCCCTGGTACATGGTACCAAGTATTGGCCTGTTATTGCCCTCATCACGCAGATAACTTATTTTTCCGTCGAAAGAAAGATAATCTGTAACACGGGAATTCACGTTCAGGACAATGGTCTGCTTCTGCCATTTTGAGTTGGGAATGATCCCGGTATTCGAGCCATGTCCCACAGAAAGCCTTGCTGAAGTTTTCTCATCTGAGGCTGAAATTGCAAGGGTGTTTGACAGTCCGATTCCCTTGTTGTAGAATTCCCTTACGTTGTTTGCCGGCTGGGGCAGCAGTGTAAATGTTCTCGAAAAAGGTTTCTCATCAGGAAACATGAAGGGATCTACAATAACCCTCCTGCCGTCCATGGGAGGTCCCCAGCTGTCACCATGCCATGTATCCATGGTCTCATAGAATTTCCCGCTTCCCTCGGGGATTTCCACGAAGCTGCCGTAGAGATTTGTATCTTCATAGCCTGTGGCATAATAATTCTGATATGTCGGAAAGAGGTTAAGCGTTTCCAGGGAAAAATTGGAGTTGAGCTCCACTCCTATTCCTTTCTTCTGCCTTCCCGATTTTGTAGTTATAAGAATGACGCCGTTGCTTCCCCGGGATCCGTAAAGTGCAGACGCATTGGGTCCCTTCAGCACCTGCATCGATTCAATGTCTTCCGGATTAAGGTCGCTCATACCATCACCCAGGTCAAGTCCTTCCCATGTTCCCCCCGATGTATTCCCGATATTTGTTATGGGTACACCGTCCAGGACAAAAAGAGGCTGATTGTTTCCGAGAAGCGACTTGGCTCCCCTGATGGTGATCGCTGAGGAACCTCCCGTACCGGAAGCGGTTTTTGACACTCTCACCCCTGCAACCTTGGCTGTAAGGAAACTTGTCAGATTGGTTTCCCTTGCAGCAGACAACTGATCAGATTTCAGTTCCTGCTGGGCAAAACCAATCGCTTTTGCCTTCCTTTCAATACCCAGGGCTGTAACAACCACCTCATCAAGCAATTGTGACGAGGATTCCATGGCAATGTCAATATTATCTGAAATACCGATCGTTACCACCCGGGATTCCATTCCGATAAATGAAAACTCAATGGTGTTGAATCCCGATGGAACTCTGATGCTGTATCGTCCCTGTGCATCGGAAATGGTTCCGATGCTGCTTCCCTGAACTCTTACATTCACCCCCGGCAATGCGGACCCGTCCTCTGCCGAAGTAATCATGCCCGAAATAGTGCGTTCCTGAGCAAGGGCGGAAGCACATATCATCAGGAAAATTGTAAAAAACATCAATAGTTTTTTTCTCATAATGTGTTAATTTTAGGGTTAAATAAAGAAATCTGCCCGTTTTGTGACCTGCTTAATAATCTGAACAAGGAGGCCTGAGACACGGCAGATCTGTTCTTTTATATAGCATCATTTTTTCCGCTGATCCAGGTTTACTAACAACAAACATTAAATATTTCTCCTGATTCGGTATAATAAAATCTAAATTAAAACATTTTTAAAAAGATCCGTCATTATTTTTAAAAAAATAAAAGGTTTTGTTAAAAAAAACTGTTTACGGGTATTAAAATACCTGCTTTCTCCAGTTCAATTATCAAATATTATTAATTATTCAACCCGAATTAGTAATATTCCTTCAAAAAAATATATTCTTTACAGCAGTTTTTGTTTTGCAATAAATATTTGGATATTTGATGTGGCTAAAAACCTGTGACTTGCAAAACAAATCAATTAAATAACAGGCAATGAATACAATCAGGAAATCTTTCATTATTACTTCTGCGGCAATCCTCCTGATTCTGCTTGCAGGAGGCTGTGCCCGGAAATGGAGTGAGGAAAAACTGGAATCCCATACTCTCATTCACAACAAGGGAGGTTTGACTCTTGGCTATTCTCCGTCTTCGGGCGTTAAAATCATAGCAGCAGACCGGTTTGCCTTCAAGGATCTGAACAGAAACGGAAAACTTGACGTGTACGAGGACTGGAGGCTTCCTTTTGATGACCGTGCACGCGATCTGGCCTCACAAATGACTGTTGAACAGATTGCGGGTCTGATGCTCTACAGCAGTCATCAGTCAATACCTGCGGCAGGACGCGCTCCTGCAGGAGGCGGAACTTACGGTGGAAAGCCTTATGCCGAAAGTGGTGCAGGTGCGGGAGATTTGTCAGATCAGCAAAAAATCTTTCTGTCAGACGACAATGTAAGACATGTGCTGATTACATCTGTTCAGAGTCCCGAAGCTGCTGCAGTCTGGAACAATAATGCACAGTCATTCGTGGAAGGCATTGCATTCGGCATTCCTGTAAATACAAGTTCCGACCCGAGGCATGGAAGCGATCCGCATGCAGAATACAATGCCGGTGCCGGGGGAAATATATCATTGTGGCCCGGAACGCTGGGCATTGCAGCTACATTTGATCCGTCCGTTATGAAAAGATTCGGAGAAATTGCTTCTGCCGAATACAGGGCGCTTGGGATTGCAACTGCCCTTTCGCCTCAGATTGATCTGGCATCCGAACCAAGATGGAGCCGCTTTGAGGGCACTATGGGGGAGGATCCTGCACTTGCCGCAGATATGGCACGTGCTTATGTTGACGGGTTCCAGACATCCTCAGGCCCTGATGAGATTTCCGGCGGCTGGGGTTATCAGAGTGTCAATGCAATGGTAAAACACTGGCCCGGGGGCGGTCCTGAAGAGGGAGGAAGAGACGGTCATTTCGGATACGGATCGTATGCCGTCTATCCCGGAAACAACCTCAGGGATCACCTGATACCCTTCACTGAAGGAGTTTTTAAACTGGAAGGTCCCACTGCAATGGCATCTGCCGTTATGCCTTACTATACCATATCATATGACCAGGATACCATATACGGTGAGAATGTAGGAAACGCCTACAGCAAATATATCGTCAACGATCTCTTGAGAGGGGTATATAAATATGATGGTGTGGTCTGCACCGACTGGGGCGTGACAGGAAACGTGAGCAGCATCGACAGGTTTGAGGGGAAACCCTGGGGTGCTGAAACCCTGTCAGAAGCAGAACGCCATTACAGGATAATTATGGCTGGTCTTGACCAGTTTGGCGGAAACAATGCCAAAGGTCCTGTAATAGAAGCTTATAATATTGGAGTAAAAGAAAACGGAGAAGAATTTATGCGGAAGCGTTTGGAAGAATCCGCTGTACGGCTTCTGAGAAATATATTCAGGGCAGGTCTGTTTGAGAATCCCTACCTGGATCCGCAAAAAACAAAAAGCATTGTCGGCAGTCCGGAATTCATGAAGGCAGGATATGAAGCCCAGCTGAAATCAGTGGTTATGCTTAAGAATACAGCCAAAACTCTTCCTCTCAAGAAGAATCTGAAGGTATTCATTCCGCAAAAATATGTTCCGGCAGGAAGAAACTGGTTCGGACAGACAACACCGGAAAAATGGACTGACCCGTTGAATCTGAACATTGTAACAAACTATTTCGGGATTGTCAATGACCCCTCAGAGGCTGATTTTGCCCTGGTTTCAATCACCAGTCCGTCAGGTGGCACGGGCTACAGCACCGACGACCTGAAGGCAAAAGGCAACGGCTATGTTCCCATTCCGCTTCAGTATTCAAGATACACGGCAGTTCATGCCCGGGCAGCAAGCATTGCGGGCGGCAGCCCCTTTGAAACCTTCACGAACCGTTCCTATAAAGGAAAGACAGTAACGGCAAATAATTCCTATGACATGAAAATGGTTAATGAAACAAGGGCACAGATGGGAAACAAACCAGTTATAGTGCTTATAAATGTGTCAAACCCCATGGTATTTTCAGAAATAGAAAAAAGTGCATCATCCATATTGATTCATTTTGGTGTACAGGATCAGGCTTTGCTGGACCTTATAACAGGAGCCGAAGAACCCTCCGGATTGCTGCCTTTTCAGATGCCGGCAGACATGAGAACCGTTGAGGAACAGAATGAGGATGTGCCCCGTGACATGAAATGCCATACCGACAGCGAGGGAAACGTGTATGATTTTGGTTTCGGTCTTAACTGGAAAGGAATTATAAAGGATTCCAGGACTGCCAGGTACGGAAACTAACCAGGAGGATCCGGGCGAAATGCGGGCAACAATTATTCAAACAAATTGTAGACATCCATAATTTCATCCATAATCTTTTCCAGGTTTATCTTTAGGTCAATAAGCCTGCCCGTACGGAGATCAAACACCCAGCCGTGAAGGGATATTCTTTTCTCCAGCAGGGCCTTTTGAACATCGCGGGTCTTGACAATATTGATACACTGTTCCACAACGTTCAGTTCAACCAGGCGGTCAAAGCGTCTGCCGGGCGTATCAATGCTGTTCAGTTCATTTCTGTGGATCCGGTACACATCCCTGATATGCCTGAGCCAGGGATTCAGAAGGCCTTCATCACGGGCAGTCATTGCTGCCTTAACACCACCGCAGTTATAATGTCCGCAAACGATAATATGCTTTATCCTTATATGGTTTACTGCATAGCTTATTACTGAAAGGGCATTTAAATCATTGCTGGGAATAACATTTCCGATATTCCGGTGCATGAAAACATCTCCCGGCTTTGTGCCCAACAGGGATTCAACGGAAACGCGGCTGTCGGAACATCCGATGAACAAATATTCCGGTTTCTGAGGACCTGATAATTTCACAAAATAATCCGGATCAGCCCTCAGGCGCTCAGCAATCCATTTTTCGTTATGCTCAAAAATATCCCTGATCTTCATAGGTTTTCATTTAGTGTTAAAAACAGAAAACCACCCTTTCAGAAAATCGCTTTTTTTATCCTTCCCGCTCTTTCTGCGGATACAAAGATAATATTATTAGTCAAATCAAGTGCCCTGAAAAACGGTTCCGATGCCTGTCCTTTGCATTGTTATTCTGAAAGAAAGTCTGGTTACAGAACAGTGTCCTTCAAACTAAAAAATCCACTGATATAAATTAATCATTCATATCAGTGGATCCTGTTAATAATGACACTTCAGGCTGTCACCATCCGGCGGAAGGCAAGTTCTCATCCGGAACGCCAGTTTCAGTCCTTTAATTCAAAATGTTCTTTAACCTGCTCATAATCTTTAATATCGAGTTTGGCAGGCAGTTTTGCACCCTTGGGAATAATCAGTCCTTTAACATGCAGTGTTCCCAGGGGACTTGCTTCGGGCAGGGTTCCAAATTTCAGTACATAGCCTTTATCCAGCATACCTTTAAGTTCCACACTGTTATTCTTGCCGAATTCACCGGGAACATAAGAATAAACAGCCGGTACTTTAGATATCGCACTTCGCAAGTAGATGTGTGCTGTTCCGTTGACAACTGTTTTCTCGTTCACCTTTTCATCGGCAACTATACATAAGCCCCCCAGAAGCGGGTGGTCTTCCATCACAACATTCTGGCCGAAGATGTTGATCCACTCTCCGGTAACAACAGTAAAGTTCTGATTTTCTTCTTCTTCCTGCTTTTTCGAACAGGAGAACATCAGCATAGCTGTAAGGAGCAGAAAAGTCCATTTAACAATTTTCATAATGATACAATTTGGTTAAACAGTGTTTGTTCAGACAGTAACTCTAAGATAATTAACGCAGCATACCGTCTGTTATTGTTCCGGGATAATAAATCTGTTGCTTTTATCCTACACAAAACGATCAGGATTTAGAAAAAAGGCGAATAAGCAAGTATTACCATCTTATTTAACTCTTCCCGACGGCCGGAATTTCATGTCCTGCAATTACAATCTGCTAAAAATCCCTTGCAGTCAGGGACTTAAAATCAGTTCATAACTCAAATCAAATCCTGGCACGGTATTTATCATAGGATGCCTTCACCGGTTCCACGCTCCATCCTGAAAGTATTCCTCCATACAGATAGAACCTTACCGTAAATGTAACCATGCTGTTTGCATCTGTTACCTCATATATTTTGGTTATGTCATATTCGTCAACCAGCTTATATTCCCCGAGGTTCAATTCCTTATTCATGTCATCCCTGAAGAAATCGGCAATTATGGTTGCTTCCGGCCTTATAGGCATCCTTGGAAACATGGGCCTTGTAAGACGGTTGAGATAGTCTTCGGGAGTATTTACCTGCATGGCATTCACTGCAATACGCTCAACTTCATTACGGTCATACTGCCTCATTTTCGGGCTTTTCAGGGCGTTCGCAAGGCTCAGATAGGCTTTCATCCGCATATCAACACCATTCATGATATTCTTGTTGTCAAAGGGATTTCTGTTGGGTTCCGTTTTCCCCGTTGCAGCAGGATTTACTTTTGTTTCCGCACGTAAAGCCCGCACACTGTCAGCATACTCCTTAAAACGGGCGCGAACCTCCGGGGAACGCAGACTGCTTACTGTAAAAATGGCTATTCCCTCTGCTCCGTTATTAAGGGCGGCATCCATGCATTTAAACATTTCAGGGCCATTACTTGCCGTCATGCCACAATAAAGGGTGGTCATGGAATTTTTCTGCTTTACGTTATCTATTGTGCAGTCTTCAATGAAGCCGACATCCCCTGTGTAAAAGGTATGGTAAACCATCGGGAAAACGACATCCAGATTCCACCTGCCCCAGTCCTGCCTCACCATTTTACGGGACATAGCCGGAGTAGGGAATGGTGAAGCTGCCATTACCTTACCGTAGGAATGGACTACTTCAGCAATTTCATTTGCCACTTCTGTAATCTGATCACAGCGGAATTGCTGCCATTTTTCGTCGGCAGACGGATCTTCAAGATCCAGTGGATTATACCCGAATTTTTCCCTGAACAATCTGATCATCTCCGGATGATATCCAAAGTCCCATTCAGGATACTCCCTGTCCTGCACTATACCATAGCGGGGCCACAGTGTTGTCGGTAATATAACATCAACAAAACGGTGATAATCAATAGCTATGCCATCCAAACCATCTACTTCGCAATAAGCTTTGATTTTTTGTCTTATATGATCGCGCACTTCAGGAAGGGCAGGACACATGAATTTGTAATAATCAACATAAGCTCTCGTATCAGCAAGGCTTTCACCTTTACGGTTCACGCTGAGCCATTCCGGATGTTCCTTTACTATTTTATCCCTGTCATGCTCAAGATTCATAGTCCATAGCCAGGCGAATACCTTTATGCCGTACTTGTTTACCGTCGGGATGGCAACCCGGTAATCATCCGGCGTCGGTGCATTCAGAATAAGACCGTCCAGTCCCGTCTCATTCATTATTGCACATACCGAATCCATATTCATTCCGGGGCGATAGTCGAGCCAGCTCCAGAACATGGGATATTCCTTTTCCTGGGTCTTTTTTGTTCCGGTACAGGCTGTAAAAGCTGCAAAAACAAAAGCAATTGCAAATAGTTTAAAGAATTTCATCATTATAATTATTTAAAAATTTAAAGGTTAATATTCATATTTTCAGTTTGATATTTATTTTTTCAAGCAACCAGGTGATTCCGATAATCAATAGAGCAAAACAGAAACAATTAACCAGTCCCATAAATCCGTGTGTGAACCAGTCGGGCAGCACAATGCCCGTCAGATCAGCTAATCCGTAGGAAACATATGGTATCATGTAACAGGTAAGTGTGGCTGTTCCAGCCGGTTTAATTATATTCAGCCAGCCGGCCTTCCCGATATCTGCAAGACATTTCAGCAGGGTGTAAACAACAATTACAATTGCCGTGACATAAAAGATCCACGGAGGAGTGGCGCTTATCTTGGAAAGAATCCAGAACTTGCGGGAAATGTATCCTGCCAGAACAAAAATGATGACAGATGAAATCAGGTAAATCATCTTTTTCCTGTTGTCATGGTTGAGATATTTTGCATTGATAAGTGAAAAAATAAGGCCTCCCATAGTAAATGATACCAGCGCACCATTCCCAATGTGCAGAACATTCAGCATGTCATTGTAGAAATTGGGACGCGGAAACTGCAGGATGGCCGTTCCCCCCCATGTTTCATTCATACGGGAACCAAGAATACAAATTATCACGAAGGCAAACCATACAGGAATGAGATACTTCAAACGATCGCGTGTGAAGATATAGATCATTGCACAAATCAGATAGGCCCAGCCGATAGATCCAAGTATTCCCCAATGGGCGGCAAAGACACCACCCTTGGGATTCCTGAATGTAACAGCCAGATAAAAAAGTATTATTACTCCAGCTGTTTTAAGAATGGAAAAGAGAATTTTTCTGTTTCTGCTGTCCGTACGCGGATAATTATTCCAGACAAGGAGAAAGGCTGTCACCATCAGTATCCAGTAAACCCCGATTTTATAGCTCACATCGGGTGACAGGCGGGCTTCGGAATTGGTAATGAAGGCTCCCATTACCAGAAGAGCGAAAGTCCGTGTTAATATATGGCCTATTGTGGATTCTGCCGATAATCCCTTACTGTACCTTCTTTCAATGGCAAAAGGTATCGACATTCCCACAACGAACAGAAATGCCGGAAAGACCACATCTGCCAGTCCCATGAAATCTTCGCCGAATGCAGCATGTTCCAGCCAGTGGGGAACATCATGGATTTTCCAGAAATCATTGACAAAGATCATTATGAACATTGTGAGGGCACGCAGAAAATCAATTCCGGCATCCCGCTGTGTGAAATCAGCTTTCAATGTGTTATTCACGATATGCAGTTTTAACAAAACAAGATCAGAATTCTGCTATCAGTGAAAACCATCTTCCGGCTGATGATCCCCATACTTCCTTATATGTTGCCGTATTGAACTGGGGCCAGTAAGGCATATCCTCGTTGAATCTGGATTGCATTCCCACGGGCATCTCTCCAACTGTTTCCCCGGGCAGGGCAGTGTATTGCTGTGCATAATTGCTTCCTTCCCCCCATATAAGCGACTGGCCGAACGGGTTTTTACCCACTATCCAGAACAACTGCTGTTCTGCTATGTCAATCAGTTCCTTGTCGTTCAAAAACTTACCACACAGAGCGGCATTCTTTCCGGTTGCAAGGTGAACAGCAGCATTCCCCTTAAATGAAAACCATACCGGGAATACACGCAGGTAATGTTCCTTGTCCAGTTTAACTCCATTTTCAAGTTGTTCCCTGAAATCCTTTTCTGCACCGCCTCTGATTCCCACCTGTATCTGGTAGAAGTTAACCGAATCCTTTATTTCGTCTTTGTGATACACTCCGCTGGGCACCATGCCGTATGGCTGAACATACTGCATAATTTTTTTCAGATATTCAGCGTAAAGGGCAATGGAGCCGGCCCATGTTTTATAATCCGGATGATCCGGCTGAGTTTCACACAATGCGGTCAGTGCCTGCATATAGACATGGTCACGCGACTGGTGGGTATAATGCACTATGGATTTCCTGTTCAGGTCGCGGTAAAAGAAACCCCTGATCTTGTCCTTGTCCTTTAATGGCTCGGTGCGCTGGCATTGTATGGTGTATTTAATATATTCTGCCGCAATGTCAGCATAATATTTTTTCCCTGTCAGCTTATAAAGCAGGCTTGCTGCAAAGGAAATATTGGCATTGTACTGGCTTCTCGAAGCCATAGCCGCGTGGTCTCCCCCGCCTCCTGCCCCCAGGAGTTCTTCATATCCCAGTTCCTTGTAACGCTCCATGGCAAACTGAAAATCTTCCTCCGCAACTTTCGCAAGATGCTGTTTCAGCATGACATCTTTTTCTATGCTCATTGAAGCATAAGCCTCTATTCCTGAAAATACAAAGTTCTCAAATGCACGGTTATGAACTCTGACGCGTCTGCGACCGGCATCATCAAATGTTCCGATAAAGCCGTCCGTCCAGAGGTTGGTACCCCAGGTCTGAACCCGGTAACCATCACCGAAACGGGTTTTCAGAATATAGTCGAGTCCCCACTGGGCTTCTTCCATCAGGCGAAGGTAAAGATCTGTATTTCCCTTTTCTTTTGCCCGGTTTGCCATTTCAAAAATGGCAAAGGCAATTTCGCCCGTCTGAAGTGTCTGCTGTGACATATCGGCCGCATCATGCCAGCCGCCGTTGACTGCAAACATTTTACCATTGTGCTCACCGTTCAGGTCGGTATGGCATACCCCGTGTTTCTCCGGAACAGGATAACCGCAGCGTTCAACAAACATGAAGTTTAAAACGCGCCATGCGGAATCCTCCCAGATATTCCGGTTAATATAAAAAGGCATTGTGTTAACATCGCCTGCACGGAGAATGTAGCGTCCTTCCCTGGTGAAATCAGAAAAATCTATAGTTTCAAAATTGCCGATGGATGTTTTAACGGGTGTTATATTTCCCTCGTATGCAACTTGGTAGGTATTATAATCAATCAGCTGGAATTTTCCTCCATGGTTTTTCACTCTGACAATGGCAGATTTTTTGCTATCCCTGCCATAACCGGTGGTGGAAAATATTATGCGGTTTTCTGCAGGCATCCATCCGTTAACAACTTCCGGGTTTTCAATAACCTGGAGCTTCACATTGTCCACATCGAATTTGAGGGAATCACCCATGGTGCGTTCCTTTCCGAATACCTCTATGGCAAAGGATATCTTTGTAACCTTGTCACGGGCCAGTTCGGTCATTTCCACGAAACATTCATTCCACTGACCATTGACGAGATTTATTTCATGATAACCTTCCCTGCCATATCTGTCAGGTACCTTGATCTTGCCGTCGTTTTCAACATAAAGGTTCAGATAAATACTCCGGGCTCCTTCACAGTCGGGAAAGATATAGAAATGAAGCCTGTTGTATTTTTCCCAGTTTTCCCCGCCGACATCATAGCTGGCAAGACAGGTGCCGAAGCCCAGTCCCCATCCCAGGAACTCCGTTACGGTAGTCGGAGCTGCCAGCCTGAGACTGTGCCTGCCGTCCTTGCTGCGCTCACCTGTCCTGTAGATCTTCCCGATCCCTTTGTGGGTCCATTTATTCATGCTTTCCATGTCACAGAGGACATTGGAAACCAGAACCTTCTTTGTCAGTCCGAATGTCTCGAATGATTTGCTGTGATCCAGGGGCAGCGGACTGTGCACATATCCGGTATTACGGATATCTTCTTTCAGTTTTTCATCCACCTGTGCAGATAAAAAAGCAAAATTGAAGAAAAGAATGAGGATTATTCCTGTAATTTTTTTCATGAGTAATACTTTTAGAATGTTGAATTTAGATAGTTTAAAGGGTAAATCGCTCATTATTGGAGCATTGGCCAAATGCAAAACTATCCGGTTGCTTCTGCGGCTCTTTGTTTTACGTCGCAGTTGCTGATGAACCAAGGATTTTATTCCATTTGGAGCCATGAATATATGAATATTATCCGGACTAATTCCTGATAATATTCAGCCTTTTAGATATTTTTAACAAGTCCAGGGCCCTGGCCACGTTCATTCAGAGTTTTAATTGTTAAATTTGATACCTGGTTTGATGCTGTGGCCGGCCCCTGAATGATTATCAGGGCAGGCAGCCATGGCATATATCTGTAGTATGAAGATCAGGCCGGATTGAGATTTTAAAAAAGAGAAAAATGAAAAGAAGAAAATTTGTAAAATCGGTTGGTGCACTGAGTGCTGCAGCCTACACCTATCCAAACAAGATAATTGACGAAACATCCTCCCTGTTTTACCACGGAAAACTGCTGGAGGCACCAAGCGTCTTTTTTGATCAGGATATTTCAAACAGCGGGGGACCGGAAGACGGGCCAAACCAGCCCATGGGCCGGCCCCAGGGTGTAAAACCAGGTTATGTAGTATGGGCATGGAACCCGGCTGCAACAAATCCGGACTGCAAGAATGTGATTGAAAACAACAACTGGTACTTTAATCCTGAAAACTTCGACCAGAAAATTATTAACGGAATGTTTGCCGAATCAATCAGGGAACTGACAGGTGAAAAGGATCTTAAAAAGGCATGGGACCTGATATTCCGGTATCATAACAAGAGAAAGCACAACACAGACAGGGGATACACAGCGGGAGAAAAAATATACATAAAAATAAACCAGGGAACTTCCGACTGGCTGCTGAGCAGGGAAGACAAAAACAACGGATACTTTGTACCAAGCTATCCTGTCAAGCCGGGAACCCGGACAAGAGGATACGGAGCAATGGAAACAGGACCATACATAGTGCCGGAACTGCTGCGGGAACTGGTAAATGAATGCGGAATAAACCAGGCGGACATATCAATAGGAGACCCGCACAAGCATATATTCGGGCATAACTACACATACTGGCACAGGGAGTTTCCAAATGTAAGGTATACAGACAGGTATTCAGAGGATTTCAACCGGACCGTGGTGAGGGAAACTGAAAACGTACTCCTGTTCTATTCAGACAAAACACAGGACGACAAACTCTTCGATGTGATTGAAGAGGCTGATTACATGATTAACCTTGCAAACTTCAAACCTCATGGTTCAGCAGGAATAACACTCACGGCAAAAAACCATTTCGGATCTATAGCAGGAAGAGCTGCCAGGCTGCACTATTCCAACGTGGCACCATCATGGGAAACATCTCCCAGGCAGGTGGGAAATCCGAACAACAGGGGATACAGAAAATACAGGGCAATGGTGGACCTGATGGGAAGCAAATACCTGGGACGAAACACTATGCTGTATATAATAGACGGTATGTTCGGGGGAGGATCAGATGAAACAAGAGGACCGGTGAAATACCTCATGCCGCCGTTCAACAACCACTGGAGCTCATCAATATTCATGTCGCTCGACCAGGTGGCACTGGAATCCGTATGCTTTGACTTCCTCAGAACAGAATGGGACGGGGTGAACAAGCATGATCCGGCGAATGCCATCTGGGAATGGGTGCCAAACATGCCGGGAGTCGATGACTACCTCCACCAGACGGCAGACTCAAAAAACTGGCCCGAAGGACTGATATATGATCCGGACAACAGCGGAATACCACTGCCTAGCCTGGGTGTCCATGAACACTGGAACAATCCGACAGACATGCAGTATTCAGGAAATCTTGGAAAACCAAACGGGATCACACTGGTAAGCGTGGGAGACTATATTGTAAAAAGAGTCTGAAAATAAGGAGGCAGAAACCATTTACAGGGATTTCCGGATATTTCAGGTCATTCATGCCTGATCCTGATTTTCCTGCGAGAAAACAGAATCCCTGTGCTGAAGTCCCCATTGAAGCATTTTATCAAGAACCTCCCTGAACTGCACCGCTGATTCGGTAAGTTCATACTCCACCGTCACGGGGCTTGTATTACGGACAGTTCTTTTTATCATCCCGTTGATTTCAAGCTCCTTAAGCTCCTTTGACAACATCCGCGGTGTTATCCTGGGAATAGTTTGCTGAATCTCGGTAAAACGCTTCCTGTCAGAAAGAAGAGATCCTATAATAGGCAGTTTCCATTTACCTGTAAGTACATTCAATGTATCATTTATAGCCAGGACATATCTCAACGGACATGCTTTTATATCGGTAAAACTCACTTTGTTTTGCATAGCAGATCTTAATTCTGGTTAATTCCGTGCATTGGTCAGTATACAGAAGTATAGTACTATAAAATCCATAGCAAACTTAATATATTTTTGATATAAAACCCGGCAAAATTAAAATATTGATATTCATATAAATAACACAAATAAAAAAATGGACTCTCACGCGACACATCACTGTGGATATCTGAAGGCATGGAAGAATTTGACAATCTGAAAAGGCAGGAATGCATGGCATTCGGGTGTGAAACTATTGACGCTGTAAATAAGATTCACTAATTTCGGACACTTGTAAAACACAAACCAAAACTATACATAACCATGAGAAAATTTCTTTTTTTATTTCTTGTTGCTTTCCCGTTTATTACGGTTTTTTCACAAATAGACGATAAGCTGATTTCTGATATTAAAAATACAGGATACATACACAGGCCTTTGCCATTGGATCACAGCAAATCGTATGAAACTTTCGCAGTCACAAAAAAGGTACTTGTTTCGGAAATGCTGTGCGACATGGAAGATTTGAGCAAATGGACCCACTCAGGAGTAGGTGGCATGAGGCTGACCTCTGAAAGATCCGTTTCAGGCAAACGCAGTCTCAGGCTCGTGGCTCCCACCGTACCGGAAGTACACCCGGGCTGGGGCCTTGGCAGGGGCACATCTATGGCCAGCTTTGATATGGGGGGGAGGAATATTGAAAAATTCAACAGGGTAAGGCTTCATGTTTATCCTGACTGTGAAGGAGCTAGATCCATCTATCTGAATCTTGTTTTTGAAAATGACGGTAAAATCAAGGTTCCCGATCCCTTTGGCAGGGAGGGAATCCATGAAATGAACCTTGTCAACGGAACATGGAATGAGTGTGTTCTTGAAATACCTGAGCTGGCCCGCGACAAGGTTACAAAAATTTCTCTTGCAATTGAAATTTTCGGCAGGGAACAGACAATGGGCGATTCCCTGAAATTTGACATAGATGCTATTGAACTGCAGGTGGTGGAAAAACCGGAAATTGCCAGCGGATGGATACCGGCGGATGACAGGATAATCTTTTCAACCACAGGATACGGATTGAACAGCGATAAAACGGCAATTGTACAAACGAATGACAATGTTCCGCTGTTCCAGCTGGTTGACAAATTTTCCGCACAGGTTGTCTATGAGGGCAAGGTTGTTCCAACAAAGACCCCGCTGGGGAGTTTTAAAGTTATGGATTTTACGGATTTTAAAACCGAGGGGGAATATTTTATCAGGGCAGGAAAACTTGAAAGCCAGCCTTTCTATATCAATAAATACATATGGGAGAACTCTGCCTGGCGCGTAATCAATTTTGTTTTTGTCCAGCGCTGCGGTTATCCCGTTCCCGAAAAACACGGAGCCTGTCATGGTGACCACCATGCCGAGTTCAATGGCAAGATTTTCCCGGTTAACGGTGGCTGGCATGATGCCGCAGATATGTCTCAACAGGCATTGCAAACCGGTGAAGTAGCCTTTTCACTCTTCGAAGTGGCAAACAGGGCAAAGGAAAACCGCAATACTGACCTTTACAACAGGGCACTTGAAGAGGCGCTGTGGGGTCTGGATTATATTCTCAAAACAAGACTTGGCGACGGTTACCGGGTTCAGAACTGGGGTACCAACCTGTGGACCGACGGTTATCTCGGAACCGATGACGACGGGGGCTGGCATAAGGCCGGTGTTCATAACAGCGGATTTGAAAACTTCCTGTTTGCAGGAATAGAAGCCTACGCGGCACTGAGTATTTCACATGATGACATGCTTAAGGAACATCTCGTCAAGGCTGCTACCGAAGATTTTGGTTTTGCACTGAAAAGATTTGAGGAACAGGGATATGCTGAGATGGTAAACGACTGGGGCGGACATGCCTACATGGCTTCCGAAAGCCAGTACATGGCCACTGTTTCTTGGGCAGCCAGCCAGATCTACAGGCTTACGGGAGACAAATACTATGCAGGCAAGGCAGCCGAATTTATCCAGTATGTAATGAAATGCCAGAGGACGGAACCTCTCAGGGACAAGGACAAGTTAAGGGGATTTTTCTACCGCGATCTTGAGAGGAAATCAATCGTCCATTATACCCATCAGTCGCGCGATAATGTTTACATGCAGGCACTCACCGAATTATGCCTCACGCAGCCAGGTCACAAGGATTTCAGCCAGTGGGAAAACTCGGTAAGGCTATACGGAGAATATATCAAGAAAATAATCAAATATGTGGAACCCTACGGCATGCTTCCCAGTGGTGTATACAACAGGAACGAGATCAAGGACAACGAAGGATTTTTCAGGGCTCAGGTCGGTGCAAGGCCCGGACCGGAAACAGAAAAGAGTTTCATGGCTCAGCTTACCAGCGGAGTGAAGCTTGACAATGATCATTATCTGAGAATCTTTCCCATCTGGTATTCATTCAGGGGTAATCTTGCAGTTCATCTTTCAACCGGAAAAAATGCCGCATTGTGCGGAAAATTGCTGAAAGATGATGAACTCATCAATATAGCTGAGCAGCAGTTATGCTGGGTAGTAGGCAAGAATCCCTTCGGACAGTCGCTTATCTGGGGGGAAGGAAGCAACTATGCCCAGCAGTACACCGCTCTTCCTGGTGAAACAGTCGGAGAAGTGCCTGTGGGAATGCAGTCGAAATTCGATGAAGACATTCCTTACTGGCCTAATGTCAATACAGCTGTGTACAAGGAAGTATGGTCCACTTCTGCAGGCAAATGGCTCTCACTTATTTCCGAATTCTGAGAATCCTGCTTAAGTACTGCTCTGAGAAAAGTTTATAAATACCGGTAACGAAATAAGGAAGAACATCAGCAAGCAAGTGCTGAAAGTTGTCCTTATTTCGGATGGCCGGATGTTTTACCTTATTAATCCGTTGCTCATCTGATTCTTGCATGAGAAAATTTCTTATAATAATGCCAGCCATTTTACTGGCTGCTTCATTTGAACTTGTATCACAGGAGGCTGTGAAAATAAAAAGAATTGAAGGAGAAATACTCTTTGACGGACGGCCGGATGAGCAGGAATGGTCTGATCTCACATTTCTCCCCATGATCATGCACAGCCCGGTTTTTGGAGCGGAGCCTTCCGAACGAAGCGAGGTATATATGGGCTATGATGATCATTACCTCTGGATAGGTGCCAGGATGTACATGAGAGATGCAAAAAAGATATTTGCCGTCAGCAGGAAAAGGGACGACAGGCTTTTCGGGCACGATGCCTTTGGTGTCATCATCGACACATATAATGACAAGGAAAACGCACTTGCCTTCTATACTTCCCCCAACGGGATAAGGACCGATTTTACCATTGCCAACGATGCTGTGATGTCGGGAGGAGGCGATCCCGGAATGAATTCGGTGTTTAACGACAGCTGGGATACATTCTGGGATGTGAAGACCACAAGGGATGACAGGGGATGGTATGTTGAAATGAGAATTCCCTTTTCCAGCCTCAAATTTAAACCTTCAGACGATGTTACCACAATGGGTCTGATTATATGCAGGAATATCAGTGCAAATAACGAAACGGACACCTATCCGCTTATAGATCCCAGATTTGGAATGATAGCATCCAACAAGCCTTCCCTTGCGCAGGAAATCCGGATTGAAGGCGTGAAACCTGCAAGGCCGGTATATGTATCACCTTACCTGCTGGGAGGCTATTCCCGCAGTTATGATCTGAATGATTTACAGAGCGGGTATGTCAGAAAGGATATTCCCCAGTATAATGCCGGCCTGGATATCAAATACAACATTAACAGCAATCTCACGCTCGATCTTACGGCAAATACCGACTTTGCCCAGGTTGAGGCTGATGATCAGCAGGTAAACCTGACGCGTTATTCCCTCTTTTTCCCGGAAAAAAGAAAATTCTTCCAGGAAAGGTCAAGTCTGTTTGACTTCAGCCTCGGCGGATTTTTTGACAATATGTTTTACAGCAGAAGTATCGGTGTGCATAACGGATCGCCGGTCAGAATCTACGGAGGAGCAAGGATAACGGGAAGGCTGGGAAAGTGGGATACCGGTTTTCTGGATATGCAGACTGCAGCGCATGATACACTTCCCGGTGAAAATTTCGGCGTGCTCAGAATGCGCCGGCAGGTTATTAACCAGAACAGCTACGTTGGCGGGATAATCACGTCACGGATGTCAATGAACGGCTATCAGAACTTCGGTTACGGAGTGGACGGCATATTCCGCCTTTTCGGGGTTGATTACCTGAATGTTAAATGGGCACAAACCTATGACAGTGAAATCGGAAACAGGATGAATTCCCTTGACCCTTCATTTATTATGATAGATTGGGAAAGGAGAAATGAAAAAGGTCTGGCCTACAGGTTCAACTATACATATTCCGGTGAACAGCTCAGACCGGGTACCGGATTCATAATGAGGGGAAATGTTCAGGGACTGAATGGCAGGCTGGCATACGGATGGCTCCCCGGTGAAAAATCCAGGCTTTACAACTACAGCATAAATCTTGATGCGGAACAATATAAGCGCCTGGACGACGGAAAGCTCGAATCCGCACGAATCAGCCCGGGTTTTGACATAGGTACCAAGAAAGGAATAAATGCCGGATTTTCTGTTGAGATACAGAAGGAAGGAGTCAGGCATGACTTTTTCCTTTCCGAAAATGTAATCATCAGGGCGGGAGAATATACTTTTACAAAAGCGCAGCTTATGCTGTTCACCCCGAATTCAAAACTGATTTCCCTTATGGGCAGTGCCAGTGCGGGCCGTTTTTATGACGGCAGCAGGTATGGAACCATGACAATGTTGAATTTCAATATTTCTTCCGGTCTGAACCTGTCTGTTAATTATGATTTCAATGCAATCCGTTTCCCTGACAGGGCTTCCGATAATTCGCTGAATATCCACCTGGTAAATGCTAAGGCCCTGATGATGTTCAGCACCAGGTTATCTGCAACACTCATAGTGCAGTATGTCAACACTTACGGCGATCTCCTGACCAATTTCAGGCTGAGGTACAATCCTAAAGAGGGAAATGACCTGTATCTTGTTTTCAATGATAACCGCAGCCTGTCACAAAAGGAATCAGGACCTGAATATCCCAGGTTTTTCAATAAGACAGCCATGCTTAAGTATGTTCATACATTTAGCCTGTAGTCCCTATTAATTCACATTTAAACTTCAGATCATGAAAATTCCCAATGCAGTTTCACGGCTTATCCTGATAGCTCTTGTGGCAGCCATTGCAGGCCAGCTCATGGCTCAGACTCAGGAAAAAAAGGAAGACAAAACCGTTTGGGGCAGAAACATTGTTTACAATCCCCAGCCTCCCCCGCCTGTTCCTCCTGCCGAAAATAATGAAGGCAGACAGCCAAAAGATATGCTAAAGCAAATTACCTACCTCGACGGTGAGATCGTGCCAGGAGCCTATTATGCAGAATGTTCCTGGCTGTACAAGGCCTATCCCGATCTGGTATGGGTTGAAGAACACACTCACGATTTTGATGAAGTCTTTGGCCTTTATGGAAGCGATCCTGAAAATCCTGAGGAACTGAATGGTGAGATTGAATTGTGGATTGGTGGCGAAAAGCACCTGATTACCAGAAGCTGCCTGATTTTCATCCCAAAGGGTGTGAAGCACTGCCCTCTCATTCTCCGGAGAATTGACAGACCGGTTTTTTTCTTTACAACAGGCCCGTCCCGTAAATATGAGTTCTAGGTTATAAATAAAAACCTGCAGAACCGTCTGCAGGATTGATATTTACTGTATAATCCTGCCGGAGCTGGCAGACAGGCCCGGCAGGATATATAATTATCATTCGCTGAAAACTTCATTTATAACATCCAGCAGGTAATGCTTCCAGTCACTGAAATATTCCCAGAACATAATGCCGGCCAGGTTATTGTCCAGGATATAATGACATTTCAACCTGGTTGATTCTTCATCATCATAGGTAATAAATGCCTTTTCCTCGGCATTGAACAGATAGGGAGCCTTTGATACATCATCCCAGTACCTGACATAGCCCTTTCTGTTTACAAGGCTGTCCTTCAGATAGGAGTACCCCCCTCCTAGCCATCTCCTTACCGGTACCGGTATCTGGTACAGACCATTGTTTTCAGTGCTTTTCACAACTCTTCCCTTTCCGTAAAAGCCTATTCCCAGCACGATTTTTGAAGGGTCAACGCCAACAGCCATCATATTTTTTATACAGACGTCACCGGAATAGATCCACGGCATGTTTGGAGGAGAATACAGATTCGAATGGTGTGATGACATATTATCATAGGTCCCGTCAAAATCATAGGCCATGAGCATTATGTAATCAAGATAATGCTGGGCTATTTCCAGCTGGGTATGCTGCAGGAATTCCCTTGATCCGCCAATGGCTGTTGTAACCAGGTATTCCTTTCCCGTCTGGGCTGCCGCTTCATTAAATATCTCGCGCAGGTCCCTGAACAGCCTGGTATAATTTTCCCTGTCTTCAGGACGGTAAACATTGCCGTCCCCAATCATTCCGGGATATTCCCAGTCAATATCAACTCCGTCAAGATCATATTTTAGAGCAATATCAACAGCGCTCTGAGCAAAATTCCTGCAGGAGGTGTCTGACAAAACAGCATCGGAGAAATTCTTGCTCCAGGTCCATCCTCCGACAGAGATCAGGATTTTCAGATCAGGGTTTATTTTCTTCAGTCCGTTCAATAATCGGAAATTGACTGTATCGGTTTCCTCATTGGTAAGCCATGCCCTGTGGTCCTTGACATCGACAAAAGCATAGTTTATATGGGTAAGCTTGTGAGGGTCAATCCCCGAGGTTTCAATAATGTTCCTGTTGAATCCCCCGACATAACCAATGATCAGAGGCTTTTCTTTCTGCTTTGTTGAGGTGCTGCAGGCTGTAATAAAGAGAACCAGGCCTGCTGCAAATAATGGCAATAATCTTTTTCTGTGCATCTTTTTCGGTTTTAAAAACAATTTAATGATTCTGTATGTGAATGAATTCAATAATTATTTCCGATTTTATTAATCCCGGCAAAATAAGTATCCCCGCCTGATTTATCCACTCATGTTAAGCCGGATCTGAAATTCCTGCAGCGACATACTTCAGAAATTCTCTCAAAGATAGAATTTGTTTGCAATCAGCCAAAATAATGCTATACTTTTGTATATCATGCTGCAAGTCCCTTGCAGGAACCAGGATTTTTTCCGTTTTCTTTTTTCAGGTTTTATTCTCAAACCTCCGTTCTGTTCTATTCAATTCACCGGGCCGAGCTGTTTATTGAAAAATTTGAATAATTTTGCCTGCCCTGCATCCTTTTCCGAAAAAATCCAGACCGGATAGCGGAACTGAAAATTCAGAAGAAAGGATCAACGTAATTTAAGATCAACTGCTTATACAATACATTATGATGATGTTCAGAATTTCTAAACATTTTTTTGCGGTAAGTGGCCTTTTGCTTATCCCGCTTCTTCTGGGATCAGGGATTTCTTCTTCTGGACGGGCCGGGGAACCATGGGATGACGGGCCCAATCAGCCCGCCGGCACTCCTTCAGGAATACATCCGGGCAGGGTGGTATGGGCATGGAACCCGGATGCAACAAATGAAAACTGCAGATCCACTTTCGAAACCGGCGACTGGTACTGGAAACCGGAAAATACAAATGAAACTATTGTAGGGACAATGTTTCGTGAGGCCCTCGGGAAACTTAGCGGAGACAGCAGCGTTACAGGATCCTGGGACAGGCTCTTTCACCATTTCAACATGATGAAAAAAGGAACTGCCAGGGGCTATATCCAGGGAGAAAAGATCTTTATAAAAATCATTCAGGGCCAGTCCAGATGGATACTTACCCAGGATGAGAAGGATCAGGGATACTATCTTTCCGAAAGCAGCGGAGATTCAGGGTCAAAAAGAAGGCACAGCTGGACTCCGGTTGAAACCGGACCGTATATAGTCCTTGAATTACTCAGGGAGCTCGTCGGCGAAATGGGAATAAACGAGAAGGATATTGCCATAGCTGACCCTTTTGCCCATATTTACGGACACAATTACGATGTCTGGTCGAAAGAGTTTCCTGATGTGATGTATTGCGACAGAAGTTCGGCAGATCATGGCCGTACCCTGATAAAACCAACGGAAAAAAACATGGTTCATTTCTCGGATAACAGTTTCTCCGACAAGATTTACGATGTGGTTGAAAAAGCAGATTATACGATAAATGTTTCCAACCTCAGAATGCACGGCGCAGCCCTTATTTCCCTCACGGCAAAAAACCATCTTGGAAGCATAACAAGTCCCACTGCCAAGCTTCTTCACTATACCCATCTCTCAAGGAGCAAAGAAGGTGCTGCCTATGAAGGTTATTTCAAGTACCGTGCACTTGTCGACATCATGGGAAGCAGCTATCTGGGACAAAATACCATTCTCAGCATAGTGGACGCCCTGTTTGGCGGAGGCTCGGATGAAACCAGGGGACCGGTAAAATATTTTATGTCTCCTTTCAATTACGACTGGTGCAATTCAATCTTCCTGTCTCAGGATCAGGTTGCCCTGGAATCAGTATGCTACGATTTCCTGCGGGCGGAATGGGACGGGGTCAACAGGCATGATCCCCATAACAATGAATGGGAAATAATCCCTGACAGAAACGGTATTGATGATTATCTTCACCAGGCTGCTGATCCTGCCAATTGGCCGGAGGGCTTGAGCTATGACCCTGACGGCAGCGGACATCCGCTGAAAAGTCTGGGGGTACATGAGCACTGGAATGATCCTGTTAAAAAGCAGTATTCCCGCAATCTGGGAAAAAATACGGGTATTGAACTGATCTCAATACCTGACAGTCTGGTCCGGTGTGAATCTGCACCTGAACTTTGACAGGACAGCCTTTCAACCGGTAGGGGTTAAAAAAGTCTCAAAAAACTTGCATCTTTAAACGTTTAAGCATATATTTGCTTAATAGAATACAAACCAACCATTTATGCCATGAAAAAAAGAATATTTTCCGGAAGCCTGCTGGCTGCCATCCTTATTATGGGAATGGTATCCTGCAAAAAGGATCCTCCAACATGTGATTTCACATATACTGCAGACGGATTAAAGGTTACATTTACTTCTGTTGTAAGCAACGCAAACACTTACGCATGGGATTTCGGCGACGGGAATACCAGTACGGAAGCCAACCCGGTACATCATTATGGAGGTGCCGGTGATTTTGAGGTCAGGCTGACTGTTACAGGTGACGGCGGAACAGCTGAAAAAAAGATAAAAGTGACCGTCATACCGGGTCTTGAAGATTACAAAATAATGCTGACCGGAGGACCGGGTGCCCCGAACGGCAAGACCTGGGTACTGAATACTGCCAGCGTGATTGATGGCGACGGGGCAAGTGCAATTGAGCCCAACATGCTTGTCCTCCTTCCTATCCCGCCTGACTTCTACGGATGGATGGGCCGCGAAAGGCTCGATGGCCTGAAAGATGAGTTCACTTTCAAGTATGACGGATCATACATTATTGATCCTAAAAATGATACTATCATAGCAGTTTCTCTGTTTGCATTTGTCAATGGCATTACTGCTGAAGACAGCAATACTCCTTACGGTACCTGCAGGGCAACCCCCTATGTTCAGCCCCCCGGAGCCACATGGGAAATAAAGGAAACTAATTTTACCGTTGATGCAATCACAAATCCGGCAGATCAAACTGTGCCGCCTGCCCACAAAGAGGTCACCTTTTCAGGCAAAAAATGGCTCCATTTCTCCCAGGGTTCCTATCTGGGACTGCTTGACTTTACGACATCCAGCAATATTATTATCAAGTCAATCTCCCCTGCACAGCTGAGGGTGGCAATGATAGTATGCATGTATCAGGGTGCAGGCCACCCGGGAGGAATAGTATACGCAAGTATGCCGACATACATGTACCATATGACATTCATACCAAAACCGTAATTTCTGAATTATTCAAAATCATTGCCCGGCCCGGGAGCCGTTAAACAGGAACGGTATACCGGGCTGTTTTTTTATGATTCCTTTCTGATCATACCACCTCTGATGAAAAAATCCAAAAAGATCCTTAAAACAGCACTGCCTGTTCTTTTCATTATGGGCTTAACAGTAATAATACTGATTACCTGGTTTAAAGGACGCAGAATTGAAACAGAAATCACTATGAGTGACGGTACAGCTCTCAGCACAATTCTTTTTATACCGGGCGGGGGAGGCAGATTTCCTGCGGTAATGATCCGCACTCCGTACAATAAATATAACGAAGAATGGATAGGACGGGCATTCAGCATTTTCAGGATAGCAGTTGTAATACAGGATGTCAGAGGAAAATTCAAGTCGGAAGGTGAATTCTGTCCCTTCCTTAATGAGAGGAAAGACGGGCTGGAAACCATTCGCTGGATCAGGAAACAGTCCTGGTCTGATGGCACTGTGGCAGGCTGGGGTGCCAGCTATTTGGGCTACACCCAGTGGGCAGTTTCGGATTCTCTCGATTTTATTACGCCACTGCTGAGCGGTGCAAGGTTGTATGACTTATTCTATCCGGACTCCCTGTTCTCACTGCAGACGGCCGGAATATGGGGCTTTGAAGTTGCCTCAGACAGTCCTAACAGCCTTGATGAGGACATAATCAGGAAAAATCTTTTCACTTTGCCTGTTATCGAAGCAGATGATGTCACAATAAGGGATATTGCCTTTTATAACGACTGGGTCATGCATGAGGAATATGACAGCTACTGGAAACAAATGGACTTCAGGGGCAGGACCGCTGCTCATGTTCTTTCCGTAGCCGGCTGGTATGATCTGTTTCTTCAATGTCAGATAGCAGATTTTCAGGCTCTCGACTCTTCCGGCAACAACAGGGGCAGGCTTGTCATTGGTCCATGGGCACACGGCGAACCGGGTGAAGCCAGTCAATACGGCGGAACAGAAAAAACAGGTGATCCCAAACTGATTTTCAGATATGCCAGACGGTATCTCAAAGGGAAAAAAGCAAGACCCGGAGCCCCGATGAAGGATGCAAAATACAATCTGTTCATCATGGAAAGGAATGAATATACCGGCTCCGAGACCTGGCCCCCGGAGGAAACCAGGATAATCCCCTATTATCTGGGACCTGACGGATATCTTGATCCTTGCGTACCTTCTGAAGAAGGCAGTCTCTCATACGAATACGATCCGGCAGATCCCTACCCCAGTCTCGGAGGCACTGCCCTGGGCAAAGGAGTTGGGCCTGCCAGGCAAAATCCCAGCCTTAAGCGGAAAGACCAGCTGGTTTTCAGGAGAAAAATAGAAGAAGAGCCTCTCATCCTCCTTGGCCCCCTGAGTGCAAGCCTCTGGCTTTCTTCATCAGCTTCCTGCACCGACTTTTATGTACTGCTGCAGGATGAATTCCCCGATGGAAAGATTATCAACATCCAGGAAGGCGGAGCAAAATTCAGAATGTCAGGAAATGAAGCAGAAAGAACCGAAATCCGGGTGTGGGCCACCGGCTATCAGCTCAATCCGGGACATAGTCTGAGAGTAGTTATAAGCTCCTCCTGGTTTCCGAGGTTCAACAGGAATCTCAACAACTGTGAGAAGGCAGCCTATGCAAAAACCATCAGGACTTCAACACAGACAGTATGGTATGGAAGTGAGAAGCCGTCTTCAGTAAACCTTCCGGTTTATTATCCTGCCGGCGAAGGGGAGTAACGGCCTCCGCCTGATTCTTCCGGCAGGTAATCTGCTCTTATTTTTTCCTGTACTCCTTCCCTGAAATTATTATCTTTTTTATTTCAAGGTTTCCCCTGGCCATTTCCACTGACGGGATTCCGTTCTTCAGTTCAACATTTCCAAAACCTGATGAAGTGCTCAGGAAAGTTCGGAAATCCCCGATTCTGGAATCGATGTATAATATTTTGTCAACTGCATCATATCTGACTCCTGTCAGGCCTTCCAGCAGGGCATAGGAAGAAAGGGCTCGGGCATACCAGCTTCCGCATTCGATCTCATTGAAGGGATTTCTTATATTTCCACTGTATCTGAGTCTTGCGGTTCTCACAATATCCAGGCCCTTCTGAACCTCTCCCTGGAAGAAAAGGTGGCTGGCAGCCTGATATTCTATGCCCGTCCATACTTCATTGCTGTAAATAAACGGCAAACTGAGCCTGCCTCCCTTCGGCCATGAGCAGAGCAGCAATCCGCCCTCGGATGCTGCAGCATAAGCCGGCCGCTGCGGATTTGCATGATCCGTCAGATTATTTCTTAAATTATACTTATGAACCGACGCAAGATGGCTGGTTATTTTTGAATTATCCATAACCTGCCTTAAACCACAAACCTGAGACAACCACATTCCCAGGACACCGTCTGACAAACACCCTGATCCATACTGGTATTTTGGTCCTTCCTCCTTGAGTATCAGGAGGGCTTCAGGAGAATAGTTTGTCTGGAAGCTTTTCCTGGCTGCTTCAACAGGATCAGGAGAATGAAGGCCCTCCCATTTTATTTTCTGAATATAGTATTCCCCGTCGAAAAGTTCAGTATCAGCATAATAAATCCCTTTCTTGAGAATGGCTTCATAATCTTTATAAGGCGCTTTCAGGGCTTTGCTCATTTCAATTAAGGCATTCAGAGCCCCGAGATAAAAGCTTGTTGTCATACCATTGGCTCCCCAGAATTCAATATCATAGGTATTATGATGCGGTTCTTCCAGATATCCTTTATGATCAGGATCCCAGGTTTTTATACAATAATCAAGGCTCTGCCTGACTTTCGGGTAAAGATTCCTCATCCATTCCGTATTCCCGCTTATACGCCATTCCCGGTAAACTTTCATGATACCTCCAAGCTGTCCGTCGGCTGCAGCATGAAAACCATGGGGCGGTTCCGAAACCGGCAGATTGACCCTGAAATTCTGGTGGCCTTCAGCATCCTGACTGACAAGGAATTCTGTCTCCCGCAGGGTTCTTTCAAGCCCGGGGAAAAGATGGGCAATAGCCTGGGCATAATTCCACACATGTGTGCAACTTCCGTGGCAGCTGCCCTCGCTGTCAGCACAGCCTTCCCAGGCCCACAGCCTTCCGTCCGCCTGCCTGAGCAGGGTTGGTGACTTGAGGATGCTCAGGTTGGCAGTAACAGCTTCCATTACTTCTGATGGCAGGGTGGATGAATAAAGGGCATTGGTGAACAGCTCCGTTTCTTTCCTGAGTCTTTCACTGTTGGTATTCCAGTAATCAATCACCTCTCCCAGCGATCTGAATTTTGAACTGTACCAGACTTCATAGGGCGGCAGTTTCTCGTCTGTTCCCGGAATATTTCCTATTGACAGTCCGGATTCCGGCAAATACCAGCAGAAATTAAGTTTCACAGTTTTTTCCTCACCCGGATCAAGCATGAAAGGAATATAGATTGAAGCTCCTCCAACCGGCTCCCTGCTTTCCGGATTGGAAGGGATGGTTTGTGTTTCAATATTCTTCCAGAGAATAATATAGGGATCAAACCACTGTCCCCTGAACCAGCAGTGATCGACTATTGCTGAAGGGTCGTCTGTAAAGACGGCAAACCCGGTATTTCTGACCGTGTTTTCGTCAGAACTGTTTTCCGACATGACAAAGCCGCCTTTTATACCCCTGACGGGACCAGCCCATTCAGTGAGAATATTCCTTGAGTTCCAGGAAAAAACAGCTTCAAGGGTTCTGTCAGTATTGTTCCTGAAACTGTATTCAAATACTCCTGCCGGAAGGCTTGAATTGTCTTCATCACCGGGAATAAAAGGACTCCATCCTTTCAGTTCCACAGACAGGGGAATGTCTTCGTCTTCAAGCTCAAGAATGGCAAAGGGAAACCTGGCCAGAAAGCGGCCTTTTTCAAACCTTGGGAGGCCGTAAAGCTTCCCCGGGAATCCGAGTCCGGCTCCGGGCCGACCGTAATATTTCCATTCCGGCACCTGGTATTCGAGAACTTTCGCTCCGTTTTCACAATCTTTTACTGATATGGCAGCAAAGCAAACCGGCTCGTTAAACAGATCGGGATGATGCCTGACAGACAGATGCGAAACTGATCCGTTGCCATCCATGCAGAACATTCCGGCTCCCAGACCTCCGACGGGAAAGCTGATTCTGTCAAGCATTCTCCCGTAATACCAGCCGTTGAATTCCCTTTCCCTGTCCTGACACGGGGACGGTAAAACCTGGAACAGAATTATTATTGTCAGCAATATAATCCTGACAATCCCTGTTTTTTTCATGCTTTTTTCCATGGCGGGGTATATTAATTATTGATTTAAAGGATATCTCACTCTCTCAGCCAGACAAAGTCAATTTTCGCAATTTTTCCGCCATCAGCGCCGGGCATACTGATTTCCAGTTCATTTAATCCCTTTCTCAGGCTGAGCGGAGAGGAAAAGTGGTTCTCCAGCAGTCTCCCGGAACGGGTGCTGATGTCCAGGGTATCGCTGCCGCTGAACCTGACCGGTTTTCCGTTTAATCTGAAAACAAGGCGTCCCGATTGCGGGTCATGTGTCAGGGTTAGGCCAATACGTGTTTCTCTGACCTCCCCGGAAGAATGAATATTCAGTTTCAGGATATCCTGATGATGTGCGGGCTTCCATTTCAAAACTCCGGAACCGGCCCAGAAATTATCTTTTTCAATGCAAATATCTTCAGTGCCTGACACAAGTTCTTCAGCCTGGACAAAGCTCCATCCTGCTGAACCTTTGAAAGCTTCCGGAAGCCATGGATCGTACCTTATTTCTTTCAGATCATTTTCAGAAAACATTGCTGGCAAATTATTATCACCGGGCAGAAGATAAAAGTAAATGATCCGGCCGTAGGAGAATCCTTCTACTCTGCCATGATGTTTCAGTTCCATATAAAATTTTACTTTCTCCCCGAAAGGAATATCATCGGCGATATGCCATCTGTAGTTTGAAACATATCCCCTGTTGCCCGGTCCATCATTTCTTGGCTGCCCGCAATATGGATAAGAGAATATCTCTGAAGACGACCAGGAATAATTGAAATAATCCTCCGAACCGGTTCCGAAAAAGGAAGGAAAAGTATCCCTGTCTATGAATATTTTCTCATCACCCTCCCCCCACCAGTTACCCCACGACGTGGGCACGCTGCTCGGATTGTGGATCAGTGCGGCTGCTCCTGCAATTCTCCCCCTGCCCCCGGCAATGAGATAAGGTATATCCGAAGCCCTGGAATCAAGTTCTGAAGTTGTCAGGCCGTGATCCATACTCCAGCCTGCATGGAAATGCATCGATTCTCCCTCTTTCCATCTAAACGGGGCAACAATTGCTTCTGCATTTATTTCTATTTTACCGGAGGAATAGTTCTCAACTGCGATTTTTGCGTTTTCCCTGAAAGGCATTTCAAACCTGCACATCATGGTACTGTCAGTCAGCACAGAGAAAGGAAGTGATTCATAAGGATTGATTCCCGGTGCGGCAGCGAAAAAATCACCCAGGGGAGAATTCACCTGTGCATTTTCTGTTTCATCAAACCATATTCTCAGAACTGCCTGCCTTAGTGCATTTTCCGGGTTGACGGCATTGATCTTCACCTTGAAGCGGGTAATCACAGATGGTCCCTCAAGATTCATGAGCAGGGCCTTTTCTCCGGATTCCAGTGTGATTGTCTCGTTAACTGAAGAATAACGCTTCCCGGCCGGCCTGTTATCCGGGTTTCTGAGCAGTGAATCTGTTCTGATCATTGCTGACCTGTATTTGATGAAATTCTCCCTGCTGAAGGATTCCACATTCTGACCTTTGTTATACAGACGAAGTCCGACATGATAGAAATGAATATCACTGGTATTCCCCGTCCATTCCATTCTGAATCTTTTTGAAAACGGAACCGGGAAGTAGGAAGCATCAAACTGGTAAAAAGAATGAGTATGCTTTGCAAGGTCATTGTCCCCGGTAAGTGTCTCAGCCGGCTTCCTGAAAAAATCCTCTGCACTGCCTTCATATAAAAGTTCGTCCGGAGAATCCAGAAAAACCCTGACAGTACCGGAAATACCCGCTGTCCAGAATCTCTGAATCACTCCCGGTCCGCTTACATCACAGATCAGATACGTTCCCCTGCCGGAAGAGTCGGGTGCAATAAGCACTTTTTCGAATCCGGGTATCGGCTCTCCTCCGAAACCATCTTCATTGGCAAACCAGGTGCTGTCACCGGGACTGACGCTTCTGCGGTCATATGATGAAAACTGAACAGCCCTGTAGTTCGTTCCCCGGGCTGAAGACAGCCTGGAAAGGCTGATCATCTCATCAAAAAGAGAGCCCTGGGTGACAATGTCACTTTTTCTGCCACAGGAGCTTAACGAAAAAAATATAAAGCCAGCCAATAAAAAATGTATTGGCACATCCCGAATATTTTTCATAATAACTAAATGATAATCTGCTTATTAAAAAAATCTTGTTGCAAAATATTCTGTCGCATGGCATGTCAGAATACATTATGGGACAGCAAAACCGGTTTCATTTCCGGAATCCTGTCAGGGTCCCGGAACCATTAGTTATCAGCCTCATCAAAATCGCTTCCGGTGACAGCCACCTTGTTTTGTACGGAAACAATGTCCGGCTCTATGTTTCCGGTCAACGGAGCAAAAAAGTAGTAATAGGATGTAAGGGCAATATTCATTTTAATATCAGCCCAGTGCCACATTTCTATCCGTGAATCAATTGCTGTCCTGAATGGTATTGCATCGAGTGTCCTGTGTCTCATGTTTATTGTAACTCCCTTGCTCATATTGCCTGTACCGACCGGCTGTGAAATGAAAGGATGTGAGAATGATTCCCTGCGTCCGAATGAATATCCGTAATAATCCTCTGATCCGGTACCAAATATGGATGGAAAAGATTCATTGTCAACAAAGGTTTTCTCATCACCCTCACCCCACCAGTGATAGGTATTATTGTAAAGCACAAGCTGATCTCCCGTATAAACACCCCTGCCTTCCAATTTTACAAAGGTGAGATCAAAGGAGGACCCTGTTTCATCGCGTGTTCTGAGGCGATGGTATTCATGCCATGACGCCCCGAAATACATGCTTCTGTCATTCCACCGGTAAGGAATCGTACCTGCCAGTGCGGAAATCTCAACAGTATCCCTGCCATAATTAATAAATGCAATAGAGCAGCTTTCCCTGTAAGGCATGATCCAGAAAGATTTCATCAATCCGGCGGAATCCCTGCTGTTAAAAAAGGTACGGTGCGTTTGCACCGTATAGCCGGAACCAAAGAAATCACCGACAGGCACCCGGACAGAAGAAATACCGTCAGTCCTGATACTCAACACCACCGATCTCAGGGACTGATTCAGTCCGGAAGAGCTGATTTCTGCCTGAAGGAAGCCAATTGCGGACGGACCGGAACAATCAGAAAGTACGAGGGAATCACCCGGCATAATCCGCTCCTTTGCTGAAATCTTATTTCCCGGCAAAGAGGCTTCTGACAAGAGATAAGAGCCGGCAGTTTCAAGCTTTTTCCGGCATTTCTCCAGCTCCTTCAGGGTAAATGACTGCACTTTTACAGATTTGTCATAAAGGCGGTAGTTAATATTATAAAACACATCGGGCCAGTAATATCCTTCCGGCACACTTAATCCTTCATAATCATAAAGAATCCTTAGTGAATCACACTCATAGGTTACTTTGCAATGCCTGGAGAAAGGGACAGGAAAATACAGGTTATGGTCATAATCACGGCCTTCCTCACCCAGCGGTGCACCTTCCTGTACGGATGCAGAAAAAGGCCATGGAGCCAGAAGTGTTCCGCTCAGCAGTTCACCAGGAGCTCCCTGTATAACAGGTTCTTCTGAATTGTCAAGATATATGCGGATCACACCGTCCCGGGCCTTGAAAAAGGTCATCCACCATCTTACAAGAGCTCCCGGTCCCTCAGTGTCGAGCATGACAAATTCCCTTCGTCCGCGGTTTTCCTCCACCCTTATGAAGTGAGACATGTCGTTGTTCTCAAACCATCCGGCACTGTCGGGTGAAACGGATTTCCTGTTATAACTGCTTGCCTGAACCATCTTGTAATCCGGCAAGGGATAGTAGGATAGCGATTCCCTGGAAGTCATTTCGGAAATAAGCTTTTCCAGGGTGACTGTATGTTTCACACAGCCCGGCAAAAAAGCAAGCAAAAGAAATATTACAATGATTCTTACCATCCCGGATTCTGTATTAGTTTATTATTCAGAGTTAGTTCATCGCTCGGTATGGGGGAAAGATAATCCCTTTCAGGATTAAATCCCAGTCCGTTGGGGAATTTGACCTGATACGGGTCAACCCGGCCTTCAGAATCTACAAACAGATTCTGCCCGATTACTATGGTTGGCTTGCCCAGATAATCCTTGTAGGTTCCTTCAAGATTTGATCCGATATATTTAATTCCCCTGGGCCGTTTGCCTGCAAGCAGCCTGTGTGCCCTCCAGCGGGCAAGATCATCCCATCTCTGGGCCTCAAAGGCCAGTTCAACCCTCCTTTCCCTCCTGATCTCATTGATCAGTGGTGACAATTCAGGGAAATCCCATGCCGGATCGATGGTAATATTATTGATATCCAGATGAATCATTCCAACACGATCCCGGATCTTATTGACCGTTTTATCAATATCATCCTGTGTAATAATTCCCAGTTCGGCTCTTGCCTCTGCATATATAAGCAGCGCTTCAGTATAACGGAAGATTATGCTGCCCATGATTCCACCCGAACTTTGCTGCTGCGAATAATCCAGATTTGCTCCCTTATTCATACAATAACCCGTTGTTGCCCTGAAAATCTGACTCTGATCAAGTGCGGGTGCCCACCACTTCTTATCAAGTGAGCCACCCGGAGAATTGATTGTCACATCATCGCCCGGCAGAAGCATTGACTGAGCCAGCCGCGGATCCCGATCAGCCGATTCTGCCTGTATTGAATCATAACCCCGGAAAAGAGGGCTTACTGAGATTGGCTTGCCGTCAGTGCACAGATAGGCATCCATGAGGCTTTTTGACACACCGGTATTACCTGCACCGAAGGGCAGATACTGGCTGCACCAGTGATATATACCCAGACCGATGTCATATTTTTTCCAGAGAAGAACTTCCGGGATCCCGGAATAATCGAGTTTGTTGAAAAGGGAAGAATACTCTTTCCCTTCCGGACCTTTGTAGAGGTTTAAGGTGCCTGACTGCATCAGAAGGGCCGCAGCCTCCTCTGCCATTTGCAGAAATCTGGTCCCGTCGCTGCCCTGAACACCGAAAGGCGTACCCTGATGATATTTTTCCCAGGTTCCTTCGTAGAGACATACCCTTGCCTTGAAAAGGATTGCAACCTCCCTGTTAAGTCTGAATTCCTCTGACTGGCCCGCCGGTTTAAGGTTTTCAATGGCATAATCAGTCAGAGCTATAATTGAATCTGCAACGATTTCCCTGCTGAGCCTTCCGGAATATAATTCCGGCGAATCGGGATTCAGGGCCCTCGTAAACCAGGGAACATCCCCGAAAGTCCTGAGCATATCGAAGTAAATCATTGCCTTGAATAACCTGACTTCGGCAATATATGTCCTTTTAAGATCTGCCTCATCCGGATCCAGGAAACAATGATCAAGGAAATAATTTACCTGCCTGATATGTTCCCAGTTCCAGCCGCCTCCCGATGAGGGTACAGTTCTTGTTCCGGCCAGACGCTTATCCTCCGTTCCCGGAACAAGATTATCACTGTTGTCATCTGTCCAGAAGGTTCCTCCCCCGTGCCCTGAATGAGACGGCAAAAGTGGATAAAATCTGTTGGCATAGAGCCTGAGATCATTCGCCGTCCTGAAAAAATCGCCGGGTGAAATCTCATCCAGAGGTGTCCGGTTCAGGTAATCCTCTGAACAGGAAACAAGAAGACCGGCCAGTATAAATAATGAAAAGAATCTTTTTTTCATCTCTCTCACTGTTAAATGATGGTTGAAATTCATCTTTATAATCATGACGGTTTCAGAAAGTAATGCTTACCCCTCCCGATAACACTTTTTGAAGGGGATAAATATATCCGTGTGCTCTTTCTCCCTCAGTGGCCTCAGGATCAAACGCTTCAAACAGCTTTGTAAAAGTAAGCAGATTCTCTCCCGAGGTATATATTCGTAAATTGCTTATGTACAATTTCTTTGTAAGCTTCTGCGGAATTGTGTATCCAAGCTGAAGGGATTTCAGCCTCAGAAAGGCACCTGTCTGCAGGTATCTGGTCTGAACCTGTTTGTTTTTGCTTCCATGGTCAATATATGGTCTCGGCCAATACGCATCTGTGTTTTCAGGCGTCCAATAATCCATATGTCCTTCATAGGCCGTGAGCCAGTATATTCCTCCGGCCCCCCAGAAAATCGGACTACTGAGCCAGAGATCCCTTTTCGCTATTCCCTGCCAGATTATGTTCATATCGATACCCTTCCAGTCTGCATTAAGGGTAAGGCTATAGGCAAACCTCGGAGTTGAATTGCCGATTATTGACTTATCACCGGGGTCTGCCACAGTATTTTTCCCTATATCAATTCTGCCGTCATTGTTCATATCCTTGTAGTGAACGTCACCGGCCCTGAGAACATCGGCGGAGAAGTATGACTGGTCAACGGACTGTGCCTGTTCATCAGACTCGAAAAGTCCGACAGTGGTAAAGCCCCAGATTTCTCCCAGTTTCATCCCTTCATAATAGGGAGCACTGAGAAGTTTCTCCGGATTGAAATATCTGGTTACTGTTGAGACTGCATCCGAGAGGACAAATTTTGCCCCGTAATTAAAACCTGCAAAATGATCCCGCCAGTCGAGAGAAAGTTCAAAACCTCTTGTTCTGAGAGCAGCGTTGTTCGATCTGGGAACAGCAGTTCCAAGGACGGCGGGGAGAGATTCTGCAGGACCAAGCATGTCATGCGTGTTCCTGATGAAATAATCCATACTCAGGTTCAGCCTGTTCTTCAAAAACCCGGCATCTATGCCTGCATTGCTTGTATTTACTTTTTCCCAGGTGAGTCCCGGACTTATCGGTGCAGCCATGCCCACATAATTGGGCCGTTCATTGCCCATGATGTAGGCAAGGTTTGTTGATACAGGCAATCTTTCTATATAGAGATAATTGTCAACATTCTGGTTTCCCAGGGAACCAAAGGAAGCTCTTATCTTAAACTGGTTCACCACTACGGATAAAGGTTTCCAGAAGTCCTCCCTCGAAATCAGGTAGGCCATAGAACCTGACGGGAATGTACCCCAGCGGTAACCCGGGGGGAATTTGGAAGACCCGTCATATCGGAATGAAAACTCCAGAAGGTACTTTTCATTAAATCCATAATTCAAACGGCCGAAAAAGCTTCTTGTAGCCGAATGGCCCTGTGTTCCTGCCACTTCCTGTCTGCCGGTGGCAGTTCCCAGGGAAGGCACCTCATCGCTTATAAGATCGTATCTCTTTGCAAAGGTCGATTCATAATTGAAAAGCTCCTGCTCAAAGCCCGCCATCACTGTAAAATTATGCTTTCCAAATGCTTTTGAATAGCTGCTGTAAATATTGGGCGACATATAATATCCCGCATAATTGTTTGTTGAATAATTATTTTCCGGACGCAGGTATGTCATTGACATATCAGTAAGCCATGCTTTCACTTTTGCTTCATGGTCTGACATGTTCCAGTTGTTCATTTTCCAGCGCAGGTTTGAGTAAATAATCCAGCCTTTCAAAGGTTCTATCTCCAGTCCGGGAATTATGCTCAGTTCATTGTTTTTTTCCCTGTACATTCCCCCCTGTTCAAGCCATACCTGAACAGCTTCATAATTGGGAGTCCCATTGGGAAAATACGGGGCATTCGTCGGCCACTGCCTTGCAAGCCGGTCATACAGAAGATTCCGGTCATAACTTGGGCGTTCAATATTTATCCTGCTGAATTTACTGGTAAAATTGAATCTCAGCCAGTCAAGTATCCTGGTATTTATCTTGGTATTCAGGGTGTATCTTCCGTAATTATCGGTTCCGAAATTAAGCAGACCCGACTGATCAAACATTGAGCCCGAAACATAAAACTGGGTTTTCTGGTCCCCCCCGCTGATACTGAGATTGTGCAGTGTGTTTGGCACCCATTTTTTATAATTTATGTCATACCAGTCGGTGTTTGCCCATGCTCCCTGATTCAACAGCCAGTACTGCGGAGCAAGCGGATAGGGTGCGGTCCAGAAATCTATCTCGCCTGCAAGATACTGGTCTATAAAATCCAGGATGATATTCTGGAACAAGGGGGGATTTCCATCATTAAGTGAAGCAACGTTCAGATAGGTAGCAAACCTTTTCGAATCGACAGAATGAGGCACAATGGTAGGTGCTGAAAAAGAATAATTATTGGAATAATTAATTGAAATACCGTCATTCCTGCCTTTTTTAGTGGTTACAAGAACAACTCCGAATGCTGCCCTGGCTCCGTAAATTGCTGATGATGCAGCATCCTTGAGCACCGAAATACTTTCTATATCATCAGGGTTAAGGTTGTTCAAATCCTGTTCCAGCCCGTCAACAAGGATATAAGGCGATCCTCCCGTTATAGAGCCCACACCCCTGATGTTCATTTCCATCCGGGCTCCCATCTCACCTCCCGAATTGCCGACACTTATATTAAGGCTCGGCGAGATGCCCTGGAGAGACTGGGACAGGTTGGCTACTGCCCTTTTTTCGATGGCTTTTGCAGTAACCACATCAACCGCTCCGGAAACATTCACCTTTTTCTGTGTCCCGTAGCCCACCACCACAACGTCATCCAGCGTCTGTGTGTCCGGATTCATATCCGCATCAATGACTGTTCTGCCTTTCACCGGAAATTTCTGTGTCATATATCCCATAAACGAAAATACCAGTACCTGGCTATCATCCGAAACCATTATTGTGTATCTGCCTTCTGCATCAGTGTATGTGCCAGTGGTGGTTCCCTCAACCAGGACTGCTGCACCTGAAAGAGCCTGTCCGCTTTCATCCCTGACAACCCCTGTAATTCTTTTCTGCTGCTCCCCGGCTTTTTGTCCCTGCAGGGGATTAAAAGCAGCGGTCATTAAAATCATTAAACAGAAAAAAATATGTGGAACAGATAGCAAACGACCGGATTGCAATGTATTCCTTATATAGATTTTCATGATTAAGACTATTTGTATTTGTTAAATTTTTCAGTCAGTTCTGTATTTTCACGAAGATCTTTTCTGCTGAGGAGTGCCGGCCGCAATTTTTTTTCCGACAGGTATTGAATCTGATCGCCATTGTGCCTGTCGCCCTTACGGGAGGAATTTCCATAAGCCTGCAGTACCATCGCACGGGGATTATCACCAAATTCAACCACAGCATGAAAAGTATCACCGTGAAAGGCCCGGAATTTATTATCAACATCCTTTTGGAAATACATAGTCCTGAAGATTCCAAGATGATCCGGTCCGCCGTTCGCCGGATAATCAATATTTCCCCTTCTGAAGCGGTATATCTCACCCCATGGAACGTCAAGGGAACCGTACGAGTCTTTGACCCGGGATGCGGCTTTCCCAAGTAAAACAGCAGCCTTTTCCGGATCTTTCAAACCTGAAGGAGTATCGGCAGGATCTTCCGGATCCCATTTTCTTATATACATATCCGGCGTAACAAGATCCATCCAGGCAGCAAAAAGAACTGCACCGCGACTGTCTGTATCTGTTTTCCCGTTCCATTCTCTGAGTACCCTTACGGCTTCCAGGACAATGGGATCCGTGCTTGAAGAGGATGCTTCAATCAGTCCGGCAAGAAACCTGTCGGCAGCCTCCATGCCTGTGTTCAGCTTAATATCAATCAGCTGTTCAAAAGATATTTTCTCATGGCCTCGTATCAGGTTTATTGCCCGCTGTGGTCTGAGTGTCATCCAGGATGATGAAAAATACGGCGGATAATCGGTCTGTTTCAGCACCGGCGGATATGTGCAGAACCAGGGCGGTTCATTGCAGTTCTGAACAAATCCTGTTTCAGGGTTAAACAGCCTGGGAAGATCATCATAGTCATGATATTTATCCCACAGGTACTTTGAGGAACTACCGTCAATAGTCCCCCGCCAGAAATTGAAATCACCCTCCTGCCTTACCGGGATATTTCCATTGAAAAGGTAAAAGATATTTCCGTCCCTGTCGGCATAGACAACATTGAACATAGGGCTCTGCATCAGCCGGAGGGCAGATTCAAACCCGGTAAAATTTTTTGCTGCTGCCATTCTGTGATACTGTTCAAATATTCCGAAATCCTCCAGACCGGCAATTCTGATGGCCATTGCCCTGCCATCATCCGATTCTGCCACCGGTCCGTGTACTGAATATTTTACTGAGAAAGGAATTTCATCATAGCTTCCGTCATCCTGCCTTACCCTGATAATGTAGTTTTTTTGTGCGAATTGCTTTATCTGCCCGTCCAGTATATATCCGCCATCCTGAAGCTTTAATTCGTAACGGTCGGATGCATCAAGGGGATTGACAGTATGAGCCCATCCCAGATATTTGCTGAAAGCCAGTGTAAGAACCGGCATACCGGCCAGGGCAATGCCGTAGCTGCTGAAACCGGGGCAATTAAGATGTGCCTCGAACCAGGTAAAGAAATCACCCCAGGGGAGATGAGGATTTATCACAAGCATTGCTTTGCCTGATGTTGTCCTGGACGGGGCAAGTGCAACCGCATTTGAACCGGGATTCATCATACGGGCAGTGGCATATATGTCTTCTCCCCCAAGGAATTCAAGCCAAATAACCCTGTAAGTATGTGCCAGGATATCTGCGGCGCTCACCGGATAAACCTGCAGGAGTTTACTGTCAATTGAATCCCGGTTGTGATCAATGTAATCATTCATGCCTTTAACGAATGCCTCGGAATATCTGCGGTACTCCGGAGCCAGTCTGCTGACTCCGCTCTCAGCAAGCTCAGGAATCCCGAAAGTCAGTATCTTTTTGTCGCTCTCCAGGTAATCGTTTCCGAAATATTCGGAAACTCTGCCTCTCGACCGGGCATACAGCTCCAGGATAAGATCCCCGTGAGATCTCATCTGTGCCCATCCGAATGCATAATACATCCCGGCCGGGTCATTTGCGTATATATGGGGTACCCCCCACTTATCCCATATGATTTCAGGACTGCGGCTGCATCCCGAAAAAATCAAAAGGAAAATAACAGGGATTATAATCTCTGCCGGAAGAATTCTAAGATAGCTGTTTTTCATAGATCTTAATTGTTATAGAGGTTATTGCCAGGCCTGCTCCCGAACCGGAACCAGAACCGGATCCCGTTCGTTGTCCTGTCCTGTGCAGTTCAGTTCAGTTCAATTCATTTCATTTTCATTGTTACTTTAAAAATGACAAAACGTTTAAGCAGGAATCAAAGAAATCAACAATCCCGGCCTTCTCTGATAACCAGTTCGGGATCGTGCATAATATGAGACACCTTGGATGAGTCGTTCATCAGTTCTGTCAGCAGTTTCACAACCTCCCTGCCCATTTCTTCAATGGGCTGTCTCACATAGGAAAGCGGGGTTGAATAGAGATCAAAGGGCTCTCCCCCGTCGAAGCCGATAAAATCAATACCTTCCGGAATCCTGATACAATTCTGACTGGCGTAGTAGAGACTGGAAATCGATAAACCATTATTGGCGCATAACAGGGCCTCGATATCACTGTGCCTGTTAATAAAAGACCTGAAACTGTTCTCAAAATCCCTGAACGAATGGGAAAATTTTATCTCGGCAAGGTATTTCGAGTGCTCCAGCCCGGCTTCCTTCAGAGCTTCCCTGTATCCCCTGATCCTCTCTTTCATATGTATCAGAGATGTTTTGTAGGCGACAAGCCCTATTTTCCTGTGACCTTTTGCAATCAGGTGCCGGGTTGCCGTATAGGTCGCCTTGAAATTGTCAAGAATAATATAATTGCAGTTTACATCCTGAAAATACCTGTCAAACAATACGAAAGGTTTCTTCCTCTTTATCAGGTCTCTGATCTGCCTGACGGAACCCTGCGACGGTATGATAATCAATCCGTCAACCTGCCTGTTAAGCAGAGTATCAAGAACAAAGGCTGACTTGACGTCATCCTCATCCGAACTTCCGAAGACAACCGTGTATCCGGCCTTAAATGATTCGTCTTCAACGATTCTCGCAAACTGTCCAAAAAAGGGATTTGCTATGTCTGCCACAAGCAGTCCGATGGTTTTTGTTGAACCAAGCCGGAGACTCCTTGCAATCTGATTTGGCTGATAATTGAGTTCCTCAGCGGCCTGTCGTATCTTTTTAACCATTTCGGCGCTAACCCTTTTTTCTTTTTCCCTGCCATTCATCACATACGAAACAAGGGCAACCGAAACACCTACTTTCCGGGCTATATCCGTTATTGAAACCTTTTTCTCCAACTTCAAAAAAAAAAATAGCTTTATAACAAATATATGCTTAATCGTTTAAATCTACAAGTCAGTCAGGATTTTATTTTCCTGACATAAGCCCTCTTGCCGGAATATGTTTCAGTCCATCTGCCGTTTTCGTATTAATCGATATAAGGGGAATGATGATCCGGATTCACCAGTTCACGGTATTTATGAAAGATAATTTTGAAGTCCTCCCAGGCGGGTCGTTTGAGTGATGGCTGGCGGAGGAGGGCTTTTGTCTTTTCTAAAAATATGCTCATTGATCTGCTTGTTTGGATCTATTTTAATTACTTTGTAAAGTTAGATCATTCACATTTATCAGTCCGGATATTTAGCATTAAAAGGTTAAGGATTTAAACATATCATGACATGGAAACAAATGAATTATCGCGAAGGAGTTTTATTGGCAAAACAGTTGCCGGTGCTTTAGGTGTTGCCGTTTCATCAAGTGCATTATCAATGAATGCTGCTTCCTATCAGCGTATTAAGGGAGCAAACGATCGGATAAATATCGGTTTCCTGGGCTGTGGCAGCCGGAGCAGGGGGCATCAGAACATGGTAAAAACCTCGGAAAAAGATAAAAACCTGGCTGTGGTTGCGGTTTGTGACATCTGGAAACTGAACCGGGAGAAAGCGGCCGCTAACTGTAAACGCCTGTTCGGAGCCGATGTTAAACAATTCAAGTATTCCGAAGATATGCTGAAGATGCCCGGACTGGATGCGGTAATGATAGCCACGGGTGATTTTCAGCATGCAAAGCTTCTTGCCGAGGTAGTGGAGGCAGGGAAAGATTGTTATTGTGAGAAACCCCTGTCAACAGAAGTTGAGGATGCAAAACTGGCAAGAAGTGCAGTGCTCGGATCAAAACAGGTGGTTCAGATGGGATCTCAATGGGTAAGTGACCCCATGCAGATAAAAGTCAGGGACATTATCCGGTCAGGCAGACTGGGTCAGATAACCAAAATTGAACAGGTATGGAATGACAATAACCATCGCTGGCACGATCCGAATGATCCTGATATAACTGCTATCCGTGAAGAAGACACTGACTGGAACCGCTGGCTTCTTGGGAAGCCCTATGAGCCGTTTGACCCATGGAAATATTTTGAATTCAGAATTTTCCGCGAATATTCCGGTGGTATCACATCGCAATGGATGAGCCACGGAAGCGGATTGGTACATTTTTATACCGACACCGCCATTCCTGATACCATGGTTGCCAACGGAGGAATATTCGGATGGCCTGATATACGTCAGAATCCCGATACCTTCCAGGCACTTGCAACCTACGAGGATGCAAAATTACTATACTCATACTCATCCAGTTATGCAAATAAATTTGGTGACTACACATGTATCAGGGGCAAGGATGCCACACTGTTTGCCCATGGCGGAGAGGGATCTGCAAGATGGTTTCTGATACCTGAAAATCAAAGGCTTCCCGGAGGATTCGATTTCTATGAAGGAATGAAAGAAGCAGTTAAGAGCGGAAAGGCCGAAATAGTGACAACTCCGGAATACGGAATGAAACTTGGACCGGTCAGCTTAAGCGATGACAGCAAATTTCATCTGGATAACTGGATTGACTGCATCAGGGACAGGAATTTCAATACCAACGGGAATATCCATACAGGCTACTGGAATGCCATTGCCAGTATTATGGCAACTTATGCCTACCGCCGCGGGAAAAAACTTTACTGGGACCGGAACAAGGAAGAAATTGTAGACCATCCCGTAATCTGATGACATCGTTAAAAACAGATAGTTAAGTTTTTGCCATAACATTTTTTTCATTACAGCCCTCCAACGGAATTTCTTCCGGGGTTAATGAAAGATCTTTCAAATACTGCCATTATTATGGAAGGTGTAAATCTAATTGTAAGGGCAACTACTGTGGCTTTTGGATTCATTTTTATTCACCCGTTTGAAGATGGAAATGGAAGAATTCATCGATTTTTAATTCATGATCTTTTGTCAAGGGATTATTTCTTACCCACTGGAATGATTATCCCGGTTTCAGCTCATATGGTAAATAATCTCAAACTATACGAAGAAGCTCTGGAAGCATATTCTTCCCAAACCAACAAACCTACCTTTTAATTATCTTTAATCTGGCTTCAGTATGCTCGAAGAATGCATTACATTGGTTAAGGTAGTCCAACATTACATTATAATCGTCTCCATATATGTTTTCACTAAACTCATGTACTCGTTGTAACATTGAAATATAAGGTAAGGGATCGCCTTGTCTTGTCAATTTTCTAAGTGTCCCTAAATAATCATCACGATATACGGTAGGAATAATAATCTTTGATTGCCCATCTTTTACTAATTCAGCATTCATCATAATTCTGGCAACACGACCATTCCCATCAAGGAATGGATGTACTTCACTCATCACGAACAAAATGAATGCAGCCTTAGCAAAAGGATGATCAAGTGCCTGAAAAAAGTCAAATGATTGTATTAAAGTGCCACGTACCAGATTAAAATCCACAAATGAAGTCGAGCCTGCAAAATTGTTTCTATCCTTAAGCATACCAGGATTCTTTTCAGGCCTGGCTTCCAGCAATATTTTATGCCGATATGTGATAATCTGAAGTAGATCATCAGGTTTAGCTGGCGTAATTGACATCTCATCCCTATTCGAAACTATCCTGTAAGTTCCCAGTACATCGTGGCTATCTTCATTTCTGGCTGGTAATGGTTCATTAGTATCTATAATGCTCTTTGCATCATCTATTTCAAAGACAGTTCCTTCAATATAATTGGAAAAATAACTTTCAAAGAATGCAAAATTCCTGAAGGATTGTGTTGTTATATTTTTATCTGGTCTGCTTTTAAATTCACCTGTCTTTAATGCTCTGAATAGACCCTCAAAAAGTTGTATTCTGGCTGGATCATATGGAAATCCAAATGCCCTGGCAACAGCAATAGGAGATGATAAGATTTTTGGTGTATGTGAAGTTAAAAGAGCACTAATAATCTTATTTAATCTTTCAAATTCTCTTTCCATTTCGAGTTCAGGAGCAATCTCCCTGGCTCTGTCCCGTATATTGTTCAGTTCTTCCTCTCCATTTATCCTGATAATCTGTTCTAATTTGCTTTCAATGGTAGCTATAGGCAGACACTTTGGGCTTCCACTTACATTTTTTGATGCTTGCAGATTCTCTAAAAATGCTCTTGCTCTCTGGGATGCATATAATCCGCCTGAGATTTTGTTATCGCCTGTTAAGGCTTTATGTCCCTCAAGAAACCTTATAATGATCCCAGGCAGATTTACTTTTTTTGTATATTTATATGTTAAAAAAATATGGCCTTCATTTGTTGGTTCAAACTCAAAAGCTGAACGATGGCTCAGAATTGCACCAGGATAAAGCCTGCCAAGCACGATATATAAATTTCTCCGAATTATTGTTTCCGGTTTGTCAGTAAGGTTCGAAGAATATAATCGTTGAGCAATTTTCCTGATCTTCCCATTCTTCTCAAGTTTTGATATCTGTTTTGATATTTTTTGATCCGAAGAACTGAAAATTATCTCCTGAAGATGTATTGGTAAAATATTTTCCATAATAATCTAGTTAATATGCAAATATAGATAATAATTTCCATCAAGAGATAAAATACGGCAAATAATTTCCATTATAGCAAATATCAGACTGAAAATAATTTCCAGTAAAAGCAAGTATTTGTCCCAATTGATCAATTATTTTCCAGCATAAGAGTACAATCGGATAATATTTTCCAGTGTGACCTCTTGTTCTTGTGATATAATAAGCATTATTGCCATTCCTAACTTCAATATTTAGCCCGTTGTACAAATACAATCGCTATCGATGAAATACCAGGACGAAAAGAAGTGACACCCAAGCCTAAGCAGGCAACCTTTATTCTTTTTCTTCAAAGAAAGGATATAGAGTCGTACTTTGTAGTTCATTTTCAACATAATAATCAGTATAAAGGTATCCCCGGTATCACTCCCCCCTGGGTACCACCCGGTATTAGCATGAGGGTGCTACAGAAAGAAATTCAACAGAGATACACCTGCAATTTTTAATAAGATACCTGATTGATCCTGAGCTGATACCAAAATCATGAAGAAAAAAATTCTGGAAATGAAAACAATTTGGCCTGAATTGGCTGTCAGAAATATTTTATAAAAAATTATAAAGCATTCCGGTTAAGCATTTGAAAAACAGCAGATATATATAAGTATTTTTATAAATTGAGGTTACAAGACTTTGGAATCAAGAGGGAGGAAATCTTTGTGGCAGATTTTGGCGGATCCTGTGGCGGATTTTGTGGCAGAAAATAAAAAAACCCTTGATTATCAAGGGGTTTTAAGGGTTTTGTGGCGGTGCGGACGGGACTCGAACCCGCGACCTCCGGCGTGACAGGCCGATATTCTAACCGACTGAACTACCGCACCAGAACTTATAAGAAACATGGCTGTTAAACTAAACCCGCCATAAATAATTGTGATGCAAAATTAATCGAAAATTCCTTTCTGCAAAATAAATACATCAAAAAAAACGGAAGCCGCTTCTTTCAAAGCGGCTTCCTGATCAACTAATCCTTCCCTTTTAACACCGGGAAACTGGTGAAATAATTATTCACCGTGCTAACGCTGATTCAGCGTATTGAAATATGTGATTCCGTTAATTTCGGTCATATCAATGATCCTGAATCCATGCAGCTCCAGAAGTTCCTTAACGCTGCTGCGGGTCATCACCCTGTCAGTCTTGTGGTCCAGAAAGTCTATGAAACGCTTGTACAGAAAACTTGTCTTGTACCAGTTCGATCCATTCAACCGGTGGTTTTTAGAGTCACTGAAACATCCCGTAAAATTGGCATCGGGCGGTAACACAAGGTGTAATACATTAAGAAAATTATCAAGATCCTTAATCTTATTAAGTTTTTTAAGATTTACCAGTACCCTTACTCCCTCCATGTCATTCTGATCGTAAAAGAAATGATGCCTTGATGATAGTACCAGCATTTCCGGCTCGTACGCGAGTCCGTGCCATCTCAGATATTCCAGGAAGCTGCTGAAGCCTTCCTTCACCAGATTTTCATGCACAGGATTAACAACATTGGCTGACGCCCATGATCTGTTTTTCTGGTATACTCTTTCAATTGTCGTAAGCATTCTACTGCTGTATAATACTGAATTTCCTTCCATATTTCCGAGTAAAATTCACATGATCAAAAATACAGTCCGGAAAAGCCTCTGTCAAGTAGCTAAGGTTTGGTATATGGCTAAATACAAGTGATTTAAGAAGCATTAGTCAGGCAAAACAAGACGCATATACCTCGTAAGAGATATTTGACAATGTCTAATCAGTCATTCGTCAAAATCACGCTGATATTTACGGGAAAAATGTCAATAAATTCTTCCGCAATCACTCAACCAAGGCCTAATAGGCTAATATTAAGTTATTTACAAAAAACAATTTTAGATTTGGCATCCGGCTATTCCGGAATCCCTATTTTGACCAATGGCATTAAAAAGATGAGGAAAAAAGCGGAAAATCGCAGTTTTTAAATGAATCAGCAGGAATATTTCATGAAAAAAAGCTCAAAAAGGCCCTTTTCAGTTCAAAATCTGTGTAAGAAACACGCCCGGCATTTAACCTTCCGGGACCGGGATGATTTTATTAATACGAAAAATTAGTGTGGGAGCAGTGAAAATAATCCGGCCGGTGTTTTCCGTTCGGGAATCCGGATGACTTCATGAAAGCTATGGATTTTGTGGAAAGCAGAGAAAATGTCTTCAGGCGTTCTCAGACTGCCATATAATCCATAACAATCCTTTTCAGGATATTGGCAAATTTAACCGAGGGGATTTCATCCCTGTTGAAATACCGGGCATGATCACCTTCAAGAAGGGTTATTTCCTCAATGGGAATATTGATTTTACCGCTATAGATATATTTTATATTCGGATAAGCATCCCCTTCAAGACATTCATACTTCCTGAAAAAGGTGAAATCCTTCAGTTCTATATTGAGTTCTTCCCTGGCTTCCCTGACAAGTGCCTGCTCCGGAGTCTCCCCCTCTTCCACATGTCCGCCAATAAGATCCCAATGTCCCGGAAAGGGTATTCCCGGCTTGTTATCCCGAAGATAAAGCAACAGTTCCTCTTTATCATTTTCCAGGATAATCTGAGCTATAATTATCATTCTCAAGGTTATATCGCAATTTATATATCATTTTCAAGGTTAACGGAATACCACCCTTTTTGCTGAATTTGCAGCGATTCCTTTTCAAAGCAGAAGAATTACTTCCCCTCTCTCCTCCCGGCTTCTTATCAGTTCAGGTCTGCAGCTGTTTCCCGTAAAGCTGCAGTTGTTTTTCGTAAAGCTACAGCTGTTTTTCGCAAAGCAGCAGTTGTTTTCCGGAAGGCTGCAGCTGTTTTTCGTAAAGCTGCAGCTGTTATCTGCTTCAGTCAGATGTTTTATCCGCCACGGCCGGTTTAAGTGTTACAAGCAGCAGGACCACCGCGGCTGCAACCGGTATGGCCAGCAGGGCCATATCCCTTCCCAGATGGCCTGCATCGGTAGATTTGCCAAGCCAGCCCGTAACAAGAGCTCCGGCGAATACTCCTGTCAGATTCATTAATCCGTATCCTGCGGCACGATGAGCCGGCGACACGAACTGGCACAAAATAGGCATATTATTACTGTCAAACATTCCGAAACCTGCTCCGAACAATATCCCGCCTGCCATTATACCGGTCATGGATCCCGTGTTTCCCACAAGCATGAGTGCGGGTATGGTGAGTGACAGGCCGATGGCTCCGGTATATATCCTTCCTCTCAGGTTCCGCGTTATCCACCGGTCGGCTATTATGCCACCGGCAATAACACCTATAAGTGATGAAAACGCGATGGTAATGGTACACAATGGTCCTGCTTTTGACATATCCATTCCGAGGGTATCAGAGAACAGCGTCGGCATCCAGTTCTTGACCGCCCACCCGGGCAGACTGGGAACAGCGAAATAAAACAGTATTACCCAGAAACTGACCATGCCCAACAACATGCCGAGACTGTTTTTTACCGAGTCCAGTATCTTTCCTGCATTACGGATCTGTTTCACCGGCATCCTCACTTCCCTTTTTTCATGAAGCAGGAGTACCAGAATAATACTGTACACAACACCAACAATTCCGAAGCTCCGGAAGGTAATCTGCCATGACCATGCATGTGCCACCGTTGCGCCGAAACCCCCGAGTGCCTGTCCCACGTAAAGGCCGGTCATATGTATCCCGACTGCAAGCGAACGGGTGTTTCCCCTGTGATAATCAGCAATCAGGGCCAGTCCGGCAGGGATATACAGGGCTTCACTTATTCCCATGACCGCCCGCAGAGCATAAAGCTGCCTGAAGCTTGTTGCAAATCCCATTGTAAGGGTAACGGCCGACCAGACGAAAAGACTGCCGGTAATAAGCCATTTTCTGTTAATGCGGTCGGCTATCAGGCCTGCCACAGGTGACATCAGTCCGTAAATCCAGAGGAAGACTGCCATCAGGCGGCCAAAATTTTCAGCCATCTCCAGTTCCCTGATATCTCCCATTATAGCAAGCTTCATCGTTGAAAGCATCTGCCTGTCAAGATAATTAAGCAGGGCTACCATCCACAGGAGCGCTACAACCAGCCAGGGGTACCATGATTTATTTCTTATTGTCATAAGGCTATTGCTGGGAAAATACTATGTTCATCCGGCCTGTTCTGCGGAAAGTTTCTCAAGTATCCGCCACACCTGATACAAGCCTCTCGGTACATGGAAGCAGCCCTTCCATTTTCCGCCCTTCAGTGGAAGAAGAACCTCCCCCCTCCTGTTCAGATATCCGTACCATTCCCCATACGCGGGATCCGGGAAATGTGTCCAGGTATATTCATGCAGGGTTTTAAACCACCTCAGGCATTCCGGCTCACGTGTGTGATAATAGGCCTTGATCAGACTGATAAGTGTTTCCATATGAACCCACCAGAGTTTCTGGTCCCACTCCAGCTGCTGCACAGGCTTTCCCTTTATATCCATAAAATAGAATATCCCCCCGTACTCATTATCCCAGCTGTAATTCAGTATATCGAGAGTTATCCTGACTGCTCTTTCTAGTAAATCCCTGCTGTTGTTCCTCACGGCAAGATCCATGATAAACCACATTGCCTCAATGCCGTGGCCGGGATTAATCAACCGGCCTTCAAAGGAATCAGAAAAACTTCCGTCCGTATTTACGTTTTCCCTGATCAGACCGGTTTCCCTGTCGTAAAATACTTCCATCACTTCATGAATGCAGCGGTCAATTGTCTCATCCACAAAGCTTCTGTCAAGAAGATGCTCTATCTCAAGAGATAGATTACAGAGAATCATCGGCAGGGAAAAACCTTTCAGAGGCCGGGTTCCGCCGATGGTTTTATTGTAAACACCTTTTGGATTATTTTCCCTGGAAAGGATATTCCTGAATGTATTGACTGCAATCCGGGAATAGTGATCGTTACCCGTAGCTTTTGCCAGCTGCCCGAATGCCATGGTGGCAAAACAATCGGAAAAAATATTATATGGCACAATCAGTGGTCTGCCTTCCCTGTTCAGCGAAAAATACCAGTCGCCATTCTTGTCACGTCCGTGTTTTTCAAGAAAATCCGCTCCGTGTACCGCAGTCTGAAGCCAGGCCTCATTTTTTTCCACATTATTGTAAAGGGTGGAAAACATCCATATCTGCCGCCCCTGCAACCATATAAACTTATCGGTGTCATATACCTCCCCCGTCCTGTCAAGGCAGGTAAAATAACCTCCATGCTCCTTATCCGGCGAGAATTTTTCCCAGAATGGAATAACACTGTTCAGCAGTTCTTTTTTATACTGCTCCGCAAGAGTTGAAAAATCGTTCAACATCAATAAAACTATTTATATCCTGTTATTTTTTCGAAAAGAGGTGATCCATGTCAAGCAGTCTGACATCCTCCCTGAATTCATTGAAGCGCTCATCCGCCATTCTGGTGACGGGTGTCCTGAATTTACCGAAATCGAAGCCTGCCAGCTTCATATATGCTTTCCCGGTATTCATACCTCCGTATTTGTCAAGCAGATAAATCATATCAATCGATTTTTGCTGCAATTCCCTTGCTTTTTTCAGATCACCCTTGTCAAAGGCACTGATAAGGGCATGGTATAAAGGCGCAGCATAATTATAGGTGCTTCCTACAAAGCCCCTGCATCCCAGGGCAAGGGCAGGCAGCATGCATTCATCCCTGCCGTAAAGCATGTCATAGGTTCCGCCTTCATAATTTATACACGACATAAAATCCATGAGATCTTCATCGGTATATTTCAATCCGGCAAAATTGGGAAGCATATTTGTTATTTTCTTCAGGAATTCAAGCATTGGAATTTTCACACCGGTAAGAACCGGGATGTGATAAAAATATACGGGCATTTCCGGTACCGATTCCCCCGTCATTGCAACAAATTCCGCAAGAGCCCCTGGGTTCGCCGGCCTGAAGTAATAAGGGGCCACCATTGCAACTGCCGACAGTCCGATTTCATAGGAAAAAACCGCATTTTCCCTGCATTCTCCGTAGGAAGTACCGCCCACCATATTGATAACCCTCACCCTTCCGTCATTCTTCAGACATTTCGCCCACTGCTCTGCCTGAAGAAATTTTTCTTTCTGTGTAAGGGACGGGCCTTCACCCGTTGAACCGTTTATAAATGCACCGGTAACGCCATTTACGGCTAGAAAATCATAATACTCCGGTATCAGTTCAGGGACAAGATTCCCCTTGCTGTCCATCGGAGTAAAAGGAGCTGCCACAAGGCCTTCAAATTTTTTGAATTTCAGCATGATAAATATTTATGACAATGTTTTTTGATTTATAGCTCAGAATTGTTGACCCTCCGGATTTTTCCCGGCCGGTTCCGGGTGCCCTTCTAAAATAGTCCCCTCAAAATATCCTCCACCGGAATTTTCTGAAAATACAGGTCCCTGACGCCTTCATACACTATCCCTATTGTCTTTTCATCAACCATGGAAAGACAGGAATAGCCGAATCCTTCCGGCTCATAAATCTCGAGACGGTATTCTTCCGGCCAGCTTATTCCCTCATCCAGGCTTGCCTTGATCGTCATATTCGTCCTTGTATTTCTGTTGTCCGGATTGGAAAAGAACAAAACCTTCCGGATTGTACCACCTATGTCCATATCGGCAGCTATCAGGCTGGCCATGCAGTTTGGTTCAGGAAGAAGGGAATTTGACGACGGATGCTTAGTCCAGGTCTGCCCGAGGTCAGATGTTACCGACACAGCCCTTCCGTTTGATCCGCTTTTGTCCCTGCGGTTCAGATCATCCCTCATATTCAGCATAAGACTGCCATCACCCAGCTCAATCACCTGTGCTTCGGTGGTGTTGGGCTTTGCTCCTTTTCCGATATGCCAGCTGCGGCCGCTGTCCTTACTGTATACAATGGTGGAATGGCAGGTATACTGCCCGCCGTCAAGGGCAGGAATTCCCAGATCTGCCTTGAACTGAGCAGGAAAGACAAGAGTACCGTCTGTCATGGTTGTTCCCCGTCCGGGACCCTGAAGCAGCAGCTGCCAGTCTGGATCCTTTATCTGGCCCGTTATGTTTACAGGGTCTGACCAGCTTATTCCGTCATCCGTGCTTTTCACCAGTATGAACTGGCCTGTCTCCTCCGGCTTCATTCCTGGTCCTGATGCAAACCACAGCATCTCATCATAAGAACCTCCGCTCATCCAGAGTGCTGCAACCCAGATGGTATTGGTCACATGATCATAAAGAATACTGGGATCCCCTATACCGTTCAGCCTTTCCGGCCTTCCACCGTATCCGCCCATATCCATTATGACCTTCATGGGTTCCCAGCTCTCCCCTCCGTCAGTGCTTCTGCTCATTCCAATGTCAATGTCTTCCTGCAGATCCTTGCTTCTGTTATACCTGTTGTCATAAACCGCAATCAGTGTCCCGGAACTGGTCGTGATAAGCCCGGGAATACGGTAGGTATCACAATTATCCTGTCCGGCCTCCCTGAGAATAATACCGAAACGAAGGATTTTGTTTTCAGGGGATAACTGCAAATCAACAGGTTTCCCGCCGGAAAAGGATATCCGGATATTCCTGACAAGAATTTTCGCAGTCAGATCGGGTTTTCCGGAAGAAGTGAAGGAAACAGCTATTTTCAGGGCCCGGTCACCTGCCGGAATATTACCCTTTATCCTGTTGTTGTTACGGACCTTTTCACTGCTCCCGAAGAGTGCAGGAGCAGAGGGGCCGGATATTCCGCCTTCGTCAGCAGACGGCATGCCAGCCGGGCCGGATGTTTCAGAGGAGGAATCAGATCCTTCATAATAATAAACCTGTATTGCGGAAAGATTTTCAAGAGCTGATGATTTTTCAAATTTTATATCCACCCTGCTGACCGGAAGCTGCTGCTCCAATGAGCCGGCCGGTGGAATGTCAATTATTAAAAGCTCATTCCTCTTCTTTCCGGCGAGAACGGGCTGTTTTTTCAGTTTCAGGCTGATTCCCCTGTCATTCCCGGAAATCCCGCCTGAATTTTGTGATCCCGAACAGCCGGTTAAAATGGCAAGAGCCACGGGAACCAACAACATAAACCTTATTCTCATATCATTACTATGATTAACGAGGTAAAATAAACTCGTCAATAAATATACAAATTTTATGTATTTTTAGAAATTCCACAATCTCCTGTCCGGCAGGGGAACAGATTTTCAAAAAACAAAAACACTATGGAAGCAAAGAAAAATCCAGAATCCATAAACCACAATTTTATGAAAAAGACTCTGATCTTAACAGGTATTACAGTTTTTTTTATTCTTGTTTCATTTTCGTGCAGAACGGAAAAAACAGCAGCCGTGGAAGAAGATCTCACGAAATATGTCGATCCGCAGATCGGAACCGCTCATTGCAGATGGTTTCATGTAGCCCCGGGAGCAAGTCCTTTCGGAATGGCTAAACCCGGTCCTTCTACTGACGGACATCTCGGAAATGCCAGCGGATGGGAAGCCGTGGGCTATGATTTCAGGCACAATTCAATTGAAGGCTTTCCGAATTTCCATGAATTCCAGATCGGAGGTGTTGTTTTCATGCCAACCAACGGTGAACTCAGAACAATTCCGGGTGCCCTTGACTTTTCCGACAGGGGATACCGCTCAAAATTCAATAAAGAGGACGAGATACTCAACCCCGGCTATTATTCAGTAATTCTTAAGGATTACAATATCAGGGCAGAGCTGACTTCAACCGACAGGGTCAGCTTTCACCGCTACACTTTTCCGGCAAATGATAAGTCGCATATCCTTTTTGACATAGGAAACAAGCAGGGCGAGAGCGGTGAAGTCACGGCTGCATCCGTTGTCCTTGCCGAAGACGGGCATGTTGAGGGCTTTGTGGAAACATATCCCGAATATGTAAAGAAATACCAGACCGGCGCCAGCGTCAGAATGTACTTTTATGCCATACTTGATAAAAAGCCGGATGAGTACGGAATATTTCACGGAACAAGGACGGAGGCCGGAAAGAGGACGGCAACAGGCAGGGGAGCAGGTCTCTATCTTACCTTTTCCACCCGGGATAATGAAAGCATCAATATCAAGGCAGGCCTGTCATACACCTCGGTTGAAAATGCACGCCTCAACCTTGAAGCAGAAGCCGGAAACCTTGGTTTTGATGAGGCCAGAAAAGCCGCACATGAAAACTGGAATGCATGGCTGGGAAGAATTCATGTTGAGGGCAACAATCATGAAGACAAGGTAAAATTTTACACCGGACTTTATCATGCCCTGCTCGGGCGTGGTCTGGCCAGCGATATCAACGGAGCCTATCCCAGGCACGACGGAACCAACGGCATGATTCCCGCGGGAAGCGACAATAAGCCGGAATTCAGGTTTTACAACACCGATGCAATATGGGGAGGGCAGTGGAACCTGATTCAGCTGTGGGCCCTGGCCTATCCTGAATACACTACTGATTTTGTAAAGACACATCTCCGGGTTTATGAAGATGCAGGATGGCTTGGTGATGGCCTGGCCTGCAGCAAATATGTTTCAGGGGTGGGAACCAACCAGGTGCCCCTGGCCATTGTAAGCGCATATATGTGCGGCATCAGGGATTTTGACCTGCAGAAAGGCTATGAAGCCTCCCTCAAAAATGAAACGGTTTCAAAAAACAGGGTGTTTGGTGCAGGGAAAATGGATGTGGGTGAATTTGTGAAATATGGCTATGTCCCGTACAAATCAACCGGGAAAGGTCCGGATGAATTGTGGAAATTCTCCTGTTCACACACCCTGGAATATTCATTTACTTCATATGCTGTTGCACAATTTGCCAAAGCCCTGGGGAAAAACGACGATTATGAAATGCTGATGGAACTGTCAAAAGGATGGGAGAAAATATATAATCCTGAAAAGAAAATGATGTGGCCGAAATTCGCAGATGGCAGTTTTAACGGGAATTTTGATGCCACGGTGCCGCATGACGGGTTCCAGGAAGGAAATGCCATGCAATATACATTCTATGTCCCCCACGATCCCCGGGGAATTGCAGCCAAAATAGGACAGGAAGAATTCAACATCAGGCTCGACAGCACCTTCCTTATCTCTCAGAAGGATATATTCGGAGGGGGAACGGAGATCCATGCATTTGCAGGAATAACAAAGCCCTACAACCACGGAAATCAGCCCTGTCTGCATACTTCATGGCTGTTCAACTATACCGGTGAGCCTTCAAAAACCCAGAAATGGGTAAGGGCGATACTGAATGACTTTTACGGCACGGAAGGCATTCATGGCTATGGCTACGGGCAGGATGAGGACCAGGGACAGCTTGGCGCCTGGTATGTAATGTCGGCCATGGGCTTGTTTGACGTAAAGGGGCTGACGGAACCCGAGCCCCTTTTCAGCATCGGAAGTCCGCTTTTTGACAGGATAATAATCAATCTGAACGGCAATTATTATTCCGGAGAACAATTTGTTATTGAAACAGAAAATAACAGCCCGGAAAATATTTATATTCAATCAGTATCTGTAAACGGAAACAATCTGAACTCAGCCTTCATCCCCTTTAAGGACGTTGTAAAAGGAGGAGTGATGCTGATCAGGATGGGCAATGAACCCGGAGATCATTAACAAAAATCTTAAATCCAGACTAATATGCAATCCAGCAGACGTAAATTCCTGAGAAAATCCCTTGCCTCTGCTGCCGGACTGGCAGCAATAAATGCTTTTCCCGAAGGCCTGCCTTTCGGAAATCTGCACACAACCAGTTATCCTGAGGAAATAATTCTCAGACCGGCAACTGTAAGGACACCCGGAGAATCAATCAGATTTTCGGTCATAGGCCTGAACCATGACCATATTTACGGGATGTCTGATGCACTCATCAGGGGAGGGGGAAAACTGGTTTCAGTTTATGCCCCGGAACCGGAATTGCTAAAAACATTTACAAAAAGATTTCCCGGTGTCAGAATTGCAGGAAGCGAGAAGGAAATACTTGAGGATACATCAGTTCAGCTGGTTGCCAGCGCATCCATCCCTGTCGACCGGGCCCCGCTGGGCATACGTGTGATGAAATCGGGCAAGGATTTCATGGCCGACAAACCGGGTATTGTAACACCACGGCAGCTTGAGGAGGTGAAAAAGGTACAAAAGATCACCGGGCGTATCTATTCCATCATGTACAGCGAACGCCTGGGAAATCCCGCCTCGGTACAGGCGGGCAACCTGATAGAGGCCGGAGCCATCGGGAAAGTGGTTCAGACCATAGGTCTCGGACCGCACAGAATGAGGCCCGCTTCCCGTCCGGACTGGTTTTTTGATCCGGAAAAGGCAGGCGGTATTCTATGTGACATCGGATCCCACCAGTGCGACCAGTTCCTTTTCTATACCGGTTCAAAACAGGCGGAAGTCAGTTTTGCACAGACCGGGAATTTTGCCAACGGAAAATATCCCGCATTTCAGGATTTTGGCGACATGAGCGTGAGAAGTCCGCATGCAAGCGGATATATCCGGATAGACTGGTTCACACCGGACGGCCTGAACACATGGGGAGACGGCAGAACCTTTATTCTGGGAACGGAAGGATATATAGAAATGAGAAAGTATATAGATATCGCCGGCCGCGAAGGAGGAAATCATCTCTTTCTTGTAAACAACAGGGAAACTAAATATTACAATTGCTCGGGAGTACACATGCCATACGGCGAGCAAATTGTAAGCGATGTTGTAAACCGCACCGAGACAGCCATGTCGCAGGATCATTGCTTCCTCGCATCCGAACTGGCCATCCGGGCACAGGAAATGGCATTCAGACTGACAGTCTGATATACTTTTTATCAGGAATCAGAACAGATGAGAAGACAGGAAAAAGAAATCCGCGACAGCAATGTAATCAGCGAGATTCTTGAAAAATCGATGGTTTGCAGGCTTGGTCTGGTTGACAATGACGAAGCATATATTGTTCCGGTGAACTATGCCTATGACGGGGGGAGGATTTATATCCATTCAGCACCTGAAGGCCGGAAGATCAGACTGATAAAAAAGAATAATGCCGTAAGCTTTGAAGCAGAACTTCCCTTTGAGATCATAAGGGGGGAATCAGCCTGTCAGTGGTCGGCAAAATACCGCTCTGTAACCGGAAGGGGTGTTGTCACAATTGAAGATGATCCGGAATCGAAAAAGCATGGGATGGACCTGATAATGAAAAAATACGGAGCAGGAACCGGGCTTCTTTATGATGAGGAATCCCTGTCCCGGCTGGTGATCCTTAAACTTGAGATCATATCTGTTACCGGTAAACAATCAGGAGAATGGCAATAAATACATCATTATAATTTTCAAGACAATGGAAAAGATCAGAATTTTTAAAAGTCATCCTGCAGCCGGCAGATTCTTCATCATATTCGGGATGGCATTTGCACTTCTGGGAATACTCGTAACATCAAAAAATCTGGCAGACGGAATTGATCTGCGTTTTCCTTCGGGAGACTGGAGTTTTATATTCTTCGTCTTTCAGGGAATACTTTTCGCAATCATGGGATGGTCCATGCTTAAAAGCAGAAAATACTTCATACAGTGGGATGAGAAAGAGCTTCAGTATCTTCTTCCTTCCACAAAAAAAACTGAAACCATCCGGCTTAAGGATATAAAATCGGTTAACATCAGGCTTTTCGAAATATTGCTGACCCTGAAAAATGACACGAAATCCATCAATCTTGAAAATCTTGAATTTGAGGACATAAGAAAGGTAAAAGAAAGATTCTCGGAATGGGTGCCGGACATATCTCCGGGACACATTCCCCAGGAATCCCTGTAATCCGGCCCTGCCGCCAGTGATGGTCACTCTGGTTAAAAGTACCGTAAATAATACAAAGCAGCTCAAAAACAAAGACAGGGAAATTTTTTAAAAAGAAATAATCCTAACAGATATCATAATTTTTTATTCAGAACGATAAAAAATTATCTTTGCAGCGAATCTAAAAATTAAAGTACTATGAGTATGTTTTGCAACCAGTGTCAGGAGACGGCTAAGAACACAGGCTGTACAATAAACGGGGTCTGTGGTAAAAAAGAAGAAACAGCCAACATCCAGGATTTATTGATATTTGCATGTCAGGGGCTCTCATTTGCCACCATCGAAGCCCGCAGACAGGGAATCAGTACAAATGCAGAAAGCAAGCATATCACCAATTGCCTGTTCATGACAATTACAAATGCGAATTTTGATGACAGAAGCATTATCCAGGCTGTAAGGGAATGTCTGAATTACAGGGACAGTCTGAAAGCCAGGGTAAATGTTGCGGAAAAATATGACTGCGTTACATGGAATGGCGGCAGTGACCAGGATCTTTATGAAAAAGCCCGGCAGGTCGGCACATTGACGTTTGATACGGATGAAGATGTACGTTCACTGAAACAATATGCTCTGTACGGTATAAAAGGAATGGCAGCATATGCCGAACATGCCTTCAACCTGGGCTTTGAAGACAACGACATATTTGATTTCATGGAACAGACCCTGGTAATGCTGAGAAAGCCGGCCGATCTTGATTCCATGCTCAGCTGGGTAATGAAAACAGGTGAATACGGAGTCAGGGTAATGGCTCTTCTTGACAGGGCAAATACTTCAACATACGGCAATCCGGAAATAACAAAGGTAAATATAGGAACCCGAAGCCGTCCGGGAATACTTGTCAGCGGACATGATCTCAGGGATCTCGAACAACTGCTGAAACAGTCAGAAGGTCAGGGAGTGGATATCTATACTCACTCCGAAATGCTTCCTTCCCATGCATATCCCGCACTAAAAAAATACAGCCACCTTGCCGGCAATTACGGCAATGCATGGCACCGCCAGCTGGAGGAATTTGAAACCTTCAACGGACCCGTGCTTTTCACCACCAACTGTCTTGTTCCGCCGAGAAAAACCAGTACTTACAATGACAGGATATTTACAACAGGAGCAACAGGAATGCCCGGGTGGAAATCCATTGATAAAAAACTGCCGGACGGGCAAAAGGATTTTTCCGAAATCATCGGACTCGCAAAAAAATGTCCGCCACCCTCGGAAATTGAAAGCGGCGAAATCACAATAGGTTTTGCACACAACCAGGTGCTCTCTCTTGCTGACAAGATCCTCGAAGCTGTAAATTCGGGAGCTATAAGAAAAATGGTCGTGATGTCAGGCTGTGACGCCCGCCAGAAAAGCCGGGAATATTATACGGAATTTGCAAAAAGTCTTCCGGCAGATACTGTCATCCTTACATCAGGCTGTGCAAAATACCGCTACAACAAACTGAACCTGGGTGATATCAACGGAATTCCGAGAGTGCTTGATGCAGGACAGTGCAATGATTCCTATTCATGGGCATATGTGGCACTCAAGCTCAAGGAGGTTCTGAATCTTGACGATATAAACAAGCTTCCGATAGTTTTCAATATTGCATGGTACGAACAAAAGGCCGTTATCGTTCACCTTGCATTGCTCTACCTGGGAATAAAAAATACCCATATCGGTCCCACCCTGCCCGGATTCCTCACACCCAATGTCCTGAAAATTGTACAGGAGAAATTCGGAGTCCGGGTGAATGGCACCGTGGAAGAAGATTTGAAAATTTTTGGATTAAACTAAAATATAGTGTTTATTTGAAGATTTGTAGCACAATAATTTAACAGAAACCTTCTGTTTTTCCTGGCTGTTAATAAAGATCTTTGCATAATTTAATCCGGATTGCAGGGATTTTATAAACAGCCATTTTTATTATTACCCCATGGCAAGAAAAATCATCAGAATTGTATCATTCCTGAAAGGTGCCATCCTGCTGATGAAACCACACATTCTCCTTGGCTGGCTCAGAAAACCATTTCTCAAGATTTCAAATACACTGAGCCTATCGCGTTGGGTATCTGAACAAAAAGGGGATTTCATCATAAATGATTTCTATACGGCAAAACGGGATTACTCGAAAAGGTACAAGCTCTATAAAGCCGTTTCTGATGAGTTCAGGCTGAAAGACAAAGCCATAACATACATGGAATTCGGTGTTTCGGGCGGCTCTTCATTCAAATGGTGGCTGAATGAATGCAGGAATGAAAAAAGCATTTTCATCGGCTTTGATACTTTCGAGGGATTGCCGGAAAACTGGGGAACTTTCAAAAAGGGGGATATGGCTGCCGCTCTTCCCGGATTCAGTGACAAACGCGCAGTATTTGTAAAAGGCCTGTTTCAGGACACCCTGCATAAGTATTTCCGTGAAAACAAACCTGATCCGGAGAAAAGAAATATTGTACATCTCGATGCCGACCTGTTCTCCTCAACACTTTTTGCCCTTTCAGGAATATCGGATTTCCTGAAAAAAGGGGATATTCTTTTTTTTGATGAATTCAATGTACCGGATCATGAATTTTATGCCTACCGGATATTTTCTGAGTCATGGTACATTAAAACCAGGCTGCTTGGAGCTGTAAACAATTATCTTCAGACAGCTTTCATAATTGACTGACCCTGCCGGATGCATTCACCGGCTGATGCAACTGCCAGTTTGAATGGCATATTACAGAACCGTTATCTTAAATACTCATTTTTTTCACCGGAACAAATGGAAATACTTATTTTGTTCATTCTTATCCTGCTTAACAGCTTTTTTTCATTGTCTGAGATTTCCCTGGTTTCAAGCAAGAGATCCAGACTGGAACAAATGAAGAGTGAAGGAAGTAATGGAGCAGTTACCGCCTTACGGCTTCTTGAAGATTCAGGAAGTTTTCTTTCTGCAATCCAGGTCGGGGTGACTCTTATAGGAATAGTTACAGGATACTACGGAGGCAGTAAGCTTGCGGACAACGTCACCCCGCTGTTTGAACGGATCGGGTTCCTCAGGGAATCCGCAAGTGATCTGGCACTTGTGCTGACAATCATTGTAATAACCTATTTTTCCATTGTCATCGGAGAACTTGTTCCAAAAGTCATTGCCCTGAACAACCCTGAAAAGATTGCTGTCAGAATTGCTCCGGTGATTTCCTGCTTCAGCAAATTCTTTCATGCTTTCGTAAGATTCCTTACTTCATCAACATCTGTCATAATCAGGATACTGGGTATAAAATCAATAAGTGAGCCGGTCACTGAAGCGGAATTAAGACAGATGATAAAGCTCGCTTCCAGGGAGGGTGTCATTGAAAAGGCCCAGAACAAAATCCATGAAAAGGTCTTCTACTTTTCCGACAAGAGGGCAAAGCACATAATGACTCACCGTACCGAGGTGGAATGGATTAATATCAGGAAGGCAGAGGAAGTACTCAGGGCTGATATAGTGAAAACCCGCCACAGCAAGGTTTTGTGCTGCAGCGGCACACTCGACAATTTCACCGGAGTACTCTTTGTAAAAGACTACCTGATTGGCCTCAGTTCTGATAAAAACGTAAAAATCAGTGATTTCCTTGTTCAGCCCCTTATAATTCCGGAAACATCTGATGCATATAAGGTACTTGAGCTTTTCAAGGAAAAGCATACCCAGTTCTGTGTTGTGGTTAATGAATACGGCTCCTTTGAAGGAATTATCACCCTTCACGATATAATGGAAAATATTATCGGGGAATTCCCAGAGGAAGGCGAGCCTTTTGAACCTGATATTTTTATAAGGGATGACAAGTCTGTTCTTGTAAATGGTGATGCTCCCGCCGAAATACTTGAAGGCATAATTGAAGGATTTACCATCGATTACGAAAAGGTTGACTACTCGACCGTTGCCGGATTTGTTTTCAGCAAAATCAATAAAATTCCCCAGATAGGTGATAAACTGGAGTATGCAGGTTATCTGATTGAGATAGTGGACATAGACGGTAAGAGGATAGACAAGGTTCTGATCCGGGAAATACCGGATCAGGTCCGGCAATGAGAAACATTGGGCAAAACAGGCAAACAAATGAAGTTTTTCACGATATTTGAAAACTGATATCTTAAACTCCTTCAAACTGATTTGAATACATCATAAATTTAAATCAATATGAAAAGATCAGCTATTACACTAAAAGCCGGCTTATTGTTTTTTGCAGTTCTGATCATCTCTTCCTGTGCCGTAAACCCGGTAACAGGCAAGAGACAGCTAATGCTGATGTCAGAAGAACAGGAAATCCAGCTGGGTTTTTCCTATGATCCGCAGGTAACTGCAACCTTCGGTGAGTATCAGAATGACAGGTTACTCAGTTTTATCAGGGAGAAAACCACGGAGATGGGCAGGATCTCCCACAGGCCCAATCTCCAGTATCATATAAAAATACTGGATTCACCGGTGGTAAATGCATTTGCCGTTCCGGGCGGATATATATATCTCACACGGGGCATACTGGCACAGCTTAACAATGAAGCTGAACTTATGGGTGTTATTGGTCACGAAATGGGACATATTACAGCACGCCACTCGGTAAGCCAGCAGACCAAGCAGCAACTGGGCCAGCTGCTGCTGATAGGCGGAATGATAGCTTCAGAGAAGTTTGCCCGGTATGCGGAACAGGCTTTTATGGGGATGCAGCTCCTTTTCCTCAGATTCAGCCGTGACAATGAACGGGAAGCTGATGCACTTGGAGTGGAATACTCTTCCAGGATAAGCTATGATGCTCATAAAATGGCAGATTTTTTTCAGGTGCTAAACAAAATGAATATGGCGGAAAATCACGGTGGTGTCCCCACATTCCTCTCAACCCATCCCGATCCCGGAGACCGCTATAATTCCGTACACCGGTCATCCGCCGAATGGCAGGCCAAACTTGATTATCCTGAATACAAGGTGAACCAGGAGAATTATCTCCGGCTGATCGACGGGATAGTCTATGGCGAAGATCCCCGTCAGGGCTTTGTTGAGAATAATACCTTCTACCATCCCGAACTGAAGTTCAGATTCAATTTCCCCGGCGGATGGAGGTATGAAAATACTCCTGCCCAGGTCAATATGGCACCCGCTGACGGCAAAGCACTGATGATCTTTACCCTGGCTTCACAGAAAACCCTGCAGAATGCCGCTGACACAACCCTGGCTGCTCTCGGGCTTACATTGCTTGAATCGAAAAATGTCAGCGTAAACGGATTACAGGCCAGGGCAACAATTTCCAGGCAGGTAAGCCAGGACCAGTCAGGCGGTCAGGCTTCGAATCTTGTATTGTCATATTTTATCCAGTACAGCCCCGTTATTTATGTTTTCCACGGTGTGTCGGCTGAAGCGGATTTCAATAATTATTTCAATACCATGGAATCATCCATGCAAACATTTGCACGGCTCACGGACCCGTCAAAACTGAATGTAAAACCAACCAGGCTGCTGGTTAAAAGGGTACCCGGGACAGCAACAGTGTCGGCAACACTCAGCTCCCTCGGTGTTCCTCAGGATAAACTGCAGGAAATAGCCCTTCTGAATAACCTGGAACTGAACAGTACCATTCAGGCCGGCAGGTTAATCAAAGTAACAGGACAATAATTAAAAACAGGAAAATGAATTTTTACCGTTTCAATCCGCCAATAAGATCCGGGGAATGGAAGAAACATCTTCCGTACTACAAGTATCTTCTCTATGGCATTGCAGCTCTTGTGCTGCTTTCAATGACCTTTTTCCAGATCCGCCCGGAAGAAGCCGGCGTGATCACCAGGTTCGGGAAATATATCCGCACCGAATCACCCGGGCTTCATGTCAAGCTGCCGGTGCTGGAAAGACTTTACAAGGTTGCTGTTGAACGACAGCATAAGGAAGAATTTGGTTTCAGGACAATATACAGCGGCATCAGGTCAGATTATGCAAAATCGGGAACCAGCAATGAATCCCTTATGCTTACGGGGGATCTTAACCTGGCAGATGTTGAATGGGTTGTCCAGTACCGTATCAGTGATCCCTACAAATATCTTTTCAAGGTAAGGGAACCGGTCTCTACCATGAGAGACATCTCGGAAGCCTGCATGAGACAAATAGTGGGTGACCGGACAGTCAATGAGGTACTGACAGTGGGACGGGCCGAAATAGCTGCAATAGTCCATCAGGAGATCCAGGAATTATGCACGGAGTATTCGCTGGGACTAAAAATTGAACAGGTGATCCTTCAGGATGTTACTCCCCCGGATCCGGTTAAAGATGCCTTCAATGCGGTTAACCAGGCACAGCAGGAGAAAGAAACACTGATAAACCAGGCAAGGTCGGAATACAATAAGATTATACCGAAAGCGAGGGGCCAGGCAGAGGAAACAATCCAGACAGCTACGGGATATGCCGCCGAGCGTGTCAACAATGCCCTCGGGGAAGCCGCACGGTTCAATGCCCTTTACCGGGAATATATCAAAGCACCGGAAATTACAAAACAGAGGCTTTATCTTGAAACAATGCAGAAGGTGATACCAAAGCTGGGTAACAAGATAATTACCGATGAAAAGGGAAATAATGTCCTGCCCCTCCTCCAGATGCAGATGAAAAATTTATAAATCACAGAATATTATGAAATACCGGAAAACAATAATAGGACTTATTCTTGCAGTTATTGCACTCATCCTGATTCTCGAAACCGTATATAAGGTCAGGGAAATCGAACAGGTTGTCATAACCCAGTTCGGCAAACCGGTGGGTGATGCAAAAGTTACTCCGGGTCTCAAGATAAAAGTACCCTTTATTCAGAGAGTCAACTATTTTGAAAAAAGATACATGGAATGGGACGGAGATCCCAATCAGGTACCCACAAAGGACAAGAAATTCATATATGTTGATACCTATGCCAGATGGCAGATAACCGATCCGCTGCAGTTCTTCAAGCGGCTGACCGACGAAAGGGGTGCACAGTCAAGGCTCGCGGATATTCTTGACGGTGAAACACGCGACTATATAGCAAATCACGATCTGGAAGAGGTGGTGAGATCCGTAAACAGGACACCCGTTCCTTCCGGTTCAATGGGAGAAGAAGTGGGAGATACATTGTCGGACATAAATGAAGGACGCCTGCGTATACAGGAAATGATACTCAAGTCATCCAATGAGAAAGCCAGCGATCTTGGAATCATAATACTGGATGTGAGAATCAAAAGACTGAACTATGTTGCCGAAGTCCAGACACAGGTTTATGAACGGATGAAAAGCGAGAGGTACAGAATTGCTGAAAAGTTCAGATCTGAAGGCCTTGGTGAAGCTTCTAAAATAAACGGGGAAAAGGAAAGGGACCTTAAAACCATACAGTCTGAAGCATACCGCAAAGCCGAGGAGATCAGGGGTGAGGCAGATGCCAGGGCAACAGCCATTTATGCCGGGGCATATAACCAGTCGGCAGCTTCGAGAAACCTGTACGGCTTTATGAAATCAATGGAAACATTCGAAAAAACATTTGATACAACAACCACAATCATCCTCTCAACCAAAAGCGAATTGTACAAATACCTCATAAATATAGGCCAGCAGTGAAATATTTATGATATAATTACTATTTTACGAGTCAGTTATTAACCAAAAAATGAGAATAATATGAAAATGAAATTACAAAGACTGTTGTTTCTCTTTATTAGTCTAATGGTCAGCGGATTAGCGGTGGGCCAGACCTATAATATCGTTATCAAGGGCGGACATGTTATTGACCCTAAAAATAATATCAATGCCGTAATGGATGTTGCCGTAAAAGACGGCAAGATAGCTATGGTTGCCAAAAATATCGATGCAAAGGAAGGAAGACAGGTGGTTGACGCAAGGGGATTTTATGTTACACCCGGGCTTATTGACATGCATGTGCATGTTTTTCAGGGTACGGTTCTTGACCATCAGTATTCGAACGGGCCCAGTTCGGTGACTCCCGACGGATTTACCTTCCGTTCAGGTGTTACCACGGTTGTTGATGCCGGCTGTGCCGGATGGAGATCCTTTCCCGATTTCAAAAGAAATATAATTGACAGGTCCCAGACCCGTGTCCTGGCCCTGCTGAATATTGTGGGAGACGGTATGAGAGGCGGCCCCGCGGAACAGAACCTGAAGGACATGGAGCCGGTAAGAACAGGTGAATATGCAAAAAAACACTCTGAAGATATTGTAGGTATAAAGCTCGCTCATTATTCAGGGCACGAATGGGAGCCTACCGACCTTACTGTTGAAGCTGGCAGAATAGCTGATATGCCCGTGATGATAGATTTCGGCGGCGCTGAACCTCCTCTTCCCATTGAAGAGCTGTTTATGAAACATCTTCGTCCGGGCGACATCTTCACCCACTGCTTTGCCCAGCTGGGAAGCGGAAGGGAATATGTTGTAGATCCTGTTGCAGGCAAGGTTAAACCCTTCGTATGGGATGCCATAAAGAGAGGCATAATATTTGATGTCGGCTACGGTGGAATCAGCTTTGCCTATTCACAGGGAATACCCGCCATAAAAAGCGGTCTCTATCCCCATGTGATAAGCACTGACCTGCATATCGGAAGCATGAATGCAGCAATGAAGGATCTTGTTACAACAATGTCAAAATTCCTGGCTATGGGAATGGACCTGCAGAGTGTGATCAAGGCAACCACTTCGGAACCGGCCAGGGTGATCAAGCGCGAGGAGCTGGGCAACCTCTCGGTGGGCAGTGATGCTGATATTGCAATCCTGAACCTCAGGAAGGGCAAGTTCGGGCTGTTTGACTATACCGGCCATAAGCTGGAAAGTGACCAGAAGCTTGAATGCGAAATGACAATCAGGGGCGGCAGGATAGTATACGACCTCAACGGAATTGCCAATCCGGTTGTACTGGCAGGCAGGAGATAGCAGCTGCCGGCTGAAACTTATAATTCACAGGCTACTAATTAAAAATTATTATTTACAAACAATCAATCACAAATCATTAAATTACAAATCATTAAATTACAAATCATTAATCACAAATCATTAAACTAAAAAACATGAAAACTGAAAGAAGATCTGCACTGAAGAAAATGTTTGCATCTGTTCTGGGTTTAGCCGGAGCTGGAGTGGCAGCCAAAGCAGCAACAAGCGTCGCAAAGGAGAAAGAAGCGGATAATATCACCAGTTTCCAGAGAGCTCCCATGTTCTCAGGTCACACCAAATATGGCAATCTCGTATTCATAGCCGGTAAAGGCGCACATGTCGAGCCTTTTACAATCAAAAACCACACTGAAATTGTGCTGAAGGAGCTTGAAGATGAGCTCATCAAAGCCGGATCCTCAATGGAAAAAGTCCTTAAAGTAAATGTATACCTAGATGATATAAAGGACTACCAGGGAATGAATGAGGTGTATGCAGGACGCTTCGGCAGCAAACCCCCGGTCCGTACAACCGTGGCAGTGGCCAAGGGTGGTGTGCCCGGAAACTCACTCGTTGAAATGGATTGCATCGCTTATATTTAATAAGAATAAGCTGAGATGAAACGCAGAGATGTTATCAAAGGATTAACAATTCTGCCGGTGGCCGGAGTGGCAATGGGAAGTACCATTCCATTGGTATCTTCCTGTGCCTCACCGGTTAAACGGGATGTGCTGCGCGAACTCGGACTCAGGACTTTCATCAATGCAGCCGGCACCTATACATTCATGACGGGTTCCCTGCTGCCGGATGAAGTAATGGAGGCAATGGTTGCTGCATCAAAGGAATTTGTTCTTCTGGATGACGTTCAGGACAAGGCCGGTGAAAAGATTGCGGAAATCTGTCATGCCGAAGCAGCCACTGTAACAGCCGGCTGCTGGTCGGCAATGGTACTCGGGACTGCAGGGGTAATTACCGGAAAGGATCAGGCAAAAATCGGACAGCTCCCCGATCTTGAAGGACTGAAATCTGAGGTAATCACTCAGGTAAGTCATAATACCGGTTATGTACATGCACTCAAGAACACAGGAGTAAAAATTATAGCCGTGGAAACGGTTGAGGAACTGGAAAAGGCTATCAACGAAAAGACTGCCATGCTCTGGTTTCTTAATTATACCGCCCCTCTCGGGAAAATTCAGGACAGGGAATGGGTGGAACTGGGAAGAAAGCATAATATTCCCACAATGATTGATATTGCTGCTGATGTTCCGCCCGTTGAAAATCTCTGGAAATTTAACGACATGGGATTTGACCTGGTCTGCATCTCCGGTGGAAAAGGGCTCAGAGGACCGCAAAGCGCCGGTATCCTGATGGGAAGGAAAGATCTTATCGAGGCAGCCCGGCTTAATGCCCCGCCCCGCGGAGGCAACATAGGCAGAGGCATGAAGGTAAACAAGGAAGAAGTTGTCGGAATGTATGCCGCGCTTGAAAGATATGTCAATCTTGATCACGACAGGGAATGGAAAATATGGGAAGACAGGATCGCACACATCGAAAACGCGGCAAAAAAGACAGCCGGAGTAAGGACAAGCGTTACCGTTCCTCCGATAGCCAACCACACTCCCACACTGAATATCGAATGGGATCCTGAAGTGATAAAGGTCAGCCGCGAAGAATTCCAGGAAAGACTCCGCAGGGGAAATCCATCCATTGAGGTGGTTGCCGGCGGTGGAAACAGTATTAACATAACGGCTTTCATGATGGAACCAGGGCAGGAAATTATTGTGGCGGCAAGGATTGCCGAAGAACTGACAAAAGCTTCTGCCACCACTTCTTAAATGGGTTCTGACAGAAGCTTTTTTTAATTCCCTGCTCCTTTTAGTTACCTGATACCCGGGAAGGGACTTCCCGGGTATTAGGTGTATATAACCATTTCACGTTCGGCATCCCAGCCCATTCCCTTAACATACATTGTGTACATGCCGGGCTGTGAAAATCCGTCCCAAACCACTTCATGCTTTCCGGGCTCAAGGCCGTCGGCCTTCAAACGCCAGACAACATCCCCGAAACGGTTTTTAACGTCTACATAAACATCACTTTCTTCCGGGACGTTTACTTCCATAACAATACCATCCCTGCTGTCCGTTCCGAGTGCCCTTATTGAAGGCTGCCTGTCATAAGCCATTGTACCCGTTTTCCATGCGGAATAGTCAAACGGCTCATTTACCAGGTGATAGCGCTCCTCATCATGTCCGTCCCAGTTTTTCCTCAGATAAAGAGTAACCAGAGGAGTGCGCTTCAGGCTGTCCAGATTCACTTTTGTTGCCTTTCCGTTCTCCCACAGATATACAGGTATGTCAAAAGGATCAAGGACATCCGATACACCGCGTTCAATCCCGATATGGAACAGTCCGAAATTGCCTGGTTCATGACCTGCAAGCCAGTGAGAAATAATATCTACCCTGAATGCATCCTTTCCGAAAATCACGTTGTTGGACATGAATTTTCCAGGCTTCCCGTCATGCGGGCCGCCATTAAAGCCATCACCGTCCTGAGCATACACACCTTCCACAATATTTATCCCGGTTGGTATGACACTGTAGGCGTCTATCATTCTCTGAACCCATTGTTCCATCCAGAAACCGCCTCCGTAAGGGGGCCTGTCCACCTTGCTTTTCCATCTGGGCATTCCACGGTCTTCATGAATTTTCTGAAGTTCCGCAATTTTCTCCATATAATCGGGCTGGAAGAATTTGTGATAACGCTTGTCGTAGGTCTTGAAAATATTGTAATTCCCACCGCAGAACTGGTGAAATCTTCTTGCTGTTATTCCCTGGAGGTTTTTCACTGCAGCTGTTATTCCCATCTGATGGGCTTTAAGCTTGGCCAGGTTGATAAGGAAGGTACCGTCCGCCGTCATGGGTGCCATGATACCGACTTCCCTGAACACCACTCCCCCGTTCACTTCCCTGAAAATGATTTCCCCTTCGGGCAGATCCCAGTAATCCTTGGAAGTCAGATCTTTCAGGTCGAAATTATTTCTCCTTGCCATGTCATAATAACCCAGCGGCTCCCACTGATGTGTGCAGGCACATTCCCTCAGGTAAAACTTTTCAGGTCCCAGTGTTTTCACACCTTTAAGAAATCCTTCAATATAGTTGAGATCCGTGGTTATTCCCAGGGCAGAAATCGGGTCATTCGGATCCGGCCTTCCCGTACATGTCCAGTTGGGCTTGCAGGTTATTGCCGTGGATAAGGGATATCCGCTGCCGTCACTGGTTCTGACAAACATTTCCCCTGCCAGCTTGAATGCAGCATCATGAATGGCCTGGCTGTCATCCGGTGCTCCAACCGAAGTCAGATTAATGAAAACAGCTTCCGGATGCTCCTTTATGAAGGGATGAAGGTCAAAACCATTTCCGCCCTGCAGGCCGGAAGAGGCCAAAGCATCATGCGAAGGATTAATAAGTCCCATCACTCCTGCAGCAGATGAGAGTTTTATAAAGTCACGTCGTTTCATTTATTTACTATTAGATTCAGTTTAAGTAATTACTATTTATCATAAAACACATTATTTCAATATTTGTTTGGATAAGCCCGCATTCCTCCGGCTCAGGTTGCCAGCGGCTGGCCTTTAGGATATCTTATCTGCCTGCGGGAAACCCGGTAATCATTCTTCCTGGCAGTAAATGTTGCATTCAGGTATTCTCCAAGATGAATCTGTCCGCTAATGGTATCTCCCGATAAAGTTCCGGAGAAGATATAGGGCACACTGTCGGCAGTGAGCCTCTCGGTACTGCTCAGTTTAACCTGGTCACCTTCAATGGTACCGACAATTTCCCTGAACGAGAATTCAGTCTTGTGAGATCCCTGCAGCCAGTTTCCGTCCTGTTCCAGTAAAAATGCATGACTCCCTTTGCTGCTGAAGAACTGAACATCAACTGCCCATCTTCCGCTTATATCAGCAGCCGGCGCGGCCATCGCCGAAGGTTTCGGATATTTCTTCGACAGGAGTTCAAAGATCCTGTCTGCAACAATCTTATCATCCCCCGGCTGCATCTGCCCCGAATTAACTCTCAGGGATGAAGTCCCGTCCTCGTCATTGCCGGTACCGCGGAGTGCTATTCTCGGCTTGGTGTTTGCGAGGATCTCGGCAATATCGGGACCTGTAATATTAAATCCTGAGGAATCCCATGAAATCATCAGGACCGGGCTTCTGTTATTCAGATCAAGACCCTGGGGTTCCCTTATTTCCGTTTTAATGCCTTTTATCTTAGATACCCGCTTTGAAATATTGTCAAGATAGGTCATCCATGTCCGGTATTTTTCATCATGATCACGTTTGATCCATGCTTCCACTGCTGCAAGCATTCCCATCATTTCCTCCTTGCCGACCTTATTGTCCCTGCCTGTCCCGTGATGGGGGGAACTTGCCTGCCAGGCTGACATAAGCAGGTCTTTCCGGCCCAGGAGCAAACCGGCACCCTGAGGGCCACACATGGCCTTCCCTCCGCTGTAGGCAACAATGGAGGCCCCTGCCAGGAGATGAACGTTCGGAATGGTCAGATCCTCTGCCGCTGCATCAACAAGGAAGGGAATATCTTTTGGTTTTGCCAGGGCAGCTATCTTGTCGATGGCAAACCTGTTCCCCGGCAGGGTGTCATTTCCGGTCATAACATATATCATTGCAGTACGGGAATTCAGCGATTTTTCCAGTTCCTCAAGACTGTCAACAGTAATAATGCTTATTCCTATATTTCGTATGGCATGATCATAGGCATTCCTGGAACTACGGGGGATAACAACCTCTGTTTTGTCAAGTCCTGTCAGATCGGGTATCCTGATCAGTTTTTCAGGATTGCCGCCCGAAACGCAGGCAGCTGTAACATGCTTCATTCCGGCGGCACATCCGGCAGATACCATACCCCATTCAGCCCCGGTCAGTTCAGCCAGGCGTCTGCCTATTCCCATTGCCAGCTCGTCCATCTGGACGAAATGACGGGCAGCATATCCTATTGTTTCAATGACCTCCGGCCGTTCAAGGGATCCGCTGATAATGGTGAATGTACCCATGCAGTTTATAACCGGCTCCACGCCTATCGACTGGTAAATATTCGGACCCGGTACAAGAGGTCCCGTGCCTTTGGATAAAGCTGATTCCAGGGGAAGAAAGCTTCCTGCAAAAGGCAGAATTGTCAGACTTTTAATAATATCTCTTCGTTTCATGGTGTTTTGTTCAGTTAATATTCAGGATTTCTGTAATTTCAGTTAAAATTTGATTGTCTGGTTTTCAAGCCAGCTTCTGGCTGAGATTCCGTTCTGGTCATATACCACCCTGCCCGCGCGAATGGTAAGTTCGGTCTCTATTCTGCGGTCTCCGTCAAGCCTGTATCCCGCTGCATCAATGAAACCGAATCTTCCTTCCCTGATGCTGAAAACGGCAATATCGGCCACGGCCCCTTCGCCAAGGTGTCCGAGATCCTCCCGTTTGAGAGACTGTGCCGGATTCCAGGTAGCCCTGGAAATGATGTCTTCAAAACTCATACCAATATTCAGGTACTTCGACATAATATCAAGCATGTTTTTCATCCCTGAATTCATGCTTATGCGGTGAAGATCGGTGCCGAAGGAATCGGGCCACAGTCCCTGCCTGAATGCAGGTATGGCAACATTGAAATGAAACATACCTCCCCCGTGCCCCACGTCGAACCTTATTCCCTTTTTCCGTGCCTCAGCCACAAAGGGCTTTATCCTTCCCTTTTCATCCAGAAGGCATTCCCTGTCGGAAGCAACACAAAAGGAATGAGTGTAAATATCCCCTTCCTTCATCCTCGAAAGTATTCCTTCCAGCGGAAGCAGTGGCAGATGACATTCAACCAGAAGAGGAACATCAGAAATTCCGGCCGCTTCGGCAGCCCTGTCAAAGGGAGTCCAGTCACTCCCCCTGTAATGACCGATCTTTACTCCAACAATTATATCGGGATACTGACCTATTACCAGCGAAGTCATACGGGCATCCATATCATTTATATCCTCTTCCGAGGGAAATCCCGTCATACCCGATCCTGCAATATTCAGAAAAGCAAGCACTCTGGTCTGGGACCGGTCAATCACCTGCTTCTTGAACAGGGGAAAACTTCTCCAGCCGGAAGTTCCGGCATCTGCAACGGTAGTGACACCTGATTTGAAGGTAAAATCATCAGGAGAAACACTGTAAAAACCATTTGCAAATCCTGCTTCCGGACCAACAAAAACATGAGTGTGAATATCAATTAGTCCGGGGGTAACATATAATCCGTTCAGATCAATTACCCTTTCTGCCTTTTCTGAAGGAATCGACGGAGATACTTTTACAATCCTGCCTTTGGAAACGGCAATATCCATCCGTCCGTTTATTTTGTTTTTAGCATCAATCAGATGGCCGCCCCGCAGCAGAATGTCAATATCCTGTGCAATCATAGCGCCCGGACGGAGCACTGAGAACAGCAGAAGCAAATACAGCGGCCTCAGAACATTCAGGACTGACTGCCGCATATGTCCGGCGCAAAACATGGCGCCCGCTCCGGATATTATTGCTACTTCTCGTTCCACACCGGCGCTCCAATGCCATTGAGGTCCCACACAATCCTTCCCGCACGAATTGTGAGTTCGGCCTCAAGCTTCTTGTTTCCTTTCATTTTTGTTCCACGCACATCCAGGAATCCGTAGTCACCCGTATGAAGCCTGAACACAGCAACATCGGCTTCAGCACCGGGACTGAGAGTGCCAAGTTCCGGTCTTTTAATAACTTTTGCAGGATTAAGTGTTGCGCGTCTGATAACATCTTCCAGCGAAAGCCCCATATTGAGAAATTTCGAAAGCAGGTTCGCCATATCCTTCATGCCGCTGTTCATGCTTCCGATATGAAGATCAGAACTGATCACATCAGCAATGAATCCCTGCTGTACCGAAGGTATTGCCTGTTTCCAGTGAAAGGCTCCGCCCCCGTGGCCAACATCAAATATAATTCCTCTCTTCTGGGCTTCGAAAACAAACGGCTTTACCCTTCCGTTTTCATCCACCGGCACCTCACGGTCCCAGGGAGCATTGGCATAGGTATGAGTCCAGATATCCCCGGGGCGCAGGTGATTCATGAACAATTCCTCAATTGAAAGAGGCGGATCATGTTCCCCCAGATCGACCATTACCGGAACATCAGCCAGCCTCCCGGCTTCAACTGCATGATCAACCTGCGTAAAATCCGGTCCCCAGTAATGGGCCGACTTGACACCAACAAGGATATCCGGAAACAGCCTTTTAATCATATATGAAACCATTACGGGATTCATGTCACTTACATCCTGTTCTTCAAATCTGCCGTACATTCCTGTGCCGACAATATTGAGAAAAGCAAGGACTCTTGTCCGTGATCTGTCAATGGTCTGTTCCTTGAATTTCCTGAAATTTCTCCATCCGGCAGACCCTGCATCCACAACCGTGGTAACACCTGCCCTGAAAGTGAATCCGTCCGGAGGCAGGGCATCCCAGCCATCAGCTATATAGGATCCCTGATCCGTTCCGTGAAAAGCATGAACATGCATGTCGATCAGGCCGGGGGTAACATACATGCCGCTGACATCAATAACCTTGTTTGCGTCCCTGACAGGTATGGCGGGAGCCACGCGGAGAATTTTGCCTCCCGCAATGGCCACATCCATTTTTTTATCAATGCCGTTGGCAGGATCTATTACATGTCCGCCCTTAAGCAGAATATCAATTGTCTGCCCGTGGGACAAACCAATTCCGGCAAGAATAAATAAAAATAACAGCAGACAGGCTTTTGCCAGGCCTGTCCGCATGGTGATTTTTTTAATCCTGTTCATCATCATTATGTTGATACTGTAAACACCAGATTCCATAATAAATCATAGCACAAAAGCGGGTAAGCGGCTTCCCTGAAATTTTTTAATTTTTTACGGAAGCCCCGGCCATAGTTCACGCTAAAGGTATTATATTTAAAATAAATTTCAACCGGCACAATTCATAAATATTGTTAAAATACTGTATATCTTTATCTTAGTTTTTAAATTGCTTCATTCAGCCAGCAGGAGGAAAGGCAAAGAATAAAGTTACAAAATACTCTAAATAAGAATCTTAAAAAAAAGCAATATGAAGAGAATAACAAGGCGTCAGTTTATAGGTAAAAGTGCCGCGGGGATAGGGTCAGCAGTGCTTGCATCACATTTCTCTGCGGACCTCAGTGCTATTGCTCCTCCCAGGCCTGTAAGATATCCGCTGGGGTTCCAGGTATGGACAATCCGTGAGCAAGTCATCAGGGATTTTGCCGGTACCATGAAAATGATGGCCGGAATTGGTTACAGGAGCGTTGAAATGTGTTCTCCTCCCGGATATGAACTATCAGGCTTCGGCCCTCTTATGAAAATGTCAGCCAGGGAAATGAAGCAGATAGTAAATGATAACGGCCTGCTTCTGGAAAGTACGCACTACACCATGGATGAACTCCGTAAGCATCTTGATGAGAGAATCGGCTTTGCAGCCGGATCGGGACAGAAACAAATGATTCTGTCCAGTTTCGGGCTTCCCGGAAATGCTACCATGAGTGACTGGATGAGAGCGGCCGATGAACTGAACAGAATCGGCGAAAAGACTAAAAAAGCCGGCATCCAGACCGGGTTTCACAATCATCATACCGAATTCGGGGAGATTGACAATGTGCTTATCTATGATGCCCTGCTGAATCAGTTCGACCCTGAACTTGTAAAGATGCAGTTCCAGGTTGCTGTAATAAACATCGGATACAAGGCTGCAGACTATTTCAACAAGTATCCCGGAAGGTTTATTTCTGCTCACCTTGCAGACTATTCGATACTTGACCGGAAGAACGTTGCTCTCGGCAAAGGCATTGTTGACTGGAAGGAGTTTTTCGCTTCAGCCGGCAAGGGAGGCCTGAAAAATATCTTTGTTGAAATGGACCAGGACACATTCAGTGACAGTGCTCTGTTTATAAGGAACCTGCAGTATTAATGCCAGCAGTGGCCACTTTGTCTGCTAAGGTCCTGCCGCTGTCATTTCATTATCAATGAGCCTGCCGTTGTAGCTCTGTATTATTGCTTTCAGTTTGTTATCCATAACAGACAGCAGCTCTGTTTCCTTTTCAAGCAGGTTCTCTTCCAGAAACCTGTCAGTCTTGAAATTATATAATCCTATTGGCTTGTAGTCCAGCATTATCAGGATATGATCCCTCATGTAGAGGTGATATATGCTCCCATTTGTATTGAAGGCAAAAGATTCAACCGAATCATCAAGGAGATCATTGCCAAAGGCAATGAATTCTTCATCGTAATTGAGATAATTGAGGACAGTGGGCATTATATCTATCTGCTGGGCTATCCTTTTCCTTATCCCCTTCAGATCGCTTCCCGGCTTGTACAGTATAACCGGAACCGAATATAATCCATAGCTGTTCTGATACTCCCTGTGAATCGACTCATTTGTGTGGTCGGCAGTAATGACAAAAAGCGTATTTTGAAAAAAATCCTCTTCCGAAATGCTTTTGAAAAATCCTCTCAGCGCAAAGTCAGTGTATCCCACCACCTCCGCAATCGGCACGGGTCCCCTGGGGAACTTCCCCTTATATTTCTCAGGTACCTTGAACGGATGGTGGGATGAAAGTGAAAAAATCGAAGCCAGGAACGGGCGTGGAAATTCTTTCATCCTTTCACCGAAAAACCTGAAGAATGGTTCATCCCATATTCCCCACATGCCATCGGTATCTCCCTGGTAAGGATAGCTTTCATAGCTCACATAATCCTGAAAACCTGAAATGCGGGCAAAGGAATCGAATCCCATTGATCCGCTCAGGGCACCGTGGAAGAATGTCGTGTAATAGCCTTTCCTGGCGAGATGGGCGGCCAGGCCTTCAATACGGTTGTTTGAATAGTGTGATATGGTATAGGGGGTTTCCAGTGAAGGTATTGAAGCCAGAATGGAAGGCATTGCATCAATGGATTTTTTGCCGTTTGCAACAGATACATCAAAAGTCAGGCTGACACTGATCAGGGAATCCAGAAATGGGGTATAACCGGAATAATTGCCCCCGTCAAGATCTTTATTCAATGCACCGATATATTCACGGCCAAAGCTCTCAAGTATTATGATCACCACATTTTCTTTCCTGATATCCCCCTTATGTTCCGGGATAAAATGGGGATTGTACAACTCTTTAAGCTTTTCGTCATCAAAAAATATTTTCCTGTCAAGCGGTTTTTTCCCCGAAGTCCTGAATATGCTGAACGGAGTATTGAGAACAATCGCCACATTCGTGGGATTCTTCACATAGCGTGCTGCATTGCTGTTTGATATGGGCCTTGTCGATTCATTCAGACTGCCACGCGCTCCCCCCACCACGAGTCCGGCAACCAGGGGCACAAAAAGAATATTTGTTATTACATAGGCCGGCCTGCTGGAAGGCTGAGGCTTTTCTGCCTTTATCCTTCCGTAGAGGTATGCCATCAGGAACCATATAAAAAAACAGAAAAATGTGACAGGCCAGTAATCAATCACAAATTTGAAAAATATCTTCACCACCCCGGGTTCTCCCTCAAATGTCCGGAATACATCAGAGGTTGCCCGCTTGAAGACAAAACGGTAGTAAACAAAGTCTGCGCTGTTTGCGGCAAAAGCCAGTCCGTTGCTGAAAAGAAAAAGGCCGCCGAGTATTTTCTGATAGGTACCGTTATAACGGAAATCGAAAGGAAGCAGGTTGAAAAATATAAATACCAGATTTATATATACTGTTGCCGAGATATCGAACAACAATCCTCCCCTCATAATTGATAAAAACTCCGCAGCATCTATCCCCGGAAACATTTTATGATTGAAAATATAAAATCCGATTCTGCTTAAGGAAAAGAGGAAAAGAATTATCAGGATTCTGTAGATTAAAACAACAAGTATATTCTTTGAAAAGAACCAGTTCTTCATGCCTGAATTATTTCCGGATAAGCCAACGCTGTCCGATACGGATTTGTAAAAGTATAAAAACAATTGAAAAACCCGGTGACTGAAATTCACCGGGTCCGGGATATTTTGTATTTCCGGGTTTTTCTAATTATTGCCGGCATCCTCGTAAAATTCCCTGATCTGATCCATATTGAAGTCCCCCATAAAACTGGCCGCCTTTTTCCTTGCTCCGATTCCAACAAGTGAGAATATAACAAGCAGGGCTGCGAGTACAAGGACAAGTACCCTGGAAGTTCCGGCATTGGCTTTCAGGGTTTCAATAAGTCCATGGTAAAGAAGATAAAGTCCGTACAGCGAAACAATAAGGCTTACTATGGTACCGAGGGTGATGCCTATTCCCATAAAAAAGCCGAGGAAGGCTGATATGGGCATCATAACCATCAGGGCTGCAGTGACTCTTACATTTGATTCAAAATCCGTACTTCCCTTGCATATTGCGGAAATAACGAGCAGAATAACTGCACCTATGAAAAGGCCGATAACAGCACCGACAACATACCATACAAGCGCCATGAATCCCACGGCTCCTCCCGATATGCCATAAGAGGCAGGTCCGATTTTCAGCAGGCTCCAGATAAATGCAAATATTCCGGCAACCAAACCGTAAACAACAGCTTTGATAACCGGTTCAGCAATTCCTCCCGTTGTTTTCATGGATGAGAAATATGCCTTCGGATCTTTAAGGATCTCTTTGGAATCCCTGATCAGTGCATTGAAATCAAATGAAGAATTACTCATGTCCTGTAAGATTAAATGGTTTATTATTAGTATTTACAAGTTTAAAAAAAAATGATGAGAATTCTATCAAATAATCAATTAATCTGCGGTTATCTTCATTCAAGATAAGTATAGCCATACAGGCCTGATCTGTAATTCGACAGGAACTCCCGGCCTTCCTCCAGGGTTATTATTCCCGCCTTCACGGATGAAGTGACCCAGGACTCTACGGTTCTTACCATTTTCTTTGGATTATACTGCACATAATCAAGAACTTCCGCTATTGTTTCGCCATCTATAACCTGATCAATACTATATCCGTCCTTATCCACGGAAACATGCACCGCATTGGTATCACCGAAAAGGTTATGCAGATCACCAAGTATTTCCTGGTATGCTCCCACAAGAAACACACCCAGGTAATAAGGCTCTTTTGGTTTCAGGTGATGAACCGGCAGAAAATGTGAATTATTGCTGGTTGCTATGAAATTATCAATCTTTCCGTCTGAATCACAGGTCATGTCCTGTATGGTGGCAGCAACAACAGGTTGTTCATTCAGGCGCTGAATAGGCATTACCGGAAAAATCTGGTCAATTGCCCAGGCATCAGGAAGTGATTGGAAAAGCGAGAAATTGCAAAAATATTTGTCAGACAGTATTTTTGATATTTGCCTTATTTCCTCCGGAACATGTCTGGATTTCCCGGCAGTCTGGTACACCTTTCTGGCTATGGACCAGAAAAGTTTTTCAATCTGGGCTCTTGTCCTCAGATCAATAATGCCAAGACTGAAACGGTCAAGTGCTTCTTCACGGATCTGCTGCGCATCATGCCAGGATTCAATCATTCGCTGCTGATTGAAATTATCCCAAAGGGTATAGATCTCCTTTACCAGTTCATGATCATTTTCACCTATTTCTTCTTCAACATCCCATTCAGGCAATGTGGCTGTTTCCAGTACTTCAAAGACAAGCACCGAATGGTGGGCTGTGAGAGACCGGCCTGATTCGGTTATTACGTTCGGATGCGGAATATTGTTCTTGTTGCTTGCATCAACAAATGTACTGACCGAATCATTTACATATTCCTGAAGGGTGTAGTTAATACTGCTTGCACTGTTGGCGGAACCGGTTCCGTCATAGTCAACACCGAGCCCGCCGCCGATATCCACAAATTCCACATTGAAACCGAGTTTTCTCAACTGAACGTAGAACTGTGAAGCCTCCCTCAGTGCGGTCTTAATCCTTCTGATCTTGGTTACCTGGCTGCCAATATGAAAATGGATCAGCCGCAGACTGCTTTTCAACCTGTTCTTTTCAATGAAATCGATTGCCTCAAGCAATTCACTTGATGTAAGGCCGAATTTACTGACATCACCGCCGGATTCTTCCCATTTGCCGCTTCCGGTGGATGCGAGCTTGATCCTGATGCCGATATTTGGCTTAACCTTGAGTCTTCTGGCAATACTGGTGATAAGTTTCAGTTCGCTGAGTTTTTCAACCACAATAAAGATCATCTTTCCCATTTTCTGGGCCAGGAGTGCAAGTTCAATATAATCTTCATCCTTATATCCGTTGCATATAATAAGCGATTCAGCCTCGGTATTTATTGCTATTACAGCGTGAAGTTCAGGCTTGGATCCGGCTTCTAGTCCGATGTTGAATTTTTTGCCATGGCTGACTATCTCCTCAACGACCGGCCGCATCTGGTTGACTTTAATGGGATATATTATGAAATTCTGGGCTTTGTAGTCATACTCCTCCGAAGCCTTTCTGAAACAATTCGTAATGTTTACAATACGATCATCAAGAATGTCCGGGAACCGAAGCAGAACAGGAGTTGTAACATCTCTCAGGCTGAGCCCGTCTATCAGTTCCTTAAGGTCGACCCCCGGATTATTTTCCTGTGGAGTTACAATGACATTCCCCTTTTCATTAATGGAGAAATAGCCGACTCCCCACCCGTTGATATTGTAAAGTTCTGCAGAATCTTCAATTCGCCACTTTCTCATTATAAACAACTTAGTTTTAAAAGAACAGATTAATGATGCATAAAACAAATTTTTTGCAATGTTATTAAAATAACATGAATAAGAAAGGATATATATAAAATAAAAATTTGTAATTTAGCGCGCTTAATTTTAAAACACAATTACAATGAACAAAGGAAAGGTTAAATTTTTTAATGTCTCAAAAGGATTTGGATTCATTAAGGATGCTGATTCGGACAATGAATATTTTGTGCACGCATCTGGGCTTGTTGATAAAATAAAGGAGAATGATGATGTTACCTTTGAACTGGCAGAAGGCAAAAAAGGGATTAATGCGGTAAATGTTAAAAAGATTCAATAAAACGACTGGAAATAAAAAGAGAGGCTGCCTGCAGCCTCTTTTTTTATCCGCATGCCCGGGCATTTCTTATTTGTTCTTTTCGGCTTTTTTAGTCTTTTTTTCTGCACGTTTTTCCTTCAGGGTCTTGGCCGCTTTCTTCTTGACCTTTACCTGCTGTTTTGCTTTCTCCTGTACCATGATGCATAAGTATTAGATTCAACAACATGTTTAAAATAATAAATCTACTTTAAGAAATTCTGTAAGTTTTTTAACACTGACCGTTCCCGCTGATCTTTGAAGCAGCCTCTTTATCAAGCAACCAGGCAAGCCTGCCATGGTAGGGCATAACATCAGAAGCCGGAAAACCATTGTCCTTCATGAAAATCCTTTCAACAGTTTCTGCCTTTGACTTTCCCGTAACAAGAAAAGTAACTGATTCGGAATTGTTGATAACTTTTCCTGTAACCGTAATCCTTTTTTGTCCCGTCACCGGATGAACTGCCACATCACATATTTTATCGCTGTGGAACATTTCACGGTTTGAAGGAAAAATGGATACAATGTGTCCGTCCTCCCCCATTCCCAGAATAAAATGGTTAAAAACGGGCAACCCGTTAAAACTCCGTGTATTCAGTAAAATTTCACCGGAATACCTGAGTGCTTCCACGGAAGGTATCCCTTCCCCTGCTATTCTGTGAATATTTCCCGGAGGAATATCGATCCTCCCGAGGAATTTATCAAATGCCATTCCATAATTGCTTTCCGGATCATCCGGAGGCACACACCTTTCATCACCCCAGAAGAAGTGAATATATTTCCAGTTTACAGAATCAGCGTATTTCTCAGCCAAAAGGGAATACAAGGCAGAAGGAGTGCTTCCGCCTGAAAGCGCCACGGTAAAAACACTGCCCTTTTCGGTTGCATTCCTGAAACTGCTGGCCAGCTCCCGCGCAAATGCCTCAGCAAGCTCCTCCGGGGAATCATATATCCTTACTGTTTTTTCCATTCCTGTCCTGTTCGGAATCCCGGTTTTAACAGCTTGTTCTTTAAAATTACAATTCACAGAATTTTCCGTCCTCGGCCAGATTGTTGCACGGATATCTCCATGTCAGTCCGCAGCCCTCAACAAGATTGTCCGCCACATCGGGCCCCCATGTTCCGGCAGGGTATCCGTACAGTTTAATGCCGGGATCATTTTTCCATGCATTCTGCACAGGTTCAAGAAACCGCCAGGCAGTTTCAACAACATCATCCCGTGAAAATAATGTGGAATCACCTACCATAACATCAAAAAGAAGTCTTTCGTATGCTGCCGGAACTCTTACATCAGCCAGGCTGCTGTAACGGAAATCCATATCCACATTCTTTACATTGAAGCCCGATCCCGGTTCCTTCATGCCGAAATTCAGCAGTATTCCCTCATCCGGCTGAATTCTCAGAATAAGCTTATTGGAATTCATCGGACCTTCATTTCTCTGAAAAAGATGGTGGGGGGTACGTTTGAAATGAATCACTATTTCAGTCACTTTCACAGGCAGACGCTTACCTGTCCTGATATAAAAGGGAACACCTCCCCATCGCCAGTTGTTCACAAAGAATTTCAGCGCCACATAGGTTTCTGTCCTGGAATCCGGGGATACGCCCTTTTCCGACCTGTATGCAGGGATCCGTTCACCGGAAATCCTGGACTCCAGATATTGCCCCCGTATAACCTGATGCGGCACGTCCTCCTCCCGCAACGGCTGAAATGACTGAAAAACCTTCAGTATTTCATTCCTTATCGCATCCGGCATCATGGATGAAGGGGGCTCCATTGCGGTAAGTCCGACCATCTGGAGCAAATGATTCTGAACCATATCCCTCAGGGCGCCGGATGTATCATAATAACCCCCTCTCTCTCCGACACCTAAATTTTCGGAAGATGTAATCTCAATCCTGTGTACATAATTCCTGTTCCATAATGGCTCAAAAATTCCGTTGGCAAAACGGGTCACAAGTATGTTCTGAACAGTTTCCTTGCCCAGATAGTGATCTATCCTGTATATCTGGTCCTCACTTATCAGTTCGTGAAGTTTCCCAGTAAGTTTTTGTGCAGAAGCCAGATCATATCCGAAAGGCTTCTCTATTATGAAGCGTCTGAAACCTTCCGACTGGTCTGCCAGGCCTGCTTTTGTCAGATTTGTGGAAATCACTTCATACAATACGGGCGGGGTTGCCAGATAGAAAATATAATTGCCGCAGGTACCACATTCAGAATTCAGCAGGCTGAGTTTTCCTTTCAGCCGGGAATAGTTTTCCGGCTCAGCACTGTCCATTGTCACATAATAAATCTGTTCTAAAAATTCCCGGACCAGCCGGGAATCAGGATTCCTGCCCCCGTGAACGGCAAAAATGGCTGTCCTCATTTTTTCCCTGAATTCATCCCCGCTAAAAGAGGTCCTCCCGCTCCCAACTATTGCAAATTGCGATGGAAGAAGCTTCTGGCTCTTCAGTGAGAAAAGAGCAGGAATGAGTTTCCGGGAGGTAAGATCGCCTGATGCTCCGAAAATCACCAGGATCAGGTTGTCGGGATGCTCCATGACAATATTTTAAAACAGTCCGCGAAGAGCTTGATGCCGTAAATATAACCAATCAGCCAAAAGGAAATACATCAGAGTGAAAAAATATATTCATACACTGATAATCACCACAGAATACAGGATGATCATGCAGGCCTAAAATCCGTAACCGGTGAAACGGCAGTCGAGGATAACAGCTGTACCACACAGGGCTTTGCAGAAAAGAATTAAAAGATACGGAGCGGTTGAAATAAACGGACAGAAAATCATCTGCTCCAAACAGGAGTTTTTCGGGAAAAGACTCATCAGACTGTCAATGCTGAAACTATAAGGTTCAACATACCTGTTTGTCACAGAGTGCAGTAATGTTATTGTCAGGTCATTCACGTCCTGGTTTGCTTAAGATTCCATGGTAAAAACCATGAAATCTGCAACAGAAAAAGGCAGTTTATACAATAAAAATGACGGTTTTTTTTGCCAGAACCCGAAAAATTTTGACGAACGTATCTTTCCCGTATGCGACGAAACCTATTATTCCATTAAAATTTAGATTCTACGTCAATTTGTATTTAAATTTAACAAGACTCCGGCAGGCTTATCCGGGGTCTGGTTAAAACAGAACAGAAAAAGAAAGTCATATTACGGGATTAAACAAAAAGTTCGCCCGGGAATATAGTAGAATTTATGCTTTGAATTGAAGAGAAATGAAAGAACAAGATGTCGAAATTACCAATAGTATCCTCTTTGAATTCCAGCGTTATGTAAGAGGAGAAATGACAAAAAGGGAAGAATTCACCTTCCAGAAGAATATCAGGAAAGACCAGTATGCTGATGCAGCCATAGTTGGTTTTGCCGATGTTCCGGAAGAAGAGATTCCTTTCTTCACAAACTTTGCCGAGGAAGAGGAAGAAAAAAGGATTAAAAGTAAAAAGAGGCTTATCTACAGTATTATAGCCTCTGTAATAATCCTCCTGATAGCTACTTCGGCATATCTTGTGGCAGAAAAGAAACTTTCCGTAAAGCAATTCAAGCCCTTCAGATTTCTTCACAGCAGCCTTCCGGCAGCTCCCGTTGTTCTGCCTGTAATAAAGGACAATCAACAGATTGCCGCCTTTCAGCAAGCAGAATCAATGGCCTCCCTGGCCATACCGGATATCAGGACACTGCCTCCGCCTCCCGAAATAATTCCTGATCCGGAAATACTGCCCCTGGCAGGCGATTCATTTTCCGGTGACAACAGTGAACTGCTTGCCACGGATAATGTAACGGATTCATCGGCTATTCAGGATCAGACCGTATTAACTGCCAGGGCCGGCAGCGGTGATTCACCGGACATCATTGCCGGAAGCACTGCTGCAGGTGAGGAATCTGCAGGACAGGCCGGAAATGATCAGGGTGGCTATATAGCCCCGCAGCCGGTCAACGGTGACAACAGTTTCAGCAAATACATTGAGGAGAATATAAGAAAACCCCAAACACTGCCTGAAGGAGAAAATGCAGTAGCGGTTGTAAGCTTTGTTGTAAAAACCAGCGGCGATGTTGACGGAATTAAAGTACTGAGCAGTCCGGGTGAAGAATATACCGCCGAGGCAATAAGACTGATCAGGGAAGGTCCGGCCTGGAAGCCGGCTGAAAATAACGGAATGGCCGTGGAAGATCAGAAAATGCTGAGAATAGTCTTCAAATAATACCATGAAATACTAATTAAAGGCAGCGACCAGTCATGAAAGCGGATACTATACACAGTATCCGCTTTTTATTCAAATTCCCTTATCCAGTTTCATGACTAATAAACCGGCTGTAAATAATTAATGGATTGGCTAATCCTGACTCGGGCTTATTTACATAATAAATAATTTTTAGAAATGTCCAATGATTTTTTCGTCAATGATAATCAGTTTAATATCATCCGTCAATCCCGATTTTCTTAACAAATGATCCTTGTCACCTCCTTCAAATTTAAGGACATTTGTTCGCGTGTATCGCTTTTCCGGAGGCAGGTGTCCATCTCCAATCAACCTGTTTACCCATGAATTCACAACTCTTACGGTCAGTTTATTATTACCCTCATGTACAAAGCCGGTAATATCCAGAATAAAGGGAGCGATCCAGGCTACTCCTGCATATTCATCATTAATCCATACAGCGGCAATCTCCTGAACATTACCAAGGTCAATAAGTACCTTTTTACCGGCAAGACTTCCATTTTTTAGATTAAATACTGTTAAATATTCTGCAGGTCCGCTGTAATATTTTATCCTTTTATCTTCAAAATCCGACCAGGATTTGAATTCACTAATAGCTATAGTCTCTTTCGGACCCCATTGGTTCAGGAATTTAAGATTGATGGAAGAGTCTATTGGGATTACGGATAATGGTTCTTTTACATTTGTTGTATTTTCTGTGCCATCGGACCAGCGGAGTGTGTAATTTCCCGGTTGGGAAAAGGTTGTTATTACCCCTTCCTCAGTGTAATAACATTCTATCGTAGGGAATTTGGATCCGGGTCTCACTGCCGCGGGAAAAATCTCTTCCCCGTCTTTCACGATCTTTATGATATGTTTATCATTAGAATTAGCGACAAATATCACAAATACCGAACCTTCAGGATTCAAATGCAAAGGCACATAAGTATAATATCCATCATCATGGTATACTGCCGGTTGTTTTATTTCACCAGTCATGGGATTCCATAATTCCGGAATTTTCCCTGTTACCCTGAATTTGCATACAACCTCTTCATATCTGTCCGGGAGATCAGTAAGATACCTGTATTGAGTATCATAAATACCATGACGTGCCAGACGATTTACAACGAAATATATTTCCTCCTTTCCGGTAGAACGATGAATATATTCCAGGCAGGTACTGTCGGCTGCTGATGAGTAACTAAAATCAGGGTTGATATTAACAGATCTGAGTGTCTCTCCCGGAGTCAACCCCCAAATCACTTTACCCTTTCCGAACTTATTTACTTTTATACCATTGCCATCAATATTTCCCCAGAGTTTTTCAGCAATTTCAGAAACCGCTGCATCAACCTCCGGATACTCTGTTAATCCAGTAGATTTCTCAGGTTTTGGACCGATAAGTATTAATCCATCATGCACCAGTTTCTCGAGTTTTCTTAAAAGTTTGATATTAAGAGCTTTTTCCTCAGGCAGAACCAGAATCCGGTATGTCATTCCATCAGGAAGTATAATTTTGCCATCTTTAATTCTGACTCTGTTAAGTAGAACATCGAGGCTGCATTTATCCCAATCATATCCCTGGCCAAGATCTGTAACTTCTTCTTTGATAAAAATGAAATTAGGTGTATCGTCACCATAGTAATAAAGGGCATCTGCAACAAATTTTCCTTGTGAGAGAAGAAATGAGCATCGGTTCATGTATCGTATAAATTCTTCAGATTCTTTCCACCATGTTACATGTCTGTTCAAATGGGTTCCGGCAAAATATTCATTTCCTGGTTCTCCGTATTCATCCGGAGATGCTGTAAAGGTATGCCAGACAATCCTGTTCACTCCGGAACAAAATATCCTGTCAATTACATTTTTGCAATCTCTTGGCGGTCTTTCCCAATGTGGACCTATGCTTGTCGGTCCTTCCGCTGCCACGAACTGTTTACCGTAAACATGAGCGACACTGGCGCTTTGTTTAACACATAGCCTTTGTGCATCAGATACCCGGTGTGTGTTTGATCGCACCCAGAATTCACCCATGGGAACATCATTGTATCCCATGGTTTTTATTGCATCAATAGGAGCTGAATGAGGCCCGCCTGATTCAGGATGAGTAAAAAGGTCATTCTGCCGGGCAATTTCCGAAAAAGTCTTGTAGAATTCATCAGCAATCAGATCACTCACGGTTCTGCGAAAATCGTGGAGAAAACGGTTTGAGATATCTCTGTTACCCACGATCCTGTTTGTTATGACCGGCATATATTCAGTCATATCATATCCTCTCAATTCTCTGAATTTTTCCATGAATCCCTGTGTCCAGTTAGCAACTCCCATTTCCCAGCTGTCGGTATGAATGAACTTAAGAGAATTTCCCTCCTGCTTTGCCCTGGCAATTAACCTGGAAATCACATCTTCATTGTATCGCGTTAATGCATTCCTGTTCAGGTGATCCATGGAAAGTCCATCCCATCCGTCACTCGAGGTTGAAACTTTTACTCCGGTACATGTCATCCCATAACGGATAATTGTCCACTCTCCATCAGGCACATCCCAGGTCAGAATACCGTCCTTATAAAACGGTGTTACATCTATTATATCACCTTTGTTTAATGTGTGGAGAGGTTCCGTATCATAATCTTCTCTTAATTTGTGGAGAGGATAAATCCCTGACCAGCCTATCCTTTCAAGTAGTGTTTTAATTGCATGATTTTTGATTCCAGGGGAATCCTGATCTCCAGAAAATTTTCTGACTGCCTGTACCAGAATATCTTTGTAAAATAATTGTGATGTTGGATCAGGCAGGGCGGAATTGATTTTTGAGGGACCGGATAAATCCGTTTCACTCCAGGTTATCTTTTTCATCGCGAATTCGGGTGTAACCGAAGGGCCTCCCGGGTTCCACCCGCTCTGGACATTAATAGTCAGTTCCAGGCCAAGGCGATCAGCTTCTTTTATGGCATGACCGTATAATTCCATCCATTTGTCACTCAGGAAGGCAGGGCCTGCATCTGTTTTTTTGGCGACCGTGTAATTTGAAGAACCTGCATCAAATATAATTGCCCCCCCGTAACCGTTAGCCTTCATGGCTTCCAGATCCTGTGTAATACACTCTTTGGTCACATTGCTGTTCAGCCACCACCAGAATGTTCTCAATCGTGCATAAGAAGGCGGATTCAGGAAATCCGCCCTCAGGTCGTTACTTATTTCTTTCCTGAATCCATCCGTTGTTACTGTCGTTTTACAAGCCTGGCCGGAAATCAGACTGAGAATTAAAAATGGCACAAGCCTTCCGGAAAAAATTCTTATCATTTCCATCCCGGATTCTGTTCAAGGACCTTGTCCTTGTTTGTGTCAATAACAGTCTGGGGAATCGGCCACAGGTTATAATCAAATGTCAGGGTTGCCTGGGCTTCGGGCCAGTAAGCATATTGAGCAATACGGTCAACAGCTATGGTACCACCCATCCTCAGTAGTGTATTCCAGCGGCACTCTTCATAGACCAGTTCTCTCGCCCGCTCATCAAGAATGAGATTGAATTTATCATCCATATCAGCGGCTGTAACCAGATAGGTGCATTGAGCGCGGTTTCTGAGAAGATTTATATCTTCTGCCGCACCGTTCTTGTCACCACTGCGTTGTTTCGCTTCAGCCCGGAGAAGGATGGTTTCCGAAAGTCGTATGAAATAATCATCACGGAAAAGATTACTTCTGTTTTCTCCGGCATCAAGTCCTGTATATTTATCAGTAGCTATCTTACAGGAAACAGGATAACAGAGACTGCGGTTATTATTGTTGGTAGAAGGATCGGCACTTTCATAATACATTATATCCCAGGGCACTACTATTCTATAATAGGGTGATGTGACAACATTGCCGATAAATGTTCTGCGAAAAACAACATCCGAATTCCGTAAATCTTCTGCCCATTTGTCCTCATAAATAAGATCTCTGGTATACATTGTCGGGATAACCTGTGAAATACCTCTTCCTCCCACATCTTCAAGAGTACCCGTAAGATGATTTTTAGCACCATCGCGAAAAACCGGCCCGTAAGTCCGGGAATAGGGTAATTTCGATTTGCCGTCTTCAGCTTTATATGCCGCGTAATCTGTTTGAAGTGCCCAGATACATTCTGTATTACCATCCTGGTAATTCACATTGCCTTCCTGGAACATATCCCAGTAATGGTTCGTGGTTTGTTCGAGATTATCAACAGGTGTACTTGTATTTCCCTGGCTGTATACAGGAATATTTATTGTCAACTCATTTTTTCTTTTTCCAAAGCGGTTATTTATCAGAGAATATATTCCACCGTCAATCACTTTATTAGCATAAGAAATTGAATTGGTGAAGGCTGTCTGTGCTCCCGACGAATTTCCATCAGCCGCCAGTTGGGTACCCAGGGCAAGGTAGAGTTCACAAAGATTGTGTTGGGCTGCTCCTCTGACAATACGGCCACCTGATACATTCGTTACCGGTATATCATTCTCTATGGCGAGAAGTTCATCAATTGCAAACTGGTATGTTTCCAGCCGCGATGCACGTTCAAAATCATATTTCGCCGTTTTGGAAATCTCAGTCACAATCGGCACTCCTCCGAAAAGTTCACCGAGATTCCTGTATGCAAATGCTCTGAAGAACCTTGCCTGGGCAAGCACATAGGCTTTTTCCGCAGGTGATGACCATGTGATCTGTGGCAATTCCGAAGCATAAAGCACCAGATTAGCTTTTGAGATTATCTGGTACCATGCACTATAAATATTCAGGAAATGAGAATGATCCGGATTTATTGTACCATAATTATTAAATGTATTCCCTCTTCTGATGCTTGGTACATCGAACATGTCAGTACCGTTACCACGGAAAACAAATATCCACGCTGCTTCACCGGGATTTGCCCAGAGATCTCTCAGCTGGGAATAAATTCCTACAAGTACCTGATCTATCTGGGCAGATGTAGAGAATGCATTATCAGTTGTATAAAACGTTGTTGGTTTTTCATTGAGGAACTCTTTATCAGACTCACATGCGAATAACGCGAAAATGAGAATCAGTATCCAGATATGCTTTATAAAATTAATCTTGTTCATTGCTTTCATTTTTTATATGTTAAAAAGTTGCATTTATACCAACTGAGAATGTTGATGGAACAGGATATGTATTTTCCCTGACGGTAGTTCCTGTTTCCGGATCTCCTCCAAACCAGTTGGTAAATGTGGCCATATTCTGAACACTCAGATAAGCTTTTAGTGAATTGACTTTCAGAACATCCGTCAATCTCTTGTTAAAAGTGTACGATAATGAAACGTCCTGAATCCTGACAAATCCTCTTGACTGAAGTGCAAGATATCTTCCGTCTCCTGCAAAAGTTGCCGACGGATAAAGATTACTTTTATTTTCAGGAGTCCAGTAAGGTTTTGATGTCATATTAGCATTGAACAGGCCTGTTCCGGATGTAAGGTATGCAGCAGTATTACTTTTCAGATAATGGTTATTTCCGCCGAAAATACCCATGATCATCACATATAGTTCAAAATTTCTATAACCGGCAATATTGCTCAGGCTTGACCGGAAATTTTCCTTGGTGTAACCCAGAATGATCCGGTCATTTGCAGTAATTCCGGGAACCTTGTCATGGTCCTTATATTTCGGTGCACCCGGGGCAGCTCCTGTAAGAGCAATATATTCTGCATCATTCTCCTGAACAATTCCATCCTGTTCATAACCATATATTGCCCCAAGTGATTTACCTATGAAAAGACTGTTTGCAATATCGTCATCCTCTTTCCCGTCACCATCAAGATCATCACCATAAAGATGTACCAGCTTATTGTTGTTTTTCCAAAAAGTGAATGAGCTGTTCCAGGACCAGTCAGATTTTTTAATATTCACACTGCTTATCCTGAATTCAATGCCTGTATTATTAACCTGTCCCATGGATGTTTTAATTGTATTAAAACCTGTCATTGCAGGAATATTTCTTGTAAATATCTGATCAGTTGTTTTTGAGAAATAGACATCCATGTCGACTGAAATCCGGTTGTTCAGGATCTCTGATTCAAAACCTGCATTCCACGACTCAGTAGTTTCCCAGCCCAGGTCTGCATTCCCGAGAGCGCTCTGGTACAGCCCGTAATAAATTGTACTTCCCGTGTTTGAGAATTCATATCTTGAACCTCCGGATGCAGCGTTTGCAACCGTTGAAAGAGTTCCGTAAGGACTGATGCCCTGATTACCGTTTTGTCCCCAGGAAAGTTTAAGCTTCAGACTGTTGATCAAATCAATATTAAAGAACGGTTCATTCGAGATTTTATAAGCTGTTCCCGCGGCAAAGAAATTTGCCCATTTATTATTTGCACCAAATACCGATGCGCCATCTCTCCTGTAAGAGCCTGTAAAGAAATATCTATCGCCAAATGAATAGTTCAGACGGCCATAATATCCAATATTTGCCCTGTCCTCTGCATTAAGCAGCACCTTCTGGACAGTGGCTTTATGCAAGCCCCATCTGCCAAGTGTGGTATTCCCGTTGGCTGCAAAATCAGAACCTGTCGAATTTACCTGTTTGTATTGTCGAAAATCCCTTGTAGCAACAGCAGTTACATCCACACTGTGATCTCCATGGACATGTTTATAATTAAGGATATTGTCAAAAACATAACTGTAAGTACTGTTATTGTCAATATTGCCGTTTGCCCTGGAAAGAAAACCCTGGATCACGGCCGCGGAATATCTTTCCAGACCTTCACCTTCAGCAATGTAATAATCCTCAAAATAGAAATTTCCCGATTCATTTTTATCAAGGTTAGTCTGCAAATTAAGTCTGTAACTCAGACCTTTCACCCATGGGATATTTATTACCGAATACGCGTTCAGCCTGAAATTATTCCTGATATCCTTGTTATCGGCAACATCATTTATCACACCCCACAGGGGATTTACACCAGATTGTGTATATGGATATTTTTCAAGATTCCCCTTGTCGTCGCGGTACATGACACCATAAGGGGACATTACCTGTGCAGTACCAATGTTAGCGGAAAATCCTGAATAATCACGTCTGGAAAAACCCGCGTCCAGACCGATCTCAAGCCATTTTGCAACATTTGTTTTCAGTTTGGCCAGAAAAGACAATCTGTTAAAATCATCGCCTACAATAATTCCTTTGTTGACATCATATGAACTGGAAAAATAATAGTTAACATTAGGATTTGCACCGGAAACCGCAATTTGATAATCCTGTATCACACCGGTACGTGTAACCTCCTCCAGCCAGATTGTTTCTTTTCCTGCTTTCAGGTTGGCAAGTTCTCCCGGTTTCATCCATTCCGTTGACCCCGGGGTATATTGATTACGGGCATTTACAACCGTTATCCATTCTTCACCCTTCATCATAACAGGCATGTTCTGCCATGTCTGGATACCTGAGGACGCTTTAAAACTTATCAGCGGTTTTCCTACCAGTCCTTTCTTTGTTGTAATGGCAATTACCCCGTTTGCTGATCTTGAACCATAAGCAGCTGCGGAAACAGCATCCTTGAGAACATCAAAGCTGGCAATATCATTTGGATTAATATCCCCAAGACTGCCAAGATAAATAACCCCGTCAAGTACGATCAGGGGATCGTTTGAACCTGAAATTGAATTCTGACCACGGATCAGCATACTTGGCTGTCCTCCTGCAGTATTGGTTGATCCAATATTCAGGCCTGAAATACTCCCCTTAAGGCTTTCAAGTGCATTGAATTTCGGAAGCTGTGCCACGGGCGAGCTTTCTACATTTAGAGAACCGACCGTTCCGGTAAAATCCTTTCGCAAAGCTGTCCCATATCCGATCACAACAACTTCAGCAAGACCGATAGCTTCTTCCTCCATACTGACATCTATTGAGGCCTGACCGGCAACAGATATTTCCAGTGTTTTTAATCCGACAAATGAAAAAACAAGTACAGCATCATCAGGTATATTGCTGATGGAAAACCTGCCTCCGATATCGGTAAGTGTACCAAGATTCGTACCTTTCACGGCAACAGTTACTCCAGGCAATGATTCGCCCTTGGCATCAGTAACTTTCCCTGTAACAATATTTTGCACAGGAAAATCATCAGGAAGTATTTTAAAATGATCAACAGCTGAAACCTTCACAACAGGAATCAGAATCAGAATCATTAATAACAAAACCGTTACCGCTATGTAGTTTCCAATTCTTTTTCCGGAAGGGAAAAATAATTCACTCTTCATTTTCTTTTTCATAGATTAACAGATTTAAATAAAGATTAAAGATTAAAAAACCGTTACAGTATTTCTGAATTTAGTACCGGATGTTTGATAATCCGGATTGTGTTATGTGAACATCTATTGATAACTTCTACGTTAACAAAAATACAATTTCTGAGGAATTAATAATTTTAAAAGCTGAATATTATTAAAATAATATATCCCGTGAAAAGGTCTGGAATAATCTTAATAATACTTGTTTTTACATTTACAGATCAGGTCCTGGCGCAAAAGATTGATTCACTAACATTCAGTCTCAATACAAGATACTCTTTCTACAGCTTTGAGGACAATGCTGAAATTATACTTCATATCCCCCCGGCTCATACATCAGACAGGCTGGCGGTGCTTGTCACTCTGGCAAATGGGGACACAGTCTGCACATGGAGCGGGACTGCACGGAACAGACTGGTAAGGATACCCTTTAAAATTACAACCGGGAAAGGTTTCCACAGACTGAATGCAGAAATCCATGCAGCAGGCACTACCACAAGGTTCATTGCAAAAACGCTTCTGCTGCATCTGGACTACAAACCCAATGAAGTCAAAACCGACAGGCTGACCGGCGGACTGATTGTGAATAAAAGACAATTCTTTCCGGCAGGGTTTTACTGCTATTCTCCCGTTCATCCCTCCCTGCCGGAAGAAGAAGCAGTCAGGGGATTCAACATGATATCGCCCTACCAGAAGATTCTGCCATCTTCATTTCCGGAAAGAAAGGCATATATGGACAGATGTGCACAACTGGGAATGAAAGTGCATTACAACCTTCTTTCCGTAGCCGGAGGCGGGGGAGTGGCCTCACAGCTGGAAGGAATCACGGCAGCGGGGAAGAAAGCCTTGTTGCTGAATGAGATAAAATCATTTCGTGACCATCCCGCCCTCCTTGCCTGGTATATCGCGGATGAACCAAACGGCTACAGGATCCCTCCCGATACAATCCGGGCCATCTATGAACTGATCCGGGAAAATGATCCCTGGCATCCTGTATCTGTAGTATTTATGGCTCCCTTCACGGATGCACGCAAATATATCAACGCACTCGATATCGTTATGGCAGACCCCTATCCCATTCCGGTCTCACCTGTAACATTGCCGGGGAATGTGGCAAAAACCCTTTCAAACGAATTCAGGGGCAGGCGGCCGGTATGGATGGTGCCCCAGGCATTCGGGGGCGGTGAATTATGGAGCCGGGAACCAACTGTTCAGGAAGTCAGGGCAATGACTTACCAGTCAATAATAAATGGCGCAAAAGGTATTCAGTATTTCGTAAGGGAGGGATTGAACCTTTTCCCGAAATCAACCGCACTGTGGAATGAATGCGGAAAAATGGCTGTTGAAATAGCCGAAATGACACCATGGCTTTTGTCTGATGAAGCAAGTGTTGCGGTCTCATCCGGCTCGGAAAATATCATGCTTGCATCATTCGCTCACAGGGGCCAGCTGATGATCCTTGCCGCCAACCGGACAAATATGCCGGTCCGTGCAGATTTTTCCCTTGCATCCCCATTGTCGGGCAGAGCCAGGGTCATCTTTGAAAACAGATTTGTTACACTGAAGGACGGAAAATTCAATGATCAGCTTTCTGCCCTGGGCACCCAGGTTTACCTTTTTAATCTTTTAACGGTCAAAGAAAACGTAAAACCATTTAAAGGAAACCTTATAACGGATCCGGGATTCGAGGATCTCTCCAGTCCTGGTATTCCTGCATCATGCTACGCCTGGAACAATGGCGACAGGGGTGCTACTTTCTTCCTTGACAGCCGTGAACATGTGGAGGGAAATCATTCCCTCAGACTTATAACCCCTGCGGACAACCGCAGCGCACGTCTGAGATTTTTCCCCTTCAGGACCAGCCCGGGAAAAACATATTATATTTCCGTAATGGCGAAAACCGATCCGGAAATAATAACGGACAATCCCGTAACAGGCAGTCCGCTTTATTTTGAAATTTCCCTGGGCAACTATGGCAGCAGGCGGTTCGCCCTGAGCAGTGAATGGAAAGAATATGTGGCAGCAATCACAATTCCGTACGGAAACAATATTCCTCCGAAAACAAATGTTATATTGCAACTGCCTTCTGCAGGAGTTGCCTGGTTTGACATGCTACAGGCAATCGAGGGAGTGGATGTCAACAGGAGTATCAATCCTGAACTGTTGTTTATCCGGGAATAACAAATCCCGGTCCCTGTTCCGGGCTTAATTCCTGCAAAGCAAAGCAGACCTGAACCGCCCGGTATTGAAAGAAAGGGCTCTGTCAACCGGAATTCCGGTATCTGGCGTGAGCCGGTTCTGCCACACCGGAACCCCTTGCTGCAAGGCAACGGGATAACAATCTGCCAGTGAGTATCTGAAAATTTTAGTAAAAATATCATGATAAGGAATCAGACAATTATTTTCCTGGTAACGGCAACAATTTTACTGATCCAGGCCTGTTCGGGCAGAAAGGATAATACTAACTACAAGGGCAATCCTCCGCCGCTTTTACAAAATGCCTTTATCAGGCTGCCTCTGGGTTCCATCAGGCCCGAAGGCTGGCTCAGGGATCAGCTGCAGGCCCAGGCTGATGGCCTGACTGGAAACCTGGATGATTTCTGGCCCGATCTTGTCAATTCAGCCTGGCACGGGGGAAACGGAGAATCATGGGAAAGGGGCCCGTATTACCTTGACGGCCTTGTTCCGCTGGCCTGGCTTCTTGACGATGAGAGCCTCAGGGAGAAGGCAAAAGGATGGATTGCCTCTATTCTTGCCGGAAGCACGGATTCAGGCTGGTATGGTCCCCCGGGTAACAGTGACCGATGGCCGCTGGCTGTCGCAAACAAGGTACTGATGCAATACTATGAGGCAACTTCCGATAAACGTGCCCTGGATGTCCTGATGAACTATTTCAGATACATCCGCAGCACTCAGCCCGACTGGCCCGACAGTGAATGGAGGGGTGTAAGGGCAATGGAAAATGCAGTTACAGGATACTGGCTTTACCGCGAAACTAAGGAAGCCTGGATTCTGGAAGCCGTTGAATCAATACAGGCCAACAGCCGCGACTGGACTTCCTATTATGAAGAATTTCCCTGGGACTCTTCAGCCAATGCCGAGAAACGTATTCCGCTCAACTGGAAGGAAGACGGCCTGACGGCACATGTGGTCAACAATGCTATGGCAATCAAGTATCCCGGTCTCTGGTATCAGCAGTCAAAGAATGAAAGATACAGGAATGCCGTTTTTGACGGCATTATGAAATATGACCTTCATCACGGCCAGGCCGGGGGAAGGTTTTCAGGCGATGAACATCTTTCCGGAAAGAGCCCCGTCCGAGGAACAGAGCTCTGTTCCGTGGTTGAATACATGTTCTCCCTGGAGGAGCTGTATGCGGTCTTTGGTGACAACAGTCTGGCAGACCGGCTGGAATCACTGGCCTTCAATTCACTTCCCGGAACAACAACTGCAGACATGTGGGCCCATCAGTACGACCAGCAGTCGAACCAGGTTCTTGTTACGGGAGATCCGAGAGACTGGTCTACAAACGGCAATTATTCAAATATTTATGGTCTTATGCCCAATTTCGCCTGCTGCCTGGCAAACATGCACCAGGGATGGCCTAAATTTGCAGCAAGCCTCTGGATGGCTACAAACGACAATGGCCTTGCAGCAGTAGCCTACAGTCCGTGCACTGTAAGCGCCAGGGTCGGAAAAGGAGATAAAGTCACGATCAGGGAAGAAACAGACTATCCCTTCAGGGGAAAAATCTTACTGACCATCAGCACTGATAAAAATGTAAGGTTCCCGCTTTATCTGAGAATTCCGGGATGGGCGGACGATGTATCAATAAGTTATAAGGGACGGTCAGCTGAAGCTGAGGCCGGATCATCCCTGCGGATTGATGAAAAATGGAAGAACGGTGATGAGATTATTATCGATATTCCCATGAAATTAAGACTGGAAAGAAGATACAATAATTCTGTTTCCCTCCTGAGAGGTCCGCTCTTCTTTTCGCTTGGAATTGACAGGGATTACAGAAGCACAAGACTGAATTACGATAATTTCAGCTACAAGGGCAGTGTTGACTGGGAAATATATCCGCAAAGTCCGTGGAACTATGCCCTTCTGGCTGATGAAAATTCTCTGCCCAGGGGATTCAGCGTCATTGAAAACAGTATTGAAAAATACCCCTTCGCGGACAGGGGTGATATGATCTGGTCGCCTGATTCAGGCAGATATATTGAATGGGAAAAGGATCCCCCGGTTGTGATAAGTGCCAGAGGCATAAGAATACCGGAATGGACAATGAAGAACAATTCAGCTGATATCCCTCCGGTGAGTCCGGTAAAAACCAGTCTTAACCCGGAAATTATCAGGCTTGTGCCCTATGGCTCAGCAAAATTAAGGATCACTGAGTTCCCTGTGGCCGACCCTTCGTATGTCAGGGAAACAATGAGGCCGGGTAACTAATGCCCTGCCTTATGCTTTTGTATTGTAAACTCATATTTCCCCGAGCCAAGTAAAAGTGCCCGGCCATCCTCAGTATTCCTCTGAACGATGTGCCTGTTTTTATTTACTTCCCTGTCCTGCTCCAGGATTTTGCCCTCTCCAGGATAAAATGTTGCCGTACTTCCCGGAGGCAGGGTGATCCTGTAAACGACCCTGTCTCCCGCCTTTTCCCACGATGATATGATTGTGCCGTATGGTCCGTCATGCCGTGCCTCAAACTTATCAAGACCGTCAACAAAGTGCGGCTTCAGTATTACATTTTTAAAGCCGGGCTGATCCTCATCTGGAAATATGCCTCCCAGTGCCTTGTACATCCATGCGCTTATCTCACCAAACATGATGTGGTTCATTGAGATATCCGATTCAGGATTGATCGGCCAGTTTTCAAACATGGTTGTTGCGCCATTTACAATCCACCAGCCCCAGGAAGGGAAAGTATCCTGAACTGCCAGTCTGAAGGCAATATCGGGATATCCGTTTTCACTGAGGGCATTCAGAATGGATTTTGTGCCATGAAGGCCCACATCAATATGATAATCGTTTGCCCTTACACTTTCTGCCAGGTTCGAAGCAATGACTTCCCGGAACTCATCGGGTACAATACCCCACATAAGCGGAAAGCTCATTTCAGTCTGAAATCCGCTTCCGTAAATCCCCTTTTCCCTGTCCAGGTATTTCTCATTTACAGCATCCTTTATTTTCTGAGCCAGCCTGCTGTATTTCTCATGATCAGCATCATTTCCAAACAGCCTGGCAGCCTTTGCAAGAATGCATGCATCCACAAAATAATAAATCGAAGAAGTTAATTCCTTAGGTGATACCGACTTAACCGGTATCCAGTCACCAAGCCCCCAGTCGGTAAGTCCGTCCGGGCTCAGTTCCGTTATATGGTCAACATATCTTTTTATGTTGTCATAACATAGGTTCAGCAAGTGCGGATCGCCGTAAAACAAGTATATATTCCATGGTATAATGGCTATGGTGCTGGTCCAGTCAGGTCCGTTTGCCCAGTGATAGCCCCAGCCGCTGGTGGGAATAATTGCCGGCAGCACACCATTGGGCTGCTGTTCATCCAGATGGTCGTTCAGCCATTTTTCATATACTGTAACAGCATCAAAATTATACAGGCCCGTTTCAACGGCAATATGCGCATCTCCTGTCCACCCGTTTTTCTCCCTCTGGGGACAATCAGTCGGATAACCGAAAAGGTTGGAGAGATAGGAATTGTTTGCAGCCTCCCAGATCCTATTCAGCAATGTATCTGAGGATTTAATGTATCCTGCCGGAGGAACATCGCTGTGCATGAAGAATGCAGAAAGACTTTCCCTGTTCACCTGAACCGGCCTGTCAGATGTCAGTTCAACATACTGAAAGCCTTTGTAGTTAAACCGGGGCATAAAGACCTCCTCCCCCCTTCCGGCCAGAATGAATATATCTGTCTGGAAGGGATCACTGTCATCCGCCGGGCGGTAATGAACGTCAATATTAGACTGGTCAACACGTCCGTCCGGCATTAATCTTTCCCCGTGCTTCAGTCTGATCACCGTACCGCGGCTTCCGCTTATCCTCAAACGGGTGACACCGGCAATATTCCGTCCGAAATCATAAACCCATGTATTGCTGTTTATCCTGTTAAGTCTCTTTGCGGACAATTCAGCTTCAGCTCTTATGGGGTGCATGGCCTGTGCCGTGATATTCTGTGATGGTGCCGGCACCAGTACCGGTTCTTTCCAGTATGAGTCATCATATCCGGGCAGATCCCAACCGGGCTTTTCCTGCCTTGCGTCATAATGTTCGGCTGTATAAATACTATTGAAGATCACCGGGCCGGTAGCAGTTTTCCAGTCGGTTCCGCTGGGAATGATCATGGATGATCCGTCCTCCAGGGATATGTGGATCTCCATGCAAAAAGAGGGTCTTGCACGCCACGGAGCTTCGTGGAAAAACCATACCGCCGTTGACTGGTGGTTATACCAGCCGTTTCCCATAAGTACCCCTGCAGCGTTTTCCCCTTCCCTGAGCAGTTCAGTTATATCGTGGGTAACATACAGATTCCGCCGGTCAAAGCGTGTATATGCGGGATCCAGCAAATGATCGCCCGCCCTGACTCCGTTAACTGTCAGTTCATACAGTCCGGCTGCAGCTATATATGCACGGGCCGACTTGATCCTGCCCGGAATACGGAATGATTTCCTGAAACAGGCTGCAGGCTTCAGATTAATATCCCTTGAATCACTTATCCAGCTGCCCTTCCAGGCAGCCGCTTCCATCATCCCTGTTTCAAAGGATGCGGTTTCAGATATTTTTGACAATCTTCCGCTTCCATCCCTTATCCTTACACTCCAGTAATACTTTGTAAATGGTTCCAGACTCCGGCCTTCGTAAACAGCCAGGTTGGTTTTGGATTTCCTGGTTCCGGAGTCCCAAATATTTCCCCTGCCTCCTGCCACACCCGCAGAATCAGTACCGACGAATATCCTCCAGGATTTCTGTTCCACGCCCGTTCTGTCATCATCAATCTGCCAGGTAAACCTTGGTGACCTGCTGTCTATTCCCAGGGGATTAACCATATGTTCGCACCTGAGATTTATTGTGTTGAAATCTTTGTCATTGCCGGAACATGATGCCGACAAAACCGTGATAAAAACCAGTAAGCCGGGCAATTTTCCAAATAAAGCTTCAATTCTCATGTATTCATATTTTAAGGGTTATATACAGTATAGACGTGACTGCAGAAAAAGTGCGGCCGTCAGCAGAAGTACCGGCAACCGCTGCAGTGCGGACAACAATAAAAATGCAGTCAAAAGCAAAAACGCTGGCAACAGCAGATGCCGTGAATGATCAGACAGGCAGATCACAGTTTTTCTGTTTTGCCCCTGAGCCATTCTTTTTCATCATCATTCAACCAGGGGCTCAGTTTCTCAAATACAGCGGCATGGTATCCGTTAAGCCAGGCAATCTCTTCATCAGTCATCATGGATTTATCAATAAGCGATTTATCTATGTGACAGAGAGAAAGAGTCTCAAACCTGAGGAATTTTCCGAATTCCGTCTCTTCATCTTCACAACATAGCATAAGGTTTTCTGTACGGATCCCGTATTCCCCTTCCCTGTATATGGCAGGTTCATTTGATACTATCATACCTGCCTCAAGGGCCGTTCTGCCGGATACCGGGCTGATACTGTGAGGGCCCTCATGAACATTCAGGCAATAACCCACTCCATGGCCGGTACCATGACCATAATCCATTCCGGCCTGCCACAGGGCCTCTCTTGCAAGAATATCCAGCTGATGACCTTTCGTGCCAGCCGGAAACTTCGATCCTGCGAGGCGTATATGGCCTTTCAACACCAGGGTGAAATCACGTTTCTGCCCGGTTGTAGGCCTGCCAAGACAGATTGTCCTGGTAATATCAGTGGTCCCGCCCGGGTAGTGACCGCCGGAATCAAGCAGCAGGAGACCGGGCGTCGTGATTCTGACATCAGTATCAACCGTCGGCGAATAATGGGGAAGTGAAGCATGATCATTGAAAGCAACAATGGAGGCAAACGAGGAACCCAGGAAACCACTGTCTGCTGATCTGATTTCTTCAAGCCTTGCGGCCAGCGACATTTCACTTATCTGCCGGTTTTCTATGCTGCTCTCAAGGTAAATGAAGAACCTTACAAGGGCAAGGCCGTCCTTTATCATTGTCTCAAGGATATTTCTTATTTCCGTTTCGTTCTTTTTTGCTTTCAGCAAAGTCGGGATATTTTCATCTTCAACAATATAATAAGAACCTGAAAGAGCATTAAAGACAGAAACAGAAATTCTGGCAGGATTAATAAGGACAAATGACTCCCTGTGAAATGATTTCAGCTTTTCCGTAAAATCCCCGTATGGAAATACTGTTACACCGGCAAGTATCAGATTTTCTGCAATATCCTGCGGCAGCCGGCTCTGGTCAACAAAGAAATAAAGCCGGTCCATTGCAATTATGGCAAATGACAAAGCCACCGGGCTGTACTTAAGATCATTGCCCCTCAGATTTAAGAGCCACATGATATCATCCGGAGAAGTGAGAATATGAAGGCTGATATTTCTTTGTTTCATTAGCTTTCTCACGCTGGCGATCTTGTCAGAATGTTCCATTCCCGAGAATTCAGGCGGATGCTTCCAGATAGCCGAAGAAGGCATCCCCGGCCTGTCTTTCCATATTCCGCCAATCAGGTCAGCATCGTCAACAAAGCTTACATTCTTATAAACGAGCCTTTTATGCAGATTCCTGTAAAAATTCACTGAAACAATACGTCCGTCAAAACCGACCATGCTTTTTCCGGCTATCAGACTTTCGAGCCAGTCAATTGAATTTTTACCACGGAACGAAGAGGATGCGGCAAGAGTGAAACCCGAACCTGAAAGTTCATTTTCTGCCTGTATAAGGTAACGTGAATCGGTCCACAGTTCCGCCCTGTCTGCCGTGATGGCAAGAATGCCGGCCGACCCTGTGAATCCCGTAAGCCATCTGACAATATTCCAGTGGGCGGGAACATATTCCTGAAGATGATTGTCCGCCAGAGGAATAATATACACATTGATGCCTGCCTGAAACATGGCAAGGCGAAGCGCAGAAAGTTTCTTCACAGATTTTTCACCTCATTGACAAGGTTCTGAAGGCTTGTTTTCGCATCTCCGAAAAGCATTCTGGTTTTATCGTCAAAGAAGAGGAGGTTCTCTATTGCAGCATAGCCCTTTCCCATTCCGCGTTTCATCACGATAATATTCCTGGCTTCCCTGGCCTTGACAATGGGCATACCATAAATCGGGCTTGAAGGATCGTCTTCAGCTGCAGGATTAACCACATCGTTGGCACCGATAACCATCACCACGTCAGTGCCGGGAAGATCAGGATTGATCTCATCGCTTTCAATGAGCTGCTCATACGGTACATCAGCCTCAGCCAGCAGAACATTCATATGTCCGGGCATACGCCCGGCAACTGGGTGAATGGCATATTTAACTTCCACTCCCTTCTGGTCCAGAAGCTTGTCAAGCTCGTGACAGATATGCTGTGCCTGTGCAACAGCCAGTCCGTAGCCGGGGACGATAACTACCTTTTTCGAATAACTGAGAAGTACGGCTGCATCTGAGAGTGTAATTTCCTTTACCGTGCCTGCCGTATCAATTCCCGTCCGGCCTCCTCCTCCGAAAACCCCGACAATGACGTTCAGGAGGGACCTGTTCATTGCCCTGCACATCAGAATGGTCAGTATTGTTCCCGCAGATCCGACAAGTATACCGCCGGTCAGCATTGACTGGTTATTGTACAGGAAGCCTCCCATGGCAGCAGCAACCCCGGTAAATGAGTTGAGAAGGGATATGACAACCGGCATGTCGGCACCTCCTATTGGCATAACGAAAAGCACTCCGTATACAACGGCAACGGCAAATATTATATATATCCAGTGATTCAGTTCCGATGCATGCTGAACATTCCTGGTCATTACATAGATCACCATTCCGGTAATTACCAGCAATATACCGACATTAACGTATTTCATTGATTTTACCCTCAGATCACCTATCCATCCGTCAAGCTTTCCGAATGCGATCATGCTTCCGGCCCAGGAAACCGACCCTATCACGAGTCCCAGGAGAATTGCCAGCACCTGGCCGTTGGCCATACCGTGTGCGGCAATCAGATCACTGTGTACATGAGGGAATTCCATCATTGAAATAAGAGCAGCGGCAGCTCCTCCCATACCGTTGAAGAAGGATACCAGCTGGGGCATTGCAGTCATTTTCACTCTCACTGCAATCACCCAGCCTATAATCGTTCCTGCAACTATTGCTGCAATGATCCAGGGAATATTTCCTATTGCTTCACCGTCTTTTTTATGAAAAAGTATCGTCGCGACTATGGCTAGGCCCATTCCGACAGCTGCAAGAATGTTTCCCCTCCGTGCAGTGAGGGGGTGGCTCAGCTTCTTCAAACCCAGTATAAACAGAACAGAGGAAACAACATAGATGATCTCCAGTATTGAGATACCATAGGGAAACAGGGTTAATTCGTTCATTCCGCCGAGGTTTTTTATTTTCAGAAAAGCTTATTTCTTCTTTTTAAACATTTCCAGCATTCTGTCGGTCACGACAAATCCGCCAACAACATTCAGGGTGCCAAGCACAACAGCCAGGAATCCAAGTATCATGGATCCGGTCGTGTCAGCATGCCCCATTACAATAATGGCTCCGATGATGACTACCCCGTGGATGGCATTGGCTCCAGACATGAGTGGTGTGTGAAGGATTGCGGGAACATGGCTTATCACTTCTATTCCCAGAAAAACAGAAAGGATAACAATGAAAATTGCTTCCCTGTGCTGCAAGAAGAAACCCAGTACATTTTCCATATATTGACCTATTTGATATTTAACAATTGCCTCGCTCTGTCACTTACATATTCACCGGCATGGACTGCAGTGGTGCCCCGGATGATTTCATTCTCCATATCAAGCATCAGGCTGCCTTCCTGGCCGAGCAAAATTTTCATGAAATTGACGATATTGTTCCCGAACATCTTGCTGGCATCTGCCGGCATATCCGAAGGATAATCGGATTTTCCGACTATTTCGACTCCATTCACACTGATTATTTTCCCGTTTTCGGTAAGTTCACAGTTTCCTCCCGATGAGGCTGCAAGATCAATTATCACCGATCCCGGTTTCATGGATCTGACTGTTTCTCCCTGAAGCAAAAGCGGTGCCCTTTTACCCGGTATCTGTGCACTGGCAATGACAACATCAGATGCTATTGCACGTTGCTGAATAAGTTCCCGCTGTTTCGCCTGGAATTCTTCGGTCTGTTCAACGGCATAGCCTCCTGCAGATTGGTCCTCCCTGGCACCTTCCACTTCAACAAACCTGCCACCAAGGCTCTCCACCTCCTCCCTCACTGCAGACCTGACATCAAAGACCTCAACCACCGCACCCAGTTTTCGTGCAATGGCCAGGGCCTGCAGACCTGCCACCCCGGCACCAAGAATCAGCATTCTGGCCGGTTTGATTGTACCTGCTGCCGACATGAACATGGGAAAGAACGCGGGAAGACGGTTAGCCGCATCAAGAACAGCCTTGTAACCCGACACTGTTGCCATGGATGAAAGAATATCCATGGCCTGCGCCCGCGTGGTCCGGGGAATGATGTCAAGAGCCAGCACGGTCAGTCCGGCTGACCTGGCTTTCTCCAGCCACTCACGGTTTTCCGCAACATTGACAACAGAACAGAGAACCTGTCCTTCACGACACAGATCCAGGTCGCATAGGGGAACGGAATTGACGGAAAGGATCAGATCGGACCTGGTAAAAATTTCCTGTCTGGGAAATGAGGGAATTTCATTCTTTAAATATTCCTCATCAGCAGAAAAAGAAGCAAGACCGGCATTTTTTTCTATAATTACTTCAGCTCCAAGTTTTTTTAGGAGAGCCGCCTCGGCAGGAAGCATTGCTACCCTTTTTTCACCGGCCGGCTCCCTGAGTATCCCTGTAATCATATTTACTGGATTAATTTCTGGTCCAATATAATAAACTCTAAGTATAAATTGATACGGATTTATTCATGGACAGTGGTTTTTTATCAATTTTAAATCAACATTCCTGCAGAAGCTTCTTCATCACTGCCTGAAAGCTGACCGCTCATTCTGAAGATCATATCCTATCCGGCGGAACGACCTGCCCGATCTGACCTTCAGCCGGATTCCCCGGCTGCCCGGAGCAGTTTTTCCTGAGGTTTTTACTTTCACTTCCGGCTGAATACCCTGATAGGGAAATACAACTGTGACGAATCTGATGATCTCATCCACTTTTTCCTTCCTGATGCTGTAACAAAATGCCGGCCGTTTTTCCTTTTCACCATAAACAAAAGAGACCTGCCCTTCTTCTTCAGCCATTTTCATCCTTTTCCGGGGCATGGCCTGAACCATGACATTCCAGCCTTCCGCAAAATCTGACCTGGCAAGGAATCTGCCATGGTCAAAGACTGCCCTGCCCGGCGCGAGCTGAAAATGCAGATCAATATTGCCTGTGGCTTCTCCGCTTGCCTCATCAATAATTATAAAATATTTCTTTTCCACAAACATTACTGCACGGCGGTGAGTAAGACCGGGGTAACTATCATTTTCCACCACCAGCACATCAAGATTCTCCCCCGGTTTCCACAACAGCAGCCCCGGGGCATAATCCGAATCGGCACCGTTGAGGGTAAGAGTCTGATGTACCCTTGTCTGCCGGAACCATCTTCTGCCTTCAGGATCCCCGCTGTAGATATAGCTTCCGGCATCAGGCATCAGATGCCGGCCTCCGGCATACAATTCAAAGCTGCCATTGTCGGGATGACAGTGTCCTCCGCCATCCGGACCGCATTTCAGAACGAGACATACTGCGTCCTCATCCCATCCGCTGCGCATGGAATAAAATCCGCTTATAGGCATGGCCCAGGCTGTTGAATCCGGAATGACCCCCTCGCTGCCCCCTGAGGAAACATAAAGGAAATCTTCCCTTCCGAACATTTCTGCCCATTTCCTGATCCTGCCGTAATACATTCCGGGTTCTCCGGCCCAGGAATCACCGAACTGGGTTGAGGAACCATCCGGAAATGTCATTTTCACCGGAACCTCACACATTTTTTCAACAACCCGCAGATAACTTTCCGGAAATGCATCGCCGAATCCGTTCATCACCGCAAGATTCAATGTTCTCAGGAACCAGTCGATACAACCGGCGTGGTAACTCATTGCAAGTTCACGCTGATAGCCGTCGGGGTAAACCTGTATGTTTATCTCACTGTTCAGCCGCCTGAAAGCTTCTCCGCGCCATACTTCCGATTCCCGGAATTCAGGAAAGAAAATGGCGGTGAAAGCCAGTCCTTCAGCTTCCATGAGAGCCCAGTTGCTTTTGCTTCTGTACTGCGTCATCAGATAGGCGGCATGATCATGCATGCTGTTGAGAAAGGCCACCAGCACTTCCGCGTTGAAATGAGGAGAACCGATAAAATACTGGAAAAGACCTGTCCAGGAATGGGCCCTTATTCCCGCTTCAATGGATCTCCAGGCATAGTCATGGCTGCTGTCTCTGGGATTCTTTTTCGTCCAGTCTATCAGCTGACTGCACCATTCCGCGGCATACTTCTCATCACCGGTAGCCCGGTAAACTTTCGCCATGGAATCCCAGAAATACATCCTGTTCAGCTGCCAGATCCATTCATTGTCAGGCACGGGACGCATGGCCCAGTTTATATCATCCCCGCAGAATACCGGAGGATAGGAAGGCTGGCCGATAAAAACATGCTCCAGGGCATTGCCGGCTATCCTGAGGTCAGTATCCGATACAGCTTTCTCATGTTCTTCACTTTTATCCTGACGGTCAACAAGATGCCTGACAGAGGAACGTGATTTGAAGTATCTGAGCAATTCTTCCGCAACAATTGCGGGGTTTCCATATGATGCCTTTACCCTGTCAAGTTCCGGCCTGTCCAGATCCATCCTCGAAAGGAGAATGTACAGATCAAACGATCTTATCCTGTTTTCCGGGGCAGAGGCGGAAAATAAGACCGGGACCGGGACCAGCAGTAAAAACAACAACAGCGATATTTTCTTCTTCATAAAACTGAGGTATCAATGCCGGCTTTACTGATTGCCGAAAAAACTTTCAAGCCAGAAATTATATTCCTCATTCCTCAGATGCATGCGTTTTTGTCCACCCCAGCCGTGTCTTCCGTTGGGATAAAGCATGAACCGGAAATCCTTCCCTTCGTCCTGCAATTTTGAAATAAGTTGTATAGTATTCTGCATATGGACATTATCGTCCATGTCACCGTGTGTCATGTAGAGCTTCCCCCTGTAATTTTCCGCCCACGTAAGTGCTGAGCCCTGTCTGTAGCCTTCCGGATTATCCCCGGGAGTATCCATAAACCTTTCTGTATAGATATTGTCATAAAGCCTCCAGTCGGTTACTGATGATCCTGCAAAGCCGTGGGTCCAGTAATCCGCCCCCCTGGTAAGGGCCATGCAGGTCATGTATCCGCCGTATGAACTTCCCGTTATTCCGATCCTTGCCGGATCGACAAATGATTTTGTCCTCAGCCATTCCACCGCATCGGCATAATCCAGTATCTCCCACCGGCCAAGTGAACGGTGAAGGTAATCAAGCCCGTTCCGGCCGAACTGTCCCGAACCCCGGTGATCAACTGTGAAAACAATTATTCCGTTTTGTGAATACCACGACAGATCCGTGCCCTGCCATCTGTTATACACATTTCTGGAGTCCGGTCCGCCATAGATTCTGAACAACACCGGATATTTTTCCGCAGGGTCAAAATTAAGCGGATAGGTTATTATGGCCGGCATATTGAACAAACCGTCAGATGTCGGAATCCTGATCATTTCTGAACGGGCATGCCTTCCGGGGTCAAAGGAAGGTATTTCATACCTGTGTATTTCACGTATCATCCTTCCCTTTCTGTTGTAGGCTATTATTGATCCCGGGTCAGAAAGGCTGTTCCAGGTATCAATATAGTAAGTTCCCTTGGGCGAGATGCTTATATTATGACTGCCTTCACCCGTTGTAAGCCTGACAAGATTCTTTCCGTCAAGTCCGACTCTCCATGCATGAAGGTCGGTTGACTCCGGTCCCGTTGCAGTGAAATAGACGGTTTTCTGATCTTCATCAACACGTATTACTGAAGTCACCCTGAAGTCAAAATCGGTGAGCTGCGCGATCAGTCTGCCCTCCCATGCGTAAAAATACAGGTTCTCCCAGTCATTCATAAAACTTCTGATAATGAATCCTGATCCGTTTTTCATAACGTAAATATCTTCCATGAATTCAACCCAGGTCCTTCTCCATTCATTGTAGATTTCCCTGTAGTCACCCGTGAGCGGATCAGCAAGTATTATACTGAGATTGTTCTGATCGCGGTTCAGTATCTGAACTGCCAGATGCCTGCTGTCGGGAGTCCAGAACGGCCAGGCTATATACTGGTCTGCTGAATAATCAGTTTTTACCCACACTGTTTCTCCGGTAGCCAGGTCTGCAATTCCCATTCTCACCCTGGGGTTGGGATCTCCTGCCTTCGGATAGGGAACCTGCTCGAGGGTTCCGTGAATGCCATCCTCTTCATCCAGTCTGTTAAGTGTAAACATCGGAACATCACTTTCGTCGGTCCTGAGATATGCTATCCTCGATCCGTCGGGAGACCACCAGAATGCTGCGAAACGGCTTGCCCTGCCAAGTATTTCTTCCATATAAACCCATGAAGCATATCCGTTATATATACGGTCTGAGGCGTCATGAGTCAGTCTTGTTTCCTTAAAACTCACCAGATCATACACATACAGATCCCTGTTGCGGGTATATGCAATCTTGCTGCCGTCATCACAAAATCTCACATTCACTTCCGGGGCATTGTCATCCGTCAATCTCCGGAATTCTTTGTCACCCGTTCTGAAATAAAACAGATCATTGTCAATGATTCTTATCAGGCCTGAATTGTCAGGGCTGACAATGTCGTCCGGTTTCGGCTGTGTTCCTTCCGGGAGGGATTTTTCAAGAAGATCCCGTGAGGTTTCAGGAAGACTGATTACGGTGCCTTTGCCAGTACGGATGTCAACACTCTGAATTATTGCCTTTCCCTCAGAATCCCAGGTCCTGAAAAGGTAATGACTGTCATCAAGCCATCCTGTAACAGCAGCCTGGCCCGGATTCCGGCCGGGCATCTGTGCTGCAAGCTGAGAGACGGAAAGAAGGAAAAAAATCTGGATAATAATAAATACTCCTTTCGGAAAATTGCTTTTCATGTTTATATTTTTTTGTTTCAAATTATGGTTTTTCCGTTGTAAAAATAAAAATTAAGAGCTGTCCTTTATTATTTTCCACACAGTTTTCAAACATAACATTTTTGCATTAATTTCGCTGCACAAATCAACCTGACCCTGATGACCCGAGCAATTCTCCCCCTGTCGGTCCTGATGCTGCTGATTGGCTGTTCAACGGACAGATCCCGGATTGAAAGAGCTGTAAGGAGCATATCAGTCAGGAGTATTGAAAGGTATGTTGCCGAGCTTGCAAGTGACAGGTTCATGGGCAGAAAACCTTTTACTGAAGGAGAGGAAATCACTATATCATACCTCGCGGATCAGCTGCGGAAAATAAAATTCGGTCCGGCATTTGACGGGAGTTATTTCCAGAAAGTGCCTATGGCCGAGATCACTTCCCATGTTGATGAGATACTTTTCAGTAAACCTTCAGGCACAACCCTGCGTTTCCGCACACCCGACGAGGCTGCCGTGATCAGTCCCCTGGAAAGCGGTCATATCACTGCCGTGGATCTTCCCCTTGTGTTTGCAGGCTTTGGAATTAATGCCCCCGAATATGGCTGGAATGATTATTCCGGACTTGATGTCAGGGGAAAGATGGTGATTGTTCTGGTAAATGATCCGGGATTGTATACAGGCGACTCTGCTCTTTTCAGGGGAAGGGAAATGACTTATTATGGCAGATGGACCTACAAATATGAAGAGGCAGCCCGGCAGGGCGCAGCAGCTGTACTTATCATCCATGACACTGAAGGGGCTGGCTATGAATACAATATTCCCCGCAAGAGCTCCATTTCGCCCAGGCTGTATATTCAGGGCCACGGTCAGAACAACCCCCTCTGCGACTTTACGGGATGGTTGCCGGGAGATTCCGCAGACAGGCTGCTGAAAGCCTGCAGTCTCAGCACCGACAGTCTGAGAGCTGAAGCATGCAAACAGGGATTCAGGGGTTTTCCGCTTAACATAAACGCATCAGTCTCCTGCCGGAATGAGATAAGGTATGATGAATCGTCGAATGTGGCAGGAATACTGAAAGGATCCCGTAATCCGGATGAATGTATTGTGTTTACGGCCCACTGGGATCATTTTGGTATCGGCGAGAGCGAAAACGGTGATTCAATATACAACGGTGCAGTTGACAACGCAACGGCAATGGCATGGGCTCTTGCTGCCGGTAAAGCTTTCTCCTCCCTCGGAAAGAGGCCGGAAAGGAGTATAGTCCTCCTTTTCCCGACAGCTGAGGAAGCGGGTCTTCTGGGTTCGCTTTACTATACGGAGCACCCCGTAATAGCTATGGAAAATACAGCAGCCTGTCTGAACAATGATCTGATGCTGCCAATCGGAAGGATGAAGGATGTGATGATAACAGGCTACGGACAGTCTGAGCTGGATGACATTGCATCCAGGCTGGCAGAGAAACAGGGAAGGTATGTTGCAGGGGATCCGAATCCCCATACCGGAATGTATTTCAGATCGGATCATTTTGCATTTGCAAAAAAAGGAGTTCCTTCACTTTATGCCAGAGGAAGCATTGAAAGCCTGAAATACGGAAAAGAATGGGCGGCAGAACAGGAGGAAGATTATATCAGAAACAGGTATCACAGACCTTCTGATAATTACGAAGCCGGAAAATGGGATTTCGGAGGTATTGCCGAAGATGCAGGACTGGCCTTTTCCATAGCCTTTGAACTTTCGTTTGCCGGTGTATGGCCCGGATGGAAGGAAAGCTCTGAATTCAGGAATTTATCTCCCCGTAGAAACCGATGAATATCAAATGAATATATGCCGTTTAAAAACACATTCAGCAAAAAAGAGAAAATTTATTGTTATTTTATTAACAATGTTATTTTTATAACAATAAATTTATTATTTTTGTGCGCAATAATTACACGATATAGATGAGGATGTTATAATAAACAATAAATCAAGCAAATATGCCTAAAATCAATTCTCCTGCCGAATTAAGTAAGCACAAAAAAGAAATCCGTGAAAAATTATACGGACAGGAAAAAATACTGATCAGGGTCCACATGGGAACAAGCGGACTGGCATCCGGTGCAAAAAGCATTTACGAATTTTTCAGGGAAGAGCTTGAAAAGCGTAATATTGAAGCAACTGTAATAAACTCGGGAGACATGGGATACAGTTTTGCCGAACCCACGATTGAGGTAAGACTTCCAGGCAGGGAAGCAGTTGTTTTTGGCAATGTAGACAAGATCAAAGCTGATGAGATAATAGAGAAATATATCAAGAACGGGGAGCTTACAGACGGAATTCTGCCTGCCAATTACCGTTCTATTTAACAAAACCATCCACGGAGGAAAACCATGGCAAAAGAGAGAATCCAGATTATGGTATGCGGAGGAACCGGATGCACAGGCGATCAGGGGGAAGCATTACTAGACAACTTGAAGCTTGAACTCGAGGCAAATGCCCTCGAGAACAGTGTTAATGTTGTGAAAACCGGCTGCATGGGCCTTTGCAGCATGGGGCCGAATATCAAAATACTGCCTGACAATATCATTTACACCGGTGTGAGGCCGGATGATGCACGGGAGATTGTCAGTGAGCACATCATGAAGGGAAGAAGGATTGAAAGGCTTCTGTTCACAGATCCCGGTTCAGGAGAAAAACTGGCTACCGAAAAGGAACTGTCGCCGCATCGCAAACAGCTGAGGATAGCATTAAGGAACTGTGGTATTATTGATCCCGAAAGCATTGATGATGCTATAGCACATGATGCGTATGAAGCCCTTGCCACGGCTCTGACAAACATGAAGCCCCTGGATGTCATCAAACTCATCAAGGATTCGGGATTAAGGGGCCGCGGGGGAGGCGGATTTCCCACCGGCATTAAATGGGAAATTGCTTTCAACAACAAGTCGGATGTCAAATATGTTGTCTGCAATGCTGATGAAGGCGACCCCGGTGCCTTTATGGACCGGTCCATACTGGAAGGTGATCCGCACGCCGTACTTGAAGCAATGGCAATATGCGGATATGCAATCGAAGCCGCCAAGGGTCTGATCTATATCCGTGCGGAATACCCCCTGGCTGTGTCACGGCTGAATACAGCAATCCGGCAGGCAAGGGAATATGGCCTGCTAGGAACCAATATCATGGGCAGTGATTTCAGCTTCGACATTGAAATAAAATATGGTGCGGGTGCATTTGTATGCGGCGAGGAAACCGCCCTCATCCATTCCATGGAAGGAGACCGCGGTGAACCAACCGTAAAACCGCCGTTTCCGGCAGTATCAGGCTTCAGGGAAAAACCCACAATTGTCAACAATGTTGAAACATATGCCTGCATATCACCGATAATACTCAAGGGCTCAGAATGGTTCAGCAGCATCGGAACAGAAAAATCCAAGGGAACAAAGGTTTTCGCCCTTGCGGGAAAAATAAACAACGTCGGACTTATTGAAGTTCCGATGGGAACCACCCTCAGGGAAGTGATAAATGAAATCGGCGGGGGTATCAGAAACGGAAAAAAATTCAAGGCTGCCCAGACGGGAGGCCCTTCGGGCGGATGTCTTACTGAAAAACATCTGGATACTCCGATCGATTTTGACAATCTCATAGCTGCGGGATCAATGATGGGATCGGGCGGACTTATAGTAATGGACGAGGACGACTGCATGGTTTCGGTTGCTAAATTCTTTCTTGAATTCACGGTGGAGGAATCCTGTGGCAAATGCTCACCCTGCCGTATAGGAAACAAGAGGATGCATGAACTTCTGGAACATATAACAAAGGGTAAGGGAGTGCCTGCCGATCTTGAACGCCTGAAAAACATGTGTCATGTAATAAAGGATACTTCGCTCTGCGGTCTTGGCCAGAGTTCTCCGAATCCGGTTCTCTCAACTCTTGAGAATTTCCGGGAGGAGTATGAGGCTCATGTTACCGTTAAGAAATGTCCGGCCGGGAAATGCAAGGATCTGATGGAATACTTCATTATTGCCGCCAATTGCGTTGGCTGTACCGCATGTGCAAGGGTCTGCCCGGTTGGCGCAATAAGCGGGGAGCGAAAGGAACCACATGTGATCAATCCGGAAATATGCATTAAATGCGGTGCATGTATGGAGAAATGCAAATTTGACGCAATCATTATTCAGTAAAAAAAGAATTGTCGGAAATGGAAACAGTAAAACTCACAATAGATAATAAAACGATTGAAGTCCCCAAAGGAACCACCATACATAAAGCAGCCAGGGAGCTTGGAATTGAAATTCCTGTCCTCTGCTACATGAGGCTCGATGACCTCAATATCGAAAACAAACCTGCAGGATGCAGGATCTGTGTCGTTGAGGTTGAGGGCAGAAGAAATCTTGCTCCTTCCTGTGCCACCAGCTGTGAAGAAGGCATGGTTGTCAGGACCCACACAACAAGGGTTCTCAATGCACGCCGCACTGTAATGGAATTCATCCTGTCGGACCATCCGAAAGATTGTCTTGTATGTGCAAAATCGGGAAACTGTGACCTCCAGTCACTGGCACAATACCTCGGAATAAGGGAAATACCCGGGGAAGAAATCGCTGAAATGTCAACATACCGCAAGGATACATCTCCCTCAATAATCAGGGATCTTGACAAATGCATACTGTGCCGCCGCTGTGAAATGATGTGCAATACCGTCCAGACAGTCGGCGCACTTTCGGCAGTGAACAGGGGATTCATGGCAACCGTTGCTCCCGCATTTGAGCAGAACCTTGAACATTCCACATGTACCTACTGCGGCCAGTGCGTTGCCGTCTGCCCCACCGGAGCCCTTACCGAAGTGGATCATACGGCAGAAGTACTGCGGGCCCTGGCCGATCCTGCAAAAACAGTCATCGTTCAGACTGCACCTGCCGTCCGCGCAGCACTCGGAGAACTTTTCGGAATGAAACCCGGCACACTGGTTACCGGAAAAATGGTCACAGCTCTCCGGGCACTCGGCTTCGATTATGTATTCGATACAGACTTTGCAGCCGACCTTACAATAATGGAAGAAGGTACGGAATTACTGGACAGGCTACAAAGGCACCTCAGCGGGGACAAGAGCGCCAGACTGCCCATAATGACTTCCTGCTGTCCGGGATGGGTGAACTTCTTTGAAGAGTATTTCCCGGACCTTAATGATATACCCTCAACGGCCAAGTCGCCTGCCCAGATGTTCGGCTCCATTGCAAAAACATATTTCGCCGATAAAATCAAGGTCGACCGGAAGGATCTGGTGGTTGTATCAATAATGCCCTGCCTTGCAAAAAAATACGAATGCCAGAGAGAGGAATTCTCCGTCAATGGAAATAGGGATGTCGATTTTTCAATTTCAACCAGGGAACTTGCAGCTTTTATCAAACAGGCCAATATTGATCTGAATAATCTTGAGGATGGTGAATTCGATGCTCCTCTGGGCGAATCGACGGGTGCTGGGGTTATTTTCGGTGCAACCGGCGGTGTCATTGAAGCTGCATGCAGAACAGCCTATGAATTACACACAGGAAAGAAACTTGAAAGGATAGATTTTACGGAATTGAGAGGCCTCCAGGGAGTGCGTTCTGCCACAATAGATTTCGACGGACTTCCCCTGAAAATAGGGATAGCCCACGGACTTGGAAATGCCAGGAAGCTCCTTGACGAGATAAAATCAGGAAAATCACAGTACCATGCCATAGAAGTAATGGCATGCCCCGGGGGTTGTATCGGAGGAGGGGGCCAGCCCCCGCATCACGGCAACTCTGAAATCATAAAAGCCAGGGCTGCAGCAATATATGAAGAAGACAGAAACAAACCGCTGAGAAAATCACATGAGAATCCTTTCATCATAAAGCTTTATGATGAATTCCTCGGGAAACCAAACAGCGAGAAGGCTCATCATCTGCTTCATACAAGGTATTTCGACAAGAAGAAAAAAATTGTAGTAAAACATTAAGCCAGTTATTTGATCCATCATAAATCCTATCGTCATGTCAAGCATCAAAATAGAATTAAGGCAAGAAGACATAAACAAAATAAAGGAGATATGTACTTCATTCGGAAATGACCCGCGTGAGCTTATCAACGTCCTCCATAAATGTCAGGAACATTTCGGATATCTCCCCGCTGAAGTTCAGGAAGTTATTTCTGACGAACTGGAAGTTCCGGTGGCAAAGATCTACGGAGTGGTAACTTTCTATTCCTTTTTCACCATGACGCCCAGGGGCAAACACCCGATAAGCATCTGTATGGGAACTGCCTGCTATGTCAGGGGAGCTGAAACAGTACTTGAAGAATTCAGGAAGGAACTTGGCCTGCAGGTTGGACAGACAACGGAAGATGGCAAATTCTCGCTTTCAAGTCTGAGATGTGTGGGAGCCTGCGGCCTGGCCCCGGTTGTAATGATTGGCGATAAGACCTACGGCCGCGTGGCGCCTGACGATGTAAGGAACATTCTGAAAGAATACGAATAATCCGGAATTCCTATTTGCGGCCTGATTGTTGCAGTATCAATCATGACAATATCCATGTGATATTTTGTCATGATTTGTTTTTATAACGGATACTGATGGATATCAATAAAACCATAATGCAGCATAAACAGGTTTGCAATTATGCTTCTCAGAAGAGAATCAAACAAAGCCTTGATACCCTGGCAGGTATGCTGGAAAATGTCACATCCGGTTATTTACGGGATGAGTATGACAACCTGGTCATGACCTACAGGAATATGCTCGCCTATACTATTGAAGGGATCAGGGACCCTGAAAGAAATAAAATCTACCAGAAGCTGATCCAGTCAATCCTGAAGCTTTCTGACCGTGTCAGGCAGGACATATTGTCACATAATTCCGGCTGGAACACATACTGGCTCAAACAACAGACTGAGAAGGAACAGCAGCTCACAGGAAAAACCATTGTAGAAACAGTTGATGACCTGATGTTTAAATCAGAACTTGATGAGTGGCTCAGGTTAAGCAGTGAAACAAACCCGGATCCCGAATCAGCCATTGCAATAAAGCATAAGAAACTGATAAGTAATATTTTCAATCACCTGTGGCTGACTGATTATTATGGTGAGGCCGAGGAAAGCCTTATCAACATCCTCCTTAATTCCGGAAAATTCAGATGGTATGAATCGAGCGTCTTTACCACAGCCATAACACTCAGTTCATTCAGAACGTGGCAGACCGAGAAACTGCTCATCCTGGCAAGGATTTACAGGTCCGGGCAGGAACAGGTAATGGAAAGGGCACTGTCGGGCCTCCTGCTTAACTTTCATTATCATAACGACAGGATAATGCTTTACCCCGAAGTTACGGAAGCAATCAACAGTCTGACAAAGCTTCCGGCATTCAGGGAGCATTGCAGGCTGATTGTCCTTCAGATCATCAGGTCACGCGAAACAGAAAAACTGAGCCGCCGCCTGCATGATGAAATTCTGCCGCAGGTGGCAAAGCTCCGGCCCGGAATAGAGGAAAAGCTCGATCTCAATAATATCCTGCCAACCGACAAGAACGAGGGAAAGAACCCCGACTGGTCAGCAATGTTCAGCGGTGCGGATGAGATATACAGGACAATGGAGGAACTTACCAACCTTCAGATGGAAGGAGCTGACGTTTACATGTCGGCTTTTGCCAATCTTAAGAACTTCGACTTTTTCAGGGATATTCAGAACTGGTTCATGCCATTTCATCCCGATCATGAAGTGGTGGAGGAAATTTTCCAGGATGATATTCTCGGGCAGGGTACAAATGAACTGGCCGAAGCAATGTACAAAACGCCCTTTATCTGCAATTCTGACAAGTTCTCACTCATCCTGAACCTCAAGTACCTTCCGGCGACACAGAAAAGCATGATGCTGAAGGTATTCAGAATGGAACTGGAGGGATTCCAGCAGCTTAATGAAGATGAATTCCTGACCGATCCCAACAAACGTTTCCGGATCAACATTACCCAGTATCTTCAGGATATTTACAGATTTTTCAAACTGTCTCCCTATAAAAAGGAATTTGAGGATATTTTTACCGGGAAGCTGGATATTTATAATTCCCATTTCTTCCGCCTTTCCTGTGACACCGGGGAAGCGGAAGCCGGCCTGGCAGATTATTTTTTCAGCAAGGATTTCTATGAAGATGCCCTTGTCCTTTACCTCAGAATGTTGGAAAACAGGCCGGATGATGCACAGCTTTATGAAAAAACAGCCTATTGCCATCAGGAAAACGGAAACTACAGGGAAGCCCTCAGATATTATAAAAAAGCGGAACTCATTGACAGAAAAGCATGGACAGTTAAAAAGATCGGACTGTGTTACAGGCGGCTGGGGAGAAATGAGGAAGCCCTGGAATACTATATTCAGGCAGGTGACATGGAACCGGACAATCTGCATACAACAATGATGACGGGACATTGTTACCTTGATCTCAGACAGTATGAAAATGCCCTTAAATATTATTTCAGGATAGAGTACAAGGATCCGGGAAATCTGAAAATCCTCCGCCCTATTGCATACTGTTACCTTGCCCTGGGCCGCTTTGAGGAATCGGAGAAATACTATGAACTCCTTTCAGCCGGAAAGCTTAATGCCCATGACCTTATCAACATGGGTCACCTGGCTCTTGCCAGGGGCAGGAAGAAAGAAGCAGTTGAACTTTACAGGAAAAGTATACTGAGCGGCGAAATAAACAAAAAAAACTTCATTTCAATTTTCACGGAAGATCAGGACCAGCTGATCTCATTGGGGGTCAGTGCGGATGATCTGCCTATCCTGCTTGACTACCTCCTGTTTATTCTGGAATGATGGTCGGGGATCTTCAGAAGGGGCAGCAGGTCCCCTTTCCCGGGGAGGAGGACGGTTTCCTTCCGGAATACGGCCCGCATCATCGAACTGCCTGAATCTTCTGTCTCCAGCACCAGAATCCTGATGACCCAGAGAATCATGCCTGTGCCTTCGCCTGGCATCCCTGATCATTTTTTCGCGCCTTTCATCCATTTCCCTCAGCCTGGAGATCTGTTCCCTTGTAAGTTTGGAATCTATCTCCTTCCTGAATGCCCTCATGTTGGATTCTGATTCCTTCCAGAAATATTCCTGGAGTTCCCTGTTCTTTTTATTGTATTTGTCGAGGATCTTATCAATTTCTGCTTTCTGCTTCTCATCAGGCTGAATAATTTTATAAAAACCCTCCCTGAATCTTTCATCAGAAAAGTAGAATCTTACCGGTTTAAGCCTGTTTAATCTCAGTTGTGCAGAAGTGAGCATGCCCAGCACAAATCCTATAATGAGAGTCAGAACAACAAGAATTATCGGTTTTGTCTTCATGATTCCGGAATTAATTACCCGTAAGCAGGTATACAATACTTTCATCAAAGGTATCAGTGATACCCAGGAATGAGTTTACCGAAAGCGATCCCTCCATGATGAAAATAGAAATGAGGAGAAGTATAATGGCAGCCACTCCTGTTACTGCGATCCTGTAAAAGACCGAGCTCAGATTTGTAACAAAGTCCGGTTCAAATGGAATCACTCTTCCCTGAGAGAATAATTTCTCTGACACCCTGGCTGTAAAATCATTTCCGAAATCATACGATACTCCCGCGTTTTCCAGCTGTCTGGCAATATCTGCCGCATCAGCCTCAGGATTCAGAGATCTGATCATCAGTTGTTTTATATCCGGACATTTCATAACACCTATAATTTTTCAATTATTTTTTTCATTTGTTCCTGTGCCCTTGAAAGCCTTGACAGAACCGTTCCGACAGGAAGCTCAAGCATTTCGGCTGTTTCTTTGGTGGAATAACCCTGCAGCATCCTCATCGCCACAACAACTCTGAATTTCGGATCAAGCTTTTTAAGCGCCTTGGCCACAATTTCCCCTGCTTCACGCTTTTCCTCACAATTTCCGTCCGCAATATCCATTTCATACATTTCGTCACTGCCCTTTTGTGCAAACAGGGAAAAAAACCTTTTCCTCCTTTTTATTTCATTCAGCGTAAGGTTTATCGCAATTTTCTGAATGTAGGTTGCCAGCCTTGATTCCCCCCTGAATTCGGCCAGGGAATGATAAAGCTTTATAAACACTTCCTGACCAATGTCTTCAGCATATATCGTATCTCCAAGCATACCCTTGACAGTTCGTGCAACCATTTTGCGGTACCTGTTAACAATTTCCCCGAATGCAAGCTCGTCGTTCCCGAGAGTAGCCTTTATAAGTTCGGACTCGTCGGCCTTGCTGTACGGTACTTTCATTGTTATCCTTTTTATAGACAATACTGAAGGAAAGATTATTCCCGATTGTTAATTTTTATTAACATAAAAACAGGCGGCCTGGCTGATATTCATGAATTCCTTACCGTTTCCGGTATTCCGGCTCACCGGCTTCCAGGACTACCTCATAATCCTGTGTATATTTCACCCTGTAAAGTTTATAGTTTTCGAATCCGTCACCCGGACCTTTCCTCCTGAAATCAAATTCCGTCTGAAGGAGATCAGGATTATGCATCCAGGGATATGAAAGGAAATCCCTCCCGTGTATGGCCAGTCCGCTCAGAAAATAATAGGTAAGGTCGTAACCGATCCATGCATAGCTCATTTCAGATGGTTCGGTCAGGAATTTTTTCCTGAACCCCCTGATGAATCCAGACACATCCGCTTCTGAATAATCTATCCAGAAAGGTGATAAAACCAGTACGCCAAGTTCAAAAATGAATTTGGGATCAAGATTTTCTATTCCCCTCATTGAAGGATATCCTATTATTCTCACCGGATATTTTTTTGACAGTGAATGTATTTCCTGCAGGGTCTCACTTACCACGGGATCATCTTCCGATGCAATGATAATCAGGTTTTCCGATCTGGCAGAAAGAGCATTCTCCAGCCTTCTGACCGAATCGCTGTTAAAAGCTGATCTGCTGTAAAAAGCCAGTTCCCTGAACCTGATCTCGCTTCTGGGGATTCTGCTGCTCAGCTCAGATAATATCTTTTGCCGGAAACGGCCGACATCGGGATCGTTCCTTGAAGTATCCGCATGAATGAATATAAAATTGTTAAGGTAATAGTCACTTGCCTCCCTGGCTATTGCATCCTGGGCAACCTCAAGGGATGCATTTGCCATAAAGAGCAGGGGGTTATTGACCAGGGCCGAGTTATTCATAAGCCGGACGGGTGACACCACCGGGATATTCAGTTTACGGGCATATTCCGACACAATTGCCAGATTCCGTGAATAAACCGGACCAATTATCAGGTCCATTCCTGCAAGCTGGCCCCGGTTTATCAGCCTTGTCACTTCTATGGTATCACTCTTGATATCAAATGCATGCAGATTTATATTCAAACCCAGGGAGCGAAGGGTATCGGCTGCAAGCAGTATTCCCTCGTACATTTCAACAAAACCGGCACTCCGGTAATATATCCAGTCTTCAAGCCTTTTCACCGGCCGGTAGGTAACCTTGCCCTTCACATACTTTGATGAATCAATTTCCATTCTGATGGCATTTTCTGCAAGATAGAAAGGCAGGAGAACTGCAACATTGAAGGTTCCTGCCAGCCTGCCTACCGGTGTATAGCCTTCGGGTCTTTCATAGATCATAAGGGTATCAGCCGGCTGAACATCGCTTGTATCTGCCGCAGGCTGCTCAGCCTCGGCCAGCTGAAATTTCATCCGCCCCGATTCCGGTATTCTGAGATAATCCCCGACCTGGGGAAATTTGACATTCCGGTTTTCGCGCCTCAGTTCCCTTAGTGTGACACCATATTTTTCAGCTATTGATGCAAGGGATTCCCCGGCTTCGACCTTGTGAAACATATATCGCTTGTCCTGTAATTCCCTGGTATCCCGTACGGTTCTGGAATCCGAAACTGCGCGGATGAAGCTGGTTTTTCCGGTTTCCTGCGGGGCTGCGCCATCCCTGACAGGAGCTGATTCCCTCCCTGCCAGGGTCTCCTTTTTCGGAACCGCTATTTCAGAATAAACCGGAAGCCGTGAAATATCAATACCCGGGTTAGCTGCCAGAATTTCCGCCTCGGGAACATCATAAAGTTTTGACAATGAATAAATAGTCTGACCAGGCTGAATCCTGTGATAATAATATTTCGATTCATCTCTCTGCATGGCAGGCTGCTGTCCGGTTGCCGGGGATGGAGGGGATGCCGGGGAAGCCTGGGATGGAGGAGACAACGGAGATGAAGGGGATGCCTGAGACGCCGGGACTGCTTCCCTCACCGGGATCTTCAGCGACTGTCCTTCCTTAAGGCCGGAGACAGCAGACGGGTTTTCCCGGTTAAGTTCTTCCAGGGTGACATTGTAAGCCTTTGATATTGAATATGCGGTTTCTCCTTTCTTAACCAGGTGTATATAATACTGGATCCCGGATATTATTACTTTATCCTTCGATCTCTCAATCACTATCTGTGCAAATATATCTGCAGAAGCAGGCAAAAGGATTAAAATAATTGTCAGAAATAATCTTAAATGTACTTTAATATTCATTATTAGACACTTATTCATTATGATATCATTGCAAAGTTAGCAGATAATTCAGAATCAGCGTTAAAAGCTGCCTGAAGCATCACACCATGTGATTTATGTTTCCTTTTCCGCGGCACCGTTTTCTTCTTCTTCATAAGCTTTAACGATCCGCTTGACAAGTTTATGGCGCACTATATCCCTTTCATCGAACTTTATTACTGACACTCCTTCAATTCCCCCCAATATCCTCATTGCCTGCAGAAGTCCGGATTCACTCTTTTTCGGAAGGTCAATCTGGGTTGTATCACCGGTCAGTATGAATTTTGAGTTTATCCCCATCCTTGTAAGAAACATTTTCAACTGACTGATAGTGGCATTCTGGGCCTCGTCAAGGATAACGAATGCGCTCTCCAGTGTTCTGCCGCGCATAAATGCCAGGGGAGCTATCTGAACCGTACCGTCTTCAAGCCAGGTTTCCAGTTTCCTGAAAGGAATCATGTCATGAAGGGCGTCATACAATGGCTGAAGATAGGGATCTAGCTTTTCCTTCATGTCACCCGGCAGAAATCCAAGTCTCTCTCCCGCTTCCACGGCCGGCCGCGTAAGGATAATCTTTTTAACCTCTCTCTCTCTTAACGCCCTGACGGCCAGGGCTATTGAAGTATATGTCTTTCCGGTTCCCGCCGGACCTTCGGCAATGATCAGATCGTTGATACTGTAATCGTTCACAAGCAACAGCTGATTCACCGTCCGTGCCCTTACAGGTTTTCCGCTGGTGCCAAAAACCAGGACCTTTTCAAAATCACCGCTTGCCGCACTTTTCATATGCTCCGGATCCGTCAGGTACTTTTCCAGATCCTGTTCTTCAATACGATTGTATTTCCGGTAATAATCAATGAGTTCATTGAACCTTTCGGCAAACAGCGTTATTTCAGACTCTTCACCCAGGCATTTTATTTCATTCCCCCTTGACAGAATCTTGATTTTAGGAAAAAATGTCCGGATTCTGTCAAGCAATAAATTATTGGTGCCAAAAAAAATGACCGGATCAATATCTTCAAGAAAAATTACTATTTCCGTCATCAATTATAACCTTTCATTTTCAATGGGCAGGAAATAATTATCAACTGCCTGCTCAGGGTAAAGTTCATAAATAATCATCATGGCAGCGATACAAAGTAAGTTTATTTTTCCATAGAAGGTTATCTTTGTTTTAAGTTTTTTGGATATGCCGCTTGTTACTCTTACCACTGAATGGAAACCTGATGATATCTACTCCGGAATCATAAAGGGAAAGTTATCAAGCCTGTACCCGGGAGTTACCATTGTTGAAAACGCATCCGGCATAGCGGCATTTGACATATTGCATGCCGCCTTTGTTGTCAGAAACACATATCTCAACTATCCGGAGGGCTCTGTTCACATCATATGCGTTCATTCCGAACCGGTAAAGAAACAGGATCATCTCATAGTCAGGGCAAAAGGCCATTTTTTCATAGGAACTGACAACGGGATTTTCAGTCTTATTCTCAATGGGGAACCGGATGAAATCATAAAAATTGATCACGATGAGGATGGGGATGAACTGGATGTTTTTTCTAAAACGGCTGCATCCCTGCTTTCAGGCAGGAATGCTTCCGAACTGGGTAAACCGAAAGCTGAACTGGTTGAACGTATGCCTCTGAGAGCTACAATTGAAAGTAATACCATTACAGGCAGCATCATTTTTATCGATTCCTACGGAAATGCCATATCAAATATTACCAGGGAGGTATTTCTCAGAATTTTTGAAAAGGATGATTACCGCATCCTGATACAGAGCAATAAGAATTATACCCGGCAAATCGTCAGAAAATACAGTGAAGTGGCTGTAGGGGATCTTCTTACAAGATTCAATTCCCTGGGCCTCCTGGAAATAGCAATAAACGGTGCAAATATTTCTCAATTATTAAGTCTTGGCATCGGGACCGTGGTCAGAATTGAAAAAGTTAAGGAAACCACGGCTCCGGGCCATCTTTTTTAAAAATCCGGAATAATGAACGACAGAAAGGACAGTGTTAAGGAATTCGAAAGGCTCATGGAAATCATGGACAGATTAAGGGAATCCTGTCCGTGGGACAAGAAGCAGACCAACGAAACACTCCGCAAACTAACCATAGAAGAGACCTATGAACTTGCAGATGCCATAATTTCCGGCGATGATGACGGGATAAGGAATGAGCTGGGAGACCTGATGCTTCATATTGTGTTCTATGCAAAAATAGGCAGCGAAAAAGGCGTGTTCAGCATGAAGGATATTCTCAGGGGAATCAATGAGAAACTTATTTACAGGCATCCTCATGTTTTCAGTGATGTCAGGGTTTCAGGAGCCGAAGAGGTTGAGGAAAACTGGGAACAACTGAAGATCAGGGAAAACAATGGAAACAAGCCGGTTCTTTCGGGTGTGCCTTCTTCCCTTCCGTCAATGGTAAAAGCCAACAGGATACAGGAAAAAGTGAGAGGAGTGGGATTCGACTGGGAGAAACCCGAACAGATCTGGGACAAGGTGCTCGAGGAAATATCAGAACTGAAAAGTGAAATTGAAAGGTACGACAGGGAAAAGATTGAATCAGAGATCGGGGATGTCATTTTTTCTGTAATCAATGCTTCCCGTCTTTACGGAATTGATCCGGAAGCAGCTCTTGAGAAAACAAACAGAAAATTCATAAAGAGATTCAACTACCTTGAGAAGGAAACCATTTCCAGGGGACAATCACTTCATGACATGAGCCTCGACGAGATGAACAGGATCTGGGAAAAGGCAAAAAAGCATGACTGATCCCGGATCAGGTTTCCGGGGCATGCTGTAAACTCAGGGATTCGCCGGGGAATGGTCCTTCAATGCAAATATATAGCTCAGAAGCTGATAGATTATCTTTGCCGCAACAAAATCAGGGGCCTTGTTCGAGGGAGAAGGGCATAATTCAACCACATCAAATCCAACAATGTTTCTTTTTACTGCCACTTCCCTGAGAAAATCCATCAGCTCACGGTATCCCGGCCCCCCGGGTTCAGGAGTACCGGTAGAAGGCATTATTGAAGGATCCAGTACATCCAGGTCAATTGTAATATAGATATCAGGTGAAAGAAGACTGAGGGCCTTTCCGTATAGTTCACGGTCGGCGTACAGTTCATGTGCGGGAAATATCCTGCTCCGGTCGGCATAGGGCAGCTCTTCTGCCGACATGCTCCGTATTCCGACCTGTACAACGGGAACCGATTCCCTTATCCTGGCCATTACGCAGGCATGATTATAGGGCGATCCGTCATATTCCTGCCTCAGATCGGCATGGGCATCAAGCTGCAGAACCGTAAGATCAGGGTAATGACCGGCGAAGGCCCTTGCTGCTCCTATGCTAACGGTGTGATTGCCGCCTATGATTACCGGGAATTTTTTTTCATTCAGAAGAGACAGAGCTCTCTCATAAACAGCTTTTACTAGTAATTCCGGAGATCGTTTTTCAGTAACGGGACTGGCAGTGAAGATCCCCCTTCTCCAGACCTCAGTGCCTGTTTCCATATCATAAAATTCAAGGTTCGGCGATGCCTCAAATATGGCACCGGGTCCCCTGTCAGAGCCTTTTATCCAGGTACTTGTTTCATCATATGGTACAGGCACCATTACAATCTCTGATTCAGCATAAGCGGAAACTATTTCCGGTCCTCCGAAATTCATAGTTCTGATTTTGTTTTCTGATTTACTATCCTCACTGCATCACCCGGATTCAGGAGGCATCCGTACCGGTGACTGCATCTGCGTCCGTGGCGGAAGCTTCACTTTCCCCGTCTTCTACGGAGCCGGCAGTTTCTTCCCTGACAAGGAGATCCAGTTTATGAAGCGTATTATACCACTGTATAATTTTTTTTATGTCACTAACATATACTCTTTCGCGGTTATAATCAGGAAGGATTTCCCCGAACCACGATCTGAGCTTTTCCGGATCGGATTTATGATCAATTGCAGGTCCTCCGTTTTCCTTTTCATGGATCTTATCGAAGACCTTTCCAAGCGGAAGGTCTTCATTCTCAGTAAATACCGAAATTTCCTCCAGGGAGCTGGCCCTGGCAGAACTGAACACAGTACTTCTTTTCCTTGTTTCCAGATGTTCCACGATTATTGCATTTTTACCCTGTGCAATAAACCTGAACAGTCCCGGCTGACCGGGTATAGCCATAAGATCCTTTAAAAGCATATTTATAAATTTAAGTTCATTTTATTTCCGTTTACTTTACTTCCGGTTACTTCATATTCCGTTCACTTCATTTCTGCTTACTTCATTTCCGTTTAATTCATGTTCCGTTCACTTCATGTTCCGTTCTTCCTTGATTCTTTTATAAGCCTCATTAACCTTCCTGAATTTCTCACCGGCAGTCTTTTTGAAATCTTCACCAAGGTGACTTACCTTATCGGGATGATATTTCATGGCCATTCGCCTGTAAGCTTTTTTTACTTCCTCATCAGTGGCCGAGGGATCCGTTTCAAGGATTTTGTAATCCGGATCCGTATCGGGTATGAACATGTTCTTTATCGAAATGTAATCGGCTGAGGAAACTTCCGTATAAGCGGCTATTTTTTCAATGACGGCCTGTTCGGCCTGATTGACCACACCATCGGCAATTGATACATTAAACAGTAAATGAAGTAGCTGAAGGCGTGAGGAATAATCCATGTGTCTTTCAATCTGCCTGCATACATCTGCCAGCGGAATATTCTGCTTCAGCAGATCCCTTAGCATTATTGTGGCTTCACGTGCTGTTTCCCTGCCAAACTGTCTGACAAAATACTGTTTCACATAATCAAGCTCCGACTTCAGAACTTTGCCGTCTGCTTTCATCACGGCAGCAATCAGGACTATGAAAGTGACACCGAATCCTCCTGGTGTGGTTTTCCGGCTTGTTTCAGCAATTTCGGGCCTGATATAATCTGAGGCACTGTCCACTACCGATCCCAACAGAAAACCCAGTAATGCACCAATGGGCCCTCCCATTACCCATCCCAGTCCGCCCCCTATCCATTTGCCCAGCCGAGCCATAATTGTCTTCAGATATCTAAATGAGCAAGGATATCTTCATGGATATCAAGTATTACAGGAATAATCATTTCATTTTCGGAATTGTTTATCACATAATCCGACAATGAGATTCTTTCCTCATCATCCATCTGATGTCTGATCCTCTCAGCAACCTGTTCCCGGGTAAGCTTGTTTCCTGCGGTCAGTCTTGATATCCTTTCCTCAAGGGGTGCCGTTACCGTCGCAATCCTGTCAACATGGCCTGCACCGCCGCTCTCAAACAGTATGGCTGCTTCCAGTATCACATAGGGTGAAGTCTGATTCTCCGCCCAGTTCCTGAAACGTTCAAAGACTGCAGGGTGAACGAGTGAATTCACTCTTTTCAGCTTTTCGGGATTGTTAAAGATTATTCCTGCAAGTTCCTCCCTGTTCAGAACTCCCTCCGGGTACATGTCTTTGCCGGCAATATCATTTATACCCCTGATGATATAGTCCTCACTGTTCATCAGAAATTGTGCTTCGGGATCGGCGAAGAAGGCCGGTATGCCCAGGATTCCAAAAACCCTGCATACAGAAGTTTTCCCGCTTCCGATACCTCCTGTTATACCGAGTTTCATCCGTTTCTTCATACCTGTGGCCTGTAAAACATATCACGGACCTGAACATCCTCAGCCCGTGGCTATCAGCTTATTTTTCAACAACTTCCTTAAATGAAAAGAATATGGTATCCGGTCTGATCGCCGTGATCCTGCATTCCGGTTTTAACTGTGTGTTGAAATTCTGTACCAGTCCTGATGTAACAAGATAATAATCAGCAGGTGCATTGCTCCGGACACTTTTATACGGGACTTTGAGGAGGTCTATCACCGCAGGATCCCTGCTGCCGGAAATCTTAAGGCGCAACATGGAAAATCCTGTACCCTGCAAAACCAGATTCAGTCTGGCCGGAACTGTTTCAAGCTCCCTGTCCCTTGGCACATTTATAAATTTTACAGGATATCTGATGTCTGACTGAATCGTTTTACCCAGTGAATTGAGATACCAGAAAACAAATGACATGAAAAGAAAGATGGAAAAGACCAGTATGTTTGCCTTTAAATTGCCCATCCCCTTTTTTGCAAGCCTGCCTGACCAGTTTTTTTCAGATTTTTCCAATGTAATTTATCCCGGTTGTTTTTCAGATCCTATTCATCTGCTGAGGGATCCTTGAGAAGGGCGCTCTTGTCAACCTTAAGCTTTACATCCCCCCCGGCATCCATCATTATATAATTGTCCTTCACTTCATGCACTCTTCCGTAAATACCTCCCGTAGTAACCACCTTGTCCCCCTTTTTCAGGGAACTGCGGTAAGTATTCATCTCTTTCTGCTTTTTCATCTGTGGCCGTATCATGAAAAAATAGAATACCACAAAAACAAGTATCAACGGAAGAAATGTTATCATGGGATTGCTTTGTCCGCCTCCGGCAGCTCCTGCCGGCTGGCTCATCAAATAAATTAAAGTTAAGCTGATCATCATTCAATTGGTTTATTATTGTTGTTTTCAATTATTCAGTTTACTGTCCGTTGATTCACCAATCAGGCCTCTGCCATACTTTTTCAGAAGGCCTTTTTCCCTCATCTCTCTGAAAATATTGTCGAGAATACCGTTTACAAATGTACTGCTTTTTGGAGTACAATAATACTTTGCTATTTCAATGTATTCATTCAGAGTGACCTTGACAGGAATCTCCGGGAATTCCAGCACTTCGGCAATTGCCAGCTGCATCACGAGGGTATCCATCAGTGCAATACGGTCAACTTCCCAGTTGGTGGTATTATTATCTATCAGTTCCGAGCTTTGCCTGTAATTCAGCACTGCCTTCCTGAAAAGCAGTTTAACAAACTCCTCGTCTTCCCTGTTCTTGTACAGAGGCATGAGTTCCGCCTGTTCCCCGGATGCCGCCCTGAACTTCTTCAGAGTTTTTTCTATCATCAGCAGTACATATTCCAGATCATCATTCCAGTAAATGCTTTGCTCCTCAAGGCTGTTGACAAGGTCTTCAGAAGCGGAGAAAAGCTTGCTTACAAGATTGATAACAAATTTTTTATGCCCCTGATAATTCATCTCTTCCTGGTTCATGTATTCCCCAAATTCATCCCAGGAAAGCATGTTGTTAAAAAGTATTCTCGGAATATGTGCAAAATTCACCCACGAGAGTTTTTTGCCATTCAGGTATTTGTTCAATGACCTGTTGTTTCTCAGCTGTACGATTACGGGATTGTCAATAAAACGGCGGTTCGGATTGAGGTCCTGGGGAGTGGGCATTTTTTTCTGCAGGGCCCGTTCTATCCTGTCAGTAGCAACATCGCTTATTTCAAGCACAAGCAGTAAAAGATAATGGTAAAGATCATAGGTCTTTGCTATACTGAAAACAAGTTCCGATTCAGCTTTTACCAGATCGCCATCCTCTCTGCGGTTAAAAGCATAAAGTGCCATCAGTGCTTTTATTCGCAATAATCTTCTGCTTATCATTAATATAAGAACCTCATGATTTCTGAGTTGCAAAAATACTCTTTTTCCAATACTCCCGACACAAGTTTGTAAAAAAACAGGATCAAAGCATATGCCTGTTTTGAAATGCTAAAATAATTGTTACTTTTGACCGGATAAAAATCTAACCCTTTCAAAAACTTGATCTGGAAATGGAAGAAGAAACCGGCATTAAAGATGATGTAAACGGCAGTGAGGAGAAAAACCAGAAGGAAGAGATCTTCACGAAAGTTGTACGTGCAGGGAAGAGAACCTATTTTTTTGATGTAAAAGCCACCAGGAAAGAGGACTACTATCTGACCATTACTGAAAGCAAGAAACGCCTGGGCAAAGAAGGGAAAATATTTTATGAGAAACATAAAATATTCCTTTATAAGGAAGATTTTGAAAAATTCACTGACGGTCTTAAGGAAGCTGTCGATTATATAAACAACGGTGATTACGATCTTAAGCCTTCCCCGGGGGAGAAGGATCTGATCATTGACGAGGACAGGGAATCACTGACCGCCGAGGAATTCACCAATATTGACTTTGATGATCTGGGGAAAAAATAGCTGTTCAACTCCCTATGTCTGATTATATTCTGTTGATCCTTGCCATTATCCTTATGATAATAGGGATAATAGGATGTCTTGTCCCGGTATTGCCGGGACCGCCTCTGAGTTATCTGGGGCTGATATTAATCCACCTGACACGCTTTGCACATTTCTCAAACACGCTTCTGATCTCGCTTGCCGTTGTTACAGTCATCGTAACCATAATTGACTATATTGTCCCGATATGGGGAACCAGGAAATTCGGCGGATCTAAATACGGAACGCGCGGAGCAACAGTAGGTCTTATTATAGGCCTGTTCCTGGGGCCGGCGGGAATAATTCTGGGACCTTTCATAGGAGCCATTGTCGGGGAACTCATATTCAGGGACGATATGAAATATGCCATCAGGGCGGGCTTCGGGAGCCTTCTGGGATTTCTTACCGGCATAGGGCTTAAACTTGCAGCCTCATTTGCAATGACCTTCTATTTTGTAAAGGAACTGATTACCTGAAATTCTTCCCTAGCTTCCAAGCGTTGCAACCATCACTGCCTTTATGGTATGCAGGCGGTTTTCAGCTTCATCAAACACTATTGAATGGGAGGATTCGAAAACATCTTCAGTCACCTCCATTCCGTCGAGGCCGTATTTTTCATATATCTCCTGACCTATTGATGTTTCCCTGTTATGAAATGCCGGAAGACAGTGAAGAAACCTGACATCCGGATTTCCGGTTTTTCTGATCACTTCCATATTCACCTGGTAAGGCCTGAGAAGCCTTATTCTTTCTTCCCATACATCTTCCGGTTCACCCATTGAGACCCATACATCGGTATAAAGAAAATCAGCTCCCCTGACTGCTTCGTCCAGGTTTTCCGTGATGGTGATCCTTGCTCCTGTCTTCTCAGCCACTGCCCTGCAAATCCCGGTCAGATTGGCGGAGGGCTGAAACATAGCCGGTGCAGCAATTCTGAAATCAATTCCCATTTTTGCCGACCCTGCCATGAGCGAATTACCCATATTGAAACGGGCATCGCCGAGATAGCATAATGAAATATTGTTCAGATTCCTGTCCGAATGTTCCTTCATTGTCATCAAATCCGCAAGGACCTGAGTAGGGTGAAACTCGTTCGTAAGTCCGTTCCAGACAGGAACTCCTGAATATTCAGCCAGATCCTCAACGAGTTTCTGTCCGTATCCCCGGTATTCTATCCCGTGAAACATTCTTCCCAGCACCCTGGCTGTGTCTTTCATAGATTCCTTGTTTCCGATCTGTGAGCCGCCCGGGCCCAGATAGGTAATATTCGCACCCTGATCAAAGGCTGCAACTTCAAATGCACACCTCGTCCGGGTAGAGGTTTTCTCAAAAATGAGAGCAATATTTTTCCCTTTCAGCCGCTGAATCTCCTTCCCCGATTGTTTTTCAGTTTTCAGCTTTGCTGCAAGATCCAGCAGATAATTTATCTCTTCCGGAGTAAAGTCAAGAAGTTTGAGAAAATGACGGTTTTTGAGGTTTATTTCCATTGTTCAGATGTTTATGTTCCCTGCATTCCGGCAGGGACCCCTGAGTAAAGCAGTACAAGTATCTTTGAGGATTATTATACTTGAAACTGAATCAGGCAAATTTATAAATTTATTAAACCAAACTGCCTGCTGCGGAAAAATCACCGGACAAAAATTTCTGAATTTCTGCCGGACCGGTCCTTTTTCAGATGTTTCAACCGGCACCCGATATCCCTGAATACAAACAACATAAACCCACGCAGGACATGTTTCAGCAGCGGCCGTTAAAATAACGGAAACAACAATCATTTGAAAGATAGAGGATTTCTAATAAAAAAAAGCTATTTTTACATGTCAAAACAAAAAATAAGTGAGAGTCAGCCTGCTGTTTTTATCTGTCGCAATTATATCTGTAACAGGAGATTCCTGTGTTAATTCCGGAGTCAGGAACATAGACCAGGGTGAGATTCATTATTCAATCACCTATAGCGGTGATTCCGGGTTCATTCCCAGGGAATTTATGCCTAAGCATCTGATAGTCTGTTTTAAAGATAATAAAATTCTTTTTGATATATCGGCTCCTTTTGGAAACTCGGGAATTATGAATCTGGCCAATCCCGTAAACGGAATATTCGATACATACATAAATTTTCTGGGTTTTAAATATTTCTATCCTTCAGGCCCTGATGAGAACTATCCCGGATTTGAGGCCATGACGGGGATGGAGATACATAAAACCTCCGGCACTTCGGTGATTTGCGGATTTAACTGCAAATCAGCTGAAGTCACGTTTCCGGGCAGTAAAACCGGCAACAAAAAATACCGCATCTGGTACACCGATGAAATAAAGGTCAGAAACCCGAATGCGGCAACTCCTTTCAATGAAATAGACGGGGTACTGATGAAATTCTTTTTTGTAATAAACCAGAGGGAAATGCATTTTGAGGCCGAGACGGTATACAGAAAGGATATTCCCGACAAGATATTTGAAAGGAAGGAAAAGTATGTCCGGATCTCAAAGAAGGATATAGATGAAATTATTGACAAATTCGTCAGCATGTAATTTTCCGGCCGGATTTTATTTTTTCTCACCTCCGGAGCAGGTGTTTTGCCCTGCCATCCCGGACTGCACTTCACATTTGTATTTCTGAATTTCGAATAATTACTAACTTTGCCTTGCATTTATTAATGCATAAACCGGACAAGGATAAAAAACGTGTCTAAAAAATCTGATAAAACCGTAAGAAACAAGGGAAAAAAGAAAGCGTTTTTCAAGGATGAACGAATGAGGTTTGTAAGCGGTATCCTTGTCAGCGGCATTGCCATCTACCTGCTCCTGGCTTTCATAGCCTATCTCATATGGTGGAAAGCGGACCAGAGCATTCCCACGGCAGATATATTATCCGGCCCGGATGTGGAAGTAAAGAACTGGTCGGGGAAAAGCGGGTATTATCTTTCCTTTTTGATGATAAGCAACGGATTTGGTCTGGGTGCTTTTTTTATTCCCATGATTTTCGGAACCCTGGGATTATACCTGCTTAAATTCCCGAAAATAAGATTCTGGAGCCTTACAGCAAAATTTGTCTTTGCAACGATAATTCTGTCCCTTATTCTTGCTTTCATTTTCGGGAAGGCAGACGGATATCTTTATGCAGGCCCGGGCGGGGCACACGGATATCATTTTATAAACTGGCTGAATGCATTTGTAGGAAAGCCGGGAACAGCTATCATTCTGATCCTTCTGACACTGAGCTATCTGGTTTTTGCTCTGAAAGTACCACCTTCAGTTTTCAGCAGAAAAAAGAAGGAAATGTCCGGACAGGAGGATATAACAGGAGGAGGCGAAAGCGGAAAATACCCGGCCGGAAAAAAGGATGACGGCAATACAGGATTCCGCATAAATAACCGGACAGGAACTGATGATCAGGTATTCCGCGATGAAGGCGTATCAGTCCTGTCTCCTGCAACAGGTTCACTTATCCACGATCTGGACAGGGATCAGCCTCCGGATCCCGGTGAGAAGAAAGCGGGTATGCGGATAACAAAAACGGAAGTGAGGGACCTTGTTCCCGAAGAAGAACTGGAACGGATCATGAAAAACTATGATCCCCGCCTTGATCTTTCGAACTACAGGTTTCCGCCCGTTTCAATCCTGAAGGATCACAGGTCGGGCAGTGCCTTCGATAACAACGAGGTGATTGAGAACAAGGAAAACATAATAAAGACACTCGGTGACTACAAAATAAGCATAAAGCATATTTCAGCGACAGTCGGCCCGACGGTCACACTTTATGAAATTATTCCGGAGAGAGGTGTCAAGCTGGCACGCATCAAATCGCTTGAGGATGACATTGCACTGAACCTTTCAGCCATGGGTATCAGAATCATTGCACCGATACCGGGCAGGGGGACAGTTGGCATTGAAGTGCCCAACAAGAAACCGGAAATAGTGTCAATGCGATCACTTATTGCTTCCAGGGCCTTTCAGGAATCCAGGTTCGACATTGCACTTGCACTCGGAAGGACAATAACGAATGACCCCTACATTGTAGACCTGACCAAGATGCCTCACCTTCTTGTTGCAGGAGCAACCGGCCAGGGAAAATCGGTCGGACTCAATACTATTATCACATCCATATTGTACAAAAAACATCCTGCCGAACTCAAGTTTGTCCTCATTGATCCGAAAAGGGTTGAACTGCCATTGTATTCAAAGATCGAACGGCATTACCTGGCCAAGCTCCCCGGCGAGGAAGACGCCATCATAACGGATACCCAGAAAGTTATCAACACACTGTATTCCCTGTGTATTGAAATGGATAACCGCCTTGAACTCCTGAAAGCCGCACAATCGAGGAATATAAAGGAATACAATGAAAAATTCATAACAAGAAGGCTTAATCCCGAAAAGGGACACAGGTATCTCCCTTACATCATCCTGGTTATCGATGAGTTTGCCGATCTCATCATGACAGCAGGCAGGGAGATAGAGGGACCCCTCGGAAGGCTGGCACAGGTTGCCAGGGCCATAGGGATTCATCTCATAATTTCCACCCAGCGTCCCACCACCAATATCATTACAGGTTTCATCAAAGCCAATTTTCCTACAAGGATAGCCTTCCGTGTATTTTCATCAATTGATTCAAGGACAATACTTGACGTCACCGGTGCGGACCGGCTTGTAGGCAACGGAGACATGCTTATCTCCTCGGGTGCTGAACCGGTACGCGTCCAGTGCGCATATATAGACACCAGCGAAATAGAGGAACTTACAGAATACATCGGATCACAGCAGGGCTATCCCGATGCAATGCACCTTCCGGAATATATCAACGATACCGACGGAACTGCCTCCGAGGTGGACATGAGGAAAAAGGATGCTCTGTTTGAGGATGCGGCACGACTGGTGGTTCAGTATCAGCAGGGGTCAACCTCCCTTATTCAGAGGAAACTCTCCATAGGATACAACAGGGCCGGCAGGATCATTGACCAGCTTGAGGCAGCGGGTATAGTCGGGCCATTTGAGGGAAGCAAGGCAAGGGAAGTATTGTGCATGGACATAATGGCTTTGGAACAGATTTTGAAGAACCTTGAATAAATCTTCCGTCAATGAAAAAGATGCTTTACATATTTTTTCTGATGGTTTTCCCAATTGCAGCGGCAGGACAAAATGATCCGAAAGCGGTGAGCATACTTGATAATTTCTCATCAGCCATTAGCGCCGCTCCTTCGGTAAGTATGAAATTCCTCATGATCACCGACGATCAGATGGCAAAATCAAGCGATACCATAAGCGGGGCGATTTTACTGAGCAGGGACAGATACAAGCTTGAACTTCAGAATAATATTATCTGGTATGATGGCAGGGATTCCTGGAGTTACCTGCCTTATGAAAAGGAAGTAACAATCACCCGGCCGGATAAAAACGACAACTCCTTCGAAAGCCGTCCCTCATCCATCTTTACAATGTATAAAAAGGGATATAAATCCAGGCTGGTTGAAGAGAAAAGGGATTCATACCTGATAGATCTTTATCCGGAAGAGATAAAAAGCGAACTGATAAGGGTCAGGATGACAATTAAAAAGCCATCACTTGACCTGCTGAGCTTTGAATACAAGCGAAGGGACGGAATAACAATTACCCTGCTGGTACAGGATTACAATCTGAAGCAGCAGACAGATCCCGGGATGTTCAGATTCAATCCTGAGAAATACAGGGATCTGGAGATTATAGATATGCGCTAGGTCCTCTCAGGATAAACTATCCTTGCATGATAAATATTGGTCAGCCTTTTTTTGAAGGCACTTTTAATATCCGACATATCCTTGTAGGTTATCGGCACATTCGCAAACTGGCCATCCTGTTCCTGAAGATAGATTATCCTTTCAACCAGGTCACTGATATTTTCCTCCGTATAGGACTGGATACTTCTTGAAGATGCCTCAACGGCATCAGCCATCATAACAATTGCTGTTTCCTTGGAAAAGGGCTTTGGCCCGGGATAGGCAAAGAGATTCTCCCTGTTGCCCTCTTCGGGATGCAGATCGGTGAATTTTTTGTAGAAATAATATGCAATGGTCGTCCCGTGATGAGTCCTGATGAAATCAATAACCGGAGCGGGAATCTTATAGTTCTTGGCAAGGACTATGCCGTTCTTTACATGGTTGATGATTATCTGTGCACTGTCCCTTGGATCCATTTTATCATGCGGACTTGATCCGTCTGACTGATTCTCGATAAAATAGGTGGGTTTTGCAATTTTGCCGATATCATGATAAAGCCCGCCGGCACGTACGAGGTTTACATTTGCTCCTATTGCCCTCGCAGCTTCCTCGGCAAGATTTGAAACCTGCAGGGAATGCTGAAATGACCCGGGAGCCTCAACCGCAAGTTTTCTTAAAAGTGGCTGGTTCGTGTCGGCAAGTTCCATGAGTGTGGTATCTGACACCAGCAGGAATTCCTGTTCAAAAAGCAATATCAGGGGATAGCTCAGAAGGATAAGAAGGCCGTTCCCGGCAAGCATCATGTAGTCATATGGATCAAACTGGAGATCAGAGGATTTCCACATGAGAAGTATGGCGGAATATAACACCATATTGCTGATAATCACCATCAGGGAAGTAAACAGGAGCCGCGACTTTCTGAAGTTGTTCGTCAGTGTGAATATTGCAACCATTCCGGAAATGAAGGACATCAATATGAAGATGAAGGGCTCCTCCACCATGAAACCTGCCAGCATGATGGTAATAAGAAGAATGAACAGAGCAAGGCGCGCATCATAGAATGTCCGTATGATAACAGGAATTATGGCAAAGGGAACGAGAAATATTATATTCCGGGCAGAGATCCCGGTAACAATCCGGGTAATGATCAGGAAGGTCAGTATGGCAAGAAGTATGAAGAATGTTTTCAGAACGACACTCAACACTTCCTGTCTGAACTGAAGAAGGAAGAAAAAGAGTACTATATAGCAGGTTGTAACAACCAGGATGGTTCCTGCCATCTCTTTTATACCGGGATTCTTTCCCCAGGTAAGTGTTAGTACAACGGCTATTATACTGCCCAGAAAAACTGCAATATGCTGTTTGTTTTTATCAAACCTGGGAAATTTACCGGCAAAATCTGCAGATTTTTGCATTGATCCTGTCATTTTTTGCGGGGTAAAATTAGCAAATTTTGTCAAGACTCCGGTTTTAAAAAGAATAGCCGGAGTTTAACGGGAACCGGATCTCTGACAGCAGATGGCAGAAATTTACATAATGTTTAATTTATTACTTTTGGGTATGTAATGATTAAGCCATGGACAGCTATATCTGTGAAAATATCTTTGTGCCTTTACGCGCCGGGCCCTCACACAAATCTGAAATGCTCAGCCAGGTACTGTTCGGGGAAAAATACCGCATACTTGACTATTCAGGTCACTGGATAAAGATAGAAACCCTCTTTGACAGCTATGCGGGCTGGATTGACGCCAACCATCTTCAGCAGAAGGATGACAGGCCTGGTTCAGCCGGACTGGTTCTTAACAGATCCCTCCTGTGTTTCAGGAAGGATAAGACAAGGATTGTACTGGAGGCAGGCTGTGAAATATATGAACCGGATTTTGACAACAAGTCGTTTATGCTCGGGAATGACCGCTATACCACCTGCCAGGAATTCACTCAGGGCTATGTTGATGTTTCTGCTTCGCCTGCGGATACTGCAATGAAATTCATCAACAGTCCCTATATATGGGGAGGCCGCATACCTTCAGGCATTGATTGCTCGGGATTCACGCAACTGGTCTATAAGCTTTGCGGCATCACAATACCGCGCGACAGCCGGATGCAGGCGGAAACAGGAGAAACAATCAGCTTTCTCGAAGAAAGCATTCCGGGTGACCTGGTGTTTTTCGATGACGAATCAGGCCGAATCAGCCATGTCGGGATAGTAATATCGCGCGGACTTGTCATTCATGCCTCGGGCAGGGTCAGGGTGGATACAATAGATTACCATGGGATATTCAAGCAGGAGCTTAATACGTACTCGCATCGTTTGAGGACGATACGCAGGGTGGTATTAAGCGGTAATACATAACCGCACTGCCGCAAGCCCACGCTGAAGCTACGGCCTGCATAGCATAATCTTATTGATTTAACGCTTCCTTCTGATTTTCATTTCCACATCAGCTGTTTCTTGATTTCAACTGTTCAACAGGCTTTTCCATCTTAGCCTCACTTCATGTGTATATCCGCAACTATCTCCCCGGAGTCATCGCCCGTATCCCGCATAAACAAAAAAAGTTGTCTTACCGATTGGCAGACAACTTTTTTTATAAACTATTTTTTTTCTATTTACCGTTTCCGGTCATCAGTTTGTTAAAGGTGAGTTCAAGAGCAGAGATTGGCCATATATATGTAGGATCTGTCGGATTAACAGCTGAAATATTTCCCATACTTCCTCCATCTTTCCCCGGAATAGGCAGGCTCAGTCTCATAAGGTCCATATTACGGATCCCTTCACCAAGGAATTCGATATTTCTTTCCTTCAGAATTGCAGTATAGAAAGCATCAGCATCTGCAAAATCTGCCTGCTGATAGGCTCCGGCAGGAAACGATCTGGTTCTGACAGCATTAAGGAGCTCAACGGCTTCGGCAGTAACAGTGTTTCCTGCTCTTACCAGGGCTTCTGCACGGTTAAGAAGTACTTCTGCGTACCTTATCACCGGTGAATAATTTGAATGGGATGTATAATCAGGAAATTTCGAAATAAAATAATTCTCATTTACTTTCTCAAGGCTCGTTTTTCTAACATCAGCGTCATCCATTGCACTAAAAGCATACCCCGGAGCTGTATTCAGGTAATATGATTCCGTTGCACCTGAGAAATAATAGCTTGGAAGGCTGTTCTGTGAGCCAGGATTGTCAGTGGTTGAATGAGGCATTGAAAAAATAGATTCTTTCGAGGTATATGGGGTTTTCCATATTTCTGTAAACGAAGGATTGAGTTCAAATGCCACTCCCGTCGGTGCAGAGAACTTGCCCCCCGATAAAGCAACTATTTTTGCTGATTCTGTCCCAACTGCGGCCCAGTCTTGCATGTGAAGATATACCCTGGTCTTGTAAGCAATAATTGAATTTTTATGAATTCTCGTGGTATTAAGCTGGTCTGTGGTATAATTTGCAATAGCCATTCCTTCAGCATCATTAAGATCCTTAAGTATCTGAGTATAAACTTCTGCCACAGAACTCCTGGCCAGATCATTATTTTCGGAAGAGGTTTCTGCGATCAGTCTGAGCGGCAATCCTGGATTATTACCATTGCCCATGTTAAAGGGTTTAGCATATAACTGAAGGAGGCTAAAATAAGAAATGGCCCTGAGTGCATATGCCTCACTTGTGTATTGCTTATATTCGGTATCAGTTAGTATTCCTGCCAATTTTCCCTCATCCCACGCCGTTTTCAGGCCGTCAAGGAAAATATTTATGGTATTAATAGTATTATAACCGGCAGACCAGAGATTCTGGACTTCATTTGTTGATGTAATTACGCTATGGTTCCATGTGGAATAGCCTGTTACCAGGTTGGAACTTTTCGGAATGAAATTATCGCATCTTATATCATTATATACGAAGAATCTTCCTCCGTAGAACTGGGCGGTTTTCATTGCATCATACATTCCGTTAACCTGAGCCTCAATTCTATCCTTTGTTTCAAACACAGTAAGGCTTGACAATGATGTCTGGGGAACCGGATCAAGATATTCCTTTGAACATCCAACTAAAAGCAGAAGAGCGAGGCCTATTGAAAATTTATATATGTTTTTCATATCAGTATTTTTAACAAATTAAAAATTAACGCTTAAACCAAACGTCCATGTTCTTGCCTGCGGTGCTGTGTTCCTGTCTACACCGGGGGTAAGGTTAGCATCACGGTTGGTGGATACTTCAGGGTCGGAACCGGAATATTTGGTAAACACGAATGCATTGAACAACTGCGCGTATATTCTGATCTTTTCGATCTTTGTTATAGCTGGCAGGGATTTGAATGTATACCCTGCAGAGACAGTTCTTACTTTCACGAAATCACCTCTTTCAATATTCTCGGATATCGGTATGGCTGATCCATTCGATACATTATCACCCCACACCGGTTTCGGGATATTTGTTTTATCACCCGGTTTTTCCCATGCAGTTTCAAATACTTCAACTGAATTGTTCCAGAATCTTTGGTCTCTCAGACCTGCTTTTGATCCACAATAAAGGTCAAAATCAAATGCATAAGTAAGATTAAGAGTCATATCAAAACCAAGATAAGTGAGATTATTGTCCAATCCTCCAAAATATTTGGGCAGAGGAGACCCCATTATCTTGCCATCACCAGCCAGTGTTATCTGAGGTGCAACTCCGGAACCGTCCCTGTAATTCCATCTTGTTGCGGCTGGATTCTCATGGGAATAAGTAATTTCCTTTCCATCCTTGTTCACAAATATTCTTCTTCCACTCTGAGGATCAACACCTCTGGTTTCAACAGCAAAGAGATTACCTATCGGCTCTCCGACAACAGTCCTGTTTGTCGTTTCCAGTCCTCCTGTGGTACCTACAAGATAATCAATACCCGGAGCAAGAGCTTTTACTTCATTTTTCAAAGTACTGAAATTCAGGGTAGTCGTCCAGGAAAATCGCGGAGTCGAGAAATTATATGAGGTAAGTGTTAGTTCAAAACCGGTATTGAACATTGAACCTATGTTTTGAGGAATTGTTCCCCCCGGAATACCCTTTGAAGGTGTCTGCTGAACATCCAGGATAAGACCGTTTACATTATTGTAATACCAGTTAATTTCTGCCTGGATCTTATCATCCAGAAGTCCGAAGCTCAGACCTGCATCATATTTGTCGCTTGTTTCCCACTTAAGTGCTGAATTACCTATCTGTGAAAAAGCCAGTGTAGGAACATCAGCATACAGTCCTGCTCCATAGAGGTACAAAGAGCTGAAATTACCGATACCAGACATGTTACCAACCCGGCCAAAGCTGGCTTTAAGGCGTATATCTGAAAATACTGATCCGATCGCATCACTGATAAATTGCTCATTTGAAGCATTCCACATGACTGACGCACCTCCAAATGTACCCCATTTATTATCTTTTGAGAGTCCTGAGAAGGCATCACGACGCACACTTCCTTCAAGATAATACTTCCTGTTATAATTAAAATTAAACCTGCCGAAATATGAAATGAAATAATTTTCTCCTATGACTCCACCACCCAATTCCGGTTCCACCCATGAACCCTGGTAAACCGTGAAAAATGGATCGGCAACATCATATTTTGAGGCTGTCCATTGAACACTTTTTGTATATTGCTCTTCAGCTCCTGCAAGAAATCCAAAATTAAATTTTTCAAGGAGTGAGATATTATAGTTCAGCGTATTGGTCCATGTCCATCTTTTTGGCCTGTAGAATGAATTCCAGACACTACCGTTGTCGGAATATCCGTCTCCTGTCAGAGGTGTACGGAATTCAACTGACTCAGACGACAGGTTATCAATACCATATACAGTTTTCAATGTAAGTCCTTTTATAGGTTCCAGACTTCCGGAAAGTGTTGCAAGGACCCTGTCTGTTTCATTGGTAAACTTACAAAGATCTATTATTGCAGCAGGATTATAGTATGAAACACCCGTCAGACCAGTACCCATAGTGCCGATTGCCGCTCCGTTTATATTGTATGAACCATCTGCCTTATAAGGGCCAAGGATGGAAGGCAGAACAAATGCCAAACGGGCAGCTCCTGCAGTGGAAAAATCCGATCCCGTGTTGGGTGATACGTTATACCCATTTGTATAAGCGATATTTGCAGCCAGAGTAACCCATTTATTCAGCTTATGGTCAATATTCAACCTTGCATTTTTCCTTGTAAAGGAACTTTTGCGGATCATTCCTTCCTGATTGGTGTATCCAACTGAAAGGAAATAACTTGTTGAAGGAGTTGATCCTGAAAATGTAATTGCATGGTTGTGCTGAAATCCTTTCTGATAAACAAAGTCAGCCCAGTCGGTATCTATATTCTTTCCGTCCGCACCGCTAGCATACTTAAGAACAGTTGATGATCCCGAATTTGCGAGAGCTTTGTTCTTAAGGGAAAGATACTGCTGAGCATTCATTAGATCAAAAAGATGATAAGGTGCCGTGTACCCCACGTATCCGTCGTATGTAACATTTGTCTTGGCCCCGGTACCACGTTTTGTAGTGATTATAATGACACCATTGGCTGCCCTGGATCCATACAAGGCAGTAGCTGATGCATCCTTCAGAATATCCATCGATTCAATATCGGACGGATTAATGTCGGAGAGGGCGTTGGCAAATGAATAGGTTTGTGATACATCACCCGAAAATATTGGCACCCCATCAACAACAATAAGCGGAGAAGAGCTCCCAGTTATAGAATTAAAACCCCTGATACGTATAACAGGAGGATTATTAAGGGCTCCGCTTGGCATGGTGATGGATACGCCTGCAGCTTTGCCCTGTAAAGCCTGGTCGAAACTTTGTACAGGTATATTTCTGATGGCATCAGCCTTAACCGATGACACAGAACCGGTTATATCCCGTTTCTGTACAGTACCATAGGCCACCACCACGACTTCATCGACATTATAAAGGTCCTGTTTCAGAACAACATTGATATCTGTTCTTCCCTGAATCGGCACTTCCTGGGTTACAAAACCAATAAAGCTGAATACAAGGGTTTGTGCACTGACCGGTAGTGACAGAACATATTTACCGTCAGCCCCTGTGATTGAGCCAATTGTGGTTCCTTTTACCGTAACATTAACACCGGGCAGCGGCAGCCCATCCTCAGAGCCGGTCACTGTTCCGGTAATCTGCACTGTTTGAGCCATAACAAGTGTAACTGTTATCAGCAACAGTGTGCTAAACATCAGAATTCGCTTCATAAACATAAGTTTAGGTTAATAGTTAAAGTTTGAGTTTAGGTTAATAGTTAAAACTTGGGTCCAGGTTAATAGTTAAAACTGATGACGAATTTATTTAAAAATTTAATATAAAACATATCTTCTTCCTTTTTTTTGACCAACAGAGAAGGAATTTCATAAATGTATGAAAGATGAAAACCGAAAATTGCTAAAACTTACGGTATCAAAGAGGTATTTTCTCTTTCATCAGTAAAAGAAAATTGCTATGCTTCTCCCCTTTCCCCTGTTCAAAGAGATATCCTCCTGTTTGCTGCAGTCAGTATATTTTCCTGCAGATGAACAGCTTCCTCCTCGATCTTTCCCGCCCTGGAAAGAATTTCACCGGTAAAACGGGAATCCTCAACTCCTGTTGCGTTGATTTTTATATTGAGATGGGCACCCCTGATACAGGCCAGCAGGGCAAGGGATCCAACCGCCGCATCTGTTACCGAAGAAGGATTGCCTGTTTCAGTCATGCTTTTTACTATTTCAAATCCGGAATAAGCGGTTTCCATAACCTTTAAGGGAACCAGAATAGCCTGTTTGTATGCTTCCTGGATGGCGGCATTTCGCAGCTCTCTCTCTTTGTCACCTGATTTCGGCAGCCTCCGTGCTTCAATTATTTTATTGTACGCATCCGTATCTGCATCCACAAGATTTAGAAGCATGTTCTGAATTTCCGTTCCCCGCGCGGCCTGGACGGAAAATTCCTTCCAGCGTTCATCCCAGTCCTTCCTGTGGGCTGAAAGATTTGCAACCATTGTTCCCAGTGCCACTCCCAGTGCACCCATGTAAGCCGATGCGGAGCCTCCACCCGGAACCGGAAGCTCGGAAGCTGTCATATCCATATATTCTTTCAGACTAAGGGAAGTGAGATTTTCTTTCTCTTTCTCCAGCAGATATTCAATTATCTTCTCCTCCGGCCTGAAAGGCTGCAACTCATCAAGTCCCATCGACCTGACAGCAATATGTATCAGCTCTTCGTCAGGAAGGCCCGCGGACCTTTTTTGCTTTTCCAGGAAATATTTCCCTGCTTCAAGCAGTGATCTCAGGGGAATAAGTCCCACCAGTTCCGAACCTGTAACCCTGACACCTCTTGCCTCTGCTTTTCTGCATACCTCATCAAAGGCAAGATGAACGGGTGTTACGGAAATGTCTGTCAGATTCATTGAGATCTGTGCTATTCCGTATTCCTTTATATACCAGCCAATAGCCCTTACACTTCTGAGAGAGCCCGGAACATTCACTTTTTCACCCTTTTCATTGATAATATCCCTGCCGCTTTCCCTTACGTCAAATGCTATGGCATTGGCACGCCTGGTCGATGTCGTGTTGAGATTTACATTGAAGGCGACCAGGAAATCCCGTGCCCCGACTGCCGTGGCGCCCGATTTCCTGTTGAAGACAGCCGGTCCGAAATCGGGTTTCCATTCCGGATCAGAGAACTTCTTCTCAAGCCCTTCATATTCTCCCGACCTGCAATGGGCAAGACTCCGTCTGTTTTCCCTAAATGCAGCATTTTCGTAACAGAACACAGGAATGTTTAGTTCTTTGCCTATACGTTCAGCCACTTTCCGGGCTATTATTACAGTTTCCTCCATGGATATCCCTGATACCGGTACGAATGGACAAACATCGGTCGCTCCCATTCTGGGATGCTCGCCCCTGTGCCTGGACATATCTATCACTTCCGAGGCCTTTTTCACAGCTCTGAAAGCTGCTTCGGCAACTGCGTCAGGCTCCCCTGCAAATGTCACAACAGTACGGTTGGTGTCTCTTCCGGGATCGACATCAAGAAGTTTCACATTCTCAACAGATTCAATTTCGTCTGTTATTTGCTTTATTATGGCCATATCACGGCCTTCGCTGAAATTCGGAACACATTCCAGTATTCTTTTCGTCATAAAGAGGTATTATTTGTTAATTAACACTGGTTCAGATGATTCTTTTTCCTTTTAATATCACTGTTTCTACCAGGTTGCTGCCAAAGGCATAGGGCATAAAGCCGTAAGAGGGTATCTCTTTTGTTATAAACACATTGGCTGCCTTTCCCCTTGCAATTGAGCCATGCGATCCGGATAAACCCATTGCATATGCCGAATTGATGGTAACCGCATTTATTGCTTCTTCCGGAAGCATTTTAAGCCTGATGCACGCAAGTGACATGATAAGCTTCATATTTCCCGACGGGCATGATCCGGGATTAAAATCAGATGCCAGGGCCACAGGCAGTCCGGAGTCTATCATTTTTCTTGCCTGAGGCTCAGGAAGCCCCAGGAAGAGTGCAGATCCCGGAAGAAGAGTAGGCATTGTGCCAGTTCCTGAGAGAACGGCAATTTCCTGTTCGCCGCTCCGTTCGAGATGATCAACGGACAGGGCTCCGTATTTTACTCCTGTCTGTACTCCTCCGGAAAAACCGAGCTCATTTGCATGGATCTTGGGCCTGAGGCCGTATTTAAGGCCGGCACTGAGTATCCTTTCAGTTTCTTCAACAGTAAAAAATCCCTCGTCGCAAAAAACATCTATAAAATCTGCGAGCTTCTGTTCAGCAACTTCAGGAATCATCTCATTAATCACCAGATCGATATATTTTTCTCTCGAATTTCTGAATTCCGCCGGTATTGCATGTGCTCCCAGGAAAGTCGCCCTGACCTCGAGAGCTGTGTTATCCCTTATTCTTTTTATTACCCTCAGCATTTTAAGTTCATCGGCAGTGTTAAGCCCGTAACCGCTTTTTATCTCAACAGCACCTGTGCCAAGGCTGATTATCTCACGTACCCTGACCATGGATTGTTCATAGAGGCCATCTTCAGAAGTTTCACGCAGTTTTTTTGCTGAATTGAGTATCCCTCCCCCCCTTTTTGCAATTTCCTCATATGACAATCCTCTTATCCGGTCGGAAAATTCCTGTTCCCGGCTTCCGGAATATACAAGATGAGTGTGGGGATCACAAAAGGAGGGAAAAACCATTTTGCCGCCGGCATCTATCACATCCGCTACGGTTCCGGAAATCCGGGGGTCAGCCGGACATTTCTCCATCGGCCCGTAATCACTTATCCTGTCTCCCTCAATTAAAAGAAAGGCATCCGGGATATTTGTGATCCTTGCCATTTCGCCTCCGCAGACCCTTTGTCTGGGATGTTCCTCAGTCTGCACCAGGCATTTGATATTCTTTATCAGCAATCCCATTTTCAATACTTTTAAATGAGTCCGGTGCCGCAGCCAGGTTTGTACAGGTTCCGCACAGGGCGCATAATGCCATCCTCAACTCCCGAAAAAAACCGGATCTTCAGTCCGGAATCCGCCGGCCCCGGTATCCGGCCGGCCTGAGGTTCTTCCTGTGGAAACCGGAATTTGTAATATTACAATACGTTACAAATATTACAAAAAAAGACATTACTTTCCAGTTTTATTTATCTTTAGAAGTGAAAACTAAAACCATGGTCCATGAAAAAAATCCTTACGATTCTGCTGATAGCTTCCTCATCTTTTTCATTATCCGGCCAGGAAAAGAAAACCATGACAGGCTGGAAATTCGGCGGTGCACTGCCTGCAGTGACTTATGACTCCAATCTTGGATTCCAGTATGGTGCTCTTGCTGAGTTTTTCAATTACGGAGATCCGAGCATATTTCCTGATTTTCTTGATCACACCTATACGGAAATTTCACGCTTCACCAAGGGGAGCGGGATATACAGGATGATGTTTGAATCATACCGGCTTATTCCGGGTGTTCATCTGACCAGCGACCTCAGTTATCTGCCCGATCAGGCATATCATTTTTACGGATTCAACGGTTATGAAAGCGTTTTCAACAAGAGCTGGATGGAAGTTGAGTCAGCAGATTACAGGACGATGATGTTTTATCGTTTTAAAAGGAACCAGTTCAGGTTCAAGAATGATTTTGAAGGAAAGCTGACCGGGGAGAGGCTTAAGTGGAATGCAGGATTTGCATTTCAGGCTTTCATGAATGGTTCGGTGGATATAGACAAGTTAAACAAGGGGAAGGATGAGAAGCTCCCTTCAGTGACGGACGAACCCGGACTGTATGAACGTTATCAGGCTCTCGGACTGATTTCGGAGAATGAAGCAGACGGAGGCTGGGTAAATACGGTTAAGGGAGGCCTGTCATGGGACAGCCGGGATAATCTTGCCAATCCGATGAAAGGGCTCTGGACCGAAATTGGCATTGAGGCAGCTCCAAAATTCCTGGGAAACGACTGGGGGTTTTCAAGATTCTATATAACGCACCGTCAGTATTTTACCCTGATACAAAACGATCTTTCTGCTGTATACAGAGTGGGTTATCAAAGCAAATTGTCAGGGGAAGTTCCGTTTTTCTACCAGTCGCAGGTGATTACTTCAATGCTAAGGGGTGCCACAAATGAGGGACTCGGAGGTTCCAAAACCCTTAGAGGAGTATTGAAAAACAGGGTTGTTGGTGACGGATTTGTTTACGGCAATGTTGAACTTCGCTGGAAACCGGTCTACTTCAAATTGTTCCGGCAGGATTTCTATATCGGACTCAACGCCTTTTATGATTTCGGCATGATAACAAACAAGATTGAACTGCCCTCCGGTCTTCAGACTACATTTGCAAGCCTTTATCCCGGTGAGAAATTCACGGATTATTTTAATACAGGCAGTGAAAAACTGCATCAGTGTGCAGGGATAAGCATTATGCCGGTAATGAATCAGAATTTTGTAATAGCCGTGGATATAGGAAAGGCCTTCAATAAGCAGGATGGAAACATAGGCTTTTCAATCGGCCTGAATTACTTGTTCTGAGAAATGTTAGCGGATATGTTCCGGACTTAATTTCGGCATAGTGATGAAAATCAAACGGGTCATTGCACAGTTTTTTTTCAGCCGCATTCCTCAAAGCTTTTATTGTACTGTTCAATGGCTTTGAGACTCATTCCCATACTGGAGAATCCGCCATCATGATACAGGTTCTGCATGGTAACCTTCCTTGTAAGGTCTGAAAACAGGGCCACACAGTAATCAGCACATTCCTCCGCATTTGCATTACCCAGGGGAGACATTCTTTCTGAAAAATCCACCAGCGAATCAAAGCCATGGATTCCGCTTCCGGCTGTAGTGAGGGTAGGCGACTGCGATATGGTATTGATGCGGACCTTCCTGTCGCGGCCGTATATATATCCGAAACTCCTTGCAATGGATTCCAGCAGGGCCTTGGCATCTCCCATATCATTATACCCGGTCAGTGTTCTTTGTGCCGCCACGTACGAAAGCGCCACAACCGAACCCCATTCCTTTATTGCATCCAGCTTGTATGCGGTCTGCAGGATCCGGTGGAAACTCAGGGCGGAAATATCAAATGCCTTGAGCATATTTTCATAACTGGTATTCTCGTAGGGAATATTCTTTCTTACATTGGGAGACATTCCGATTGAATGCAGGATGAAATCAAAGCGGCCTCCGAATATCTCCATGGTTTCGGAGATAAGTTTTTCAATATCATCCATCCTGGTGGCATCAGCGGGGATAACACTGCTGCCGGTTATCCGGGCAAGTTCATCAATACTGCCCATTCTTACCGCCACCGGCGAGTTGGTAAGCACCAGCCGTGCTCCGTGCTGCCATGTCTTCAGAGCCACCTGCCATGCAATCGACTTTTCATTAAGCGCTCCGAATATCAATCCTTTTTTGCCTTTTAACAATGATCCTTCCATAGTTTTTAGTTTAATTTCCGGCTGCCTCAAGCAGTTCTCTCGCGTTTTTCAGGGCTGCCTGGGTTACCTCGCTTCCGCTGAGCAATCTGGCAACTTCCATTATCCTTTCATCTCCTGATAACAATTTAACCCTGGTAATTGTTGAATCGCCTTCGTCTTCCTTATAGACATGAAAATGCCTGGCCCCGCGTGATGCCACCTGGGGAAGATGTGTAATATTGATCACCTGCATATATTTCCCCATACTGCTGAGTATTTGTCCGACCTTGTCCGCAACCTCTCCCGAAACCCCTGAATCAATCTCATCAAAAATAATTGTAGGGAGGCTGACATTCCTGGTAAGAAAGGACTTGAGACTGAGCATAACTCTTGACAATTCGCCTCCCGAAGCAGTTTTTGCAAGATTTTCCGGATCAATCTGTTTGTTTGCTGAAAAAAGAAAATCAACCTGATCCCTTCCCGATTCACTGAAATCCGCCTGTGACGAAAAATCTATTCTGAATCTCGCATTTGGCATTCCGAGCTGCCTGAGCATTCCGGTAATATTCTTTTCTGTTTCAGGCAGGGATTTTTTCCTTTTCCCGGTGATTGATGAAGCCATTTTTGTCAGGACCGCTTCTTCCGAGCGTATCAGCGATTCCATTTCTGCCAGCCTTTCATCACCGGTCTCGATTGACTGCACCAGCTTTCTTATCTCTTCGCGTTTGACAAGAAGTTCGTCCAATCCGTTTACCTGATGCTTTCTGGCAAGGGTGTAAATGGTGTCTAGCCTTTCATTTACCTGTGCCAGCCTGGCAGGATCCGCACTTATTGATGCTGACAGCCCCTCGATTTCCGAAGAAAGGTCATTCAGCTCAATGTACGACGATTCTGTTCTTGCTGCAAGCTCCTCCCCGCCGGGAAGAAAACCCTTTATTCTGTTCAGTATATTCCGCAATTCACTCAGACTGCTCAGTATGGAACCTGATTCGGCTGAAAAACACTCTGTTATGGCTGCCAGTCCTGTCACGATTTCCTCAGCATGCGAAAGAAGCTCCTGCTCCCTTTCCAGCTCCTCCTGTTCACCCTCCGTGAGTCTGGCAGAATCAAGCTGGTTCAGCTGAAACCTGTAATATTCCAGATCAGCCCTGTTTTTTTCCGCCTTAGCGGATTCCCCGGCATATGCACGTCTGAGATTCCTGTATTTAATATATCTTTCCCTGTATTCATCCAGAACTGCTGCCGTACCGGCAAAGGAATCAACAACATTGAGCTGAAATGAATTGTTGTTCAGCATCAGTGTCTGATGCTGTGAATGAATGTCTATCAGGCTCTCTCCCAGTTCCTTTAAAATGGTGATATTTACAGGTGTATCATTGATGAATGCCCGTGATTTACCAGCAGAGCTAATTTCTCTCCTCAGGATTGCGTGGCTGTCATAATCAAGATCGTTTTCCTCAAAAAATGATTTCATTTCATGACCCTCAACGCTGAAAGTACCCTCTACAATACATTTGTTTTCTTTGTCGAGAAGGACGGAAGTATCTGCCCTTGCCCCGAGAATAAGGGACAAGGCACCCAGCAGGATGGTTTTACCTGCCCCTGTTTCCCCTGTGATTATAGTAAGGCCGTTTCCGAAATCAATATCCAGATCCCTGATAAGCGCATAGTTCCGGACGCTGAGTCTGACTAGCATTTGGAATATTGTTAATTTGAAGCTGTTATTTTTTCGTACCTGGATTTGTTGGCCGGATCTATTTCGTTGAGAATCTGCACAACACGACTCTTTTCTTCAGGAAATGATTCCGAAAAGATATTAATCAGCTCTTCACTCTTTGCATCTATAATAATCTGAAGAAGATACATGAAAGGATCCGGCCTGTTCCTGTAAACTTCCTGCAGTAACCTGAGACTCTCAACAATGCTCACCCTGGCTTCCGAGGCACGTGACTCGAGCCTGTCAAGTCCGTTGATATTATATTCGTAAAGAAATCTTCTCGCTCCGTCATACTGGGCATCCAGGAGATTCTTGACAAGCCAGTACCTGTTACGGTTCCGGGAACCGTCATAGGGTTTCCATCCCGGTTCGGGAGCATTCTGGGCATTGGTGACTATTTTTTCTGCAATCCTGAAATAATCAGTGCCTCCCTTAAGTGAAAATGAATCATAATCGAAGCCGAGTATAATATAGGCATAAAAGGCAAGAACAGACACCAGGCTGGACCTGTGAGTATTGGGGTCGAACTCAAGCGGCTGAAATTCCACATATCTGAACCTGAAATTATTGTCCATAAAATTCAGCATCGTCGAATTATATGTGGTATTATATACGGGACGCCTTAACTGAATCTGCAGGGTCCCGTTAAATTCATCGGCAGATATCTGTTCATTAATGGTTATCAACAGATTGCAGTCGATCCGTTCGGCATAGCTGTATACATGATTTGTCCAGACTATGTTATTCATGAATTCATACAGGTCGCGCTGCATGTTTTCAAACACCTGACGGTTCGATCCCTGTACCTTTTGTGCTGATACCTGGACATTGCAGTTCAGTTCCTGTGAATTCGCCCGTATTGCCGGCAATACAAGAAGCATCAGGGCAATAAAACCGGAAGATCCTATGATTCTCATCTTTTTGTGATCATTGTAACAATTAATCATGAATGTCTGAGACAGTTTCCCTTTTCGATTTTAACCCAAATTTATTAATATTATTGTACTTTTCAATGATTGTTGCCCGATTCGTTTTAAAGGCGGAATATACAGCCGGTTCCTGCATAAGACCATACCTCCCGGGATTTTGCAATATCTGTGAAGCCACATCATCCGGTGCATCCGGGGAATTCTGCCCGGGCGGCTTTCATTGCCCGCCAGCTTTGAAAGGCCGGCTGCCTGTTATTTCTGTCTTGATGTTTTTTCGGGGTTCCTGAAAAATATCTTTCCTTCCTCAAGTTCCTGAAGGGCGATCAGGCTTGGCTTCGGAAGGCGCTCATAAAATTTCGATATTTCTATCTGCTCCCGGTTTTCGAAAATTTCCTCGAGATTATCGCTGTATGATGCAAATTCCTCCAGTTTCTTATTGAGTTCCTGCTTCATTTCAACTGCAATCTGATTTGCCCTGCGGGCGACAATAATCACTGTCTCGTAAATATTGCCTGTTTGCCTGGTCAGATTGTCAATATCGCGTGTAATTGTTGTTGGCGGTGCCAATGATTTTCTGTAATCCATATTTTATTGAATATTTGCTTCCAGATCAGTTGTATCAATTTTCAGGAACCTTGCAGTTGCCTGAAATATCCTTCTGACATCCCTTGAATACTTGCTTTTCGGAAATTCTTCCATAAACGAATAGTAATCATCAAGTGTATCCTGATATCTCTCCTTTTGCTTGTCAGGCATACTGTATTCGGCATAGAGAAACAATGAATTGAGTTTGAGATACATCATTTCCTCCCGGTATTTCGTGTCGGCATATTCCTTGAGACTGTTGTTCAGGGCCACAATTGCCGACTTATACGCTTTCATATCATAGTAAAGCCTTGCACTCAGATATGACTTTTCCACCAGCCGTTCCTGGAGTTCCCTTATGAGATTTCTGCATTCATCAGCTCTTGCACTGTAGGGATACTTATTGAGGAAATAGTTGAAGCCCTCAATTGCGGCACGGGTGCTTTCCTGATCAAGCTCTGCCCTGGGCGACAGGTTATAATCGCACATGGCAGCCATAAATGCTGCATCTTCTGCATATTTCCCGTATGCATACTGGTCGAGGTAGGATTTGAAATAACTTCCGGCAGCAAAATAATCCTTCATCTTGTAAAAGCTTTGGGCATTCATCCAGTTCAGGTCTTCTGCCTCCTCTGTGGCCCTGAACCTGGGAAGGACCTGTGCCAGCAACTCCGTTGCCCTGACATACTGGCCATTTTCATAATACCATTTTGCCTTCGACTTCTTGAGGTCATAATCACTGCTCTTAAGCAGTTTTTCATACTCACCGCATGACAGTGCCAGGACTGAAAACAACAGAAATATATATGCAAGCGATCTCATAGAAAAATGTTGCGCAAAATTATAATATTTTTTTGTCATTCGGGTCATATAAATGTGAATTTTAACCTCGTTCAGGTGTTTACTGCCTGTCCGGGTCCCTGATCATAACGAATCCGGGTTATTTGTATTATCCGGCCTGAAATATTTAGCGGCAGAATTAATGTATAAAATTAGGTATTTATAGGTATTATGGAATAACCGCTAATATCCCTACTTTTGTTAAAATTTTATTAAAACCTGTTACTATGGATATTTTTAAAAAGATCACCTCTACAAAAGGGGCTCTCGGACAATACTCAGAGGTTGGGGACGGCTATTTCATGTTCCCGAAACTTGAAGGGGAAATAGCCGCCAGAATGAAATTCCGGGGAAAGGAAGTCCTTACATGGAGCCTTAACAACTATCTTGGCCTTGCCAACAATCCGGAAGTACGGAAAGCCGATGCCGAATACACCGCCCAATACGGACTGGGATATCCCATGGGGGCAAGAATGATGTCGGGCCAGACTTCAATGCATGAGAAATTTGAAGCAATGGCGGCTGAATTCGTTGGCAAGGAATCAGCATATCTTCTCAACTATGGTTATCAGGGAATGGTTTCAATAATTGATGCGCTTGTTGATCGTCATGATGTGATTGTATATGATTCCGAGTCGCATGCATGCATTATGGATGGCCTCAGGCTCCATTTCGGAAAGAGGTTTGTATATTCCCATAATGATATGGAAAGCTGTGAGAAACAGCTTCAGAGAGCCACAAAACTGACCGAGGGAACAAACGGAGGGATTCTTTTAATTACCGAAGGAGTGTTTGGCATGGCAGGTGATCTTGGCAAACTTGATGAAATAGTAAAGCTGAAGGAGAAATACAATTTCAGGCTTCTGGTTGATGATGCTCACGGCTTCGGGACAATGGGTGAAAGCGGTGCAGGTACGGGTGAACATTTCGGTGTCCAGGATCAGATAGATCTCTACTTTGCCACTTTTGCCAAGTCGATGGCCGGCATAGGCGCTTTTATAGCAGGTGATAAGGATATCATAACCTATCTTCGCTTCAACCTGAGATCACAGATATATGCCAAGTCTCTTCCAATGGCAATGACACTGGGCGCAATAAAACGTCTTGAAATCATCAAAACCCAGCCGGAACACAAGGAAAAACTGTGGGTAATTGTAAAGGCTCTTCAGAAAGGATTGAGGGAAGCAGGTCTGGACCTGGGAAAAACACAATCGCCGGTAACTCCGGTTTTTATGAAAGTTACTCTCTTTCAGACAACCCAGCTGATTTATGACCTCAGGGAGAATTTCGGCATTTTCTGCTCGGTTGTAATATATCCTGTCGTTCCCAGGGATGTGGTAATGCTCAGACTCATCCCCACATCAACACATACACTCGAAGATGTGGAATATACCGTGAATGCATTCAGGGAACTCAAGTGGAAGGTCGATAATGATATTTATCCGCATGAAGTAGCCGATTTTTCAAAATAACTGAATTAAATACAGGCTGAAGAGGCTGTCTCAAAGGACAGCCTCTTTTTTATTCCTGTCCGAACAAATCAGTTTTTTTTTGGTTATACAGATTTGAGTTCAGTGAATTTGTCTGATAAGCCACTTTCACATCAGAGAATGCAGATAATGAAAAGGGACAAAGAAAATATAAACCTTCTTAAAGCCTATAATATGCTGCTTTATTTCGCCGGCAGCATGATCATGAAAGAGCCCAGTGATGAATGTATAAATGACTTCTGGACCAGGGGCACTGTGAAAAATCTTCCTGTAAAAAGTTCAAACCCCCGTTTCATAAAGGCAGCTTCAATATTAAGGGATTCATGCAGGGATAAGGATACCTGCCGGGAGAAAATGGTTGCTGACTACCGGAGGCTCTTTGACAGTGACGGTCCCCGGCTTGTACCGGTTTGTGAATCAGAATACACTGACAGGCTGAATGATGATTTTCCCGCCAGGACAACAGTGGATGAGTTTTACAGGACATATGGCTGGAATCCGGATCAGCACCATCATGTACCGCATGATCATCTTGGCATTGAACTGCTCTTTCTGACCCGGCTCACCGACAAGTTCACAAGCTTTGATGATGAACCATGCATGCGTGAGCTCGGGAAGGAGATCATAAGATTTATTAATCTTCACATCCTGTCATGGGTTCCGGCATGGAATGACCGGATGCAGCAACATGCACAGAGTGAATGCTATAAGGGCGTAGGATATCTTATTTATGCCTGCATAGAGGATATCCGCGGTATCCTCTCCTGATATTCCGTCCGCCGGTCAGTTATTCCGGCCCGGGAGATTAACCGTTTATTTTTTACGTTCCTGGAGATACCGTTCGGCATCAAGTGCTGCCATACAGCCGGATCCTGCTGCCGTAACAGCCTGCCTGTAATGCGGATCCTGAATATCGCCTGCTGCAAAGACTCCCGGAACATTGGTCCTGGTACTTCCGGGCACGGTTTTTATATAGCCGGCCTCATCAGTCTCAACAAATTCCCTGAAAATATCTGAATTGGGTGTATGGCCTATGGCAAGGAAAAATCCATGTATGTTTATTTTTACGATTTCTTCCCCGGGTGTGCCTTTCTTTTTTACAAGGACCGCTCCCTCAACTCCGTTCTCACCAAAAAGGTCTATAGCCTGGTGTTCCCACAGGATTTCAATATTCGGGGTATTCATAACCCTTTCCTGCATTGCCTTGGAGGCCCTCAGAACATTCCTTCTCACAATCATGTATACTTTATTGCAGAGTCCTGCAAGGTAGGTTGCCTCTTCAGCGGCTGTATCCCCCCCTCCGACAACCGCAACATCTTTATTCCTGTAAAAGAAACCGTCGCATGTAGCACAGGCCGACACACCCATTCCGGCATATTTCGTTTCGGCTTCAATTCCCAGGTATCTGGCAGTCGCTCCGGTAGCTATAATAACCGTATCTGCATTTATTTTCCTGTTTCCGTCAATGGTTACAATCAGATTCCCGGCTGAAAAATCAGCTGCTGTAGCCATTCCTATACGGACATCGGTGCCGAATCTTTCAGCCTGTTTCTTAAAATGTTCCATCATTTCGGGTCCCGTTATGCCGTCAGGATATCCCGGATAATTTTCAACTTCAGTAGTTGTGGTGAGTTGTCCGCCCATCTGCAGTCCGGTATAAAGAACAGGACTGAGATTGGCTCTTGCTGCATAAATTGCGGCAGTATAGCCGGCCGGCCCCGATCCTATTATCAGACATTTCACCTTTTCGGTGTCACCTTCAGTCATATTAACACTCTCACCCGTAAGATCCATTGGTTTAAATAATTCCATTTTAAAACTGTTTTATTCCCTGAATAATATATAATTATCCCGCATTGCGGATTTCTGAAACCTTAGCCTGAATTTTCTATTTTCGCGCAAAACTAAAAAAAGTATTTATAAATTCAATTATTGTCTGCCTGTTCCCTGTGACTTGACCTGAAATCATCCCTGTTGTCAATTTCAGGTGACTCAGCCAGGGATTCCCATCTGAATTCCTTGTCATAGGGATCAAGTGCTTTCTGCGGATCAAATATCCTTCTGTCAACTTCCACCGCTTTGTAGGGAGTAAAATCAGGATTGAGGCTGAAGAAATCCTGCAGCAGCGTTGCTGTTGCATCAAACTGGTTAAGAGGATCAATATCAAGGATGGTATATATGGTTTTGAGTATCGCCCCGAAATTTGCATGCTTATGGGACACATACCCTCGTTTGATCCAGGGGCTTATCATTATCAGCAATGAACGGTGGGCATCCACGTGATCCCTTCCGTCCTGGGCGTCATCCTCGGTAATAATTATCAGCATTTCTGGCCACCATTTCGTATGACTCAGTGTTTCAACAACCCTCCCGACAGCAAGATCATTATCAGCCATATAGGACTCCCTGAAAGGATAGCCATCGCCGGGTCTCTCGGAAGAGCCGTGATCGTTAGGTATCATCATGGTAATGACTGACGGGAATTCTTCCTTGCCCGACAGCCATTTCTCCCGGAGTTCCTCTTCAAACATGTCAATCCTGAACTGGTCGGGAATACTGGTATTGTATGTTGCATATTTTCGTGAAGTCCTGTCAAACAATGGTTTCGGCATAGGGAACATAACCCCCATCTTAACCCCTGAATATTTATGCCATTGTTCTTCAATAGCAGCGGAGAATTCAAATCCCAGGCCGAAGTTAAAGAAGCTTATTCCGTTTCTTGACAGGTGTTCCCACATGCCACCTGCTTCATTATAGTCTTCAGGATATACCGCTCCCGAGGAACCCGCAACATATTTGCGCCCGGGTGCCGAACTGAAAATATTCCGGGTCATTTTCATGGAACTGTTAATCTCAACCCACTCGTTCGGATAAGTACCGACCATCCATCTATGCCCGTGTACGGAAGCATCGGAATCACAGTAGAAATTGTCACTGACAGCAAATTCCCCGGCAATCTTCTGATGATTTGGCATCACATTTACATTCATTACCTGCCTTTTCCCGTCCCTGCTTATTACGGCGGCGTTCTTACCATATCGCGCAAGTGACGGATCTCCGGAGGCGCCCTCCAGTTCACCGTATATCTCATCATAGGTCCGGTTCTCCTTGGTAATGTATACAATATGCCGGATAGGACTTTTTCTTATTCCGGAAGCCGGGGGAAGGGGATTCTTTTTATCATCCCTCACAATTATCTCTCTGAAGGTATTGTTTATAACCTCCTGCGTAGTTGCCTTGTAATCAATATTTTCAAGATTGATTTTTTCAAAGGTCCCGAGCATTATATCACCTACATAGGTACCGTTTTTTGTGGGAATAAAGTCCTTTCCACCATTGGGGCCGGAACCGAGTCCCCTGGCCGTCACCACATACAGCACCCTGTCATCCGGGGAAACCTTTAGCTTTGTGGGAAACCAGCCTGTCGGAATATATCCCAGTACATTCAGTGTGCGGGTGTCTATAACGGCCACGGCATTCATACCGCTCAGTGCAATGTACAACCTTGATCCGTCATTGCTCAGTTCGATTCCGAAGGGTATCATCCCCCTGTAGCGATCTATCCGCGGATCAATTGTCAGTCGTATTGTATCTGTCACCCTGCCGCTTTGCGGATCGAGAACGGAAATATTATCGTTGGTGGCATTGCTCACAAATACTCTTTCACCTGCAGCAATGGAATTGGGGCTTGATCCGCCTTCAACCTCCAGACCCTCAATCATTGCCCCCATGCGATAGCCTGTTTTTTCCCTCGATATCACCTTGTTGCTGTCGAGACTGATGGTCCAGACGGATACTGCTTCAGGAACGTGTGGACTGCCCAGTCCCGGAATAAATCTTCCGCCGATCTCCGTTCCCTTTTCTGATTCCTCCGAAGGAAAGCCGTAGGGAGGAAAGTCAAGTCCGGCCTCTTCTATATTATCTTTATCAAGTCCCGGTGCCAGAGGATAGTCAAAGATTCCCGTATTTGCAACATAGGCATATTTCTCATCGGGCGACAGGTCGATTCCGAGAGGGAATCTTCCGACAGGAATGGAATGCAGTATGCGGAATTTTTCCAGATCCATTATAACCATACGAAAATTAAACGGATCGAGTATGTAAAGCCTCTTTTCGTTATCCGACAATCGCAGATCACCCGTAAAACTGTCCTGATAATTTTTCCCGTCTGAATAACCGTTAATTGAAACCCGTTTTATATTTTTCATGTTTTCCAGATCAAAGACAATTATGTCCCCGTGATCCCCGCCGCTCAGGTAAGCGGTTCTGTTATCCCTGCAGATTGCAGCTCCCATATAGGAACCCTTTTCCTGGAAAGGAGCTTCGGTTTCTGTAAAGCTCATTGATGATGTTTTAATCATCGTGAGCAGGTTGTCATGCACCGCAAGCGCTGTTGAACCATCCGGAGAAAGTGCCAGTCCGTAAGGATCATGGGCAATGCGGATAAATTCCCCGAATGGTTTTACTATTCTTCCGCTTGGAATAATGCTTTCTCCCCCGATATCAATCCGGCAGTAATGGTCCATTCCGGGAACCTGCAGTGTAGTTACCCTGCTTCCTCCCCTGCAGCCGGCCAGAAGGATCATCATCATGATTATCACATACTTGTTCATAACAAAACTTTTTAAAATACAGTCAGGTTGATATTTACCATAAATATAACTTCTTTTAACTGCCTGCAATAATAAAAGTAAGAGACTTCCGGGATTTTTGCAGAATCGGAATTGTTGATTATTTTTGTGGTGTTTTTCGGGGTGTGGCGCAGTTGGCTAGCGCACTTGCATGGGGTGCAAGGGGTCGTCTGTTCGAGTCAGATCACCCCGACTCAAACCGCCGGATTCCCGTTTACCGGGATGAAGGCGGTTTTTCAGTAAATCCTGCCCTTTTTCACCAGTCCCCTTTTATGGAGTTCCTCATGAATATAAATACAGTTTGAAAGATTGTAGTCGGGTTCAAGGTGATAGGCAATTTTAAGCCTGCCCCCGTCATTGTCTTTCAGGGTTCTTTCAAGCCATTCCTCCATATCCCCGGTCTTTGATCCCTCCACCAGTATTTCCACGGGAGGGAAAATATCAATCTGAAAATCCCTGCCTCTCCTTTTCCGGATAGCGGCAATGGAGGTATTTGATCCTGAATCAATGATTTTCAAATTTTCTATTTCACATACCGGATCCATGACATGATCCGAATTGCCACAGCTGTGAAGCCTCACAGCACCGAGTTCCCTTCCTATCCTGCTCAGGAAAGGTGTGACAAATTCCCTGTATGAATATTCATCCAGCATTGCACCGGAACATTCACCCACATGAACCATGGTTACGGGAAGCCTGCCCAGATCCGAGAAATGCCTGATCAGTCCTATATACACATCCGTGATCCAGCTATGAATGCCTTTTACCAGGCCGGGTTCCGACATCATCATGGTAAAAATCTCCTGACCTATAAATTTCATTGATGTTGTGATGATACCATGAATTGTTGCCCTTCCCGATGTATCCCAGAAAAACGGGGGGATCACCCTGCAGTCAGGATAAGAATGCACTGCATCGGAGAACTGCCGTGCCAGGTTTTTTATAAATGGCAGTTCAAGTACTTCAGATACTTCGGGCAGATCACCCGCATCTTTTATGTCCTTCAGGGGAAAACCCTTTACATCGGAATCCCTGTCATCCGAAAAAACAAATTCAGCTCCCAGAGCAGCGGCAATTATCATATTCGGCTGAATAGCACCCACAAGGAGCATATCCGGAACAACATATTCCGCCTGGACAAGATTATCCTCCATATTGTAAACCGGATAATCGGGGAAAGTTTTTCTGACAAACTCATGGCAGGCTTCATCCTGTTTCATCCTGTAATAAGGATCCAGATAATAGCGGGAATCGAAAACAAAACCTCCTTTCCGGTGAAGCCAGCCTTTTGAAACACTTGCCTGAACCTTAATCATAATCCTGTTGCTTTAAAATGGTGAAATTATGCTGATACAAAATCCTTAACTGGTTTCATTTGTCACAACCTTGCCCACCCTGTGCCCTGAAACAGCATAATACAGCAGAAACAGGTAGCAGGGTATAACTATTACATAGGCCACAGTCGGATGAATAATATCGGCAAGACGGCCATACAGCAATGGCAGGAGTGCACCTCCCAGGTTTCCCATAATCAGGAGGGATGATCCTATTCCGGTGAACCTGCCGAGGCCTTCTATCGCCAGTGGCCAGACAGCCGGCCAGATTAATGCATTAGCCATCCCCATGGATGCAATAAACAGAACCGATATCATCTTCGATGAACTTACGGCACATATTGCAAGGATGATTCCGAGTACCGAACAGATTTTCAGTGCTGTTCCCTGGGAGATATATCTGGGTATAGCTATTATCCCGGCAATATAGCCGATTATTGATGCAATCATCGTAAATGAAGTGAAATGCCGGGCAAGTGCTACCGGAATCCCCTGGCTGATTCCATAGCTTATGATCGTATCCCCTGCAATTATTTCCAGGCCCACATCACAGAATATCGCCACCACTCCCAGAAGGAGAAACGGAAACTGGAAAATAGAAGTTTTGCCGGAATAGCTGTTTACATCAGATCCGGCATTCTGAATATCCGGATCAATATCCGGCAGCCGTGATATTTTGACCATAACACCTATCAGGGCCAGAATTATTGCCATGCCTGTGTAGGGAAGAATCACCCTGGATGCAAGTTCATCGAGCATGGCACTTCTTTCAGCACCTTCCATTACCGAAAGCTTTGCCAGAAGGGCATCGCCGTCACTGAGAGCCAGCATCCCGAAAAGGAAGGTCGCAATGATTCCTGCAGATTTATTGCAAATTCCCATAATACTTATCCTGCGTGCTGCACTTTCAATGGGTCCCAGGATTGTAATATAAGGATTTGATGCGGTCTGCATCAGTGCCAGTCCTGTACCCATTACAAACAGTCCTGTAAGAAACAGACTATAGGTCCTTGTCATTGCAGCCGGAATAAAAAAAAGAGCTCCGAAAGACATTATGAACAAGCCAATCATCATGCCGTCTTTCAAGCCTGTCCTTTTCAGAACCCATGATGAGGGAATGGCCATTACCACGTATGAAATGTAAAAGGCAAAGGCAACAAGGTATGACTGAAAATGGTTGAGTTCACATGAGATTTTCAGGTATGGGATTAATATTCCGTTGAGCCAGGTAACAAAGCCGAAAATGAAAAAGAACAAGCCAATTGTTGCTATAATGAACCAGGAAACCCTGGTTATTTTTTGTGAGCCGTCCGGTCTGTCAGTCATAATATTTATTTAATCTGCTGCTATATTTCTTGTTCTGGTTTGATCCTTTACAGGATTTTTCAACCGCATTTCAGATAATCCTCATTTCAGGACCGAATCTATAGGTTTTTCCTGCTTCTGTGGGCATGTCAGCCCTGCTTTTCCCGTAAACCACTTTCAGTCTGCTTCCTTTCAGGGACTTTATTTTGCATGATTCAAGAATTCCGTCCTTCCATTCAAGATCCACCTCAAAACCGCCTCTTGCCCTGAGACCTCTTACGATCCCGTCACTCCAGGCATCAGGAAGGGCAGGAAGAATACGGATCAGATAATCATCCCCTTCCCTGATATGGCTCTGCAAAAGCATTTCAGTTATTCCGGCAGTACCTCCGAAGTTTCCGTCTATCTGAAATGGAGGATGTCCGCAGAAAAGATTCTGATAGGTACCTCCGGCATCTGACATGTTGGTACCGTAGTTATCTATGGGCCTGAGGAGATCCTTCAGCAGTTTGTAAGCACGGTTCCCGTCATGCAGGCGTGCCCAGAAATTTATTTTCCATGCCAGTGACCAGCCTGTTCCGGCATCAGTCCTGCCTTCAAGGCTCTTCCTTGCAGCTTCTGCCAGTGCGGGAGTTTTTTCCGGATCAATCATATTTCCGGGATGAAGCATATACAGATGCGATACATGCCTGTGTGCCGGCTCTCTTTCTTCAAATTCCTCCCGCCATTCCATCAGGCGGCCGTCCGAACCTGTTTTTGGAAACTCAAGGTCTTTCAGGGCAGAATCAATCCTTGCAAGCAAAACAGCTTCGGCAACAAGCCCGGCCACAGACAGATCTTCTGAAGCCGCAGGAGATGAAGTACCGGTCTCTGACCCCGCATAAGCTGCAGCCTCAGCCTTCAGAACCCCGGCAGCACTGAGCACATTTGTAAAAAGCTCATGGATAACTTCCTGATCATGTGATGGTCCCATACTTATCTGTGCGACAGAACCGTCAGGTGCCACAAATGTGTTTTCAGGCGATGAAGCAGGTCCCGAAACCAGTTTGCCTGAAACAGGATCCCGTACCAGCCAGTCAAGGTAAAATCTTGCCGAACCAAGCATCAGCGGATATACTCTTTTCAGATAATCAGTATCCAGGGAATAGGTATAATGATCCCAGAGATGCTGGCACAGCCAGCCTCCCGCGCACACATGCAAACCCCAGGAAGGATGTTCGCCGGGTGCAGTGAAACCCCAGACGTTCGTTATGGGATGAACACACCATCCCGTTGAGTGGTAGTGGATCTTTGCCGTTTCTTCACCGGGCTTGACAATGGATTCAACAAGATCCGTCAGGGGACCATGACATTCCGGAAGATTGGCGGCATCCGCAGGCCAGTAATTCATCTGGACATTTATGTTTGTGTGATAATCACAATTCCAGGGAGTCTGAATCTTGTTTGCCCATATACCCTGCAGATTGGCGGGAAGAGTGCCTTCCCGGGATGAAGATATGAGCAGATATCTTCCATACTGGAAATATAGTTCATGCAAATGAGGATCATCAGGATTCATGAGCCTCCTGTCGGTTGGCACCGTATCATCCTTATTATCTGACAGCCGGAGGAATACCTTTCCGCTGAGGGCGGAGAAGTCCCTGATATGATCCGAAAGGATATTTTTATAGGATGTGGCCGACAGCTTATTCAATTGTCCCAGGGTTGTTTCCAGGGGGTCATCGCCCCTGTAAGAAGGATAATCCAGACTGTAGTCAGTGGAAGCTGTCAGTAAGAGGACCACATCATCAGATCCTCTGACCTTAAGGACATCATTCAGGTATGTGACTTCTCCGTTTCCGGCCACTGCCCTCAGTCTCACGGCATACTGCATTCCCCTGCCTCCCTTACCGTCATTCATTATGCCCTTCATCAGCAGATTATCCTCCTGTGAAGACACATCGAAACGTTCCGGCCTGTTCAGCCTGCCTGTAAAGCTGAGCGATCCCTTTTTGTCCGCTGTCAGGCGTATCACCAGCGCCCTGCCGGGATAGCTTACAAATATTTCTCTTTTATATTTAATTCCATCCTGTGTATAGGATACCCTTACAATACCCTTTTCCAGGTCCAGTTCACGGTGGTAGTCCCCATACCCGGCTGTTTTGCCGAAATCAAGCCAGAGGTCTCCCAGTGTCTGAAAACAGCCGAACGGAACATTGGCACCGTTCCCGTACCCCGAGCCTGCTCCCCTGCACACCTGGGTTCGCAGTGTCAATTCTGTTGCCTCCCTGTATTTTCCATCAAACAATAACTGCCTGATTGCATTCAGAGAGGTATATGCTTCCGGATTGTTATTATCATCCGGACTGCCGGACCACAGGCTTTTTTCATTCAGCTGTATCCTTTCCATGTTCACATCGCCGAATATCATTGCCCCCAGGAACCCGTTACCCACCGGCAGGGCTTTCAGCCATTCAGGATCATTCCGCCAGCCGTCCCCGGTATCCGGTACTGATGCATCCGCGGGATGATCATACCATAATCTCAGGCTGCCTGTTTTTTCTCTGCAGGAAAGCGGCAGGAAAATAATTATTCCCGCGATTAAGATTGCTGACAGATTAGTTCTCATTGTAACAAAATCAGAGTTAAATAAATGGTAATGTTTGTCTTAATTCCTGAGGGAAACAAGTATGTTAAGCAGTAAATCAAGGTATTAAGCACTAAATCAAACGAAATATCACTACAGCACCGCGCTGATCCGGATGGCAACGGCATATTCCGACGGCATGGCATCCGAAACAGAAGCCGGTATGCTTATTGTAAATCCCTCTCCTTCCTTTTTCCATCCGAGATTCCCGCGTCTTCCCAGCATATTTACCCTTGCGCCCTTTTGTGGCATTAATCCGCTGATCCTGAGAGAAGAAGGAAGTTTTTCATTTTCATCGAGCAGATAGATTATGTATACCGATCCGTCTTTCCCCTTTGTGAATCTGAGTTTTCCGTCAGTATATGGTGCTACGGGCCTGGTGTTATAAATGGCATTTCCGTTGATACGGAGCCATTCACCGGTTTCCCTGAGCCTGTCATATGCTTCATCATACCATGTACCGTCAGGACCGGGACCTATGTTGAGCAGCAGGTTGCCCCCCTTGGCCACTATGTCGGCAAGCATGTGAATAAGTCTGCGTTCGGGCATCATTCTGGCATTATAGGAAAATGACCATCCTCCGCCAAGGATTATACATGATTCCCAGGGATAGGGCAGCATTCTGTCGGGCACTGTATTTTCAGGTGTAAGATAATTCTGGTTTTTCCCGGAAACAGCACGGTCTACTACAAGTACTCCGGGCTGCTTTGACCGTATCTTTTCTACAAGCTCATCCATTCTTACATCCTGATTATAAGGATGAGCCGTTGTATTTCTCTTTTTGACCCAACCACCGTCAAACCAGAAAATATCTATTTTCCCGTAACCCGTACACAATTCCATCAACTGATTATGAGTAAATTCCACATAATTATTCCATTTGCCGGGATATTTTTCAAGATCATAATTGGGGTTCCTGTCAAATGGCGGAAAGTGTGGCCACCAGTAATCCGGACAGTGCCAGTCAGGTTTTGAGAAATATGCCCCTATCCAGAAATCCTCTTTCCTGAATGAATCAAATATTGCCTTTGTTACATCGGCCCTGGGATTTGTATGAAAGAGACAATCCATGCCCGTTATTTTATAATCGGTGTATTTTGAGTCGAACATACAGAAACCATCATGATGCTTGGTTGTGAAAACAACATATTTCATACCGGCATCCTTTGCAGCTTTTGCCCATTTGTCGGGGTCAAAGCTTACAGGATTGAATGTCCTGCCCAGATTCTCATACCTGCTTTTATATGCAAAATAATCCTGAACCGTATCCGGGATGCACCATGGCTCATCTTCGGGACAGATGGACCATGATTCAACGATTCCCCACTGGCTGTACGGCCCCCAGTGCATAAGAAGGCCGAATTTAATATCCTGCCATTCCTCTATACGGTTACGGATTGCGGGATCCGGATCAGGCACATACCTGTTATCATGCTGGGCTGAAACTTTAAGCATTGCCAGGCAGATAATCACTAAAGAAAGTCTCAAGGTTTTCATTTTACAGGCTTTTGGGTTATATATCCACTCCGTCCCCGGGCGTGGATTTCAGTATTGATGAAAATAAGCGGATATAAAAATTCATTCATGCCTGTCAAGATAATATAAATATTTTCTTTTCCGGTAGAAATAAATTTGAAATAACAGGCGGTTCGAATCAGCAATGAAGTATAATAGTCTGCCTCCGTTCCGTTACCTGCCGGATGTTCACCGGAATCTGTGCAGACTCCCCGCAACCGGGCTTAGCAGGATTCAGATATATTATTGTATTTTAAATTATTACTGAAACAGTACAAAAGATGTATAGAGCAAATAATATTTTTCCACTATCTTCTCAAATGATTTGATGAAATGATCGTGAGTAGTATATTTACCTGGATAATTTTAATAAAAGCCATGAAGGAAAAGAATCTTGTATACAGTGGGAAATCAAAAGATGTATTCAGCATTTCCGAAGGGCAGTACAGGGGAAAATACCTTCTTGTTTTCACTGACAAGGCCACCGGTTACTTAGAAAACGGGAAGCCTGTTTTCGATCCGGGCTATGATACTGTTGTCGGCAGTATTCCCGGGAAGGGTGCGATTGCATGCAGGTTTGCCACATATTTTTTCAGACTGCTCAGGGAAAAGGGTATTGCAACTCATTATATAGAAACCATCAGTGACAGTGAGATGGTTGTGGAACCGGCACTGCCTCTTAGTCTGCCGATTGAAGCTCCAGGGTTTCCGGGCTCGGCCCCGCTGGAAAATCTTGAATTCACCTGGAGGAACAGTGCAACTGGCAGTTTCTGGAGAAGGTACCCCTTTGTAAAGCCCTGCAAAAACATCCACAAGGTGGTTGAGGCATGGACGAAAGGGGACAGTGACACCCTGATTACGTTTGAAGCACTCGAGGAAACGGGAGCCATGAGCCGGGATGAGATCAGCGGCAGTATTGAACTTGTAAAAGACATTGCTGAAATCGTTACCCGGGAATTTGAATCAAAAGGCTATCATGTGCTGGATGGCAAGTTTGAGCTGGGCAGGCTCAGGGACGGTGACGGAAAAATAGTACTCATTGATGAAATATCTCCTGATGTCCTTCGTGTATGCAAGGGCTACAGCCCGGACCATAAAGGCGACTGCACCATTATCAGGGACTGTGTCATGACAGGCATTTCCGGAGGAAAAAGAACCATAAAAAACAGGAACCAGGTAAAAGCAGCAGATTTTATTAATATTTTCCTTTAAAATAAAAACTACAGGACATGAAGCATTTGTACCGGATTATGGTCATATTCATTTTTATTGCCAGCGCCAGCCCCGGACTGTGGGCGCAGCAGCAGGAAATGTCATTCGGAAAGTCCGTGCCCCTGAAAAATGTAACACCCGGAACATCTTTAAAAAGTAGTGCACTGAAGTGGATCAATGTCAATACGGCAGAATACACATGGTCAGTAAAAAAAAATATCCTGGTTTGTACCGGACGGCCGATTGGCGTGATGAGATCCGAAAAACAATATGAGAATTTCATACTTCATATCGAGTGGAAGCATATGGAACCGGGCGGTAATTCGGGTGTTTTCGTCTGGTCAGAGGCAATACCGGATGAAAAATCCCACTTACCAAACGGTGTGGAAGTTCAGATGCTTGAACTTGAATGGGTTAAACTCAATACTAAGGACGGAATTGAACCACCGGTCGCCTATGTTCACGGTGAACTGTTCGGCGTGGGCGGCGTAAAAACAACTCCCGACAATCCCAGGGGTACCCGGAGCAAATCAGTTGAAAACCGGTGCAGGGGAAGAGGTGAATGGAATTATTATGATGTCGTATGTGTGGACGGCGTCATTAAGCTTTCGGTTAACGGCAAGTTTGTCAATGGTATAAGTCATTCCACCCGAAAAACCGGATATCTCTGCCTGGAATCAGAAGGAGGGGAAATTCATTTCCGCAATATCAGAATAACCGAACTTCCACCAGGTGTTATTTCTGAGGAATAAGCCCCGGCCATCAGTTTCAGTCCCTTGCCACCCCATATTCTTCCCGGCATAGCTTCATCAGCAGGCCGCTGACAGACCACTCGCCCTAAGGGATTTTCCGTTCAGGCTCCAGGAAGAGATTCCGGCGGTTTCCTGCAATCATAATTCCGATTTCTGCAATCATATTTCCACTAATCCTGCCATCCGTTAACCCAAACCTGCCATAGGGTGATTATACCTTTTCTGCTAACCGCGTTATATATAATTTCATTCTCTGAAAAGATATACGGATCCGGAAATAAATAAATAAAAACAATTAATAAAACTATTTACTAACAACCAAATTAAACTATTAAGCCATGAAAAGAATGATTTTATTTGCAGTGCTTGTTTTGGCAGCCGGCACATTTTCGTTCGGAACGAAGCTGATCGGCGAAGGGAAAACTTACACATCCCTTGGCAATTACAGAGTGGAGGCAATCGACAGTCCTGTACCTCTGAAGGGCGCAGATTGCCAGGCTTATGTCATTAAGTATGAGAACACCCCGATGGAGGTAACAGTTATTGTCTGCAGGGATCAGAAGGATCAGAAATATCTTGTGCTCTCAGACAGGCTTTCTGTTCAGTATGTAAACAACGCTCAGTATTTCGGAGTTGAAATGGTTGACAAATCCTTTGAAAAGGAAGGCTATAAAACAGACAATTCGGGACTGAACAAAATTGCGTATTTCCGTCAGAAGGTCATCGGACCCGGACAGATGCGGGAAAAGGATGCAACAAGGACCATTGCCGCATTTTTCCCCTTCCTTCTGAGGACGGATGAAAATATGACTGCTGAAAAACAATAGGCACTTTTCCGGGCGCTCTGCCGGGTTTTGGGTTTTGAATGGAGGGACCGGACAGGTCCCTTTTTTATTTCAGCCGGCGGTATACCGCCCCCGGGGGCTGTTTCAGACGAATCTTTCCGACAAAAAGTATTACTTCATGCAGCAAACAATAATAAACACTGTCTTTAAAATAAAATCATGAAAAGTCTGAAGAGTTTTACACTTTAAATAATTAAGCCATGAAAAGAATGATTTTGTTTGCAGTGCTTGTTTTAACAGCAGGGTCTTTTCTCTTCGCCACCAAAGTGGTGGCAGAAGGGAAAACCCACTCCACAATGGGTGACTACAAGGTGATGGCAATTGACAATCCTGTCCTTTTAAAGGGGAAAAACTGCAGGGCCTACGCCATCACCTATGAGAACACTCCCATGGAGGTCACAGTTATTGTCTGCAGGGAAAAGAACTGCCGGAAATACCTGGTATTGTCAGACAGGCTTTCTGTTCAGTATGTAAACAACTCTCAGTATTTCGGAGTTGAGATGCTTGACCAGGCCTTTGCAAAGGAGGGTTATAAAACAGATTGCACGGAACTGAACAGGAAGGAATATTTCCATCAGAAGGTTCTGGGGCCGGGGCAGTTGCATGAACTGGATGCCGCCCGGACCATTGCCGCGTTTTTTCCTTTCCTCCTGAGGACGGAAGAAAACATGACTGCTGAAAAACAGTGAGCATTTCCGGAGGCGCTTCAGCCGGGTTTTAGGTTTGAACAAGGGGCCTGTCCGGCCCCTTTTTCATTTGGAAAATGGCTGAGCAAATCAAAGGCGGTGCCATTCGGCATTTCGACATCCAGGAAAATCAGATCCGGTTTGCTGTTTTTAACAACTCTTACCCCTTCTGATACATCATAGGCTTTTCCTGCAATTTCCAGTTCAGGGCAATACCTCAGAATGAGCGAATCAATAAAATCAACAGAATTCGGTTCCTCATCAATAATTATTGTTTTAAGCTTCCTTGTCATGTCATGATGGGAATTTCGATTTCAACACGGGTGCCTTCGGAATCAGCCCGTGGCAGATTGAATTCTCAACGTATGGCTGAATAAGCATTGATGGTACGTTGTATATCAAAGGATCAATTTCTGACATGAAAACTTCGTAAGGTATGTGTTTGTCTCAAGTTTATCATGACGGTACATATAGTACTGTATCGAATTCAGGGTGTTGAAAATAAAATGAGGATTCATCTGGTGTCTCAGATTAGCCTGTGTGAGTTCCTATATTGCCCAGGGAATTGGAAGCACTGGCAAGCTGTTTAGCCGGAATACAGTAATCAAGTGATTTATGATAATAATACAGGGAGGAATCATATAATTTCTCAAGATAAAAATTCCTATAAAATTAAAAAAACACCGGCAGATGACCAGTATTAGTTTCCAGATTGCAGGTATGAACCAACAAATGGTTTTCCTTAAAAGCGCTTAATCATTAAATCCATTAAGAATTTGTCTGATAAAGCAGTCGATAGATTAAGAATCAGGTTTTAATTTAAACTGTTACAATACTCCATTAGTTCAATCATCTGTTTTTTCCTGTCAATTTTTATACGGTTTTTCTTTATGAAAGCTTTCAGTGCTCCGGCTTTTTCGGGGAAGAGTTTCAGAAATTGTTTTTCATTGACAAAACCGGACCATTCTGTACCTTTTCTTATCCAGTAAACTGAATACATGTTCACGGTAAATTCAGGTGGAACAGGCAAATTATATCTTCCACCTGAAAGATCGACACTGCTGAGATAAGTACTTGATGCCAGATGGGAAGTTCCTCCGTATCCCACAGGTTTGCCTGCCGGCAATAATTCACCCTTGTATTGAATATATAATGAGGAGGAATCAGAAATCAGGACTTCATAAAAAGCCTTCCCGACCGGAACAAACCTGATGTCCTGCAGAATTATCGTATCGATCATACCGGTATTTGTAAGATCAAAATAACTGTCATCCTTAATAAAAACCATTTTTTCAGTAACAGTATTATAATTCATAACCGATGTGTGAGTCTGTCCATTCTTCATGAAAATTCTGCCTGCAGAAAACTCCGGAAAATGATATTGCGTCATGGATCCATCACTGGTTTGCTGTCCCTGTAATAATATCGTCATAAAATTGAATATCAGGGCGATAATTGATAAAGATAATTTCCTTTTAATCATATATTTGTGATTTTGTTTATCATCAGTCAACATATTCATTTAAGTTTTCCCATCTCACCTTCCATCTGCCGTTCTGAGGAAACTGGCCGCAGACACACATTTTTGCAACAGCAGTCAGAAGTCCCCCGTTTCCGGGGAGATAGACTGCCAGCCGGGGATCCTGGTAATTATGTCCGTTCAGCAGATATCTGTTTTTAGGGGCATCCATCATAAGAAAATCCAGAGCCTGTTCTCCGCGCCCGATGGAAGCCGCTGACATTGCCAGCATGGGGAAGTCCCATCCCCAGCCGGAAGGCCAGTTCCATTTTTTCATTATGGTATCCAGTGTGTTTCCCAGAATAAGACTGTTGACTTTGCCTGTTTCCGGCAATATTCCCATGATTCCGGAAACTATGGGGTGATCACTCATATATCGCGGATTGATCCAGGAATCCCTGGTATCTTCCGTACAAAGATAGAGGCCATCCTGTACAGCAAGCTCCGAAAGTCTTTCAGTGATATCCGTCCATAAAGCAGGAATTTCCTGGCCCAGACGCTTTTTCCATTCTGCCGCCGTTTTCAGTCCCCAGTACCAGTAAACGATTTCGAATGCAGGATTTAAAGTGCTTTCCTTTTTCAGGCTTTCCTGTGCGGGAATCAGCACCGGTCCGAGGACATAGCGGCTGTTAACCCTGTCATGGAAGGCATAGGATGCCATGAATTCGGCCGACTCAAAAACAATTTCACTGTATTTCCCGAGAACTGTATTCTTATCGGATGAATTTTTGTAAAGCAGTTCCGAGTAAAAAATCGGATGGGGCTGCTGCCAGATGAGAAAAACACCCACACCACTGGGGCTTTCCCTGCCCGAAGGATTTGTCATCTTGGGCCACCGTGCACCCCTGTATCCCTGGATCCGGGCAGTTTCCCCGGCTTCGCCGATGATATCAGAATAATAATTCATTTGCCTGGCCAGAATTGCTTCCTTTTGCCAGAGCGCAAAATGAACGGCGTGCCACCAGTGCATTTCAAGATGAAATTTCCCGAACCAGCTGTTATAAGTGAGACCGGTTTCTGCGGGAGGCAATGATCCGCTGCACTGTATCCGCGTAAGATAGCGCGAAAGAATGACCCTTCTCTCCAGTTCAGGCGCCCTCGGGTCAGTACATTGAGAAAAGTCAACTGCAGCCCCGGTACTCCAGAACTCTTCCCAGCTCTTCCTGTTTTTCCCGGCGCTAATTGCAAAATCCTCAGGAGATCCGTGTTCATCCCTCTTACTGAACAGACATGAAAATTCAAATACCTTACTGTCGTTTCGCGGAAAAATGTAATAAAGATGCGGTGCTGCATTTTCAATTGATCCTCCGGGATGGCTCAGTTTAACAAAATACCTGTCAGCATCCTGGATCCTTTCAAACAATGTCACATTGGCGGAAGAGGCACGTATCGCCGTGACATGCCCCTCAGGATTCTCAAAATCGTATCCGGCCGGCTGGGGAATTCCCAATGGGAAATGTACCCGTATTCCAAGTCTGTTTTCAGCTATAAGTCCGGATTCAATCCTTGCAGATACCTGGTCCAGTTCCGGATGGCACAGGGTAGTGACCTGAACAGGAAAACCATCAACTGTAAAACGGCTGACTATCTCACCGGTCCACAGATTCAGTCTCTGAACATTGTCGCTGATATCATCTATGGTGATTTCTGTCCCGTCCTTTTTCAGGATATATAAGCCTATCATGCCCAAATGAATACGGTGTGGATTTTCTCTCAGCCATGTGCTGGCCAGCTTTTTTCTTTCCTCATCCTCGCTGCCATACTGCCAGAGATATTTCACCTGCCTGCCATTTACTTCATATTCACGGTAATTATCTTCAAGACTATAGTTTTGAGGATTCTCAGATGAATGCCAGCCCCAGTTCGACATGGTTCCCAGGGGTATTCCCCCCCTGTAAAAAGCGGGGAAAGTCTGAAGGCCCGTTACGTCAACAGTAAATGCAAATTCACCATTTCCTACAGAAAGTGAATTCAGACTGTCTATAGCGCTGGTCTCAATATTATGCCTTGTCACCAGTTGGTATCTGTTAATTTTCTGATCATTGCCGCATGAAATGAGAACTGCCAGTGTCAGAGCAAATCCCGGGATAAGTGCTTTCATGTTAAAAAGTTATTTGGAACATAAAAGTACTGGTTTGATTGAAATCTGCCAAGATTGTCCCTCAGCAATGAATCATTCCCGTAACAAATTTCCCGGATGATGACGGCATATCGCTTTTTAGGCTATTTTTGGAAAATAAATTTGTCAGCAATTCACTTTGGATACTGCCATTACCATCATTGGTGCAGGAGTAATAGGTCTTGCCGCCGGGGAAAGGATTTCGGAAAATTTCAGCAATGTTTTCATAATCGAGAAACATCCGTCATTCGGCCGGGAAACCAGCAGCCGGAACAGTGAGGTTGTTCATGCCGGAATTTATTATCCGGAGGGAAGCCTGAAGGCCGTGCTGTGCGTGGAAGGCAGGGAACTCCTTTATGATTACTGCATTAAACATGAAATACCGTATAACAGGTGCGGGAAACTGATTGTCGCCACAAACCGGGAAGAAGTAAAGGTAATAAGGGATATAAAAGAAACTGCCCGCAGAAATGGAGTTAAGCTCGAAATACTTGACAAAGATCAGATAGCTGCGCTCGAGCCGGAAATTTTTGCAGTAAATGCCCTCTATTCACCGGATACGGGAATTGTTGACACACATTCCCTGATGAAAAGCCTTGAAACCGGGATAATACACAACGGCGGACAAATGGTTTATGGAAGTGAGGTGACAGGGATCAGGAAGCTTGACAAGGGTTATGAAATAAAGCTTATGGATGCTGACGGACAGGAATTCTGTTTTACAACAGGAATAGTAATAAATTCCGCAGGCCTTTATGCGGACAGGATTGCCGCAATGGCCGGGATCAATGACGAAAACCTTGCCATACATTTCTGCAAGGGTGAATATTTCAGGCTTAAGCCGCCCCGGAACAGACTTATAAGCCGGCTCATCTATCCGGTTCCATATCATAATATGGAAGGCATAGGTATCCACGCAACCGTTGATCTGGCGGGAGGTGTAAAGCTCGGACCGGATGTAACGTACCTCGACTCAAACATACAGGATTACCATGTTGATGTTTCAAAACAGGAAATTTTCTGGAGGTCTGCAAAAAAGTTTCTCCCTTTTTTGTCTCCTGATGACCTGTCTCCCGAGCTGGCGGGAATAAGGCCCAAAACCCAGAAAAAAGGAGATCCGGCAAGAGATTTCTACATTGCGGAGGAAAGTGCAAGGGGATTAAAGGGATTTATCAATCTTATCGGTATGGAATCGCCCGGACTGACATCCTGTCTTTCCATTGCAAATTATATCCTGAATCTTGTTATCAATATTGAATAAAACACTTATTTTTACCTGATTTTCCAGCACAGAAACAAAAGAGGATGAAATGAAATCACAGAGCAAATACAAATTTCCGGTTTTGACCCTGATATGGGTTCTTGTACCCCTGGTACTGGCAGGGCAGAGCAATAAATCGGGCGAGGAATATGTACCGGAAGTAGGCCAGCAGGGCAAGGATGTGGTCTGGGTTCCCACACCACAGGAACTTGTTGATACAATGCTTTCAATAGCAAAAGTAACTCCTTCTGATTTTGTCATTGACCTTGGTTCGGGGGATGGCAGAACAGTTATATCTGCGGCCAAAAGAGGTGCAAGGGCTCTGGGAATCGAATATAATCCCGACATGGTCAACCTTTCAAAAAGAAATGCAGCAAGGGCGGGTGTCAGCGGGAAAGCAGAATTCATTGAAGCCGACCTGTACGACACCGATTTGTCAAAGGCCACTGTAATAACCATGTTCCTCCTTCCGGAAATCAACCTCAAGTTAAGGCCGAGACTACTGGAACTCAAACCGGGCACAAGGATTGTCTCAAACACCTTCACTATGGGAGAATGGGAAGCTGACGTACACGTCACAACCGAAGACAACTGGAACAGCTGGAACACTGCTCTTATGTGGATTGTTCCGGCAAAAGCTGAAGGCACATGGAAACTGGGCAGGGATGAACTTATCCTGACCCAGGAATATCAAATGCTGCAGGGCAGGCTTAAGCAGGGTGAAAAAACTGTCTCAATCAGCGGCGGCAGACTGAAAGGAAATGAAATAACATTCAGGGCAGGTGATTATTTATATACAGGCTTTATCAACGGCAACAGGATGACCGGCAAGGTAACGGATTCTGTTCTGGGCAATACCGGTGACTGGACTGCAGTTCGTTAAGCCCTGCTCTTCTGAACCGCTTCACAAGTCGTTTTTCAGACTGCCCCGGATCTGGCAAGGCCGGGATATCAGTTACTGCTTCGGACGTCCCTTCAACAGCTTCTGAAGTCCGTTCATCTCGTCCCTGAATCTTGCAGCCTCAATAAAATCAAGCTCCGAAGCTGCCTTTTCCATTTTTTTCCTTGTGGCCTCAATGGCTTTCTCTAGAGCCTCACGGTTCATGTACTTTATTACGGGATCTGCTGCAATATCAACAGGGCCGGGTTCAATATAGGCTTTTACCGTAACACCCTTTTTACTGAGTCCGGCCAGGATGGTTCCGGTTTTTCTGACAATCCGGGCAGGAGTTATACCCATTTCTGCATTGTATTTCAACTGCTTTTCCCGCCTTCGGTCTGTTTCATTGATCGTCATCTGCATACTGTTGGTTACAGTGTCGGCATACATTATAACTTTCCCGTTCAGGTTACGGGCAGCTCTCCCGGCAGTCTGTGTAAGTGATCTGGCGGATCTCAGAAAGCCTTCCTTGTCAGCATCGAGGATGGCTACCAGCGATACTTCCGGCAGATCCAGTCCTTCACGCAGAAGATTCACCCCCACAAGAACATCAAACGTGCCAGCCCTCAGTCCTTCCATAATCTCTATGCGTTCAATTGTATCGATGTCCGAATGGATGTATCTGCTTTTAATATCGAACTTTATGAAATAGGCATTGAGCTCTTCGGCCATTCTCTTGGTTATGGTTGTGACAAGAGTTCTCTCACCTGCCAGGGCCCGCTCTCTTATTTCATCCATAAGGTGATCTATCTGATTCAGTGTCGGCCTTACCTCCACGGGAGGATCCAGCAGGCCCGTAGGTCTCAGAACCTGGTCGACGAACACTCCCTCGCTTTTTTCAAGTTCATAATCTGCAGGAGTTGCACTCACATAAATCACCTGACCTGTAAGAGACTCAAACTCTTCTATACGCAGGGGCCTGTTATCCAGGGCCGCAGGCAATCTGAAGCCGTATTCAACCAGTGTCTGTTTCCGTGAATGATCTCCGCCGTACATGCCCCTGATCTGGGGAATGCTCACATGGCTTTCATCAATGACCGTTATGAAATCCCGCGGAAAATAATCAAGAAGGCAGAATGGTCTGGTGCCGGCCGGACGGCCGTCAAAATAGCGGGAATAATTCTCTATACCGCTGCAATAACCCAGTTCCTTAATCATTTCAAGATCATACGACACCCTCTGCTCAAGCCTTTTTGCCTCTTCCTTCTTCCCTATGTCATTGAAATATATCACCTGCTTCACCAGGTCATCCTGTATCATGCCTACTGCCTGATTTATCCTGTCACGGGTCGTGACAAATATATTGGCCGGATAAATGATATAGTCATCGAGCTTTTCAAAAACATCACCGCTTTGGGGATCAAATGTATAGATTTCTTCAACCTGGTCACCAAAGAAAATCACCCTGACAGCTATGTCGGCATAGGCAGGAAAAATATCAACCGTATCCCCTCTAACCCTGAATGTGCCGTGCCTGAATTCAAGCTCATTCCGTGAATACAGGCTGTCAACCAGTTTCCTGAGAAACTGGTTCCGCCCGGTTTTTTTCCCGGTTTCAAGGTGTACGGTATTGGAATGATAATCATCCGGATTGCCGATCCCGTAAAGACAGGAAACGGAAGAGACCACAAGCACATCCTTTCTGCCCGACAGGAGTGCGGATGTTGTACTGAGCCTCAGTTTTTCAATATCTTCGTTTATCGACAGGTCCTTTTCAATATAGGTATCAGTAACAGGCAGATATGCTTCGGGCTGATAATAATCATAGTATGAAACGAAATATTCAACACGGTTCTCCGGGAAAAACTGTCTGAATTCGCCATAGAGCTGGGCTGCAAGGGTTTTATTATGACTAAGTACCAGAACTGGCCGCTGTGCCTTTTCTATAACGTTTGCTATTGTAAAAGTCTTGCCGGAACCGGTTACCCCCAGCAGAGTCTGATACGGAACACCCTTTTCCAGTCCTTCGGCAAGCTGTCTGATTGCCTCCGGCTGATCGCCCGTGGGAACAAAATCCGATATCAGTTTGAATTTCATTATTTCCGCTTAACTGTATGTTCTTGTTTTAAAAAGTAAAGTTAGAAATTATCTCTTTGCCTGGTGAAGTCTGAAAGGCTTCCGCCTGACCTGTTCCGTCAGTGTTTTCCGGCCATCAATAAGAAAAGGCGCTCCCAGGCGCCTCTTCTTTCCGGAAATTTCCGGTATACTAACCTAAATAACCCTTCAGAAGTTTACTCCGCGATGTGTGCCTGAGCCTGCGGATGGCCTTTTCCTTTATCTGCCTTACCCTTTCGCGGGTCAGGCCGAATTTCTCCCCTATTTCCTCAAGCGTCATCTCCTGGCATCCTATGCCGAAAAAGTATCTGATTATATCCCTTTCCCGTTCAGTAAGTGTGGCAAGTGCACGGTATATTTCCCTGGATAATGATTCATCCATCAGCAGTTTGTCGGCAACAGGTGAATCAATATTCGTAAGGACGTCAAGAAGGCTGTTGTCTTCACCCTCAATGAAAGGGGCATCAACAGAAATATGCCTGCCTGAAACCTTCAGTGTATCCGTCACCTTTTCCTTGGGAAGTTCAAGAACTTCTGCAAGTTCTTCAGCGGTCGGAGCACGTTCATTCTCCTGTTCAAACCTCGAGAATGCCTTATTGATCTTGTTCAACGACCCTACCTGGTTGAGGGGCAGCCTTACTATTCTGGACTGTTCTGCAAGTGCCTGCAGTATTGACTGCCTGATCCACCACACAGCATAGGATATAAACTTGAAACCCCTCGTTTCATCAAATTTTTCCGCAGCCTTTATCAGACCGAGATTGCCTTCATTGATAAGGTCAGGAAGACTCAGACCCTGATTCTGGTACTGTTTGGCAACGGAAACTACGAAACGGAGATTTGCCTTGGTGAGTTTTTCGAGAGCATACCTGTCTCCCTTTTTTATTCGCTGAGCCAGTTCAACCTCTTCTTCTACCGATATCAACTCCTCTTTACCAATTTCCTGCAAGTACTTGTCAAGTGATGCACTCTCTCTGTTCGTTATGGACTTGGTAATTTTAAGCTGTCTCATGCTTTTTGAAAAATTGTCGCAAAGTTAATATTATACTATACAATAACAAAAATTTTTAACAGTTGTTGTTAACAGAAAAATGTTAATAATTCAAATCCCTGTTACTCTGTTGTTTATAATATTTTCCATATTCGTTTTCAGATTCAGGAAAAATATCAGGATCCGGATACAGGGCGGCTGTTAACTCTGCAGCCGCCGGACGTGCCGGATCCGAAACAGCACAGGAACCTGAACTCATTGAACAGGTTCCTGAATCATGGTCATGTCTCAGTTTCCGTACTGGAAGTGGAATTCCCTTCCTTCCGGGGTAATACCGGCAATTGATTTAAGTGATCTCTCGCTTGTTCCTGCCGCCGAGCGAACATCATCAGAACTGTTTACCTTTTTATTGTTGACAGCTGTAATTATTGTACCCCGTCTTATTCCCAGATCCCTGAAAAGTCCGTCACCTATCTCAACAATTTTAACGCCGCTGTTAATGCCGTACGATCTTTTATCAGCCTGACTCACTGGCTCAAATCTTGCTCCGAACACCGCACCGCTACCTGAACCGCGGGGAACCACATCGGTTGTTCCGGAAATATTCTTAAGAGTCAGCGAAGCTGTGTTTTCCTTTCCGTTTCTGATAAATGTGATACTTACCCTGTCACCCGGACGGTGCTTTCCGACCTGTTCCTGAAGCTCGGTGGCATTATTCACCACGACACCGTCAAACCTTATGATCACATCATCCTTTTTGAGATTGGCATCTGCCGCGGAACCTCCCTCACGCACTTCTGTAATCATTGCACCCTTAACCTCGGGCAGTTTTTTCTGTTCCGCAATTTCGGAAGTCACATCGGTTATATTAACGCCTATCAGTGCGCGCTGAACCTCTCCGTACTGTCTTAGATCATCAACCACCTTTTGCACGATACTTACCGGAATGGCAAAGGAATTACCTGCATATGCACCGCTGGGGGAATAGATAGCAGAGGTTATTCCCACAAGCAATCCCCTGGTGTCAACGAGTGCTCCGCCGCTGTTACCCATGTTCAGTGCGGCATCGGTCTGGATAAAGGATTCAATCCTGTAATCATTGTCAAGAATGCCCAGGTTCCGTCCCTTGGCACTTACAATACCGGCGGTGACGGTTGAGGTAAGATTGAAGGGATTGCCCACTGCCAGAACCCACTCTCCCACCTTCAGCTTATCCGAATCTCCGTATTTCAGGAAGGAAAGGTTTTCAGCCTTTATTTTCAGGAGGGCTATATCCGTGCTCGGATCACGGCCTATCAGTTCTGCACTGAAAACCCTGTTGTCATTCAGTTTTACTTCAATATTTTCGGCATCCTCAATAACATGGTTATTTGTAATTATATATCCGTCTGAGGATATTATCACTCCTGATCCGTAGCCTGCAACTTCCCTGGGCCTGCTCCGGTAACGATCGCCGTAGAACCATTCCATGATCGGATTGCTCGGCTGCTGAACCATGGATTTTGTCCGGACATGGACCACTGCATGTACTGTCTGCTCTGCTGCATAGGTAAAATCAACCTGCCCGGGAAGGTCCTGAAGAGCCGTAAGATAAGCTCTCGCCTCGGAAGCCTCGGTCCGGGAACTGTCTTTTGCAACTACCACGGCCGGTTTGTCAGCAATTCTGGTATAAGCAAACAGTGCTATTGCAGCTCCCAGGACAGCCATAAGTAGTGCACCCAATAAATTTCTGCCTTTCATATCTTTAAAGTTTTAAATTTTCCTCTGGTTATTCTCCGTTCTTTTTTCAGATTTTATGCCTGATAAAAGATTGATATCTTTATAACCATTTTCTGTGAATATTGTTTTACAAAGATCGTGCATTTTTTCTATGAGCTTCAATATTTTAGAATGAATTAACAACACTTTAACAATGATGACAGTCACTTTTAACAAATACCAGGGAGCGGGTAACGATTTCGTTATCATAGATAATCGGAAGAATATAATTAACCCTGACAATTCAGTTCTTATTAACAGATTATGCGACCGGAGATTCGGCATAGGGGCTGACGGATTGATTCTCATTTCAGAAATTAAAGGACATGATTACGAAATGAAATATTTCAATTCCGACGGTAAACTTGGCTCAATGTGCGGAAACGGAGGAAGATGCGCAGCCCATTTTGCCATGAAACACGGAATAGCCGGAAAAGAGCAGGAATTTATGGCCTTCGACGGCCTCCATCAGGCAAAGGTGGACAATGACACCGTCAGGCTTCAGATGGCTGATGTAAGTGACCACAAATTAGTGGATGACAATTATTTTATCGATACCGGGTCGCCACATTATATCCTTTTCACTGATGACGTTGACAGTCTGAATGTATACGAGGAAGGGAAAAGGATAAGATGGTCTGAAAAATTCGCACCAGGCGGAACCAATGTAAATTTTGTCCAGGTTATTGACAATGGACTTAAAATAAGAACATTCGAAAGAGGTGTTGAAGATGAAACCCTGGCATGCGGCACAGGCGTGACAGCATCTGCCATTGCTTCAGTTCTGAAAGGACATTTTGGCACATCCCCGGTTGATGTCAGGGCACGCGGCGGCAACCTCAGAGTAGAATTTGAAATAGACAATAAGATGATCAGAAACATCTGGCTGACCGGACCTGCCACTTTTGTATACGAAGGTAAATTAGATATCTGATCACAATTGCCATTGGAAATATAAATCCCTCTTCTTACAAAGAGGAGTAAAATGAATGAACATATGCCTGAAAACACATCGCCGTAATCCGTTATTCATAAACCAATTAAATATAATTCAGCCATGAAAGCTTACACCCCGATTATCCTTTCAGTATTCCTTCTCCTGCCCTGCAAACTGAATTCACAGCCGGGGACAACAGAGTTGATGAAAGCCATTGAGGAAATCTCAGCGGACATCATCAGGGAAATGATTTCACAGGGCTATGTTGTTGTAGCTGCCGAATACCGAAAAAGATCTCCGGCATGGCAGGTGAAGAAATACCGTGGAACTCCGCTGCTGATTCACACTAATACAAACGATGAGGATGTTAATGTGCTCGAAGTGGAACACCTGATAAAATCTTTCAGGGCAGAAGGGAAAAGCGGTTTTTCATATGAAATATTTGAAAATATGCCAGGCGGACACTCCTTTGACAGAATGGATTATAAAGAAGCCAAAGAGATAAGAATGAAGATTTACAATCATCTGAACAGATATCTTAAACCACCCAATCCCTTCAGATCAGTAAAGGATCTTCAGAAAGCAGGGTACGGATTTAATTAACAGGACATTGAAAACCAGAATCAGAAATTCACAATTGTGAGTAAGGAGAAGCTTTACGGTAAAACGCTGGACGAACTTGTTGCTGTAACAAAAAAGGCTGGTCTGCCGGGCTATTCCGCAAAACAGATCGCCGGCTGGCTGTACGGGAAAGAGATTAATACGCTTGATGAGATGACAAACCTCTCCAAAAAGATGAGGGAAAGATTGTCTGAGGAGTATGAGATCGGTCTTTCCCCTCCGGCAGGTGTTACGGAAAGCAGGGACGGAACAAAAAAATACCTTTTCAAAGTGCTCTCCGGCAAATACATCGAGTCAGCCTATATTCCCGAAAAGAACAGGGCTACCCTGTGTATCTCCTCGCAGGCCGGATGCAGGATGGCCTGCATTTTTTGCATGACCGGCAGACAACTCTTCCAGGGGAATCTCTCATCGAACGAGATACTCAACCAGTTCCGCAGTATTCCGGAGTTCGGCATGATCACGAATATTGTGTACATGGGAATGGGGGAACCTCTCGACAATATTGGGGAGGTACTTAAAAGTCTGGAGATCCTTACTGCTGACTGGGGATACGGATGGAGTCCCAAAAGGATCACACTGAGTACCATAGGATTGAAAAACAGGATAAGGGAATTCCTCGACAAAAGCCGCTGCCACCTTGCAATAAGCCTTCATTCACCCTTCGACGATGAGCGGGAAAGGCTCATGCCCGTACAGAGATCCAGCCGGATCAGGGATGTGATTGATATAGTAAGGGAATATGATTTTACCGGACAACGAAGAATATCCTTTGAATACATACTTTTCAGCGGTTTGAATGACACCCCGGCACATGTCAGGGAACTGGTCCGTCTCATCAGCGGCCTTAAATGCCGGATAAACATTATCCGCTTTCATGAAATACCCGGAACAGAACTGAAGAGTCCGGATCAGGCAGAAGCAGAACGTTTCAGGGATGCCCTCAACAAGAAGGGGATTCCTGCTACCGTAAGGGCATCCCGAGGTGAAGACATTGGTGCTGCATGCGGATTGCTCTCAACCCTGGAACAAAATAAACAGAAAAAACTAACTGAATGAACTCAATAGTAGCAATCAGAAAATGTAATGAATACAATGTCACGGAAATAACTGATCTTATAGCAGATATTTACGAAAGCTGCAACGGGCCCGATCCGCGGAATAAAAAAATTCTGCTGAAGCCCAATATTCTTTCTGATTCCGATCCGCTGAAATGTGTATCAACCCATCCGGCTGTTGTCGAAGCAATGATAATATATCTTCAGTCAAAGGGAGCTACAGTCCTGGTGGGCGATTCTCCATCCATACATATGAGGGGGTTCAGGCCGGTTAATTCAGGCATAACTGCCGTTTGTGAAAAGACCGGAGCGGAATGGGTTGACTTCCTGCTTTCGCCTTCTGCCGTGAAAGCGGGTGGCAGCCGGATACGGATTGCTTCAGCAGTGAGGGAAACCGATCTTATAATATCACTTCCCAAATTCAAGAATCATGAATTAATGCTCTTTACCGGCGCAATAAAAAATACACTGGGACTGGTCCCGGGATTTATAAAAGCCCGCCAGCATGCAATTCACCAGGACAGGGACAGGTTTGCAGAATTTCTTGTTGATCTCAATGAATCAGTATTGCCTCATTTTTTTCTTATGGATGCAGTAAGGGGGATGGAAGGTCCCGGTCCGGGACAGGGAATTCCGGTAAGCATTGGTGTTCTTATAGGATCAGCGAATCCTCTTGCGCTGGATATAATCGCAACAACTCTGGCAGATTACGATCCTCTTGAAATTCCGACAAATACTGTGGCCCTGGCCCGGGGAAAATGGCTCAGGGACCCGGGTGAAATAATTTATGACGGACCGGAACCGGAATCACTGGTAAAGAAAGACTTCAAAAGGATAATCGAATCAGGGTCAAAAAACACCCTGTATAGTTTTATATTCAACAGGTTCAAACGTATACGAAGAATTCAGAGAAGACCGGTATTTATACACAGAAACTGTACCGGCTGTATGGAATGCATCAGAATATGTCCGGTAAATGCAATCAGAATGCATCCTGAGAAGAAAAACCATGTCGTCCTTAACGACAGGCAGTGCATACGTTGTTTCTGCTGCAGTGAGGTATGCCGGTACCATGCAGTTGAAATCAGACGAAAATTATTTGGTGTCTGAATAACAATGCCTAGGCATCTATCCTGGCATATTTTGCATGTGTTTCAATGAATTCCCTTCTCGGAGGCACTTCATCCCCCATAAGCATTGAGAAAATATGATCGGCTTCCGCAGCGCTGTCAATCGTCACCTGCCTCAGTGTCCTTGTCTCGGGATTCATTGTCGTATTCCACAGCTGTTCCGCATTCATTTCCCCAAGGCCCTTGTAGCGCTGAACTGTCACTGATGAGTCCTTCCCCTGTCCGAGTTCCCTGACGGCTTCGTTTCTTTCCTCTTCCGACCAGCAGTACCTTTCTGCCTTCCCTTTTTTTACCAGGTAGAGGGGAGGAGTGGCAATGAAAAGATTCCCGCCTTTTATCAGATCCTGCATATATCTGAAAAAGAAGGTCATAATCAGGGTGGTTATATGTGAGCCGTCAACATCGGCATCAGTCATGATTATGATCTTGTGATATCTCAGCCCGGAAGTATTGAGAGCCTTGCTGTCTTCTTCGGTTCCTATGTTAACACCGAGTGCAGTGAAAATATTTTTTATCTCCTCACTTTCATAAATTCTGTGCTGCATGGCTTTTTCAACATTCAGTATCTTGCCCCGCAGCGGCAGGATGGCCTGGAACTTCCTGTCGCGGCCCTGTTTTGCGGTTCCCCCGGCTGAATCCCCTTCAACAAGGTATATCTCGCAATTGGCAGGATCGCGGTCGGCACAGTCAGCCAGCTTTCCCGGAAGGCCTGATCCTGAAAATTCATTTTTCCTCTGTACCAGTTCCCGTGCTTTCCGGGCAGCATGACGTGCCGTTGCGGCAAGAATCACCTTCTGCACAATGATTTTTGCATCCCTGGGATTCTCTTCTAGGTAGTTTGTCAGCAAAGTACTGACAGCCTGGTCAACAGGACCCATTACTTCCGAATTGCCCAGTTTTGTTTTTGTCTGTCCCTCAAACTGCGGCTCGGCAACCTTTACGGAAATAACAGCGGTGAGTCCTTCACGAAAATCGTCACCGTTTATGTCAAACTTCAGCTTGGCTGCAGCTCCCGAGTCCTCTGCATATTTCTTAAGTGTTCTGGTGAGTCCCCTGCGGAAACCGGCCAGATGGGTTCCTCCTTCAATTGTGTTGATATTATTGACATAGGAATGCACATTCTCAGAGAAGGAATTGTTGTACTGCAATGCTATCTCAACGGGGAAATCCGTTTTGTCGGAAGTGATATGAATAGGTTTTTCAATAATCCTTTCCCTGTTGGCATCAAGATACTGAACAAATTCCAGGAGCCCGTTTTCCGAAAAGAACTCGGTGTAAAGAGGCTGGCCTCCGTTTCCGTTTTCAACAATCTCCCTCAGATCCTTAAGTGTAAGAAGAATACCCTTGTTCAGGAAAGCAAGCTCTCTCAGCCTGGCTGCAAGGATCTCATAGTTGAAATCAAGTGTCTGAAAAATCGTTCCGTCGGGCTTGAAGGTTATTGTGGTTCCGGACTTGTCACTTTCTCCGAGAACTTCTACATCACTGAGAGGTTTGCCCTTCCGGTAAACCTGCCTGAACAGCTTTCCTTCCCGGCATACAGTGGCGGTCAGTTCTGAAGAAAGTGCATTTACGCAGGAAACACCGACTCCATGAAGGCCGCCGGATACTTTATAGGATCCCTTGTCAAATTTTCCGCCTGCATGCAGCACCGTCATAACAACTTCAAGTGCTGATTTCTGTTCCTTTTCCATGATCCCCGTGGGGATTCCCCTTCCGTCATCTGAAACCGTTACGGAACCATCTTCATGTATTATAATATCTATCCGGGAGCAATAGCCGGCAAGTGCCTCATCAATTGAATTATCGATAACCTCATAAACAAGGTGATGAAGACCTTTTACACCAATGTCCCCTATATACATTGCAGGTCTCTTTCTTATTGCCTCAAGTCCTTCAAGGACCTGGATGCTCTCCGCTGAATATTTTCTGTCTTCCTGCAATATGTTCATTTCATCATCCATTTCAAGCCAACTTTTAAAAAGGTACAGTATTAGGGATTATATGCATCATGAATTTCCTGAGGGAGATCATCCGTTCTTTGCTCTGCTCTGACTAATTATGCATTTTTCCGGGAGAAAACAGCTGAATATTCCATTAATCGCCAGCACAAGGAATACTCTCTCTTCAGACGTGATAAATAACTGAATTCATGTTCATTAATCATGGCTGCAAATATACAAAAATATTCTCTTTTCACACAGGAAAAGCACCTGGTTTTTATGCACAATTTCCTGAAAAAATCAACAATCGGAAAGAACCGGAAAAGATGAAAGTCCGCTGCTGTCCTTCCCGGTCATATTAAATACGGTAATCAGGTTATTGTACTGTATATCTGCCTTACAGACTATAGGTCAGTCCTATCATGAACATGTATCTCTGGGTGGGATAATATGCCCAGTCATAATTCCTGCTGAAGTCAATATTGTTTATTCTGGCCCATAGGGAAAGAATCTTTGTGTACCTGTATTCCGCGCTCAGATTTGAACTGACAAGCACCGGGGAGGTAAATACATAATCTTCCTGAGGAATTGACATATTGCTTCTGTCAACAACAAACCTCCTCTTTCCGAGGGATGTCAGCTCAATTCCCGCAATAATCTTATTCCTGAGATTGTATTTAACTCCAACCTGTGCGTCCCAGGGTTGCTTGCCCCATGGGTATTCATGTGTTCCGGGCCTGTAGCTGTAATAATTGGCACTTCCGCTGTAGCTTATTTTATCGCCGATAATACCATTCATACCTGCATGCAGGTTAAACAATTCAACATCATCCGGCAGAGGCAGGAAATAATTGCCGGGCATCGGCTCCGGCAGGGGTCCGTCGTCAACCAGGTTGGCATAGAACAACATATCCTGTATCATTGAATATGAGGCTGAAAGCACATAATTACCCCCCATGCCCGTATTGCCCTTCAGCCCGCCCGACAGCACAAGCCTGTGGCTGGTATTGGGAAGTGCAAAAAGGCTTCCGTTACGAAGAAGGAAAGGATTTTCTTCAATAATCCTTTCAGGCGTATTCTTTTCAAGCTTTCCTGAAAGCCGTGCAAAGAAATCAATATATGATGGAACTATGCTGAATGCCATTCCTGCATCGGGGTAAAAACGGAATCTCACCGTGGATGCCGTGTCCCTGTCAAGCAGCAGCTGTATCCCGAGTTTGAAGCTCCACTGTGCAGAACTTTTGGAAATAAAGGGGCTGAGGGCAACAACATATCTTCCCAGCCGGGATATTTCCGCTGACGGCCGGTAAAAATCCATTTCCAGTCCTGCCCCCATATACAGGTCCAGGTAGGTCTTAGCCATATAACCTGCTATCCCCAGGCTGTTTTGCGACATATTCCTGTCGCTGAAAAAATAGTTATAGGCCACGTCAAAATCATAGGAGAAGTCTGATGAATCCAGGGTCATGGAAGCAAATGACAGATTTGCCCCGATTTTGCTGTATGGAATCCTGATATCCTTTTTCTCAGGTTCATAAGCCACAATGCTTGTATCATAGCCATAGGCATGCCTGGTTTTCTGAAAATAATCAATTGAACCTTCCAGATAATTATCGTGAAAAAACTTTTTGCCGAAGAGGGATACTTCATTATCCATATATCCTGCAAACACCCGTTTGTCATTCTGCAGTTTCACCTTCCCGTGTGTTGAGTAATGCTTCGCATAAAGTCCGTATGTTCCTTCCCTTGAGCGTTCATTTGTCACGCTTATCTCGGCCAGGGGTGCAAAATAGTTTCCCAGCCCGAGATTAACATGGCTTTTATACAGTTTTTCCAGCGGATCGGGAACGATGGCTGCCGCCTTTATAGGACTAATCGTGTACTCCGGACTGTAAGGGTTTGTATTTACTGTATAGGTGAACTCGGGCCTGACCACATTAGTATCCCTGATCACAGGCAGGAAGCTCTTCTTCCTGAAGTCCGACAGCGAAGGAATAAACGGATTATAGAGGGTCACTTCCCTTTTCAGGTCCTGTTCCTGGGAAAACAGATCAGCCGCGATCAGTATCAGTAGAAATATATTCAGAAGATTTCTTTTCATCATGTTGCCAAATTTGCTTTTCATAGATTATTCTGGTCAAGGGCTGCAAGTTTTGTCCTGACATCGTCCAGAATCCCGTCATCCCTTATTGTGTAATAATCCCTGATGCTTTCCAGGGTTACCCTTGCCTGAAGCATGTCACCCTTTTTCACCGAGATGTCCGAAAGTAAAAGGAACATTTTTGCCATCCAGTACTGATGGGGGGATTTCTGATCGATGAACTCTTGAATTATCCTTTCCGATTCATCGTTCCGGTTTTTCATATATAGGATCTCCGCAATCCTGTATTTGGATTCAGCCCCTTCAGAGCTTACCACTTCCCCGGCTGTCCTGCGGAAATCTGACAGGGCATCATCAAAATTGTTCAGACTGTAGTTTGCCTTTGCCCTCATAAAAATTGCTTCTCTCTGTAACTCTTCCGGAATACCGGCACTTTTACCTATCTTGTCTACTGCCGCTATTGTTTTCTGTGCATCACCCAGCTCATATGCCGACCTCAGCTGTCCCCTCAGGGAAACAATCCTGTTTTCCGGACTGCTGGCAACAGCTTCAAGTTTCCCGTAATAGTCCAGTGAAGCCATGTAATCCTCATTGTCAAACGAGAGGCCGGCGGCAGAAATCAGCGACTGTTCCGTGAACTGATTATTGGGAGCCGCAACAACTGCAGAATAAAGATTCAGCGCCTCATCATCCCTCCCTTCCGACCTGCGGCATTCGGCAAGGTAAAAACGGGCATTCTGGACAAATCCTCCGGCAGGAAATTCCCTCAGATAGCTTTCAAGAACACCTGCAGCCCTCTGGTAATTTCCTGACATATAGAGATTTTCTCCGGATGCATAGAGCAGGGAATCCTTTTCGGCCATGTTGATATCGCCGTAACCCTGAACAGTTCTTGCATAGGTAAAATATGACTCAACATCATTCATTTCAACATAGGCATTTCTAAGGCCTGTCATGGCACTTCTTGCCTCAGGTGTAGCCCTGTAGTTCTCGATAACCTTCTTATACTGCTCAACGGCCCTGGTGTTCTGACCCGTGTTGTAGTAAAGGAGCCCGAGCTGTACAAGGGCGCGGGGCACAAATGGACTTGACCCGTGGGAACTGATTATGGTGTTGAAGTCTGCTTCACCCCTTGAATAGTCCCCCAGCTGGGTATATGCCCGCCCGCGTTCAAAAATAGCATTCGGGACGTAGGATGAAGAGGGGTAACGGGTGATAAGGGAACTCAGCACATCAGCCTTTCCGCGTTCATTGCTTATCAGGCCAAGTGAAAACGCTTTCTGGAACATGGCATAATCGGCGTCCGTCTGGCCATAGTCAATAACCTTGTCATAATAATCTATGGCCGCACGGTAATTGGTCGCTATAAAATAACAGTCACCCAGTCTGTTTCTTGCATCAGCCATCAGATCTGTTTTTGTCTTTCCCCCTTCTGACTCGAAGGCTTTGAGGTGAACAATCGCGTTCGGATAATCCTTCATGTTGAAGAAAGTATAGCCAAGATTGTATCTGAGCATGGAACCCTCATTCAGGCCAAGGGAGCCGGGTATTCCCAGGAAAGTAACATAGTCCTTCCTGGCTTCATCATAATTTCCCAGACGGTAATACGCCTCTCCCCTCCAGTAAACTGCCCTGGTTCTGAGCTGTCTGTTATATTTTTCGTATTGCAGTGATTTGCTGAACATATCAACAGCGCTTTCAAAAGCAAGATTATTGAACATCTCGAGTCCCCTGAAAAATGCCGCACGCTGATAGGCTTCCTCCAGCCTGGCATCCTTGTTACGGATCTTGTCGAGGGAATTCAGTGCCGCACTGTAATTTTTGTCCTGCAGATATGCCAGAACAAGATAATTATAGGCTTCCTCAATCCTTTCAGATCCCGGAAACAGGTTTACATATTCCTGGAAAGACTTTATGGCTTCGCCAAAGGGGGAATATGAAATCTCATAGGTAATCTTTGCAAAGTTAAAGAGGGCATCCTCCTGTATTTTCCTGTCAAAATCAAGTTTTGCAGCTTCCGCAAATCCGAATTTGGCCCTGTCCTTGTTGTTCAGCCTTAAGTAGCAGTCTCCGAGAACATACCAGATATTCTGACTGAGTATATCGGACCTTACCCCTATCTCCTCCAGCACTTTTATTGCCTTGTCATAATCTCCGGCCTTGTAATAGCAGTATCCCAGCTGGTACTTATCCTCCCTCCCGGCTGTTTTGGTCCCTTCTGCGAATTTTTCCAGATAGGGCAGTGCTTCCGCATAATTCTGCTTGTTGAAATAGGCATCCCCGATAAAGCGGTACAACTCGTTGGCACGATCCTTTCCCGCCTTGTCTGCCAGTCCTGGTGCAATTTCGAGTATCTGGTCATAATCTTTTTTGAGATAGAGGATCTGTACTATGTAGTAAGGAACGATACTTCCGAAGGTTTCATTATGCCTGAGACGGTTAAAGCCTTCCAGGGCTGTCTCATACATCTCCTCCTCATAGGCTATCTGGGAATAATAATAGACGGCCGGTACGCTGTATTCGTTATCCGTATCCTTTATTTCGGAGAACATGAGCAGGGCCCGCGGTTTCTGGCCGCGCATGTAATGGGAATATCCCAGGCGGAAAAAATATTCCGGCAGCTCTTCAGGGGAAAGCTCCTGCCGGTTCACTGCTTCAAGGTGAGTAACGGCCTTGCGGTAGTTCTTATTCTGGTAGAAATAATTCCCGAGGGCAAGCCTGGCTTCATTTATCCGGGGACTTTCAGGATGCATTTTTATGAAGGTAAGCACCTGGTATTCCGCATCCGGGTTGAAAAGCTTCACCGAGGAAAGAGCCCTGTAATACCGGGCATCAGTAAGGGAAAGAATATCATCGTTGTCAGGATCGCTCAGATACAGATCAAAAAGCCTGATGGCGGCAGGATACTTTTCCTTATTGTAGTATTCCATGGCTCTCCTGAATTCTGATGAATACTCGCGCCCCGAAGAAGCCACCTGGGCACCTGCCCGGAATGAGAACAGGGAAAGTATAGCGGAGATTAGCAAAAATCCTGTTTTATTCATATTTTGTATCATTAACCTTTTCCTCTTCAGGCCATAACGGCTATCCAACAACTGTTCCGGCAAACAGCTGCAAAATTACAATTATATAAACGCCTTCGGAGGGTCTTTATTATTGTTTTTTTCAACATGCGGGGCTTAATTTACCATTTCTTTCATTAATTTGCACAATCCAAACACACAGATATGCAGAGTTCTCTTCCTCTTGACCTTATCATAGAACTTAAGGATTGCCAGATATGGCAGCAGGACAATCTGGTATTGTCAGATGTAAACCTGAATGTTGCAAAGGGTGAACACATTTATCTGGTTGGCAGGGTGGGGAGCGGCAAGACAAGCCTGATAAAGACGATAAATGCACAGCTGCCCCTGAAACATGGGAAGGCTACGGTGGCGGGCTTTGACCTGGCCGGTCTTAAAAACCGGGACATTCCGCTGCTCAGGCGAAAACTCGGAATAGTATTTCAGGATTTTCAGCTGCTGACCGACCGCCCGGTAAGTGACAATCTCGATTTTGTCCTCCGGGCCACGGGATGGAAGGACAGAAATGATATCAACAACCGGATCGGTGAGGTACTGGAAAAGGTAGGCCTTGGCCATAAGGGATACAAACTGCCCCACCAGCTTTCAGGAGGGGAACAGCAGCGTGTTGTAATAGGAAGGGCCCTGCTGAACAACCCCGATATAATACTGGCGGATGAACCGACAGGCAATCTTGATCCTGAAACATCCGAAGGTATCATCAGACTGCTTATTGAAATAAGCAAAACCGGCAGGGCTGTTATCATTGCAACCCATAACCACACAATTCTCAGGAAATTTCCCGCCCGTACGGTCAGATGCCAGGATGGCAGACTGATACCTGTTGACGATGACGAGGAGATCGAACTGGAAAAACTCTAGAATAAAGGGACGGAACAAGGCCTCACTGTTTCTCACCGGAACAGTCTGAGGGGCCATGGCAGCCTGTTGCAGTAATTACGGTAGTAGGGAATATTCTTACTGCCAAACGATTCCATGAAAGAAGCAATGGAAGGAATTGATGAACCTGCAAAATCGAGAATGGTGCCGGTCCCTGCAGATTCTCTCACAAGTTCATTGACAATATAATAACCAATCCGCTTCAGGCGGCTTTCGCCGGAATTCACAACAAAAAGCATTGTTTTCCTTCTCCCTGTCTCAGTAATGAATATCCCGTAAATAAGTTTCCCCGCCGGATTTCTGACTCCCAGTATCCTTCCCCTGTTATTCCCGGTACAGTACTCCATCAGATCACTGAGACGCTGGTAATTTCCGGGCCTTATTCCCCTGATCCTCCTGCCCGCATTTTCCCGGAAAAGTTTTACGGCCTCGGATGGTTTTACATCGCTTTCAATTTCAATTTTTTCTTTTTGCGCCCTGGCTATATTTCTTCTGCAATGAACGGAAAATCCTGCGCGCAGTTTTTCATAAGAGCCTTCAAGGAGCAGTTCATAACTGGCCTTCCGGGTAACAATAAATCTGTCATCATCGGTTCTCTGGGCAGTGCAGAGATCTATAAAACGATAAGTATCATACATTAAGCCCATAAATTCATTTATTCCTTTTCCCGGGGGACTTTCTGCTGAATATGTTCCGAGCTTCTGCAGAAAAACAGGAGTTGCCACATATTTTATTCCGTATTTTTCTGATGCCGGCAGGGGAAAGACCGTAGCGTAATCATCATCTATCAGGGCATTCCAGCCGGGAGACATGATGTCGAGATACCATGAGAAACCGTAGGGTCTGGCTCCCTGTGATTTCTCAATACAGGCATCCCAGCGCCTGCGGTCGATTTCGCAATTCCTGTAAAAATTTATCATGGTTTCTGCATTACCAGCATTTTTTCAAACAAGGCTCTCCATCTCCGTCCTTCATAAGTGTCAGCAAGTGTGGTATTGTGCCACAGGCTGACGAAAAGCCCTCCGGCATTCCTTGTTTCATCCACCAGTTTAATGATCAGCTCCTCCGCTTCTTCCGGGTCAAGGTTCATATAGTCATAGAATGATGAATCCATAAACTGAAAAGGCACTAGCTTCAGGTCTGTCTTTCTTTCCTCTCCCAGATCATAGAAAAAGAAGGGCCGTGCAATGCCTGCCCTGAATCCGGGGTGATCAGGGTAACCCATCGAATAGTCCTCATTTATTCCTTCTCCGGAAATCATTCTGTATGAACCGGGTATTCTCATCCTGATGAAATGAAACCTGCTTATCTCTACCGGTCTGTTCAGAATCCTGCCCAGCCTTTCCCTTTCTGATCTGAATCTGGACAGATCATCCGATGCAAGGTATGAAGGATGCAAACCCGAAACATGGCTGTTGCCCAGTTTCCTTATCAGTTTCCTGTATCTCCGGTTCCTCCAGTTCGGGTTCCTGTCATATTCCGACAAACTCCCTGCCGGAAAGAAAAATCTTGCACAGGATCCGCTTTCGGCAATGGAACGGAGAATATAATCATAAACATCAAAGGGATCCCTTGCCTTTCCTGCCAGCACCCTGAGTCTTTCCGCCGCTTTCCGGCGATCAGTCAGCATATTCCTTGCCAATCCCCCTGCCGTGCGGAACAGGCTCTTGCCAAGATAGGCAAAGGGCTGATCCGAGTCCATTGTAAACAGAGCATGGTAGCTGCTGAAACTGAATTTAAGCCCGGGATACTTTTGCCCCAGTTCCTTTGCCAATTCCCTTGTCCAGAGATCCACAACAGGAAGAGTCAGGAAACCGTGCCGGTAAGCAGCCGAAGCAGAGGCAGGGAATCTTCCGTGCCTGTCGGGCCGGTAATCCAGATATTCCTCATAGCGGCTTACGAGATAGAAGGATGCTGCCAGCAGATCAAAGGGGATTTCAGAAATGCAATCAGAACCTGAACCCGGAGCGGAACCGGAGTCAGGACCGCCATCCGGGTTCCTGTCGGCATCAAAGAACACAGGCAGTCCTTTCCATTCAGTAATTGAAATTTCCCGGGGAATTATGCCTTTTTCAAAAAGGAGGGAAACGGGTTTTATCCTGAATGAATCCGGTATGCTTTTCCGGGAATAATTTATTACTGGAATTCCCTGCCTGCTGATTCTGCTTTCATCCGTAACTATCTCCCAGTCAAGTCCCATAATATCTCCAAAAATCAATCCGGCGGCATAGTCCAGCCGCGGACTGGTTTTTTCCGAGTAAATCCTGATCTGAGAGGAACACATGATACAAATTTACTAAATCCGGCGTTCTGCCTGCAGCGTGAAAGTGAATATCGTCAGACTCAGCGTTCCAGAAAATCATCAAACAATGTCTGGAGAAATGCCTTTCCATATTTCCCGGCAATTTCAGGGCTTTTTCCTGCTTCCAGGACCGGTTTGCCTAGTTTATGCTCATAGATATACCTGGAACTGTCGGTAATGAAACCGAAACCTTCATTGAAGGTATAAAAGGCAAATGAAGAAGATCCTGAAGAAAGCAGGTCCTTCGAAAAGGGGTAATGATCACTGAGTCCCAGCTGGTTCAGTATTGTGAGGGGGATATCGACCTGGCTGCCGGTTCTGTCAACAGTCATCCCGGTTTCTGACAATACACCTCCCAGCCAGAGCATTGGAATTTCAAATATTTCTTCGGAGTATTCCTGGATCTCCGGAGAATTTCTCCTGGAATGATCGGCTACGAGAACAACAAGGGTATTTTTCCACCACTCCGTGGTTTTTGCCTGGTCCAGAAACTGCCCCAGGGACCTGTCGGTATAGTAAATTGAGTTCCGGAACCTGGTAAGGTCATCATTTCCCCTGAATACAGGCGTCATCGGCACATCGAAGGGTTCATGGCTCGAAAGGGTAAGAACCACCTTCAGAAAAGGCTCCCTTATGTTTTTCATGGAATCCTGCAGGGCTTCAAGAAGTACATGATCATGGACACCCCATTTCGAATTATAAAACCCGGGACTGAAGTTGTCCCGTGTTATAACACTCATGAATCCGGCATTAATGACAAAGGAATTGAAATTTGCAAAATTTATTTCCCCGCCGTACCAGAAAGAAGTGTGATATCCCTTGCTGTTCATCATTTTTACCAGTCCCGGAAGGGATTGTGTTTTTTTCGGCTCTTTCATTATTGAAGTGGCCGGCTGAGCGGGATAGCCGCAGAGTATGGCAGGAACGGCCTTGTCTGTCCGGTTTCCGGATGCAAAAAAGCGGGTAAAAAGGATGCCATCCTTCACGTAACGATTGAAGTTCGGTGTGGTAAGGGGATCTCCGCCCAAAGGCCCGATCATTGCACTTCCGAAACTCTCCAGCACAAAAATCAGGATATTCGGTCTTGAATCATTTACAAGAATCATGGGCGATCCGCTGTCAGCCGTGAGGGAAGCGGTCAGCTGCCTTGCAACTGAGGTATCGTAAAACTGATAGGGATTGCTTACCGGTTTATTATTGGCCAGAGAGTTCCCCACATTCCAGACAACATTGATTGCTGAATGATTGAGAAACATATCTTTGCTGAAATAAACCGTTCCCGCATTTATCGGAGCTATACCCACTCCTCCCCGTATGGGGATAAGAAGGGATCCCCAGCATATAACAAAAAAGAGCAGGGCAGGAAACCTGAAACGGATTTTCCCGGATATCTCAAAATACCTTTCAACAAATCTGTAGTAGAGGAAAATGAACAACAGTGCCAGAAGTATTATCCCTGCTGCAACAGCGATAATCTGGAATGTGCTTACGGATGCCATTGCAGCTCCGGGTGTCCGGAGATATAGAAGAGGGGTGTGATCCATCCGGAAACCCCAGTATTTGTAAAGAAGGGTATCAGATACAACAATTAAGGAGGAAATGCCGGTAATTATAATCGTATAATACCTCATGAATCTTCTGAACCACCTGCCTTCCAGAAAAATTCCGGGGATCATGAGCAGTACCGGGATTACCAGGATGTATGCTGTTGCAGAAAGATCCAGTTTCATGCCATGCCGGAAGGTGGAAAACAGCTGCGCCGGACTGAATTCAACTGCTTCCCGGAACTTTGTAATAATGAACAACAGTCTTGCTGCAATAAAAAATGCAATCCAGAAAAGAGAATATACCAGTATCGCCTTAAGTCTTTTTTTCATTTCAGCCGGATAAGATAGCCATTTTCATTTTTATAGAACAGAAGCAAAGATAGTGTTATGATTACCATTCCGGCAACCGTAAGAAATTCCGGCACTTCACCGGGAACAAGTACCCAGCTGAGAATAGCGCCGGCAACAGGTATAATGAATTTCCACATATTGATTTCCGAAACTTTCACATGCGGCCTTTGCAGTAATTTGTACCAGAGTGAGAAAGCAAAGGCTGAAACAAATCCGAGCCAGATCAGGATGAGCCAGTATTGCAAAGGCATATTGCTATAGTCAGGAAGTCCCTCCAGGGGTATTGACAGAAGGAATATAATGATTCCTCCCGAGAAAAGGGACGTGGAGCTCAGTATCAATGGATTTAATCCGCGGCTTTTAAATGAAACCATAACATTGCTTACAGCAGTCGCAATATTTGCCCCGAGTATCATAACAACTCCCAGCATTTCAACTGCACTTCCAAGGTGAAAGGCCTGTCTGCCGGCACTGATAAAAACAACACCTGCAATCCCGGAAAACACTGTTACTATTTTCCTGCGTGTAAGCTTTTCTTCCTTACTCATTACAGCTGCAACAACTGCAGTCACCAGAGGCTGGGAACCTACAATAACTGCTCCGAGGGCACCCGGAACCAGATCAAGACCGATATAAAAAAGTATGTAATTTACCAGGGTTTGCAGGAATGTGACCCAAATGACTATTTTCCGGTTTTCGCGGAGAGTTTTAATGAATAATCCGGGTTTTACCGTAAAGGGAAAGATCATCAGACCCGATATAATGAATCTTAAACCTGCGAAATGAAGGGCAGAGTCATATTGCAGTCCGATTTTAATGCCCGCATAAACCGTTGACCACAGGAGGCAGGCAATAATGGCAAGAAATATTGTATTGTCTTTATTCCCCACAAAAATTTTTGCTTGTCAATTTTGTTGTACTGCCTGCAGGATAACTGAAAATCAACATGACTTTGAATGCGACCGGATTGCGGGTTTTGAGGGAAAAAGCTTCTTGTGACGGGAGTTGTTCAGATCAGGATGCCTTTCCGGATTCTTCACTCTTAGAGGCTTTCTTTTCTGCTGCAGCTTTTTTTGTTTCCTTTTCAGGTTTTTCTTCAAGGGTTTTCCCTTCCGGGACTGTCGCCTCCCCGGAGGATTTTTCTTCCTTGCCGGCCGTCAGGTCCGCGGTGGCCTTTTCTTCAGACACTTCCCTGTCTTTCAATCCAGCAGTCTCTTCCACTGTTTTTACAGCTTCGCTCTCAGTCTTTTTTCCCCTGACAGTCCTTCTTCCCCTTGTATCCTTCTCCCTTACAGACTGCAACTGGACTGAATCAGTATTTTTTATTTTCTTTCTCCGGCGTCTGGCACCATATGTTCCAAGGAAAATTTTACCTCTCTTTGATTTTCTGTCACCTTTTCCCATAATTATCGGATTTGATTTGTTCATTCCCCTTTTGAGGTTGCGGCAAAGTTAATAATATTCTTTATTTATGATTTAGGATAAATCTATTTTGGCCGTCACTGTTACTGAATATTTGGAATCTTTTATGCTTACGGCGCTTACAGGACAATCTGTTCAGCACAGGGAACAAATAACGGCCGGATGATTTAAACCTAAAAGGGGCAGAAAAAAAGAGTTTTAAAATTTAACTAATTGTATCCTAATATTTTTTCTTTCCGAAAAAAAATCAGACCTTTGACCTGGTCAAAATACTTATTTTAATAACAGAATTTATGAACATTTATGTAGGAAGTCTTAATTTCAAAATGACTGAAGCAGACCTTAGGGAAAAATTTGAGGAGTATGGCGAAGTAGCCTCCGCAAAAATTATTTTTGACAAATACTCCGGAAAAAGCAAGGGATTTGGCTTCGTTGAAATGCCGAACGAAGCCGAAGCCAAAAAGGCTATTGAAGAACTCAATGGAGCAGAAATTCATGGAAGAAAAATCATTGTTAACGAATCAATTGAAAGGCCAGAAAGAAGAAGTAATTTCAGAGGCGGGGACAATAGCCGCCGTGGAGGATATTCCAGAAGAGAAAATCATTGACAGGAAATAAAAATATGATTTTATGAAGGGTACTGTAAAATGGTACGACAGAGTCAAGGGTTACGGCTTCATACAAACTGAAGACGGCAGGGACATTTTTGTACACCGTTCAGGACTTGAGGCTTCTCACACCAATCTTGAGGCAGGCCAGGCTGTTGAATTTGAAATTGAGCAGAAGGAAAAAGGTCCTGTTGCTGTAAGGGTAAGAAAAGCAGAATGATCCTGCTCTTATTATTGATTAATGAAAAAGGAGGCTGTACCGGGGTACAGCCTCCTTTTTTCAAATGACTGAATGACCGTCAAATAATTTTTTGCCTGCACAGTTCTTTTAAAGCAGTTTCCAGGGATTCCTGTATTCATAGTGCAGCAATTTTGTGGCAGCACCATCACTGTCGTCAACAAATGTTTCCGTGTCAGGATTCCATTTAATTGTCCTTTTCAGGTCACATGCAATATTCCCCAGGGTACAGACCGTACAGCTGCTGTGCCCGATTTCCACGGGAACGACGGGATCAACACGCTTCTTAACTGCATCTATAAAATCGACCTGGTGAGGTATTCTTGTTTCATAGGGTCCTTCAACCTCGGTTGCTTCCGCAGGAGGATTCAGTTCAGGATCCGAGGCGTTGTAATAGCCTCTTGCAACTTCTATCCAGCCCTTGTCCCCGATGAACTTAACGCCTTTTGTCAGTTTTTCATCAAAGGGCTCTGATGTCATAATCACCCCGTTGGCATACTTCCATGAAATGAATTCAGTGCCGTCACCGATGGGGGAGATTTCTACCGGACCGCTTCTGTCCATTCCGAGACCCCACTGGGCAATATCGAACATATGGGCACCCCAGTCAGTTGTAAAGCCGCCTCCCATCTCCTTGTACCATCTCCATGCACCCCATATCTCCTCATCTTTGGGAGGATCAAGCGATATTGGAGGATTAAGCTGGCTGTTATAGTGAATTGAGGCCGGGAGCGGACCAAGCCACAGATCCCAGTTGAGATCTGCAGGAAGTGTTTCTTCCGGAAGATCATAGGGAACCGGCGGTGCTCCGACATAGGCGTAAACCCTTGATATGCTGCCAATGGCACCATCCCTGACCATTTTGACGGCATGCTTGAATTCCTCACTTGAACGCTGCTGGCTTCCCACACCAAGGATTCTGTTGTTCTCACGGACAATCCTCCTCAATTCCTGACCTTCCCTGATTGTAAATGTCATGGGTTTTTCAAGGTATACATCCTTGCCTGCAATGCATGCAGCAATGGCTATCATGGCATGACTGTGATCAGGAACTGCAATAATCACGGCATCAATATCTTTGCGTCCGAGCAAATCCTGATACCTTTCATAGCTGTCAATCCTGAATTTAACACCCGCATTCGTATAATATTCCGAAACCCTGTTCTCGAAGCGTTTGCGTTTGATTCCGTACACATCACATCCCGCAAGAACCTTTACGCCGGGTATCTGGATGAATCCGTTCAGCAGAAACATTGCCTGCCGGCCCAGTCCTATAAAACCCAGGCGGATTTCATCCGAAGCTGCTGCCGGTCCCCGGCATCCTGAAAGATGAGGAATAACAGCCGCGCCCGCAACCCCTGCCAGTGCAGTGTTTATAAAGCGCCGTCTGGACCATTTTGTTTTCTGATTTTCCATAACAGGTTATAATTAATGATTTATATTGAAAAAAACAGTTGCTAAAACCTTCCGAATATAGAATATTTCTTCGTATTACAAAAGATTGAAGAATAAAGAAATAAGCCGGGACTGCTGGTTTCCATCTTTCTTTCAAGATGCAATACCGGTTCTCCTGCTTTCAGCTGCAGGTACCGGCCTGTTTTCACTGAAGCGGGAATGGCTTTGATCCTTTGCTCACCACCTTTGATTTCAATCCGGTAATGCTCTCTCAGAATCCTGAAAAGAGAGCGGTTCTCAAACTTTCTGGAAGTAATCCTGGGCAGGTTGATATTGGCTATATAGCTTATGTCATAAAATATGGGAGAATCATCAAGCAGCCTCAGCCTTTCCATATTTACACATCCCGATTCCTTTTCAAGATCCGAAAGGGGAAACATGAAATCATCATCCCAGGGCACAATCACCGGTTTTACTATAATTTTCGTCTTGAGATTACGGTCACCAACCGCGGATGTCGTCCCTGCAACCGACAAGATGCCGATCTCACGGGGCAGAAGATGAACAATGCTCCCCTTACCCTGATGCCGGCTGATATACCCGTCATTGGCAAGGTTGCTCAGCGCCTGCCTTACCGTCGGCCGGGTCACTCCATGAAGGCGGCACAGCTCATTCTCCGACGGAAGAAGATCTCCCTCATTGTAAACCCCTTCAATAATATGCCTGCGGAGTATCTCGTAAAGCCTTTTATACTGCGGTATTTTTTCAGACAATTCCATTGGAAGTACATTTTCCCGTAAATATATTGCTTTTCACTTGTAAATACAAGCTATTTAATTTATTTTTGTACGCTCTGAATCTTAATCAGATGCGATTATCTTTTTTAAGTTTCACTCAACACATCATAACAAGTTCAATGACAATATTTAAGCCCGGCAACAACCGGAAAATGCACGGAAACTAATGGTCATCATAAAGAAATATCTTTAAACAACAACCAATAAGCAGCAACAAATATGGCTACACCCGTAACAATGCCAAAACTCGGACAGTCAGTTGAAACATGCATCATAACCCGCTGGTTCAAATCAACGGGTGACAAAGTCTCAACTGGCGACATACTGTTTTCCTACGAAACGGACAAGGCCGCCTTCGATATGGAATCTCCTGCAGACGGTATCCTGCTCGACATTTTCTTTAATGAAGGCGATGAGGTTCCTGTGCTCGCCAATGTTGCAGTAATAGGAGAAAAAGGAGAAGAAACGGGATCTTTCAGACCCGGCAGTTCCCGGCCGGAAGACAGCCCGCGGACCGGCACACAGACCCGGACAGGCATACAGGCAGATGCGGACATACAGCCAGGCGCAGGTATACAGGCAAATACAGGCATACAGGCGGGAACAGTTTCACAGACAGCCGCAGACACCCGTTTAAGGATATCTCCGAGAGCCAGGCGGCTCGCCCTGGAAAAGGGATTAGACTACAGCAGGCTCCGGGGATCAGGCCCGAACAGCAGAATCATGGTGAGTGACATTGAAAAACTGCTTCTGACCGGCACAGGAGACATCATCCCGGACCATACAGAAGACAAGGAATACACAGATGAAGCAGTTTCAAATGTCAGAAAGCTGATTGCCAAAGCAATGTATAACTCGCTTCAGAATTCCGCACAACTTACCCATCATATGAGTGCAGATGCCAGAAAACTGCTCGCAGAAAGAAAAAGGAACAAGGAGGCCATCGCATCCGGCAGCACAACCGTTGAACTGACGCTTAATGATATGGTATGCTGGTGTGTTGTTCAGGCACTGAAGAAATTCCCGGAAATGAACAGCCATTTCCTGGGGGAAACAATCCGCAAATTCAAACGGATTCACCTGGGTATGGCTGTTGACACAAAAAGAGGCCTGATGGTTCCTTCGGTAAGGAATGCGGAAAGCCTTAAGCTGACTGATCTGGCACAGAAGCTCAAATCAGTTGCGGAAGCATGCCGGAAAGGAAACATAAACCCGGAACTTATCCTGAGTACCTCGGCATCCTTTACGGTATCCAACCTTGGAAGCTATGGTGTCGAGATGTTTACTCCGGTACTGAACCTTCCACAGGTTGCCATACTGGGGGTTTGTTCCATCATAAACAGACCGGCTGACCTGGGAAACAATATTTTCGGATTCATACCCTACATCGGGCTTTCCCTCACCTATGACCACAGGGCGGTTGACGGGGGACCCGCAACTCTTTTCCTTAAGGAAATCAGGAAACAGATAGAGAATTTCAATCCCGGACAGGAAATATATTAATGAAAATTCACCCTAACACTCTGAAAAATGCCAAAAATTCATAACATCATCCCGGCTGAGGTCCGCAAGCCCCAATTCATTGAATTCGGAAAAATACCGGTTAACCAGTACTCCAGGACTATAGAGGAGGAGAAACAAAACTACAGTTCTGCGGACTTTGTGAGGATTTACAGAGACATGGTCATAATCAGGGAATTTGAAACCATGCTCAATCTTATCAAAACCACGAACGAATACAGGGGCATAAGCTATAATCATCCGGGTCCCGCACATTTGTCCATAGGGCAGGAAGCTTCAGCCGTAGGAATGGCATACCATCTTGACACTGATGATTTCATCTTCGGATCACACCGGAGCCACGGGGAAATTATAGCAAAGGGACTATCAGCAATTCATAAACTTGACGAAGAGACCAGCTATTCACTGATGAAGAATTATTTCGGCGGAAATGCCCTTAAAGTTGTGGAAAAGGGATTTCAGGGGGAAATACGGGATCTGGCTGTTCATTTTCTTCTGTATGGTGCCCTTGCTGAGATCTTTGCGCGTGAAAACGGTTTTAACAAAGGACTGGGAGGATCAATGCATGCTTTCTTCACACCTTTCGGCATTTATCCCAACAACGCAATAGTCGGAGGTTCGGGTGATATTTCGGTAGGAGCGGCATTGTACAAAAAAATCAACAGAAAACCGGGCATTGTTGTCTGTAACATAGGCGATGCATCCTCTGCATGCGGCCCCGTATGGGAAGGAATATGCTTCGCCACCATGGATCAGTACAGGACGCTCTGGGAGGGAGAATACCAGGGAGGACTGCCGCTGATATTCAATTTCATGAATAATCTCTACGGCATGGGCGGCCAGACAATGGGGGAAACCATGGGATTCGGAATCCTGGCCCGCCTGGGAGCAGGAGTGAATCCCGAAATGATGCATGCCGAACGTGTGGACGGCTATAATCCCCTTGCAGTAATAGATGCCTTCAGACGAAAGATACAGATACTCCGGGAAAAGAAAGGACCTGTACTCCTCGACACCCTCACCTACAGAATAAGCGGACACTCTCCCTCGGACGCCTCGTCCTACAGGACAAAGGAGGAAATAGACCTATGGCAGAAGGAGGATTCAATAATCACTTACGGCAGTCTGCTGGTAAGCTCAGGAATCACTACTCAGGACGTGCTCGACGAAATAAGGGAGGACACATCTGCACTGATGACACATATTCTTGAACTTGCAGTTGATGATGATATTTCACCCAGACTTGACCTTGACCGCGATCCCGATCTGATCGGACGAATGATGTTTTCCGGCGAATCCCGCGACAGAATGGAGGAAGGAAAACCGGAAACCCTGATACCTCTTGATGAAAATCCCCGGGTAAAATCCATCAGGAACAAGGAAAGATATTATCTGGACAAGGACGGAAAACCCGTGTCAAAAGCAAAACTGTTCCAGCTGCGCGACGCGATCTTCGAAGCCATAATAGACCGTTTCTATAAAGATCCTTCACTTGTTGCATGGGGCGAGGAAAACAGGGACTGGGGAGGAGCATTTGCTGTTTACAGGGGACTTACCGAAGCCCTGCCCTACCACCGGCTCTTCAACTCCCCGATTTCCGAGGGGGCGATTGTAGGAACGGCAATAGGCTACGGAATGTGCGGGGGAAGGGTGATTGCCGAAATAATGTACTGCGACTTTCTCGGACGATCTGGTGATGAAGTGTTTAACCAGCTGCCGAAATGGCAGGCCATGAGCGGAAATATATTAAAAATGCCTGTGGTAATAAGAGTGTCTGTCGGCTCGAAATACGGTGCACAGCATTCCCAGGACTGGTCATCGCTGACAGCCCATATCCCGGGCCTGAAAGTTATTTTCCCGGCCACTCCCTATGATGCCAGGGGACTGATGAATTCCGCACTGCAGGGAACCGATCCGGTAGTCTTCTTCGAGAGCCAGGGTATATATGATATCGGTGAAATGTTTCACCGGCCGGGTGTTCCCGAAGAATACTACGAAATACCCATAGGCGAACCCGACATCAAGAGGACGGGAAGCGACATCAGCATACTGACCATAGGTGCAACGCTCTACACAGCCATAAAGGCAGCAGATATACTGAGCGAAAAATTCGGCCTTTCAGCTGAGATAATTGATGCCAGAACCCTCGTTCCCTTCAATTATACACCTGTAATTGAATCACTTAAAAAGACAGGAAAGATCGTTCTTGCAAGCGATGCCTCCTCCCGGGGATCCTTTCTGAAGGATATGGCCCAGACCATTACGGAACTGGCTTTTGATTACCTGGATGCTCCCCCCGTGGTGGTGGGATCCAGGAACTGGATAACACCGGCATTCGAAATGGAAGAATATTTCTTTCCGCAGCCCGGATGGATAATAGATGCAATTCATCAGAAAATCATGCCGCTGGAAGGACACAACCCGCAGTATGATTTTTCGGACGAAAAAACCATTGCCCTCAACAGGGACGGAATATAGCCCCCGGAACCAGGAGATGAACAGGAAGTAAATTTCCAACTTCCTGCCATCCCTGCTACTTTTTAATATCTTTACCGGCATAAAAACCATTTCCTGACTTAAGGCAAACATGTTGACCGATGGACGAACCGGAAAAATACAGGAATGAAAGAAAGGAAGTAGCCCGTTTCATGAGAAGACTCTACCGGCACGGGCTGACAACAACCTCGGGAGGAAACATCAGCAGGAGACTTGACGACAGACTCATTGCAATAACTCCCTCCGCAACTGACAAGGGAAGAATGAAATGGAAGGAAGTGGGAATAATGTCACTCACCGGTGAGAATCTGACTCCTCATCTCAGACCTTCAATTGAACACAGCATGCACATAAAAATATACAACAGCAACAAGGTTGTAAATGCAATAATCCATGCCCACCCGGTTTATGCCACTTCATTCACTGCCATGAAACACGCCATAGACACATCCCTTACCGCTGAAGCCCGGGCCATATGCGGTGAACCGAAACTGGTGCCCTATGCGCTGATGGGCACGGAGAAACTGGCAGACACTGCAGCACAACATGCGAGGGATTCGGATGTGATGCTTCTGGAAAACCACGGCGTCTTAACTACCGCGCCGACACTTCTCCAGGCTTTCGACAAGCTTGAAGTGCTTGAGAATGCGGCTAAGATGACTCTGATTGTCGAAATAAGCGGGGGAAAAAGCCCGCTCAGCAAATCCCGGCTGACGGAAATTGACAGAATATTCAGATGATAAAGGCTGTGCTTTTTGATATGGATGGCGTACTTGCCGACTCGGAACAGCTGATCAGCAGGGCTGCAGCCATGATGTTCGGAGAACTGGGAATCAAGGTTGAACAGCATGATTTCAAGCCTTTCACCGGAACAGGGGAAAATCGCTATATCGGAGGTGTGGCAGAAAAATACAATATCAGCATCGATATTGAAAAAGCAAAGGCCCGGACCTATGAGATTTATATGAAGATAATCAGGGGAAAACTCAAACCTCATCCCGGAGCAGCCGCACTTGTCAGCCGGTGCAGGGAGACAGGGCTGAAACTGGCTCTGGCCACAAGCTCCGACAGGATAAAGACGGAAGCAACCCTGGCTGAGATAGGAATTTCTCCGGGTTCCTTTGATACGGTAATAACAGGATCGGATGTGAAAAACAAGAAGCCCTTCCCCGACATTTATCTTGAAGCTGCCCGGAGAACGGGATATACTCCCGGGGAATGCCTTGTCATCGAAGATGCCCCCAGCGGGATAAAGGCTGCCAAAAGTGCAGGATGCCGCTGCCTTGCGGTAACAACAACATTTGAAAAATCATTGCTTGCCGGGGCGGACTGGATCTGTGACACTCTGGAAAACATCCCGGAGGAAGCATTGAAATGGTAATATCAACATAAAATCATTTGCTGTGAAAAAAAATTTCCTTGAAAATATACCCTGGCATGATGAACTGACGAAAAAGAACGCCGATATTGAATTACCGGATTACAGGGAGGCAAATGCCCATATTCACACTCCCTATTCTTTCAGTTCCTTTGATTCAATGGACACGCTTTTCAGGCAGGCCCGGGAGGAGGAAATCGCCGTCCTGGGCATCAACGATTTTTTTGTTGCCGATGGTTATGAGACCTTTCATAACGGCTGTGTCAGAAACAGGATATTCCCGCTTTTCAACATTGAGTTCATCGGACTTCTGAAAGAAGAACAAAAGAAAGGCATAAGAATAAACGATCCCAATAATCCCGGCAGGATATATTTATGCGGGAAAGGCCTTGATTATCCCTTTTCCCTGAACTGGTGGCTCAGAAGAAAACTGAAGAATGTCATCCGGGAGAATCAGAATCAGATAAAGGCCATGATCGACAGGCTCAACAGGCTGATTGAGCAGGTAAACCCGGCACTTGTTTTGTCCTACGGGGAAATCCGCACGAGATTTGCAAAAAACCTTGTGAGGGAACGCCATCTGGCAAAGGCCCTCAGATCCCTGGCAGTCGACAATTACGAAAAGGCAGGGGATCAGGTGGAATTCATTGAATCACTCTACAACGGCAAAAAGGTGAAAGCCGCCATTTCAGATCAGGCAGCAATGGAAAACGAAATCAGATCAAACCTTCTTAAAGCGGGAGGGCCTGCCTTTGTCGGGGAAAACGAAAAATCATTCCCATCTCTTGAAATGCTGATCAGGATAATAATAAAAGCCGGCGGGATCCCGTGCTACCCGGTACTGCTGGATGACGCATCGGGTAAGCTGACGGAATTTGAAGCCGATATGGAAAAACTTTACAGCTCTCTTTCATCTGCAGGAATAGGCTGTATAGAGCTTATTCCCTCCAGGAATGATCCTTCAATGCTCGAAAACTGCACAGAATATTTTAATGAAAAAGGCTTTATAGTCACTTTCGGCACGGAACACAATACCCCGGACCTTGCACCGCTTGCAATTACATCCAGGGGCAGCATTCCGCTGAAAGAAAACCTGAGGAAAACTGCCTGGGAAGGCGCATGCGTAATAGCAGCACATCAATATCTGAGAACACATGGCAGGCAGGGCTACGTACTTGACGACGGCACACTGTGCGTTGACCAGAAAAATGACCTGGCAGCCCTGGGAAGAAATGTAATTGAATATTTTCTAAACAACAGTCAGCATGAAAGCGGAAATAAAGGAGTTAATTGAGATTTCGCGATTTTATGGCGGAAATAAGGAATATGTGATTGCCGGCGGCGGAAATACTTCTTTCAAGGATGAAAATACGATATGGGTAAAGGCCAGCGGCCAGTCCCTTGCGGAACTGACTGAAGAGGGCCTGGTGGCCCTGAGCAGGAATAAATTAAGGGAAATTTCGGGAAAAACATATGCAGATGACCCGATGCTCAGGGAGGAACAGGTAAAAAATGATCTTTACGCATGCATGCAGAACCCGCTGGAAGGCAAAAGACCATCGGTTGAAACATCTCTTCATGAACTGATAAGCTATAGCTTCGTGGTGCACCTCCATCCCACCGTTCTGAACGGGATACTCTGCAGCCGGAACGCAGGAAAAACTGTCGCAAGCCTATTTGGAGACAAGGCCCTGTTTGTACCGTATACAGATCCCGGCTACACACTTTTTAAAGCGCTTGAGACGGAAATTACCGCATACAGGAAGCTGCATCAGAGGGATCCTAAATGCATATTCCTTGAAAACCACGGTGTTTTTGCAGCAGCAGATACAACCGCGGAAATAAAGGACATCTACAGGGATCTTATCGGATCAGCCCGGAAAAATCTGCCCGAACCTGTAAAGGCAGAAGACCTCCCCTTCAACCAGGTAATGCACAGGGTTCTCCCCGTTATCAGAATGATGCTCTCGGAAGACAGGCCAAAAATAATACGCGGCAGGCACAATACCCTTATCGCTGAATATTATGGTTCCCAGCAGGATTTCTATAAGGTATCGCTGCCGCTCACGCCCGACATGATAGTATACTGCAAAACAAAGTATCTCTATATAGAACAATCTGCAAGTGCCGAAAGAATCATTGAGTCATTGAGAATGCAGCTGCCGAGGTTCAGGACTGAATACGGCTACCTTCCGAAACTGATCATTATTAAAAATGCGGGTGTATTTGCCGTGGAAGATACTCCGGCTGCGGCAGAAACAACACTCGATGTTTACGAGGACCTTATGCAGGTAAGCTATTATGCCTCCGGATCAGGCGGAATAAAACACCTGACTGCCGAACAGATAGCATTCATTGACCAGTGGGAAGTTGAAAACTACAGACGAAAAGTAGCTGCCGCAAATCTATCCTCAGACAAACTCTCAGGTAAAATAGCAATAGTTACCGGTGGTGCCCGGGGGTTTGGTGCAGGCATAGCCGAATCGCTGCACAGGCTGAACCTTAACGTGGTTATCGCAGACCTTAATGAAGAGACAGGAACAGGACTGGTATCAGAATTATCACAAAAGCCTTCTTCCGGAAAAATAATATTCAAAAAAACTGATGTTGCTGATCCGGAATCAGTTAAGGAACTTGTAGCCTTTGCTGTAAGTGAATTCGGCGGACTTGATCTCATGATCAGCAATGCCGGGGTACTCAGGGCCGGAGGACTTGAGGAAATGGAAGCGGAAGTGTTCTCCATGACAACAAATATCAACTATAACGCTTTTTTCTATTGCGCAAAATATGCTTCCGCGGTAATGAAGCTTCAGAACAGTGGAAAACCCGGCTATTTCACCGATATTGTCCAGATCAATTCCAAATCCGGACTTCGGGGAAGTAACCGGAATTTCACATATGCAGGTGCCAAATTCGGAGGAATCGGACTGACCCAGTCCTTTGCGCTCGAGCTTGCTCCATACAGGATAAAGGTTAATGCCATCTGCCCCGGGAATTATTACGAAGGCCCCTTGTGGTCCGATCCGGAAAACGGACTTTTTGTCCAGTATCTTAAAACCGGCAAGGTGCCGGGTGCAAAAACCATTGAGGATGTTAGGAAATTCTATGAAGACCAGGTTCCCCTGAAACGCGGCTGCAGACTGGAAGACCTCGTAAGGGCACTGCTTTACGTTGTGGATCAGGAATATGAAACGGGGCAGGCTGTGCCGGTAACAGGAGGCCAGGTAATGCTTGGATAGGACCTGTCCCGGTTAAGCTGTAATACCGGAAAGCCTGAAAACATTTTAGCCCTGAAACAGTTAAAACTGCAGGAACGGAAAAAAGAAAAAACAATATCAAGATGAAAACAAAAGCAGTTAGGATTTACGGCAAAAACGATCTTCGCCTTGAGGAATTCGATCTGCCGCCGATGAAGGATGACGAGATCCTGGCACAGGTTGTCTCCGACAGTATATGCATGTCAACCCATAAGGCAGCACTCCAGGGAGCCGCCCACAAGCGCATACCTGATGACATTCATGTCAACCCCACAATCGTCGGCCACGAATTTTCAGGGATAATCCTTGAAGTGGGTAAAAAGTGGCAGCATAAGTTTTCCCGAGGCCAGAAATTTTCCATTCAGCCTGCAATGAGCCATACAGGAACACTGGATGCCCCGGGATACTCCTTCCGCTACATCGGAGGCAATGCCACCCATATAATCATTCCGGATATTGTAATGGAGGCTGACTGCCTACTGCCTTATGACGGTGAGGCATTCTTTCCGGCTTCGCTTTCAGAACCCATGTCATGCATTGTAGGCGCCTTCCATGCCTCCTATCATACCAGGCCCGGAACCTATATCCATGAAATGGGTATCCGCAGAGGCGGTAAAATGGCAATTCTTGCCGGTGTCGGCCCAATGGGCCTGGGAGCTATTGACTATGCGCTTCACCAGGAGAGGAAACCCTCCCTGCTTGTCGTTACTGATATAGATGATTCCCGCCTTGCCAGGGCAGCATGCCTTTTCACTCCCGAACATGCCGCTGAGGAAGGTGTTAAACTGGTGTATGTCAATACCGCAAAAACAGATGACCCTGTAAGCTATCTGAGGGAACTATCCGGGGGAAACGGATATGACGACGTAATGGTTTTCGCACCTGTGAAGCAGGTTGTGGAACAGGGTGATGCCATCCTTGGATTTGACGGCTGCCTGAACTTTTTTGCCGGACCTACGAATCCTGACTTCAAGGCTGAATTCAATTTCTACAATGTCCACTATGCATTCACACATATTGTGGGCACCTCGGGCGGGAATACCGACGACATGCGGGAATCCCTCAGGCTTATGGGGGAAGGCAGAATCAATCCCGCCGTTATGATAACACATATCGGAGGACTCGATGCCGTAATTGATACCACTCTTAACCTGCCCGGCATACCCGGGGGTAAAAAACTGATATATACAAACATTTCAATGCCCCTGACCTCGTTGTATAAACTCGGGGAAAAAGGTGAAAAGGAAAATAACAGATTATACAGGGAACTGCATGAAATCGTTTCAAAAAATGATTTTATCTGGTCGCTGGAAGCTGAAAAATACCTTCTTGCCAATGCAGACCCGATCTGATAAACGGACCGGGATATAATAAACGGACCGGCATGTCCCGGCGCCCCCGGGCAGAGTATAGCATAGTACAAAAATCAGGTTCCTCCCCTGTATTTACCGGCGAGTTCCCGGGATATATAGTTCTCGTAACTCATACAGACATCAGTGGCAAAATCCATACCTGCAGTAATTACGGAATGCCATACCTCCTCCCCCATCATTTCAAGTTCATCCTTTTTGATGCCCGCCCTGTATATGGCTGCAATCATGCCTGCATTAAAATTATCACCCGCACCAATTGTACTTACCGGTGTGATCTTCCTCACCGGAAACATTCCCGAAAAACCCGCTGTTCTTACATAAACGGCATCTGCACTTGCAGTATATACCAGACAGGGACTGTAATTGCCGACAACAGACCAGGCACTGTCAGGAGATTCTGCCTGAAATATGTTCCTGAAATCCTCATCCGACCCCCTTACTATGGCTGACATCTGCATATTTTCCAGTATCAGCGGCTTTAGCCGGGCCAGTCCGGGGGCATGGGCTGTTCTGAAGTTCGGATCATAAATCACAATAGCACCATTTTTTGCCGAAGTGCTGATAAACTGCACAAGCCTGGCCCTTATCTCCTTTGTGATGGCATAGATTGATCCGAACAGCACAATGTCATCCGCCTGTACCCGCGGAAACTCCATCTGCAGCCTGTGTTCAGGGTAGTCTTTGTAAAAAGTATAGCTGGCATCATTCTTCTCATTCAGAACAGCTATTGCCAGAGCGGTTTTCCCATCACTGTACCTCCGTATGAATTTATTTCCGACGCCATTGTCAACAAGAAAGGCATCTATCAGATTACCGGTTTCATCATCTGCATATTCGCTGATGAATGATACCGGCAGCCCGGCACGGCCGAGCGAAACGGAACTGTTCAGCATTGCACCGCCGGGCTTCCCCTCATGCGGGCGTCCGTCCTTAAAAATTATATCATAAAGAGATTCGCCAATTGTAAAAATCTGTCTCATATCCTGAAAAGTCTGTCTGATAAAGGAAGTTGATTATATTTGTTTTCCGAATTTAAAAAATATTTGCAATGAAGGCAATGATGCTTACCGGAATAAGGCAGATGGAAATGAGGGAAGTAAATGATCCTGTCATTAAACAGCCTGACGACGTCAGGATAAGGATGCTGGCAGTTGGTGTGTGCGGCTCTGACATTCATTATTACACACAGGGACGGATCGGTTCACAGGAAGTGAAATATCCTTTCACAGTAGGACACGAAGGATCCGGAATAATTGTTGAAACCGGGCCTGCAGTCACAAGGCTGAAAGCCGGCGACAGGATAGCAATTGAACCGTCAATGCCATGCGGCAGCTGTGACCAGTGCCTGTCAGGCCGCAGTCATACCTGCCGCAGGATAAAGTTCCTCGGATGCCCGGGACAGGCGGAGGGCGCTCTTTCGGAATTCATAGTGATGCCCGAGGCCAATTGCCTCGTACTGCCGGATAACCTCAATTCAGATCACGGCAGTATCTCGGAGCCACTGGCCATTGGCGTTTATTCTGTAAAAAAATCAGGTGGTGTAAAAGGACTGAGAATAGGTATACTGGGGTTCGGTCCTATCGGAATGAGTGTCATGCTGGCAGCCAGGGCAGATGGTGCGGAAAAAATATATGTCACTGACAAGATTGATGAACGCCTTGAAATAGCATTGAAGGAAATGGTATGCTCCGCCTCAAATCCGCTCAGGGACGATATCGTGAAAATAATCCGGGATCATGAACCCCCGGGACTTGATGTGGTATTCGAATGCTGTGGTCAACAAGATGCTCTCGATCAGGCAGTTGACCTTCTCAAGCCGGGAGGAAAAATCATAGTGACAGGTATTCCCGAATTCGACAACTGGTCCCTGAACGTTGAAAACACCAGGCGGCGGGAATTATCGGTCCAGTTCATAAGAAGGCAGGTGGATTGTGCCGAAACAGCCATCGTAATGATGAGTAAGGGCACCATTGACATCGGCAATATGGTCACTCACCGTTTCCCCTTTGAAAGAACCAGGGAAGCATTTGATCTTGTAGCCGGCTACAGGGATGGCGTAATGAAAGCCATGATTGACTTTTAGTCCTTCAGGGCCCTGTACCTGAGAAGGGCCTCAATGAAATAGTAATCTGCATATGTCAGCGGCACATTCACTTCACTGTCATCTGGAAGAGACCCTGTGCTGTGCATCAGGATAAAATTGCCGTTTTCACCCTTTCCTGCCCTGTAACGGGGAGAAGCAAGGGAGCGCAGCTGCAGTTCAGCCATGTTCAGATATCTTGAAGATGCAGGTTCTGCAGTCATTCCGCTCAGCTCGATCAGGGCCGATGCCATTATTGCTCCGGCAGAAGCATCCCTTTCCGTATCAGGAATGGCCGGATCATCGAAATCCCAGTAAGGAATGCCATCCTCCGGCATCCTGGGATGATTTATCAGAAATTCCGCAATTCCTGTTGCCTGGTCAAGATATTTCTGCAGACCCGTTTCACGGTACATCACAACATAGCCGTAAAGTCCCCAGCATTGCCCCCTCGACCATGCGGATGCATCGGAATAGCCCTGTGCAGTCTGTTTTTTCTCAACCCTGCCGCTTATGGTATCATAGGAAACAACATGCCACGAGCTGTAATCCGGCCTGAAATGATTCTTCATCGTTGTATCCGAATGATTCACGCAGATCCTGTAATAAGTGGAATCACCTGAAACCCTGAAAGCCCACATGAGAAATTCCAGATTCATCATATTGTCAATTATCACCGGGCACTGCCATCCCCTCCTGCTGTTCCAGGACTGTATGCAGCCAATATTCGGGCGATATCTTGTAATCAGCGATTTTGCCCCTGTCAGAAGAATATCCTTATAGGCTTCATTGCCGGTCAGCCTTAATCCGTTGCCGAAACTGCAGTAAAGCATGAAGCCAAGATCATGTGTACCCCTGTTGTCCTTCTCCTTTTCAATTCTGGCTGTCATCTCCTCAGCATATTCCCTGAATTTCACATCACCTGAATATTCATAAAGGTACCAGAGTGTTCCGGGGAAAAAACCACTTGTCCACCAGTCCGGCTCTGCCGTCACAAGAGAACCTGCGGCATCAATGGTTCTGGGCAGCCTCCCCGGTATTCCTTTCATCACATTGTACATAAGCGTGTACTGTTCCATGGAAAAATTCATGGATTCCCTGATGATCCCGTCCATAGGCGCAGGCCTGTTACAGGATGACACAGCTATCAGAAAGCCTGCCAGGATAAATAATCTTGTTTTCATAAGCTTAAAATTTGGGTAATTTCTGAAAAGTACTTGTCAGGATGGAATGATATGATTTATTAATCAAATATAAAATTTTAAAGCGAAATTTAATATATTTGGCAACTTCGAAAAAACTGTTATCTGTAACCAATATGCCGGTATTCAAGGAAAAACTTACACCCGCGGAAAGGATCTCTCCTGATTTTGAAAGGAGAATCGCATTTCTGAATAAACTGATGATCGTTGTATGTGATTTTACAAACGGGCCGGCTGCTGAACCAGAAAAACCTCACAGTCACCCACATGAACAGATCTCATATGTCGCGGAGGGAGAGCTTTACCTCTTTTTGGGCGAAGAAAAACACCGCCTCTCAAAAGGGGATATTTTTACTGTCCCCTCCGGAATACCGCACTGTATCCAGACACTGAGCAGTCATGTAAGACTGATAGATGCATTCAGCCCGGTAAGGGAAGACTACATCGGATAGCAGAGCGGAATCAGTGTTCTGCTGAAAATGTATTAAAAATTGTTAAATATTAAAACAGGATTCAAATGGCTACAAAAAAATTAAAATCGGGAATCAAAGGGGAAAAACGAAAAACAGCAAATACTATATCTGCTCTTTTAATTATCTGCGGAATGTTTGCAATGGCGGCTATGGCTCCCGGACACAGGGAATATGCAGGAAAGGATGCAGGGGCGGAAATCTCCCTGATGCAGGATGCTCCCAAATCAGTAAAAAACATTTCATTCAAGAAGAATTTTACTGCCGGGAACTTCACTTCGGTACTGGTTGATGACAACAATACCAAATGGTTTCTCACTGACAAGGGAATAGCCAGTTTTGACGGCAGCAAATGGCAGATACACAACAAAAACAAACAAATCCCGGTAACCGGAGTGAAAGACTTTGCCATTGATGTTTCATCCGCCGGCAGGGAACTGTGGCTTGCATCCCCCGCCGGGGCAACGGCTGTGAAACTTCCGATTACTGCCAAATCAGCCATTACTACATATAATACAGGAAACTCAGAGCTTCTCAGCGATACGGTACGCGCAGTGGCCGTCGGAAAAGGATCGCTCAGATGGTTTGGAACAAACAGGGGAGTTTCAGCTTATATCAATGGCAAATGGCTTAGCTATGACTATGAATTATTCTATCCTGAAGTAATTTTCCGCGATTTCCCCATAACTGCAATTGCAACAAACCCGGGAGGTGATTCCGTCTATGTTGCAACAGACGGTGCAGGTGTGGGCAGGATGTTCAGAAATGAAGTTGATGCCATCTCCGGTGCTTCGGAATACGCCATCTGGGGACCGATTGACATGCCGTCCGACAATGTTCACAGTATATGCATAACCCCCGATGGAACCAAGTGGTTTGGAACTGATCTGGGGATTGCCCGTCATATAGGAAACGAAACTCTCGCCGAATGGACGGTTTTTGATACCAACGACGGACTTGTTGATAATTTTGTACAATGTATTGCATGCTATCCCGACGGCTCAGTATGGTTCGGAACAAAAGGCGGCATCTCAATTTTCAGAGATGACAGCTGGAAATCACTGACTTCGGAAAATGGTCTTCTCAGCAATAATATCCAGTGTATGACCGTCGATAAGACAGGAGTTGTCTGGTGCGGTACCGACAAGGGCGTGATTGCCATCGACAGGGGAGTTATAACAAATTACACGCACTGAGCGGCTTTAACAGAATAAACCTGCCATGGTGCTTTTGCCAGGGCTCCCAAAAGCCGGAATGCATCAGGCAGGTTTTTTTAAAAATACCCTATACCAATCTTCAGACGGGAAGCCACATCCATCCAGGTGATGTGGTTTCTCTCTGAAGAAAAATCCCCGACTCCTCTCCCGCTCCTTCCCCGGATCAGGAAAATCTCCTGCCCGGCAGCCCTTCTGAAGTAAAGGATCCCCATCACTCTGATCTTTCAGTATTATCATAAGATTTATAATATAAATTAGTACATTTATTCTGGTTTAGGATGGCCCCGTCATGGAACTTTAGCCCGGCCTGAATTACTGGATCCTGAATTGATTTTCTTTGTGAAATGGTTTTATTTTGAATTTTAACCATATAAAACTGTGCAACATGAATAAAAACTCATTTCTTGTCTTTTTCCTTTTCATTTTGTCAACACTGGTATACGGACAGACTATTGAAGCCCCTCCCGAATACATCAAAGCCCTTACGTCTGACTGGAAAGGGGAAAGATTCCCTGACGGCCGGCCCAAAGTACCGGATGAACTGCTGGAAAGGCTTGCAAATATTTCCATTGAAGAAGCCTGGGGATTCCTCCGGAACAGAGGTTATTCCAATCAGTTCGAAAATGACTGGTATATTGTAAACCCCGACGAACCCATGACAGGTCGCGTGGTAACAGCACAATACATACCTCTCAGACCGGACCTGGAAAAATATGTACGGGACCGGGGAAAAGCAGAGGGCAGGACACAACAGGGCGGCACAAACTCATGGCCCATCGATCTGCTTACAGAGGGCGATGTTTATGTTGCAGACAGTTACGGAAAAATTATCGATGGCACCCTTATCGGGGATAATCTCGGAAACTCCATCTATTCGAAATCAGGAAAAGGTGTTGTTTTCAACGGATCTGTCAGAGATGCAGAAGGTCTGAGCGAAATCGAAGGATTCAACGGCTGGATAAAGGGTCATGATCCCTCAGCTATTGCACAGATGAGCCTGCTCTCAATCAATTATCCTGTCAGGATAGGAAGAGCTGTCGTTCTACCCGGGGATGCCGTACTGGCAAAGAAATACGGTGTTATCTTTATACCGGCACATCTTCTGTATGAATGTGTCATTAACGCGGAGGTTACAAACTTACGTGACAAGTTTGGTCATCAGCGTCTCAGAGAAGGACGCTACAAACCCGGAGAGATAGACACCCGGTGGTCTGAAGAAATAAAGAAGGATTTCCTTGAATGGCTTCGCAATTATCCGGAAAAGCTTCCTATGTCAAAAACTGAGCTTGATAACTACTTCAAGGAGAGAAACTGGTGATCTGCCAGGTTATGTTATTATATTGTAAACCATTTGAAATCAATAAAATCAAATCCGGAATAAAATGAAAAACCTGATCAAGAAACTGCAGGAAGAGAACAGAAAACTTGAAACAGCTGAAGCTGATGCAATACAGGCTGAAATAAATAACCCCGCCACCGGCTCCGGCCGCCGGGATTTCCTGAAAAAGACAGCCCTGGGCGGATTGTCACTCGGAGGGCTGATGGCCTTGTCAGTTGAAGATACGATAGCCTTTACCACCCAGAAAGTCAGAAGGGCATCAAGCCCCTCTGACCTGAAGATTACCGATATGCGATACGCCACGATAATGAACAGGCATATCATCCGTATCGACACCAACCAGGGAATTTACGGACTGGGCGAGGTAAGGGATGCTGCCGATGTGAGGTATGCCCTCTTTCTCAAGAGCAGGATACTCGGGCTGAATCCCTGCAATGTTGAAATGATCTTTAAGATTATCAGACAGTTTGGTTATCACGGACGACAGGGAGGTGGTGTCTGTGCCGTGGAAATGGCTTTGTGGGATCTCACCGGAAAGGCTTACAATGTCCCTGCATGGCAGCTGCTCGGCGGACGATACCGTGAAAAGGTAAGGCTGTATGCCGACACTCCGGATGCAGGTGATCCGGTCAAATTTGCGGAAGTAATGAAAAAAAGAGTTCAGGACCAGGGATTTACATGGCTGAAAATGGACCTTGGCATTCATGTTGTTACAAAAATCCCTGATGCTCTTGTCAATTCAAAATTCTGGGACGGGGCAGTCGGGCAATATGATCTCAGGGATTACATGGGATACGGAAATACCTTACATCCGTTTACCCAGGTCCAGATAACCGAAAGAGGCCTTGCAGGACTGGCTGAATACGTTGAAAAGGTGAGAGACGAAGTAGGATATGAAATACCCTTGTGCGCAGATCATTTCGGACATTTTGACCTCAATAATTCAATCCGCTTCGGAAGAGCAATGGAAAAATACAGACTTGCCTGGCTTGAGGATATGGTCCCCTGGTTTGATACCGTAAACAACAAAAAGCTTTCAGATGCACTGGAAACACCTATAGCAACCGGAGAGGACATCTATTGCCTCAGGGACGGCTTCAAACCTCTACTGGATGCAAGGGCTGTTGACATCATACATCCTGACATCGGCACTTCGGGCGGTTTGCTTGAAACGAAGAAGATAGGGGATTATGCCGAAGAAAATCACGTGGCCATGGCGTTGCATATGGCAGGATCACCCGTTTGTCTTATGGCAAGTGTGCATTGTGCGGCAGCAACCCAGAATTTCCTGGCAGTTGAACATCACAGCGTGGATGTGCCGTATTACAACAACCTTGTCAGGATGACGGGTTCAAAACCAATGATAGAAAACGGCTTCGCCAATGTACCACTTGACTCTCCCGGTCTGGGAATAGAACTAAACGAGGAGGAATGCAAAAAACATCTTGCAAAAGGATCCGGCTGGTTTGAACCGATACCCGAATGGGACCAGAAACGTTCACATGACAGATTGTGGAGCTGACTCCGGAGATTCAAATCAGCCGGTGACAATGATTCAGCTCAAGCTTGTTGGCTGCGGATGGATAAAACATTGAATACCAGCTACCCTGAACAGGACAAGAATGTACCATCCCGGTTATAACCACCAGATTAACGAGACATGAAAAAACAGCTTTTTATCCTGATAATTCTGGCATTCCTGAGCAGTTATGCCGGTAAGAGTCAGATACCGGTCCAGGCCGGTCCGGGTCAGAAACTGGCGGAACTGAAGAATCAGCTTGCCAATGATCTGAAAAACAATATCCTTCCCTACTGGTCATCAAAAATGCCCGACGAGATTAACGGAGGCTTTTTCGGAAGGATTGATGCCAGCAACAGGGTTATTCATGATGCTTCAAAAGGCGGAATTCTGAATGCAAGAATATTATGGACCTGGTCAGCTGCATACAGGGTCACAGGAAACCCTGAATACCTCCGGCTGGCGACCCGTGCCAGAAATTATATATTGTCGAATTTTATCGACAGGAAGCATGGAGGGGCATATATGACTCTGAATCACAAGGGTGAAATTCAGGATGACAGGAAACACACCTATACCCAGACCTTCTTTATATATGGTTTATCAGAATATGCCAGGGCCACTGGTGACAGGAAAGCATTGAAAGAAGCAAAAAATATTTTCAAAGCGCTTGAGAAAAATGCCCTCGACAGGGAGGCAAACGGCTATTTTGAGGTGTTCAGCCGCGACTGGCAGCGCCTGCACGACAGGCTTATCGGAGAAAAGAGCCCTGCCGATGAAAAAAGCATGAACACTTCTCTTCATATAATGGAAGCCTATGCAAATCTTTACCGGGTGTGGCCCACTGCACGCATGGCCGAAAGACTGAGGAACATGGTGAATATTTTCCTTGACCACATAATAGACAAAAACACTCATCATCTGATATATTTTCTGGACAGGAACTGGAACAGCACTTCCGGTATTGATTCCTACGGGCACGATATAGAGGCCTCCTGGCTGATCTACGAAGCGGCCACGCTGCTCGGGGATCCGGAACTGATCCGAAAGGCAAGGGAAGCAAGTGTGGCAATAGCTGATGCAGCTGCTGAAGGACTGATGCCAGATGGCAGCATGCTGAGCGAAAAAGACCGGGAAACTGGCAGGATAAGGGATACCCGGGGCTGGTGGGACCAGGCAGAAGCAGTGGTGGGATATGTCAATGCCTATGAACTTACAGAAAATGAGGATTACCTCAACATGGCAGTAAAAACCTGGAACTTTATTGAAAAATATCTGATAGACAGGATAAACGGAGGATGGTTCGCATACGTTTCACCGGAGGGCACACCCGGAGGTGACAAGGCCGGAACCTGGATATGCCCCTACCATAACAGCCGTATGTGCCTGGAAATAATGGAAAGAGTGAAATAAAACAAATCATCCTCTCATATCATAATTTTTGAAATCATGAAACATATCCTTGTTATAGGAAGCTCCAATACCGACATGGTAGTTAAAACCGAAAAATTCCCGGCCCCCGGTGAAACCGTACTTGGAAATACCTTCTTCATGAATCCGGGGGGAAAGGGGGCAAATCAGGCTGTGGCAGCTTCCCGGCTCGGGGGCAGGGTCACGTTTATATCAAAATTAGGCAGAGACTATCTTGGCGATCAGTATATTAAAACCCTGAAAAAAGAGAGGATAGACACCAGACATGTTATCAGGGATGACAAGCTTCCCTCGGGAGTTGCTCTTATCACCATCAATTCTGCGGGGGAAAACAACATTGTTGTTGCCCCGGGCGCCAATTTTAATCTTCTTGCCGGAGAAATTGACACTAATCTCTTCTCATCGGGAAAATATTCCATCCTGCTTGTACAGCTTGAAATACCACTTGTGACGGTTGAGCATGCCGTAAAGACTGCAGCCGGAAACAGGATGAAAGTGATACTTAACCCCGCTCCTGCCCGGGAGTTGCCCGGCCATCTCATGAAACAGCTCTGGCTCATTACTCCGGATGAGAACGAAGCAACTGAACTGACAGGCATAAGGGTAAGCGATGAGCTGTCGGCAGAGCAGGCTGCTTCTGCATTAACAGGGAAAGGCGTTAAAAATGTGATTATAACCATGGGCTCAATGGGTGCATATGTTAAATCGGAAGAGTTCACGGGAATGATTCCCGCAGTAAAAGCAGAACCGGTCGACACCACGGCTGCAGGGGATGTTTTCAACGGTGCTCTTGCAGTCGCCCTGACAGAAGGTGCGGGAATAAAGGATGCCGTTATTTTTGCCAACAGAGCTGCAGCCCTTTCCGTAACCCGACTGGGGGCACAGTCATCCGCACCGTACAGGAATGAATTGCAGCACGGCTGAACGCTGAAGTGAAAAACAAAATAAAACTCTCACCAATGAAAAAATCATTCTCCGTTCTCACAGTTATGGCAGTTTACCTCCTGGCTGCCTCCTGCACCGGCACATCCGGTGAATACCGCAATATCAGGCCAGATGTCCTGAAAGACAAAATCGCCGGCGGCTGGGCCGGGAAAATGGCAGGCGTAAGCTACGGCGCCCCGACAGAATTCAAGGCCCAGGGCAGGACTTATGAGGAAGAGATAAACTGGGACCCTTCTGACATCCGGGGCAGCCTCTGGCAGGATGACATTTATGTACAGCTTACCTTCCTCATGGCCATGGATAAATACGGAATTGACGGCCCGGCAAAAAAGTTCCAGGAAATGCTGGCCACGGCGGGATATCCCCTCTGGCATGCCAATATGCAGGCCAGGAAGAATTTCCACGACAGCATTTTCGCCCCTCTTTCAGGAAGTCCGGAATACAATATTCATGCAGACGATATTGACTTTCAGATTGAAGCGGATTATATCGGTTTCATGTGCCCCGGAATGCCCCGCAAAGCACTAGAGATCGCTGATAAGATCGGCCGGATAATGAATTACGGAGACGGGATATACGGAGGTGTTTTCGTTGCCGCTCTATATACGGAAGCTTTTTTTGAAAATGAAATAAGTGAAATAATAGAAAAAGCCCTTTTGTCAATTCCGTCAGGCAGTGATTATTACAGGATTATAAAGGATGTGATAAAACTTCACGGACACTATCCCGATGACTGGAGGGCAGCATGGAGGGAACTTGAGGACAAGTGGGGGGATGTGGACATATGTGGTGCCGGCAGCCCGTTCAACATAGATGCCAAACTCAATGGTGCCTACATAGCCATGGGCCTGCTTTACGGAAATGGCGACCCCATGGAAACCCTCGAAATAACAACCCGCTGCGGACAGGACTCAGACTGTAATCCTTCCAATGCCCTTGCGGTACTGGGTGTTATGAAGGGATTCAGCTCCCTGCCCGAAGGTATAAAGGAAGGTGTTAAAGCTGTCGGGGATTCAACTTTCATTCACACCGGCTATTCCTTCAATTCCGCTGTTGAGGCAACATACAGGTATGCACTCGGCCTTATCAGCGAAAACGGAGGCAGAACAGGGAAAAACAAAATCAGGATAAAACTACAGGAACCAACGGAACCTCCCCTGGAGATCGCTTTTCCCGATCTTGTTTTCGACAGGAGCATTTCAGTGTTTGACGAAAAGTCATGGTCAGCCAGGGGCAAATGGGAAACCAGGGAAATCAGAGGCGGAGACGGAACCAGAATCAGGCAGTCCAGATATTCCGGCAGGAAGGGTAATGAACTTGAACTCACTTTTAACGGAACGGGAATTGCCCTTTACGGAAACTGGTTCAGGGATGGCGGCAGGGCAGATGTATATGTTGACGGCAATCTCCACCGGACAGTTGATACCTACTATCATTATGCAAACCAGCAGCATACGGAGTGTATCTGGCATGTTCTGAACCTTCAGCCCGGAGAACATACGATGAAACTGGTGGTAAGGGATGAAAAGCGCAGTGAATCTGAAGGCACAAACATATATATCACTGAGGCAAAAATTTTTAAAACCGGGAAGAAAAAGAATGAATCCTTCCGGTTTTCATTTGAATAGCAGCCTGATTTACGGGGAAAAAGCCTTTGCGGATCCGGGTGCATTAAAAATTATACACCATTTATGAAAATTGATTATCTGCTGAAACGGAGTTCAGGACCGATTCTCCTTGCGGCATTCCTTCTCACGGCCGTTCCGGAAACAGATGCTTACAGCCAGTTTGTACAGAAGCAGCACCGGCCGGTTAAGAAAGGGGAAATTCCGGTAAGCGGACCCGGCTGCTTTGATACCGCAGGAAAAACATATGTCCTGGTCAGTGACATATCTTCACCACAAAGTGCGGTTTTCCTTGGCAGGGACGTTACCCTTGACCTCAATGGCTATACTATCTCCTTTGCGGATGCAGGTTACGGGCACGTTCCCAACTACGGCTTTGAAGAAGGCCTCGAGGGATGGGACCTCAGCAGGGCTCCGGGTGCAAAGCTTGAAAACACTGAGGAGGTCCATGCTTTTATCGGAAACAGGATACTGAGACTCAGGAAAGGAGATGAAATAGTTTCCGGATATGTTTATCTGCCCGTGGAAAAAAGATCATACTATGCCATGTGTGGCGTGACAGGAAATTACTACAGCGACATGGGGGGTGATCTGAGCAGGGATATGAAAGTAAGCATATTTGTGGAAGATGAACAGGGAAACGGGATTGAATGTCTCACTGAATATTCTGATTCCGCCATGGTGAGCTGTCCGGTCATCAGCCGGTCTCCCCGGCTTGGGGGAGGATTCGTCCTTGCCCATCTGAACAATCTTCCGGCGGGAAGATACCGCATCCGGGTAAGGGCCGAAACAGACTGCCTGGTTGATGAGATCGATATACGCCCTGCAATGGATGCCGGTATAGGCATTGTGGGCAGAACACATCCCCTGGGACACAATGATCATCTGTACCGGGGAGATCACATTGCATTCTATGATTATACTGCTGATTTTGCATCAGGCAGGCCGCGTGACAGAATACCTTCCGTGGAAGGGAAAGGCACTGTAACGATCAGAAACGGTACCATACGGAATGCGGCAACAGGCATTCTGTCATGGGGAATCCAGTCAACCGCGGAAAATGTGAAGATCATACTCGACAATGTCAGAATCGTTTCCTCGGGAATAAATACCGTTGCAGCTGACTTGGGCCAGGCGGTGATTTCGGACTGCAGCTTTGAAATCGACAACCCCTTCATCATCAACCGTCACGGATCATCATTCTATGCAGTTGACCTGACCGGGAAACAGCCCTCGCAGGTTTCTTACTGCAAATTCCTCGGAGGACAGGGCTGTCTGTCCTTTAAAGGAGATTTTTCGGCTGTACACCATAACCATTTCATAAACCGCCAGACCGTCACCAATCATTACAGCATAATGGCAATGGGCGACAGTTCCCTTATATTTGAAAATACCTTCGAACCGGAAATCGGATCCGGCATTGAAGTATACGTTCACAGGGGAATAGAAATATTCAATAATATATTCCATATAAGCGCAGCACCTCCCAGCTGTGAATATAACACACATCTCAGCACAAATGCCATCCGCCTTGCAGACTATGGTGCCGAAAAAGGATCCCCGCGAGGGTGTTATGCCAACCGTGTCTATAACAATAAATTTTTTATCAGGGGAAGAAAATTCAGAAACCACCCCGGGTTTGTTCCGGTGGCAAATGCAGTCTTTTACAGCGCCAGCGGAGGGGATAATGAAATCTTCGGCAATGAAATCATTGTCCACCAGGAAGATCCGGAAACAGATGCGGAGGCTTTCGCATTTTATATCGGCAATTCAAACGGTGGCAGCATATACAGCAACCGGATTATTTCCAACGTTACCCCGGTATGGGTTGCATGTTCCTATGGGGGAGCTGAAAACACCGTGTTCACAGGGAATATTTTTCAAAAAGCAGAAAACACTCCGGCAGCCGCTTTCCCGGCCGTCAGAATGGGATCTGCCGAAGACTCTGGCTGTATCGCTGAAGGAACAGAGTTCCGCTCCAATCAATTCAGCGGAAACAGCTTCAGTGTTGATGCAACCGGCCAGCCCCATTCCTATGCGGTTTACTGGAAATTGCAAATAAACCTGAAAGACAGGAACGGCAGGCCTCTTACGGATTACGAAGTGGTGGTTGCTGACAGACAGGGCAGGGAGGTATCACGCCGGAAAAGCGATAAGAACGGAATCCTCATGCTGGAGCTTCCAGAATATACCGTCAATGGCCCTGTTAAAACAGATTTTTCACCCTACCTCATAAAGGCCGGAAAAAGGAAAACAGAAACAGTTCTGGACCGTAACAGGACAATAGATCTGACTGTCAGATAAGCTTTCCCCGGAAAGCGGACATTAGTGAAACCGGTTTTTTTAAAGCATTTGTCATTTAATTCCTTTACAATTACCATAAGTTCTGATTAAATGCATAATTTGTGGCAGTCTGTTTCAGGACAGTAACAAACAACAGCTGTATCAAAAAAATCCAGGAATGAAAACATCAGCAGCTTTCATGATAATCCTGGGCCTCCTGTGCCAGGCAGGATACTCCCAGGAAAAGACAGTGGCAAAGATTGCGCTTGTCCAGACCAGCGCCAGAACAAATCAGGATCCTTTTATGGCAGACTACGAACCCGGCAGAGTCCGCCCCCTTATGATTGAGAACTTTGAAAACATACTGGGAATGTATGAAAAAGCCGGCCGGATGAATGCAGATCTTGTATGCGGACCGGAAGATATTCAGAACATTGGTTCATACGGGCTCTACATTGACAAAACAGATCCGGAAACGGGAAAAATCCTGTTCAGCTCCATGGCCCTGAAAATACCGGGTCCTTTCACCGACAGGCTTGCAGACATAGCCAGGAAGTACAGAATGTACATCATTGCCCCCCTCTATGAAGAGGAAGACGGGAGAATATACAACACGGCCCTCCTTTTTGACCGGCAGGGAAACATTATCGGAAAGCACAGGAAAACCGTCCTGCCTGTCATGGAAACCTGGCTGGTTGACACCGGAAATGAATTCGAAGTGTTTCAGACCGACTTTGCTGCCATTGCAATAGCAACATGCTGGGAAATGTTTTATCCCGAGATAGCAACAATATATGCCCTGAAGGGTGCCGATATCATTTTCAATCCGACAATGGCACTGGACAATAAACCAGGACACGGACTCGAAACTGCTTCAACCTATATCACGAGGGCAAGGGATAATTCGGTATATATTGCACCTGTGATACTGGGAACGGAAGGAACAGGCATCATAGATTTCCATGGAAACGTGATTGCTGAGGCATACGGAGAGAAAGACAGAATTATCATGACCGAAATCGACTTCGGAAAGGAAAGAATCAGCGGAAGTGAATGGTGGAAAACAATAAACGGAACGGACAATACAAAAGCGATCCACTTCAAGTCGCGCCGTCCGGAACTGTATAAAATGATAACTGAGGCGAATCCGCCGGTACTGGACAGATACAGGGATATCCGGCTTACGACGGGTGACCGCCGGAGGCAGCTGGAAGCAGTAAGAAAAGTAGATTACGGTCCCGGTTCAGGAAGTGCTGCAGACACAGAACCGGGAAGCCTGTCGGATATCAGTGAGCTGAAACAACTGGGACTGGATGTGATACCCTATCCCAGGGAAGTCACAATTGAAGGAGAAGATTTCATTATAAACGAGGGATTAATGCTTGTTCTTGACAGGAATGCGGGGAAATCAGACAGATTCACGGCGGAAGAGCTGATTCATGATTTAAATAAAAAATTCAGCATCAGTGCCCGTATCGGAAATGACGGCAGCCGTCCGGCTGTTGTCCTTACCCGGCACCGTGTTCCCCGCTCCCTGCCGGCCCAGGGATACCAGATAACAGTATCTGCAAACAGGATCGAGATAAAAGCCCGGTCGGATGACGGACTCTTTTACGGCACCCAGACATTGCTGCAGCTGATAAGAAAGGAAGGATCAGTCCGGAAGGTGCCGGGAATGATAATTACCGACTGGCCCGACATTAAAAACCGGGCCGTACACTACGATACCAAGCATCACCAGGATAAGGCCTCATATGTGAAGGATTTTATAAGGGAAGTGGCATACTATAAAATAAACATGCTGGTATGGGAATGGGAAGATAAGTTTGCCTATCCCAGCCATCCCGAAATTGGTGCACCGGGTGCCTTTACCATGGAGGAAATGCAGGAGTTTACACGCTACGCCAGGAAATATCACGTTCAGATCATACCGCTTGTTCAGGGTCTGGGACATGTGAGCTATATACTCAAATGGCCTCAGCACAGGCATCTCAGGGAGATAGAAGCTTCAAACTGGGAATTCTGCCCCCTGAAGGAAGGGAGCTACGATCTTCTCTTCGATCTCTGGAAAGATGCGATAGAAGCCACACCGGGATCAGAATATATTCATATCGGATCCGATGAGACATACGAACTAGGAAGCTGTGAACAATGCAGGGCAAAATCCGAAGAAATCGGAAAAAGCGGCTTATACCATTTTTTTATCAAGAAAAGCGGACAATTCCTCCAATCAAAAGGCAGGAAAGTAATGGCCTGGGAATCCCCAATGGGCTGGACCAGGGGAAGATCCCCGGCAAAGGGAATCGAACCCCTCAAAGGGCTTATTCTGACGGAAAGCTATGACTATGAAACTCCTGATCTGAAATATGTCAGGGAAGCACGATCCAGGGGATTTGAAACCTATGCATATGACCCGAATCCTGAAGTTGTACCAATGATGGTTCCCTATTTCTTTGAAAAGGGTGAAAAGGAAGGATTAAGAACCGGCAGTCTGGAGAAATCATTCGGATTTCTCTCGCATGCAGCAACATCCGGAGTATTCGGCGGAATGATATGCACTTCCTGGGATGATGACGGTCTGCACAATCAGATGTGGATGATGCATTTCATCAATGCTGCCGCACGTTCATGGAACGGAAACAAACCATCGCTCAGGGAATTCACGGAATCCTATTTCCGTAATTATTACGGAACAGAGGCAAGCGACATGGAGGAACTGTTCAGGCTTCTGAACGAAGCAGTACATTACTTCGCCAGAACAATGGAAAGGAATGTCTGGCACTACGGGGAAATCGGAAAAACCCGCCTTCCGGACCTGCCCAGGGGTGATGCACTGGAATATGACCCATTCTGGAATACGGAATACAGGGAAAAGGTTGGCGAATCCGCGGAGATACTTGAAAAAATGAACAGGGCACTGGAAATAATAAGAAAAAACATTGAATCCGGTGCTGATCATAAATATGATTTTGAGATTTTCCGGACCACAGCAGAACTCGTGAAACATACCAGTCTGACATTTCTTGACCTTTCAGACCTTGAAAACACCATTCGCACAGCACATGTAAACCGCTTTGTAAATACCGGTGTTTCAATTGACAATCTCCTGAAAGCCCAGCAAATACTGGAAAACTTACTGGAAAGAAGGGAAACTGTTTTTAATGATCTTGTAAAAACATATGAAACAACAAGATTTCCCAAGGGATACAGCACAGCCGGCAAGGAATTTTTCTGGCAGCAGGACAGGGCCAGACATTTCGCATTCCGCAGACCCGACATGAGCTTCCTGATATGGGATGAGCAATTGCTCGACATTGAGGGTTATCTTGAAAAACTAAAAAATTACACGGAATTCTTCAGGGAACACGGCACAAAATAAACCCTATCAGCAGGGTTGAAATAAACAGAGCTCCCCAGATAGAACAAAATCCTAACTATCAATAATAAACGGAATTCCGGAAATGATAACAAATCATGGCTGGCTCTGATGCCGGCCATGATTTTTTAAAACCCAAACCATTATTGAATTGTTTACCGCCGCCGATACGGTCCTCTTCCCCGCATATCCCTGTCTCCCCTTAATGAAACTTAAACAGGGCAAAACAAAGCTGATCTCAGGATTTATATTAATTTTATATCCGTATAGGTGGTAATTCTGTATCGTTACCGGAAAAAGTCCAGAAAAACAAATAAGATGATAAACAGAAGAGAATTTTTAAAGATTTCAGGTATGGGAGCAGCTGGCTTATCCCTGTCAGGAATGACAGGCTGCGGAACAGGCACATCCGGCAGGGGCATCGGTCCTGTCGGGGTAAAGGTAATTGATGCACACATTCATGCAACACCCGGCAGGATAGGCAGAACCCTGGAAATAATGGATGACAACAATATCCGTTATGCCCTGCTGATAGCATCAATTTCAGGGACTGACGACAACCTTTATGTCGGGGATAAGGCATTTTATGAGCTCATTGAGGCCATCAGACCTTACAGGAACCGTCTCGGGGTTCACTATACATACGACTGGACTCTTGCAGAAACGGATCCCGATTTCTTCAGCAAGGCGCCTGATATGCTTGAGAAGGCGGTTAATGCCGGAGCCATTGCACTCAAGAATCTCAAGGATCTGGGACTGAATGCAAGAGATACTGAAGGCAGACTGATAGCAATTGATGATCCGCGTCTCTTCCCCATCTGGGAACGTGCCGAAAAACTTGGTATCAGTGTAGCCTTTCATGTAGGCGACCCTGTAGCATTTTTCCAGCCATGGGAACCGGGAAATGAAAGATGGGATGAACTGAAACTGCATCCTGAATGGTCCTTTGCAGACCGGTCGAAATATCCTCCCCTTGAGACCCTGTTTGAACAGGTGAAAAATGTGTACAGGAAATTCTCCGGTGTCCGCTTTGTAGGAGTTCATGTTGCCGGATATTCGGAAAATATTAAAGCAGTCGGATCCTGGCTGGATGAACTGCCAAACCTTTCGATTGACACGGCAGCCCGGATCGGCGAACTGGGGAGGCATCCTGCCGCGGACGGACATGACTTTTTTACAAAATACCATGACCGCATCATGTTCGGGACTGACCTTGCATTCTGGCCGGATTGTGATGTCCAGGGAGCCGGACCCTGCGAGAACTTCAGCACAGAGGAACACAGGAAATTCTATGAAATCCACTGGCGCTATTTCCAGACTGATGACAGGCAGTTCGACCATCCCACACCAATTCAGGGCAACTGGAAAATTGACGGTATCAGGCTGGACGAAAAAACACTGAGAGAACTGTACTGGGATAATGCTTACAGGTTCTATGATCTGGGCAGGTTCAACGTATCCTGAATGATTCACGGAACAGTCCGGCAGTAAGATAGATTAATTAGTGTCTGTCCATAAAGTCCCTGTTTTGTGTAAAATCGGGAAAATTTTTTGTTGAGTAAAGGGATTTATCCAACAAAATTCAGTACCCGGCAAAAAACAGCCATGCTCCTGTTAATAATCCGGCCAAAATTGTTA
>JAKPOU010000005.1 GCA_029547705.1 Bacteroidota bacterium | reverse complement strand
CCCGGAAGCCCCTGTGGAAATATCATTGTCTACTATAACCTCATTCACCTGAATATCCCTTTCACGCGGCAGAAGCACAACCGCACCCGCATTTTCCAGCATGGGAGTCAGGTAAGGCAGCACATAGGCCATAACCGACAGATCTTCAACACTGCCGAACAGCTTTGCCCTTTGCCACTCCCACCTGTCAAGGGGCATATCAAAATAATACCCGTGGCTGTGCCACAGAGCTATGTGCTTTCCCCCAAGACCCTTTGCCGGCGAGACGGCATTCACCCTCCGGATAAGCACCGGAGGATTTTCTGCACCAGGTATAATCCTGTTGTCATCCACCGGCATGGCGTTCCTGAAGTAATTAGGGACCAGGCTCTCCAGGCTAAAGCCGTTCGAAATCATATTGATCCTATAACCGGCAAATCTTCTTCCAAGAGCAGATCTTACAGAGTTGTCAAGGCTTGTGACGGTCTCTTCCCTGATCGGGATGTATGAGGCTACCACGGGAAACCAGATATTGATTTCCCTCTTCTCTTCATCAACCTTCAATGAATCAATGATAAATTGTTTCGGTATGGCTCCTTCAAAAAGAGGGCTGACCCATTTTTCCATCTTCGAAACGGCAACTCTTTCGGCCCGGCTGGCTTTCTGCCCGGCAGATTGCTGACCCGGAATTAGAATCATCATGATAAAAGCCAGGAAATGAAGGAGATATGATATTCGCATTTCCGAATATATTTTGCTGAATATACTAATAATGATTCAAAAGTAGAAAGTTTTTTAAAATATGTCATACATCTGACAAAAACTGATAATTCAATTTAAATAATTACATTTGTTATTTCTTTCGGTTACGGAACGGACAAAAAAACGTAACTTGTTCCTGTAATCCGCTGAGCAAAAATATTAAAGCCTATTTCCTACACAGATGATACTGATCGCAGACAGTGGCTCCACAAAGACTGAATGGAGAGAGGTGAGCGATGGAGTTGCAGGGAAGTCATACATCTCTACTGGAATCAATCCGTTTTTTGTGACGGGTGAAGAGATGATCCGTCTTTTTGGCAAAGAGTTGCCGGAATTGAAGGGAGCGGGTGTCAGCCGGATATTCTTTTATGGTACCGGGGTAAGCAATGCTTCCAAGGCTGACATTGTCAGGGGAGCACTCTCTTCATATTTCGGCACTGATAAGCTGTTCATCGGCAGTGACCTGCTCGGAGCAGCCAGGTCGCTGTGCCAGAATGAACCCGGGATAGCATGTATTAT
>JAKPOU010000070.1 GCA_029547705.1 Bacteroidota bacterium | reverse complement strand
ATGGGAGCTTCATCAGGGATTTACAGAAACAACCTGGGTGGGAGTGTCATTATGATCTTCAGTGATATGATTGGTGACAACCAGCTCTATTCGGCCCTGTCTCTGAACGGTGAAATATATGATTTTGCAGGGCAGGCAGCTTATGTCAGGCAGAAGGGCAAGATAAAGCTGGGTACAGCTGTCTCTCATATCCCTTACCGTGCCGGCTCAATGACGTTTGGAAGAGATTCCGTCAAGCTGCAGGGTGAGATGGTTCCTGTAGATGTTATTCAGCTTGACTATATTCGCATGTTCGAGGATAATATCACTCTGTATGCTTCCCTGCCCTTCTCCCAGGTGAGGAGAATTGAGGCAACGGCCTCGGCATCATGGTATTATTATCGCATTGACAGGTTTAATTATTACTATCTGCTGAACGGTTACAGTATCGGTGGAACCAGGGAGAAGATGCCTGCTCCGGATGGCAGCAATTACCAGCAGCTTTCATTCGCCTATGTCAAAGACAACTCACTGTTCGGTATGACTGCCCCGATGCATGGTGGCAGAGCCAGGCTCCAGATAGACAAGTACTTCGGTGCCACGCAAATCTTTACAGGTCTTATAGACTACAGGCAGTACATTTATCGCAAACCATTAACTTTTGCCTTCCGGATGTATAATTACGGCATGTACGGGAAGGTGACCGGGGAGAATATCTTGCAGCCTTTATATCTCGGTTATCCCTGGTTGATAAGAGGATATGAGAATATCTCGTATAATACCGGGAATACACCGGAACTGACATCGCTGAATATCTCGCGCCTGAGTGGAACCAGGATGGCTGTGGCAAATGCGGAAATAAGGTTTCCGTTCAGCGGTCCCGAAAGGCTTGCCCTGATAAAGTCAAAGTGGTTTCTGACCGACCTCAACTTCTTCTTCGATGCTGGATTGGCGTGGAACAGGGGTGACAAGATTATATTCAACGACTGGAAGTCTCATACGGCTGATAATGAGAAATTTCCACTTTACAGTACAGGTGTATCACTAAGGATCAACTTTTTCGGATACCTCATTCTGGAGCCTTACTATGCCTTCCCGTTTCAGAACGGTGGATTTAAAAACGGAGTTTTCGGACTGAATTTTTTGCCCGGCTGGTAGAGGTTTCCGGGAGTTGGTTTCCCACCGGTTAGTAGAGCATTTCGGGAGTTGGTTTCCCGCCAATTAGTCAAGGATACCGGGAGTTGATTTTCCGCCAATTGGTAGAGGATTGCAGGAGTTGATTTTCCTGATTATGAAAACAATCCAAAAGCCTCTGATTTCTTCAGGGGTTCTGTGGTTCTGTCAGGTACCTGACCTGACCAGCAGCATCACCGCTGTCTGATCAGTTATTTTGTTTTCTCTTTGAGCTGTTCAGTAATTTTTGCCTCAATTTCCCCGGCCAGTTCGGGGTTATCTTCGAGGAGTCTCTTCACTGCATCGCGTCCCTGTGCAAGTTTTGTTTCGCCGTAGGAGAACCATGAGCCGCTCTTTTTGATTATGTTGAATTCCGTTCCGAGGTCAATGATTTCACCGGTACGGGAGATGCCTTCTCCGAACATTATGTCAAACTCGGCTTTTTTGAATGGGGGAGCCAGCTTGTTCTTGACAACCTTTACCTTGACGCGGTTGCCGACAGCATCTTCCCCCTCCTTGATCTGGCTGGTGCGGCGGATGTCAAGCCTTATGGAAGCGTAAAATTTAAGCGCATTTCCGCCGGTTGTGGTCTCGGGATTGCCAAACGCGAGCCCTATCTTTTCCCTGAGCTGGTTTATGAAGATACAGGTGGTGTTGGTTTTGTTGATGTTG
>JAKPOU010000064.1 GCA_029547705.1 Bacteroidota bacterium | reverse complement strand
AGGTTCGTCTTTCAGAGTGTCCGATGATGACATTGCCTGCCCCGGTACTCTTGATCATTGCAGCAGAGATTTCTCCGGTATAAGCGCCTGATTTGTGGTCATTGCAGTTCTGGGCTCCGGCAGAGAGACCCGGAGCTGTCAGCAGATTGCTGACCATCGCCAGGTGAATGAACGGAGTGCATAGTATAACTTCCCTGTCGCCAACGGGATTGGTGGTGAAATAATCGTTCAACCCACTGGCAAGCTCCAGCCCTTCATTCAGGTCCATATTCATCTTCCAGTTTCCTGCAACTATTTTCTTTCTCATTGTTGTCTTGTTATTAGAGTTCTTATCTGTTGTTTTCAATTGTTCTATTTCATTCTGAAAGGAAGGGTAAGTGATACAGCCAGGAGAACTGACATGACAGCACATATGGCAATCAGCCTGTTTCCTGCTGCGGTGCGTGATTTGAGAGCCAGTGCATTGAGATCCCCATCCTGGAATTTTTCCGGTTCGGGAAAGTTGTGGTATGACCATTTGGCTGCCACGGTGCCGTTGTGCAGAAGCACGAAGCCCGGGTTGGATCTTATCACGGTTTTCAAAGTAGTTTCATCGGCATACAATGTACTGAATCCTGCAACCAGCGGACCCGCTTCCGCGGAGGGGGTGGCTGTCACGATATGGAAGTCAGTGCCTCTTTTCTGCAGCTCAATGCCCAGCCTGTAACCTTTCGTCAGCCCGTCCCTGTCAGACTCATCAAGCCGGCGCGCAACCATCAGCATCACATCGCCGTCTTGCCGGGTCACCTGATCAGTCATATCAACGCCCTGTTCCGTCATGAGTGTGAATCCGCTAATGGGAGGCTCATATCCCTTTGAGATGAGCACTGATTTCTGATCGATGAATTTCCACAGGGTGTCATCTGCAGGGTAATTGTCAAGGGTAAACTCCTGTTGCACACCATCCTTTTCATATATGAACCGGATATCATACTTGTCAGGGACGGCATCGTGTGGAATGGACATGCTTTCGGCAATATTGGTTCCTATACTGTAAGGCCTGAAATCGATCACAGGAAGGTATGCAAGGTTCATCCTCATGAAAAGGAGAAACAGGAAAACATATGCCAGTGTGAAGTTCAGGCCGGCTTTCAGTGACATAACACCGGTATCATCGTTCCTAGTGATGAACACGAACACAACCGGAATCAGAATGATCAGATTCTTGAAGAAGGTCTGCCAGTTGGTGAGCACAATCGCATCACCGAAGCATCCGCAGTCAGAGACCGGATTCCAGATGGCAAGAACGAGTGTCAGGGGAGTGAACAGAGCCATGAACAGGGCAGCCATCCATGATGCCGGTTTCACCAGCGCTCCTGAAAGGAGCATCATCCCCGTTACAAATTCAACGACGCAGAGCAGCAGAGAGAGGGGAAGGGCAATGTCATCAAGGAAACCCAGTCTGAATGCTGCAAAGTAATCACCCAGCTTGAATGCGGTGCCCATCGGGTCAATCCCTTTAACAAAGCCAGAAAAAGCAAAAATCAGCCCTGTGAGTATCCTTGCAATCTGAGTCAGCAACTTCATCTCAAAATATTCCTTTCCTTGAGTTTATTAATAATCATTTCAAAAATCTTTTCCGGAGCAGGCATCCGGTTATTCTCATCATGGCAGTTTATGACCTGCAGGCTTTGATCATCCTCCGCCACTTTCATGTAGATGTCGCGTACCTTCTTCTGGAACTCGAGGCTGCTCTCATGGATGTCACTGTTTCCAAGGAGATAACTCCTCTTATCTCCAACCTTCCTGTCCCTGAGCTTCTCCTCAGTGAACCTGAAGGGAACGTCAAGGAAGATATTGATATCCGGTTTCGGG
>JAKPOU010000044.1 GCA_029547705.1 Bacteroidota bacterium | reverse complement strand
ACCGGACTGCTTGTATTCCCTCAAGTCCAGGGCATATCTGGTCTTAATTTCATAGCCGGCTGCTTCAAAGCTCTGTACTGTACCCTCAAAATAGTCTCTTGCCTCTACCGTAAGGTACTCCCAATTTGCCCATTCATAGTGGATATACTTGAAATCCTTATCCCCGGCTCTTCTCATCCATATCTCTGTACGCAGGGAGCCGGAGGCCATTGAATTCAGATCCTGGACTTCCCCCGGGACCTTATCCAGCCTTACCTCGAAATACGGCTCTCCGCTGGGTGAGAGTTTCACTTCTGCCGACAAGAGAGTGGGGGCATGATTTATGAGCTTATTGTAATCAGCCTTTGTATTTGCAGTAAGGGTGAATTCCCTGGACCAGGGTGACAATACAGTGGTCTCTCCATAATCAAAGGATTCTGCAAAACGCGCCCTGAAGGTTATGGAATGGCTTTTCAGATAGTCCCAGCCACCCTCGTAGAAAGCCTTCAGCTCCTCATCCTCCTGGAATAAGGATGACATGCTCCATCTTTCACTGCTGATATATTTTTGGCCATTGATAAAGGTCATGTACATATCATCCAGTCCGTCAGGAACTGTTTTGCGTGAATCCCAGGCTGATGTATGATGCCAGCTTCCGTTGTCGATCCTGTAGTCTATCTGGAAATGCAGTAATAAGCTCTGCTTGTTTTCCGGATCATTCGCTGCCCGTTTTTCTATATAGCTGCGGATATCCTGCGGAAGGCTGAAGGTGAAATATACGAAATCATTGTAGTAATGTCCTAAACCGAAGTGCTCCGGTGCACCGAGAGTCACGGGCGGATCTATGTCCGCCGATGCTGTAATGGGTAATCCACAAATAATAATTGTGAAAGCCAGTAAAACTGCCAGTAATTTACTTGACAATATTATTCCTCCCCATGTTTTATTTCTTTTTCCATGCGGGGCTGCAGCTTAATTTATACAAGCAAATCAGATTTACTTGTTCAAGATTATCCCTGCCGGGATTGCCAGCTTGATTGGCGCAGATGCCTGGGGAACCGCCGTGGCTGACAGCAGCGGATTATTCATGGCGAATACCGGAGTAATGAGCATTATAATTGTCATAGCAAAACAAAACAAACACTTAAATCTTTTCATCGGAATCTCTCCTTGTCGGTGTTATTAAGCATTGTATTAATATTGGCCACGGGTATACTCAGTATCGTCGATTTTTAACTTACCATTATCCATCCTGCTGATTTCGTACTCTGTATCCTCAAAGGGAACATCCTTAGTCTCATAGCTATCCATCTTCAAGTACCAGATTTTATGCAGACTAAAATCATGACTGTTTGCAGGCCCTGTGCTTTTCAACTGGTCAAAAAGGATCAGTTTATTCCCTGATATCCTATATTTGCCTTTGAACTCAGTGCCGTTGCGCAATGCCATTACCGATGTTGTTACAATTTTATAAAAAGTACCGTCCGCCTTAAATTCATACATTGCATCATAGTTCACAGTACCATTGGAGTCACTGTATCCCCACAAACCTATCAGCCATTCATCCAGTTTATTGGAGCCTGAGGCTTTTGCCTCAGACTCTGGTACCGTTGTATTCATCTTATACTTCAAAGCGTTTTCCTTATCAACCAGGGGAGGTACTGCACCTTCCTGTCCAAGCAGCAGATACTTCCCTGAGTCATCTGTTCCCGCGGTGAAATACGCGGAGGTGTCAGGCAGCGCTTCCTTTGCTCCCCAAGTCTTGCCGCCGTCATTGCTCTCCTCAACAGATCTGTCTGTGAGCGTAAGCACTCCGTCCTTTACGCTGTATTTGCCCGTGAAATACATAGCATTTGACCAGATTACCAATGCTGTATAGGTTCCGTCCTCCCTAAATGTATATATTTGCCCAAGGCCTGATGCACCGCCTTCATACTTTCCTGTAGCTGCGTTGAATTGTCCCCCTGAAAGATCACCGAGAACCCATGACCCTACGACGGAAGCTGAAGCAGCCGGAGCCGCAGCTGCCGGGGCAGGGGTTACCGCCGGTGCCGACTGAGCCCCGGATCCCTTGCTGGCTTTTATGGTATCCATCTGCCCATAAGTCCTCACGCTCATCAGTATTGCAGCCTCCCTGGTGGCCATGCCGTAACCGGCTGCTTCCTGTGCAGTTGTCGTCGCTTTGGGCATAAAATATCCCTTGGCATCACCTTTTACTATACCCAGCTTTGACATGTATTTTGCCGCCTCAACCGCATAGTTGGCTATATCCTTCTGATCGGGGAAATCCGGGATACCCGCTACGCTGTAATCACCGCCGGGATGAATGGCCTTAATGGCACGGAACAGCATTGCTGCGCACTGCTCCCGGTTAATCAAAACCTGGGGCGAAAAGGTAGTGGCGCTGGTGCCTGTTGTTATGCCGAGGGCAAATGCCTTCAG
>JAKPOU010000043.1 GCA_029547705.1 Bacteroidota bacterium | reverse complement strand
TTTGCCAGTCAGTTTTTTGCAGGCGTACGCGATATACTTCCCGTCAGGACTCCATGCAATGTCAGCCTCGTCAAACCACGGGGCATCGGGGGCATCAAAACGCTGTCCCTCCATGATATCCTTTTCGTTGCTGATGGCGGCTCCATCAAACGAGGCGGTGAAGAGATGGCTGTATGAGTAGTCATGCCAGTAGTCCCAGTGCCTGTACATCAGATCATCAATGATACGCACCTTTGCATTGGCGAGGCCATATTTCTCGTTTGCCGTCTGGTCAAGCTTGACACGACGGGTAAAACAAACCTTATCTCCGGCCGGTGAGAATGAGAGTATCTCGAAATCATTCAGGCCGGTAATCTCTTTCTTTCCAGTACCGTCAGGATTCATGACCATAAGCTTGCCTCCGGCGATAAAGGCGATTCTGGCTCCGTTCTCTATCCACTGTGCTCCTGATCCTCCTTTGGTGGTCAGCTGAACAGGATCACCTCCCGATGCGGGAACTGACCAGATGTTCGTGGCACGTGCTTCGGTCAGAAGGTTGTAGTTTGTCACCTGGAAGAGGACTGTTGATCCATCGGGCGAGAGCGCAATTCCTCCGACCCGCCCGTATTTCCACATGATCTCCGGGGTAAGTACACCTCCGCTTTTTTCAGCGTCAGTAAGTGAGACATCTATGGCCGGTGTCGCGGCTTTTTCTCTCTTGTCCGTTTTGCATCCACCCATAAGGGCTATGACAAGCAAAAGGGTGATAATGGATAGTTTTTTCATCATAGTATAATTTTGATTTTTAGGGTATGATGGAACCCACATGATTGAAAATTTCATAAACAGGTTTTTTGCATTCAATACATGTGGGATTCATTTTGTTCTGGTTCCTGTTGCCGGTTTAAATACTGCTGTTGTCAAAAATAAAAAATTAATAATGCAATGCCTCATAAACAGACCGAAATCCATCAACGGGGAATGGCATATTATTTGAACAATTAATTGCAGGCAGGTTAGTTTAATTAATTGAAATGTATGGATTAACTTTTTGAGTATTCAGCTGATAAAACTATGATAAGCTATGAGCTCGTTCAAAATGAATACGATAACGGTCAGGTTCCTCAGGCTTTCATTTGCTCTGTTGGCAGTATGGCTGATTGCCGGGGTTAATTCTGATGCCCAGTATTTCGGAAGGAATAAGCCGGGATACAGTTCTTTCAGATTTGATGTTCTGCAGACACCGGCTTTCGAGATCTATCATTACATGAAGAATGATTCATTGCTGAAAACGATATCAGGGTGGTCAGAGGAGTGGTTCAGCATTCATCAGGCAATTTTCAGGGATACGTTTGCCAGGAAGAATCCGCTGATATTTTATAACAATCACGCTGATTTTCAGCAGACCAATGCTATCAGCGGCCTTATCGGAACAGGTACGGGCGGGGTTACTGAAGGGATGAAGAACAGGGTCATCATGCCCATAGCCCTGACCATGGCACAGACTGATCACACCCTGGGTCATGAACTTGTGCATGCATTCCAGTTCAATATGTTCCTCAAGCAAGACTCCACCCAGAAATATTCAATGAATAACATTCCGTTATGGATGATTGAAGGGATGGCTGAATATTTCTCGCTGGGAAGTGTTGATCCCAATACGGCAATGTGGATGAGGGATGCGGTTT